>NZ_VEXQ01000001.1 GCF_006376615.1 Buttiauxella sp. B2
AGAGTTAGCTCAAAACGCTATCTATATACGTGGCGGTGGGAATAAACATTTATGGTTTCATAACGCATCAGGCGAGGAAGTGGGGCTGGTCTATGCCTCAGATGATAAAACCCTACATCTGCGAGCCGGACAGGGGCCATCAGTAGATATCCAGTCTGATGGGCATGTTACTGTAAATAGCTCTTTTGGTGCTACACAGGATATTTACTCCGGACGAAATATCAGTAATGCAGGATTAATTCAGGCGGGTAATGGATTATACGATACGCCGGGGGTACGCGTGTACTCACCAAACAACCCGCCCCCTTCCGGTAAAACGACAACGGGTAGTAATTCTGCGTATTACACCCACGATAACGGACAGGTTTATTTGCAATGTATCGGCGGCGTATACAGTAATTCAACGTCTAACCCTGACGTTAATATTTATCTTCCAGCCGCTTTCCCTAACGGGATATTAGGTATCGGTGGGTCATTTTCGGGAAGTGGTGGCTCTGATAAAGATTCATGGTGGACAGCAACACCCACATCTGCAAGCTCTTTTAATCTTCATACGCAAAACTGTAGCGGCACATTTTCTTTTGTTGTGGCGGGGTACTAACGCATGCATAGCCAATTATTCAGCAATAAAACACGGGCTTTTTATCCAGTTAAAAGCCTGCGCTATTACAAATCCTGCGGCACGTTACCTGATGACCTGGTGCGCATCTGTGACGATGAATACGCTAATTTCTACGGGGCATCACCTGCCAGCAGCGTACCGAACTACAACAATAAAACAGGTCAAATGGAATGGCTGAAAGTTACGCCCAAAGTGAGAACAAAAAAAGAGATTAAGGAAGATAACCAGAGCGAACAAAAAAGCAGGTTGCGTGAAGCCGCGTCAATGGCCTTCCCACTTCAGGCGGCGGTTGATATTGATGCCGCTACAACAAAGCAAATTGACACACTCAAACTGATTAAGCGCTACACCGTTGATGTGCTCAATACAAACCTTGATAGCGTCAAACCTGAATGGCCAGAATCGCCTATATCCAATTGATCGGTCACAACGATCAATATTGCATAATTGATCTGTAATAACTATTTGAATGGTGTGGTTATAGGGTGAAAAATCCTCTTATCTTTATAAGGGGTACGACGTGACATTAACCAAAGAAGAAGCTGAATTGATTTCCGGTTTTATCGCCGCCCATTGGCCAGAATTTGCAGCGGATGCGGAGGAAGTTATTAGCATTTGCGCCCTACACCGTCTAGCCGAGAAGCTAGGTCTTTCATCTGATGCCACATAAAGCAAAGCCCACGTCATGTGGGCTTTTTCTTATCTGTCTTGTTATGAACCTCCCACACCGATATCCCGCAACCTTCGCAGAAATCAGCAAGGAAGTTTATTCCTGACCATTGCCTAATCCCGCCACGCGCCGCTTCCACAAATACAGCAATATCTCTGTCACGCCACACACCAAACAAACGCCATCCGCCGTCCTCTGTTTTTATAGCCACAATTCGCGTCAAAACACCTGTCTGGTGTAAGTCCACCCATGCGGGCTTTTTACGGGTAATCATTTTCATTTATTGCAAACCTTCATTTTGTTAGTAACAAATCTAAGGTTTGTATTTTTTACTTTTAGCTCTTTTACGTTAACTCATTCTCACAAGTGCGCCGTCACGGGCTGACGGTAGCGGGTTGCTGTAGACCATGCCGCCGAGAATCGGCACGACGCTTGTTTGTGACTCGTCTGTCCGCTTCAGTGCCACTGATAGCGTTCTGAAGCCCTGCGCCACTTCCTGTGTGGTCAGCGGGTTTTCAGACAGCAACACAGCCACCAACGGAATAATCACTTGTCCTGATTGCTCCAGGCGGCGACGTTTCCCCCCTAACTTTATAACCGGCGCAAGACCTGTAACCGTCAGCCCAAAATAGTTATCTGGCGCTGCGGCGTCGTAGGTTGTTGCCGGTGCAAATATCACGCCACTGGAAAACCCGGTCAGAGTCAGCGTGAGTGCGGACAAGTTCGGCGGCGTGCTTTCTACTGACCGTCCACCAAAATAAATTTCAAGGTCTAGCACTACACGCTGAAGCGGGTTTTGAAAGTTAAGCGCCCACTGGCCAGCCGCACCACCACCAAAAACATCTATGTTGGTGTTTTGGTATGGCAGCGCAAACACACTGTCCGTGGTGCCTCTCACTTCATGCAATGTGATTAAATCAGGCTGCGTGTTGCTATTGTCGTTTTTGCCAACCGGTAAGTCACTGATGGCAATGAGTTCGTCATCTGTTAAAGCCACTTATTCCCCCTCAAGATTTGTCAGTCTGCTTTCCATGTCTGCGGCCTTCGCATACAGGTCATTAAAAATAAAATTCAGGTGTTTGTACTCAACCGGATCCCCTGCCGAAAATGTGCCGTCAGGATTAACAAATGTGGGCTTAAAACCATTTTGCTGTAGCGTTGCTGCCGGTGCTTCACTTGATGGGTAATCGCCCCCGGTAAACGGATATGCTCGCAGGATGTAAGCAAACTTATTCACTGGCCACCCTCCAGCGTTTCAATACGGGCAAGCGCTGCGGTGTATTTGCGGTACAAGTCGCACAAGATAAAATTCATATGCTGCGCGGTCAGCGCATCACCAATAACCAGATTGCCGCCTTTGTCCATGTACGTTGGCACAAAGCCTGACGCCTGCATCTCCTGTGCGGGTTCTTGCTTGTTCGGTGTGTCCGCGTTTAATGACGGGTATGAAATATCACTTTCCGCCCAGCTATCCATTTGTCACCTCGATTGGTTTATATGTTGCCAGGGTATTATTTGGGCTTATCGCATCGAGACTAATCACCTCATTGGTGTGTTGCCTTGTAAGTACCGATTTACCCGCACTGACCCTGATTGTGACCCCTGCACTGACCCTGATTGCGCGATTTGTTTTGACGTACTCCAGACCTCCCCACATCGACGCAAAGACGTTACCCGGCATCATAGGGGCGTTGTCTGTCATTTTGCTGTTAGGTCGTGTGGCCGTGCTGTAGATGTCACCGGCAAATGTGGCGCTGACCATTGATTCGGGTAATCCAATATTTGGCGCATCCCGCCCACACTGCACGTAAATCATTCGGTCAAGGGGCGCGCGGTTAAACACGCCACCCAACGCACCCGCAGGCGAAACAACACCGCCGAGCGGTAGCCATCTCACCCCATAGACACTGGCGATGTATTTTCCCAATGCCGGTCTACTCTGTTGCGATGAAGTCAACCCGGATGATAGCGCCTGCATTTTCTGCCGGTATTCATCATCACCCATGCCTGCACGGGGTAAGTCGTAACGCTCACCCCATGCATCAAGCATGACGCCCGTAGACGTGGATAGTTTTGAACCCGTTTCAAGGTAATCAAGTGCGGCAACCATCGAGTCATGGTTAGCCCGGAGACCTGTTATCAGTTTGATGTTGTTCGTTAGCCGCACTTTGGACGTAAAGCGAGCTTTGGCCAGCGCGTCAGGTGAAATGATAAAAGGCTTCATCATTCACCCTCAATGGTAATGAACGTATCATTCGTCACAGCAATTGCACCGTCTGCAATGGCAACGGAACGCCCTGAAGGGTTAGCCGACACACCCACGCTGACCGTAATGTCTGTAAGTGTTGGCAGGGCAACAATAAGGTTAGATTCGAGCTGGCGCGCATAGACATCACGCCCCACGATAAGTGATGTGAAATAATCCTCAATCACCGAACGGGCAACAGAAAAATAATCAACCGGCTTGCCCGTTGTCTCTGCATCCCATGCATCACCAGACACCGCCACATAAACAGACTGGTACGCCTGCCGGGTAAAATACATCGTTTCTGTGGTGTCGCCATCTGTGGCCGTTCCATAACTGCCGCCAAACGTTCCCGCTTCGCCAGCCACAGCACTATATATAGCCTGTGCAACATCATCATCAGCACCACCTGCAACAAACACCTGAACGGTTTTACCCGGTAATCCATTTACATCAGTTTCAATACCGCGATTGACATTTACATCACAAAAAGACACGCCTTCTACTGCTTGCACCGAGGCTTTAATACCTGGACGTGAAGCCCCAATCGATGACTTACGCGCTGCGGCAGCGGCCTTTAGTCTGGCGCGGTAGCGCTCATCATCTTCAATCAAAAAACCCTGACTTCCGTTGGCCAATACAAGCACGTCATCACTGACCACGTCACCATAGCCCACAACAGGAAAGTCCGTTTCTGAGTCGTACCAGGCAACAACAGGCATCCCCGCCCGTACAACATCATACACATCCGCCGTAAACGAGAAGCGCGCCAAGCTGACTCCATCGGCCACAAACAACATTTCCCCATAAGCCGTCTGCATGGTTGTCATTGCGCTATCACCCGCTATGGCCAGACCATAAAGGCGCGCAATCACTGTGTCTGATGTGTCACCTGCTTCAAACTGTGTGGTGTATTCAGTGCCATTAACAGAAATGACGAACGTATTGCCATCAACAAGCGCAGAACCTTTGACTGACAGAACAAGCCCTGTGCAAGAATTTGGATCCGCTGATTCAGTTGTAGACACCAGCCAATCACCATCAATGCCCGACACTTTAAAACTATCACCGGCAGTCACTACACCATCAGGTTTCAACAAGTACACAACCCGCGCGGACGATTGCGTCATGCCGTACCGGGTTACGTTGAACCATTCACCGGCACCATCTAACTGTGCGCCTTCAGCCTGTGACAGATAAAAGCCGCCGAAAATCCAGCCCATCGCCTCGATAATCTGTAAATCATCTTCAGACGATACCGCGATAATCTGACCAATGACTGCATCACCGTCAGAAGAAATGTTACCCAACAAGGCGCGCAAGGATGCGTAAATCTGACCGCGTATCTCTGGCAAACGCGCACCACGCCAGCCGTTATCACTGACTAATTCAATTGCCATTAACCGTGACTCCTTTTGATTCCTGCCCGGTGTGAACATCGAACATCACAACCATCTTCCCGGAGACGTTGGCCGCACGCGTGATGACAACATCCCTCACGTCATCTGTTTTCATGCCTTCATCAGCAATCATTTTTGCTACAATTGTTGCGGGTAGCTTCTGACCCAACACACCAAAGAACCACGGAATGCCTAATGACTCATCAAGCCACCATTCACCCTTGTTGGTGCCAATGCGTATTTCACATTGCTGTGCGACACCATCAACGCCGCCATCAAGCACAAGGTCACCGTCTTTCATGATGACCCCGTCTTTGTCCTGCAAAACATCCATCATGAGTAAATCCCCTGCACAGGCTCAAGATTTGCGATGCGGACAAGGCATTTACCCTGCCCCAAATCCTTTATTTCACTGACGTTACCCACGGGCAAAAAACGACGCCCGCGCGGGGTTGGCATGTTAAGGGTCACCGGCTCACCATTCAGCGGCGTAATGCGTGAAAAGAAGTGGCCGTCACGCGCTGCCCTGTATTGCTCACTGTTTATCTGCATAGTTTGTCACCTGCTTTACGGTGATGACTGACACCCACGCATCCAGCGACTGAAAATCTAAAAGATCATCGGGGTTAAACCCTTCCCCTGCATCATTCAGCATTTGTGCGAGTGCTGCCTGATGTGCCGTTTCATAAATCACATCGCTGTAATAAGGCACCCAACCATCATCAGCCTGGCGACAATTGGCCAGCACCATGCTTAAGGGCGCATCGAACATGGGACAGGTTTCAACGCCCATCACTGCAAGCCCGATACGGTGCGTAACCTCAATCACATCACCTGGCTTAAAATTGAAGGTTGCGTCACCTGCCTGTAAAAAACCGCCGTTATCAAACGCCACCGCTGCGGCCTGCTCGCTAAGTTTCATTTATTCATTCCTTTTATTGCGGTGCGTCAGTTGTGCCGCCACCGTCACCGTTTTCTTTGTGTTTATGTCCGCTGCCACTAATACCGTTTGAAACGTGGTCAACAGCCGCACTGGTGCCATTAATCTGGACATCACTTGCAAACGCCGCCCGACCACTTCCACCGCCTGCGCCCGCTGTGGTGGTCATGTCACCCGCAATGCCAACGTTGCCGTTTATCTGTGTGTTGGCGTTGACGGTGAAACCCGCTGGCGCATCAAGCGTTATGCCCCCACCATCCAGCACCAGCTTTGCCCCGCCTCCGTTATCAACCGTGATGTTGTTGTCATCGAGGGTGATATTTGCGGCAACGTGATAAATTCGGATCCCCACGCTATCCGGCATGGTGTGTGTGGCCATGTCGTTAAATCCGGTAATGGCCGCACAAGCTGATAGCGTTTTATGGTCTGGCTCCTGTGCGTCACTGTGGGAAATCGCAATCAACAGGCAGCTATCACCGGCCTTAACCTCACCACTAATACCAGACTTGCTGCTATTCCAGACCAGCGACAAAAGCCGCACATCACTTATGGCTTCGTATTCATACGGTTCATCGTTATCACCGAAAATGCGCCGCGCTGTTGGTTGAACAACTGCTTTCCCGCCAGCCACGGACACAATCGTTGCTTCCAGGCTAAATATTGCGGAAGCGAGTTCCTGATTAACAATGGCGCTGACCTGACTACCTGCTCTCATTCAATGACCCCTTCAAATTGTGATTCCCATACGCTCATATCTTTTGTGCCGAAACGGTGCGTAATTTTGGTAATGGTGACCCACCACTCCTGACCCAAAGACGGTGATTCAAGCTGCACTTTGTCGCCTATCTCCACGCCACCGCGCAGGACTGAACGCCACGTAATAGCCTCAATGGTGCCAATCTGACGGCGTGCGCCTTTGGTGTAATCGGTATGAGAGTTTTTTGGTGGCCACGGATAAGTAGCGACTGAAGACTTTTTCTTTTTGGTCGTGGATGTGGTGGATGTACTTTTATGTTTGTGGCGGCGTGGCGTGTGTAGCTTCAACACTGGTGCACCTAAAAGACCGCTGTCAGGTGAAAACAGCGCGGAACCCTGTGTCAGTGAATCCCCCGCAGTCACCTGCAATGACTGGTACTGGATAGACCATCCAGCATTAACCGGCTTGCACAAGCTATTAAGCACATCACGCGAGAGCGCCACGCCTGACACCGGCTTTTCCAGGGTTAGTGCTGCGGCACCTTTGGACACCTGACAGCCAAGCCCCATATCACTGGCAACCATCCTGACGGCGTCCGCCAGACTCTGCCCTTTTTTGAAAGACCGTTTGGTTACCGATGCGCGGTAAGGAATAAGTGATTCATAAAACTTAATGCGTAACCCGTAAACCTCCGCAGGCTTGACCGTTACCGCTGATATCAATTCACCCTGTGTCAGAGTCAATAGACCTTCATCAAGGTAACCCGCTGCTACACTGATTGTGCTACCTGATACGGCTATCTGGTTTTGTGTATCAGCAGTAATACCCCATAGCGTTAACTCAGCCTCGTTGGGTTGTGGTTCTTTATCCCGCACACAAGAGAAATCACAATCCACGTCATCAATGGTGATGGTTTCGCCGGTTGTACAATTAATGGTGATTTGAAAAATTCGCCCCCAGGCCATTTTCATTTACTCCCTATGGTTAGCGGAGCAATGACAACATCTACGTTATTAGCCGTCAGGTGACACACGACAAGACAGAAAACAGGGGCGCTGTGTATAACCGCCCTGTTTTACCCCACCTGCTTATTTTTCTGACCTCGTCAACCCCACGCCAGCCCGCATGAATACTGGATTGCCCTGTGGGTAATAATTTCCATGCCAACTTTTTGACGAACAAAACGCACCCGCGCCCGCTTCCACTACACACCCCTGATAAATGTAACGACGCATAGCGGGTAGATTTATTACCGAGTCAGTGTTTGCATAAATATGCGAGTCGCAATGAAAGCCCGTGGCATCAGGCCTGACACAATCCCGGATGAAAATTAATATCTGACGTGGCCGTAGCTGTCTCGACCTTCGCCCACGCCGAGCGGCAGCGGATTTGCGCGTCAAGGGGGTAAAATGACTGGTACGACCTGATAACAGAAACAAATACGTGATGATTTCATGTTAAAAATTGCCACATTGCTTTTATTGAATTGATTTAACTGATTTTTTTACCACACAGAACGATGCTTTTTTTCCCGAAAATGTAATTTCAAGAAACATTTATTAATACTCCCGTCTGAATGGGTAGATTGTTATCCGAATTTAGCTACCCTGAATCAATGTTAAGTGTTCCCCCTCCACATATAACACCCCGCCAATACACTGATTTATCGGTTTTAATTGGGCGTATTATTCTTTTAGTGACGGACTAAGCTGAAAAAAATAATATAACGCCTGTAAACAGGTGGTTTATTAACCAGAAAACAAGCAATCACCACAACTCGTTGTTTTAAATGATTATATTTATTTCTATTGTTTTGGCCGCTCTCACCTGTGCAACCACTGTTTTATTTTCTTTATCTGTGAGCCACTAAAAGTTATCAACAGAACAATTTAGCAACATTTTATTCACTACAATTAACAGGTGAATGCGCGTTTTCGAGCAACATTTCTTTAACCTTTGATTGATGGGTTTCAGGCGAAAAAAAACCGCCTTCAGGCGGTCAATGTGATTGGATGGTTTGGCTACTGCTGTGCGTTGCGGTAATCGTTCAACGCGTGGAGTAATGCGTCACGCATTCTTTTATATGGGGGCTTCTGTAGGTATACATTGGGAACGTCTTTTATTTCATGATTAAGAATTAACTCACTAGCTAAATAATCCTCCCCCCTTACCGCTGCCTTTGTCCTGAACATTTTACGCATATCATGTAAGCACCATTTAAACCCTTTTCGGTTTATATACATATAGGTCGCGGAATATGTCGCGGCTCCCATTTCGATATTATCAAGCCAGCCTTTAATTTGCTTAATGTATTTAACGGGAATTGGCAATAATAAATTCGCTCGCGTTTTAGTAGTGCGGTCTGGTATAAACAACATCCCGCTATCCAATAATGATGACTGGCGCAATTTAACAGCTTCAGTGGCGCGCAAACCAAAACATAACGCCATAGCGCATATTTCTTTATGCGGGCTTCTCAAACCTTCAATCTGGCGCGCTGTCTCGCTAAACTCATCGATACTGACGCGTGCAGGTTTTGCCAATGACGGATACCGTTTTACCCGTTTACTCACCTGTTGCGCGGTTTGTCTTATGGCTTCAGAAATGGCCATTGCGGATGCGGGGGTCATCACTTTCAGGTCAATATCACCCCTGACCGTCCATTCCAGCACAGCGGCAGTGTAATTGAGTTCGGCACGCACTGTCGTTGCCGCGCGCCCTTCCGTTATGCGATTTTCTGCGTGCCGCTTCCAGTAATCAGGATGCGAGGCGGCGCGAACACCAAGACATAACACAGGACGTGTGCTGTTGATGGCGTGGCATTCGCGCGTAATTGAATCCTGACTTAAGGCGCGGTCTTTTCCGCGCCGTTCTGCCATCTTTAAAAGCACATCCGTTATCATGCCTTAACCGCCAGTGCCTGGCGTATGGCGTGCGCAATGCGTAGATAAAAATCCGCTTGCGGATAACCCCGCGCCTCTGTCCACTCCAGAATAGATGCAACAAACTTCATGTTTGATGTAAGCGTGCTGGTGGAAGGTTCGCGGGCGTACAGTGACACCCAACGACCAGGACGAACCAGGCGCACAGTGGATCCATTTAGCGTATCAGTCAGGGCTTTTATTGCGCTGCGGTGGCGGGTCAAGGTGTTACCTTGCAACCCTTCAGATACCGCGCGCGCTTCAGCAATGGCCAGAATTTCCGCCGTGAGGCTGGTGTTGATATCCGTTTCAGTTGCTTCCATCATGCGCCCCCGGCATTTGTAGCTTGATGCCAAGTGATGTTGCTATGCTGAAAATATCACCCATGCGCGGTGCAACCTCCCAGGCCTCATATCCTCGGATTGTTTTTCGTGTCGTCCCGACCAACTGCGCAAACGCGTGACGATCTAACCCGCATTCATTGCGCAATTGGCCACTGCAAATCGCATCAACTAATTGACCTAGCGTCAGGACGCGCTTTTCTTTTTGCAGTTTTTTAACAGCATCATTAATCATAACCAGAAGCCTCATTTTAGACCCCCTCATAATATCAATTATTAATCGTGACGGGTAGATTTCTACCCTATGAAATACTGATAATAAATTTATTTAACTCTATTCTTTGTGCGTATATAGCGCTGCGTGTCCCTCTCCAGCCTTTTTCATCGGTCAGGATAAAATAGAATGTTTCACCTGTGTTACAAAGCAACTCGACGCAACCGCGTTTAATGCGGTCAAACTTATTGGTATCCACCACCAGTGCGCGCATTTTTCCTGATTTAATTAAATCACGTTCTTCACTCGTTATTTGGTGGTTTATTTTAACGGTGTTAGCGTGCTCATTATCTGCAATCAAATTGCTTATTTTTAAGTCTTTACCATCAAGACAAATCACATCACCTGATACATGTCCGTAAAACATCAACCAGATAACATCCTTAACCGGATAAAGCTCACTGTTAATGACGACGCAAGAAACACCACACCGGTTAACAAGGTCAACCGGTGCGCCACACATACCAGCACCCTTATTGCTTTTTCGATATAGCGCGCCATCATCATAGGTAAATAATTCATGTGCTTTGTAATACAACCAGGCGGAATTGATACCGACCGCATAATCCTTGCCGCACTCTTTAAGCACTTCACCAAAGACGGTGCCGTCATCATTCGCGATAGACTTAACCGCAAGGCGTAGCATGTCAGGAAGTTTAACCGCGCCTACAGTTAAGCGCGTTTTGGCGCGCTCATGGATATCACGGTCACAGCGAAAATTGATTACTGATTCACTCATTGGCCGTCACCATCTAAATTTAATACTGTAGCCATTCTTCTTAAGCCCCTTACCAGTTGCTCATTTCTTCAATAACCACGCTGTCAGCATCATATTGGTCGTGTATTTCTTCGTGTGGCGCAATACCTTCAATGCTACGTATTGACTCAAGTGCGCAGGCATTTTCGCGGCACCAGCTCCGCCATTCTCGCTTAGACTTAAATCCACCAGGCTTACCAAGCCAGCTTTTCATTGCCTTGCGAAATGCCCGGTTTAATAACTGCAATTCAGTTTTAGCCATGATGTTTAATGCCCTTGCGAGGCTTCTCCTTTATTTATTAGCTCAATACTCAGAAGCACATAACCCGGAACGATAAATCCAACATCCGCAACGTGCGTGATGACTACGTCAACAGATTCACCGGTAAAACCACCCTGGTATTCATTAAGGGTGATTTGGTCACCGCTTTTATAATCACGGTCGCTGATACGTAACTCTGCATGTTTTAAACCGTCAGCAACCGGCGCAAAGTGAATCGGCGCAATCTTTAAATTGTGTTCCATTGGGAAGTCCTGTTGTTTGTTTGATGATTATTGGAGTAACGCGAATAGGTGTTATTAATCACGGGTGTGTTTTGCTCCCCCTTCTTGCCGGTTTCCACCAGCTTTGGTGCAACCCACACACCGGTAGACCACAGAGCATGCGCCGCCCTTGCCAATCGACAAACATTCATTTCTTCAGGGGTAAATTTGGGGCGCGGGTACTCTCTTTTTTTCCGTTCTTTAATGATTGCAGGCAAACCACGGCGCATGTGCCGCGTCAGCGATGATTGGCGGAAATAACAGTCCTTAACCTCTTTCAAATGCCAGAATTTTACACGCGCGTCATAGTCCTGTTTTTCAATGACTTCAATGTCCACGCTTTTTGAAGCACGCATATTGTCGATGCGGTTTCTGATTAATTTGCGGTCACAGGCACCAAATTTGTTTTCCAACTCCGCAATAACGTCAAGCGTGCGCAGTTTGCGCCCTAACATGACATCAATGATATCGCGCGTGGTTATGTCGGTATTTAGTTTGGTCGTGTTCATGCCCTTCCCCTTGAATTAAGGGACGGGATAGAAAAGCGAGGAATTGATACGCGTAAGCCGCGTGAAGTGATTTTGTGCTTGATGTTGTATCTGAATAGACCAACCAGAACATCACGCACTAATGGTGGCGTGTTTGTACAAAACTCATCCCGATTTAAATCTAAAAAACCAAAATCAGTGATGTATGCAAAGGATTTACCGTTAGCTGCTGATTGATAAACCTTTTGGAATATATGGTTTAAAGCGCATTGCGCCTGCCCCACTCTATGATTATTTGTTAATTGTAAGTCTTTGTTAATCATATAACCTCACGCTAAACGGGTAAATTTCTACCCGTCTACGTGTAAGCTATATTATGTTAAATAGCATACCACGATAAACAACTTCATGTTCCATAGCCACTTCTCAATAAATCAATGCGTTAGTGATTTATGACATCCCTCCCGCTTCGTGCATTAAGTACAAAGTACATTTACTTCATTACAATGTAGCTATAGGGGTTAGCTTCATGTACTTACTTAACCAGTTGGTCATTTATGACCGTAAGCGACAATGGATTCTGATGGACACGGAAACCTGTTTACCATTGTGGTATCACCTCAGGTACCACATGACCATTTGTCATATCGCTCATTGTCCACGCAGTCTGCTTCGCTATTAGCCGTTAAGTTCTTTTACGAATTCTGGCTATGCAAATATGGCGTCACGTTTTGTTATAGCTTCTATTCATCTGGCCATAATCCGTACATTGCCATTGATGAAATGGCAACATTTTCACACTATCTTGAGAACAGTCGCTTACCCCAATCAAATCAACATTATTGCTCCCTGCTCTACCCGAAAACATAACCTGTTAAACCCCTTTCCCTCTGGGTATATTCAGTTTCGCAACTTTCTGATTGTTCGGCTGTTATTGAATTATGGATTGCGAATAGGTGAGTTATTACTGCTAGAGTGCAGTTCTATAAAATCAAATATAAAAGGGGATAAATTTAGCCTGATCGTCACTACCGTCGAGGAAGGATACGGTCCAAGGCCCCCCCCTTCTCTTAAGAATGTATGGGGGAGTCGTGTATTAGAACTTGATAAGCAGGATTATTACTTCCTGAGTATTTATATAGGAAAAATACGGACTGAAAGTGATAGTCACGATTTTATATTTACGTCGAGTCAGGGTGTAGGGAAACCATTGTCCTATACGACTATCCATTCTATTTTTTCGAAAATCGACGATGTATTTACTAGCAACTATCCTGAGTACAAATCAAAGTTGTACTTTGATGCGCTACAACGATTAACACCACATGTAACCCGGCATACTTGGGCTTACCTGACTTTGCAAAGGATATATCATTTAAGGTATTTAAAGAGTAAATCAACAAAAAAGCATCTAACTGTGAACCATATGAAGATCATACCCTCACTTCATTCCACAGTCAGCTGGATATCCCAATAGCCTCCCCAATAAAGAACTCCATTCATCGCTCATTTGCGCTATAATTATGCTCAAATGAACGGGAGGGTAAAATGACTACATCCTTATTTACACCTGCGGTACCTAAGAACGCTCAAATGACGCTGATGGCCTGTCTGAACCTGCCTGAAACGGCGGTGGCAGCGCATGAAAGAATTACTGAAGGCCTGGATACCTCGCTGATAAAAGAGATGTCCGCACACATTCACATGGATGAGCAGCAGCTCTACCGTATGGCGGGTATTGATCGCAGCACGTATAACCGCCGAATTAAAAGCCCGGAGCATCGATTTTCACCCGAACAAAGTGCCCGCGTGTACGTAATGGCTCGGGTGATCACAGCGGCCAGCCAGTTGTTCGGAGGTAATACAACGCGCATGACGGAGTGGCTGAATAAACCTGCAAAAGCCCTGTCAGGAAAGACACCTGCGGAATTACTGTCCACCCCTGCGGGTGCAGAAGCCGTCATGACCCTTATTGGTCGTCTTGAATACGGTGTGATCACCTGATGGCGGTCGTGACTTATTTCCGCCTGGTTAAGACTCTCTATGCGGCGACTGCTTTTGACGGATATGGTGCGAGAACTTACGGTGGACGCTGGAATTCCCCGGGAAAATCCTGCGTATATTTGGGGAGTTCCCGGGCTCTTTGCGTACTGGAAACGCTCGTCCACCTTGAAATAGAAGATCTGATGGCGGGCTATACCCTGCTTAACATCGAGGTACCTGAAGAGCTTATAGTCTCACTGAACGTAGAGGCCTTACCGGACGATTGGCAAGCCGATCCTGCGCCCAGGTCTACACAAATTATTGGAGATGAATGGCTGAATTCGTCTGAAAAAGGCCTGGTACTTCAGGTGCCCAGTACCATAACTGGGGAATGGAATGCATTGTTTAATCCAATGCAACCCGGCGCCAGGGATGTACTGAATACCATCACAGCAGAGCCCTTCGTAATCGATCCACGCCTGGCCGGACGTCGCTAATTGAATCTGCGACAGAAGCAGAAAGTCCCGATCAAACCCCTAAACCAGGTAGAGAAGTAACCGTAAACGGGGTCTGATGCCCACCCGATTACGTACACCACGCCCTCTGTATGTCCGAAAGTAAGCAAAACCATAATCGGACAAGTTGATAGTTCCGTACATCCCTTACGGTCAGGGGCTTCCGCTCAATCACCCGTTAAGATTCACCCGTTAAGGTCAAAATGCTTTACGTAGGATAATTAATGAGATGGTCACTCCCTCCTTCCCGGTACTATGCTGAGGACAGGCTTTCATTCGGAGAACTATCATGGAAAATATTGCGCTCATTGGTATCGATCCGGAGGCGTGGCTGCGTTACTTCATCCCTCCAGATCACAACCTTTGGAGCGGGTCCCCCCATCCAGATAGGGTACTCTGGTGCCCCACATCAGTCAGCGTGACCTTACCCCTGCCCGGGTTGTGTTCCTGGATGGCCGCCTGCGCACACACCCAAAATTGTCCAATGCGAGGGAAATAGATCGTTCCCTCATCCGGACCGGTCAGCCAGACCTTGACCCTGTCGCCTGATGGGGGCAATGTCACAGACTCTGTATCGTGGTGTGTCAGCAACAACAGCCCAACATCGGGAGAGTAACCGGCACACGCCAGTAGCCCTTGACACAGTAAAGGACAAGTCGTGCCCGAAAGCCGGACCGTTTCATCCGTGCTCGCCTTCCCTTGCGCCCCGGGAGGGGCACACCAGACACTGTGCCAGCTCGGCCAGTGCCCCTGAGGTGGCGTCGGGGTGAGAAATAGCAACACAGGCTTCATTTTTCCACCCCGTCACACTGCGTGATAAACGCCTGAACACGCGACCAGGTCACCTCGGAGGGGTCGCTCACCCTCAACACCTGAGCACCCGCTGCACGGGCCGCAGCCACTCCATGTGGATTGTCCTCAACCACAACACATTCCGCCGGCGCCAGTGCCAGCCGGTGCATCGCACTGAGGTAAATTTCCGGATCCGGTTTCCCCTTGACAACATCCTCGTTGGAGAGGAAAAACTCCAGATAGGGCAACAGATGTGCCCGCGTCAACATGGTGTCAATACTGTTGCGGATCGAGTTAGACGCTACAGCCAGCCGGTATCCATCACGCTGGAGACGAGCCAACGCATACTGGTGCTCAAAAACGGGCCAGCAGTGTTGATGTATGAGAGGAACGGTGTAGTGCTGCTTCATTTCATTGATAAAGCCGTGCAATTCAA
The DNA here is from genome assembly GCF_006376615.1 of Buttiauxella sp. B2. Taxonomy (GTDB): domain Bacteria; phylum Pseudomonadota; class Gammaproteobacteria; order Enterobacterales; family Enterobacteriaceae; genus Buttiauxella. Next base: position 15,625 of record NZ_VEXQ01000001.1, read on the forward strand.
CTGGCAGGCCATAACGTGCACTCAACCGCTGCAATTTTTCCCGGGTGGGTAACCCGTCAAACTCCTCCAGATGGTCTTCGCGACTGATGGCCAGACCAAACTGAACCAGGATCTGATTCAGCGCCTGGTAGTGCCATTCCCGGGCATCAATCAGCACACCGTCCATATCAAAAATAACCCCACGAATACGGCTCATATTCCTCCCCCCTGCACCAGAGCAGGACAATCCGTGCATAGCATCAGCTGTGGATGATGACGCAATACTTTCGGCCAACCGGCCATCTGCTGCCATAACGGATATGGATCACGTCCATGCAGCTCCGGCGACACCAGACACACCGTTTTCCCGGCGGTCAACCAGTGGGTCAGTTGCACCTCATTCACGCTCAGTTGATGAAACCCGTCTACCCACAACACCGGTGCCGCCATACTCAGAGGGCCTTCAGGTTCGTATTCGCTCAACCGCGCCGCCGTAGCCATCCCCGCAAACTGATAGGGCAACATATCGGGAACCGACATATCAAAGCAGAAGTAACGGCGAATCCCCCGCGCCGACAACTGCGCCTTCAGAGCAGACATCAGACCATCGGACTTGATGTTCAGGGCCAGCATTCCCGTGGCACGCAACGCCACATAATCATCCAGCACCGTGCTCAACGGCAGTGCACCGGCACGCGGCATGTCGTGGCTGATGACCAGCTCACCGTCCAGGTCACGGATATCCGTCTCAATGCCCCATCCAGAATTCAGGGCACGCCGCAACGCCAGGTGGCTATTTTTTTCGTGTGGGGAGTGCCAGTCTCCCCGATGGGCTAAAATGTGCATCGTAAAACGCCTAAAATGAAAGTGTGTAATGGGCCAGGGCACGCTGAATGTCCCCATCAAACTGTATCCGTCCCTGAGCCAGCAGCAGACCGCGGTCACAAACCGCCTTCAGTTGATGCTCATCATGGCTGACCAAAACCAGGGTGCCGCCACCCTGGCGAAACTCGGCGATTTTCGCCAGGCAACGGGCCTGAAAATCCCGGTCGCCCACCGCCAGTGCCTCATCAATGACCAGAATATCGCAGTCCAGATGGATACCCACTGAAAAAGCCAGCCGAAGAAACATGCCCGAGGAATAGGTACGTACTGGCTGTGCTAAAAAATCGGCCAGGCCGGAAAATGCTACAATCTCCTCCATGCGTGCCCGGATGGCCGCCGGGGACATCCCCAGAATGGCCCCGGCCAGAAAGATGTTCTCCCGTCCGCTCAGGTCATGATGAAACCCGGCCCCGACTTCCAGCAGGGAAGACAGACGTCCCTGCACCGTAATGCACCCGGTCGTCGGCCGGCTCACCCGAGTGAGCAACTTGAGCAAAGTCGACTTGCCCGCCCCATTGCGCCCCAATACGCCCAGTGCACCACCTTGCGGCAGATGAAAACTCACCGCCTCCAGCGCCACAAAAGGGGGCTCCGGTACCGACGGGCGAAAAGCCAGCGCCGTGCGCAGCGTATTGCCCGACCGTCGGGTGGCCGGATAGTGTTTAGAAACCTGGTCAAACGTTATCATTGGCGATCAATCACCCGAGCTTCATAGCGGACAAAACAGAGATACCCGACGGCAGCAAATAGCAGGCTGCCGACAAGGCTCACACACAAAGACGACACCGGTGGCACCGGACCGTCCAGCAAGGCATACCGGCATAGCCCGGTCAGCCCGTTCAACGGATTGAGGGCCAGAAAGGGATGCCAGGCCGCAGGCAAGAGACCAAGCGTCCAGACCACCGGAGTGGCATAAAACATCCCCTGCAACAGCAACGGAACAATGTGGCGAAAATCCCGAAAACGCAGTTTGGCAATGGCGACCAGACACCCAACGCCCCAGGCCAGCAGAGCCGTCAGCCCCGCACTGAGGAGCAAAACGGGCAGACGCTCCACCCGCAACGGAACACCACACAGCGGCAGCAGAACACCGAGTAGAATCAGCGCCAGCATAAAGTCCACCCAACTGACCCCCAACCCGGCCAGCGTCAGGGCCACCCGGGGGAAATAGATTTTCTGCACCAGATGCAGGTTATTTAGCAGCGTGTCCCCCACCGCGTTAACCACACCGGCAAACAACATCCACAACACCAGCCCGCACAACAACACCAGGGCATAAGGGGCCTGATACTCCGGCGGTGAAAAACGGACCATCAGCCCAAAAACGGCGTAGTACATGGCCAGATTCAGTGCCGGATTGATCACCGCCCACAGGCCACCCAGCCAGGTCTGTCGGTAGCGCACCGTCAGGTCACGCCACATTAGTTGCCCCACCAGGTACCGGGTCTGCCAGAGTTCACGCAGGGTCGGCCTGCTGCCAGACTGAGAAATAAACTGGTTCATACACAGACTCCTGAACGTTGAGGAAATAAGAGCCGCCCGCACTGCCGCCATAAAACAGGGTGACGATACGTCATGACCTGCGTCCCAGTAGACCAACCAGCAGACGGCGGAGGGGAGGACATCGCAATATCCGGGTGCGTAACCGGTATCCCGTGCGCCACACCCCCGTCATCAGTTCCTCCATCCGTGCAAGCACGCTCAACCGGGGAACCGAGCCCTGGTTTCGCAGATACAACCGTTGCCAGCGTGACGGTGTATAGACACTGAACAACCCTCGTAACGGATAGCGGCGCCAGTACTTAGGCCAGCGTAATCCCAGTTGTGATGGCGTGGTGACTCTGAAATTCGCCAGGTAATACTGCTCAGACGCGGCCACCTGCGCAGGCGTGTAATGAAAATTACCGTCATACACCCAACGGTCCGTGGCCTGATGAATGGCATGCACCCAAAAGTACTGCTCCGGGACATAACGCCAGGCGCACCACAATCCCGGCATCGTGGCCGGTGCGAACAGGGCCGGGGTCGCCGGTGGCGCACTGAAAAAAAGCCGCACATCGGCGGTCCGTCCCGCCAACAGAATGTCCCCCGGGTGAAACAGGTACGGCAGGCTGCCGCGCGCATCCCGGGCAAACAAGCTGGCATTGATCACCCGGCGGGAGAACACCTGGAAGTGCCCGTCTCGCGCCAGTCCGTCATCCGCGACCACGTGGCGGTTCAGCAACCCCACCAGGGCGCGGCTGCCCAGATAACAATCGGTGCGCAGCTTCACGGCCAGAGGCCGCGTCGCCGCCGCCAGGCCAGCCTGAGCGGAAACCCGTAACCTGTTCAGGTTGGTCAGCCAGGTCCCTGCGCCATCGGATCCGGTCAGCGCCCCGGGGTCCTCACTGAGCACCAGACGCACATCCATCACAGATAATTGCGCCAGCAACGCCGCATCCGCTTCCGGCGTACGATACCAGGTGGACACAATCATCTCGGCATGCGGGAAGCACTGCCGGGTACGCTGGATAAAAAACAGCGCCGGATGGGGGGGGCCGCCACCCTCAACCACCGGTCCCTGGAACACTATACTCAACGTATCCATGTCTTCCCCTTTCGTATTAACCCCAATCCCAGCCTGGCCAGCCGCGCCGTCCAGCCGTTCCCCAGCACGACCGCACCTGCCAGAACAAGCAGCAGCAAACGCCGCACCGGGGGGTGCCCCCGTGTGGAGAAATCCAGCCAGTTCTGCCACGCTTCCTGCCGACGCAACAGGGCGCCACCAGTAAGCAACAAAGTCACGGGTTGCCCGTGGTGAGCCGCTACTGCCATCGGATACGCCAGTGCAGGCCAGACCTTCGCCGGCTCCGTCATCCTCCCGGTCTGATGCAACACAATGACCCGGCCGGCCGAGAGCTTCTCTCCCGTCGTTTCAGACACCCCCTCCCTCACCGTGTGGACAGATCCCTCCTCACTCAGGGTAAGCCAGAGGCACAGGGTGACCCCGGTCAGGGTGGGCAGTGCCTGTGCATCGCCGTCACACCAGGCCAGCACCGACGACAGCGAAGCCGCGACGACCCGAGGACGAGCCGAGGTGTCATTCACAGGGTTATTCATCCTCACCCTCCTGATGTCTGGGTCCGCTGTTCAGTATGACCAGCCACAGCTCCCGCAGGCTCAGGGGAAAAGCCGCATCGCGGCTGACGTATTTAAGCGTCAGCGCCGCCAGCAAGCTTCCGGCTTTGAGGCGCCACCCCGGTGGGGAAACCGCCATCAGGGTATCGGGTAAAAACGGTGAGCTGAACGGATTGTTGTACACCTGACGGATCAATGCCGGGTGACGCAACCAGTCCAGTTTTTTCCGGGCAGGGCTCTCAGCACTGTCCAGCACCGCCTGTAACCAGTCGACATCAGACGGCACCGGCTCCTCACACAACACACTGTGGTACCAGTCGCGGACCAGGTTCCGGGTATCGCCCTGCGCCGCCCACAACAAACGGGCAATCAGGGCATAACGTCGGAGACCCGTCATTGGAACATCACCAGACGGGACATCCATGTCAGTACAGCTATACTGCCGGGCAAACACCGCCAGTCGCTGGCGCCCTTCGGACTCAGTGATACGTAGTGTGGGATGTCGTGGCAACCCCCACCACTCCTGAGGGAGCCGATGTGGCTTTACCTGTCCCCGAATATCGGAACCGATTGAAGCGCCGAGAAAGTGAAAAATGCTGCGATAAGACAGGGTGCGCGTCAGACTGTATGGGTTTATCCGCGACGGAATACCGGCAACCGACGCCCACAGTCCATGCTCCACATCCTCATATTCCGACCAGTTCAGCTGTTCATTCTGTGGCCAGCGGGCCCAGACCTGTTTTTTACACAGGTACAAACTCCCCGTCAGGTGTTCCCTACCAAAGTCGGCACGGCACGGATGCTGGAACACAAAACCCATTTGTTCATATGCCGGCAACACCTCCCGGCCAGTGCGTACTGCCGCCGTCAACACCGACGGTACCTGCTGTCCCACACAAACGTCGGAGTAACGCCGGGGCACCGCATTCCATGTATCGGCAAACCAGAAGGACTGAAAACCAGTAAACGGATAGTCATCCCCGAAGCGCCGGACAGCCGACATGAAGTTGACCGGCAACAGCACCCGGTCATGCAGGATGCACAAATTCGGGTAACGGGCGGCAGTGGCCAGCACATTTTTCTTGCGCGTGATATGCACCGGCGGTGCCGGGATGTCTTCACCCACAATCCGCACGTGGTCCCAATAGCGAAAATCTGCCCGGGGACGCCCACAGAGCACAATCTCCATCTGCGGGACCCCGAGTGCCAGAATGCGGGCCACACAAGCATTCAATGCAGATGGCTCACCGTCACCGGTGGGGATACAGAAACTCCACTGCTCCAGACCGCGGTCAGCTTCTGCGGGCAGGGCCGTGTCTTTAGTAAACACTCGTAGTCCACAGGCAACATCAGGGATATCCGTCACCTCCCGGAATGCCTCGCGGTAGTAAGCGCGCTCCAGCAGGTTTGCTACGTTATCTGATGCCTGCAGGTACAATCGTCGTCCCACCGGGAGGCCGTGGGCGATATCCCACAGCAACAATGCCGACAGCGGTGAGGTTTCAAATCGGGACACCACCACATCACCGGGAGGAAGCCCCCCCAGCCGGTCCAGCGCAGAAAGTCGGCGCACCGGCACAGCACAGCGTGCGAAGGTCAGCACCGTGGTGTTATCCGGATCCGCAACGTGAAGTGCGTCCAGGTCAAGCGTGACCCGACAGGCCGGATATCGCAAGGCTCGCTGATGGGCCAGTGCCATCAGTTTCATGCGCCCCCCTGCCCCTGAGCTATTGCCCGGGATAACCCGGGTGAGATCAGAAAACGGGCCAGGTCATCGGGTGTACCTAACCCGTACATCCCGCGACCGTCTTCGCCGATGTTGTACACCCCTATCCGGGTCATCCCTTCCCGATACAAATCGGTATAGACAGGGGCAACATAGAATTCGCCCTGACTGCGGGCGTTACGGGTAATCATGTCCCGTGCCAGACGGCAAAAATCCTGCCCCCGGCGATAATTATAAATGCCCACAGTGGCCTCTCCGGACACCACCTCTTTTTCAATCACCTGACAGACCTGTCCCTGCGCATCAAAACGGGCATAAGACCACTTAGGGTCGTCAGCCTTCATGGTCATCATCAGACCATCCAGACCGTCACTGTCCAGGGTGGCCAGGTAGGCGTTGATATCCACATCCACCCACTGGTCAGCATTAGCTATCATCAGGGGCTGGTCGTTATCAATCCAGCGTGCCGCGGCCAGCACCGAGCAAGCCGCCCCGTCCGTTACGCCGGGCAATCCGAGGATTTCACAACCGGGCGCCAGTGCCCTCAGGCGGGGGACAAAACCGTACCGATCCAGATGCACCTGCTGACAGACAAAAATAAACCGATGCGGACAGGTCGGACGCAGATTGTTGATGACCAGTTCAATCATGGGGGCGCCACCCACCGGGATAAAGGGTTTGGGGTCCGTAAACCCCGCCTGTGCAAAGCGACTGCCGCGCCCGGCCATCGGGATAACGATATTAAGCATCATGGGTCTCTTCAGGTTGTGTCGGGACGGGTTGAACAGGGGTATCCAGGTATTTGTCATTTGGGACACTGGGGTGTTTCACCACCACGGTGACACAGGCTTCCAGCGCTTCAAATGTGGAGGATACTCCGGGGGACAGGGTCAGGATGTCACCGGCAACCAGCAACATTCCGGCCATGCGGGCGCGCCCGGACAACAGCAGGGTCACCTCATTCGCCTGCCGATGATGGTGGGCTGCACCACAATATCCGGCAGGAAAGTGCTGCACCGCTACTTCCACCGCGGTGGTGGTATACGCGGCGGGTGTAAAACCGCCCACAAACCAGCCGCCTGTCATGGCGTCAAGTCGGTCTTTTTTAATCATTCGAGGGCCTCCTCAGGCTGTCCACTCAGGTCGGTATCGGCAGGCAAACACGCAAAGCGGTTGTCCTGAGGGAAACTCAGGCACCCCCGGAGGCGCCAGGCTTCTCTCTGCGAAGGGTTTTGTTGTACAACGGCAATCTTTATCAGGGTCGCCGTCAGGTTGGCATCATTATGGCGTGTCAACCATTGCTCAGCCTGACTCTGGAATTGGAGCAATCTGGCGGGGTCCCGCGTGAGATTAAACTGCATCAGGTTGCTCACCGCCCGGTCAAACAGCAGACGGTCCGGCTGGGCGTAGGGGTTCATCACCCGAGACAGCGGGGTAGCGTCCATCAGACCGAATTGCTCTGCTTCCCGCAGGCAGGTGGCCGACTGCAACCCGGTGACCATAAACCCCATCCCCGCCAGGCTGACCCCGGCGACGACCGACGCCAGCAGGCGACTGTATTGTCGACCAGATACAACTGGCCGGCGTAGCGAGGCGGGCAACGCCAGCCACAGCAGCACGACCAGGGTTATGCCGTGCACCACCGACTGGTACAGGGGATATTCCGTCATCACGTGCACCATTAAGGGTAACGTGAGCACGCCCCGCGCCGCTGTGGCACGTGAAGCAAAGCGTATACGGGCAACAGGGCGATAACGCATTTGAGCACCACATCCGTCAGGCTCACGGGTTAGCCGGAACGGAAGCAACCAGATACCCAGCCAGAGCAACAACCCGGCCAGCGCCACCAGACCACCTTCAGCCCAGACGTACAGCAGTTCGTTGTGCGGATGTTGCGCCGTTACCGTAAACGGATTAGCGATGCCATGCTCGTTGAGAATTGACGGGAAGCGGGTTTCAAAGGTTCCCAGGCCCAGCCCGGCATACGGGTGGTCCACGGTGATGCTCAGCGCCCCTCTCAGCAGGGTCAGTCGTTCATCGCCAGAGTGCTGGCGGTTCCAGACCAGACGCGCGTCAACATTCGTCGGGCGGATATCCTGGGTGAGGCTGCTCGCCCCGTCCGGCCCTGATGAGGGCAGCGTTGCAGGGCGCCCATGTAATCCGACCTGTCCTGCTGTCAGACCCGCGACCAGCACCAGAAGCACAGCCCCGCGACTACGGGCTCGCAGCGGGAGGCAGCACAGCAACATCAGAACTCCCACTGTTGCGCCAGCCTCCGCAGAGCGGGACTCTGACATCACCACGCCAGCCGCCAGCACTCCGACACTCAGCCAGGCGAGCGCGCGCCAGCGACGCCCGGTTTCAGACACCGCCATCCACACCGCACACAGCAAGGCCGTCGCCACAAAAGACCCTAGCAGATTGGCTTGCATCAGAGAGCCCAACGCCCGCCCGTTGGCGGCAGCAACGTCATAGCCCAGCCACCACCCGGCGGAGACAGGCAAGAGCACCTGCCAGCCGGCCAGCCCGGCCTGAGCCCACCCCGCCAGGACTATCAGACCATACACCCCACGGCGAAAGCCCCCACGGCCCGGGAACTGGAGCAACACCCAGAGAAACAAGGTCAGCACCCATACCCCGACCAACCGCTGCAGGGCACCGTTCCAGAAATCCGCTGGCGTCCATAACAGTGGCAGTGTCATGAATACCGCGCCTGCCGCGGCCATCATACCCACAGTGCCACCCCGCAGGTGGCGCCCCCACAAGACCCCACAGAGACCTATGCCCCCCAGGGCCAGCCACACCCCGGCGAGCAGGTTAACCGTCAGGTCCATCCCCTGACCAGGCAATGTTGGCCAGGACCAGGAACCAACCCCCAGATACAGCAAGGCCAGCATCCCCAGGGCTACGCGAGGAAGTGTCTGCCGAACCGGGCGAGCCAGGGATAATTCCTCAGTCATTCAGACGGCTCCAGGCGATGTCCAGTTGGCCGCAGACCGCGACATCATGCAGATAGCACGCCACATCCTTGAGCAATTGAGCCGCCTCCGGCTGACTCTCCTGTAACTCCCGGGCCTGCTGGCGGGCACGCAATGTCAGATTAACCAGCCCACCGCTGTAGTTCAGCACGGCATTTTCCAGCAACAGCAGGCGGTGCATCTCATCAGAGTTACGCTGTGAAACCGAAGGTTGTTGAAACGTTTTATTGAACATATTTTGTCTCGATGTATTCATCGCCGCCCCTGCTGACCAGGAGATAACAGACGTCACATTCCCACCGCAGGGCGAGTGGAGCCGGCGGAAGAAATGTTTTTTGGGTTTAGCCAGTGCATCCCGGTGCGACGATTATGTCGTCGCGGGGATGTGGACACTAACGCATCATGAAGTTACTGCTGGGTCATAACCAACACTGCGTGTCCGGTGAAATTACCTGTGCCGATCGTCACCTTCGGGTCGCGGACCGCTTCAAAACCCAGCTCTATATCGGTGTAGCCGGGGGAGTATGTTTCAGTGATAGTATCTGACGGTGCGACGACCTTCCCCTTATAAGTGATAGCTACACCGAGACCCGGGGTGGTCGTTTGCACAATGGTCCCCCCTCCTATCGAGATAGGGTCGTATTTGAATTTCCACGACGCAGTGACGTTTGCGTTTACTGCACACATAATGGTGAACTTCTTTTTCAATGACGGCGTGGGTTGAACGGAAGTAGCGATAGACGATCGCTCGAGGTTGTCGAATTGGACGTTCAGCGGGCCACCGTCATTTATAGTGCAGGTAACAGGCGTATCGGGTAGCTGTTTAGCATCGGGGCACCACAGGGCCTCCCAATTGTTAATTACCCCCCTCCAATCGCCCCCGCGTTCGTCTCTTAGGGTCAAGCAGAGACTGTGCGGGACTCCGACTTTTTTATTGAGCGATGAGCCCCCCGCACGTATATTTTGGAGGCCGATCTCTTGCCCAGCCTCGAGTCGGGAAGAATTTTTCGCTGGAACGTCAGAGGACGACCGGGCCATGTTGCAGTTTTCCGATGTTTCGGAATAGCAGAGATGGGAGATGATCCTATAGTCCCCGGAGAACGGGACGTAAGAGTGGTCCATACCATAGCTTTCCGAGTTCAAGTCCTCGGTGCTGGTGGAGTACTTGGCGCCGGCGCCGAACTGATAGGAGCCCGCGCCGCCCTGGCAGGTCCAGTTGGTTTCATATACGTTCTTGCTTCCTTCCGGGCATGGTTCGTCGGGAAAAGGTACCCCAGACACGTTCCCATAGGCAGGGGAGAGGATGCAAGGGGCCGCGAGGACTGCGAGGACTGCGAGGACTGCGAGGACTGCGGGTTTGTATTTCATATTCAGCTTCCATCCCCCTGCACTCGATTTTCGTTTACGCGAAACGAAGCCAGAGTTGCGCCTAACGCTGCAGCGGGTTATCAAAGCAGCCGCATTCAAGGCAACTGCCGGGTTATTATTCCAGAGACAGGTCTGTCTATTGCCTGCCCCCTCGTACAGTGTTTTATTTTGGCGTACTAGAAGTACTCCGCCACCAAAGTGCCTGTCGCCGTAAAAGGTGACTCGACCAGTTCTTTACCCGATACTCTTTCCAGCCGGGCCTCAAGCTTCGGTGGGCTACCCAGATTAATGGTAATTTTTTTGTTTAGTGTCATCGGTTGCCCATCTTGCAATATCTTCACTACCAGGCCGTCCAAATTGGTTATCAGTGATGTACCGTCCGACGTCACCGTCGTCGCTTTGAATACAAGGGACACCGTATTGGCCGCTGTCGCACTGCCACAGTCCAGTGTGTAGTCAATGGGCTGTATGTACTGCCCACTGTCCACCTTATTAATACCCACGTTGCCAAAGCGCACATTAATGACCGCCTCATTGCTTACCTGACATTGTGGCAGCGCAAGCAGCGCCCCCTTGAATGAATACTTGACGTCATCACCCGTTTGCTCAGCCATTAATGGCATTGGGGCTATCAATGCCATTAACACCAACGCTCGCAGACGAAAGCTACATAGCCGGCGTTGATCTGAGACGCTGAGGAATAAATTTGGGCGAGTATTCACATCTATATGGTGATTACACATTGTCTTACATCCATATATCGATTAATTGAACGCCATCGTCAGCGTGGCACTAGAGCTAAATGTCGCCCCACTCACAAAACCGGAGCCACTGCCAGTCTGTACCAACTCTGAAACCAGTGATGGAGGTGTTGCCGTATCAACGTTAAACCACTCATTAATGTTTTGTGCTTTACCATTGACCATCAAACGGATCGCAAACTCCTTGCCAAGCGTCCCCCCTTTATCATCCGTCACAGCAAGCAGGCTGGCACCCGAGAAACTCACGCTAGTGCCATCCAGCTTCATTTTTGCTCCTACCGTATCCCCCGTGCAGGTCATGGCGCTGACCATCGGTTGGCTGTAGGGGCCCCCCATCAGGACGGGAGCTCCTGACAAGGTGCTATAGCGCACATCACCGAAGTTTATCGCCACCGTTCCGTCTTGATTAAACGTACACTTCCCGGTGGCTACAACCGTACCCGAGAGGGCAATATCCATTGTGAACTCTTCTCCAGGATTTCTCGGAGCGGCTTCTGCTTCGACCGATAGCATGCACATCAGGCAAAACACCGCCAGAAAACCGCGCCACGTCATAGAAGCTGAGGGTGGGCACAGGTCGGGATGTAAAAGACCGGCTGTCCGTTTCATGGTTTCACTTTCTCCACATTCACTGTCGCATTCGAACAGGTAAAATAGTCAGTTGTCAGGCAAACCCAGCGCAAGGCATAAGCCTGCAAACACTGATTCGTTTCTTCTATTATTCGACGTATATATTGGCTGTCCTGCATGCCGCCGGTCACGGATACGCCACTTCAAAGGTCGCCGTCGCGGTAAACGGCCCAAACACGATTTTTCGGTTACTGACCGCATCCGGCTCAGGCGCCGCCACGTAGCCCTTGAGCGTCAACGTGTTGGTCCCTTCAGTCAATTGATAGGCTGGTGTCGGTTTCCCCAGTGGTACCTGTTTCCCGTCCAACTGCTCAATTCCAATAGCAATACCGTGTGTATCGCCGTCATCCGGAGCCAGTAATCCCGGCAGAATCCCGCTCTGCGTGCCGAGAAAGGTCACCGTCGCGCTCTGCCCCAGACTGATATCACAGCCAATCAGGACAATGTTGAACGTTTCCCCCGGCGTGCGGGCGTTGAGAGCAAAGTACTTGCCTACCAGGTTGCCAAAATCCAGAGGGATGTCTGATTGTTTGGGATCCAGCGTACAAGGCTCCGAAACCAGACTACCGGTTATCTGCACGTTATTTTCCAGTGCCCAGCCTTGTGACATCACACTCATCAGACATGCGGCTATAAGGAAGCTGGTCAGCGCCTGTCGTTTTTTCATCAGTATTGCCTCTGCCTTATTCCATATTCCATTAACTCGCCATCACCGACTTCAGTCATAGTCCAGCATGAAGTGCACTACCGCCCGATAGATACCGGTGGTCAAGGGTGCCAGAGTGCGTTCCAGCGTTACGTAATAGACCAATTCATCACTACCGGGGGTGATAAACTGCGGTATGCCACGCGCTCCTAACCGAATATCCCGATGCTGCGCATCCATTATGCGTAGCCCTAAACCAGTCACCCCAGACACCTTCACCAGTTCCGGGCTATCGGGGTCAGCAGGTGCCAGGAAGGACACCGTCACCACGGGTTGTATCGGATCCCAGGTGTGGCGCCCCGTACGCATGTCGCTCCCATTACCCTGCATGCGGATGCAATCCCGCAACTTCAGTAACACTGGGACAGGAATACCCTGGTCACCCTCGTGCTCAAGTACAACCCGCGACGAGGTCCCCAGATCTATGTCCTGGTATGCCGATGTAGCATCCAGTCGACACGCCCCTTCGGTGAACAACCCGTGTATGCGTACCTCCCCGTGAGCCCCTTCCACGACCCAGTTATCTGGGGGCTTCGATGTCGTCGCATTAGCCGGATAAAAAAGAGAACCGGTGATACCCAGCGTCAGCGATAATCCTGTCACCCTCAGGTTGGCCCACAGGCTTTTCCGGCAGCGATGCCAGCGCCTATCTTGCCTGTTGGGCTGAACCACCCGTTTGCTCATATCAATCTCCCGCCTTTTCGCTCCACGACCAGCGTCTCCCTACCCTTGGATTGTGCTTTTCACGCTACAAGTGTTGCCACTGCAACCAAAGACCAGTTGCGGACGACCACCGTAGTCATTGATATAGGTCAGTACCGGGCTACTCCCCAACGCACTGGCGCTACCGCCTAGTATGGCGTTACCTTTCGGCGGGACCATCATCGGGCTGAACCCCGCAACAGGCGAGCCTTTCGCCGTAGAGGAAGCGACTGAAACCGTGACGTAGTAAGGCGTCGGGTTGTTCGCCACATAATGGTCACCCTGACGGCTCAAAGTCAGTTGCTCCTGCCAGGGTTTGTGGCTCGGGTCAACAACCAGCGCTGCCGGGCGATAAAACAGTTTGATGCGGGTTTGCAGAGCAATCTGTAATGTGTTCGGTTTGTCACTTTTCGGCGGGATTTCCCTTTGATTGAAGTAGTAAAGCGTTTCCTTATCTTGCGCCAGGAGGTGAGCACCAGCTGTGACCTGCACCTTTACCTGACTTTTGGCACCCGGTTCTATCCGCTGTACCGGCGGTAAAGCGACCAGAGGATCGCTAACTTTGTTACCGTCGGCATCTTCAATCCACGCTTGCGCCAGGTAAGGCAGTTCTTTGTTCCCGTTGGTAATCCCCAGACTGACCGACTTATCTGTACTGTTCAGCACCACGCGCGTGCGGTCTAGTGCCAGAGCTGCATGGCTACTGTGCGCTGCCATCAGCGTGGTTAACACCAGCCCGACCAGTCGGGTGGTGTGGATTAATGTGTGCCGAGTTTCCATTTCGTCTCTCTTTTCTCTATCGTCTTGTTTCAGTAATGTTGCTCCGGATACCCGGAATACTCTGATGCTTCCTGCCACGGACCCACAGAAGAGGGAGCAAAGAGCTGCTCCCCCACCCGGGGCTACCGTCCCTGGCGGCTTACGCGACAGGCATGCGCGTTCAGTTGTTTAATTCATGGGTGGCCCGGGGTACCGGACGTCACCGCAGTACACGGCAACAACAGATTGGTACTACCCATACCCGCGGGTAATGGTGAAGGCAGAGCAAACTGGCACTGCACCTCTCCGTCCCAATTGACCGTCATTGTCTCACCCGGATTAATCCCAGACAGCCAGACATTGCCATCCTCACCCACTAACCCAGTCTGTGCCTTGCCGGCGTTAAGCACGGTTGACCCGAACGGAGGTGTACTCCCGTCTGCCATTTTTATGACAGCCATTGCTTTCTGCCCCGAAATCACACCAAACTTCCGGTAACCTATCGCCCCTTCGGTGAAAGTACCTTCCACCACTGAACGAATAGCCTCAACATCGTCGCCCAGTTTATTCAGGTCAATATTGATGCTGTTACGGTAATAACTGCTCACATCGCTCACGACCGCTTTACCAAACTGGTTGGTGTAGGTAGATGCGCCGTACCCTCTTACCGGCACACCTCCTGCGCCATCCGCATCAACCACCACTCGGGTTCCTCCCTGTGCACCCGTGCGGTGTAATGCCGCGCCGTGCGCCGTCGCGGTCATCCCACCCCGCAGAGACAAACCGGCCGCACTGTACTGACTCCCCTGAGCACTGGCCGTCAAGGTCACGTCCGCTAGCGAGCCATTGTGTGATAAATATCCACTACCGCTCGTATCACTACCCCGTCCAGCACTCGCACTGACACGATAACTGGTATCGTCGTTTATACTGTCGTAGTACCCCACGGAATGGCTGTTACTCCCTTTATTAAGCTGCACATCATAGCTAAGCGATCCGCCACCGCCCCAAGGTACCGACAGACCCAGATACATGCCGTCGTCATTGGTACTATTGAACGTAGTCCGATAAGCCGACACATTCAGACTCAAGTTTTTCAATTGCCCTACGTCAAAATAGCGAGAGACAGAGATGTTATAGGTATTGCTCTCCGGCTGATTCCAGTAGGTCTGATGGCTATAGTTCAGGTAAGCACTCAGATCCAACGCACGGAGCTGCTGGCTAAACGTCAGGGTGTACAGTTCTTTACTGCTCCCCGTAGCAGTGTTGCTGTGGTAGCGCGCATCCAAAAACTGCGACATACTCATGAAATCCCTCTCAGAGAAGCGGTATCCCGCAAAAGTCACCTGGCTGTCCGTTTCATCAAACCGCTTGGAATAACTCAACCGGTATGACCCGCCGCTCTTGATATCACCACCGGAGAGCTTCGCCCGCGACTGTGTTAGGTCAAACGACAGCGCCCCCAACACTAGTAGATCCCGTCCCAACCCCAGAGCCAGGGAGTTATAATCACCCGCCGCCAGTGCACCACCGTACAACGACCACCCGTTGTCTACTCCCCAGGAGAATTCCCCGGTCGTAAAACCAGGCCCCTCACTGTGATGTTTAAAGTCTGAGGGTTTACCTACCGCCACCTTATAACGCACCATCCCTGGTCGGGTCAGATATGGCACACTCGCCGTGTCAATCTGAAACGTCTGCTCGCTGCCATCCTGTTCCTGAACCCTGACATCCAGCTTGCCACTCACGGCATTATTCAGATCCTGAATACGGAACGGACCTGCAGCCACCATCTGCTCAGAAATCACACGACCAGCTTGACTGATAGTCACCTTAGCGTTGGTTTTAGCTACACCAGAAACCTCTGGGGCATAGCCGCGCAAATTAGGCGGCAGCATATTGTCATCAGACACCAGGCTACTTCCGGTATAGCGAAAGCTGTCAAACATACCGGAGTTGAGGTAGTCCTCACCCAGCGTCAATCTGGCCCGTAACGCCGCGATGGCCCTGTACATATAAACCCGGCTCCAGTCCCATCTCTGCAGAGAAGATCTATCGGATCCCGTTGAGCTGTTATATTGCGCCTGCCAGTCCGCCCGCAGGCGCCATGCTGCAAGATTCGCTCCGGCGACCCCATTACCGCTGACAGACTGAGCATTATGTTGAGCATCCTGAGACTGACGAGTAGCTTGCGCATTCAGACTGTAGTCAAATAACGCCCCCGCTATCCCCTCATCCCAGCGTGACGGGGGGTCCCAGTTATCTGCCGTGTATTCCAGATACACCTGGGGTAAATTGACATGCAGTTCGCCTGTACTCAGGTCTCCCCGCAATACTGTCCCTTTGAGCGAGGCGGGATCGAGGCACTGTCCCTGATGCCACCATGTCAACGATTTGCTGGCACTGGCTGTCAGCCCCAGTAAACTGACCATATCGGGCGTCAAGCAGGCTTCGCTGCCTTGCGGGTTATTATCCGGTATTAAAAACTGGATGGCCTGCTCAGGCAGACTGCTGCTGTTTACCCTCAATGCCATCGTGTAGGTTCCCGGCATGATGTAACCCGCCTGGGAGAATTGAGTCAGGTCGATGTGAGAACGGTCTTTGATATCCAACACATCAGTGTTGAACTCTATAGGTTCGCTAGTGGCCAACGCATCACTTGTTGCTATTGTCAGTATGAAAGCTGCCGCCACGGGATATGTGTTCATGCGACGCCATTGGCATCGTTGCCTGGATAGAAACATAGCAAGGCCTACACTCAAAAGTAATCTAACTTAAACCTCACGCTCGCTTGGTAGTTACCAGGCCTCAGCGTATCCTTATTCCCAACCAGGCTCAGCGTATAATCCAGTTGGATACTTCCTTCCTTTAGTTTGCCGGCGGGCATAGGTACACCCGGTATAGCCACCACGCCGTTGGCGTCGGCGATCTCAATACCTATGCCTTCTGCCCCACCGCCTATACCGAACAAATTACCTCGCGTAGAAAGCCCATCGAAGGTGACCACGAATGAGCTCCAATCAGGCTGACCAGGTTTGGAAGGTGTCAGGGTGCAGTTCACCAGCCGGATGCCCAATGGGACTTTCGCCCCCCGGCCATCGCGCATAATTTGTCCCAGTGGCAGCGTCATTACTTCGATGACCTGATACCGACTGACCATGTCAATGGCACACGCCGTATCAATGATGCTGCCTTGCATACTGACACGGCCATTCCCCTGATTTGCGGCCAAGGAAACACTCCCCCATCCCAAATACAGCGTCCACCCTATCAACAGGTAATACAGCTTCCCGCTAGTCTTCAAATTCATCACCGCGTATTTACCCTCGTAAATACAAAAAGAAAGAGAATTACAACAGCGCAGGGCACTCCGCCCCACACTGCTGTAATAGAGGACTTACTGGTAAGACATTACGAAATTAGCAACGGACTGGAACGAACCCGGAATGACAGAAGCAGAAGCAGAAGCGCCCTGCACATACGCCTGGAACTCCAGCTCGTTGTCACCATCGTTGATGTTGAATACCTCAGACGCACCGCCCGGCGCGATAACATTACCGCCCAGATCAGTGATAACCACGCCTACACCTGCACCCTGGCCAGTCACGGCAAATCCACTGCTCAGACCTTCTTTGTCATCGCCTTTAGTCCCATTAAATGTCACCGTCGCCGTCTTGGCTGTATCGGTGTCACAGTCATGCAACTGGATGCTTAACGGAACCGGCGTAGATTTGCCGCCGCCGCCCAGATGTTTCTTGGAGATGGCGCCCAACTGGATAGACTGATCCAAACTTTTGGCGTCGATTGAGCAGGCAGCCTCAATGATTGAGCCTTTAAAGGTGATTTTTCCGTGACCTTCATCAGTCGCGGCGTTTGCCCCCATAGACACTACTGAGGAAACGATTACTGCTAATAGGGCTTTCTTAAGGTTCATAACTTGCTTCATCCATATAAAAGAAATAATGCTGTAATTGGCACGAATTCTTGCGTTCACCTTGCTAGGCATAACGCTTTATCCCGCCACTAAATCCTAAACGCAACAGCCTGCACGCAAAACAAAAAACCCACAAGTAAGTAATTTATAGATTTAAATATCGAAAAATAAAACAATTGAAGGTTTAAAACCCAGAATCGAAAAATCTCATAGGTTTAACAATTTAATATAAATGAAGATTAACAAGGTGATTCTGGCAGTTTGAGGATGAAGAGCAGCGAGTTAAAAGACAGGTTGCAGATCTGGGCTTAGATAAGGAGATACTTCCGGGAAGATTGAAGCAAAGGCCCTGAGGCCGGCTCAGAATCGTCGGGCTATCATGTGCTAGAGCCTTATCGGACAAGCGTAAGGATGTAGGTAAGCGTCAACTCAGTGCCCATTTGTCTATCCTGATAACGTAGACGCCCACCTAAAGGTAAAATATCCATAACCCGCTCACAGCTTGCCATGCTTCTGGATAAACTGGACTGGCGGCAATCCAAAACACCACGTCTTAACTCGCTGACAATGTTGTAAAAACATCATGACCACATTATAACTAGGGTCATGGGCCACGACTATCTCACCCGTATTGCAGCACTTGAAGAAAAGCTCCGACACAAAAACAGCCAACTCAGCCTCGTTACCGAGACTGAGGCGTTCCTCCGCTCGGCGCTGGCCCGTGCCGAAGAAAAGAGTGAAAACGAAGAACGGGAAATAGAGCACCTGCGAGCGCAGTTGGAAAAGCTGCAGCGGATGCTGTTCGGTACCTGTTCCGAAATGCTTCGCCGGCAGGTAAAAGAGGCTGAAACGCTTCTGAAACAGCGCGAACAGTAGAACGATCGCTACAGCGGTCGGGTGGATGACCCGCAGGTTCCCCGCCCGCTTCGCCAGTCCAGGCATCGCCGGCCATTTCCCGAAAACCTTCCCCGTGAGATAAACCGACTTGAGCCGGTGGAAACCTGCTGCCCTGAGTGTGGCTGCATCGTGGAAGCGCCCGCCCCTTCGCGTCCCATCGACCGCGGCATAGCAGGGCCAGGGCTGCTGAGCCGGGCGCTGCTCTCCAACTGGGTGGATGCGTGCTGCCGGTTAATGGCACCGCTGGACGATGCGCGTTCCGCTACGCCGCAAACTGCACACTGACGACACACCGCTTCCGGTGCTGGCTCCGGGCAGGAAAAAGACGAAAACGGGCCGCATCTGGACATACGTTCGCGATGACAGGAGCGCCGGTTCGTCAGATCCACCGGCGGCCTGGTTCGCCTTCTCACCGGACCGGTAGAGTAAACATGTGCAACAGCATCTTCGCCAATATTGAGGTGTTCTGCAGGCTGATGCTTACGGCGGTTATGACCGGCTGTTCAGTGCCGAACGTGAAGGTGGCGCGTTGATCGAAGCCGCATGCTGGGCTCATGCTCGCAGAAAAATCCATGACGTGTATATCAGCAGCGGAGGCGTTACGGCAGAAGAAGCCCTGAAACGTATCGGTGAACTCTACGTTATAGAGGAAGAAATACGCGGCAGGCCGAAAGCAGAGCGACTCGCAGTCAGGCAGGAACGCAGTAAACCGTTGCTCGACTCACTCCATGAATGGATGGTGGCGAAAAGCGCGATGTTGTCAAAAATGTTTAACTGATTGTCCTCTGACTCAGCAGAATCAAGGACAGCATTAAGTAAAGCATAGCGACGGGGTATCTCGTCAGTTCCCCCCTGATTATCATCAAGATATTTTTGTAATTCAGCTTCCGCTGCGCGCGATACCATATTCATTTTTTTACAGAAAATATCGCATAAATCATACGTTACAACACCGAGACGTTGCCGGATCACTGCCAGTGTTATTGCATACCGTTTGGCCGGTGCCAAATCCGCCATGCTGGCGGCATCCAGCGAATTACCTTCCAGAGCCCACTGACTGACTTTGACAACTGGAATGGTTTTAATCGCGTGATTGTAGTCCGCCAGGTCAGTTAAAAGCGCAAAGCGTGCCAGCAAATCCCTCATGCCATAGACAGTAGGTCTGGCCGGGGCTTGCTTCAGGCCATTCCATCTGCTGACTCGTCGGGGATCGTCACCCACAATGAACAACGTATCGAGGAACGTCTCTCCTTTGATGCATAACTCTCACCGTCTGGAAATGAAAGGTGAGTCGATGAGAAAACGACTGGCACAGGTTGACTGAAAGTGAGCGGTTGGTGTAATAAAAAGAAGTTAGGGCGCGTTAGGAAATAACGCGTTCACGTTCCCCCGGAATAACCGTTCATCTTCGCCAGAATACGCAACCCTCATTTTTTGTGATCGGTATTACAGGAACACATTTTTATTATTTACAAATTAGCTTTTGTAAATTACCTGACGTTTTCCTTCAACACATGTAAAATAGGGGTCTTCCTAAGGAAGAATAGTCCCGCAGTGGGCACATTTATTCCACGTAGCACAAGGAATACCTTTAAAAATAAAACATAACGGCGATATTCCTGCATGGCATTTTTGATAAACGACCTCATCCTAGCCGATGAGAGTGGTATACGGTTAAAAATGGAACCACCTGGTTCCACTGATATCAAAATCACCAATCAATCCTGGCGAATTCTAGCTCTTTTAGTCCAAGAGCAAGGAAGAACAGTTTCCCGGGAGATATTATTTAAATCGATTTGGGAAGACTTTGGTTTAATTTCTTCAAACAGTAGCTTGACACAATATGTTAGTCTGTTGCGTAAGGCATTTAACCATTTGGGACTAGACGAAGACCTTATTATCACTGTTCCTAAAGTGGGCTTTATGGTCAACCCAGACATTAGTATTATCTATGTTGATGATAGGCCTGACACTGAAAACAATATCGATGATGAGGAATATAACCCGGACCATGAAATACAGATCCCCAAGTTTAAAACCGTACCTGAAAATTCACAAGATGATCATGAGTATTATATAAAACCACCCACTATGAAAGTGTTTGGTTGGATCCTCTTGAGTATATTACTCATTGCTTCTGCCATAGGAGCAGTATTAACTTCACGCCTCCTGATAAATGAAAGAATAAGTGCCCACCCTATCTATCTACATCTAATAGACGGCTGTAGCATCTACAGTTTCAAGCAATTAAGTGAAGGTGAGAAACAGGATTACCTGGCAAAAATCAACATATTCATCAAGGAAAAATCACTGCAATGTGGTAAGGATACCGCTATTCTAATGTATATCAATGATGAACCTCTGGTGAGTGGCCATAGATATAGCCGAACCCAAACTCTTTATTCAGTCTGTGATGCACGTGGTGACAGTGCAAAAACATGTAGTAATTACATATTTTCTTCAGAAGGGAAGGAGCTTTAATATGAAAAAAATACTCATTTCCCTCACCGTTATTTTTCTGTCTCTACTGATTGGAGGCAGCATAGAGTTATCTAAGAATAGTAGTCTTAACTGTGAGGCTATCGTAGACCTCGATTTGGATCATTGCCCAGGGCAACCTCACTTCACCGGCCTATATATTATTCATGTTTCACCAAAGGGCAAGGGTACTTTGCGTATATCCGGCAATGTAATACGTGGCGACAAAACATACACTCTGTCACGAACAACAAATTTTGGTTACAATAATATGTCTTTAGCAGACAAAACATATTACATGCAAACTACAGGTATAATTATCTCTGAACACGACAATACACCGAATGACATTATTTCCCACATGTTCGGGGCCAAAACCAAGCAAGCACATCGCATGTTTAAATTGCAGAGAGTCCTGGAGGGCAGCTACTTGATAAGTAACGTTGCCGACTCGAGCATTCCTAGCTTGGTATGCAGTAAAAGTGATAATATCTAGCATTAACGCCATTTCTCTTTTCTGAGCGTTAAACGATATTCTAAATCAGTGCCTGTCCGGCAAGATGACCAAGTTAGGATATGGCGAGTTTTCCTTATGAACTAGATTCCCACACAACATAAGTTAAATAGTCTATCAACATACGAAACCCGAAAACCACCATAGAAACTAACCCGGCTAACTCACCTCGCCCATTGCCACATCCAATTGTCATCACGCATTGTTGTATAGCTTCTCAACAATACGGAACTGGAGATCGCTGGCTTACAGTCGCCCCAGTTCCGTATTGCGAGTTAAAACACTTTTGATGAATAATCGGATTTCACTTCACTTTCTATATAAGTATTCAGGCCCCATCCAGCTCGCGCTAACTCTTTCATCTTTTCCAGATGCTCAGGTCCTGGGTGGCGAAGATCGTAGAGATACACGTGATTGTTTTTGAAACGGACTTTGATCGAGTTGGCATCAATCTGGAAACTAACAACTTGTGAATCACCGCTTATGTTCGCGTAATTTTCCATAGTGCATCCTGTTGGCTAAGCCTTTCCTCGGGCGAAGTTATCTATTAACCACGTTCCGCATTTTTATACAGGGTTATAGCTCACGATTTGGTTAGAACCCGGCTTGAATCGTCCACTAAGTACTTAACGAGTTGACTTAAATTTGAATAATAAGAGAATGATTCTTCTCAGGCGACTATCAGAAAAACTGGGGCACACCATCAACCGTTTTGCTTTCAGTGTGTATCTAAAATGAAAAGATCAGGCATTTTTATTACCGTAGCCTTTTTACTTGCTAGTTGTGCCAGCAAACCACCGAAATCGCTCGTCACACCATCGCCCCAACCTAAATCTCAGCAGAATCAGGAACCGGTTCGGGGTGTCTGGCTGACAACTGTTTCGCGTCTTGACTGGCCGCCGGTGTCATCTGTCAATGTCAGTAATCCGTCCACTCGCATCAGCATGCAAAAGAAAGCGCTAACCGATAAATTGGATAACATGAAAAGCCTCGGTATCAACACCGTGTTTTTCCAGGTTAAACCAGACGGTACCGCTCTTTGGTCATCTAAAATTCTGCCCTGGTCAGATATGATGACCGGGAATATTGGCGAGTATCCTGGTTACGATCCGCTCCAGTTTATGCTCGATGAGGCGCACAAACGTGGCATGAAAGTCCATGCGTGGCTGAACCCTTATCGCGTTTCGGTTAATACCACACCTGGGACCGTTGCGGAATTGAACCGGACTTTATCACTGCATCCTGCCAGCGTATTTGTGCTACACCGTGACTGGATCCGCACCGCTGGCAATCGATTTGTCCTCGACCCTGGTATCCCAGAGGTACGGGACTGGATAACGAGTATCGTTGCCGAGGTCGTTTCGAGTTACCCGGTTGATGGCATACAGTTTGACGATTACTTCTACGCGGAATCTCCAGGCTCGGCCCTGAACGATAACCAGACTTACAAGAAGTATGGTCAAGACTTTGCCTCAAAAGCAGACTGGCGGCGACACAATACTGAGCAGCTTATTCAACAAGTTTCCCATACTATCAAACGGTTAAAACCTGGTGTCGAATTTGGAGTAAGCCCTGCCGGCGTATGGCGTAACCGTTCATTCGATGAAGCTGGTTCTGATACACGCGGGGCTGCGGCCTACGATGAATCTTTTGCCGATACCCGCCGTTGGGTGCAACAAGGTTTGCTGGATTACATTGCACCGCAGATATACTGGCCCTTCTCTCGCGATTCGGCCCGTTATGATGTGCTCGCAAAATGGTGGGCGGATGTGGTTAAGCCCACAAACACGCGTCTATATATAGGAGTGGCACTGTATAAAGTGGGCGTTCCTGCGAAGAATGAGCCGGACTGGATGATACAAGGCGGTGTGCCAGAATTGAAAAAACAGCTCGATTTGAATGATTCCATACCGCAAATTGACGGGACTATTCTGTTCAGAGAGGATTATCTCAACCAGCCTCAGACTCGGGAGGCGGTCAGCTACCTTCGAACCCGCTGGGGCAGCTAAGAACGACATCATTTAAACTAACGCAATGTAATTTAAGTGATTTTTCTATTTTAGCGACGCTACGTGAATTCTACAAAACTAGCAGTATCATTGTGCTGTAGAATTCACGCTGCGGCTTCGCTTCACGGTACATTTATCCCCTACCCTTTATATTAGATTGATCCTGCCGTTCAGTTTATTATCAGTAGAATCTTATTTAATAAAATAAAAATTCACATCATGAATGTTTAATAAACAATATTGAGGAAAATGTGAAGAGCCAGAATTTGAGCTTATTCTGGTTGTTATGAAATTATATCAGCCGATAATTACTGGTAATGTTAATAGTGAATAACGGTATCTGTATATGAAGAAATTATTATTGATTATCAGTAGTCTATTAATTGCTCTGAGCCTGTCAGGCTGTATTTATAGAGATGGGCATCACCATCACCATGGGTATTATCACCACTATCGCTAAATACAACGCCCCCGTAAAATCATGGGGGCGCTTTTTAACTGCACGCATAAATATATTTATCACAGATATTAACTCACCAGGCTTCCGGTTCTCGTAGCATATGCACAATACTGCAAGGGCTCATGATCCATCCCCCTTTAAAACCTTCTGGTAATGGCTCGACAGTATCACAGCGGGTAACCCCGCTCTCCTCAACATGTTTTTCAGCCAATTTGAAATTGGATGTGAACAACTCAAGCCATACCTCGGCCTGACTTAGGCCTGGCGCTTCATCAATCCACAACCGGTTTGGGCCAAATACAAATCCGGTTGCAGGTGGTTTGTCCGTAATCTCTTCGAGTCCAATAACATTACGGTAAAAATTAAGCGTTTGTTGATATTGGTGTGAGGGGACTTTGACAGCAATATCAATCCCCCCTTTTATTTCTGCGCTCATGATGACTTTCCTTCTCATGTGGGATATCGAGCATTTTGATTAAGCTCTAAGGATAGAATATAAAACAACCAACACTGGTTGTTTTATATTCATGAGAAGGAAATGTGAAGGTCTAGTAACGCACGCAAATAGATTTCGTTTCTGTGTAAGCATCCAGCCAGTCTGGGCCAAAATCTCTGCCTGAACCCGACTGCTTCATACCGCCAAATGGCATATTGGCATCGATAAGCGTATGGCTGTTAACCCAAACGGTACCCGCCTGAATACGCGATGTATAGCTCATCGCGGCTTGCAAATTATTGGTCCACAGGCTTGCGGTTAAACCATAGTCCGTGTCATTAGCCAGATGAAGCGCCTCTTCTGCGTCTTTTACCCGCACCAGATTAACAATCGGGCCAAACACTTCTTCATGATTAAGACGCAACTCCGCTGAAGGGTTCACGACCAGCGTTGGCGCGATGTAATAACCCTCACCGTTTGGAACTGTGTTGCCGGTAATCAGTTCCGCATGATGGCGATGTGCATCATCCAGATAACTGGCGACTTTTTGCTGATGGGCTTTAGAAACTAATGGGTTAATCTGCGCGCCGGTATCCATGCCCGCCCCAACAGAAAGTGATTTCACTGCTTGCTCAAATCCGCTCACGAGTGTGTCAAACAGCGGTGCTTCAATATAAATGCGTGAGCTTGCCGCGCACACTTGCCCCTGGTTCAGGAAGCTGCCAGCCATCAATCCTTCAATCACCATTGCCGGGTCTGCATCTTTAAGCACAATGGCCGGGTTTTTACCGCCCAACTCCAGAGTGACATGCGTTAAACGCTCTGCCGCTGCCCGAGCAATCCCTTTCCCTGTGGCAGTTGACCCGGTAAAACTTACTTTGGCGACCAGTGGATGTTGCGTGAGCGCTCGTCCACATTGCGCACCGCTGCCGGTAACAACATTAAAGACGCCATCTGGCACACCGGCTTCGCTGGCTAATTCTGCGACGCGCAACAAAGTCAGCGGTGTGGTTTCTGAGGGTTTCACCACAATGGAACAGCCAGCCGCCAGTGCGGGCATCACTTTCCACATCCCAATCAGCAACGGGAAATTCCACGGTACAATCCCTGCCACGACACCGACCGGTTCTTTTCTTGTCCAGGCCTGATAACGCGCTCCTTCAGGCATTGGGATGGAAACATCCAACGTACGCCCGCTTATTTTTGTGGTAAGCCCTGCGGTGTAACGCATCCAGTTAAGCGCACAGCCGACTTCAAATGCGCGGGAAATGTTGATGGACTTACCCTGCTCCAGCGTTTCAAGTTGTGCCAGTTCTTCGGCATTTTGCTCAACCAAATCGGCAAATTTCAGCAGGATTCGCTCGCGTCCAGCTGGCAGCATATTGGCCCACACACCGCTGGTGAAAGCACGCCAGGCAGACGTAACCGCTTTATCCACATCGGCTTCGTCGGCATCAGCACTGGTCGCAATTTGTTGTCCGTCCGCTGGGTTAAAGACACTCAGGCGAGATGAAGAACCCGATGGCTGCCAGTTTCCGTCGATATACAACCCGTGGTGACGCGCCAAAAAACGTTGAACCGACTCAAGAACAGCAACATTGTTAGCAGACATACTTTCTCCTTATCATCGTAATGGCCATAAGCCTTACCTGAAGTCTAGGGTCTGGCGGCGCAAAAGGTTTTTCTCTGCCTGACAATTGCTTTGTTCCCTGTGACAGCCCACACAATTGGCGACAAAGCTCGCCGTTTTCATGCGGTATTTATCTATAGTGAATTCCTATACCAGACGCGAAGAGCTTCTCCCGTATCGCGCAAGCTGTAACAATGAATTAACATGTGGCACCGTCGGTGCAATGGGTGAGGTGGACAATGGCAGAATCGGCAAATAACGAGCGTTTTGAGAACTGGATGGAGCACATCAACCGCGCCTGCGGCCCTTTCGCCGGGCAGCTTTTGGATGGTGGGTTTCAGGGTAGTTTGCAGGAATACCATGCTAATGCCATGAAGTTGAGCGTGGTGGATATTGCCCACGCTCGCCTGTTCCGCACCCAGCATGAAGTCGCTCGCGGCAATGATGCCTGGTTTTACGCAGTTTTTCAGCTAGACGGCGAGTCCGTACTCGAACAAGGGAGTAATCAGGCAGTTATTCGCGGGGGGGATATTACGCTGATAGATGCATCACGCCCATGTAGCATTACTTATTCGCAACGTGCCAAGCAAATCTCGCTACTGGTTCCGCGCCATTTGCTTGAACAAAACCGCCGGTCTGGTGAATTGCCCTGCGCCTATCGGCTTAATGCTGAAATGCCAGTGGTGAAAATGAGCCAGCGGCTGTTGCATGAAAGCATGAAAAATCCCACTCTCAGTGCCTGCGAAAGCGAAGCTGCGCTTGAAGCTATCATTTGCCTGTTGCGTCCGGTGTTACAGGTGCGCGACGCCCTTCCATCCAAACGTGATAAGCAGCTTGAGCGCGTGATGGGTCTGATTGATAACAACATTCAGTCTGAGGAGCTACGCCCGGAGTGGATAGCCTTTGAAGCGGGTATGTCTGTTCGCAGTCTGTATCGCATGTTTGCAGATAAAGGTCTGGTCGTGGCGCAATATATTAAGAATCGCCGTCTGGATTTATGCGCGCAAGCGTTACGCACGGTAAGCTCGACAGAAAAGCTGGCAGGAATTGGCTATAACTGGGGATTTACAGACCATAGCCACTTTTCGACGGCGTTTAAAATGCGTTTTGGTATTTCACCTGGTGAGTATCGCAAGCGTTGGCAGTAAGCATTGGGGATTTATGGTAAATCCCCAACCAATAACTATTGGGATTTTGGCTGATGACCACTACCCATGATTTTTTCATGGCGGTTTGCTTCCGCTTCACGTAGCGGCTCCACCTGATGCATCGTTTGCTGGCAGCGGATAACTAATTCTTGATATTCGCGAGTGCCCTTCTTCTTCCACTCAATCTCATCCGGGCGTAACTCACGCACCGCTTTTGCCGGGCTGCCGAGGATCATCAGATTTGCGCCAAACTCAGCTCGAGCTTTAACAAATGCCGTCGCGCCGACGATACTGTTCTCACCTATTTGGGCCGCGTCGAGGATCACAGCATTCATGCCGACCAGCGCATTTTTTCCAATTAAACAACCGTGCAAAATTGCACCGTGTCCGATATGCCCATCTTCCTCGACGACAGTATCCTGCTCAGGGAATCCGTGCATCACACAATTATCCTGAACGTTGGCGCCATCTTTGACGATGATGCGCCCGAAATCACCGCGTAAACACGCATTTGGGCCGATATAAACACGATGGCCAATAATCACATCACCAATCAATACGGCCGTGGGATGTACATAACTGTCTTCCGGAACCACGGGCGTCAGTCCATCAATTTGATATACAGGCATAATTTATCCTTATAGGTTCAAGCTGTGTCCACCAAAACGCTGGAAATAGCCGCTTCCCGGTTGTGGCAAATCACCCACCGAGGTTTCACCATGTTCCGTGACAAACTCCAGTGCACCCGGTGCCACGCGTTGATAGATATTAATGCACAACTGGCGAGCACTTTGCCCTTGCCAGTGTGGTGGTAACAATTCATCGGGAAGCAGAGGATCTTTGAGCACCACGCGGCGATAGAAATGGATCAGCAGAAGCTGAATCTGGAAACACCGCAGCGGTGTCAGCTCGCTTTTGTCTGCTTCACGCAATATTGGAAGCAACGGGCGGAAGGAATTTATAAACTCACCATAACGCTCATTTTTATCGGCGAGTAACCAACACTCTTCCACTCGGGCTTTTAGCGCAGTTTTCGAAGCCTGAAGCGGTGAGCTGGCCTCAAAACAAATCACGTTATCTGCTACGCCGGCTTCATGCAGCAGGTTCTGTACGTCAGCAAGATTTTGCGATGGTGACGCCATCAGGCTTGGCGCAAGTGTGCCGAACCCCTGCCAGATAAGTTGTTTTTTCACCTGCTGTAGCGTGCTTTTCTCGAGCCCTTCTGAGAGCAAAAGCAGCCACTTTCCGTCCCATTCTGGCTGGCCTGCGCGATAGATTTTGGCTTCCGCACGACGAGTCATGCGCTGCCCCATTTCTGTCAGACGATAAAAGCTGCGCCGCCCTACGCGTTCAACGTCAAGCCAGCCTTCTTTATTGAGTCTGAACAGCGAAGTTCGAACGAAACGTTCGCCAAAACCGAGGGATTCCAACATAGCCGCAAGGCTACCCAGCCAGATTTCACCACCACGATGCGCCAGCGCATCGCCGTATAAAGAGACAATTAACGACGTTCCGCTGATGGGAACGGCGCTAACTGCCTGCTGAATAAATTGTTCCAGTTTGTTGTTCATCATCCGCCAGAAATTCCGTTTTAACGTTCATGTCCAAAACATAGCACAACAAAGATAATAAAAATCATGTCATTAACAATACGATTCACAATTTCGGCAGAATCAATTTATATGAAGTATTACGTAGGGCGGATGCGCATAAACGGCATCCGCCACTTTGTTTATTGATTAGCGGCCGAGCGCAAATCACTCACGCGAATCGCTTTCCCTTCTGAACGTGGCAGGCTACCGCAGTTCACAATGCTGATATCCGTTGAAATCCCAACCATCGACTTAATTCTGTGTCGCAGTTGATGACAAACGGAACAACGTTGTTCATGGCTCAGATACAGGCTGCTCTCTTTTAATTCTACCTTCACAGAAAGCGTATCGAGATGGCCGTCGCGATGCACTTCTAGTTGATAATGCGGCGCAAGATGTTCGAATTTCACAATCTCTTCTTCAAGCTGTGACGGGAACACATTCACACCACGAATGATGAGCATATCGTCTGAACGCCCGGTAATCCGGTCCATTCGGCGCATGGTACGTGCGGTTCCCGGTAACAAACGCGTCAAGTCGCGGGTGCGGTAACGAATCACCGGCAGCGCTTCTTTGGTTAGCGTAGTGAACAGCAACTCGCCTTGCT
This sequence comes from Buttiauxella sp. B2, assembly GCF_006376615.1. Classification (GTDB taxonomy): domain Bacteria; phylum Pseudomonadota; class Gammaproteobacteria; order Enterobacterales; family Enterobacteriaceae; genus Buttiauxella. The sequence goes on from NZ_VEXQ01000001.1 coordinate 44,941, forward strand.
CGCCATCATCCAACGGCGTGCCGCTTATCGGATTAACAATTTCTGGATAGAAATGATCTTCCCAGATAGTCGGTCCGTCAGTCGTTTCCAGACACTCCATTGCGACCCCAGGTCCCATCACTTCAGACAGGCCATAAATATCCAACGCGGTAATCCCCAGGCGGCGTTCTATTTCCCGACGCATAGCGTGAGTCCAGGGTTCTGCACCAAATACACCGACGCGCAGCGAACAATTGCGCGCATCTCCGCCCATCTGGCGTTCCAGTTCTTCAATAAGATTCAGGCACCAGGACGGTGTGACCATGATCATATCCGGTTGGAAATCGCGAATTAGCTGCGCTTGTTTCTCAGTTTGCCCGCCGGACATCGGAATGACCGTTGCACCCAAACGTTCTGCGCCATAATGCGCACCCAGCCCGCCAGTAAACAGCCCGTAACCATAAGCAACATGGATTTTATCTTTCGCCGTGCCACCTGCGGCACGCAGGGAACGGGCGACAATATCGGCCCATGTATCTATGTCTTTTTGCGTGTATCCCACCACCGTTGGTTTCCCGGTAGTGCCGGATGAAGCATGGATACGCACAATTTGTTCCATCGGCACGGCAAATGTGTCGAACGGATAGTTGTCGCGCAAGTCTTGTTTCGTGGTGCAAGGAAAGAGGCGAATATCTTTCAGCTCTTTAAAATCATCAGGATGCACGCCCACCGCGTCAAACTTGCGTTTGTACATCGGCACGTTGCTATAGGCGTGATTAAGCGTCCATTTCATGCGCTGCGTTTGTAAGGCCTGCAGCTCATCAATTGATGCTGTTTCAATCGGTTCCAGCTTTATAGTAGAGGTTATCATTATAGGGTACTCGCAGGTTTGATTAGCTCACACGCTCAAGGATCAGGGCAATGCCCTGGCCAACACCGATACACATCGTACAAAGAGCGAAACGTCCCTTGCGGCGATGCAGTTCGTGGCTGGCGGCCAGCGCCAGTCGGGCTCCACTCATCCCCAGCGGATGGCCTAAAGCAATAGCGCCGCCGTTGGGATTAACATGTTGGGCGTCGTCAGGCAGCCCCAACTGTCGTAATACACCCAGCGCTTGCGCGGCAAAGGCTTCGTTCAGTTCGATAACATCCATATCGTTGATGGAAAGTCCTGCAATCTCCAGCACCTTGCGCGTGGCAGGAACTGGCCCAAGCCCCATCAGCCGAGGTTCAACACCCGCCGTCGCCATTGCTACAATGCGTGCTTTTGGTGTCAGCCCATGGCGTTTCGCAGCATTTGCACTGGCGATAATCAACGCTGCTGCGCCGTCATTCACTCCAGATGCATTTCCTGCGGTAATCACACCGTGAGTACGGAACGGCGCTTTTAACCCATTGAGTTGTTCTAAGGTAGTTTCAGGACGAGGATGTTCGTCTTCGCGAATCTCGGTCACCGCGCCCTTTTTACCTTTTAACGTTACCGCAACAATTTCTTGTGCCAGCACACCGCTCTTTCGCGCTTGTTCGGTGCGCTGCTGGCTACGCCAGGCAAAGGCATCTTGATCGGCACGACTTATATTTAACAACTCAGCTACATTCTCTGCCGTTTCGGGCATGCTGTCAGTACCAAAGTGTTCAGCCATGAGCGGGTTCACAAAACGCCAGCCGATGGTGGTATCGAACATCTCGGTCTGGCGCTGAAAAGGTGTACTGGCCTTGCCCATTACAAATGGTGCACGCGTCATCGACTCTACGCCGCCTGCAATCATCAACTCAGCATCACCTGCTTTAATTGCCCGCGCCGCCATACCTAACGCATCCAGACCGGAGCCGCATAAACGGTTTATCGTGGTGCCTGAAATTGTCTGTGGCAGGCCGGCAAGCAGTGTCGCCATCCGTGCAACGTTACGGTTATCTTCACCCGCCTGGTTAGCGCAACCGAGGATCACATCGTCCACTGCACTCCAGTCAAGCTGCGGGTAACGCGCCATCAGTTCTTTGAGCGGGATGGCAGCCAGGTCGTCAGGCCGTACGGAAGAAAACACCCCGCCGTAGCGGCCAATTGGCGTGCGCACACCGTCACAGATAAATGCATCATTCATAGTTTGGCTCCTGATACTGTCGTGCCGATACGGTGCGAACGCCCACGAAACAGAGCGACCGTTTTTTCATTCTGATTAATGATTTCAATGTCATACACACCAGTCTGGCGCCCCTGTGTACGCACTTGCGCAATCGCAGTCAGCGTGTCACCAGCAGCACCTGGACGCACAAAATCGATGCTGCAACCGGACGCTACCGCAGCCAGCCCCTGGCTATTGCAGGCGTAGGCAAATGCAGTATCTGCAAGAGTAAAAAGTTGCCCGCCATGGCAGGTCTGGTGGCCGTTTAACATTGCTTCGGTGATGGTCATCGTCAGGCGTGCAAAACCATCGCCCATCTCCTGGATCTCAATGCCCATTTGCTGCGCACAGTTATCGCGAGCGTACATTTCTCGAGCGTTTGCCCATGCATTAATGCTCATGTTGAGTCTCCAGTAGCGTGCGTTGGCGTAGCATTGACGTTGGGCGATAACGTTCTTCACCGTAATGTTGTTGTAAGTTTTCTAGCAGTCGCAGCACTTGCTGCCAACCGAGTTCAGCCCCCCAGGCCAGTGGGCCGCGCGGATAATTCACCCCCAGGCGCATCGCAGTATCAATGTCCTGTTCGCTGGCGACACCTTTTTGCGCCGCGTCCGTTGCTTCATTGGCAAGCATTGCCACGGTGCGCCATACCAACATTCCAGGGTAGTCATTAATCGTCAGCACCTGTTTGCCTTGTTGCTGGAAGAAACGAATCACTTTCGCAGTTTGTTCAACCGTGTTACCCGCAGCCGCTGCCAGCACAACGAGTGGCGAGCGCTGCCAATCGTTCACTAAATCAAGCAGAACAACCGGGCGTTGCAGGCGTTTAGCCAACTGCGTTGCCCTTTCGCCTTGCGTGACTTGAACCAGCACGTCATCCAGCTCCAGATATGAATCAGTGACACCGTCACTTGAATTTGGATTATTCAGCCATGCAGCTCGACCGTGAAACTTAATGTGCTTCGCCTCAGAATTGCCAGGCGCTGCTGGTTCGTAAGGCAGGGTTTCGTTGAGTGGCCAACGGTAAATCCCCTGCCCAGTTTTCTTGCCCAAACGCTTGCCGAGCACCAGTTCTTGCTGAATAAGAGAGGGCAGAAAACGGCGCTCCTGCCAAAAACCGTTGAACACGGAACAAGTAACGGCAAAGTTCACGTCCTGGCCGATAAGATCCGTCAACGCCAGCGGTCCCATTGGGAAGCCACCGCAGTCACGCAACGCCGCATCAATCACTCCCGCAGGCGCAACATTTTCTTCCAATGCTCGCCACGCTTCGGCGTAAAAAGGACGTGCTACACGGTTCACAATAAATCCAGGTGTGGAATGGCAGCGCACTGGCTGTTTTCCCCAGCGCAATGCCAGCGTAGTCAGGCTTTCCAGTACGGCAGGTGCGGTTTCCAGCCCGCTCACCACTTCAAGTAGTTTCATTACTGGCGCGGGATTGAAGAAATGCAACCCGACAACGCGCTCTGGCTGCGGAACACCGCTGGCAATCGCCGTAATAGAAATAGACGAGGTGTTGCTAGCGAATATCGCATCCGGCGGGCAGATGGCTGCCAGGTCGCGGAAAATGGCCTGTTTAATGTCGATTTGCTCGGCGGCGGCTTCAATCACCAACGCCGCATCAGCGAGTTCGCTGAGCGCGTGCGCCGCGGTTAAACGGCTGACAACAGCACTTTTCTCAGATGCGGAAATTTTACCCTTTGCCACACGAGCGCTCAGAGCGGCAGCAATGCCGTCAATAGCGCGGGTAGCAGCACCCGGCTGAATGTCATAAATTTTGACCGGATGCCCAGCCTGCGCGGCAACCTGCGCAATGCCTGCGCCCATGGTTCCGCTGCCTATCACGGCGATAACTGAATGTGGAGTTAGCATCATCATTTCCCCTGAAACACCGGAGGGCGTTTAGCCAGAAATGCCGATACCCCTTCGCGATAGTCTTCGCTGCGTCCGGCAAGACGCTGGTAGTCTCGCTCCAGATCAAGCTGAGCGTCGAGCGTGTTGGTTTCTGAGGCGTACAGTGCTTTCTTCACCAGACCAAGGCCAAACGTAGGCTGGCTGGCAAAATGTGTGGCGAGCTGGCGTGCGGTGTCAGTTAACGCTTCGTCATCCACTACCTGCCAAATCATGCCCCACTGCTGGGCCTGTTCCGCGCTGAGTTTGTCACCCATTAGTGCAAGCCCCGTTGCGCGAGCACGCCCGGCAAGGCGCGGCAGGAACCAAGTTCCGCCACAGTCAGGAACCAGCCCTAACTTGCTAAAGGACATAATGAAATTTACCGAACGTGCGGCAATAACCATATCGCAACCCAACGCCAGCGTAGCACCAGCTCCGGCTGCCACACCATTAACCGCGGCAATAACCGGTTTTGGTAGTGCCGCCAGGCGTTTAATCAGCGGGTTATAAAAATTCTCAACCGAAGCACCTAAATCAGGCGCGGCTCCGGTCGGGTCAACGTTACGATCGTTTAAATCCTGCCCCGCACAAAATGCACGTCCCGCACCGGTAATCAGCAGGCAACGAATGGTGTCATCGCGCTCAGCCTGAGTCAGCACTTGCGCCAGTTGGCGGTGCATTTCGTCGTTAAAACTGTTCAGGCGTTCCGGGCGATTTAAGGTCAGCGTCATCACGCCGTTTTGCACATCACTAAGAATAAAATTCATGGTTATCGTCCTTTAAACGCAGCGGGTCGTTTTTCCAGGAACGCAGCAATGCCTTCCTGACGATCTTCGGTGGCAGCAAGCAGCGTGAATAACTGCCGCTCATGCTGTAAGCCCTGGCTAAGAGAAAGCTCATGAGCCTGGCGCAATGCCGTTTTCGCCGCCTGCAAAGCCAGCGGTGCATGTTGTGCGATACGTGCTGCCAGTTTCTGGGTGTATTCCAGCGTCAGTGTCGCAGGGCAAACTTCTGCAACCAGTCCCGCCTGTTGCGCCTGTTGTGCGGTGATAGCTTCACCTGTCAGTACCATCCGGTAGGCCAGCGCTTTTCCGACGCTGCGAATTAAACGTTGCGTGCCGCCAGCGCCAGGCATAATGCCAAGTGTGATTTCCGGTAGGCCGAAGCGTGCGTTGTCGCCCGCGAGCGTGATATCGCACAGCATGGCGAGTTCGCATCCCGCACCTAGCGCATAGCCATTCACTGCCGCCAGTAAAGGTTTGTTAAATCGTTCGATACGCGCCCAGAGTTGCGGGCGTGGGTCATTGAGCGTGGCGGGCATATCGCGGCTCGCCATCTCTTTAAGATCAGCTCCAGCTGCAAAAAATCGCTCATTACCGGTGATAACCACCGCGCCAACGCTTTCATCTTTTTGTGCAGACTCAAGCGTCTGAGCAATTTGCTCCAGCAGCGCGTTATTCAGGGCGTTGCGAGCAGCCGGACGATTTAATGTCAGAGTCAAAATGCGCTGGGTCTGGTCAATCATCAGTTCGCTCATCACAGCCCCTGTGCGTCAAAGTCGAGCACCACGTCATTGCCTTTTGGCAATGCCTGGCAACTGAGGATATAACCCGCTGCCAGTTGATCCGCCTCGAGGCTGTAATTGACGCCCATTTCCACTTCGCCGCTCAGTACTTTGCAACGACAAGTGGCGCAGACGCCGCCTTTGCAGGCATACGGTAAATCCGCGCCCTGGCGCAAAGCTGCATCCAGAATACTTTCGTCTTGCGAATCCAGGGTTATCTTGCGATCACGTCCGTCCTGGCGCAGCGTCACTACTTTTCCGGCTGCCTGCTCACGGCTGCGGCGACTCGGTGCAGTGCCTGGCGTATTAAAATGCTCGATGAAGATATTTTGCTGCGCCACACCCATTTCCAGCAGTGCGGCTTCGGTTTCCTGCATCATGCTTTGTGGGCCGCAAATAAACGTGCGGTTAAAGCCTGTGAGGTCGAGAAGATTGTCGCCTAGCGCTTTAACTTTCGCGCCGTCGAGCCGCCCACTCAACAGTTCACTTTCCTGCACTTCCTGGCTGAACAGATAAATAAGCTGTAGGCGTTGTGGGTAGCAGTCTTTTAAATCAGCCAGTGCCTGGCGGAACATCATGCTGCGGCTACTACGGTTGCCATAAACTAGCGTCACGCGGCTTTGTAATTCAGTGGCAAGTGTTGCGCTGACAATCGCCAGCATAGGCGTTATTCCGGAACCCACTGCCAGCGCCAGATAGTTTCCGGCGGTTTCAGGCTGCGGTTGGTAACCAAAAGTTCCCTGCGGAATCATCACGTCCATCGCCATGCCAGCAATCAAATCCGTCACTGCATAATGCGAAAAGCGCCCGCCTTCGATGGCTTTCACCGCCACACAAATTTCACCCGGCTGTTCAGCACGGCAAATAGAATAACAACGGCGTAATTCTTCCCCGCCCAATCGAGTTTTCAGGGTCAAATGCTGGCCGGGCTTAAACGCATAATGCGCCTGCAAATCTTTGGGCACTTCGAAAGTGATGGCGACTGCTTCCGCAGTTTCCTGTTCAATACGAGCCACCTTTAGCGAATGAAACGTCGTCATGGCAACCTCAAATACATTTAAAGTAATCAAAGGGTTCACGGCAGCTGCCGCAGCGATAAAGCGCTTTGCAGGCCGTGGAACCGAATTCGCTGATAAGCGAAGTATGCAAACTGCCACAGCGCGGGCATACCACGTCGACATTTGCCGATGTTGCATTGCAGGCATGTCCTTGCGGCGGGCTGATACCGTATTCACGCAGCCGTGTCCTGGCCGCAGGCGTCATCCAGTCCGTGGTCCAGGCTGGGTGGAGCATCTGTTCGATATGCACCGGACCCAGTTGCGCTTCTTCCATCGCGTCACGGATAGCCGTCAGCAGAAAATCAGTCGCCGGACAGCCGGAATACGTGGGAGTAAACCCGATGTGCCAGCCGTCTTCACGATGGCGAACGCTGCGCACCATGCCGAGATCGGTGATGGTCAGCACCGGAATTTCCGGGTCACTGATTTGCCCGAGAATGCGCCATACATCGCGGATTTGTGCCGGTTCAACCACATCGAGAGTTTGCATATTTACCTCACTACCACTGCTGATTAGGGTAAGCGCGTTGCAGATACTGCATTTCCGCCAGCAACGGGCCGAGGTGTTCGGTATGTAACCCCTGTTTACCGCCAGTGCGGTATTGCGCTTGCGTAGGTTTTACCAGCGTAGCTTCAAGCAAACCGCTAAAGACTTCTGCTTCCCAGGCGGTACGCATCGTGCGTGGGTCGACAGCAATTCCCTGCTCCGCAAGGCTGATTTCCAGCTCGTCGGCATGGAACATTTCGCCGCTGAAACGCCAAAGTTTGTTCAGCGAGCTTTGCATTTTTTGTTGGGAAAGTTCATTGCCATCGCCCAAACGAACTAACCAACCGCGGCTAAAACGTAAGTGGTAACGCACTTCTTTCAGCGCTTTTGCAGCAATCGCCGCCAGTTGTGAGTCACTGCTTTGCGAAAGACGGCTGAACAGTTCGACATGCCAGGCATCAAGCAAATACTGGCGCATCATGGTGTCGGCAAAATCACCATTGGGCTGCTCAGCAAGCAGCAGATTATGGTACTGCCGTTCGTCGCGGCCATAAGCCAGCTGGTCTTCGTCGAGGTGTTCGCCCTGCAAATGCGCGGCATAAGCCAGGAAGTTGCGCGCCTGTCCGAGTAAATCCAGGCCGATGTTCGCCAACGCCAGGTCAATTTCCAGCTCCGGCGCATGTCCGCACCAGCCAGTCAGGCGCTGAGCCAAAACAAGGCAAGTGTCGCCAAGTCGTAAGGTGTAAGTGGTTAACGGGGAATAAGTCATTTCACACCTCACATATGCTCGATGCCATCAGGGATGGTGTAGAACGTTGGATGGCGATAGATTTTGCTATCTGCCGGGTCGAAGAACGCACCGCGTTCCTCGGGTTGTGAGGCCACAATCTCGCTCGCTTTTACTACCCAAATCGAGCAACCCTCGGCCCGGCGGGTGTAGGCATCGCGGGCATTTTCCAGCGCCATTTGTTCGTCGGTGGCGTGCAGGCTGCCAACATGACGATGCGAAAGCCCCTGTTTGCTGCGGATAAAGACTTCGTATAACGGCCAGTGAACATTGCTCATTTTCTTCTCCTTCACGCCACTTTGCGGGCTTGTTGTTTTTCGCCGTAAGCCAGGGCGGCTTCGCGTACCCACGTACCTTCGTCCCAGGCTTTGCGTTTGGCAGCCAGGCGTTCTTCGTTGCACAGCCCGCGTCCGGCAATCACTTCGTTAAGTTCGAGCCAGTCAATTTCGCCAAATTCGTAATGACCGGTGGCTTCGTTAAAGAAGAGATCTTTATCCGGTACGGTCATGCCGAGCATTTCGACTTGCGGCACGGTGTTGTCCACAAAGCGCTGGCGCAGTTCGTCGTTGCCGTGGCGTTTGATTTTCCAGGCCAGGCTTTTGGCACTGTTTGGAGAGTTGTCGTCGTTCGGGCCAAACATCATTAGCGAAGGCCACCAAAAACGATTGATGGCGTCTTGCAACATTTGGCGCTGTTCTTCGCAGCCTGCGGCCAGCACGGTGCAAGCTTCAAAACCCTGGCGCTGATGGAAGCTCTCTTCTTTGCAGATTTTCACCATGGCACGGGCATATGGGCCGTAAGAGGTACGGCACAACGCGACCTGGTTAACAATCGCGGCCCCATCGACCAACCAGCCGATCACGCCAATATCTGCCCAGTTGAGTGTTGGGTAGTTAAAGATTGAGGAGTATTTCATTTTGCCGTCTAGCATCTTCTGGTAGATGTCTTCCCGCGCGCAGCCCAGCGTTTCCGCAGCGCTATAGAGATACAGGCCGTGTCCGGCTTCGTCTTGCACCTTTGCCAGCAAAATGGCTTTGCGTTTCAGGCTCGGTGCACGCGCCAGCCAGTTTCCCTCCGGCAACATGCCGACAATTTCGGAATGAGCGTGCTGCCCTATTTGGCGAATCAACGTCTTACGGTATTCGTCCGGCATCCAGTCCTGCGGTTCAATCGCGATTTCTTGTGCGATTCGCTCATCAAATCGGTGTTGTTCAGTCATGGCGTCACTCTTTATGATTCAAATTATATTCGCAAAACACGATCATGCGAATCACTTAATGATTAAAAGTTACAGATAAGTTAACTAAAACAGCAAAATTAACACGCGTGCTTTGTGAGCGTTATCACGATAAATTTTAAATAAATGTTACTTTTCATATCAATAACAAAAAAGCCATAAAGGCAGTGAATCACATTGTTAATAAATTATTAAATTACACCTTGCTTTTTATGATTCACAAATCAAACATTGATGACATTAAACGTAATGCTTAGTGAGGTGTGAGATGCAACAGTTAACAAGTTATCTGGCAGGTAGTTGGGTGATGGGCCACGGTAAAGAACGTACGATAAATCATGCGATTACCGGAGACGTGTTGTACCAGGTAACCAGCGAAGGGTTGGATATGGCGCAGGCGAAGCGCTATGCAATTGAAAATGGCGGTAAAGCCTTACGCGCCCTGACCTTCGTGCAACGCGCAGCCATGCTAAAAGCGGTGGCAAAACATCTGCTGGCTAACAAAGAATCGTTTTATGAGATTTCTGCACAGACAGGTGCAACCCGCGCAGACAGTTGGGTCGATATCGAAGGGGGTATCGGCACCCTGTTCGCTTATGCCGGTATGGGAAACCGCGAACTTCCAGATGACGTGCTGTGGCCTGAAGACGAAATGATCCCGCTGTCTAAGCAAGGTGGATTTGCCGCTCGCCATGTGCTGACGTCTAAATCCGGTATGGCGCTACACATCAATGCCTTTAACTTCCCTTGCTGGGGAATGCTGGAAAAGCTCGCACCAACATGGCTTGCTGGAATGCCTGCCATTATCAAACCCGGCACCGCAAGTGCACAAGTGACACAAGCGATGGTGAAATCAATTGTCGATTCAGGCCTCGTTCCGCAAGGTGCAATCAGCCTGATTTGTGGTGGCGTAGGCAACCTGTTTGACCTGCTCGATGAGCAAGATGTGGTGACGTTTACCGGTTCCGCCAGTACCGGGCAAAAGTTACGCTGTCACTCAAATATTGTTGCCCGCTCTGTGCCGTTCACCATGGAAGCCGATTCTCTTAACTGTTGCGTGCTTGGTGAAGATGTCTCGCCGGAACAACCAGAGTTCGCTCTGTTTATCCGTGAAGTAGTGCGTGAAATGACGGCAAAATCCGGACAAAAATGTACTGCTATTCGCCGCATCATCGTCCCACAGGCGCAGCTCGAAAATGTGGTGCAGGCGCTAAAAGCGAAGCTTGAAAAAATCCAGCCCGGTGACCCAGCATTGGAAGGCGTGAAAATGGGCGCGCTGGTGAGCATTGAGCAGCGTGATGATGTGCAGCAAAAAGTCGATCAGTTGATTGCCGCAGGCTGCAAAGTTGTTATTGGCGGTAAAGCAGATACTTCACGCGCTGGCGCGTTCTTCCCGCCAACATTGTTGCTTTGCCAACAGCCAGATGAAACGAGTGCAGTTCATGAACTCGAAGCTTTCGGCCCTGTCGCCACGGTAATGCCTTATCAGCATGCCGAACATGCAATGGAGCTGGCGCGAGCGGGCCAGGGAAGCCTTGCGGGGACGCTGGTAACGGCAAGTGGCGACATTGCGCGCCAGTTTATTCTCGGCGCAGGCCGCGCCCATGGGCGAATCCAGGTGCTGAACCAGGAATCATCGGTGGAATCTACCGGACATGGTTCACCATTGCCGATGCTGGTTCACGGCGGCCCAGGGCGTGCGGGTGGTGGTGAAGAACTTGGCGGGCTACGAGCGGTTAAGCATTACATGCAGCGCACCGCTATTCAGGGCAGCCCTTCGATGCTGGCCGCCGTTAGCAAGCAGTGGAGTTACGGCGCGGCGGTACAAGAAAATCCGGTTCACCCATTCCGCAAACATTTTGAAGATCTGCAAATTGGCGAAAGCTTACTGACGGCACGCCGCACCATCACCGAAGCCGATATTGTGAATTTCGCCAATTTGAGCGGTGACCACTTCTACGCGCATGTCGATAAAATTGGTGCGGCAGATTCGTTCTTCGGTGAACGCGTGGCGCATGGTTATTTTGTTGTTTCTGCCGCGGCAGGATTATTTGTCGACCCAGGTGTTGGGCCGGTTATCGCCAACTATGGTATGGAAAACCTGCGCTTTATCGAACCGGTGAAAATCGGCGATACCCTGCAAGTGCGTCTGACATGCAAACGCAAAACCGCCAAACCACAAAAAACTGCGCAAGATAAACCCGTCGGCGTTGTGGAATGGGCGGTAGAAGTGATGAATCAGGAAAACCAGTCTGTGGCGTTGTATTCCATTTTGACTTTGGTTGCACGTAAGCACGGGGATTTTGGCGCTTAACTTCCCCCGCATTCCAACCCTCTTCTTCAGGAAGAGGGTGTTGTTATTAATTTGGCAAAACCAGCAAAGAGATTGGCAAGCAGCACAATATATCTTGCCGCAGAAGTTGTTATGTTGAATTCATTCCTGTTTATAAACCACACAACAATAAAACATCCTAAAGTGAGAATTTCATGAATTTAATAACTGGAAAGAAAGCGCTGGCTTTAGCAATTGCACTCCTGACCTCCTCTGCAGCTTTCGCCCACGGCGGTGAAGCACATATGGTGCCGATGGAAAAAACACTGAATGAATTTGGTGCCGATGTGCAATGGGATGATTACGCGCAGATGTTCACCATCGTCAAAGACGGTGCCTTTGTAAAAGTAAAACCGAATAGTAAATCGGCGATGGTTAACGGCAAAACATTGCAGTTGCAGGTGCCGGTTATCTTCAAAAATAAAACCGCTTATATTTCTGAAGACTTTATTAACGAAGTTTTCCAGTCCGGGCTTGATCAAACCTTCGCTGTTGAGAAAAAACCGCACCCGCTTAATTCATTAACCTCAGATGAAATATCCAACGCGGTAAAAATTATTCAAACGGCACCAGATTATAAACCGGGTACCCGCTTTACTGAAATATCGTTGCATGAACCGCCCAAAGATCAGGTGTGGCAGTTTGTGATGACAGGCCAGGCTGTGACGGCACCTCGTATGGCGGATGTCATTATGCTCGACGGTATTCATATCGTCGAAGGCGTAGTGGATTTGAGCGCTGGGAAGGTTGTTTCCTGGAAACCGATTGAAGGCGCGCACGGCATGGTTCTGATTGATGATTTTGTCAGTGTGCAAACAATCATCAACAACAGCAAAGAGTATGCCGACGCGCTGAAAAAACATGGTGTGGACGACCCAACTAAAGTTGTTACCACCCCGCTTACCGTTGGCTATTTCGATGGTAAAGACGGGCTGGAACAGAACCAGCGATTGCTTAAAGTGGTGAGTTACCTCAACACCGGCGACGGTAACTACTGGGCGCATCCGATTGAAAACCTGGTGGCGGTTGTTGACCTCGAACAGAAGAAAATCATCAAGATTGAAGAAGGTCAGGTGATACCGGTGCCGATGAACCCACGCCCGTTTGATGGCCGTGACCGCAAAGCTCCGTTAGTTAAACCGTTGGAAATTATCGAGCCAGAAGGCAAAAACTACACCATTACGGGCGATACCATTCACTGGCAGAACTGGGATTTCCACCTGCGTTTGAATTCGCGCGTCGGTCCAATTCTCTCGACCGTGACGTATAACGACAACGGCAACAAACGCAAAGTGATGTACGAAGGGTCGCTCGGCGGCATGATTGTGCCTTATGGCGACCCGGACGTTGGCTGGTATTTCAAAGCCTATCTGGATGCAGGTGATTACGGTATGGGCACGCTGACATCCCCTATTGCTCGCGGCAAAGATGCGCCGGGCAACGCAGTGCTGCTGGATGAAACCATCGCTGATTACACCGGCAAACCAACCACAATTGCGCACGCAGTTGCTATTTTTGAACGCTACGCAGGACCTGAGTACAAGCATCAGGAAATGGGCCAGCCAAATATCAGCACCGAACGCCGCGAATTAGTGGTGCGCTGGATTAGCACCGTGGGTAACTATGATTACATCTTCGACTGGGTATTCCATCAGAATGGCACCATCGGTATTGATGCTGGCGCAACCGGTATTGAAGCGGTGAAAGGCGTAAAAGCGAAAACCATGCACGATGAGACAGCCAAAGATGACACGCGCTACGGTACGTTAATCGACCACAATATCGTTGGCACTACGCACCAACATATCTATAACTTCCGTCTTGATATGGATGTGGATGGTGAAAACAACAAATTGGTTGCCCTGGATCCGGAAGTGAAACCAAATACCGCTGGCGGCCCACGCACCAGTACCATGCAAATTAAACAGTACGACATCAGTACCGAACAAGAAGCTGCGCAGAAATTTGACCCAAGCACTATTCGCTTGCTGAGCAATACCACGAAAGAGAACAAGATGGGCAACCCGGTTTCCTATCAAATCATCCCTTATGCGGGTGGCACGCATCCGGTGGCAACTGGCGCGAAATTTGCCCCTGACGAGTGGATTTATCATCGTCTAAGCTTTATGGATAAACAATTGTGGGTAACGCGCTACAACCCGGACGAACGTTATCCGGAAGGCAAATATCCAAACCGTTCAGCACACGATACCGGACTTGGTGCCTACACCAAAGATAACCAGTCACTGGATAACAGTGATGACGTGGTCTGGATGACAACCGGTACTACCCACGTTGCTCGTGCAGAAGAGTGGCCAATCATGCCTACAGAGTGGGTTCACGCGCTGCTTAAACCATGGAACTTCTTTGATGAGACGCCAACGCTGAATCTGGCGGGAAAGAAGGAAGATAAGTAAGTTATTTGTTCTTGCGCCAGGCCTGAGTAACAGGTCTGGCGCAATGCCCTTCTAAGATGCCGTCGCACCTGGGTTATCTGATAATGAAATGAACTTCCCGCATTTGCTGTCAAAGGCTTCAATGCACCCAGATTCAATATCATAAACCCAACCATGCAGCGTAATGTTGCCTTTCGCAAGCGCTAACGCAACACAGGGATGCGTGCGTAAATTCCCCAGTTGAGCAATCACGTTTTGGTGCACCATGCCGTCCACGCGGGATTGGGTTGTGGTGTGCTCTTCCGATTCGTTAATGGCTTTTGCTGCATCTGCATAACGCAACCAGTGGGCAACGGCGGGCATATGGTCAAGACACTGGCAGTTGGCAACGGCAGTCATTGCCCCGCAGTCAGAGTGGCCACAAACCACGATGTCACGAACGCCGAGCGCCATCACCGCATATTCAACCGAAGCTGAAACGCCGCCCGGTTCAGGCCCGAACGGTGGCACAATATTGCCTGCGTTTCGAATAACAAACAGTTCACCCGGTTCACGTTGGGTCACTAATTCGGGGACTAACCGGCTATCAGAGCAGGAAATAAAAAGTGTTTTAGGGTTTTGATTTGAAGCGAGTTTTTTGAATAGTTTGGAGCGTTGAGGAAATGCTTCTTTCTGAAACCTCAAAAAACCTTCAATAACGTCTTTCATCATAAGTCCTGGATATCTTTCGTGCCGTTATGATGCCACGCTGAAAATGGCAGATCAATTAGCGAGCATTCGGTATATATACCCATATATTTACTGGAGTTATATTGCATCGTTACCCAATCCGGTAATAACCCCTGGAATGCTTTGGCGTGGGCCGCTGCGCCATTCTTCACTGCTATAAAAGTCCATCTGAGCGTTTTTCAACTGGGGTAAATCTTCAAAGGCTCTTATCAGGCAGTAAGCGTCGGGGTCATCGAGCGAATTGCCAAAGGATACGATATCGATTCCAGCTGCACGATGAAGCGGCACACTTTGCTCCATCATTATCTTGTGATAATCCCTCTCCTGTTCCCGGCTTAAGGGTATATAGCAAGAACTCCACTGTTTCATCGTTATCTTCCTAAGTGATTTCCCCATCCCTTGAAGGATGTGGGTAAGTGCCTATGCGGTCTTAGCAGGTGTTACAAGTGATATGATTTTTCTGGCCTTTTCAAAGTGGTCCAGTTTCATTTCTATGATCCACCAGTGAGCCACTTCCATAAGTAATTCGGGGTCATCATTCTTGTTGGCGAAAAAAGCATAAAATGACACGCCAACGCCCTCACCTTTAGCAGCCATTTTGGCTTCACACACTTTCACTATCTTCGTTCTAATACTGGCTCTCATTACCTTCCCCTGGTGATTACATGCTGCTGCGGCATTACAGCTAACTGAAGTTATATTCAATTCAGGCGGCGAGCCACAATTACAGCACCTCAATCAATTCAGTCATCTGCGTTATTGACCCGTAGAATTTTAGTCTGCAATTGAATTCATGCTCTTCACATCGAATTCGTAAATATAAAATTACACTCATTGTAAGCCTCATTTGACGGTTGCATTACAATCCCTTACCCTGCGCGGCACAATGTCGTTATAACAAGCGTAAATTCAGAGGGAAGCGTGAAGAATCGCACTCTTGGTAGTATCTTAATCGTCGCCGGAACCACTATTGGCGCAGGAATGTTGGCAATGCCGTTGGCTTCGGCGGGCGTTGGGTTTGGTGTAACGCTGCTTTTACTCGCCGGCCTGTGGGGGTTGATGTGTTATACCGCGCTGTTGCTGGTTGAAGTATATCAGCACGTTTCCGCTGACACCGGGCTTGGCAGTCTGGCGCGGCGCTATCTTGGTAAACCGGGGCAATGGATAACCGGTTTTAGCATGTTGTTTTTGATGTACGCTCTGACGGCTGCGTATATCAGCGGCGCTGGCGAGTTGCTGGCAGCCAGTCTTAGCCAATGGTTTTCGACCTCGATTTCGGTCACCACCGGTGTACTGCTGTTTACTGTGGTTGCCGGAGGGATTGTCTGTATTGGCACGCATATGGTGGATATGTTCAACCGTGTGTTATTCAGCGCCAAAATAGTGATGCTGGTGGTGATGCTGGCGTTGATGATGCCGCATATCCATCACACTAATTTGTTGACGTTACCATTAGAAAAAGGCCTCGCACTTTCCGCTATTCCGGTGATTTTTACCTCTTTTGGTTTCCATGGCAGCGTACCGAGTATTGTCAGTTATCTGGATGGCAATCTGCGTAAATTGCGCTGGGTATTTATCGTCGGTAGTGCCATTCCGTTAGTTGCTTATATTTTCTGGCAAGTGGCAACACTTGGGGCGATTGATTCGGGTGTATTCCGCGGGCTTCTGGCTAACCATTCAGGACTGAACGGTTTATTACAGGCTGTTCGCGAAGTCGTCGCTTCACCCCATGTTGAACTCGCTGTGCATTTGTTTGCCGATCTGGCGCTGGCAACATCATTCTTAGGCGTGTCTTTGGGGCTGTTTGATTACCTGAGCGATTTGTTTAACCGCAATCACAAAGCGTCGGGCCGTGCTCAAACAGGGCTGATGACCTTTATTCCACCTCTGGTCTTTGCCCTGTTCTATCCGCAAGGTTTTGTGATGGCGTTAGGTTATGCCGGTGTGGCGCTGGCGATACTTGCGTTAATCATCCCTTCGTTGTTGGTGTGGAAAAGCCGCGAGGTACAAAAAGAGTCGAGCTACCGCGTGGCTGGTGGCAAACCGTTGCTGATACTGGTGTTCTTCTGCGGTATTGCCGTCATTGTTATTCAGGCATTGATTGCCACGGGCGCATTGCCAGCAGTGGGTTAATTACACCAGTCCGGTGTTCACGCGCTTGCCTATCTCTTTTAGCTGCGAATATTTTTCCAGCAGCGATGGGCCGTCATCCAGGCTCATGGCGAACATCCACATGTAAGTCATGACCGAGTAAATATGCCCGGCGTTCCCAACCCCTTTCACCGTCATCAGCCAGATGGTCATCGAGAACAGGAACGCTGCGGCAGTACCAATCGACAAGTAGCCAATGGCTTCTCTGTCGGACAGACGAATGCGCACTCGCGCCAAAAAGTTGTAATGCTTGTTCAGCGTGTTTTCACTAGCATAACCGACGAATCCGACCTCTTTTTCCAGACGATCGTTAAGTTTCTCATACAGTATTTCGTTCTTGCGCGTATAGCCTGGCAGGAACAACGAGAAGAAAACTAATACCGCCAGACAAGCGACCCCAGCCCAGAATTCAATCGTCAGCAACATAATCACCGCACCGATGATTGAGGCCACCGAAGTAATCAACAGTGGCAGGTGCGTTTCAAAGAAGTCGACAAATTCACGTGACAATGTCACGCGGGCAGCGATAGTGGAATGGTCATGGTTGTCTTTACGCTGTGCGAGAATAACCGGCACCGCAAGCCCGGCATAAATTATTGTGAAAGTTCGCGTATCCATGCTGCGGCGTGCAGCGCCAATCGCCCACATAATAAAAACCACCAGCGCATACAGTAATGCATGCAACGGTTGCCCTTTTATAATGGCATTGATGGCGAAACCGGCCATTAACGGATAAAGCAGGTAAATGATGTTCTCAGCGACCACCAGCATCAGCGTAACAATCAGCTTTTTGTTATGGAGTTTTGCGAGTTTTTTTAAGGTATTTAATGCACCGCGCGATGGCGTAAGCCCGGCGGTGTGATGGGAAGTATGCATGACTTTATATTCTTAGATTGTTATTCTTGAGCGGTTGCTCAAGAATGTAAGAATTCTATTTGAGCGCTTGCTCAAAGTCAATGAAGGTACCGAGATGAAAGAAAAAACGTCTGTTCTAAAAGAGAATATTCTTGATGCCGCAATCGTGCTGTTCACCGAAAAAGGGGTGGAAAAAGTCACCACCCGCGAACTAACAGAACAAGTCGGGATTGCGCGTAGCCATATTTACCACTACTTCCCGGACTGGCAAACGCTGTGTATTGAAGCGTTTTCACGTTTTATGTATGCCGAACTGGAAACCTTTACCCTTAAAACGCGCGCTTTGCCGCCCGAACAAGGGCTGGTTGTTTTTGTGGAAGATTATTTACCCGATCGCGCCGATGCCGTTTGGGAGCTGTATGGCTCGCTGTGGCGTCTTGCGGTACATAACAAGGTTTACGCCGACCTTGCCTTAACGCTGACAGAAAAGTGGGATGCGTTGCTGGCGAGTATTATCGAAGCCGGTATTCAGAGTGGCGTTTTTCGTCAAACCGATGTTTTGCGTGTTACCCGCCAACTTGGTGCCTTGCTGAACGGGTATTCGGATCAATTGATTATCGACAACGCGCCGCTCGCACGCGTTCAGGCTTTGGACGATATTAAGGGCTTTTTAAGCCAGGTTCTTCTGGCTTAAAACAAGCAGTGCTACGGGTAAGTAATCCCGGGAAGATTAACCTCCGAGCTAGCCACTTCTTCGCCCTTTTCTCCCCAACGCACCAGAACTTGCTGATATTCGCCACGTTTAGCCGTGCCATCCAGCGCGGCTTGTAACGCATAAACCAGCCCGTTACCTTTTTTGGTGGTGGTAGCGACATACGCTTTCTTCGGACCAAGCCCAACCACACGCGTTTTACCCGTTAACGCTGCTTTATAGGCCGCAACACTTTGCGGGCCAAACATGGCATCCGCCCTTCCTGCCTGAATATAAAGATTGCCAGAGGCATCATCAGTCAGATAAATCGGCTGCGCCGGTTTTAGCCCTGCGCGTTCATTTTGCTCATTCCATCCCAACAAGATTTTCTCCTGATTGGTACCCGAACCTAAAATGATGCGCAATCCAGCGACATCTGCTGGATGAGTGATTTTTTGAATCGGACTGTCTGATTTCACTGAAAACGCCAGTGAATCTACGCGATAAGTCGCAAAATCAAATTTCGTTTTACGCTCCTCGGTTACAGCAATATTCACCAACGCCACATCATATCTGCCAGAGCTAATCCCAAGTGGCCAGTCTTCCCAGGCTGTAGGCACCAGTTTAAGTTTCAAACCCAGGCTATCGGCCAGCAAACGAGCAATATCCGGATCGCTGCCGATCCTTGTGCGGTTATCACTCGCCAGCATGGCAAGCGGTGGCGAATTTAGCGCAGAAATTGCCACCGTCAGCGTGCCGGGTTCTACAAACTTATAATCCGGTGGAATTTTGCTTATCGCTATCGGGTCTTTCACAGTATGAATCGGTTGCTCGTTAGCTTTAAGGTCAAGCGTTCCTTGGGCATAAAGAGTGGTACTAAACAGCATCAGCGCCAGTGGGACTAATTTCATATCTGCTCCTTAAAGAACTTTTGATAAGAACTGACGCGTTCGGGAATGCTGCGGATGGTTAAGCACTTCGTCGCTGCTGCCTTGCTCAACAATTTTACCAT
This sequence comes from Buttiauxella sp. B2, assembly GCF_006376615.1. Classification (GTDB taxonomy): domain Bacteria; phylum Pseudomonadota; class Gammaproteobacteria; order Enterobacterales; family Enterobacteriaceae; genus Buttiauxella. The sequence continues at coordinate 64,235 of NZ_VEXQ01000001.1, forward strand.
CCACCATAAACACCACGTTATCCGCCACTTCACGGGCAAAACCGATTTCGTGCGTCACCACGACCAGCGTCGTGCCGGAACGGGCGAGTTTTTTAATCACATCCAGCACTTCGCCGACAAGTTCCGGGTCCAGTGCCGAGGTAGGTTCATCAAACAGCATCACTCGGGGGCGCAACGCCAGTGCGCGGGCAATGGCAATACGCTGCTGTTGCCCGCCGGAAAGATGTCGCGACCAGGCATCCGCTTTATTGCGCAGCCCCACCACATCCAGCAATTGATAGGCCTGTTCAATGGCGTCTTTGCGATTAAGTTGTTTGTGTGCAATCGGCGCTTCTATCAGATTTTCCAGCACCGTGAGATGAGGGAACAAATTAAAGTTCTGGAACACATAACCGACGTTCACGCGCTGACGCAGGATCTCTTTCTCTTTGAGCTCATACAGTTTGTCTCCCGCCAGACGATAGCCAATGTAATCGCCATCAATTTGTATAAAGCCTTCGTCTACACGTTCCAGATGATTGATGGCGCGCAGCAAAGTCGATTTACCCGAACCCGATGGCCCAAGGATCACGGTTACCGAACCTGGCTCAAGCTCCAGAGAAATATTATCCAGTGCCTTATGGCGGCCAAAATATTTACTGACTCCGGTAATCGAAATATGGCCCGTCTGATTATGGGAGTGGTGCATGAGCAACCTCCTGGGTTGGCAGCACGGGTTGGCGTGATGTATTACGTACCGGGCTTTGTTGATTAATGGCGGAGCGGCGTTCGCTGCGGGCGAGCCAGCGCTCAACCAGATGTTGAATCAGTGACAGCACGCTGGTGATAACCAGATACCAGACGGCACCTACCATCAGTAACGGAATAACTTCCTGGGTGCGGTTATAGATCATCTGAATGGTGTAGAAAAGTTCAGGCATCGCCAGCACATAAACCATCGCCGTGCCTTTCGCCAGGCTGATAATTTCATTGAAACCTGCGGGTAAAATAGTGCGTAACGCCTGCGGCAGAATAATGCGCAGTGTCCGTCGCCATGCCGGTAATCCTAATGCCGCGGCCGCCTCATATTGCCCGTGGTCAACACCCAAAAATCCACCACGAATAATTTCTGCGGTATAGGCGCTTTGTACCAACGTCAGCCCAACAACAGCGGTAGAAAACTGCCCAAGCACGTTGATGGTCTGGTAACTGCCCCACTGAATCTGGGTAAACGGAATGCCGATTGATAGCGTGTCGTACAGATAAGAGAAGTTATATAAAATGATCAGCACCACAATCAGCGGTAGCGAACGAAATAGCCAGATGTAACCCCAGGCCAGGCTGTTTAGCAGCCACGAAGATGAAAGTCGCGCCAACGCCAGTAAACCGCCAATCACCACACTTAATGCCGTACCAATCAGCGTTAGCAGTAATGTTTGCGCCAGTCCTTCCAGAATCACCGGGTCAAAGAACCAGCGTGCAAACACGCTCCATTCCCAACGCGGGTTAAAGGCAACCGACTGGACAACAATCCCCAGCACAAACAGTGCGATGACTGCCCCCAACGTTCGCAGCGGGTAACGCGCTGGAACAACTTTAATGGTGGATGGTCTGTTTGAAGATCTCGTCATAATGATTCCTCAGGCCGTTTTGCTCAGGTGAATCGGTGCCAGCGCTTTGGTGAAACGCAAGCGCCCATCAAAAGGAGCCACGCCGTACTCTTCGGGATTGCGGTGTACATCGAATTGCGGCTGATAGCCGAGGCTTAAATACAGCTTTACCGCTTCTGGCTGGCGAAAACCGGTGGTCAGGTAAACGTGGCGATAACCGGCAAACTGCGCCCTGCTTTCAAGTTCACGCACCATGCGCTGAGCAAGCCCTTGCTGGCGCAATGTGGGATGTGTCCAGATACGTTTTAACTCGGCGGTATGCTCATCAAAGGGCTTATACGCGCCGATGGCAATAATTTCGCCGTCACGTTCCAGAACAATGAATAGCCCCTGTGGCGCCAGATACCATTCGGTTAATTCCACTTCGGTATCACGTGAAAAGTAGTCCCCGTAACGGGCTTCATATTCACCAAACAGCCCGCTAACAATCGGCTGGAGTTCCGGCGCTTGCGGTGAGACATCACGAAATTGTTCACTCATGGTCTGCTCCTTAGTCGCCAAGACCGGCTGGGTTAATTTCAGATGCCGGGATTTGTTCAACACTTTCCCCCCAGCGGCTCAGCACTTTGTTGTAATCACCGTTTTTGATGACGCCATTGAGTGCAATTTGCACGGGCTCGGCCAGGCCACTTCCTTTTTTGAGTGTGACCGCGATGTGAGCCGCCTTCGGCCAGCCACCATCAACAACACCCACTAGCTGCGTTTTCTGCGTGAGTGCCGCTTTCCAGGCGCCAGTCACGTTCGGGCCAAAGAAGGCATCGGCGCGACCCGACTGCAATGCGAGGGTTTGAGCTGCATCGTCTTTGGTATAAACCGGCGTGAACGTTTTAAGCCCTTTCTTTAGGTTCTCAGCATTCCACGCCAGCAGGATAGATTCCTGGTTGGTCCCTGAGCCGACAATAATGCGCAGCCCGGCGATATCGTCGGCTTTCTCAATTTTCTTAATTGGGCTGTTCGACTTCACATAGAAACCCAGCGAGTCCTTACGGTAGGTCGCAAAGTCGAATTTCTGTTTGCGATCTTTGGTGACGGTAATATTGCTGATCGCGGCATCATATTTTCCCGAGGTCACACCGAGTGGCCAATCTTCCCATGAGGTAGGCACCACGTTCAGCTCAAGCCCTAAGCTATCGGCGACCAGGCGCGCAATATCCACCTCACTCCCCAGCAGCGTTTTATTATCTTCGGCAAATACGGTTAACGGTGGCGAATTGAGTGCTGCCACTGCCACAGTGAATTTACCGGGTACAGCAAAACGATAATCTTTTGGCAGTTGCGCCACTGCCTGCGGGTTTAGCGCCGTGTTAACCGGAGCTTTGTTGGCTTCGAGACTCACTCCCGTACCATTAATGGTGACGCTTTGTGCCCAGGTTGCCGTTGATGAAAATGCCAGAGCGATTGCAAGGATTAGCGATGATTTATGCATAGTGTGTCTCTTTTAATGGGTTTTAATGTCGGATGTCGCTAACGCTAATCCGACCTACGGAAACCGGTGGTTAGCGACATCCACCCTTTTTTACGAAAATTGATTGATCGGGTTGGCGAGCCCAAGGCTTTCACGCAGCGTGGTGCCGGGATATTCCTTGCGAAACAACCCGCGTGCTTGCAGTACCGGAACCACTTCATCGACAAAACGTGGGAAGGTATCTGGCGTGCCGCCCTGAATAATGAAACCGTCTGCGGCATGGCTCTCGAACCATTGTTGCAGCCCATCAGCGACTTGTTGCGCGGTGCCAGCAAAACGTGGGCGCGGCGATGCGGCTTCCAGCGCTACCTGACGTAAAGTCAGCTTGCGTTCGCGGGCATTACGTTTAATTTCATCGGTGGTGCTGCGGAAGCTGTTCTGCCCCAGGTCTCCGATATCCGGGAATGGTGCATCCAACGGATACTGTCTGAAGTCGTGGTGCTCAAAATAACGACCCAGGTAATTAAGAGCATCGTTTATGGATACCAGTGCTGCCGTAGTTTGATATTGGTTTTCTACGTCATCAGCATCTTTGCCGACAATGACGCTGACGCCCTGGAATATCAGCAACTCATCAGCCTTGCGGTCATGGCTTTCCAACTGGCTTTTAACATCGCGATAAAAATGCTGCGCTTCTTCAATGAATTCATGATGGGTGAAAATGGCATCCGCATGGCGGGCCGCTATTTTTTTGCCATCGTCGGAAGCACCTGCCTGAAATATAATTGGTCGACCTTGTGGTGTGCGGGAAATATTCAGTGGGCCAGCCACCTGGAAGAAGTCGCCGCGATGATCCAGTGTGTTCAATTTATTCGGGTCAAAGAATTGCCCACTTTCTTTATCGCGAATAAAAGCGTCTTCTTCCCAGGAGTCCCACAACCCTTTCACCACATCAAGATATTCATCGGCAATGCGATAACGCAGCGCATGCTCAGGGTGTTTTTCACGCGAGAAGTTCTTAGCTGAACCTTCCAGCGGTGATGTCACCACATTCCAGCCCGCACGGCCTTTGCTTAAATGATCAAGACTCGCGAACTGGCGCGCTACGGTGAAGGGTTCGCTGTAAGAAGTAGACAACGTGCCAACTAAACCTAAATGCGTGGTGACGCTGGCTAATGCTGACAGCACTGTTAGCGGTTCAAATCTATTTAAAAAATGAGGGATGGATTTATCGTTAATATATAATCCGTCTGCGACGAATAAAAAATCCAGCTTCCCCTGCTCGGCTTTTAATGCCGTATCTTTTACAAATTCAAAATTAATACTGGCATCGGGAATAGCCGCTGGGTGACGCCACGCCGACATGTTTCCTGAAGCACCATGCAGTATTGTGCCAAGGCGCAATTGTCGATTATTAGACATAGTTAACTCCGAATTATTAATTTACCCGTAGCGCCTGTTCAGCAAGCGTTGCGAAATATCTCGCGGCATCTTCAATTAATGCTTCATCCGGATTAAAGGCCGAATGATGCAAACCATATTCACTTGCGCTGCCAATGCTGACAAACGCACCGGGAATGGTTTGTAAGTAAACGGCGAAGTCTTCACCGCCCATATGTAATTTGGAAGTTTGTGTCTTATAACCCACGTCTTGTGCAACCCGGGTCGCAAACGCTGCCCATTTATCATCATTGATTAACGTGACTGGCCCGTTAAACCACTCCACGTCAATCTGCGCACCAAACGCACTGGAAAAACCGGAGGCTATTTCGTTGACGCGCTTTTCGACCTGCCGCTGAATGTCGGCGCGATGGGTGCGTACGGTTCCTTCAAGCTCAACGCTTTCAGGCAATACATTCCAGGTATTTCCACCTTGAATACGCGTTACGCTAACAATCACCGAATCCAGCGTGTCGATATTGCGACTGGCAATGGTCTGCAATGCCACCACTAACTGGCTGGCAAGAACAATGGCATCGTTGCCCTCATGTGGGCGTGCGGCATGCGCGCCTTTGCCTTTCACCCGTAAAACGAAGCGATCGACGTTGGCATAAAACGCGCCACCACGCGTGGCGAAAGTGCCAACCGGCAAACCGGGTTCGTTATGCATCCCGAAAATGGCAGACACGTTTTCTAGCGATCCGGCTTTTATCAACGCCTTTGCCCCTGTGAAGTTTTCTTCCGCAGGCTGAAACAACAAACGAACACGGCCTGTTAATTGAGCTTCACGTTGTTTGAGTAACAAGGCGGCTCCCAGAATCACGCTGCTGTGAACATCATGCCCACAGGCATGCATTACGCCCTCATTTTGCGAACTAAACGGCACACCGCTCGTTTCCTGAATGGGCAGTGCGTCAATATCAGCTCGCAGCGCAATCACTTTTTCGCCGTGTCCCACTTCTGCCACCACACCGGTTGCGAGTGAATACGGTAACAAACGTAAACCTGCTGATTCCAGCCAGTGGCGGATCCTGGCCGTCGTTGCCACTTCCTGACCAGATAGCTCCGGGTATTGGTGTAACTCGCGTCGCCAGTTAACAAGCTGTTGTGCGAATGTCATCAGCGTCCCCTTACCATGCTTCATGTTCAGCGGCAAAATCAGAGACAGATTTCACGGGTTGAACGCCTGCCAACAAACGCAGCGACTGAAAACGTGCAGTGGGATCGGCAATGGGAGTGTCGATAATGAATTCATCAATGCCAAATTCCTGGCTCAACGCCGCAAGCCCGGCACGCACAGTTTCGGCGGTTCCTTTCAGTAATAAAGGTTCACGGCGTGCGATTTTTTTGATGGCGCTACCGGCCTGGCGAGCAAATGCCTGCGCCTGTTCTTCACTGACGACACTCACGCGCTGTGCGTTTTCCAGTTCAACACTCCAGATTTGAATCAGGCTTGCCAGTTCATCGGCTTTTTGCGCGTCTGTCGCGACAATAACCTGCACCGCCACCAGCGTGTCGCGCTGGCTTTTATTGCGCCAGCCGTTGAGCACTTCGTGCATTAAGGTTTTGTCGCCATTTAAGTGCGCGGCATAAACAAAGTCCCAGTTCAGATTTGCGGCCAGTGCCGCACTTTCAAGGCTTGCGCCCAGCAGGAAACGACTGGCACTTTGGGCTGGAACCGGTGTCGCGCGTAAGATTTCCTCTGCGTCTTTGCCTGCGGGCAAAGAAAGCCAGTTATCAAGTTGGGTGAGCTTTTCGGCAAACGTCTCTTTATCTTGCACACCGCGTTGCAACGCCTGCGTAGAAAGCGGCAATCCACCAGGTGCTTTTCCCACGCCCAGATCAATTCGCCCAGGTGCCAGGCTTGCCAGCAGATTGAAATTTTCGGCCACTTTATACGGGCTGTAATGTTGCAGCATCACCCCGCCGGAACCGACACGAATACGTTGTGTCTGCCCTGCCACCCACGCAATAAGCAACTCGGGTGATGGGCTCGCCAACTGTGAGGTGTTGTGATGCTCGGCAATCCAGAAGCGGTGATAGCCCCACTCCTCAGCAAGTTGCGCAAGACGAAGCGTATGTTTTAGAGCGTCGCCTGGGGTGTCATCCTTAGCGACTGGGCTTTTATCCAACAGGCTGATTCGATAAGACATGCAATAAACTCGTATTGATTAACATGCCTTCATTAATAAGGTTTCCGCTCAAACGAGTGAAACAATTAATTTACATTTGGTTAGCAATAATCTGGATAAGCCACATCTGCGACAGCGAATAAGCTTGTTTATGAGCTATAATTACAAATAAAAGTCACAAACAGACTTTTATTGAGCCTTTAAGTTGACAAAAAACCGTAAATGAACCATTTATTGTATATAGAAAGAGATAAGGTCTATTTATGACACTCAATCGCATTAATGAATCATAAAAAAGCCAAATATCTACTTTAACAAATATTAAAGGTCAAATATGAACCATGACAATGCATCGCTCGCAGAAAAATTGCACACCATGAGTGAGTTATTGAATGACGTTAAAAAAGCAGTGATGCTGCGGGCGCAAGAATTTGAGTTGGCAATAGACGAACAAGTCATCTCTGATTCCGCGCAACTGGGGCAACAATTGAACCAACGTCGCAAAGAATTAGCTATCGATATGGTGACGCTTGAGTTGCAAACGGGTGTATCGGTATCAACACTAAAACGGCTGTTCAAAGATCCTGAACAGGTCAAATTTGGCACAGTTCTGCGTGTCGCGGATGCGCTGGGTGTGAAATTATGCGCCGCCGTGTAGAAGTGTGGTTATACGGCGAAGCCGTGGGTGAACTGAGCCAGGATGACGACGGATTTACGTTCAACTATCGCGCTGATTATATTGGCCCCCCGCTGTCACTAAGCCTACCAGTGCGCATCGGCCACTTTCACAGCAATTCCTTGCCGCCTTTTTTTGCTTCACTGGCACCAGAAGGCTGGTTGAAAATGCGCTACAGCCAGTTACAACAACGCGACGAGCATGATTTGCTCGGAATGCTTATCGACAATGGCAAAAACCTGATTGGTGCAGTGCAATTGGTCTACACGCAGGAGGATTAACGATGGAATTAGCCACACGTTGCCACATTCTTTTGACTCCTCTGGTGCAGGCCAAAGAGCAAGAGTCCGGTTATTCGACGAAAGGTCTGAAGCACCTGACAGGTTCAGGTAAAGTAAACCCGCAACTGAGTTTTACGCGCAGTGAATTTATTCACGAATTGCCAAAGACCCAACGCGGTATGAGCATTTCCGGGTATCAGCCTAAGTTGCAGATGGTGGTGCAGGATGGTGAGTTCGCCGTAGTTGAACACCAGGGCGAATACATCCTCAAACCGTCTCCGGCTGAATTCCCACATCTGGCAGAAAACGAACACGCAACCATGACGCTGATGGCACGGCTTGGTTTTGATGTGCCACCGCATGGGCTGGTGAGTTTTGCGCGTGAGCATGCCGATAGCAAAAATGAACTCGCTTTTGTTGTCCGCCGCTTCGACCGTGATATGCAGACCGGTGCCGCGATTCATCAGGAACAGCTTGATGCGGCCATGAACGTTGGTGAGAAATACGGAAAAACGGGGAGCGACGGTAAGCAGTACGTCAGTTATCAGCAATTAGCTGAATTTTTGACTCAACATGTCAATAACAACCTCGCTTTCAAAATCGATCTGTTTCGGCGCATTGCTTATGCTTATCTGCTGGGCAATAACGATATGCACCTGCGTAATTTTGGTCTAATGCACCCGCGAATGGGCGAGCCTACGCTGTCACCGGTTTATGATTTCGTTTCTGTGGCACCGTATCCCGCCATATTTAGTTCTGGATTTATGGCCTTACCATTGCTGGCATGTGAAGAAGGTGACCGCGAGTTAGCCCCAGGTTTTAAAACGGCTTATGGCGAATACCTCGGGATGGATTTCACAGTGCTCGGGCTTAGCATGGGGCTGACAGAAAAACTTATCGTTAAACTGCTCAATGATTTGCAAAAAGAGAGTCGTGTGGTTGAAGCGGTATACCGTGATTCGTTTATGCCCGCAGACGCGATTGATGCCACGCTGCGTTGTTACTACCAGCGGTTGGATCGCTTGATGCGCTTAGATGAGGCGGAAATTTAGGATAAAAGCGGGTAATGGTTATTACCCGCGGGCCATTACACTATCAGAAGGTTTCCCAGTTATCGTTTGAGTCGCTGGCAGCTGCTTTGCGGCTCATAACCGGCGTGATAGCCAATTTAGGCTCCACAATACGGGTTTGTGCTTTTACATCCTGGTTAATACGAAATACGGCTACAGCCTGAGTCAGGCGGCTTGCTTGTTCTTCCAGTGCAGAAGCGGCTGCGGCAGATTCCTCAACCAATGCGGCATTTTGCTGTGTCACACGGTCCATTTCAGAAACTGCCAGCCCAACCTGGTCTATCCCACGGCTTTGCTCATCGGATGCCGAGGCAATTTCACCCATTATGTCCGTCACACGTGTTACCGCATTAACGATTTCATCCATCGTTTCGCCCGCGCTTTCAACAAGCGTTGAACCGGTATCCACTTTATTGACGGAATCTTCAATCAGGCTCTTAATCTCTTTCGCAGCTTGCGCACTACGTTGTGCCAAATTGCGAACTTCACCGGCAACCACTGCAAAACCACGGCCTTGTTCGCCCGCACGAGCGGCTTCTACCGCCGCGTTCAGCGCCAGAATATTGGTCTGGAATGCAATGCCATCAATCACGCTGGTGATATCGGCTATCTTTTTCGAGCTGCTGGCGATGTCATTCATGGTACGCACCACGTTATCCACCACTTTGCCGCCCTTCTGCGCGGTTTCGGATGCGCTTAATGCCAGTTGGCTTGCCTGACGGGCATTTTCGGCATTCTGCTTCACGGTCGCTGTAAGCTGTTCCATGCTGGCTGCAGTTTCTTCAAGCGATGCTGCTTGTTGCTCAGTACGGGAAGACAGGTCGTTGTTACCGATAGAGATTTCGCTGGCACCGCTATAAATCGCATTTGCTCCGTTACGAACATCACTCACCGTACTCATCAGCTCGGACTGCATATGGCGCAGACTCGCGGCCAGTTGACCCATTTCATTGGTGCCTTCCACATCAATGGAGCGCACCAGGTCACCGCTGGCAATATGACGGATGCTTTCAATCAGGCGATGAAGCGGTTCAATAAGGGTTTTCTTGATTCCTAGCCAGACAGTAATAATTGCCGCCGCAACCAACGCCAGAATCACAATAAGGATCCAGATAGCCTGCGAGTAAGACTGGTTATTGTCGTCTACTGCCGCCTGGTACAGGAGGTCATTTTGTTGCAGATAATTGACGTACTCTTTCTCGAAGCCATCCTGATATTTCTGCGTAGGTTGGTCGAAAAATTCGTTAATTTTGCCGGAGCCAAGCAGTTGAATTAGCTCCGCCAGTGCACCGTGGTAAATCGCGTAGTTACGCTTGATTTCAGCAATCGACTCTTCACTTTGACGCGGGTCGCGTGGCAAAGACTCATACTCAGCCCATTCAGTTTCAGCTTGTTTAAGAGACTGGCTGGCGATAAGCATCAACTCGTTCACAGTTGACCCGCTGCCAATATTGTTGGTATCCATCATATGGCGAATACCGGCACGGTTTAGTGTGTTACGCGTTTGCAAAAGCGCAACCCAGCTACCGTTGAGTGTGGACTGTTGCTGGCGAATAGTTTGCAGCACAGTGAAGTTTTCTTTGTCGTTTTTCAGCGCGTTGAAGAACAACCCGCCGGAGGTAATTTGTAAGGCACCAAATAAACCCAGTACAAACAATAAACTGGTTACAACTTTTATGCGATTTAACATGCTCATTTCGTCTCATGGCAACAGAAGCATACAGTTTCGGCAGTTATCGCTAAAACTTTATGCTTCATTTCGCCAAAGAGACGACATTTTAGCTGCGCTCTATGTCTTTCGCGGCTTGATCCAGGGTATCGATAATTTTATACAGCGTCTCTTTCGGCAGGTCGCTCTGCCCAAGTTTAGTGTTCAACGCCATTTTGAAATTGTGGATGGCGCGCTGTATTTCCGGAAGTCGGCGGTTATCACCCAAAACACCCAACGACTCGAGCTTAGCGACGATATGCCTCAGATGTTCCTGTTGTGCGGCGAGTTCGCCCTGGCCTTCTTCGGTTAGCATCCATGCTTTTTTGCTGCTATCGCCCTGCACCGCTGCGATAAATCCCATCTCTTCAAGCAAAGACAGGTTCGGGTAAATAATCCCCGGGCTTGGTACGTACTCGCCTTTAGCCATTGCCTCAATGGATTTGATTAGCTCATAACCATGCGCGGTGTTACCTGACAGGAAATGCAGAATCAGCAGGCGAATGTCATTGGCATCGAACAGGCGTTCACGGCGCATGCGCGATTTACCGTCCATGCCACCGTGTTCGTGATGACCGTGGCCGCCATGTGAACCCTGTCTTTCATGGCGTTCATGTTTTGCACAAAAGTGATGGTTAACGTGGTGAATTCTCATGGTTGTTTCCTTATTTGTTATGCCAGTAAGCCACGGCGCGAACATAATCCGCATCCAGGCCATGATTTTCCAGCAGTTCATCGCTGAGTTGTTTCACGTCATTCCCTTCCCCGGTTATCCAGATGAAGTAGTCGCTGTCCGGGAATTCAAAACTGCTGACGCGTTTTGCGATGGATTCGGTATCAAGCCACTCAATCTTTGCGTGTGTAAACTCACTGAGGTATTCGTGGGTGTGTGCGTGATGGCTATTAACCAGCACGGTTGGTGTGATGTGTTCCGGCAACGACAGCAAGCGACGGCGAACTGCTGGCAGGCCACTTTCATCGCAAATATAGAGTTGGAAAGAGTAATCGGTTGGGATAACCAAAGATCCTCTTGGCCCACCGATGAGTAGCGTATCGCCAACGGCGGCGTTATCCGCCCATAGGCTTGCGACACCGCCATCGTGAATATAGAAATCTAACGTCAATTCATTGCATGACGCGTCAAAGGCAAGCGGCGTGTAATCACGGGAAAGCGGGCGTTGGCCTTCCCCCCAGACAATGCCGTCGTCAGTGACTGATGGACGTGAAAAACCGCCATCCGTTGATGGGAAAAAGACCTTCACATGGTCATCAAATCCCCGAGAGGAAAAACCAGCCAGTTCTGGGCTCGTAAATACGACGCGGTGAAAACAACCTGCGACGGTGTGTTTGCTTTTAACCGTTAACTCGCGGAATTTGAGTTCGTTTTTCACGCGTTTTGGAAGATTAGGTTTGGTTTCGTGGGCCATTCGGTTCTCATTTTTGCAGTGTAAGATATATCATAGATATGTTTTAGCACATGAGGATGATGTTGTCGTTATCAATTTTTGTCATTTAGCAAGCCGCCATTTGCTGAAAATATAATCAACCTTGCTAACTCGCCTACGGGATCGCAAATTGACAAACCCTTACGATATTGCTCTTTCAATTGAGGCGAGACGGTACCTACACTGCAATTGGCAACAACTGCCAGCGATATTCCTTTCACCATCTAACAGTCCAGGAGGTTTGCAATGTTTCCTGAGTACCGTGAATTGATCACCGAATTAAAATCCGCTAACCCGCGATTCCTCAGCTTGTTTGACAAGCACAACCAGCTAGACGATGAGATTTTACGCAAGGGAGGACCGCAAGGAACGGGATGCAACGAGAAGGTCGTGCAGATGAAAAAAGAAAAGCTGCGGCTAAAAGATGAGTTGTATCAGATGTTGAAGAAAGCCAGTCAATAGATTTGTTTTCAGGAAGGGGTAACTCCCTTCCTTTGTTTTACCAGGGCTGAGTTCTACGCTTTAGCCACCAACGTAAAAACAATCGCATAAAGCTCATTCAAACCCGGATAAATTTCAGCAATCACCTCTTTGAGTTGTGGCAGCGTCATATTCTCCTGACGCGCATGCTCATCGGTCAGATGATCAAGTGCCACGGGCGTTACGCTGACCACTTCAATAGTGCAAAAATAAGCATCATCTTCATAACGCCCGACGCGTAATTGCTGGCCCGGCTTAAAATGTGATTCAGAAGCATCACGCAGTGTTATTGTTTTGCGCCCCGCGACAATATCGCTTTCAAAACGCTGAAAAAAAGTTATGTCATTCATAGCGCATCCTAACGTGTCGGTAATAAAACGAGTTAAAACAAAGAAAATATCAGCACAACCGGAAAACTGATCGGCCATGTTGCGCCGACCAACAATGCGCTTAACAGTCTAATTCGTTTGGTATCGTGAGACAAAAACCAGGTGATGAAAGCAGCGGCAAACGACATTACAGCGTAAAAAATCAACATTTTTTGATAAACGGTCATAAAAAATCGAGTGACTTGTTAAAATAATTTTGCAAAATATGCTCTTTTTTATGACTCGAATCAAGTTTTTGCACCCTCAGGCTCTGACTTGCCGCTCGGCTTGTTGATTGCACTATATTTAATCTATTCCGCAGGCATTGGGTCTGGGGTATGAGCGGAGATTTTCAATGGGACACTACGTTTTAAAGAAATCAACGAAGGCAACGGCAGAACCATTTTATTTCGTGTTGAAAGCGGCAAATGGGCAAGTTATTGCGCAGAGCGAAATGTACTCGTCAAAAGCCGCAGCGCACAAAGGGATTGAATCAGTCCAAAAAAATGGCGCATCAACTGATATCCGTGATGAAACTGAGTAATTAACAATAGATAAAAAGGATGACGCTCCGCTTTATGTTTACAACTTTTGTGCTAAAGAAAAGCGTGGGCGCCATCCCTTTCCTCTTAAATAGCAATAATTAATGACGCGCAATGAATTTTCTCATTTTCATAAACGCGTATCTGGATAACGTCTATCTTTAGTAAAGAAATGCAGTTTCTTTATAGGGGTCGCTATGTTTCTCAACTATTTCGCCCTTGGTGTCCTGATTTTTGTTTTTCTCATCATTTTTTACGGGATCATTATTCTTCATGACATCCCCTATTTGATTGCAAAAGCAAGAAATCACCCTCATGCCGATGCCATTCACGTCGCCGGTTGGGTCAGTTTATTTACTCTACATGTTATATGGCCGTTTTTATGGATTTGGGCTACGTTGTATCGCCCTGAACGTGGTTGGGGTATGCAGCAAAACCCCGAAGTAACACTAGCTTCATTACAGCAACGCGTGACAGAGCTGGAACAGAAGCTCGACGACAAAAAAATAACGCCATCGGAGTAATATCATGGATTTGCTCATTATCCTGACCTATGTTGCGATCGCGTGGTCCATATTTAAAATATTCAAAATACCGGTAAACAAATGGACAGTGCCCACCGCTGCATTAGGTGGCGTATTTTTAATTGGCGCACTTATATTATTAATGAACTACAACCATCCTTATACTTACCTGGCGCAAAAAGCCGTTATTTCTATCCCACTTACGCCACAAGTGACAGGTATTGTTACTGAGGTTACTAATAAACAGAACACGATGATCAAAAAGGGAGAGGTGCTGTTTAAATTAGAACCTACGCGCTACCAGGCTCGAGTTGACAGACTGCAGGCCGATTTAATGACCGCGATACACAATACTCAGTCACTGAAAGGCCAACTCGACGAAGCCATTGCCAATACCACGCGTGTTACCGCTGAACGTGACAGATTATATAAAGATTACCAACGTTATCTGCGCGGAAGCCAGGCGCGGGTTAATCCCTTCTCCGAAAGCGATATTGATAATGCGCGGCAGAATTTTCTGGCTCAGGATGCGCTAGTAAAAGGTTCCGTTGCCGAACAAGCACAAATAAGAAGCCAGTTAGACAGCATGGTTAATGGTGAACAATCTCAAATTGTCAGCCTCCGGGCTCAATTGGCAGAAGCTAAATACAATCTTGATCAAACCGTTATCCGCGCGCCAAGCGACGGATATGTCACACAAGTGCTGATCCGCCCAGGTACCTATGCAGCGGCTCTGCCTTTACGGCCCGTAATGGTGTTCATCCCGCAACAAAAAAGGCAAATAATCGCCCAGTTCAGGCAAAACTCGTTGTTGCGTTTAGAGCCGGGTGATGAGGCTGAGGTAGTATTTAATGCGCTGCCTGGGCAGGTTTTCGAGGGCAAACTCACCGTGGTTATTCCCGTGGTGCCTGGCGGTAGCTATCAGGCACAGGGTTCGCTGCAATCGCTAACTCTGACTCCCGGTTCGGACGGTGTCCTTGCAATAATTGAGCTTGCCCCCAATGCAGATGTTGACGCATTGCCGGACGGGATCTTTGCTCAAGTCGCGGTCTACTCCGACCACTTTAGCCATGTCTCCGTAATGCGTAAGGTACTGCTGCGGATGACCAGTTGGATGCATTATCTCTATCTTGATCATTAATATGAAGAGCTTATTAGAAAGATAGTAAACAAATTCTTATTTTGTTTTGCTCATTAATAACTGTGAATGACTGGCATTTATTTAAGTTGTTTTTAGATTACGATGAATTGCAATATGTCATACAAGGATTTGTAAATGGAACACATGCATAAGCAGATTGTCAGCACGATATTAGAAATTGAGCGCGCGGCAAGTGAGCGGTTCAATAAAGGGGATGCTTCCGGGTATCTGGATATTTATCATGACGACATTACGTATGTTGACCCGATGACGCCAGGTGTGCTTACAGATAAAAATGCGGTTAGGGCGTATTTCGATAAATCTTATTTAGGTATTCAGATAGAAAAGGCGGAGTGGTCAAATATTAATTTCGTCGTCAACGAACTGGCAAATACCGTAATTTTGACTTACAACCAGCAAAATCACATTCGCAGTAAAAATGATGGCGAATTACATCAAGTTCCGTTGTGGAACTGTACCGAAGTCTATCGACTAACCGATGGTCAATGGAAAATCGCCCATGCAAACTGGTCATTTTCTCAACACCCAGCCCTTCTCAACAGCCTGAAGACATTATTTGTGAAGCTGGGTTACGCGTAATCTGTATATGTATTTATTAAGGTGGATAGCGATAAACGCTATCCACCTTCTCAAAAAGCTTAGTGCTTAATCATTACGTGCCGAATAACAGTGTAATCTTCCAACCCAAACAGCGACATATCTTTGCCATAACCCGACAGTTTTTGCCCGCCGTGCGGCATTTCGCTTACCAGCATGAAATGGGTATTCACCCAGGTACAGCCGTACTGCAAACGAGCACTTAAACGATGTGCCCGGCCTACGTTTTGTGTCCAGACTGAAGAAGCCAATCCGTAGCTGGAATCGTTCGCCCAGCCCAGAACTTGCTCCTCATTGTCAAACGCTGTCACGCTGACAACTGGCCCGAATACTTCTTTTTGCACGATGTCATCTTCCTGCTTCGCACCGGCAAGCAACGTCGGCTGGAAGTAGTAACCCGGTCCTTCTACTTTCGCCCCGCCCGTCACCACCTTCACATGCGGTAGTGCTTTGGCGGCATTTACCGCTTTGCTCACCCGCTCAAGATGAGCGGCGGAACTGAGCGGCCCCAGTTCGGTGGATTCATCGTCCGGTGCGCCATATTTCAAGCTGCTAACCGCCTCACCCAGTTTCTCGAGCAGCTTGTCGTAAACCCCTTTCTGAGCATAGATACGACAAGCAGCGGTACAGTCTTGCCCGGCATTGTAATAACCGAAGGTACGCACCCCTTCGACCACCGCATCCAAATCTGCATCATCAAACACGATGACTGGCGCTTTACCGCCTAGTTCCATATGAGTGCGTTTAATCGAAGGCGCGGTATGGCTGATGATATGTTCACCTGTCGAAATCGAACCGGTTAACGAAACCATGCGCACTTTGCTATGACCGGTCAACACATCGCCGACCGTTTGCCCACGTCCGAACAGCACGTTCAACACACCTGCCGGGAAAATATTTTTCGCCAGCTCAGCAAGCTTAAACGCAGTAAGTGGCGTGATTTCAGACGGTTTGATCACCACACAGTTACCTGCGGCTAATGCCGGGGCAAGTTTCCAGGCCGCCATCATTAACGGGTAGTTCCACGGTGCGATGGACGCAACCACACCGACTGGATCACGGCGGACCATTGAAGTATGACCGCTCAGATATTCCCCCGCAGCCAGCCCGTTCAGGCAACGACTCGCCCCCGCAAAGAAGCGAAAGACGTCCACCACAGCAGGAATCTCATCATTCAACACACAGTGATATGGTTTGCCGCAGTTTTGCGACTCCAGACGGGCAAATACCTCGCCATTTTGCTCAATCACATCTGCCAGTTTCAGCAAATGTTCCGCACGCTCTTTCGGCGTGGTTTGCCCCCAAGTGAGGAATGCCTTATCCGCAGCCATCACCGCATCATTGACCTGTTCAGCTGTCGCTTCTGCTATTTCCAGCAGTACTTCTCCCGTTGCCGGATTGTAGACCGGTAACTTTTCACCCAGGCCGTCTACTAACTGGCCGTTAATTAATAGCTGGCTTTGCATAGTGATACCCTTCTCATATTTATTTACCGCTGCCCGCAACTTCATCTCCGCCACGGCTCAGCCAGTACGCCCCTAAAATCGGAATAGTGGTCATCAGCATCACCATTAATGCCACCACATTGGTTACCGGCACTTCACGCGGGCGGCCCAGTTGATTAAGCAACCACAACGGCAATGTGCGCTCATGTCCAGCGGTAAACGTAGTGACAATAATTTCATCAAACGATAGCGCAAACGCCAGCATGCCCCCGGCTAACAGCGCAGACCCTAGATTGGGCAAAATGACATAGCGGAAGGTTTGCCAGCCATCAGCGCCTAAATCCATCGACGCCTCAATCAAGCTGTACGAGGTGCGACGAAAACGGGCGATGACGTTGTTAAACACAATCACCACGCAAAACGTCGCGTGCCCTACCACAATCGTCAGAAATCCCGGTTCAAAATTCATCATTTTGAATGCGGTGAGTAATGCGATACCGGTAATAATTCCTGGTAACGCAATCGGTAACAGCAATAACAAGGAGATAGCGTTTTTACCGAAGAATTCCCGTCGCCAAAGTGCAGCGGCAGCCAGTGTGCCCAGGATCAAAGCAAGTATAGTTGCCAGCGTCGCAATTTTAAGTGACAACGTCACTGAATCAAGAATATCACCCCGTGATGCCGCCACGCTGAACCAGTGCAACGTCAACCCTTTAGGTGGAAAACTGAATGCCGCTTCCTCGGTATTAAACGCGTAAAGCGCAATAATCAGCAGTGGGAAGTGCAGGAAAATCACCCCGCCCCAGGCGGCGATTTTTAGCAGTAACGGTGCGCGTTCAGAGTGCATCGAAGGCCCCCAGTCGTTTCACCAGCGTGAGGTAAATGGCGATAAGCACTATCGGCACCAGAGTAAATGCAGCTGCCATCGGCATATTACCAATCGCACCCTGTTGGGAATAAACCATGTTGCCGATGAAATACCCCGGCGGCCCCACCAACTGCGGCACAATAAAATCACCGAGCGTTAGCGAAAAGGTAAATACCGATCCCGCGGCAACGCCTGGGATCGCCAGCGGCAGAATGACATGGCGGAAGGTTTGAGACGGACGTGCGCCCAAATCAGCTGAGGCCTGTAACAATGACGGTGGTAAGCGCTCAAGTGCGGCCTGAATGGGCAAAATCATAAACGGCAGCCAGATGTAGAGAAACACCAGGAAGCGCCCAAGACCTGATGTAGACAACGTATTGCCACCAACCGCCGGAATGGTTAACACCAGATTTAATAGTGGTTCCAGCCCCATATGCTGCAAAAACCACTGCGCCACGCCATCGCGTGAAAGCAACAGCGTCCAGGCGTAAGCCTTAACAATGTAGCTGGCCCACATCGGCAGCATCACAGCGATATAGAAAAACGCTTTGAGCTTGCCGCTGGTGTAGCGTGCCATGAAGTACGCCATAGGAAATGCCAGCACTGCGCTGGCGAGCGTCACGGCGATGGCCATTGTTAAGGTGCGCAAAATGATGTCGTAGTTAGCCGGGTTAAACAGCGCGGTGATATTGGCAAATGTCAGGTCAGGCGTGACTGACATGGTGAAATCATCAAAGGTGTAAAACCCTTGCCACAACAGCGTTAGTAACGAACCAAGGTAAATAACGCCAAACCACAGCAATGGCGGCAGTAATAATAACGCCAGCCAGAACCCGGGGCGCTGCCATAAAAATGTGGCGATGCGCCGCATTAGACGGTTATCAGGGTGGGATGCGGGAATACTCATATCCATTTCATCCTTCCCCCTGCAACGCAACCATCGCTGCACGGGGCCAAACCGCGGTAACTTGCTGGCCAATTTGATAGCGTTCTTCGCTGATAATGCGCTGCGGATTTGCTTCGCTAACCAACAACTTTTCGCCACCGGCAAGGCGCAATTCAAGGCGCGTCGCGGCTCCCTGATAGTGAATTTCCTGAATCATGCCGCTTACCTGAATTTCGCCGCTATTGGCAGGTTCATTATTCAGAACGATATGCTCAGGGCGCAGTGAAAACAGCCCTTCTTCCCCGCAGACTTTCCCGGAAAGTGCAGGCTGTAATACGTTCGAGGTGCCGACAAAACTCGCCACAAATGCGGTGCGTGGCTTCATATATAACTGGCGCGGTGTATCAACTTGTTCGATGCGCCCGTTATTGAATACCGCGACGCGATCCGACATCGACAGCGCTTCGCTTTGGTCGTGGGTGACAAAAATAAAAGTGATACCTAACTCGCGCTGGAGTTTTTTCAACTCGCCCTGCATTTGCTCACGCAGTTTGAGATCTAATGCGCCCAGCGGTTCATCAAGTAGCAACACGCGTGGACGATTCACTAATGCGCGAGCCAGTGCCACACGCTGACGTTGACCGCCGGAAAGTTGTGACGGTTTACGGGCATGAACGAACCCCAATGCCACACGATCCAGTGCTTCTTGCGCTTTGGCGAGCCGCGTTTTCTTATCAATACCTTTCACCATTAATCCGTACGCGACGTTTTCCAACACTGTCATGTGAGGAAACAAAGCGTAATCCTGGAAGACGGTATTCACATCGCGTTGGTAAGGCGGCACGTCCTGTGCCGGTTTACCAAAAATTGCGATTTCGCCGGAACTCACCTGCTCAAAGCCGGCAATCAGCCGTAAACAGGTGGTTTTGCCCGAGCCAGATGGCCCGAGCATCGAGAAAAACTCCCCGTCTTCAATATCAATCGACACGTTATCAACGGCTCGCACATCACCGTACAGGCGCGAGACGTTATGGAACTGTACGGCGTACGACATAACTCCTCCAGGCTTAACGGCCACCCATAATTGCGATGTAATCCTGGGTCCAGCGACTGTACGGCACGAATTTACCGCCTTCTGCTATTGGGGTTTTCCAGAACACAATCTTATCGAAGTAGTTATAACCGTTGGTTTCACAGCCTTTATCACCCAGCAACGTACTGGCTTTACAACCTGCGGCTACCGCGGGGAGCGAACCAAACCACGCAGCCACATCACCTTGTACTTTCGGGGTCAGTGACCAGTTCATCCATTTGTAGGCACAGTTCATGTGTTTCGCGTCAGCATGCAGCATGGTGGTGTCGGCCCAACCCGTCACACCTTCTTTCGGGAATACGGTGGCTATCGGCTGGCCTTCGCCTTTCAGGGCGTTGGCCTGATATGGCCAGGCACTGGAGGCCACCACGCCTTCGTTTTTGAAGTCGCTCATCTGAACGGTGGTGTCGTGCCAGTAGCGGTGGATCAAACCGTGTTGGTCACGCAGCACTTTCAGCACGGCCTGATATTGTTCTTCGGTGAGCTGGTAGGGGTCAGTAATACCGAGTTGCGGCTGAGTGGCTTTCACAAATAGCGCGGCATCGGCAATATAAATTGGCCCATCGTAAGCCTGCACGCGGCCAAGGTTGGTTTTGCCATCTGGCAAATCTTGTTTAACAAACACCACACCCCAGCTATCAGGCGGTGTCGGGAACGTTTTAGTGTTGTACATCAGCAGGTTTGGCCCCCACTGATACGGCGTGCCGTACACTTTGTCGCTGACGTTAAACCACGATCCTTTTACCAGACGCGGATCAACGTTTTTCCAGTTTGGAATAAGCGCGGTGTTAATCGGCTGCACGCGTTTGCCCATTATCAGGCGCAACGAGGCATCGCCAGAAGCGGTGACAAGGTCATAACCGCCCTTCGCCATTAAGCTGACCATTTCGTCCGAAGTGGCCGCCGTTTTCACATTCACCTTACACCCGGTTTCTTTTTCAAATCCTGTCACCCAGTCGTAGGCCTTATCGGTATCGCCACGTTCGATATAACCCGGCCAGGCGATGATATCGAGCTGCCCTTCGCCGGCACCAATTTTGTCTGGAAGCCCTGCCGCCTGTGCCGAAAGCACGGTCAAACAGAGAGAAGAAAGGGTCAATAGAGCCTGTTTTGTACGCATTGCTGCTACTCCTGTCTGTAGATAAAGGCGGCACGCCATTGGTGAGTACCGAAAGTGCAAAAAAAATCCCCGTAGAAAAACAATAGTCTGCGTAAATATGGCAAGCAGGCTGCTGACAGGAATTTTCACCAGGTTGTGATAGACAGCGCAGTAAAGCGCATACCCGGAATTATTCGCACGGTAAGATAACTGGATGATTTTTAAAGTGTAGATAAGGTGTAAGCGAGGCGGGAAATTCACGCCACCGATTTTCGCAATTATAGAAATTTCATATGGATGGAGCTAAGAGTGGCATTAACCATCAGGGTGTTACTGGAAAATCGGCTTGCTGGCAGCGCAAAAAAACCACTGTTGGCTAAGGCCGGACTCAGTTTGTTGATTGAGGATGAAAGTACGACAATTTTGTTCGACACCGGACCTGATGGCAGCTTCTTGCATAATGCCGCCCTGATGGGCGTCGACTTGTCCAGATTAACCGCTACGGTGCTCTCTCATGGCCATTATGACCATTGTGGTGGCGTGCCATGGTTGCCTGATAACAGCCGAATCATCTGCCATCCGCAGATAGCCAATGAGCGCTATTCATCAGTAAATTTTCTTGGTGTAACCAGGAAAATCAAAAAGTTATCATTAGACATTGATTACTCGCGCCACCATATGGAGTATAGCTGTACACCCTTGCATATCAGCGAACGCTTTATGTGGTCAGGTGAGATAGCTGTAGCCAAACCGCAGGCATATGGCGTGATTAGCGGCAAAAATGCGGCTTTGGATTACGTCATTGACGAGGGTGTACTGATTTATCAATCTGACCGGGGATTGGTAATTATTATCGGTTGCGGACATCGCGGGATCATCAATATCGTGCGCCATTGTCAAAAAATCACCGGTATAAATCGTATTCATGCATTGTTCGGTGGTTTCCATCTACGTAGCGCATCGCCCCATGAACTCTGGCAAGTCAGGCAGTTTTTGAATCAGGAAAAACCAGATAAAATAATGGGTTGTCATTGTACTGGTGCCTGGGGCCGATTATGGTTACCCGAGGCAGTAGCGCCAGCGGCAGGGGAAGTGTTTGTCCTGGAATGACATGTTATGAGGCCATTGAATTCACCTCCTGATGCTCAACGATTAATGCAGTTTTAAATAATACACTGGAGCAAAAAGACTCTATCAGGGCCAGTTAACGGCCCTGAGTTTTAATTAAGCGTAAATCTGACTGGCACTGGCGTTTTAACACTCAAGAGAAATCTTCATGTGCGCCAGCACTGAGCACAATCACCCCAAATCGCCTCCGCCAACTGGCAGTATTGTTCCCGTTATGTAGCTGGCATCATCACTTGCCAGAAACAAAATGGCATTGGCCTGCTCTGCTAACATTCCGTAGCGATGCATCAAGCTGCTGTCTTTCGTTTGATCCACCACTTGCTGATACCACTGTTGTTCTTGCGGGCCAGGGCTTTCATGATTGCGGGGCGTCAGACGCGCGGGTGCTTCAGTACCACCCGGCGCCGTGGCGTTAATTCGGATACCGCTTCCGGTATATTCCATGGCGAGTGATTGGGTAATCGCATTCACTCCGCCTTTGGCGGCGGAATATGGCACCCGATTGACACCTCGAGTTGCCACTGATGAAACGTTGACGATAACACCGCGTTGCTGCGCCAGCATATAGGGCAAGACAGCCCGACACCCCCAAAGCGTAGGAAACAGAGAACGGCGGATTTCTGCCTCAATTTGCTCCGGTTGGTACTCTGCATACGGACGAGCCCATATGGTGCCACCCACGTTATTTACCAGAATATCAAGCAGGCCAAAATGCTGATGCGCCTGCGCAAAAACCTGCTCGGTGCTTTCCCATTGCTCAAGATCAGCCTCTAATGCCAGCACTTGCGTTCCTTGCTGGCGCAGGTTTTCTGCCAGTTCATGTATATAGCGAGCCCGGTCGATTAATACCAGTCGAGCTCCTTCCGCAGCCGCCTGCTCTGCTACCTGGCGGCCAATACCTTGCGCTGCACCGGTGATAACTACCACTTTGTTTTGAAATCGCATCATGGTTCCTTATGCCGCAGCAACCAGGCCTGGGGCAAATTTTTCATAGTGAAAACTGGCGGGTGTAATCTGACGCTCGTGGAAGTTGCGTAGCACCGCATCAACCATCGGTGGTGGGCCGCAGAGATAGACATCCACGTCACCATTATTGAGCAGGGTTTCGCTGAAGTGATCGGTCACAAATCCCTTTTGCGGGCATGCAGACGCGGTATCAGTCACAATTGGCAGCCATGTTAAATTTGGCAGGCGTTGCGCTAGTTCATTCAATGCTTCTACCATCACCAAATCGGTATCTTTTGTAACGCCATAAAGTAGCGTTACAGGCTGATTCGCCGGGGTTTGCGCAAGGTGTTTTAGCATAGCCAGGAATGGTGCAAGGCCAGTACCGCCCGCAAGCATTAGCATTGGGCGTTGTGCCGGGCGCAGGTAAAAACTCCCCATCGGCCCAGAAAGCGTTAGCGCGTCGCCGGGTTTCGCCTGCTCTAACAACCAGGTGCTCATCATGCCGCCGGGTACATTGCGAATCAGGAAGCTTGCGTGCATATCGCCCGGTAATGAACTAAATGAGTAAGCTCGAATATGTGAGCCGCCTGGAACCTGGATGTTCACATACTGGCCCGGCAGGAAGTCGATCCCTTTTTCTAGCTCAACCACCAGTTCAATGGCGCTTGTTGACAGCGCACGGCTGACAATAACGGTGCCCTGGTAACTGCCAATTCCCGTCTTACATGCAGACGCGGATACCGGGACATCAATCACGCAGTCAGAATTAGGTATCATTTGGCAAGTTAAAACCTGCCGTTGTTGCACTTCGTCGTCAGACAAAGCATCTTCCAGAAAATCGTCGCCCAGTGCATATTCCCCGCTGGCGCAGTGGCACTTGCAGGTTCCGCACACACCGTCTGAGCAATCCATCGGCAAATTAACTTTCTGGCGATAAGCTGCATCCAGCACTTTCTCGCCTGCGTTGCAGTGAATAAACCGCGTAACCCCATCTTCAAAGTTCAGGGCGATGTTAAAACTCATGGCGTTACCTCGTCTCAGACGTGATAGATGTCGATCACCTGACGGATGTAATCATTGTTTAGATGGATGGTTTTGCGCGTAATCTGCGGCAGGCTGTCGGTTTGTTGCAGCGTGCAAAACGTCGTACCGAAGAAGTAGCCGCTTTGCTGGTAACGATGGCTGTGCGTGACCCAGTTGTAGCGCACATCCACGCAGTCACCGTTGCTCCCGATAATCGCAATGTTGCTTATCATATGGGTTGTGCGCGGCTCTGGGGTGCTGGCGCCAGAGCGCTCAGTTTTAATGCGATAAACACGATCTTCCAGCCCTTCTCTATTCGGGTAATAGATCAGGGAAATCTGGCTTTGTGGATCGGTGGTGAGCTTATCGTCGTCGCCCCAGGCTGGCATCCAGTACACCACTTTTGGGCTGTAACAGCTTAACCACTCATCCCACTGGCGGTCGTCCAGCAGGCTTGCTTCGTGGTAGAGGAACTGGCTGATGGCGGTAATGTCCAGGCTCATGATGCCACCTCCACGCGTTGAGTCACGGTGGCGTCATATTGGCGTTGCTCTTTTTCGATGGCCGCCAGCATAGTTTGCTGCCAGTGATGATGATGAGCGATGTAAAGCGCTTCGTCTTCTGAGCGAATGCCGCTGATTTGTGGATTAAGCCCCGCCTGTTGCGCATGCTCATCCGGCCCATAAACCCAGTGCGTGGCTCCACGACTCAGGTCGCTCCATTCCAGATTTTGCGCGAGATAACCCTGCTGGCAGGCACGGAACTCTTCCAGGTCGTCAGGTGTTCCCATGCCGCTGACATTAAAGAAATCTTCGTATTGCCGAATACGCGTGGCGCGCGTTTGTGCGTCTTCACCTTTTGGCGCAAAGCAGTAAATCGTCACTTCGGTTTTATCCACGGCCAGCGGGCGAATCACGCGGATTTGCGTTGAGAATTGGTCCATCAGATAGACATTGGGATACAGACACAAATTGCGGGTTTCATTCACCATCAGGTCAGCGCGTTTTTCGCCAAACTCGGCTTTCAGCCTTTCACTTTGGGCAAATACCGGGCGCACTTCGGGGTTGAGTGCTCGCGTCCACAACAGCATATGACCATGTTCAAAACCGTAACCGCCGCCGACACTTTTCGACCAGCCATTGGCATCAACAGACTGTGTCCCTTCTGCTTCGTAATTGCGACGCGACATGGTCGAGGCGTAATTCCAGTGCACGACGCTAACGTGGTAGCCATCGGCACCATTTTCAGCGCCTAGCTTCCAGTTTCCTTCGTAGATGTAACTCGACGCACCTTGCAGGACTTCCAGCCCTTCGGGGGCTTGATCAACAATCAAATCAATAATTTTGCGCGTTTCGCCGAGGTAATCCTCAAGCGGCATAACGTCGTCAGAAAGACTCCCAAACAGGAAGCCGCGATAAGACTCAAAACGCGGCAGCTTTTTCAGGTCGTGGGAACCGTGCTGCTTAAAGGACTCTGGATATCCCCCTACACTTTCATCTTTGGCTTTTAATAATTTACCGTTATTACTGAACGTCCAACCGTGGAATGGGCAGGTAAATGAGCTCTTATTACCCGCTTTTCGGCGGCACAACATCGCGCCACGGTGAGCGCAGCTGTTAATTAACCCGTGCATTTCATTCTTTTTGTCACGAGTAATAATAATCGGTTGCCTACCCAAAGTTAAAGTAAAATAGTCTCCGGCATCCGGGATTTGGCTTTCGTGGGCAAGATACACCCAATTACCTTCGAAGATATGCTTCATCTCCAAATCAAATAATTGCGCATCAATAAATACATTGCGATTGCAACGGTAAATGTCATTCTCACGATCAACAATTAATGCATTGTTGATTTTTTTCTTTATTGCATCCAGTGTTTTTTGCATAGCACAACCTCCCGTTGAGGATAACTTTATATACACGTCCGTAATTGCAGATGAATGCCAGCTTTCGCTGGCATATTAGTTATTCTTTGGCACGGAGTCGGGTAATACGTGATTCATCTTCAGCGGTATGGGATTTGCAAATGGTGAAATCAAATTCAACTTCCGTGTGCTCGCCGCTTAAACCGCGTGATTTGATGATTTGCGGATCGGTAATGGTTACCGGTTCGGCAATTAACCCATCACGGGTTGCAAAAGCAAAGTCATCCCACAAGTATTTGTCGCCATTAAGGTTAATTTGGCTGGTGAGATGCTTGTGGCCTGCTGCAGAAACAAAGAAGTGAATATGTGCCGGACGATTACCGTGACGGCCAAGGCGGGTGAGCAGTTTCTGCGTTGGGCCATCTGGCGGGCAACCGTAGCCTGATGGAACAATACTTTGCACGCTGTAGCGCCCGTCGCTACCGGTTTTAATGCGGCGACGCAGGTTATATTCACTTTGGCTCTGGTCGAAGAAAGAGTATCCCCCCAACGTATTCGCATGCCAGATATCCACAATGGCATTGGCCACCGGGTTACCTTTGGTGTCGCGTACGGTGCCGTGCAACCACATGGTTTTGCCGTTATCAAGACCATCATCCATGCGTGTGTGGCCTTCGGCTAAAGGCGCATTGGCAACGTATAATGGCCCTTCGATAGTGCGTGGCGTACCCGACTCAAGCTGTGCGGCAGTATCCTGAGCGTCCTGGCGCAAATCCAGATAGTGTTCAAGCCCTAAACCTGCGGCGAGTAATGCAGCTTCCTGGCGGCCGCCAAGTTCATGCAGGTAATTCGCAGCATGCCAGAACTCTTCTTCGGTAATATTAAAATCATCAATCAAAGTGCAGATATTTTCTAACAAACGATGAATGATATTTTTAAAGCGTTCATCACCTTCAACACCATTTAAACCAGCACTTTCTCTTAATAATGCTTGCACTTCAGGCAGGCGAACAAAGTTGGTTGTCATAATTATTGTCTCATTGCTTATTTATAGGGGCCATACCCAGATACGGGCATGGCACAGATGAATTATTATTATTTTTTATTTATCGTCATTGCGAATAGATGATGGGTGGCGACATAATGCGTCAACAGAAATGTTCATGTACGGGTAAAGTGGCAAGCCCATTAATAAGTCATGCAATTCTTCAGCATCTTTAACATCAAAAATGCTGACATTAGAATATAAACCCGCAACACGCCATATATGTCGCCACTTCCCTTCTTGCTGCAATATTTGTGAGTAAGCCTTTTCTTTCGCTTTAATTTCGCGGGCTTCTTCCACTGGCATGTCGAGTGGAATATTTACCGTCATTTCAACTTTAAATAACATCTGGCTCTCCTTAATTCTTGCGACAGTAATAGGCTAATTTATCTTCATCAATCGTTACACCCAATCCAGGTGCTTGCGGTAAAGTCACGGCACTGTTCGCAAACTGTAGTGGGTTTTCCACAATATCGTCTTTCAGTAATAGCGGGCCAAACATCTCGGTTCCCCATTGCAATGGCAGTGTCGACCAGGCGTGAAGTGAAGCCACCGTCCCAATCGTGCCTTCCAGCATAGTACCGCCGTATAAACCAATGCCCGCCGCCTGCGCGACGTGAGCCAGGCGCAGTACACTTGCCGGGCCACCTGATTTAGCAATTTTTAGCGCGTAAGCGCCAGTAAATCCGCGTCGTGCAATATCATAGCCATCTTCACTGCTTGCCACTGCTTCATCAGCAAGAATGGCTGCTTTACCCTGGTGGCTCAGGCGAACGAGTGCTTCACGATCATGGGCTGCAACAGGCTGTTCAATTAAATCGATTCCCATCGCATCTAATTGCGCACAACCGCGCATGGCCTGGCTTGCGTCCCAGGCCTGGTTTACATCCACACGAATACTGGCACGGGACCCCAGCGCTTCAATGATTGCACGCGTGTGCTGCAAGTCCGCGCGTAAATCCCTTGCACCAATTTTCAGCTTAAAGGCGTTGTGTCGCCCTTCGGCCAGCAGTTTTTCACCTTCAATAATGTCTTTTTCGGTATCACCGCTTGCCAGCGTCCACAGCACCGGAAGTTGAGTACTTAGCGCACCTCCTAACAAAGCGCTTACCGGTAAGCCGAGCGCCTTGCCTTGCGCATCTAACAATGCCGTTTCGATAGCCGATTTGGCAAAGGTATTACCGCGCACGCATTTATTCATCAGCGTGACCAGGTGATTAACGTTATCCGCCGGTTGCCCAATCAACAGCGGGGCAAGATAGGTATCAATGGCCGATTTAATCCCTTCCGGGCTTTCTACGCCGTAGCTCAGCCCGCCAATCGTGGTGGCCTCTCCCAAACCGGTAATGCCGTCCGAACGGGTCATGCGCAAGATAACCAGCGTCTGACAACCCATCGTGGTCATCGAAAGTTTGTGCGGCCGAATGGTGGGTAGGTCAACAATCAGGCTTTCCAGATGTTCGATAGTGGCGCTCATATTCTTCCCATAGGGCATTGTTTTTGCGCCCTTATTATTATCATTATTACGTTTAAGCTTTCATTTCATTTGCTGGATAAATTCCCTGCAAACTGAACGGTGTTTTCTGACAATAGGAGCTACCCCACGGTAGCGTCAACGGCGGTAATCGAATTTATGTGCGATTATCGACACGTTACGGTTATTCGACAGAGTTTTGTGATCGTGGTGGAATATTCTGCACATCGCGTGGGGCAAAGTTGCCGGGTAAGTCGAGTTAGCGCATTCTGATGTCCATTCAGACTGGCGGGAGTAGCAACCAATGAAGAAGAATAACCCTGATAATCAAGATGTTATTTCTGATGATAACGAAGAAATTCAATGCGTTGCTAAAAGAGATCCCAATTTCATGCTGTCACTCGCTCGTGGCCTGGAGGTCCTTGATGCCTTCACGCCGCAACGTCAGCGGCTGACGATTTCACAACTCAGCCAGAAAACACATATTTCCCGAGCGGCGGTTCGCCGCTGCCTTTACACACTGGCGACGTTGGGGATGGTCCACAGCCCGGATGGGCGCAGTTACGAATTGCTGCCGCGAGTCTTGACGGTGGGTCATGCTTATCTTGCTGGCACCCCGTTGGCAAAAGTGGCACAAACTGCACTGGACAACCTGAGCAAATCGCTTAATCACTCGTGTTCGGTTGCTACGCTGGATGGTGACAACGTGCTCTATATTGCGCGCACGGCGGTCGATAATTTGATGAGTATTGATATTGGCCGTGGAAGCCGCCTGCCCGCATGGGCAACCTCGATGGGCCGCGTGTTACTGAGTGCATTACCGGAAGCCGAGCTGGAAATATATCTCGAGCGCGCAAAGCTTATGCGTTACACCCAGCACACGGTGTCAACCGTGGCGCAGTTACGTAACGAGATAGCACTGGCGCGTCGTCAGGGATATGCAATCAATGATCAACAACTGGAGATTGGTTTGCGGTCGGTTGCAGTGCCAATGCTGGCACGCGGGGGAAAAGTGGTTGCAGCGATGAATGTTGGCGTGCCCGCAAGCGAAGTCAGCGTCGCACAAATTCGCGAACATATTCTGCCGCCTTTACGTCGCGCAGCAGCAGAATTGTCGATGTCACTTTAGACGGTCTGCGTTTTGGCAATGCGATATAGCACGTGGCGGCGCAGCGGCGAGTTTTCCGAAACAGCCGGATGGTCAAATTCCTCACAGCGTCGCATGCCAATTTTTTCCATCACGCGCTGAGAGGCGACATTTTCAAGTGCGGTAAAAGCCACGATTTCTGCTATCCCGTACTGGTTAAAACCGATTTCCAAGGCTTTGGCTGCGGCTTCCGGGGCATAACCTTTACCCCAGAACGGTTTGTCCAGACGCCAGCCAATTTCGATAACCGGCGAGAACGGTAATTCGTAAGTCGGAATATTTAACCCAACAAAGCCGATAAACGCCCCACTACTTTTTTCTTCTACCGCCCACAAACCCCAGTCGTTAGCCGCCATCTTCTGCTCGATAATGTCCACCATCTTGTCGCTTTCTTCGCGCGTTAACGTTCTGAGCAGATAGCGCATTACTTCGGGATTGCTGTTTAAAACGGCATACGGTTCGCGGTCTTGTTGCCTCCATGGCCGCAAAATCAGGCGTTCGGTCTGGTATTCCATGTTCATTCCTTAAGTTGCTGTTGAATTAAATATGACAATGTCACCACGGCTTGTTGCTCTCGTTCTCCTAACGCCCATGAGGCATTCAGGCGGAAGTAGTTATCCCACGCCCGTCCGGTGGTGAACATTTTTCCCGGCGCAATACTGATTTTGTGTGCGATAGCGTGTTCACTCAACAGGCTGGCGTCCATACCTTCTGGCAGTTCAACCCACAGAAAATAGCCGCTTTCACTGCGGTGAATCTTCACCTCTGAGGGGAAGTGTTGGTGCAATGCCTGCCAGGTCTGCTGCTTACGCTCGGCAAGCGTTCGCCGCAATTTGCGCAGATAGGTGTCGTAACGTTTGGTCGCCAGATAATCGACCAGTGCCAGTTGCATAGGCGAACTGGTAGACAGTGTGCTCATCAACTGGAGTTGCTGGATGCGCCGTGCATGTTTCCCCGCCGCTACCCAACCAATACGAAAACCTGCAACCAGGCATTTTGAAAAAGAGGAACAATGGAGCGTTATGCCTTGTTGGTCATAGGCACGTGCAGGTAATGGGCGCTCCCGCCCATAATAAAGCTCGCTGTAAACATCGTCTTCTATCAGCACCACGTTGTGTTCTTGCAATAACTCAACCAGTTGCCGTTTCTTTTCAGGTGACAATGTCACGCCTAACGGGTTCTGGCTGTTGGTCATTAACCAACATGCTTTGACCGGATAATCATTCAGCGCCTGTTTCAGAGCGTGAAGATCAATGCCATTTTGTGGATCAGTTGCCACCGACAGTGCTTTTAAGCGCAAGCGCTCTAGAGCCTGCAATGCGCCATAAAAACAGGGGTTTTCGACAATCACCCAGTCTCCAGGCTCCGTTACTGCTTGCAAACTAAGGTTCAGCGCTTCGAGCGCACCCGCCGTTATGACAATTTCATCCGGCGAAACCTGCATTCCCTGTTGTGCGTAACGACGCGCAATAGCGTGGCGCAAGGCTTCATTTCCCGGTGGCAGGTTTTCAATCACGCTCATTGCCGTCGCCGTTTTACTGACAGTCGCAAGTGAACGGTTGAGCTGCTGGAGCGGGAATAATCGCGGGTCAGGAAATGCAGAACCAAAAGGCACCACAGAGGCATCGCAACTGGCCTGCAAGACATCAAAGATATAGGTATTGATATCAACCGACTCATCACGCGTGACTTTGACTGGTGCCGGAGCGCTGCGTACGGCCAGACGCGGAGCCACGTAATAACCAGATTGCGGCCTGGCCACAATCACCCCCTGGCTTTCAAGTGTTTGATAAGCATGACTGACCGTCATAAAACTCATACCGCTTAGGGTGACTTGCTCACGTAACGAAGGCAGTTTATCCCCCGGAAGCCATGCGCCAAGCGCTATCTGGTCGATGATTTGCTGTGCCAACTGCTGGTACTTTTTCATTTACTGACCTACGCTTGATATTTATATCAGTTAGCTAAAAATACGATAATTTTGCTAACTGTTATAGATAAATAACGCATTTCTGTTTCTGCTCAAGGTTGACGCATCGGATTACCCTACTGTTGACGTTCTTGTGCCATGAGGTTGTGCATGTTTGGTTTAGATGCTTTTCATCTTGCGAGGATTCAGTTTGCGTTTACTGTTTCCTTCCACATTATTTTCCCCGCTATCACCATCGGGCTTGCCAGTTATCTGGCGGTGCTCGAAGGGTTATGGCTGAAATCAAAAAATCCGGTTTATCGTTCTTTATACGATTTTTGGTCGAAGATCTTCGCCGTTAACTTTGGTATGGGCGTGGTATCTGGCCTGGTAATGGCTTATCAGTTCGGCACTAACTGGAGTGGTTTTTCGCAGTTCGCCGGAAGCATTACCGGCCCGCTGCTGACTTATGAAGTGCTTACGGCATTTTTCCTTGAGGCCGGGTTCCTTGGCGTGATGCTTTTTGGTTGGAAGCGCGTCGGGCCAGGGTTGCACTTCTTTGCCACCTGCATGGTGGCGCTGGGCACAATTATTTCGACCTTCTGGATACTGGCGTCCAATAGCTGGATGCAGACACCACAAGGCTTTGAAATCCACAACGGCCAGGTTGTGCCGGTTGACTGGTTTGCGGTGATATTTAACCCATCTTTCCCTTATCGCTTGCTGCATATGTCTGTAGCAGCATTCCTGAGCAGTGCATTTTTTGTCGGGGCTTCAGCCGCCTGGCATTTGCTGCGTGGTAATAAAACTCCTGCCATTAAAACCATGTTTTCGATGGCGCTGTGGATGGCGTTAATCGTTGCTCCGCTGCAAGCCATGATTGGCGATATGCACGGCCTTAATACGTTGAAGTACCAGCCAGCAAAAATCGCTGCTATTGAAGGACACTGGGAAAACGTGCCGGGCGAACCAACGCCACTGTTGTTGTTTGGCTGGCCGGATATGGAACAAGAGCGCACACGTTTCGGGCTGGAAATTCCCGCGCTCGGCAGTCTTATCCTCACCCATAGTCTGGATAAACAAGTTCCGGCGCTCAAAGAGTTCCCAAAAGAAGACCGTCCTAATTCCACCATGGTGTTCTGGTCGTTCCGAATTATGGCGGGGCTGGGCATGTTGATGATTCTGGCTGGGGCATTCAGTTTGTGGTTACGCTATCGCCATCGATTGTACGAAAGCCGCCCGTTCCTGCGATTTATGCTGTGGATGGGACCATCCGGACTTATCGCCATTCTTGCTGGTTGGGTGACCACCGAAGTGGGCCGCCAGCCTTGGGTGGTATACGGTTTACTACGCACCAAAGACGCCGTTTCGGCACATGGCGATTTGCAGATGAGCATCAGCCTGCTGACCTTCTTTGTGGTTTACATGTCGGTATTTGGCGTGGGTTACAGCTACATGGTTAGGCTAATCAAAAAAGGGCCGCAGCCGTTTGATGATGACACCCCTTCCGCTCACGGCACTCCTTCGCGCCCGCTTTCTGCGGTAACAGAATCACTTAAGGAGCCACACTAATGGGCGTTGATCTGTCAGTTATCTGGTTTGTGATTATTGTGTTCGCCACGTTGATGTACATCGTGATGGACGGTTTTGACTTGGGCATCGGCATTCTGTTCCCTTTTGTGCGTGGAGCAGAAGACCGCGATGTGATGGTTAATAGTGTGGCACCAGTGTGGGATGGCAATGAAACCTGGCTGGTGTTAGGCGGTGCTGCATTATTCGGCGCGTTTCCGCTGGCCTACGCCGTCATTATTGATGCGCTGACCATTCCGCTTTCCTTTATGCTTATTGGGTTAATCTTTCGCGGTGTCGCTTTTGAGTTCCGCTTTAAAGCAACGCCTGCACACCGGCCTTTCTGGGATAGAGCGTTTATTGGCGGCTCGATTCTGGCGACATTTTGCCAGGGCGTGGTAGTTGGTGCGGTAATCGAAGGCTTCCCGGTAACGGGGCGGGCATTTAGCGGCACACAACTAGACTGGATAACACCGTTTAATCTGTTCTGCGGCGTCGGACTGGTCGTGGCTTATGCACTGCTGGGTGCAAGTTGGCTGGTGATGAAAAGTGAAGACCCGTTGCTAAAAACGATGCGTAAAGTGATGAAGCCGCTATTGCTCATCATGCTGGCAATCATCGCGATTATCAGTATCTGGACGCCACTTACGCACCCGGCGATTGCCGAACGCTGGTTCAGCCTGCCAAATATCTACTACTTGTTACCCGTTCCGATTCTGGTGGTGTTGTGCAGCATCTGGTTATGGAAAGCCGTCGGTTCAGAAAACAGTTGGCACAGCACACCATTTTTACTGACGTTAGGCCTGATTTTCCTCGGTTTTAGCGGGTTGGGTATCAGTATCTGGCCGTATATCATTCCGCCGTCAATTACCATTTGGCAAGCCGCAGCACCACCGCAAAGCCAGGGCTTTATGCTGGTTGGCGCGCTCTTTATTATCCCAATAATTCTGGTTTACACCTTCTGGAGTTACTACGTTTTCCGTGGAAAGGTACAGCATGGTGAGGGGTATCACTGATGAAACAGACCGCGAGTCGTTTAATGTGG
Organism: Buttiauxella sp. B2; assembly: GCF_006376615.1. Taxonomy (GTDB): domain Bacteria; phylum Pseudomonadota; class Gammaproteobacteria; order Enterobacterales; family Enterobacteriaceae; genus Buttiauxella. The sequence continues at coordinate 98,257 of NZ_VEXQ01000001.1, forward strand.
ATGGTACTGTTATGGGGCGGCAGTGTTTTGGCACTGACCGCAGTGGGGATGGGGTTCCGGCTACTGATGAACGCAGCCGGATTTAAGTCCTGATTATTGGGCCAACACACCGTTGGCCGCATTCATATAACGTAGCGAGAAGTAAACCCTGTCCTGCCCATGCGGGACGGGAGTCGACAACCACTTCTGTTGATAAGCCGCAGGTGCCGAAACCGCTTTAAATGGTGTGGCATGTTTGTCCTGGCGAAACAGCTCTATCACGTGACCCGCAGCAGGTGCTTTCAGATACAACTCCCGCTCAGTCTTCGTCAGTACTTGTGTTCCTGCACCATCTTGCACCCATACTTTCACACCGCTGTGACTCAGCGTTGCCACCCATTTACGGTAAGTATCCGGCGTCATGTTTCCGGCAAAAAAACTGCTCACGGCCACCGGTTTATCGGCAACGGCTGCCAGCGATAAACGCGTTTTATACAGCCAGTCTTGCGCTATTTGTTGCATTTGCGGGCCGCGCCAGCGCCGGTCATCAAGTTCGCTGCTGATATACCAGCCAGCTATCGACTTATCACCCAGCACCTTGACCCAACGCTTTGCTACCGCAACGTCATCTGCACGCAAATGATTGAGATAGTTTTCCAGCGCGGATGGCGGCTGTTTTTGCCGTTCGAAGAATTGCCCGTCAGCCGCAAGGCCGATAACCAGTTTCAGGCCATTGGCGGTAGTCAGCTGTGCTTTGTGTTCAAGCCAGGCGCGGGATTCACCGTCACGAAACGCATCATCATAGCGGCTCCACTGCAACACCAGCGTGTTAATTCCCTGCCCTTTAAGTTTGCTCAACACGCTCTGCCACTGTGCGTCAGTCACGGTGGTGTCGCGTAATTGCGGTTGATACATCACTGCGTTCATAGCATTGGCAAAGGGAGAAACCAGCAGCAACGTGGTTATTAGAATTTTCATTACCAGCGTGCTCCTAATGTCAGGAAAAGGCTATTTCTGGAATCCATATCGCGGTTATGACCTGAGAACGCATGCTGATATTCCAGGCCCACACTCACTTTGTGTGGGTAGGCGTTGTAATGTGTCTCACCAAACCACGTATTGAATCTCACACCAACGCCACCCAGTGTGTTATCGCGATACGGGGAATCGGTGCTGACGTTGTACTGGGCATGCCAGTAAGGCTCAATCGTTTGGTGCTGACTCGTTTTCTGATGCCAGCTCATGCGGTAATCCGCGGTATAAAGCTGATAATCGGCTTTCACGAAATGCGCCGCATCCAGATATAGGTTTTGTGCCATCCAACCCTTTCCGGTTGGATGCCAGTCATCGCTATATTTCCCATCGTTAAAGAACGAGGCACTGGCGCGTAACATGACGTCGCTTTTGCCATCATGATGTCCAAGTGGAATTTGTTGTTCAGCCGCCAGATAAATAACCTGGTTTCGCAGCGGTTTCCAGCGAACACCGACGCCAAGCATCGGCTCATACACTGGCATAAAGTTGCTATTGCCATCGCTTTCGCTGCCGGCAAAAATGCGGCTGTAAACGGAAAGTTGGTCACCGTCGATGATTTGGTTTTTACCAATGCGGTACTCCGCCTCAACTTGCTCATAGCTACGGTAGCTTTTGTTTTGCTGCACACCGTTGCCACCACCTGCACTATTAAGGGAGTTTGGCGTTAAACCAAACGAGCCGTCATAGGTAAATGTCCAACGACGTTCACTGTCCTCGTGAATACGACGAAACTCAAAACGATCTTCTTTTTGCTTGTCACTCAGTTTTTGATGCGGCGTGAGAGTGTTATCAATGTCATCCACTACCCGCTCGCTGTATTCGCGCGTTTTCGGTTTATCGTCCAAACGCTCGTTGAGATACACCAACTGTCGGGTAATTTCAGGCGAGTGTGGATAATAGGCTGCCCGAGCTTTTTCCAGGGCATCACGGGATTCACGATACTTCCCTTGTGCTAACAGCGCGAACCCACGGGAAGCATCGTCTTGTGCAGTCACTGAATCGAGTTTCAGATCTGGCATACCACGTTGCCAGGCAAGATTTTGCCAGTACGCAAACGCCTTATCATCCCCCAAAATTTTCGCACCGCGCGCGGCTGCCTGTACGTCGTCATCCACCATTTCAGCAACAGGGACCTGTGCCCAGCTCGCTTGCGCCAGTTTGTAGTCTTCTGCAGCATAGGCCAGATAAGCCACCTGGCGCTGATAGTAAGGTGACGCAGAGCGAGTTACGGCTTGTTGCGCGGCATATAAAGCAAGACCCGGCTGCCCTGGATAACATTGCGCCAGGTGAGACCAACTTTCAGCGTCATACTGCGACGACAAATCACCCAATAAATTGCGCACAATGGTGCAGTTTTCTGGGCCCTGGAACAACCGCGCCTGAGCCATACGTTGTGAAGCTGTCGGTAACGGTTTGGCCATCCGAGCTTTACTTTCGTCAGCCAGCCATTCCGGGTGCTCATTAAGTTGGGTATACAGACGAGTGCTCAGAGAATGCTGAAACTGACCAGCCTGATTAAACGGCCAGTAATGCAGCAGCAACTCGGTGGCCATTTTCTTTTGTCCCTGTAAAACCAGTTGATAGCTGACGGTTTCCAGTTCACGCGGTGATAAACCACGCGTTTTGTTGATTACATTAGTGAGCTGCATGATCGACTGCGTATCTTTACGCGCAAGGCTTAATGCCAGTCGCTGGTCGAGTGCTTGCGTTCCAGGGAAGGTGTTCAGCAGGTCATTCGCCCCTTGCCAATCACCTTTTTGAATACTGATTGGGACTAAGGTTGTTAAGAAGTACTTTTTGTTTTCCTGATACTTAACTGCCCAACCGGCTACGGCACTACCAGGGGTCTGGCTGTATGTCGCCAGTAATCTTAGCCAATTACGTTCTTCTGCCGGGGTATCAAATACCGGTTTATGGCTTGCAAGATAACGGCGCAGTGGCGTCAAAGCATTACGTTCAGCCAGCGACTGTGCGTAGGCAAGTTGCATACCGGCACTGTTCATCACGCCCTGGCTTTGCAAATCTAAAATTCGTTGGTCACGCTGCATGTGCAACAAAATAGCAAACCACTGTTGATACTGCGCTTCACTCAGTGTTGCTTCGCCATCCAGTAGTGCAAATCCTTGATCCGCTGCGGTCCACTGTTGCAGGAAAATGGCACGTTGTGTGTAGTTATCCGCTAACTGACGCCCTTCTTTCGAGTGACGGAATTGCGCGTCAGAAAGTTGAGCGCGAGCAATTTCTAATTGCTTGAGTTTGAGAGCGTAGTTCCCCACTTCACTGCGACAGCGAATAGTTGGCGCTGCGTCGCAATGTTGTTGCAACGCCCGCAACTGCTCAACGGTTTTGATTTCCGGAGCAGGTACAGGAATGACCTCCAGTGCACGCTGAAGGTCTGGATTTTGCGGTTTATTCTTCAGCGCATTTTCCAGCAATGCCTGCGCTTTCTGGTTGTATCCAAAATGGCGATACGCCTCTGCCAACCATAAAGTCAGGCGCACACTTTCAGGCGCCATTTCATGCGCATGTTCAAAACTACTCAGCGCCCGGACTTCATCGTTCGCTTTCATGGCTTTCTGCGCCCGCTCAATGTGTGGATACACCTTGAAATAGCGGTAATCATTGAGGCCAAGATCTTGTTTTGATCCTTCCTCAGCAGCCTGTGCTGGGGTGGCGACCAGTACGCCACAAATTAGCGCCGCCAGTGGGGCCATCCGTCTGTTCATGACGCATCCTCTACCAGGCGTGCCTGTTGTAAACGGCTGATACCGATGTTTTGCAATAAGGTGGCCATTGAAGGTTGCAGTTTCTTCTGCTGGTTCAGCGCATGGTTAACAATATGCTGACTTACAACACCTTCCTGCACCAGAAACTCACCAAACATCAAATCACTGCGTTCATAGCGCAACAACACCGCGCGAAGAACCGCCTCATTTAAATGAGATTCGTTGCTCAATACTTCGGCAAATAAAAGCTGGCCAGAGACATAGGTATCCCAGATTTCATCAGCCTTTTCCTGAGTGAGCAGATGATCTTTCACTGCATTTTCCAGTAATTGCTTTTCTTTCGTTGATTGCCCGTTACCGTACCAATGACGCAGGCCAATAACGACCTGGCCTCTTGGCACAATGACATAACTGACGTTACGCCCAACTTTACGGCCAAGAGCCGCCAGTGAAACCGGATCAATGCTGCTTTCACAAGCGAGCACCAGGGTTTCTCCTTCAAGGCGCAACGGCAATACTGCATGATGCTGTGCTACTTTCGCGGGAACACTTTGTATCAGCTCGACATCAAGCGCGAGAGGATCGATAGACTCCATCGGTACATCAGCCTGTTTCGCTAACGCCACAGCAAGCTGCTGCGCCGTGATATAACCCAATTTTACCAGGCTACCACCCAACTTCAGGCCAGGAATACGGTTTTGCAACGCCTCTTCAAGTTGCGCCTGAGTAATGACGCCAGAATCCACCAGGATATAACCCAAAGGTTGAGCGGAACGATGATTGCTGACGGTCGGGAAATCATGCGTGGTTTTATCCCATGCAACGCGACGAGGATCACCGTGCTGGATAACCTGCTTAATCGCCCGCCAGTTCGCCATAAAGTTAATCAGGTTGCCCCAGAACAGACGAGGAATCACAAGCAGGCCTTGCGCCAACCCGTAATAGCCCGTGACGAAAATCATGCGTTGTAGGATGCGGTTGGACATCAGAAGAAAGTTAATCCACAGCAGTAGTGTCAACCATGAACCGCCAACAAAGATGGACAGGAATTGCCATGCACCATCAACGGAGCGTTGATAAATCATAATGGCGACGAGTTGCAGCATTAGCAGCATCGCAGCAAAGCTTAGAAAGTTTGCAATTGCACCTTTACGGTCACGCCATAGGAAATAGTTCAGGATTGGGCTTGGGCTCCAACGGTGTGTTTTAAATCCCTGGAAGACAATACCGATGATCCAGCGTGATTTTTGTCGTACCGCTGTCGCGAAGGTGTCCGGGAAATATTCGCGAACACAGATAACATTTGCAGTACGGGTGCGTTGACCAAAAGGTTTTGAAGAAGTGTCGCTTTTATCCACCACGGGAAATCGACAAAAAATCTCTTCCATTCCTTTTTGGCGCAAACGGAAGCCGATATCGTAGTCCTCGGTCAAACTCTGTACGTCAAACGCAATGCCATCACCATCGGCCAACAGCGCCAAAACCGCACGGCGGCTAAAACATGTACCAACGCCTGCGCTAGGCACCTGCCCGGCTAATGCTTCACGAACCGGTACGTCTTTACCATGTAGTTCAGAAAACTCATCCAGATAGCTCAGGCTAGTGAAGTGCGTCCATTTGCGCTCAAACGGATAGACAGGAATTTGAATTAAGTCTTTGCGATCGACCAGATAGTTGAAAAGACGTAGCTCAAGGGGAGAAATAACATCTTCCGCATCGTGAAGAATAAACCCAGAAAAGTGAAAACGTGCGCTACGTTCAAACTGCAAAATTGCGTCGAGAATATTGTTCAGGCAATCCGCTTTGCTGGTGGGACCAGGTCGTGCGCACACCACTTTGTGAACGTTAGGAAAGCGAGCACAGACTTCATCGACATCGCGTTGGGTATCCGGATCATTAGGATAAGTGCCGACAAAGATATGGTAATTCTCATAATCCAGAGAGTTGGCGGCAAGACGCGCCATGTTACCGATAACACCAGTTTCATTCCATGCGGGAACCATAATAGCCAGCGCTTTTTCTTGTGGCTCATAAAGGGCTTTATAGTCCAGATGATCGTTAGTACGGTATATCGTAGCGGAACGCCATACGCGACGAACCCAATACACAATATCAATAAATAAGTCATCAATTCCGCTAATTAGCATCAATATCGCTAGTGTAATAGCGATGATTTTCAAACCGTAGAGATACGTTGAAAAGTAATCAACAAACCAGTCCATTTTCTACCCCGGAGGCCATGTGAAACCCAGTACTACTATCCACAAGAGGTCTGACGTAGTGATGATTAGGCCTCGCATGTTACCGGTATCATAAAGCAATAAAATAATTCCACAAAGATTATAAATTCATAATTCACTTTGTAAGCAACAATGAAAAGTTTACATAAAGTGTAAAGCCAGTGTTTACAACCACAATAACCATCAACCACAGAATATAAATAACATGAAAATGATAAGCATATTTTCATGGTAAAGATTCACATTTCTTGCCATGGCTAGCTTTCGTCATTACATTGACGGCCTGAAACTGTGCGGGGGAACGGACATGACTTACATCTGGCTAATTGTGGCAATCGTCGCAGAAGTGATTGCGACCACTTCACTGAAACTCTCGGAAGGCTTCAGCCGTTTATGGCCGAGCGTGATTACCATCCTGTTCTACGGCGTGGCATTTTATTGTCTTTCTATAACTATGCGCACTGTCCCTACCGGCATTATTTATGCGATATGGTCAGGTGCCGGAATTGTACTGATTGGTGCGGTGGGCTGGATATTTTTGGGACAAAAACTCGACTGGCCTGCGATTGCTGGAATGGCATTAATTATTTTGGGCGTGTTAGTCATCAATCTGTTTTCAAAATCGGTCGCGCATTAATCTTCGCTTCAAAACTGTGCTGCCGCCCTGTTCTACAGCCAAAGGCGCAGCAGTATGCCATATCAATTGTTAACCAACGGTATACCAAAACTCATCTGATTAACCTTTTACACTGCTGACATTTCTTTTGTTTTCTTTCTAAAAGCTGAATAGTAACTGATCGAAATTATCTATACAGTGAGTCCGTCACGTTAATGAGGTTGAAGGTAATGGTTAAACAATTGAGGTCAAAAGCAGGGATGATTTTGTTGCTGATAAGTGCGGCGCTATTTTCAGGCCAAACGGCGGCACAACGTCATGGCCATCTTTATTTGATTATCAAAAGTGCAGATATGCTGCTGCGCCACCAGGCAGACAGTGATGAACTCCGCCAGGCCGCCGAAGATTCCGCCGCTGATTTACGTGAACACCATTACCACGTAAATCAGCGGCGTCCGGGAAGTTATCTACTATAAGCTTCTCACATTACTCAGTGAGGCATCATCAGCGGCGTCACCCTGCCTTTGTAAGGCATAAACCATTTCCTGTGTATCTATAGCCCGCAAGGCTTGAACCAGAGGCAAGCAACAGAACGATGGCCACTATAATATTATTATCCATAAGAACAATACCCACCCTTATTTTTCTCATTGCTAATTTCTGCTAATCGTTGCGTTGAATCCCTTACTCCATATACCATATAAAATTAAATACATTCTATTTTATGGGTATCTTACACTCCCTCTCTCCATAAAAAGCGTGCAAATGTATTTCAGATATATTAATGATTATCTACAGTAGAGGGTTCCTCATTATCACCATATAGGTTGTCTGCAAGTTCACTTGGCCACTCTTGCAACAAGCTACATTCATAAACATGCGAACCTAAAGACATCGTATAATGTGTGGCCTTTTTATCATCAGAAACACTACCCCATATAATAGAAATGAGTTCATTGTCTATAGGAATATATTCTTTAGATATGGCATCATATTTTACAGGAGAGTATTTAGTGATTTGGTGTTCATTAGTTAAAGCTACTTCTGATTGAAACAAATCCATTTGATTTGTTTTTTTATTTATTAGCCCGATGATGGCTAAACCTTCCTTGGTAGTTGTCATCTGGAGTTGAATGTTTTTCCCACAGACCTGATGCGCTTTAGCTGCTATTCCACCTAACATTGGTGCGCCAAAAGCAAAGGCGGAGCCTGGCAACATGACGGAAAAAATGAAAAGCACTCTAATGTTTATTCTTTTCATCTTTCCCAATTGTAATTTCGTATGATTTCTCAGTCCAAAATTGGACTGAGAAATCACTTCCAATAACTTATTCATAAACAACACCTATTGATTGATATTTATTATACACTGAGGTTATATGTCTGACTTGCTAGCAAATCCACACCGCAGTTTATTAATTCGTATTTTTGAAACGTAGCAGAAAATGCGCAAATGCGTATTGGAAAGATAAATACTGATACTTTATTGACCTGCAACCTACAAAACGTTACAGATTGATGGTGAATAAAGATTAGGGACAGTTTAGTGATTAATAGCACTCGGTTCATTCGAGCACTCAAATAGAGCTGGCGCGCCAGTTAAGGCTATATAAATCAAGAAGCTTTAGTTCACGTGAAAGTACTGCCAAGAGTGGAATGTCAGATTACGGAATTTAGTAACTTTATAAAGACGACGCTGGACTCATTAGCGGATTGAATGCGAGAACATAGCGAATGTCTGGAAGAGTGAATGTTAGGAAACCCCTCACCAATTTGCTCAATTGTTAAATCGGTGAGGGTTAGCTTAGCGGTTATTTATCGCCAAAATGGATAACGGTACGAATCGACTTCCCTTCGTGCATCAGATCGAAGGCTTCGTTGATTTGCTCAAGCGGCATACGGTGAGTGATAAACGGATCGAGGTTTATTTTGCCAACCATCGCGTCTTCCACCATGCCAGGTAATTGCGTGCGCCCTTTCACACCACCAAAAGCCGAGCCACGCCAAACACGCCCCGTCACCAACTGGAATGGACGCGTTTTGATTTCCTGGCCTGCACCTGCAACACCGATAATCACGCTTTCACCCCAACCTTTATGACAACACTCGAGTGCTGAGCGCATCACGTTCACGTTACCGATACATTCAAAGCTGAAATCCACCCCGCCGTCGGTCAACTCAACAATCACGTCCTGAATCGGTTTTTCGTGATCTTTCGGGTTGATACAGTCAGTTGCACCCATTTCGGTGGCAAGTTTGAATTTCTCCGGATTAGTGTCGATAGCCAGAATACGTCCAGCTTTCGCCTGCACAGCCCCCTGAATTACTGCCAGACCAATACCGCCCAGGCCGAACACCGCAACGGTATCGCCCTCTTTCACTTTCGCCGTATTGTGTACCGCGCCGATGCCCGTGGTTACGCCACAGCCTAGCAAGCAGACTTTATCCAACGGTGCCTGTGAGTTAACTTTAGCCAGTGAGATTTCAGCAACAACGGTGTACTCACTGAACGTGCTGGTGCCCATGTAGTGGTATATCGGCTCGCCATTGTAAGAAAAACGCGTGGTGCCATCTGGCATCAGGCCTTTACCTTGCGTTGCGCGTACGGCCTGGCAAAGGTTGGTTTTGCCGGATTTACAGAACTTACACTCGCGACATTCTGCGGTGTATAAAGGAATGACATGGTCACCAGGCTTTAGGCTGGTGACACCTTCACCCACTTCGACAACAATCCCACCGCCTTCGTGTCCGAGTACCGCAGGGAATACACCTTCAGGATCGTCTCCCGATAAGGTGAATGCATCGGTGTGGCACACACCGGTATGAGTAATTTTTACCAGCACTTCGCCTTTACGCGGCGGTGCTACGTCAATTTCAACAATTTCCAGCGGTTTACCTGGGCCAAATGCAACTGCAGCACGTGATTTCATGTTCTTCTTCCGTCGTCAGGTGGGAGTGAGTTTTGTTTTTGATAAGAACTATTTTAGATATGAGCGGATTAAATTACCGACTTCCGCCATGCGCACAGCACGTTGGTCTTCGGATGTATCCCCCGCGACCAGTTCGTCTTTTAAATGGATTTCCATCATTTCGCCCATCAGGCCATTGGCGGCACCGCGCACGGCGGCGATTTGTTGCAAAATTGCGATGCAAGGATCACCATTTTCCAACGCGCGCTCCAATGCTTCAGTCTGGCCGCGAATTCGTCGTACGCGAGTAAGAATGCGTTTTTTGTCTTCAGGTGAATGTGGCATCTTGGCCTCCTGATACTATAGGGGGGTATTGTACATTAAATTTTATCTTATTGATAAAATTGTATTTACTATAATTATCAATGAATTATGCAATCCTGTGACAGACATAGACATGCAGATAAATTCGATCGCGTAGCTCGGTGTGCCATGCATCAAAGGTTCTCTTTATGAAATAGCATAGTGGGAAGCGCTAATAACGATTACTTACGTGATAGCCGTCAGTTTTTAAACGTAAACTTTGTGTCATTTTTAACGGCTTTTAATATAAAAACCTTCAGGCATTAACCGACGATATTTAATAAGGTAATCACACGTGGAAATATTTATCTCGATATCCGGAATTATTATGGCTGTGATTGTGTATTTTTGGATATTCCCGTCTAGCAATAGCCCATTTACATTGCTTTGGGAGGACTTACCTAAAAAAGAACAATATATGCAAGAGCATCCTACCGAGGTGAACGCAGAAGGATCTCCGCAATGCTTCCATTGCCACTCAGACAAATTACTTGATACCGGGCTTAACCACTTTACAGACTACAGGCGTATTACCACATGCACAAAATGTAAAAGTAGATTATGGCGAGAGCAATTGTAAAGAATTTTTATATATGCAAAACGATGGGGTGTCACGAGCAATAGCTCGCAAACGAGTCACTCTACCTGAACGCAATCAGATATCTATAATAGCGGCATTTCAACTTTGCTATTTCATCTACATCCTCAAGCCATGAAAAAGCCCCGGCATATACCAGGGCTTGAAAATAAAATGCTTAGCCTAATTAGTGATGATCGTCATATTGGTGTTCAATTACCATGCCTTCAGCAACACTGGCAACATGGCGTGCACGCTGGTGGTATACCGGTGTAGGTACAGCCACTGGTGCTGGGGCAACATATACAGTTTGTGGTGCTGTGCTGGCAACATTGATAGCCTGGGAGACGGTGACAGATGAAGGTACCACCACCACTTTATAACCGCTAGGCACATCCACCGTTACATTTTGCGCCATTGCTGAACTCATCCCACTAACCACAACAATTGCCAGAAAGAGAACTTTTTTCATAAAAACATTAATCCGCTATGTAATTAGAATGTGCAACATGCGTAACAAATATTAAGTTGCACTTTTATGGTCATAAAAACATGAAGAGCCTTTAATATAAAAATAGAAACAACAAGCCAAACAATAAATAATGTAAGAATATGATTCCGCCAGCACAGTAACGCTGCATGACAATAATCAATTTCAAATAAATTCAATTAGCTTTAAGTGCGATTGCTATAGAGATTAAATTATACATAAAAACAATGGTTTATAACCTTACATTCACCGTAAAAATATTATTCAGCCATTTTAATCAAGCAATTCCTCGCGGAGTCCTTATGATGCTGATCTTTTAGGAGAAATTCATGTATAAAAAATTTTGTGTTATCTTCATGGCAACGCTTTGTTATCTACCCGTAGCTCAAGCATCATGGAAAACAACAACAGAAGATGATGTGTTCACCGCGCAAAAGAAAGCACAAATGGATGCTGATATATCTGGTCATAATCAGGCTTTAATCTTTAACTGCTCACAAAATAATTTAACGATGAGTGAGGTTGAAAAAGACCCAAACACTTCAGTTACTACTATAAAAAAATATACAACAATAGTGAAAATTGATAACAACGATCCGGTAGTTTTTGACACTACTTTAAGCCGCAGAAACCCTGATTACCTACAACTTAAAACAAGCCAAACTGACAAGATAAAAATCGTTCTTAAACAGCTTAAAGACCAATCGTCCAAAAAAGATTTTATGATAGGAACAGCAGATAGTAAGGGAACCCCTTTATCCTCTTACACAGGTTCCGTATCGTTTGCTAAAAAGGCAATAAATAAATTTATTGCCACCTGTAATATCAAGATTGACTAAAACTTCAATAGCAAAATAGAAGGTTAAATAACCCCTTTTACTATAAAGGGGTATATCTCTCTTATATTCAGAGAATTATTCAGTCTTTTAATTCTGCTCAGCAATTAGAATCGCCATCGTATCGGCTTCCAGCGCTTTAAACAGATGCCCCTCGTCTGCCGGGTAGCAAATATAGTCACCTGTCATCAACTCCTGCGCGTTGTCTATCGTGCCGACCAACGCCTTACCCTGCGTAACAATAATGTGCTCTACGGAACCCGCAGGATGGGGATCCGAACGTCGTTCTTCGCCGGGTTGCGTCATCAATAAGTAAACGTCACGCCTGGCTCCCGGTGGGCATGTCGCCAGCAATATAGCCTGGTAGTCCGCGTGTTCTGACACCACTTTGGTACCTTCCCCCTTGCGGATAACCTGCGTCTGGCTACCTTGTGGCTCAAGCAGCTTCGCAAAAGGAATGTTGAGCGCTCCACATAGTGCCCATAAAGTTTCAAGACTCGGGTTTCCGTTGCCAGCTTCTAATTGAGAAAGCGTGGATTTCGCAATGCTGGCGCGTCTGGCGACTTCTGCGAGTGATAAATTGGCCCTTTCGCGTTCTCTGACCAGGCTCTTAGCAATGATGTCGATCGGTTGTGTCATCGTCATATCCATTTCGTTCGTTAAATCGAACAAATCGTTCGCTTGAACATTTTATAAATTGTGTTCATTATAATGCACATTACGTTCGTTATGAGAAAAATTATGTTGCCTGCACGTTTCTCTGCCGTGTCCAGCGAATCTAAAAAAGCGATTTTTTTGATTTGCCTCGCTGTTGGTGTGGTGGGAATTTCTTACGGTTCGCTATCTATCGCTTACGGTTTCCCTCTTTGGCTTCCCGTCCTCTCCTCGATAGTGGTATTAGCGGGTGCATCAGAATTCATGTTTATTGCCATTATCGCCAGCGGTGGTAGTCCTATTGCTGCCGCGATTGCTGGTCTGTTGGTTAACGCTCGTCATTTCCCTTTCGGGATTGCGGTGCGTGAGTTGGTAGGCTCGCGTATGGCGAGCTATATCGGCTGCCATATTATGAACGATGAAAGTGTGGTGTTCGGTTTGTCACAGTCGACTCCCGAAGCGCGTAAAGCAGCTTATTGGCTTTGCGGGATTGGGGTTGCGATATTCTGGCCACTCGGCACGCTGCTTGGCAGCGTTGTTGGCAAGCTGTTACCTGCACCGGAAATTATCGGCCTGGATGCGGTGTTCCCGACGATATTATTGGCATTGGTTATTCCCGCATTTAAAAACCGCACCACCGCACTTCGTTCTATGGCTGGTGCCGCAATTTCGTTGGTTGCAGTTCCCTTTACGCCGGTTGGCATTCCTGTTTTGTTATCACTGCTGGGAATATTCGCGAGGAAGAAATAATGACCGAAACTATGAAGATTATTGCGGGCCTCGCCTTATTATCTACCGGAACCTATTTGATGCGTCTGGCTGGGGCGAAACTGGGTAACCGGCTTGTATTCTCTGAAGCGGCTAAATCACGGCTTTCAGATGCGGCAACCATATTGCTTTTTTCGGTCGCCATCGCCACCACCTTTTATGAGAATGATCATTTTGCTGGCATGGCGCGAGTGACTGGCGTAGCAATTGCCGTATTTCTGGCATGGCGCAAAGTACCACTGATTATCGTGATTGTTGTATCCGCGTTAATCACTGCAACATTGCGCCATTTCGGGCTAGCGTAGCCGCTTACTGTTTTTTCCCAGGCATCATGCGCAGCAGCGTATTGTCCTTCCACACATAATGGTGGAACAGCGCTGCAAATGCATGAATACCAATAACAAAGTAGCCAATGTTGGCGATAAGTTCATGGTAGCTTTTTAGAGCGAACTCCATATCTTCATCAGGTTCAACGGCATGCGGCATCGAAATGCCAAACACTGACCAGTCGCTACCTTTGAAATACACTGTCATGAAGCCCAAAATCGGGAGCACGATAAACATCAAATAGATGATCGTATGAAGCAAATGTGACATCCCCGTGATTGCCGGATGCTGTTTCGGTGTTATCGCTGGGGCTCGGTATTTGATACGCACCAGCAGGCGCGCAATCATCAAAAAGAACACACTTATCCCACACGTAACGTGAGTGGCGTTGAAGATTGGCCGATATGAACGCGGCGCAAAACCTTTCAATTCCATTGCGCAATAAGCCCCCACTATCAATAAAAAAACCAACCAATGAAGTGTTATCTGTAACGAGGTGTATTTGCTGCGCATTTAGGGAGTCCTGCTGAGTCATTATGATTTTTCCAGGATAGCGGCTAATACTTAGAAAATCATTAACATCCGGAGAATTTATCTAACATTTCCCTTACGCATGCTGGTTTGCGGCCTCTCTGTTTATGAACTATCACTAGTGTTGATTAAGAATTCAGCTCTTTTCCGCGATTAAAAGTGAGGTTCATGTCATGAAAAAAATCGGTATCAATGGTTTTGGTCGCATTGGCCGACTGGTATTACGCCGCGTTCTTGAGACAAAAAGTGAAGTGGAAATTGTCTCCATCAACGATCTTACCTCGCCAAAAGTTCTGGCTTACTTACTGAAATATGACTCCAGCTACCGTAACTTCGACGGAACGGTAGATTACACCGACGATTCGTTGATTGTGAACGGTAAGAAAATTGCGGTGTACGCCGAAAAAGACGCCAAAAATATTCCGTGGGGAAAAGACGGCGTTGAAATAGTGATTGAATGCACAGGTTTCTATACTTCAGAAGAGAAAGCTCACGCACATTTGGATGCAGGAGCGAAGAAAGTGCTGATTTCAGCACCCGCTGGTGACATGAAAACCATCGTTTTCAACGTTAACTGCAACACCATTACGGCCGAGGACAAAATCCTCTCCGTTGCGTCCTGCACCACTAACTGCCTCGCACCAATGGCGAAAGCGTTGCACGACAACTTCGGTGTTAAACTCGGAACTATGACCACTATCCACGCTTATACCGGTACGCAATCGCTGGTTGATGGGCCGCGCGGTAAAGATCTACGCGCTTCTCGTGCCGCTGCACAAAATATCATTCCACATTCTACTGGTGCGGCGAAAGCGATTGGTCTGGTTATCCCTGAACTCCAAGGCAAGCTCAAAGGACACGCGCAACGTGTGCCGACGCTCACAGGTTCAGTGACTGAATTGGTGTCGATTCTCGAGAAAAAAGTCACAGTTGACGAGATTAACGCTGCCCTGAAAAAGGCGACGGAAGGCAATGAATCGTTTGGTTATACCGATGAGGAAATTGTTTCGTCTGATATCGTCGGCACACACTTCGGTTCAGTGTTCGACGCGACGCAAACTGAAGTGACGGAAGTCGGTGATTTACAACTGGTGAAAACGGTGGCCTGGTACGATAACGAGTACGGGTTCGTGACGCAGTTGGTGAGAGTATTAGACGCGGTTGCGAAAGAATAAAGGTGGCCTTCTCCCTGCTGGAATAGCAGGGAGAGGTTTTAAAGAGTTACTTCAGCAAACGTACGCGAACCCCTTTGCCCTTAATCTTACCTTGCTGTAACTGCTTCCAGGCATTACTCGCAACAGACTGGCGAACAGCAACGTAAACATGCATCGGATGCACATCAATTTTACCGATATCCGCGCCATCCAGACCCATGTCTCCCGTCAACGCACCGAGAATATCACCTGGGCGCATTTTCGCTTTTTTGCCGCCATCAATGCACAACGTGGCCATTGCCGCTTCAAGAGGTTTGATGGTGCCGCCGGTTGGTGCCGGCTGCCAGTTCAAAGACAAATTCAGCATTTCAGCTAACACGCTGGCACG
The DNA here is from genome assembly GCF_006376615.1 of Buttiauxella sp. B2. GTDB lineage: Bacteria > Pseudomonadota > Gammaproteobacteria > Enterobacterales > Enterobacteriaceae > Buttiauxella. The sequence goes on from NZ_VEXQ01000001.1 coordinate 113,850, forward strand.
TTGCGCTTCTTCTGGTGCACACAGGCTAATTGCCAGGCCACTTTCACCAGCGCGAGCTGTACGACCAATACGGTGAACGTGAACTTCCGGATCCCACGACAGCTCGTAGTTAATGACCATTTCCAGCGCTTTAATATCCAGACCACGCGCGGCAACATCGGTTGCCACCAGCACACGGCTACTGCCGTTAGCAAAACGCACCAGCGTTTGATCACGGTCGCGCTGTTCCATGTCACCATGAAGTGCAAGCACGCTTTGGTTGCTTTCGCTCAATGCATCGCATACGGCCTGGCAGTCTTTCTTGGTATTACAGAACACCACGCAAGATGCGGGCTGATGCTTGCTCAGCAATTTTTGCAGCAGGCTGATTTTACCGTTGCGCGAGATTTCATAGAACTGCTGTTCCACGGACGGTAATTCATCTACTGAATCAATTTCGATAGTTTCAGGTGAACGCTGAACACGAGAGCTAATAGCCGCAATTGCCGTCGGCCAGGTTGCAGAGAACAGCAACGTTTGTCGATCCTGCGGCGCATGACTAATCACTTCGTCGATTGCGTCGGCAAAACCCATATCCAGCATACGGTCGGCTTCGTCCAGCACCAGAGTTTGCAGAGCATCTAACTTAACCGTCTCTTTTTTCAGGTGATCGAGCAAACGGCCTGGCGTTGCCACAATCACATGAGGAGCATGTTGCAGTGAGTCACGCTGCGCACCAAATGGTTGACCACCGCATAACGTCAAAATTTTAATATTCGGCATATAACGCGCAAGGCGACGTAATTCTTTAGCCACCTGGTCGGCCAGCTCGCGCGTTGGGCACAAAACTAACGACTGAGTAATAAACTGGCTAGCGTCAATGTGTTGCAGTAAACCCAAACCAAATGCAGCCGTTTTACCACTGCCGGTTTTCGCCTGAGCGCGGACATCTTTCCCAGCCAGTATCGCGGGTAATGCAGCCGCCTGAACAGGCGTCATGGCGTGATAACCAAGTTCAGTGAGATTGGCGAGTTGCTCTGCTGGCAGAACGTTTAGGGTAGAAAAAGATGTCACGATTATACTCTCAATTAATGGGCTGTCAGACAGCGTCTGGCGCGCATGTTAGCAGATTTGAGGGGGTAACGCGGCAGTTTCCAGTAAATTAGCTAGCCTGGATGGTGACTCACGCCTGACGGCATCTATTAGAAATCATTTTAAAATCATAAAAACAGATGAGGGTTAGCCATACAACCAGGGATTTAACTGTAGTAACGGCCTTTCACACAACGAGTTCTACAATGAACATACCTGACAATATTAAACTCTTAATTAAGAGCGTTGCGCCGACACTATTAACCGCACTCAGTCTCCCTCCCCCACTTAACCTTATTGCTGCAACCGTTGTCTCTGGCATTCTTAATAAATACCTACCAGAAAATGTCATGCAGCATACAGATAATGCGGGGAACTCAATAAATCCTGCGGCAATGACACCTGAGCAAATTGTTACGGTTATAAACGATAACCAAACGTCTCCCGCCATTGTTAGTGATCTTAAAAATGCTGAAGAGAGTTTAAGGCAATATGAACTCACATCGGGCATTCGCTTTGCAGAATTAGCACTTCAGGAAAAACAAAGCATTCAGGACTTTCAAATCAATTCAGGTATCGCTGGTAATGTTTTTAATTCAGGTATCAAAATTGTATGGGTTGCGATGGGCGGATTATTGATAGTCGTAGTGATTGCCCTGTTACTGCTTATTCCAGGCATTAGCATTCCTGAAGGAAAACAAAGTATTGTCACTGCTGTTTTTGGCATCATCGGTACGGTAATAGGTTTTATCAATGGTCTGGCATCAAACATTGTTGGGTACTATTGGGGTAGCAGTCAGGGTTCAAAAGACAAAGGTATTGAAATGGCCAGTAGTTTCAAGGCGCTTGGTGATAGTGTGGCGAAATCACTGGAGTCCAAAACTACACCAACAAATACTCCCCCTTCCGCAGTAACTACAGGAGAACAACCCAAAGCGGCTTCGACTTCAAACCCACCTTATTCCGGAGACATTTCATCTCCACCCAATCCCGCCAAAAAAAGTCTGCTCATGGATACTAAAAGTGAATTGGTCACTCCACATAACTTTATCAAAAGTGGTGTTAATTGGAGTTTGCAAAAAGAAGGTATCTCAATTGATGGAACCCTTCCTACTGGCACTCAGGGAAAACCGACAACTGTCGAGAAAATATGGGATCTTTATGGGCAGCATTGTTTACAAGCCTCTAAAATGTATGGCGTCCCCGTCGAGCTGATTATCGCAACTATCGCAACCGAAAGTGGTGGAGATAAAAATGCCAGACGCCCAGAACCACAAATCAATGATGAAAGCGTGGGGCTGATGCAAACACTGGTCAAAACCGCTCGTGGTGCATTAGGCCGGCCTTCACTTTCAGGTGACGATTTGCTTGACCCAGCTACTTCAATAGAAGCAGGAACGGCTTATATTGCCCATCAACGTTTCGTCACCCATTTTGATCCACCCAAAGTCGCGGCTGCCTATAATGCTGGCTCACTGCGAGTGGATAATGCTGATGCTAATCGCTGGAAAATGCACTGCTTTCCTAAGGGAACCGGCAGGCACATTGATAACTATGTCGCGTGGTTTAATGATTGTATGAAAGACGAAATCCAATCGAAGCTGGATGAGAATAACGATGTCAGTACATTTGGCACTATATTCAAATAGCTATCAACTCATACAGATTTAAGATGAGGCCACATATGAGTAAAAATATAGTTTTTTGTGCTGATGGTACCTGGAACGGCCCTGAAAAAGATGATGTTGGCGATGATTCCTCTTATAACACCAATGTGTTACGTCTGTTTTCTGAACTGGATGGGGATGCCGATACACCGGATATGTTCCTGCGCGGTGAACAAGAAAAAATAGCCAAAACAAAATCTGGCGCGGTGTATCAGGTCAGTAAATATTTACATGGTGTAGGTGATTCTAATAACTGGCTGGAAAAAATAATGGGTGGTGTGTTCGGTGCAGGTATGGTTGAACGTATCGTGCGTGGTTATACATTTATCAGCAGGAATTACAGCCCAGGAGACAAGATTTATCTTGTTGGATTTAGCCGTGGTGCTTACACCGTCCGTGCTCTTGCGGGAATGATTGGAAAGTGTGGGCTGTTGGATGCCACTAAATACGATCTTGAAAATAATAAAGAAGATGCTTATCGACTGGGCACATCGGTATGGAGAAGCTACCGAGAACATTCTAATGTAGACAGCAATTTACTAGACAAAATCATCGCTGACGCACCTCACTTTCTTCATGTCGATGTTGATCCTAATAAGATGCTTTATTTTGTTCCAATAGAGGTAGTTGCTGTTTGGGAAACAGTAGGTTCGTTAGGGATCCCAAAATATTGGGATGATGCCCGAGTTGATGTCTACCGTTTTACTGACACAAGCCTTGGCGAACACGTCAAGTATGGCCGACAAGCATTAGCAATTGATGAGATGCGGCAGGATTTCACTCCCACTTACTGGGATCAAAGAAATAATATTGTCCAGGTTTTGTTCCCGGGTATTCATGCTGATATTGGCGGTGGTTATAGTAGCGTAAACAATGGCAACGGCTTATCTAATGCTGCGTACTTATGGATGAGAAATGAATTGGTGAATCTTGGTGTAAAACTGCAACCGGAAAATTGGGTTGCTGATTTTTGTGGGCAAATCCATTGTGAATGGTACAAGATTAAATATCCGCTTGCCGTTCGCAAGCTAAAAATGCCTATATCTGCTGATATGGCAATACATAATTCAGCTATTTCAAGAATTAACTACCCTGATCCATTACCCGTTCAAGACAATAAAGGACAATGGACCACCCAGATTTATCGACCGGCCTCGCTCAAGTCATTTTTTGATAGCCAGTGGAAAGCATTGCCAAATATTTTCATCGTATAAGCAATAGTATTTCTTCAAATAGACCAGATTATCGACGTTCTGTACTGGAAATGATCCTTTGCAAGGATGCAAGGGCCCAAAATTTAATTTCTATGATGATTCATGTTACCCTCGCCTCACAATGTACTCTAAATAAGAGCTTTCATGAAACTTATTATTTTAATTAGCCTTTTAGGTTTTGTTCAATCATCCGTATTTGCCGCCACTGCCACCAGGCTTTCATGCTCATTGCGAGAAAATGTAGTTATCTCACGCTTTGACCATAACCTCTCTACGATGAAATGGGATGATCATTTCCTGGTTGCGTCAGGTATAAAGAAGACCAAAACAAAGAATGACGTACCTTTTCGCGTCACCACTTTTCAAAATGGTGACGACTTAGTTTTCTTCCCGGAAAAACAGACTTATTTCTTTTTCTATTCTGGAAGTTCTGAGCCTGACAGATGCATAGTGCTTGGCACAAGTACGTATCAAATTACTCAGTTACCGCGATATGAAAAGCCGGGCGCATAGTCCATCAAACATTATTTATGAGGTTTAATTGTCTGGAGCGGTCAGCGGGAATCGAACCCGCATCATCAGCTTGGAAGGCTGAGGTAATAACCATTATACGATGACCGCTTTGGTCCGCCACCGGAGCCTCGAACCCCGTACTACAACACTGCGGCTGCCGCTCTTCCCGATGAGCTAGTGGCGGTTTGGTAATATTAGCTGAATTTACCTGCGCTACCTCATTAGAGGTAAATCACTGGCGGCGCATGATACATAACTAAAATTACCCATGCAATCTATATGCCTTTATAGCAGTGACATTATTACAAAGTGGCATTACTCAATGGCCCACTACTGCAAAACGTGCTGGCATTCGCCGCTGCAATCCGTACCATACACGCCAGAATTACGCCTTATGCGTGTCGGTTTAGCCTGAGAATTCCATGACCAGTCAAAAAGAAATTTACAACCTCAACAAATTACAGAAACGCCTGCGTCGTAACGTAGGTGAAGCGATCGCCGATTACAACATGATTGAAGAAGGCGACCGCATTATGGTCTGCCTTTCTGGCGGCAAAGACAGCTACACCATGCTGGAAATCCTGCGTAACTTGCAGCAAAGTGCGCCAATTAACTTCAGCCTGATTGCCGTCAACCTCGATCAGAAGCAACCGGGTTTCCCTGAGCACATTCTGCCGGAATACCTGGAAAGCATTGGGGTTGAGTACAAGATTGTTGAAGAGAACACTTACAGCATTGTTAAAGACAAGATCCCAGAAGGCAAAACGACTTGTTCTTTATGCTCACGTTTACGCCGCGGCATTCTTTATCGTACAGCTACCGAATTAGGTGCAACGAAAATCGCTCTTGGCCATCACCGTGACGACATTCTTCAGACACTGTTCCTGAACATGTTCTATGGCGGCAAAATGAAAGGCATGCCACCAAAGCTGATGAGTGATGACGGGAAGCACATTGTCATTCGCCCGCTGGCTTACTGCCGCGAAAAGGATATTGAGCGTTTCGCCACTGCGCGCGAATATCCGATTATTCCGTGTAACTTGTGTGGTTCGCAGCCTAATTTACAGCGTCAGGTCATCGGTGACATGCTGCGCGACTGGGATAAACGCTACCCTGGCCGTATCGAAACCATGTTTAGCGCTATGCAAAATGTGGTGCCTTCTCATATGTGCGATACCGAGTTGTTCGATTTCAAAGGCCTTAAACACGGTGCCGAAGTCGTTGACGGTGGCGATTTAGCTTTTGATCGCGAAGAGTTGCCGATGCAACCTGCGGGCTGGCAGCCTGATGAAGACGACGGCGAGACGCCACTCCAACGCCTCGACATCCTCGAAATCAAATAGTCATCCTTCCCCCTCTCTTACCCGAGAGAGGGAAAACCTACCTGTACGGCGGCGGATCAATAATTGGCTTTGGATCGGGGTCTAGCGGCGGGTCAGGTATCGGTTGCGGCTTGGGAATGTGCTCTGGAACTGGCACCGGGTCAGTCGGAATGGAATCTCTGATATATATGCTCATAATTTCCTCCATTTATCTCTCCCTTTAAGCATAGAACAACAAATCGCAGGCAAAAAAAAGCCGACTAATAGTCGGCTCGTACGAATCAATTGTGCTATGCAGTAATTCTAAAAAAGGAAGTAAGACAATATGGAGCGCAACGCCCATCGCTTGACGTTGCATTCACCTGCGAGAGAGATAGTGCCTTGAACCAGCGTTCCAGTTATTGACCTCGCTCAATTATCGCCGCCTTTTTTAGTCTGCATTATGTTAAAAATGTTAAATTTTACAGCCATTTACTACGATGTAACCACCAGGCAACACCACCTATAAGAACCACCAACATGAAGCAGAACAGGCTGAAACCAAAATACCAGCCACCGCCAGGAATTCCGCCTAAATTCACGCCAAACAGTCCAGTCAAAAAAGTGCTGGGTAAAAAGACCATTGCCATTAACGACATAGTGTAGGTTCGTCTTCCCATCGCTTCTTGCATGACCTGTGCAATTTCATCTGCCATTACCGCTGTACGTGCGATACACGCATCTATTTCATCTAATCCGCGCCCTAGCCTGTCTGAAATATCCTGCATACGACGGCGATGATCATCCGTCATCCAGGGTAAACGCTCACTCGAAAGGCGGGCGTAAACATCACGTTGTGGAGCCATATAACGGCGCATCACAATTAACTGCTTACGCAGAAGAGCCAGATAACCACGCGGCGGGACTTGTTGATCCAGAAGATTGTCTTCCAGGTCGATAATTTTTTCATGCAGTTGTTCAATAAATTCACTGGTGTGGTCGGTCAGCGCATCGCAGACATCGACCAGCCAACTGCCACTATTGATTGGGCCGGTTCCTTCATTGAGGTCGTTAACCACATCATCAAGTGCGAGTACCCGCCGCTGACGTGTTGAAATAATCATCCGCTCGTCAATATACAAACGCATAGCGACCAACTGGTCTGGGCGCTCATCGGTGCTGCCGTTAATGCATCGCAGAGTTAACAGTGTGCCTTCGCCTACGCGCGAAACGCGCGGCCGGGTGCTTTCACCAGCCAGAGCATCCCGGGCATAATTGGGGAGCACGTGCGTGTTGGCAAGCCATTCTACACTGTCACGATAGGTATAATTCAAATGCACCCAACATGGATGCTCGCAATCGGCAGTGTCATCTTTAACAATGGGTCTGGCTCCACCCTTTCCATCTAATTGCCAGGCGAGCACTGCATCCGGCACCATTAACTCGTCTCCCTTGATAGTTTCCACTGCAATTTCTCCATGCGTGACCACAATACTGCCTTCAGTCTAGCCGTGTTCTTTTGTTATGTAACGCTGAAAATTATGCAAACACGCTGAATTTGTTCAATAAAAAATGTTACATTTATAGTCTATTGACGATGACATAAAAAATGAGAAATAAATGAAAATTGGCGTTCTGTTTCCTATAGCGATTATTGCTGCTGCAATCATATTCATCATCTGGTTTATTGTCGGCGGATACGCGACATCAGCTTCCTGATGAAAATGTTTCTATCTGTTGTTTCACCTACGATGGAATAGTTGAGGCTTTCCACCAGCACGCTAAATTAGGGTGACTCGTGCTCTGAAATTTGTGTTGGTTCACGTAGACCGGTGAATATAGAAGGCTGGAAGCACGAGTAAAGGCCATAGTTGTTTAAAAATGAACAATAATGCCAATTGCCTTACTGTGGTTATTATTGATATTTTCACTCGCTTATAATTTGAGTGGGAAATAGCCATGTTTAAAAACTACACGAGTAACGCGAAAGTATTTATTACCGGCATTATTCTCATAGGCTGTATTTCCTTTATAGCTCTCATTTACCCCATGATTAATGGTGGGCACCACCAAAACAACACTCAAACATTCAGCCCCGCATCTGAACTCAAACAATCATCCATACAATGCGTAAAATTGATCGATACTGTTTCTGATGCTGACCTGGCAGGAAAGCTCAATTTTTACAGCGCCCCTGCGATGTGTGTACAGAAAAAAGGGCCGGGGAAATGGCTGATTTACACCGCGAGTCCGATACGTAAGTAATCCTCAGTCTCCGAAGCCACACTTTCGTCGGAGTGATTGCGTATGGCGACCTGGAAAGTCTGAATCAATACTCTTTATCCCATCAAAAATTGCTCCTTTCTGAATGAGTTATCACGGGTTAAAAAGATGTGCTGACAAAGAAAACCTTGCCAGCACTATATTTAGACGTGGTTACCAATGGCTAACTGTAGCCTATATAATTAATGAGCCACGATATACATCGTGCGGCTGTAGGCAACATCTTCCGGGTTATTAATTGGGTAACCCTTCAACCACGGTTTGATTAAACGCCCGTTGGTGTACTGATAAATTGGAGCTATTGGCGCTTTTTCCTGGATAATTTTCTCAGCCTGGTTGTAATCCTTATTACGCGCAGCATCGGTCGTTTCCTGGCTTGCCTGCTCCAAAATCTTGTCGTAGTCCGGTGCATTAAAGCGCGAAATATTGCCGCTATGGGTTGAGGTTAGCAGCGACAGGAAAGTAGACGGCTCGTTGTAATCCCCTACCCATGAGGCGCGAATCACGTCGAAATTACCGGTGTTACGGCTATCGATGTAGGTTTTCCATTCCTGATTTTGCAGTTTCACATCGACACCCAGATTTTTTTTCCACATGGATGCTACCGCAATAGCAATTTTCTGGTGGTTTTCAGAAGTGTTATACAACAGCGTTAGTTTAAGCGGCTTGTTTGGGCCGTAACCTGCGGCTTGCAGCAAGGTTTTCGCCTGGGCATTAGCTTCTTCCTGGCTCATTTGCTCAAGCGCAGAAGGTTCTGGCTTGAAGCCCGCAGTGACATCTGGAGTAAAGCGCCATGCAGGTTTTTCACCCGTCCCAAGTACTTTTTCAGCCATGATATGGCGATCAATTGTCATACTGAGTGCCAAACGCACACGCTGGTCAGCAGTCGGCCCTTTTTGCGTGTTAAAGGCGTAATAATACGTTCCCAGCTGAGGCGGAGTATAAACCTGGCCTGGAATGTCTTTTAACAGCTTCTGATAGAGATTTTTGGGGAACGACTCGGTGATATCAATATCCCCAGCCAGATAGCGTTTGGTCGCCGAAGATTCCTGATTGATAGGAATAAACGTGACTTTAGTGATCACCGTTTTGCTGTTATCCCAATAGTTTTTATTCTGCACAGCCACTATTTTTTCGTTAACGATGCGGTCTTGAAGAGTGTATGCGCCGTTGCCGACTAAATTACCAGGTTTCGTCCAGTCATTACCGAATTTTTCAACAACGGCTTTGGGAACCGGATACAACGAGAAGTTAGCCGTCAGACTCGGGAAATATGGCACCGGTTTATCTAACTGGATACGCAATGTTCTGGCGTCTACCGCCGTCACGCCCAATTTATCAGCTGGCATTTTGCCATCAATAATAGCCTGTGCATTACTGATCCCCGCCAGCGCCGCAAACCAGGCAAACGGTGAAGTATTTTTTGGTTCAACCAGACGCTGCCAGCTGTAGACAAAATCTTGTGCCGTAACAGGCGTGCCGTCCGACCAACGGGCGTTATCACGCAGAGTAAATGTCCAGACACGGTTGTCATTACTTTGCCATTTTGTGGCAACACCCGGCTCAAGTTGGCCCTTTTCATTCTGGTTAACCAGGCCTTCAAACAAATCGCGGATTACCTGAATTTCAGGCAAACCCACGGCTTTCGCCGGGTCAAGGGATGCAGGCTCATCTTTAATATGGCGCACCAGACTCTGGTCAGCCGCAAGTTTGGTGCCCGCAGGAACATTAGCCGCCCAGGAGGTTGAAAAGGAGCTGGCGATCGCTAACGCGCAACAAGTAGTCAAAAAACGCTTTTTCATTGTTTACCCTTATGAATAATTTTGTTTGGGGCAGCACTACGCTCACGCCAGTGACAGACAAACAATGTAACGCAATCAACTGTTTTGCCAATAACAAAACTAAATAACGTGATAGAAATCTATCAACCGTCAGATAAATCATGCCAGTAGCCACGGAAATGTCGTTAATCAGGTTAATTCTGTAACTGGTCTGACAGGAGATTGTTTCTGATGAGTTTTTTTTAAATCACTGCTATTACTATCAGCAAGAAAAATCTAAAACGCTTTAAGGAATACTATGTCTGGCCACCGTCCTCGCTCGCAACGAGGCCATTTGCCGCAAGGCTCCGAACGTTATGGCAAAACTGTTTTTGGCGCACCGCTTATTTGGTTCCCCGCAGCATCCAGTGAACAGCGCAGTGGATTGATTATTGCGGGTACGCATGGTGATGAAAATGCCGCGATGGTTACGCTGTCTTGTGCGTTACGTACGCTAGAACCAGAACATCGTCGCCACCATGTGGTGCTGGCTGTAAACCCTGACGGCTGTCAGCTCGGTTTGCGCGCTAATGCGAATGGTGTGGATCTGAACCGTAATTTCCCTGCCGCCAACTGGAAGTCTGGTGAGACGGTGTATCGCTGGAACAGCAGCGCAGACGCTCGAGATGTGGTGCTTTCTACCGGTAAAAAACCAGGCTCCGAGCCAGAAACCGCCGCGCTATGCCAATTAATTCATACTTTGCAGCCAGCGTGGATTGTCTCTTTCCATGATCCTTTAGGGTGCATAGAAGATCCGGATAATTCAGCGCTGGGTGCATGGCTTGCGAAGGAGTTTGAATTGCCGCTGGTCACAAGCGTCGGTTACGAAACACCTGGTTCTTTCGGTAGTTGGTGCGCAGATTTAGATTTGCCTTGTATTACCGCAGAGTTCCCGCCCATCTCAGCTGACGAAGCGAGTGAGCGGTATCTGGATGCTATGATGGGTTTGTTGCACTGGCAAAAGTAATACCTATTACGGATAAAGTTTGCCGGTTTCGAAATGCAACCCTGGCTCAACATCAACGGCCAGCCATGTTGGACCATCGAGATCGGCAAAGCGGACTTTAGCTGCCAGCGGCAACGCTGCGGCTATCGCCCGCGAAGTGCATAGCATGCAGCCTAGCATCACATCAAAACCTTGTTCACGAGCGGCTTGAGTTAATGCCAGCGCTTCGGTTAATCCTCCGGTTTTATCCAGCTTCACGTTCACCATGTCATAAAGCCCTTTGAGCGCAGGCAGGCTTTCGCGGGTATGGCAACTTTCATCGGCACAAATTGGCAATGGATGAATAAAGTTCGCCAGTGTACTGTCCTGGCCTGCCGGTAACGGCTGCTCGAGCATCGCCACATTCAAGTCGGCCAGTAACTGGCAACGCGCGGCCAATCCATCGCTATGCCAGGCTTCGTTGGCATCCACGATTAATACCGCTTCAGGCACCGCAGCACGGATCGCGACCATACGCTCGGTGATCAATCGGTCATCGAGTTTAACCTTTAACAAACGCGCGCCTTTATCCCACAACAGTTTTGCTGCCGCTGCCATTTGTTCTGGCTCGGCAATACTGACGGTTTGTGCAGTGGTGACTAATTCAGGGAGTTCGACACCCGCAATATACGAAAGAGTCCTTTTTTGGCGACGTGCTTCCAAATCCCACAATGCGCTATCAACTGCGTTACGCGCAGCTCCGGCAGGCAGCGCCTCTTGTAATTGCGCGCGTGTCATCCCTTGTTCTAACTGCGGCAGGATCGTGGTTATCTGTGCCAGCACAGATACATCGCTTTCGCCATAGCGTGGATATGGCGTGCATTCGCCCACGGCTTTAATACCCTCTTCTTCAAGCTCCACCACCACAACGACCGCTTCGCTGCGGGTTCCGCGTGAAATCACAAAAGGAGTGTGGAGCGGCCATGCTTCCTGGTAAACCTTCACTGTTCTCATTGTTGTTCCTGTTGTTTTACGTTATTTGCTGAGTATAGCCAGAGAACACTTTTACTTGCAGTATCAGTTTTTTATATTCAGACGATGAATACTGACATACACTGTTCGCGGCGTTAATTATATGTAAACAGGAAAATTAAACATGTCACAAATCGTTCATTTCCAGGGCAACCCTGTAGCGGTTGCAGGTCAAATCCCACAAGCTGGCAACAAAGCTGAAGCTTTCACTCTGGTAGCAAAAGATCTTTCTGATGTTGCACTGAGCCAGTTCGCCGGAAAACGTAAAGTACTGAATATTTTCCCAAGCATCGATACCGGCGTTTGTGCCGCCTCCGTGCGCAAATTCAACCAACTGGCGACTGACATGGATAACACCGTTGTACTGTGTATTTCCGCCGATCTGCCATTTGCACAATCTCGCTTCTGCGGCGCAGAAGGTCTGAGCAACGTGGTAACACTGTCTACCCTGCGTAACCCTGAATTCCAGCAAGCTTATGGCGTTGGTATTTCTGAAGGTGCACTGAAAGGCCTGACGGCTCGTGCAGTTGTGGTTATCAATGAGAAAGATGAAGTGGTATTCAGCCAGTTAGTGAACGAAATCACTAACGAGCCGGATTATGCCGCAGCACTGGAAGCCCTTCAGGCTTAAGTGTGAATGCCCCCGAGAACCGGGGGCATAAATGTTACTCTTCTGTTTTACGCTGACTCAAACCGTATTCACGTAACTTATTCGCAATCGCAGTGTGCGAAACCCCCAGGCGTTTAGCAAGCTTACGCGTACTTGGATAAGTACGATAAAGCTGTGTCAGCACCGAGCGTTCAAAGCGGCTGGTAATATCATCCAGCGACCCTTCCATAGCCTCTTCCCCAACAACCAAACTTGCGGTGTCGAAATCTGGCAACAGGATGTCTTGCGGACGCAATTCATAACCTTCCAGTTGCGTTAATGCGCGATAAATCGCATTTTTCAACTGACGTACGTTGCCCGGCCAACCATAACGCGTGAGTACATTGCTCAAATCATTCGCCAGTTTCGGACGTGGTACCCCTTGTTCATCGGCAAATCGCGCCACAAACAATTCAGTCAGCGGCATGATGTCTTGCGGCCTGTCGCGCAACGGCGGTAAATTCAGTGTCAGTACGTTCAGGCGATAATAAAGATCTTCGCGGAACTCACCTTTTTGCACCATCTCAATCAGGTTCTTTTGCGTTGCGCAAATCACGCGTACATCGACATGCACTTCATGTTCTTCACCCACGCGACGGAATGTTCCATCGTTGAGGAAACGCAACAGTTTGGTCTGCATACGCGGTGACATTTCGCCGATTTCATCCAGCAGAACCGAACCGCCATTTGCCTGTTCGAAGAAACCTTTTTTACCTTCGACAGCATTCGCGTATGCACCTTGTGCATGGCCAAACAGTTCGCTTTCAACTACATCATCAGGCATCGAGCCGCAATTGAGTGCCAGATAAGGTTTTTGCGCACGCGGGCTGCCAAGATGGCAGGCATGAGCCAGCAAATCTTTACCGGTACCGGTATCGCCAACAATCAGCAGCGGCGCATTAAGTAACGCAAGTTTATGCGCCTGATCGACGACGTGACGCATTTTCGGGCTAACAGCAACGATTTGGCTGAATGCGCCAACATCGGTATTAGAGAGGTTTTGCAGCTGGCGACCCATTCGTACCGTTGAGCGCAACATCACCACCGCACCGACTAACGATGACTCCTCGTTTTCGCCATCCAAATGTACTGGGGTGATTTCCATCAGGAAGTTCTGGCCGTTGATAACGACATGCTCGGTGTGCGATTCAACCGGCGCGCTTTCCAGCCAACGCATGAAGTTGAAACCATTCACCAGGCTTGCGGCGTTATGGTTGCGCAATTTATCTTCGCTTTGGCCAAACAGCGCGCAGCTTGCAGGGTTTGCCAGCTCCACTTTGCTTTTCATATCCAGCGACAGTACGGGTTCAGGCAGCGCTTCAAGCAATGCACTAAGCGCTCGATGCTCACGTTCAGAAGGCATCCACGGCACGGTACGCACGTCCGTTACCCCTGGGATGCGGCGAATTTCAGCCATCAAACTACTAAACGTATCAAAATCGAGGGTAGAAAAATTCAGGTAGATTCGCCCAATTGGATCAATTTCGATACCTCGTAAATCGATGCTACGCAGCACAAGTAAATCAAGTAATTCTCGAGTCAGACCAAGTCGGTCCTGGCAAAAGACTTCCAGACGCATGGAGGTGTCCTTCAAATGCAATAAGCGGAATCATTGGGTGGCGTGATGATACTCCAGATAACTTGCGGTCAGAAGAGATGTGTGAAGAAAAGTTGACAGATAAGTCTATGAATACGGGTAATGCCGTAAACCTGGACAGTCACGGCATTACCAAAGTGTCACTCAACGGACTTGGTTTTGCTCGTACTCATCGTCTCTTTGAGCTGAACCAGCAACTGTTTGCGGAAATCCCCGAGACGCGGTTTATCACCCTCAATCCACGGCAGCGGGCGACACAATTCCATCGCTTTAATCCCCAGGCGCGCCGTCAATAACCCGGCACCAATGCCTTGTGCCGCACGTGTGGAGAGTCGCGCTGCAAGATCCTGGCCTATCCAGTCCATACCCACTTCACGCACCAGCTCACTGGCTCCGGCGAAGGCGATATTCAACAGCACCAGACGGAACAAGCGGATGCGGCTGTAATAGCCCAATTCAATTCCATACAGCGCGGCGATGCGGTTAATCAGCCGCAAATTTCGCCAGGCAATAAACGCCATATCCACCAGTGCTAACGGGCTTACGGCGATCATCAGTGTTGATTCTGCTGCAGAACGGCTGATTTCCCGACGAGCCTGGTTATCCAACACGGGCTGAACCAAACGTGCGTACAACTCAACAACTTCGCGGTCGTTTTGCGTTTCATGAATCGCTGCATACCAGCGTTGTAGCGCAGGATGCCCGTGATCAAGCCCGGCCTGACGTGCCAGTTTCTCGCAAAAGGCGCGGCCTTTGCCCATACCGTGGCTGCTCATCAGATAACGCGCTTCATCACGTTCTTCCGCTCGCTGCCGCAAACGCCATAAACGACGCCATTCTGTCGCAACCGAGCCAACCCCTGCGGCAATAATTAAACCGCCCGCAACACCGCCACCTAATGCAATCCAGTCTTGAGTAACAAACGCGTTATGCGTCCACTGGATACCTTGTGCCACCACGCTGACACCAAACAGCCCAAGTCCGACCTGAACCATGCGCCGCCATAAGCTGCGCTTTGGATGCAACGCCGCTTCTATTACCGCTTCCGCCTGCCCGTCATCTTCTACTTCATCAAGCGAGCCAAGCGCCGGGGTAAATTTCTCTGCTTCCGGCTCACTGAAAGCATGCTGTGCTTTGTAGATATCTTGTTTTTCCACATCCAGTGGTTGCGCGAAATCGATACGCGGTTTTAATGGTTCGTTCATCGCAATTTATCCCCAATCAAAAACTCCAGCGCTGCATCCATACGAATGTGTGGCATCGGTCTATCGACATCCATCACTTGCGGGCGGAACTGTTCAAACTGAAAGCCCTGTTTTTCCCAGAATGCGCTGCCTGGCAAACGCGCAGGAACTTCGCCGGGATAAACAGTCAGCGGCACGCCATCGATCAAGCGATTACCACGTAAAGCTGGGATTTGCTCCCCTTTCACATCGACCAGACCACTTTGTGTTGCCTGCACCGAAGCAAGCCCCATACAGTCCATATCAATGCCTTCAAACGCCGCGTTTTGCCAGGCGTCTTGCACCAGTTGCTGAAGCAACGCCACCATATTGGCATGTTGATCAACCGTAACGTGATCAGCCTTGGTAGCCGCGAATAAAAGTTTGTCTATAACCGGTGAAAACAGGCGTCGGAACAGCGTGCGCTGGCCATAATGGAAACTTTGCATCAGTTGCGTAAGTGCCAGACGCATGTCGTTAAACGCCTGTGGACCGCTGTTCAATGGTTGCAGGCAATCCACCAGTACAATTTGCCGGTCAAAACGCAGGAAGTGGTTTTTATAGAACCCCTTCACCACTTTTTCACAGTAGTAGTCAAAACGTGTCCGTAGCATGCCGATATTGGTGGTTTTATCTGCCTGAGCGAGTTTTGATTCGCCAACGGCATCAACATCCGGCCATGGGAAGAATTGCAAGGCTGGTGCGCCCGCCATATCGCCGGGTAGGACAAAACGGCCCGGTTGGATAAAGTGCAATCCTTCACGTTTGCAGCGCAACAGATAATCCGTCCATGCTTCTGAAATAGCCGCAAGGCGGTTTTCATCCGCTGGTGCGAGTGGGTCTAACCCTTCACACAGTTTGCGCCATTGCGCTGACCACTCAGCCCTGTCGCCATGCAATAGCCCGGTCATTTGGCGTGACCAGCTAAGGTAGTCTTGTGCCAGCATCGGCAAATCAAGCAGCCACTCGCCAGGATAATCGACGATTTCCAGATACAGCGTTGAGGTGTCTTTGAAATGGCGCAGCAGAGAATCGTTGGAACGATAACGTAGTGCCAAACGCATTTCGCTGACGCCACGAGTTGGCGTAGGCCAGCTTGGCGGGGAGCCATAAAGCTGCGCCAGCCCCTCATCGTAAGTAAAACGTTGAATCCCTAAATCACGCTGTGGAACGCGTTTTACACCGAGTAAACGCTCCTCGCGCACCGCATTGAGCAGTGGCAAACGCGCGCCGTTATGCACGCTCAATAATTGATTCACCATCGCGGTGATAAAAGCGGTTTTTCCGCTGCGGCTTAAACCTGTTACCGCGAGGCGTAAATGCCGGTCTACGCCCCGATTCATCAGGGCATTCAGTTCATTCTTGATTCTGTTCATATGCGTCCTGGTTGCGCCCGTCCCCCTCAACTGAGGAGAATATTCATTGATTGTAATAAATATGGGTTGTTAATGCCGAATCAATGGCAAATGAATTGGAAATCAAAAACGTGGAGAAAAGCTTACTTCGCGGTACGCGCCGAAATTTTACGAAAAACACGTGCCAGCAAAGGCTCAAGCGTCAGTGCCAGCAACATTTTCAACGGACGTCGCGCAACGGATTTTACTGCCCAACCCGCAACGCCTGCGGGACCATAGCGCAGAGCTGTCAGCAAGACTAATTTACCGACAATTTTCAGGCCCGGCTTAGCCTTGTTCGCAGCCGTCTGGAATTTGGACATTATTTCTCCTGGGAATGGGTAAAGTGTTGTCATTAAATCTGCTAGCCCTCACCCCGACCCTCTCCCCAGGAGAGGGTGAAAACGGAATTAAAGCTGGCGAAAGCGGCTACGTAACGTGAAGGTATCAGAGGTTATATAGCGCTCCATTGAGCGTAAACGCTGTTCACCCGCGGCTAATTCAGCATCGACTTCGTCGAGCAAGTCACGATTGGTTGGTTGTAGCTTTTCCTGCGATGCGCCCGCAGGCATCGGATCAAGGATAAAAGTCAGTGCGATGTAGGCCACCATCACAAAGAAAAACAGGCCAAAAATCATCGCTAAAACAGTAATCAGGCGCACCAGTTTTACTGGGACATCAAGGTATTGCGCGATACCCGCACAAACACCTTTTACCATCCCTTTTTCAGGGATACGCCACAACTTACGACCGGAAAATGAATTCGCCATTATTTGTCTCTCCAGTTCGGATGTTCTGCATCAAGGATCTGCTCCAGCGTCTGAATGCGTTCACGCATACGGCGTGCATCGTCAGTCAACTGTGCCAGCCGCTGTTGTTCACCCTGCGAAAGCTGCCCGCCGTTTGCGGCACGGTTGTTGTAGTGCAACCACAGCCAAATCGGGGCGACAAACAACACAAAAATGGTTAACGGAATGGCAATAAAAAGCGCGCTCATGTGTACTCCTTTTACAAATCAGGCTTTGAGTGCGGCGAACATAAGTAGCTCGCCGCAGTGCCGTTATTTACCCACGATCCTGGTTGTTCATTTTAGCTTTCAGCGCAGCCAATTGTTCGCTGATTTCGTCATCTGCTTTCAGTTCAGCAAACTGCGAGTCGAGACTTTTTTGTTTGCCAAAACTGTGGCTTTCCGCTTCTGATTCCATCTGGTCGATACGACGCTCGAAGGATTCAAAACGTGCCATGGCTTCATCGATTTTTCCACTATCCAACTGGCGACGAACATCACGTGAAGAAGAAGCCGCCTGGTGACGCAGAGTTAATGCCTGCTGGCGCGCGCGGGTTTCGCTGAGTTTGTTCTCAAGCTCGCCAATTTCTTTTTTCATGCGTGCCAGTGTTTCATCGACATGCACCACTTCATCTTCCAGGGTGGCTATCATGTCAGTCATTTTTTGTTTTTCGATTAACGCTGCACGCGCCAAATCCTCTTTATCTTTACGCAGCGCCAGCTCAGCTTTTTCTTGCCATTCAGCTTGCTGTGCGGTCGCTTGTTCTACACGACGGGATAGCTGTTTCTTTTCAGCCAGCGCACGGGCAGAGGTAGAACGCACTTCAACCAACGTGTCTTCCATTTCCTGAATCATCAGGCGAACCAGCTTTTGTGGATCTTCAGCTTTCTCAAGCAGTGAGTTGATGTTGGCATTCACGATGTCGGCAAAACGAGAAAAAATACCCATAATTCAATCCTCTTTAGTCATTATTTCAGGTGCCTGGCACCCTGCACGAG
The DNA here is from genome assembly GCF_006376615.1 of Buttiauxella sp. B2. Lineage (GTDB taxonomy): Bacteria > Pseudomonadota > Gammaproteobacteria > Enterobacterales > Enterobacteriaceae > Buttiauxella. The sequence continues at coordinate 132,325 of NZ_VEXQ01000001.1, forward strand.
ATGAATATTGCAAACAGTATGCCAACTTTTTATTTTATTGATTTAAAAGGAAATGATTAAATTTGACTCAAGAACCACAACGGCTATAGTGGTTTAAATAACTAACTATTGGTTAATTTAATCATGGCAGATAGCAAAGATAACTTGATTGGCGAGGCGAACAGTTTCCTTGAGGTTCTGGAACAAGTTTCACGCCTGGCACCGCTTGAAAAACCGGTGTTAGTCATCGGCGAACGAGGCACCGGTAAAGAACTGATAGCCAATCGCCTGCACTTCCTTTCTCGCAGGTGGCAAGGACCATTCATTTCGCTTAACTGTGCGGCACTTAACGATAATTTGCTGGATTCCGAACTCTTTGGTCATGAAGCTGGGGCTTTTACCGGGGCACAAAAACGCCATCCTGGCCGCTTCGAGCGTGCAGATGGAGGCACATTATTCCTGGATGAACTGGCAACTGCGCCGATGATGGTGCAGGAAAAACTGCTGCGGGTGGTGGAATACGGTGAACTTGAGCGCGTGGGTGGCAGCCAGCCATTGCAGGTGAACGTACGGTTGGTCTGCGCCACCAATGCAGATTTGCCAAAACTTGCCGAAGAAGGGAAATTCCGCGCGGATTTGCTCGACCGTCTTGCTTTTGACGTGGTTAAACTCCCCCCACTACGCGAGCGCCAGTCCGATATCATGCTGATGGCCGACCATTTTGCGATAACGATGTGCCGCGAATTACAGTTACCTTTCTTTCCAGGATTTACCGAAGAAGCTCAATTAACGCTGCTCAATTACGCCTGGCCGGGAAATATCCGTGAGTTAAAAAACGTAGTGGAACGTTCCGTTTATCGCCACGGCACCAGTGAAGAACCGGTTAATGAAGTCATCGTCGATCCTTTTGGTCGCCCCACAAATCATGTTGAACCTGATGCCACAAGCCTGTTACCTGTACTGCCCGTAGATTTAAGACACTGGCAAAATGAGCAAGAAAAGCAGTTGCTGGAGAAAAGTTTGCAACAGGCCAATCACAACCAACGACGTGCCGCAGAGTTATTAGGGCTGACCTACCATCAGCTGCGCGCCATGATGAAAAAACACCAATAGCGATTAAGAATGATGTATTTATCAGCACTCTGAATAGAAAGTTAGCAATTACCCTTAGTTATTTTGGGAAGCAGGCCCGAGTGAGATACACTTTGCCTATCACCCGAGAAAACTCAAAAACTTATGCGCGGAATTGTCTCCTCCCTGTTACTGGCGTTCAGTTGCCTTAGTGGCGCAGCATTTGCTGCCTCACCTGTTGAAAAACCAACAGATATCCGTAACAGCGGATTTGTTTATTGTGTCAATGGTCAGGTCAATACTTTTAATCCGCAGATGGCTAGCGGCGGTTTGACTGTGGACACCCTTGCCGCACAGTTATATGACCGGTTACTGGACGTTGATCCTTATACTTACCGCCTTGTGCCAGAACTGGCGGAAAGCTGGGAAGTGCTGGATAACGGTGCCACCTACCGTTTCCATTTGCGACCTAATGTTCAGTTCCAGACCACGCCGTGGTTTACGCCAACACGCACACTAAATGCCGATGATGTGGTATTTAGTTTTCAACGCATCTTTAACCGTAATCATCCCTGGCATAACGTCAATGGCGGCAACTATCCCTATTTCGATAGTCTTCAATTCCCTGATTCAGTCAAGAGTGTCCGCAAACTCGACAACAACACGGTCGAATTCCGCCTCGTAAAACCGGATGCCTCTTTCCTGTGGCACATGGCAACCCACTATGCTTCGGTGATGTCTGCGGAATACGCAGCACAACTGACCAAAGCCGACCGTCAGGAATTAATGGACCGCCAACCGGTGGGTACAGGACCATTCCAGATCACTGAATATCATGCAGGGCAATATATTCGCCTGGCTCGACACCCTCATTTTTGGCGTGGTGTGCCGCTAATGCCGCAGGTAGTGTTGGATTTGGGTGCTGGTGGCACTGGGCGTTTATCGAAACTGCTGACTGGCGAATGTGATGTATTGGCCTATCCTGCCGCAAGCCAGTTGACTATTTTGCGTGATGACCCGCGTTTGCGCCTGACATTGCGCCCGGGAATGAACATTGCTTATCTGGCATTTAACACCAACAAGGCACCATTAAATGATCCTGCTGTGCGCCACGCGCTGGCACTGGCGATTAATAATCAACGCCTTATGCAGTCGATTTATTACGGCACAGCAGAAACGGCTGCTTCTATTTTACCGCGGGCATCATGGGCCTATGACAGTGACGCTAAAATTACTGAATACAATCCAGAAAAAGCACGCCAGCAACTAAAAGCACTGGGGCTTAATAATCTGGTATTGCGTTTATGGGTACCAACCAGTTCTGAGGCATGGAATCCAAGCCCGTTGAAAACAGCAGAACTTATCCAGGCTGATATGGCACAAATTGGTGTGAAGGTCATTATCGTACCGGTTGAAGGCCGCTTCCAGGAGGCGCGCTTGATGGATATGACCCATGATTTAACACTGGCAGGCTGGGCGACAGACAGCAACGACCCTGACAGTTTCTTCCGCCCAATGCTAAGTTGTGCCGCGATTCGTTCGCAGACCAACTATGCTCGCTGGTGTGATCCTAAATTTGATGAAGTGCTACAAAAAGCGTTGTCTTCTCAGCAACTGGCGTCGCGCATCGAGGCTTATCGTGAGGCTCAGGATATTCTGGCTAAAGAGTTGCCGGTACTGCCGCTGGCATCATCGCTGCGCCTGCAAGCCTATCGCTACGATATTAAAGGACTGGTGCTAAGTCCGTTTGGTAACGCATCGTTTGCAGGGGTTTCCCGTGAACATGTTGAGGTGAAAAAACCATGATTATTTACACCTTGCGCCGCTTGCTGTTGTTGCTGGTAACACTGTTTTTCCTGGCCTTTATCAGCTTTAGTCTCAATTATTTTACCCCTCACGCACCGCTGCAAGGCGCGTCGTTTTGGAATGCCCTGGTATTTTGGTTTGAAGGTGTTCTGCACTGGGACTTTGGCGTATCAAGTATTAACGGCCAGTCAATTAACGAACAGTTGCGCATTGTGTTCCCCGCCACCATGGAATTGTGTCTGTTGGCGTTTGGCCTGGCGTTAATAGTCGGTATTCCAGTGGGAATGCTGGCCGGAATTATGCGCAACAAGTGGCAAGACAAACTCATCAGTGCGCTGGCATTAGTGGGGTTTTCAATTCCGGTTTTCTGGTTCGCACTGCTACTGACCATGTTTTTCTCACTGACCTTAGGCTGGTTGCCGGTTTCCGGGCGCTTTGATTTGCTTTATGAAGTGAAATCGGTGACGGGTTTCGCGCTGGTTGATGCCTGGCTGTCGGACTCCCCTTATCGCGATGAGATGATAATGAGTGTGCTGCGGCATATGGTTTTACCCGTGGTCACCCTTGCGGTAGCACCAACAACCGAAGTGATTCGTTTGATGCGAATCAGCACCATTGATGTGTTTGACCAAAATTATATTAAAGCTGCGGCAACACGCGGTTTATCTCGTCTGACTATTCTTCATCGCCATGTGCTGCATAACGCGCTACCACCAGTTATTCCGCGCCTCGGCCTGCAATTCTCAACCATGCTAACGCTGGCAATGATCACCGAAGTGGTGTTCAGCTGGCCAGGACTTGGACGCTGGCTGATTAATGCCATCCGTCAACAAGACTACACGGCGATTTCTGCGGGTGTGATGGTCATCGGTTCATTGGTTATTATCGTGAACGTTATCTCCGATATTTTGGGTGCGATGGCAAACCCACTGACACATAAGGAATGGTATGCCCTACGATAGCGTCTATCGCGAGAAGCGCCCGCCGAGCACACTACGCCTGACCTGGCAGAAATTTTACGGCGACACAACGGCGATGATTGGCCTGTACGGTTGCGGGGCTTTAGTACTGCTATGCGTGTTTGGTAGCGTCTTTGCTCCATATGGTATCGACCAGCAATTCCTCGGTTATCAATTGTTACCGCCTTCGTGGTCACGCTATGGTGATGTCTCGTTCTTCCTGGGCACAGATGATCTGGGACGTGACGTTTTAAGCCGTTTATTAAGTGGTGCGGCCCCAACGGTAGGCGGTGCGTTTGTCGTAACACTGGCCGCTGCGATTTTCGGTATTATTCTGGGCGTGTTTGCTGGCTCTACTCACGGCTTGCGCTCTGCGGTACTCAATCACATCCTCGATACACTTTTATCTATTCCTTCCCTGTTGCTGGCAATTATCGTCGTCGCGTTTGTCGGACCACATTTGGTTCACGCTATGTTTGCTGTTTGGCTGGCGCTGCTCCCTCGCATGGTGCGTTCAGTTTATAGCGCAGTGCATGATGAGCTGGATAAAGATTATGTTATCGCTGCCCGCCTGGATGGTGCGTCAACACTCAATATTCTGTGGTTTGCGGTGATGCCGAATACTGCGGCAATTCTGGTGACTGAAATCACTCGCGCCCTGTCGATGGCAATTCTTGATATTGCCGCACTGGGTTTTCTGGATTTGGGCGCCCAGCTCCCATCGCCAGAATGGGGTGCAATGTTAGGCGATGCACTAGAGTTGATTTATGTGGCTCCGTGGACGGTCATGCTGCCCGGTGTTGCTATCATGACCAGTGTATTGCTGGTTAACCTGCTGGGCGACGGTTTACGCCGCGCAATCAATGCGGGGGTGCAATAATGCCATTACTTGATATTCGAAACCTGACCATCGAATTTATGACGTCCGAAGGTTGGGTTAAAGCCGTTGACCGCGTCAGCATGACCCTGAATGAAGGGGAAATTCGCGGTCTGGTTGGGGAGTCGGGTTCAGGAAAAAGCCTGATTGCTAAAGCTATTTGTGGCGTGACGAAAGATAACTGGCGCGTCACTGCAGACCGTATGCGCTTTGACGATATTGACCTGCTGCGTTTGAGTGGCCGTGAACGGCGGCGTCTGGTGGGCCATAACGTGTCAATGATTTTTCAGGAACCGCAGTCGTGTCTTGATCCATCAGAACGTGTCGGCCGTCAGCTCATGCAAAATATTCCTGGCTGGACCTACAAAGGCCGCTGGTGGAAGCGTTTTGGCTGGCGAAAACGCCGTGCGATTGAGCTCTTGCACCGTGTCGGGATTAAAGATCATAAAGACGCGATGCGCAGTTATCCATATGAACTCACTGACGGTGAATGTCAGAAGGTAATGATAGCCATTGCGCTGGCTAACCAACCGCGTTTGTTGATAGCCGATGAGCCAACCAACGCCATGGAACCGACCACACAATTACAAATTTTCAAATTGCTGACGCGGCTTAACCAGTACAACAACACCACCATTTTGCTCATCAGCCACGACTTGCAGATGCTAAGCCAGTGGGCCGATAAAATTAATGTGATGTACTGTGGGCAAACCGTAGAAAGCGCAACCAGTGAAGAACTAATAGCAACGCCCCATCACCCATATACCCAGGCACTGATCCGTGCGATCCCGGACTTTGGCAGCCCAATGCCTCACAAAAGCCGTCTGAACACCATGCCTGGTGCAATTCCTTTGCTGGAACAATTGCCGATGGGTTGCCGACTCGGGCCGCGTTGTCCTTATGCGCAGCGTGAATGTATCGAAACACCGCGCCTGGTGGGGGCCAAAAACCATCTTTATGCCTGCCACTTCCCGCTGAATATGGAGAGCCATTAATGGTCGAAACGCTGCTCGAAGTTCGTAATTTAAGTAAAACGTTTCGTTACCGGACGGGTATGTTTCGTCGCCAACATGTTGACGCGGTGAAACCGCTGAGTTTCACATTACGTGAAAAACAGACGCTGGCTATTATTGGTGAAAACGGCTCAGGTAAATCTACGCTTGCAAAAATGCTGGCGGGAATGGTCGAACCGACAACAGGCGAAGTGGTGATTAACGACCATTTGTTGCATTACGGCGATTATACTTACCGAAGCCAGCATATTCGGATGATTTTCCAGGATCCCAGCACTTCACTTAATCCTCGCCAACGTATTTCCCAGATCCTGGATTTCCCGTTGCGCCTGAATACCGACCTTGAGCCGGAAGCACGCCAGAAGCAGATTGTTGAGACGTTAAGAATGGTGGGGTTGCTTCCCGACCACGCCAGTTATTATCCGCATATGCTTGCCCCAGGACAAAAACAGCGTCTAGGACTTGCGCGTGCGTTAATTCTGCGACCGAAGGTGATAATTGCCGATGAAGCGCTGGCCTCTCTTGATATGTCCATGCGTTCGCAACTGATTAACCTGATGTTAGAACTACAGGAAAAACAGGGCATTGCTTATATTTATGTGACACAACACATTGGCATGATGAAGCACATCAGCGACCAAGTGATGGTGATGCATCAAGGTGAAATTGTTGAACGTGGAAGCACGGCAGATGTGCTCGCATCTCCGTTACATGACCTGACTAAGCGTTTGATTAACAGTCATTTTGGCGAAGCTTTGACTGCGGATGCGTGGCGGAAAGATCGGTAGATTTAGCAATAAAAACGGGCGGTACTTCATTACTCGCCGCCCAACATCCCCCCTATTTCTTCTCCTCCGTATAACGCGCAAAGTTATCCAGAATTGCCTGCCAACCATTCTTTTGATGCTCGATGGGATATTGATTATCAGGATCAAATTCCAAATAAACTTTCACACCGATATCTTCCTGTGAAAACTCGACCTTCGCTTCACGGTCGCCAAATGTGTATTCAATCAGTTTATTGGGAACGATATGTGTATATACACCTGCAAAATCAAAACCCATGCTGCCGTCTTTGGCTTCCATACGAAATGAAAACTCCCCACCTTCTCTGAAATCGGCTGCAGCCGTTGGGGTGTGCCAGTCAGGTGAAGCAGTGTTCCATTGCTTAACATCTTCAGGATTGATATAGGTTTGCCAAACCTTTGCTATCGGTGCTTTAACGTGTGATTCAACCGAAATTTTCATCATTTTGCTCCAAAATAGTGAATGGTGTGCACATAACTATCGGACAAATAGTAGTCTCAAAAATCGATCATAGCTGTTCAGACCTCTGGCGACGTGATAACCAGTCAATCGCAGTCAGAAAAATAACGTGACACAACAGACGCGGAGTGGGATATAATTTCAATTTCGTGTTGAAAAATTGTGACTAATCAATCGTAACCGAATGATTATCAAGTCATAAAATTAGCAGAAACTATAAGGATTCAAAGCTATGGGTTTTCTTACCGGTAAGCGCATTCTGATCACTGGCGTCGCCAGTAAACTCTCCATTGCCTACGGTATCGCACAGGCTATGCACCGCGAAGGTGCTGAACTGGCTTTCACTTACCAGAATGAAAAACTGAAAGGCCGTGTTGAAGGTTTTGCTGCAGACCTGGGTTCAAGCCTGGTTCTGCCGTGCGACGTGGCAGAAGACGCAAGTATCGACGCGATGTTTGCTGAGCTTGCGAAAAGCTGGCCGAAGTTTGACGGTTTCGTTCACTCTATCGGTTTCGCGCCTGGCGACCAGTTAGATGGCGACTACGTCAATGCCGTTACCCGTGAAGGCTTTAAAATCGCTCACGACATTAGCTCTTACAGCTTTGTTGCGATGGCAAAAGTTTGCCGTGAAATGCTCAATCCTGGTTCTGCTCTGCTGACTCTGTCTTATCTGGGTGCTGAGCGCGCAATCCCTAACTATAACGTTATGGGTCTGGCTAAAGCGTCTCTGGAAGCTAACGTGCGTTATATGGCGAATGCGATGGGTCCAGAAGGTGTGCGTGTGAACGCCATTTCTGCGGGTCCAATCCGTACTTTGGCAGCTTCTGGCATTAAAGATTTCCGTAAAATGCTGGCACATTGCGAAGCGGTTACCCCGATTCGTCGCACTGTGACAATTGAAGATGTGGGTAATTCCGCTGCGTTCTTGTGTTCAGACCTGTCTGCCGGTGTTTCTGGTGAAGTTCTGCACGTCGACGGCGGTTTCAGCATCGCTGCAATGAACGAACTGGAACTGAAAGACTAATTCGGTTCTTTGTGGGGTGGGTAACCACCTGCCCCATACTCCCTCCTGCTTTGCCTCCTGCCCCATGTTGTTCCTTTTCTATATCCATTAGCATTCGAGTGCAGCCAACACCTCTGCAGCTTGCAGGATGATGGAGAGAGGCACGGTTATAGCTTTCTGATATTTGTTATCACCTATCATTCTTTTGTCACCCTCCATGGTTACGCCAGGATAAAGCAGCAAACCAGGCCGTCTGGTGTTTTCTCCGGGCTTGTAAACTCTTTTACCAAGGAACGACCATGGAACAACGCCGAATTTCTGGCAAAGGCCACTGGTATCATGAAACTCAATCCAGTCGCAGTGATGCCGTCGTGTTACCGTTAGTACCCGAGGCAGCATTTCTCGAAGACCGGTTTTTACTCGACTTAGAACTCAGCACAGAACAACTCTGCGTTGAAGCGGCCTGGCTTTCGGCTGCACGAAATGTATCTGAATGCTTGTTGCCGGATAATAGCGCTGTGACCCGCTTACACACACTGAGCAGCTATGACCGCCTGAGTACAGCACTCACGGTGGCGCAAGTTTTCGGCGTTCAGCGATTGTGCAATCACTATGCTGCACGGCTAGCTCCCCAACCAGGTCCGGATTCTTCCCGTGAGAGCAATCGCCGCCTGACGCAAATAACCCAATACGCCCGTCAATTAGCCAGCCAACCGACTCTCATTGACGATGTTTCGCGTCAGCAGCTTGATGAAGTCGCGCTCTCAGTCAATGACATTGTGACGTTTAACCAATTGATTGGATTTATCGGCTTTCAGTCTCGCGTGATTGCCGTATTCCAGGCGCTTCAAGGGTTACCTGCACGCTGGCTTCCGGGTCTTCATGCACAACAAGATGCCAACGCCGAGTTATTCCTTGAAGGAGATTCTCAATGGCAAGCAGGCTTGCCCGCAGTAGAACAACGCTACGCCAATACTGACCAGCTTGAAGTACTAAACATTAGCCAAACTCAACATGTCTTACAGGATATGAGTTGGCTGCTGGTTCATAATACCTCGGTGCTTTCCGCTCTCAGCAATTTGACCCATTTATTGCTCCCGCACACGGCTCAGGCGAGTCACGATCACATTCTTGTGGGTTTGTTAACGGCACGCATCAATGGCAGCGTAGGTTGCTTCACCGATTTTGCCAACGCATGGCATGGTGAAAGCGGTTTACCCGAGGCCATACGTAATGGTGAAAGAGCGCTGCAGGCGTGGAGTCATAACCATCCTCGAGAACGGGCTGTTATCCAGGCAGTACGTGTGCTGACCCGTGCTCCGGGCAGTTTTAGTGCGGCCCAACTTCAACCCCTATTCGAACAGGGTTTTACAGAGAACGAAGCATTGCAGCTCATGGTAAGTTCAGGGCTGTATGGTTGGCTAAATCGATTGAAAATCGGGTTGGGAAACACCAGCCGGGTATCGTAACTCCCGCATTTTTACGGCAAACAGCGCTTGCCGCAAAGGGTGGATTCGCGTAAAACTGTCAGCCGCTCTTTTGGCCACGAAAACTAAAAAACATGTTCCAGGATAACCCGCTGCTCGCGCAGCTTAAACAGCAACTGCATTCCCAAACTCCGCGCATTGAAGGCGTGGTTAAAGGCACGGAAAAAGGCTTTGGCTTCCTAGAAGTGGATGCTCAAAAAAGTTACTTCATTCCACCGCCGCAGATGAAAAAAGTGATGCACGGTGACCGCGTGAGCGCGGTGATTCATACCGACAAGGACCGAGAAACCGCTGAGCCAGAAGAGCTTATCGAACCGTTCCTGAACCGGTTTGTTGGCCGTATACAGCGTAAAGATGACCGCCTGTCTATTGTCCCGGATCATCCATTATTAAGAGATGCTATCCAGTGCCGTGCTGACCGTAACGTCACCCATGATTTCCAGAATGGAGATTGGGCCGTCGCTGAAATGAAACGCCACCCGCTGAAAGGTGACCGCGGTTTCTACGCTGAATTAACCCAATTCATCACCTTTGGTGACGATCACCTTGCACCATGGTGGGTGACACTGTCACGCCATAATCTCGAGCGTGAAGCGCCTAATGGTGTGGCGACTGAAATGTTGGATGAAGGTCTGGTGCGTGAAGATTTAACTGCCCTGGATTTCGTTACCATTGACAGCGCCAGTACCGAAGATATGGATGATGCTCTGTACGTTGAAGAACTTGCCGATGGCAAGCTGCAATTGACGGTGGCCATCGCCGACCCTACTGCCTGGATTGCCGAAGGCAGCAAGCTTGACGATATCGCGAAAGTTCGCGCATTCACCAACTACCTGCCCGGCTTTAATATTCCGATGTTGCCGCGCGAGTTGTCTGACGATTTGTGCTCCCTGCGTCCCAACGTAACGCGTCCGGTAGTCGCATGTCGCATGACTATTGCGCAAGACGGCACTATTGAAGATGGAATTAACTTCTTCGTGGCGACCATCGAGTCAAAAGCCAAACTGGCGTATGACAATATTTCCGACTGGTTGGAAGGAAAAAGCGACTGGCAGCCACCAAGTGAAGCGATTGCTAAGCAAATCCGCTTGCTGGAACGCGTTTGTCTGAGCCGTGCCGACTGGCGTCGTACCCACGCACTGGTATTCAAAGATCGTCCTGATTACCGCTTCGTATTGGGTGAGAAAGGCGAAGTGCTGGATATTGTTGCAGAACCTCGCCGCATCGCAAACCGCATTGTTGAAGAATCAATGATTGCCGCGAACGTTTGTGCTGCCATTGTGTTACGTGAAAAACTGGGCTTCGGCGTTTATAACGTCCATACCGGTTTTGACCCTGCAAACATTGAGCAACTTGCCACAATGCTCCAGGGCCATGGCCTTGATGTGGATGCACAAGAAGTTCTGACGCTTAACGGTTTCTGCAAACTGCGCCGCGAACTCGATGCCCAACCGACCGGTTTTCTTGATACCCGAATTCGTCGTTATCAATCGTTCGCTGAAATTAGCACTGAACCAGGCCCGCATTACGGCCTTGGCCTGGAAGCTTATGCGACCTGGACTTCACCTATTCGTAAATACGGCGATATGATCAACCATCGTCTGTTGAAAGCGATAATCAAGGGTGAAACCGCGACACGTCCGCAAGATGAAATCACAGTGCAGATGGCAGAACGTCGTCGTCTGAATCGCATGGCGGAACGTGATGTTGGTGACTGGTTATATGCTCGCTTCCTGAAAGACAAACCCGGGACGGATGCTCGCTTTGCGGCTGAAATCATTGATGTTAGCCGTGGTGGGATGCGTGTGCGTCTGGTTGAAAATGGTGCAGTAGCCTTTATCCCTGCTCCGTTCCTGCATGCGGTACGTGATGAATTGGTTTGCAGCCAGGAAAATGGCACAGTGCAAATCAAGGGCGAAGTCGTCTTCAAAGTGACTGATGTAATTGATGTGACTATCGCTGAGGTTCGTATGGAAACCCGTAGCGTGATAGCGCGTCCGGCAATCTGACGGCGAGCTAGAAAGTAAACGTTAAAAAGCTGAACCGTCATGTTCAGCTTTTTTTTTACTTCATTGCCAACAGGATTTAAAGGGCAATAGTCACATCGAGGAACTGATTAGCCGTTATAACTATTTTTATCCTTGCTATAAATCACGAAAAACTGCCAATCTATCTGTGAATATTCAGATTTCTCACATCTTGTGCAAAAACAATGTCTTTAACTCACGGTTGTCGCTTTAAATATTGCTAATATAAATACCAGACTGACACGCTATGTCGGCCCCGGTTCAGGAGAGAGCATGAAAGACGATTTGGAGCAGAATCTGCTCTACCGTTATTTAGGGACAACCAGCCCGTATTGGCGTTTGCCTGGCGACAGCAACGCTCTGCAGCTGGCCGCCAGCGAAAGTTCGGATATTATCCAAGTAATCGCTCTTGAGCCTGAGCAGGCAGAGCTAATCCGGCTGATGACAGTCATTACGTCAAGCGTCACTATGTCGATTTCACTGTTTGGCAGTGAAGTCTCGGTACATTTGGTAGGACGCAAAGTATCAAAAAAGGAGTGGGCAGGCTCAGCATCAGCCTGGAACGACACTCCCTCCGTCGCCCGCGATTTGGTGCAAGGGCTGTCGTTTGCTGAACAAGTGGTATCAGAAGCTAACTCGGTTATTGTTATTCTGGACAAACTTGGAAACATACAACGCTTCAACCGGTTGAGTGAAGAATATACCGGTCTGAAAGAGCAAGAAGTTATTGGTCAGAACGTCTTTAAATTGTTTATGAGTCGTAGCGAAGCCGCTGCGTCAAAGCGAAACATTAGCGGCTTCTTTCGTAACGGGAATTCTTATGAAGTCGAACGCTGGATAAAAACCTGCAAGGGGCAGCGGCTGTTTTTGTTTCGCAATAAATTCGTCCACAGTGGCAGCGGCAAAAACGAAATTTATCTGATTTGCTCCGGCACTGACATCACCGAAGAACGCCGAGCTCAGGAACGCCTGCGCGTACTGGCAAATACTGACACTATTACTGGCCTACCCAATCGCAATGCCATCAATGATTTAATTACTGCGGCAATTGATAATCGCGGTGAAACTCAAGTGGGTATTGTTTATCTCGATCTAGATAACTTTAAAAAAGTGAATGATGCCTACGGACATATGTTCGGCGACCAGCTATTGCAAGCGGTGTCGTTGGCCATTCTGAGTTGTCTTGATGAAGGCCAGATTCTGGCGCGCCTCGGCGGTGATGAGTTTATTGTGTTAGCGACCGATACTTCGCAGGCTACGCTCGAAGCCATGTCGTCACGGATTCTTACCCGCCTTAAACTACCTTTCCGTATTGGTTTAATTGAAGTTTATACCGGCTGTTCATTAGGTATTTCACTGGCTCCGCAACATGGTGAAGACAGGGAAAGTGTTATCCGAAATGCGGATACTGCAATGTATACCGCCAAAGAGAGTGGTCGCGGCAAGTTTTGCGTCTTTTCTCCTGAAATGAATCAGCGTGTATTTGAATATTTGTGGCTCGATACGAACTTGCGTAAAGCGTTAGAAAACGATCAGCTGGTAATTCACTATCAACCAAAAATGACCTGGCGTGGTGAAGTCAGAAGCCTTGAAGCGCTGGTTCGTTGGCAATCGCCAGAGCGCGGGCTGATCCCTCCTCTGGATTTTATCTCTTACGCGGAAGAGTCTGGATTAATCGTTCCACTTGGACGCTGGGTGATGCTAAGCGTGGTTCAGCAGGTTGCGAAATGGCGCGACAAAGGCATCAATTTACGCGTTGCAGTAAACGTGTCTGCCCGCCAGTTAGCCGACCAAACAATCTTCAGTGACCTAAAACAAGCCCTGAAAGATCTCAACTTTGAATACTGCCCAATTGATGTTGAGCTAACAGAAAGCTGCCTGATTGAAAACGAGGAACTCGCGCTTTCGGTTATTCAGCAATTCAGCCGCCTGGGTGCACAAGTACATTTGGATGACTTCGGGACGGGATATTCTTCACTTTCTCAACTTGCTCGCTTCCCGATCGATGCGATTAAGCTCGACCAAAGTTTCGTGCGTGATATTCATAAACAATCGGTATCACAATCACTGGTGCGCGCCATTGTCGCAGTTGCGCAGGCGCTGAATTTACAAGTGATTGCCGAAGGGGTTGAAAACCAGAAAGAAGACGCCTTTCTTACCAAGAATGGCGTCAACGAACGGCAAGGTTATTTATTTGCCAAACCCATGCCCGCAGCTGTATTCGAACGTTGGTTAAAGCGTTATCAAGCACGGACTGCACGTTAGCTATTGAATAGCCAGGGAAACCTGGCTATTTGCCTTGAGCAAAAACCTCCCTGGCAGCAAATAGTCCGTTAAGAGCCGCAGGGAAACCCGCATAGACCGCCATTTGCATCATCACTTCAATTATCTCTTGTTCAGAACAGCCGACGTTGAGGGCCCCTTGTATGTGCACTTTGAGCTGAGGCAGCGCATTTCCTAGTGAGGTCAATGAAGCGACTACCGCAAGCTCTCTGGTCTTTAAATCAAGTCCCGGTCTTGAGTAGATGTCACCAAATGGAAACTCAATAAGCAACCGCGCAAAATCCGGTGCGATATCGCGCAAGCTCTCAATGACATGTTCACCACCATGACCATCAATCTCTTTTAGCTTCGCAAGGCCTCGTGTATAGCGTTCGTTGTCCATTTTTAATTCCTTAGAAAAGGTGTTTTCATTGCTGGTGAACTCACTCTAAATTTTGCGCTGCAATGCATCCAATACCCTTTTTGTGATACCTTTTTGGTATGAATGAATCCATCGATCTGCGACAACTCCGTTATTTTCTTGCTGTGAGTGAAGAACTCAATTTCAGCCGTGCCGCATTACGGCTGCATATTTCTCAGCCACCGTTGAGCAGGCAAATTCAACAACTAGAAGACCAGCTTGGCGTGCAGTTATTTATTCGCAGCAAAACAGGTGTGACGTTGACCGAAGCGGGCATGGCATTCTTACCCGAGGTTAAACAAACGCTGCTTCAGGTAGAAAAAGCGATTGAAGTAGCTCGAGCAACGCGGGGAATTGATAGTGGGAAGTTTGTTGTAGGCTACACCACTGTTTTCGAACGAAGTGCGATACCCGATGTGATAGAGGATCTGCACCAACGCTATCCAGGCTGGCAGTTTCTCACCAGAGGGCATTATTCGATTAATCTTGTTCGCGAAGTGAAGAACGGAACGATGGACGCCGCTTTTATCGGGTTACATACTGAGACTCAGGATTTAGCGGTAGAGAAAATTATCGACGATCCACTTGTCGTGGCTATGCCATCCACACATCGACTCGCACAAAAGCGCAGTATTAGTTTCAAAGATCTTTGTGATGAACCTATATTTTGGTTTCACCGGCGATTAAATCCCGGTTTCTATGATCACTGTCAGGAATTTTTCAATCGCATCGATTTTAGAATTAATGCTATTCCGGAACCGCCAGACCATCACATCATGTTGGGTCTGATTGCCGAAGGAAAAGGGATGGCTCTGGTTCCATCCTCTTTACAGCGAATCAAGAGGCAAGGTGTTATTTTCCGCAAGCTTAAGGAAGAGCCAAATCGGCTGTCTATGGGTATTGCTATTGCCTACGTTAAACAAAATACTTCACCTATTCTCCAGATGTTTCTTGAGCTAATCCGGAAATCCGGCTCGTCACCCCGTTAGGAAAGACGCCTTTCTTACTAACAAGGCGTCAAGTTGATTAAAGCTAAATTAAAGTATGAACAGCGCGTTAACTGGCTTTACGCAAAGCCGTCGAAGAATGTCGGGTTTGCAAAAGGACTAACCTTTCCATATAAGCAATATCCTTATCTTCAAGACAAAAAGCAGCGTCAACCCAGTCTTCGGTGATATCCATAAGTTCCGCTCGCGGTAACTGGAGAACACGTTGACGTGCACGCAGCATGGCGCGAACACCATTAAGTTTAGGTTGTAAGGTATCAATGAAGGTTCGTGTCGCGATGTAACCCTGGCCCGGTTCAAAAAGCTGATCCACAAGGCCAAATTGCTCGTGCCACTCTGCTGTATGTGACTCCCCTTTATAAATCAGCTCCTCGGCCAGTTTCATGCCTGAACGGCGTGCAACCAGTGAATAAGCCCCCATTCCGGGAAACAAATTAAAAGCAATTTCAGGGAACCCGAGACGAGCATCCCTTTGTGCCAAAACAAAATGGTGTGCCAATGCGGCTTCAAATCCCCCGCCTAGTGCACTGCCTTCGACCATCGCAAGGCTTATGGCACCACTATCAAATCCACGGGATGCAGCATGGACGCAATCAACACAAGCTCGCGCATAAGCACGAAGCGCTTCGCGTTTACCTTGTTGTATTGATTCAACAAAAAAACCAAGATCTCCACCGGTATTATACATTCCTTGCACAAGTGAACCGGTCACCCAAAAATCTACTGCAAACCCCTCTTTTTGAACCAGATACCGCAGGTTCATGATTTCTTCGATCAGTTTGTGATTGAAGCATGGACGAGGTTGCGCTCTTAACATCATCCATACCGTACGACGCTCTGCTTCGTAATAGCCCGACAACTGGGTGAATCGTGCAGAATCCGTAAACAATTTACAGGTTGGTTGGTTAATTACTGTCATTATCTTATCCTCATGTTATGAAAGTGCGTTACACGCAGGATCAGACTAATTCACTACCGCAATGGTATGAATGCACTTGAGCATTTAATAATGATTACTTATATATTGTTCGATAATTGATTGATGGATAAAGCGAATAAAGCACACCCGCGGCTTCTCTTTCATCATATTTTTTTACATTATGAAAGCAACTTTTTAACTGAAAACAGGATGCACTATGCCTTCAGTGGACCTTCTGCAACTCGCAAAACGCATTGATACTGTGCTGGATATTTTGGTGGGAGGCGATCATGCATCCGCCATTAATAATCTGGAAATTTTAAAAGCAGAATTACTTAACCTCGCCGCTGGCGAAGAAAGTAAAAAAGGCGATCTGCAAAAGTCGCCATGGGAGATTTAAATTTAACGTCGGTGCAAATCGGCGCTATTTAAAACCTTCGCGCTACAAAGTTAGTGAACCGAATGCACCCTGCCAGTCTTTCTCAAAAGTCGCAATTGCAGCACTGACGGCTGGGGTGGTTAACAGTTGTTCGGTGACATCAACAGGTAACGTTATCGCTTCACAACCTGCCAACAAGCATGACATTGCCTGATGAGGTGTGCGGAAACTGGCGGCAAGCACTTTTGATTGCGGGACATGCAGCGTCAGCAATTGCTGTAAATCCTGCACCATTTGAATGCCATCTCCGCCCTGCGCATCCAGACGATTGACGTATGGTGCCACATATTCCGCACCAGCTAATGCCGCGAGCAAACCTTGTGTTGCACCGTATACGGCGGTGCCGAGTGTTGGAATTCCCAGCACTTTCAATTGTTTCATGGCTGCCAAACCTTCAACCGTGCAAGGAACTTTCACTACCAGGCCCGGTACGCGTTGCACCAACAGTTCAGCTTCTTTGACCATCTCATCAGCTTGCGCTGCAATAACCTGAGCAAACAGTTTGCCCTCCCCGCCCAATGCATCTTGCAGCGCGGGGAGTACTTCCCACAACGAAATACCCGCTTTCGCCACAATTGATGGATTAGTTGTTACGCCTTGCAAAGGTAGAACTCGAGCCAGGCGCTTAACTGCGGCAACATCAGCAGTGTCTAAATACAGTTCCATAATTTCTCCAGATTTGTTGTGTATCTCATTGCCGACATGATAACGCCACTGTCTGTCCTTTATCTGATCAAAATCAATAAAACTTTCATTCGAAAGTAATCTAATTTACGAACAGAAGATAAGGGCGGACTTATGCTATTTAATATCCAACGATACTCAACACATGATGGCCCGGGTATCCGTACAGTGGTGTTCCTTAAAGGCTGCTCACTTGGCTGTCGCTGGTGCCAGAATCCAGAGAGCCGCGCACGTGACCAGGATGTGTTGTTTGATGAGCGTTTATGCCTTGCAGGCTGCGAGCTTTGCCCGCAGGTTACCCCACACGCGATTAGCCGCATTGACGGCGCTTTGGTTATCGCTCGTGAGAAATTAATGCCCGCGGATATGACCACATTGAAAGATTGTTGCCCTACTCAGGCATTAAGCGTGTGTGGTGAAACCCAAAGCGTTGATGCCATCATGCAAAAAGTTTTACGCGATAAGCCGTTTTATGACCGCAGTAGTGGCGGCATTACGCTTTCAGGTGGTGAACCCTTTATGCAGCCTGATGTTGCCGAGCAATTGCTGAGAAAAAGCAAAGAGGCAGGTATTCATACTGCAGTCGAGTCATGCCTTCATGTGCCATGGAAATATATCGAACCGTCCATCGAACACCTCGATTTACTGCTCGCCGACCTCAAACATGTCGACGCACAACGCTTCAAACAGTGGACTGACGGAAGCGCTGAGCGCGTTCTGGATAACTTCCGAAAACTTGCAGCACGTAATGTAGAAATGACCATTCGAGTGCCGCTAATCCCAGATTTTAATGCTGACGAGCAATCTATTCGCGCGATCAGCGATTTTGCCGCCGATGAAATTGGCGCGAAAGCGATTCATTTTTTGCCTTACCACACCTTAGGTATCAACAAATACAAACTCCTGAATCTCCCTTATCTGGCTGCGCACCAACCCCTTGATGCGCCAGAACTGCTGCAATTTGCTGAGCAGTATGCAAGCCAAAAAGGGATGACCGCATGGATAAGAGGATAAACCGATGACACAACTGAATTTGAACACGCTGAGCCAAAGAATCAAAGATCATAAAGAAGCATTGATTCATATCGTTAAGCCACCAGTTTGTACTGAGCGCGCGCAACATTACACGGCCATTTATCAGCAGCATCAGGACAAACCGTTACCGGTACGCCGTGCGCTTGCCCTCGCCCACCACCTCGCTGAGCGAACCATCTGGATTAAACACGATGAAATGATCGTTGGTAACCAGGCAAGCCATGTTCGTGGTGCACCTTTCTTCCCTGAATATACCGTTGGCTGGATTGAAACCGAGATTGATGAGTTGGGCGATAGACCTGGTGCTGGTTTCTCAATTTCTGACGCAGACAAAGCCGTAATGCATGAGATTTGCCCTTGGTGGCGTGGACAAACTGTGCAAGATCGTTGCTACGGCATGTTCACCGATGAGCAAAAAGAGTTGCTGGCAAGTGGCATCATTAAAGCCGAAGGGAACATGACTTCTGGAGATGCGCATCTTGCGGTTAACTTCCCTTTGCTACTGGATTTAGGCCTTGATGGTTTGCGTGCAAAAGTAGCTGAGCGCCGCTCTCGTCTTCAGCTTACTGACTGGGAAGACCTGCATAAAGAGCAGTTCCTTAAAGCTATTGATATTACGTTTGTTGCGTTGAGCGACCATATACTACGGTACGCTGCACTCGCCAAAGAAATGGCATCCAGCGAAAAACGCGTCACACGTCGTGATGAGTTACTGGCGATTGCGGAAAACTGCGAACATATCGCTCACCATAAACCGACCTCTTTCTGGCAGGCTTTGCAGTTAAGCTACTTCATACAGCTAGTGTTGCAGATTGAATCAAACGGGCACTCAGTTTCTTTTGGTCGCCTCGACCAATATCTTTATCCGTGGTATCGCCGTGATGTCGAGCTTGAGCAAACTCTTGGACGTGATCAGGCTATCGAGTTACTGCAAAGTTGCTGGTTGAAACTGCTGGAAGTTAACAAAATTCGCTCAGGTTCTCACTCCAAAGCTTCTGCAGGTAGCCCGCTTTATCAAAACGTAACTATTGGTGGCCAGATGCTGGTAAATGGTGAAGCCGTCGATGCGGTCAATCCACTTTCTTATGCAATTCTGGAGTCCTGCGGCCAGTTACGTTCAACACAGCCAAATTTGAGCGTGCGTTACCACGCCGGAATGAGCAATGACTTCCTGGATGCCTGTGTTCAGGTTATCCGCTGTGGTTTCGGTATGCCTGCGTTTAATAACGATGAAATCGTCATCGAAGAGTTTATCAAGCTCGGGGCAAGCCGCGAGGATGCCTATGACTACGCAGCCATTGGTTGTATCGAAACTGCGGTGGGTGGCAAATGGGGCTACCGTTGCACCGGCATGAGCTTCATCAACTTTGCTCGTGTCATGCTGGCAGCGCTTGAACATGGGCGTGATGCAACCAGCGGTAAAATTTTCCTGCCACAGAAACAGGCATTGTCCGCAGGCAACTTCGCGCAGTTTGATGAAGTGATGGACGCCTGGGATACTCAGATTCGCTATTACACCCAAAAGTCTATCGAAATCGAATGCGTTGTAGATACCGTTCTGGAAGAAAATGCCCATGATATTCTTTGTTCTGCACTGGTGGATGACTGCATCGAACGCGGTAAGAGTATCAAACAAGGTGGCGCAAAATATGACTGGGTTTCCGGCCTACAAGTGGGTATCGCCAACCTCGGCAATAGCCTTGCTGCGGTGAAAAAACTGGTCTTTGAGCAAAGTACTATCGGCCAACAACAGCTAGCCGAAGCTCTGGCTAATGATTTTGATGGTTTGACCGGTGAACAATTACGCCAACGTTTGATTAACAGTGCGCCAAAATACGGCAATGATGATGACGAAGTTGATTTGCTGCTGGCCCGCGCCTATCAAACTTACATCGATGAATTGAAGCAGTACCACAA
This sequence comes from Buttiauxella sp. B2, assembly GCF_006376615.1. Lineage (GTDB taxonomy): Bacteria > Pseudomonadota > Gammaproteobacteria > Enterobacterales > Enterobacteriaceae > Buttiauxella. The sequence continues at coordinate 152,497 of NZ_VEXQ01000001.1, forward strand.
TACCCGTTTCGGCCGCGGCCCTATCGGTGGGACTTACTACGCAGGCACATCGTCTATTTCAGCGAACGTCCCTTTTGGCGCAGCAACAATGGCAACGCCGGATGGCCGTAAAGCAACGACTCCGTTAGCCGAAGGCGCAAGCCCTGCTTCAGGGACTGACCGACTTGGGCCAACGGCGGTAATAAGCTCTGTGGGCAAACTGCCAACCAGTAAAATTTTGGGTGGTGTTTTGCTTAATCAGAAACTGAATCCGGCAACGCTCGATAACCCGCGCGATCGTGAAAAATTGATGCTTATGCTGCGCACATTCTTTGAGGCGCACAAAGGCTGGCATGTGCAATACAATATTGTTTCCCGCGAAACACTGGTAGATGCCAAACAACATCCTGATAAATATCGCGACTTAGTCGTGCGAGTAGCAGGTTATTCTGCATTCTTTACTGCCTTATCTCCAGACGCTCAGGATGATATTATAGCCCGTACAGAACATACACTTTGATAATCCCGGCGGTGCTACATGCGCCGCCGCATAATTGGCTGATATGAACTCCAGACAACAAATAATTTTACAGATGGTGATTGATCAAGGCCGCATGAGTGTGGCCGATCTCGCTAAAACAACCGGTGTCTCAGAAGTGACTATTCGCCAGGATCTCAATCTGCTGGAGAAAAAGAGTTATCTGAAACGTGCTCACGGTTATGCCGTACCACTTGATAGCGAAGATGTCGAAACCCGAATGATGAACAATTATTCACTTAAACGACAACTTGCTGATTTTGCTACGACGTTAGTCAACGACGGTGAAACGATCTTTATTGAAAATGGAAGCTGTAATGCCCTGCTGGCGCGAGCTCTGGCCGAGCAGAAAAAGATAACACTAATTACCGTTAGCAGTTACATCGCCCATCTGTTGAAAGATACTGATTGTGAAGTGGTGTTGCTTGGCGGCATTTACCAAAAGAAAAGCGAAAGTATGGTTGGACCTTTGACTCGCCAATTCCTCCAGCAAGTGCATTTCAGCAAAGCATTCATCGGTATTGACGGTTTTTTGCCTGAAACCGGATTTACCAGTCGCGATATGATGCGTGCCGATGTAGTCAATACTGTGTTGGAAAAAGGCAGCGAGACCATTGTTCTGACGGACAGCAGCAAGTTTGGCGCAATGCATCCCTACACTCTTGGTCCTATCGCGCGCATTAACCGAGTAATCACTGATGACGGTCTTAGTGAAGGCTCTGCCCGGCAGTTGCAGGACAGTGGTGTTCAGGTGAATATCGTTAAACAATTTCCTATCGCATAGCCCTATTTTTAACTGTCTGCATTCATTGCAGGCAGTTCTATTATCAGAATTATCCTGCCCGCCCTTTAAGACTATTTACCTGTTGTTATTTACCATAGAAATTAGAATATTAATTAGCGATATAACAGGAAGTGATAATCACTGGTGTTATCTTTTAGGTCTTATATCGCCATGCAGTTTTGCAGGAACTTCTTTTAAGTCGGCAAATAGCCACTATACTTTTGGGGAGACTTATTCCCGTGAATCAATAATTCAGGAGAAAATATTATGACCTTAAATAACAAAAAAGTTGCCGCCGTTGTGCTGGCCCTGACCGTTGCTATGTCTCTGAGCGCGTGTTCCAACTGGTCAACACGTGACCGCAACACCGCAATTGGCGCAGGTGCAGGTGCCGTAGGTGGCGCCGTTTTAACTAATGGTAGCGCTTTGGGTACAGTAGGTGGTGCCGCGGTTGGTGGTATTATTGGCCATCAGGTAAGCAAATAAAACTAGATGCCTGCAAAAGCGTAAAACGCTTCAACAAATTATAAATAGTTTTAATATTCAGGTCTGACTTTCAGCAGTCAAAATAAAAAAGCCACGGTATCTTCACCGTGGCCTTTTATTTTTAGCAAACGAATCAACCGCCTGCTAATTTCACTTTCATACCTTTCGACTCAAGCAGAGATTTTATCAGATCGCGCTTGTCGCCCTGAATCTCAATAACACCGTCTTTTAGCGAACCACCACAGCCACATTTTTTCTTGAGCTCGGCAGCTAATGCCGCTAATTCAGCGTCACTTGCATCAATGCCAGTGATTAGGCATACCCCTTTGCCCTTACGACCACTGGTTTGGCGTTGGATACGTACCACTCCATCACCTTTTGGACGAACCGGTTCCGCTTTCGCCTCATCAATTCGCCCTGTTTCAGTGGAGTAAACTAAGCGGCTGTTATCGTCTGTCATCATGCCCCCTGTTACTGCTGAACTGAAAGTAATGACTCACGGATATCACACAACGTCTCGGCAGGATTTGCAGATTGGGTGATCGGGCGTCCAATTACCATAAAGTCCACTCCAGCGATTTGCGCTTGTTGTGGCGTCATGATGCGACGCTGATCGCCTGCATCACTTCCCGCAGGGCGAATCCCCGGGGTAACGAGTTTAAATGCCTTGCCCAATTCACTTTTAAATCGCACAGCTTCATGTGCAGAACAAACCACACCGTCTAACCCGCAATTTTGTGTCAAACGTGCCAAGCGTTCAGCATATTCAGCAGGCGTTACCGTGATACCGAGATCGGATAAGTCACTGGCTTCCATGCTGGTTAGCACAGTCACTGCAATCAGAAGTGGTGCATCTTTGCCAAATGGAAGCAGTGCTTCACGCGCCGCTGCCATCATACGTGCCCCACCGCTGGCATGAACGTTCACCATCCATACGCCCAGTTCCGCAGCTGCTGCAACGGCACGCGCAGTCGTGTTTGGGATATCGTGAAATTTCAAATCAAGGAATACATCAAACCCGCGCTGCTGGATATCATGTACCAGTTGTGGTCCGAACAGAGTAAACATCTCTTTGCCTACTTTCAGGCGGCAATCACGTGGATCAATGCGGTCGATGAACGCTAATGCTTTGTCACGATTATCATAATCAAGTGCGACGACAATGGGAGAATCGGTGGCAACACGGGAGGAGGAGGATGCAGTTGAATTCATGGCTAAACCTTCTGACTGTTGAGCACCGACGCGGCGCAAAGAGATAAACGGCAAGCATTCTACTCGGGGAACACTCAAAATTACAGTTGCCATTGCACCTTGCAAGGCACAAACGACTCGGAGTTGAGATAAAGTGGCAATTAAATTAATTAGTATGTTGTAACTAAAGTATGTCGTTTTTTTATTATCATACCTGACTAACCGCTATTGCCCGTCCAGACCGCGAATAGGTTTAATCGTTGACCATGCCCGGCAAGATGGGCAATGCCAGTACAGCGTAAATGCAGTGAAACCACATTTTTGGCAACGATAGCGCGGCTTGGTACGCACTTGTTCACCAACCATATCACGCAGCACCATCAAACTTTCTTTTGCACGCCCTTCTTCCGCCTCTTGCAAGTGATAATCCATCAGACGATGGAACACACGCATGGTTGGATGACGCTGGAGCTGGCGATTGATGTAAACCTGCGCGACTTCAGACCCTTCTTTGCGTTCAAGGATCTCGGCCAGCATCAGTTCTGCCCCCGCACCAGTATTCTCTTCAACACAACGTTTCAAGAACGCTTCCCACTCTTGTGGTTTGTTTAACTGCAAATAGCAAGTCTGTAGCATCTCCAGGGTTTCGCTAACTAATTCGCTGTCTTGATCAATAACGCGCTGGAGCGACTCAACAGCTTTGGCATATTCATTACGCGCCATGAAAATACGGCCCATCATGATAGAAATTCGCGCACAATTTTTGTCTGCGGCAGCCCCTTTCTTAAGCAGTGACATGGCACGGTCGAGATCGTCGCTGCCCATCAATTGCAGAGCTTGTTCACAGTAAAAGTGAGCAATTTCGGTACGCTGTTTGTCTTTGCCAAGTTTAACCAGACGCTCTGCCACATCAATGGCTTTTTGCCAGTCGCTGGTTGCCTGGTGGATAAGCAGTAATTGTTGCAAGGCACCAATGCGAAAGTCTGTCTCATCAATCAGTTGCACGAACATATCTTCGGCGCGGTCATACAACCCGGCAGCCATATAATCGCGGCCCAGTTGTTGTACCGCCAACAGACGTTGTTCGTAAGTTAGCGAGGCACTTTCCATTAAGGATTGATGAATACGGATGGCGCGGTCGACTTCACCACGAGATCTGAACAAGTTACCCAGCGTGAGATGAGCCTCAACGGTGCTGGTGTCTTCCTTGAGCATATCAAGGAATAAATCAACTGCTTTATCTTGCTGGTTCGACAGCAAGAAGTTCACCCCCGCCACATAGTCACGCGACAGACGGTTAGCTTCTTGTTGCTTATCTTGCTGCGCGCTTCTGCGCCCCATATACCAACCGTAGGCGGCGGCAATAGGCAACAGCAGAAACAACAATTCCAGCATGGCAGGTTATTCCTTCACAGCCGGCACAACCAAAGTGGTGGCGTCAGAATCTGTAGTGATTTGCTGCTCAAGACGTTTGATCTTGCGATCGGCACGAGCAAGTGAAACACGCAATCGCAACCAGAACAGGCCACAAATCACCCAGCCCAGTAAAAAACCCGCAGCAAAAAGAGTCGCCAGTAATGTGGAGACACGGTATTCGCCTTGTGCCAGCAGATAGTTAAAATTAACTACCTGATCGTTTTGCGCGCCCAGAGTGACAGAAATCACAAAAATCGCTAGCACCAGTAAGAAAATGAATAAATATTTCACATTACTTCCCGTCATGTGGTCTTACGCAACGACTAAATTATGCCCTAATGCTTTCTAACGGTATAAATTACCATTTCCCGGTTGTTCGGGGAATCCATTAGCGGCATCCAATTCATAAGAAATGGGGATTAAATCAATAAACTCAAGCTTCAGAGTCTCGTTCGGCTATTTCGTCAGCTTCTTGTGGAGGCGGAGATAACGGGCCGCATAACTTTTGAGCAAACCAGGTAGCTAATGTTATCAATATCCAGGATATCAGTGTGGCTACGACTAAATCCCGTGGCCAATGCATGCCAAGCAGCAATCGACTCCCCATCACACCAGTGGCCCAAACCAATAATAATGCAATAGTCCAGGTGCGGCGGCGGGGCCATAACAACCCGACACCCAATAATGCCCAACTCGCTGCAAACATTGTATGTCCCGATGGGAATGCAAAACCGGTTTCTTTTTGCCAGTGTTTGCGTAACCAGCCAGGAACTTCAGGTTGAGTCTCAAGCTGGCTTTTTACCAATTCACTACGCTGCTTACGTTTTAAATTGTAGAACTCATTTGTCGGAATATGTTGTGTCTTCTCAAGCCACACGACAAAAGGACGAGGTTCTTGCACTTTGTCTTTAATAACCGATTTAACGCCCTGCCCAATAAGAATAGCCGCGCCCAGAATAGCAAATAGCATGATGGCAGCTTTTAGGCGAAACCTCAGACACCACAAAAACCAACCACACAGCAAAACATGGGTGATAATGCCCCAAGGTTGGGTCACTGTTTCTGTCACCCAATACATCATTTTTAGCCATGCAGTGTGCCCTCCTGGCACCCACTGCCAGCCTGAAATCCATACAGCTAAAGGCATGACTAAAAGTAGCCCGGCCCCTATAGTCGTTCGTTTCGCTATTGCCCGCATCACTTACCCTTATGCATTTTGTACATTAAGAATACCTGAAAAAACGCACCTAAGGGAAAACGTGGAATCGCACTAAGGGTAAAAATAAGAACATGCCCAGTCTATTAGGCGAAGTGCCAGGCGCTGTGGCAAAATAGCCAGTAATAATTAAACAAGCCAGACAGCTGGCAGGCACGATGAGTGCCAATATAAGTACCTGGAGAATCACATGCAGCTTAAACGTGTGGCAGAAGCCAAACTGCCAACCCCATGGGGCGATTTCCTGATGGTGGGCTTTGAAGAACTTGCAACCGGACAAGATCACGTTGCTCTGGTTTTTGGCGATGTTACGGGAAATGGCTCTGTTCTGGCACGTGTACATTCAGAATGTTTGACGGGTGATGCCCTTTTCAGCCTGCGTTGCGATTGCGGTTTCCAGCTTGAAGCGGCTTTGAGCCAGATTGCTGAAGAGGGACGGGGCATATTGTTGTATCACCGCCAGGAAGGCCGCAACATCGGTTTGCTCAATAAAATCCGTGCTTATGCATTACAAGATAAAGGCTACGATACTGTTGAAGCAAACCACCAGTTGGGTTTTGCCGCCGATGAGCGCGACTTCACGCTCTGTGCCGATATGTTTAAATTATTAGGTGTCGATGCCGTACGTTTGCTGACCAACAATCCGCAAAAAGTAGAAATTCTTACCGAGGCGGGAATTAATATCATCGAACGTGTGCCGCTAATTGTGGGCCGTAATCCAAAGAACGCACATTATCTGGATACCAAAGCGGCTAAAATGGGCCATCTGCTGTCAAAAGATTAAGTGCATTTCTCCCCCAGCGCTGGGGGAGAAATCCCTCTAACTCAGCATGTTGCGAATCACATAGTGCAAAATGCCGTCATTTTTGAAGTACGTCAATTCATTGCCAGTATCAATACGGCAGCGGCACTCAACCACCTCTTTTTTACCATCAGCAAAGGTTAATGACACAGGAACCGTTGCACCAGGGGTTAGGTTATTAAGCCCGCTGATATCAACAAATTCCTCTCCAGTTAGCCCTAACGTTTTGCGCGTCACACCTTGCGGGAATTCCAGCGGCAAGATGCCCATACCAATCAGATTCGAACGGTGAATACGCTCAAATGATTCGGCAATAACTACCCGCACACCAAGTAGGCGTGGCCCTTTCGCTGCCCAATCACGACTAGAGCCTGAGCCATACTCTTTCCCAGCAAAGACAGCCAGCGGGATGCCCTTCTCTTGATAACGCATCGCGGCATCATAAATAGAGATAACCTCATCGCCTGGTAGCAGTCGCGTCATACCACCTTCAACGCCCGGAGCCATTTCGTTGCGGATACGGATGTTGGCAAACGTCCCGCGCATCATCACCTCATGGTTACCTCTGCGCGAGCCATAGGAGTTAAAGTCTTTGCGCTCAACACCGTGATTTTGCAGGTAACGCCCTGCCGGGCTGTCGGGCTTAATGCTCCCCGCAGGCGAGATATGATCGGTGGTGACCGAGTCGCCAAGCATAGCAAGAATGCGGGCACCATGAATGTCTTGCACCGGTTTAGGCGTTGCTTCCATATCGTCAAAGAATGGCGAAAGGCGGATGTATGTGGAATCACTTTGCCAGCCGTAAGTATCTGAACGATCTACCTCAATGTTGCGCCATTCCGGTGTGCCTTCGAAGACCTCAGCGTACTCTTTGTGGAACATAGCCGTAGAAACTTGCGCAACCGCACGGGCGATTTCCTGGCTACTCGGCCAAATATCTTTGAGATAAACCGGGTCACCTTTTTTATCATGCCCAAGTGGATCGGTAGTCAGGTTAATGTTCATGTTCCCTGCGAGCGCATACGCCACCACCAGCGGTGGTGATGCCAGCCAGTTCGTTTTCACCAACGGATGAATACGCCCTTCAAAGTTACGGTTTCCTGACAGAACCGCACCGACAGTAAGGTCGCCCTTCTTGATGGCAAACTCGATCGGATCGGGCAACGGCCCAGAGTTACCAATGCAGGTTGTACAGCCATAACCCACCAGATTAAATCCTAACTCGTCGAGATAAGGTGTTAATCGAGCCTTCGCCAGATAATCCGAAACCACTTTCGAACCGGGCGCCAGAGAAGCTTTCACCCAAGGCTGGCGTTTTAAGCCCAGTGTTACTGCTTTTTTAGCCAGTAAACCTGCCGCCATCAAGACGCTTGGGTTTGAGGTGTTGGTGCAGGAAGTGATCGCGGAAATGACGACAGCCCCATCAGGCAGCTGATATTGGTGACCGTCCATGGTGTAGTCAACCGGGACGCGATCTTTTTGGCTGGTGTTAAGCTCTAGCTCATTGCTGGCGTTAAAGGCTTTTGGAACATCACCCAGCGGGACACGATCCTGTGGGCGTTTCGGCCCTGCCAGACTGACTTCAACCTCGTTCATATCCAGTGCGAGTGTACTAGTGAATACAGGCTCATCGCCGGTGTTTCGCCACATTCCCTGCGCCTTCGAATAGGTTTCAACCAACGCAATTTGCTCTTCGCTTCTACCGCTCAGACGCATGTAGTCCAGTGTCACACCATCAATCGGGAAGAAACCGCAAGTTGCGCCATATTCAGGTGCCATATTCGCAATAGTCGCGCGGTCGGCCAATGGTAACGAGTCCAACCCATCGCCGTAAAACTCAACAAACTTACCGACAACACCATGTTTACGTAGCATTTGCGTAACGGTTAGCACGAGGTCGGTCGCAGTTATACCTTCTCGCAGTTTGCCATCAAGCTTAAAACCTACAACATCCGGGATCAGCATAGACACAGGCTGGCCTAGCATAGCCGCTTCAGCTTCAATACCCCCGACACCCCACCCCAATACGCCAAGCCCGTTAATCATGGTGGTGTGGGAATCCGTACCCACCAGCGTGTCAGGATAAGCGACTAGATCATCACCCTGCATTTCGCTCCATACCGCTTTACCGAGGTATTCCAGGTTGACCTGGTGGCAAATACCCGTTCCCGGTGGCACCACACTAAAGCGGCTGAAGGCTTGCTGGCCCCAGCGCAGGAAAACATAGCGTTCGTGGTTGCGTTCCATTTCCAGGCGAACGTTTTCTTCGAAAGCGCCATCGTTGCCAAAATGATCGACGGTTACAGAGTGGTCAATGACCAGGTCGACAGGTGAAAGTGGATTTACTTTAGCAACATCGCCACCAAGACGTTTTACAGCTTCACGCATGGCGGCTAAATCAACCACCGCGGGCACACCCGTAAAATCCTGCATCAGGACACGTGCAGGTCGGTACGCAATCTCTCGATTAGCATGAGCGTCTTTTAGCCAGCTGGCCAAGGCATGGATATCATCTTTAGTAACGGAGTCTTCATCCTGCCAGCGCAGCAGGTTTTCGAGCAGAACTTTTAGCGACTTGGGTAAACGCGTGATATCCCCAAGTTCCTTTGCGGCCAGTGGCAAACTGTAATAGTGATAGGTTTTATTCAGCGCCTGTAGAGTGTCCTTACTGGCCTCTCGTAGGGTTAACGACATAGCTCCTCCTTAAATTTCTTAGGATAGCGGTATCCCGGATGAAGATCAGGGACAGTATTAAAGATAACACAAAGATGTCGTAACGATTTGATAACAACCCGAATTGATAAATCAGAGGGTGTACACAGAAGGGGAAGGATTTGATGACACCCCGGCGCAGGCCAGGGTGCAGGGAATAATTAGTTTGTCAGTATACAGACCATTTGTACCCAAAAAATAAACGAAACGGTAAATACACTAAGCCACGACCAGTACTTGACGCTACGGTAAGTATTCATAAGCCACTCACTTCATACCCATCATACTTCAAGTTGTGAAGGTGTTGTCTGCACCCGCTTATCCCAGTCACTGACTAAAGTAAGCTCCCGGGGATAAGTTCACTTAACGCCTATCCTCAACTCGGATTATTTGGGATATATACATTTGTAAACACTATGACTGAATAACTAATCAGTCTCATTAATATTGCTGTGTGTAGTGATTACCTAAAGAGAGCTCTGTTAATCACGTTTAATTAAAAAGTGTGATTAACCGCAAGTTAAATAAAAGTAAATAAAATACGCTTATAATTTTATATGGTCGTCTGTTGAAAACAGTTCGATAAAATCTTTTTGCTGTTTAGTCAACAGCCACGATTCTGGAATCTTAACTTCTCCAGAGTTTGCCTCTTGCAGCGGCTTGTCATCTTGTTGATGTACAGCTTTCTGCGCTTGACCAAGGGTTGTCATGGTTACCCCCAAAAATGCCAGGCTGCCAGTGCAATAACCAGCCAGAACAGACCTGATACGAGAAACACCACCATCCAGGCTTTACGTTTAAGCCCAGTTTCCCTTTGCGGTTGTTCACTTCCTGAAGGCATTGCTAACCTCATACAATCGGCACCACTTATCATAAAACCTTAAACAATCGGTATAATTAATCGCTAGCTGGGATTAATCCTAAAGAAACTCTAGTACAAAAGCCAGCGAAATTGCTCCTCCATTGCAGGAAAATATTTAATCTTTTGACCTCAAATAAATAATTGAAACATCAAATTTGCAGAGTGGTTAATTATTATCTACGTTTGTCTCTTAAATGAGACAAATTAACCACTTAAACGGTATGGGTAAGTAAGCTGTGAGGGATATTTAAAACGCAGAGGGTTAACACATATTCTTTATATGTAAATGAGGAGAGGTTTCTTTCGCTATATACCCGCCATACTTCGAACTACAGGGGGCGACGTTTACTGCACTCCCTCACCCCAGTCACTTACTAAAGTAAGCTCCTGGGATTCGCTAGCTTATCGGCACTCGAATTATTACGGGTATAAAAAAGAAACCTTCAGATATTATTTGGCGGGTAACTTAATATCTTTGAACATTGCTTCAATATCTTCATTAGAACGCAATGCTACGGCAGTATCGACCACATCACGAGTCAGATGTGGTGCGAATCGTTGAATAAAATCATACATGTAACTGCGCAAGAAGGTGCTGCGACGGAAACCAATTTTAGTGGTGCTGTGGCTGAACACACCCTTTGCTTCAATACGCACCAGATCCGGATCCGATACCGGATCAACAGCCATACTGGCGATTACACCAACCCCTAATCCTAGTCGTACATAGGTTTTAATCACATCAGCATCGGTCGCGGTGAATACAATACGAGGAGTTAAGCCGGCACGATTAAATGCAGTATCCAACTCAGAGCGCCCGGTGAAACCAAAGGTGTACGTTACCAGCGGATACTGCGCCAATTCTTCGATAGAGACTGATTCTTTTGACGCTAATGGATGATCCGGCGTGACGACAATAGAGCGGTTCCAGTGGTAACACGGCAACATCACCAAATCATCGTAAAGATGTAACGCTTCAGTCGCTATTGCAAAATCGGCATTACCTTTAGAAACCGCTTCAGCGATTTGCGTAGGCGAGCCCTGATGCATATGCAACGATACGCGCGGATAGCGCTCAATGAACCCTTTAATCACATTGGGCAGCGCATAGCGAGCTTGCGTATGAGTCGTAGCGACGTACAGCGAGCCTTTGTCAGGCCAGGTGTGCTCACCGGCAACCGACTTGATAGCATCCACTTTTGACAGCACTTCGCGGGCAATACGAATAATCTCCTGCCCCGCAGGGGTGACCTGAGTCAGGTGTTTGCCGCTACGCGCAAAGATCTGAATCCCCAGTTCATCTTCTAACATACGAACTTGTTTACTGATCCCCGGCTGAGAAGTGTAAAGCCCTTCTGCCGTCGACGATACGTTGAGGTTGTGATTGACCACCTCTACGATATAACGAAGTTGCTGTAGTTTCATGGCGTTCCATCCGCAGTAAAAGCAGCCCCGACACGAACAACGGCGGGGATCAGACAAGGTAAAATTCTCTTAAGCCACTATATCAGTTATGCCCTATTTGTATAGTTTGAAAGAAAAAATAATAATCAGGTTATATACGCTAAATAATTAGAGTTGCAAATTGGCGGCAAGGTAGTGAATCCCAGGAGATTACTTTAGCAATTACTGGGGTGAAGAATGCAGGTAAGTGGCGAATATTGGGGATATAAAAAAGCCGGAGCATTGGCCCCGGCTTTCAACATTAAAGGCTGTTACTTCTTGCCTTCAACCCACTTGCCATCCACAAAGAATGCTGACCAACCCGTCGCTTTACCTTCCTTCTCGGAAGAAACGTACTGCTGTTTAGTCTTACGGCTAAAGCGAACAACCGCTTTGTTACCGTCAGCATCTTGTTGTGGAGCATCAGCCAAATAACGCAGTTTTTCTGGCAGACGGTCACGGAAGCGATACAGCTCTTCCACTAATGGCGCACGTGTTTCACGAGATTTCGGGAAGGTGTTCGCCGCAAGGAAAACACCCGCAGCGCCATCACGCAGCACAAAGTACGCATCTGACTTCTCGCAAGGCAACTCAGGTAATGGAACAGGATCTTCCTTCGGAGGAGCAACTTCGCCATTACGCAAAATCTTACGGGTATTTTTACACTCGTCGTTCGTACAAGCCATGTACTTACCGAAACGCCCCATTTTCAGGTGCATTTCAGAGCCGCATTTCTCACACTCAACGATCGGGCCGTCATAACCCTTGATGCGGAACTCGCCCTCTTCGATTTCGTACCCATCACACGTTGGGTTGTTACCACAGACATGCAGTTTACGTTTTGGATCGATGAGGTAGCTGTCCATCGCCGTGCCGCACTTGGTACAACGACGTTTCGCACGCAATGCGTTAGTTTCCGCGTCATCGCCTTCGAGCACGTTAAGGACTTCGTTTTCCGGCACCAGGTTAATGGTGGTTTTGCAACGCTCTTTTACAGGTAATGCGTAACCAGAACAACCGAGGAATACACCTGTGCTTGCGGTACGAATCCCCATTTCACGACCACAAGTTGGGCAATCGATGCTGGTCAATACCATCTGATTTGGGCGCATACCGCCTTCTTCAGGGTCAAGCTCGGCCTTACTGAGGTGCTCGCTGAAATCGCTAAAGAAATTGTCCAGAACCCCTTTCCATTCAGCCTGGTTATTGGCGACCTGGTCGAGATTGCTTTCCATTTGCGCGGTGAAATCGTAGTTCATCAGCTCACGGAAGTTTTCTTCCAGGCGGTCAGTAACAATTTCACCCATTTTTTCAGCATAGAAGCGGCGGTTTTCTACACGCACATACCCACGATCCTGGATGGTAGATATGATTGAAGCGTAAGTAGAAGGACGACCAATTCCACGTTTTTCCAACTCTTTTACCAACGATGCTTCGCTAAAACGAGCAGGTGGTTTAGTAAAGTGCTGTCCTGGCAAGATTTCAACGAGTGCGAGTTCATCGCCCGGCTCTACAGCTGGCAATGTACGGTCTTCGTCACCTTTGCGTAGCGCAGGCATCACTTTGGTCCAGCCATCGAAACGCAACGTACGACCGCGCGTTTTGAGGCGGAAGTCACCGGCCTTCACCGTTAAGGTGGTTGAATCGTATTGCGCAGGTGTCATCTGGCACGCAACAAACTGACGCCAGATTAACTGGTAGAGTTTTTGCGCATCAGCTTCCATATCTTTGAGCGACTCAGCAACAATACTGACATCAGAAGGACGAATCGCTTCGTGCGCTTCCTGAGAGTTTTCTTTGTTGGAGTAATGATTAGCCGCTTCCGGGAGATATTTCTTACCGAAATTATCCTCGATGTAGCCGCGCACCATGCTCACTGCGTCCTGGCTCAAGTTGGTTGAGTCAGTACGCATGTAGGTGATATGACCCGCTTCATAAAGACGCTGTGCCATCATCATGGTTTTCTTCACACCAAAACCAAGACGGGTGCTTGCGGCCTGCTGCAACGTGGAAGTGATAAACGGCGCGCCAGGTTTACTGCTGGTTGGTTTATCTTCACGCTCAAGCACTGAATAACGGGCTTTTTCCAGCTCGCTAACCGCAGACATAGTCTGTTCACGATTAACCGGACGGAAAGGTTTGTCTTTATGGTGGCTGACCTGAACCGGCAGACTGTCGCCTTTCGGCGTTGTCAGATTCGCGTCAACTTCCCAATATTCTTCAGGTACAAACGCTTTAATTTCGCGTTCACGATCAACAACCAGACGCACAGCAACTGACTGTACACGTCCGGCAGACAAACCGCGGGCAATTTTTTTCCACAGCAGTGGCGACACCATGTAACCCACTACGCGGTCCATAAAACGGCGCGCTTGTTGTGCATTAACACGGTCGATATTCAATTCGCCCGGCTTTTCAAATGCCTGTTGAATGGCATTCTTTGTAATTTCGTTAAACACCACGCGACTGTAGCGTGAATCATCACCACCGATAACTTCCCGCAGGTGCCATGCAATGGCTTCCCCTTCGCGGTCAAGGTCGGTTGCGAGATAGATATGGTCTGCTTTTTCAGCCAGTGATTTCAGTTCCGAAACCACTTTTTCTTTGCCGGGCAGCACTTCGTACTGTGCTTCCCAGTTGTGCCATGGATCGACACCCATACGATTTACGAGCGCGCCGCGTTCATCCTTTTTGACCTTTTTGGTCGTTTTGGTGGAGGCGGAGTCAGCGCTCTTCTTGGTGGTTGATCCACTGGTCGGCAAATCACGGATATGACCGACGCTGGACTTAACCACGTAGTCGTTACCGAGATATTTGTTGATCGTTTTGGCTTTTGCCGGGGACTCAACGATGACGAGAGCTTTACCCATATTCACCTTTACCTAATGTAATTCTTCCAGGAGACGTCGCACGCTAGTTACACCTTCCACTGGCGACGCGCTTTTTATATTGCGGCAGCATCAATGGATATCAACTCTTTTTTCATCACCGGCCAGATTAAGCGAACATTCGCAGGTGATTGAGATAATGAGTCTTTCGCGCTGGTGACATAGCACGACGGAACTTTGGTTGAATGTCAAGCAATTCCGTTGCCAGATTTGCGAAAGCGTCACACTCTACCTGATAAAATGAGTTACGCAACTTTATTAGCACGCAACGACGATTCCTGCCAGCACAGTAAACTGATTAAATCACCTGAGGTTTACAGGGAGATATTGCCCTTTGCAGTATAGCGGAAGTACACTAGCGCCAGTTTTTAAAGGAGGAAATCATGAAACCGACCACTCAACCAATCGATAAACAGTCGCTACTCGTTGAAGCCAATAAAGTCATTCGTGCACATGAAGACTTCATGCATGGAATGGAAGCAACCGATGTAGAGCAAAAAAATGGGGTGCTGGTGTTCAAAGGTGAATACTTCCTTGATGAGCAAGGCTTACCTACAGGGAAAAGCACCGCGATATTTAATATGTTTAAGCATCTTGCGCATGTATTTGCTGATAAATATCACCTGCAAGATTAAGTAAAAAACGAGGCCAAATGGCCTCGTTTTTCATTTCAGTTCTGATGATACTCTGATTCTAACTAGAGCAGCGGCTTTTCACCGCGTTGCCACCAGCGCATCAACAGGTTGTCAACGCTGTTTGCCGCACTACCGGTGAATCTATCCATCATCTTTTTACGACGCATATAGTGCACATTAATCACTTCACGATCTTTCATCAGATTTATCAGTAAATCGTCACTGGTGCTGACCGCATCAACCAGACCTTTCTCCAAAGCCTGCGTACCATACCAATGCTCACCTGTCGCTACAGCATCGATATCAAGCATTGGGCGCATGTCATGAACAAACTGCTTAAATAGCAGGTGTGTTTCATTAAGATCTTCACGGAATTTCTCACGTCCTTGCTCAGTGTTCTCACCAAACAATGTTAACGTGCGCTTGTACTGACCGGCAGTATGCAGCTCTACATCTATATCATTGCGTTTTAGCAAGCGGTGGAAGTTAGGAACCTGCGCCACAACACCAATCGAACCAATAATAGAAAATGGTGCTGCGACGATTTTATCCGCCACGCAAGCCATCATATAACCACCGCTGGCGGCTACTTTATCTACGGCAACTGTCAGACGAACTTTACTGTCGCGTAAGCGCTGCAATTGTGACGCCGCAAGCCCGTAGCCATGCACTACCCCACCAGGGCTTTCCAGACGTAGCAAAACTTCATCTTCGGGTTTCACCACGGCCAACACTGCGGTAATCTCTTCACGCAAAGAAGTGACCTCATGGGCATCCATACTTCCTTTAAAATCCAGCACATAAAGTGTTGGCTTATCAGAAATAACCTTTTCGCCACGTTTCGCACGTGCTTTTGCTTGTTTCGCTTCGAGTTTGTGTTTTTTCTTTTGAGTTTTATGCCAGATTTTTTGCTGATGAGCATCAAGTCTTGCCACCTGCATTTCTTCCTGCATTTCCTGGTATTGTTCACTTAAATTGGTGAGCCTAAGCTCGCCACGCTGGTGCCTTTTACGCCCGGCAACATTCACAATAATTGTGATAAGAATGCCAATAGCAGCAACGACAGTGACAATCTTTGCCAAAAACAGCCCATAGTTTGCAATCAGATCCACGCTTTCCGCCTTCCATTCAGAGCATTAAATATCTATCGCCCAGTGTAACCGAGCGGTGTTTCCACGCCTGCATCCAACTATAAATGCTGCGAGGCGCATTCCTGAACGTCTTTAATGCAATGAAACTTTTGCAAAATGTTAATCAAAGGTATTGTCTCCTGTTGCCTGATTGAAATAAGGCGCTATTTCAGGCATAAAACCTGGAAGCTATAAATCCCCAGCTATTTCCGAGAATTAAGACGTGAGCGTAAGCATCGCGCGAGGAGTTGAAAGTGCACTATCAACCGAAAACTGATTTACTGCAAAATCGCATCATTTTAGTCACCGGGGCCAGCGATGGCATCGGTCGTGAAGCCGCCCTAACTTACGTACGCTTCGGCGCAACTGTTATTCTACTCGGGCGCAACGAAGAAAAATTACGCACCGTAGCTCAGGAGATCAACGCAGGCTACGGGAGTTTGCCGCACTGGTTTACCCTCGATTTTGCTACTGCGACACCCGATGATTGCCACAGTCTTGCGCACAAGCTTTCAGGGCTCATCCCTCGCTTAGACGGTGTATTGCACAATGCCGGGATTCTCGGCGATATTTGCCCGATGGACGAACAAGATCCGCAAACATGGCAAAACGTGATGCAGGTAAATGTTAACGTAACCTTCTTTCTGACACAGGCATTGCTTCCTTTATTACTGAAATCAGATTCAGGATCACTGGTGTTTACAAGCTCTAGTGTTGGCCGTCAGGGACGCGCGGGATGGGGAGCCTATGCGGTATCAAAATTTGCCACCGAGGGTATGATGCAAGTACTCGCGGATGAATATAAACAGCATAACTTACGCGTCAATTGCATTAATCCAGGTGGTACTCGTACCGCCATGCGCGCCAGTGCATTCCCAACTGAAGATCCCGAAAAGCTGAAAACAGCTCGTGATTTAATGCCGCTTTATTTGTGGTTAATGGGCGATGACAGCCGTCGTAAAACAGGCATGAGCTTTGATGCGCAACCAAACCGTAAACCAGGAATTTCCGAATGAGTGAAGATCGTTACCAGCAACGCCAACAGCGGCAGAAAGAAAAAGTTGATGCCCGTGTAGCGGCAGCCCAAGAAGAACGCGGCATTTTGATGGTCTTTACCGGAAACGGGAAAGGTAAGACTACCGCAGCGTTTGGTACCGCAACACGCGCAGTCGGACACGGCAAAAAAGTGGGTGTTATACAATTTATCAAAGGCCAGTGGCCAAATGGCGAACGTAATTTACTGGAGCCATTGGGGGTTGAATTTCAGGTGATGGCAACGGGCTTTACCTGGGATACTCAAAACCGTGAAACCGATACCGCAGCTTGCCTGGAAGTATGGCAACACGCGAAGCGGATGCTCGCAGACAGCTCGCTAGATATGGTCATCCTCGATGAAATAACCTATATGGTGGCATACGACTATTTACCGCTGAAAGAAGTGCTGGCGGTGCTTACACAACGCCCTGAGAGCCAGACTGTGATTATTACGGGCCGCGGTTGTCATCGGGATATTCTTGAAGTGGCTGATACAGTCAGTGAACTGCGGCCAGTCAAACACGCGTTTGATGCCGGTATAAAAGCGCAGATTGGTATCGACTATTAAAAAAAACCCCTCGAGCGAGGGGTTTACTGTTCCTAGTGGCTGCTTTTAGCTGCTGCGTCCACCGCGGCGGCCACCACCACCACCAGTAACTTGTGTATGGCGCTTCACCGCACGGCGAATCTGGTTCGCTTTCATACGGCGACGATCTTTTTCAACCGCCACTTTGCTTTCAGTCTCTTCTGGCAACTCTACCAATTTACGCAGGTAGTTGGTTTGCCCAAGATCCAGTTCAGTATAACCGCCACGCGGCAGGCCTTTCGGCAACTGAATATCACCGTAACGTACACGGATAAGACGACTAACCTGCACACCTACCGCTTCCCACAGGCGACGCACTTCACGGTTGCGGCCCTCAGTCAGGGTAACGTTGTACCATTGGTTAATGCCTTCACCACCGGTGAATTTAATGGTTTTAAACGCAGCAGGGCCATCTTCGAGCTGCACGCCACGGCCCAGTTGCTTCACTTTATTGTCGTCGATCTCGCCAAATACACGTACGGCATATTCGCGCTCAACTTCACGGCTTGGGTGCATCAAGCGGTTTGCCAGTTCACCATCAGTAGTGAAAAGTAACAAACCACAGGTATTCACATCCAGACGCCCCACCGCAATCCAGCGCGCACCGCGCAGTTTAGGTAAACGGTCAAATACCGTTGGACGCCCTTCTGGGTCATTACGCGTACACAATTCGCCTTCTGGCTTATAGTAAGCCAGCACGCGGCAAATCTGTTCTGCCGATTCTTTAATGGAGATCAGATGACCATCAATGCGGATTTTCAGGGCCTGCGTCACTTCAACGCGATCGCCTAATTTAGCAATTTTGCCATCCACGCTGACACGACCAGCAGAAATAATGGTTTCAATCTCACGACGGGAACCATGGCCAGCACGCGCCAATACTTTTTGTAACTTTTCGCTCTTATCGCTCATTGAGCTTCCTCGGGTGTCGCCTTCACAGGCGTCGAATTGGGATAATGGGGCCTATCAGCCCCATTTTAGGCCGGACAGTATAGCCGCAGACGAACTTATAAGAAAGGTTTAGCATCGCCCACGCCTTCACGGATAACTACCGGCGCATCATCAGTTAAATCAACCACTGTTGTCGGTTGCTGCCCGAGATAACCTCCGTGGATAACCAAATCGACAACCTTCTCGAGGCGGTCTTTGATTTCTTCCGGATCAGATTCAGTAAATTCGCTACCAGGCAGCATCAGTGAAGTTGATAACATCGGCTCATTCAGCACTTCAAGCAACGCCAGCGCAATGGGATTTGAAGGCACACGTAAACCAATGGTTTTACGTTTTTCCTGCAATAAACGACGCGGGACTTCTTTGGTACCTTTGAGAATAAAGGTGTAATTGCCTGGCGTATTATTTTTGATTAAGCGAAACGCCACGTTATCGACAAATGCATAAGTTGAAAGCTCCGACAAATCCCGGCACATCAGTGTGAAGTTGTGCCCATCGGGTAATTGACGAATACGACAAATACGCTCCATTGCCGATTTATCTTCAAGTTTACAGCCCAGTGCATAACCCGAGTCGGTTGGATAAACAATGACACCGCCCTTGCGAACAATCTCCACCGCCTGGTTAATCAAACGCTGTTGCGGGTTATCCGGGTGAATATAGAAAAATTGACTCATACTGCCCTCTATTTAACGATGTGGCTGCTGCCCCAATTCTGCCAGACAGGTTCCACTCCCGCAGGCAACCAGAGTTTGCGCCCAAGCTCAATCCACGCGCACGGCATATGGAAATCTGAACCCTGCGATGCCAGCAAATTAAACTGCTGTGCATAGCTTGCAAGCTGGGTGCGCTCATTTGGGGCTTGCTGACACTGCGCGACTTCCATGGCATCGCCACCACTTTCGGCAAACTGCGCCAGCAACCTTTTCAGCCATTTAGCCGTCAGGTCATAACGGCCTGGATGCGCCAGAACCGCTTGCCCACCAGAATGATGAATGACATCAATAGCTTGTTCTATTGTACACCACTGTGGCGGAACGTAACCGGTTTTCCCTTTTGCAAGATACTTCTTAAATACATCGGCTATCGTATTTGCCTTTCCACACTCCATCAGATAGCGGGCAAAATGGGCGCGGGTAACTTCACCGCCGTTGGCAAGACGCATTGCGCCTTCAAGCGCACCAGGGATATGCGCCTTTTCAAGCCGGTCAGCAATTAAAGCCGCTCGTTGTACGCGTCGTTCACTTTGTTCGCCCAGAAACGCCAGCAGCGCTGGGTGATTCTCATCTACGCCCAACCCAACGATATGTATTTCATGGTTTTCCCAGACAGTGGAGATCTCCACACCGCTGATTAAACGCAAAGGCAATTGTAGCCGTGATACTGCTTCCCGGGCAGGAGCAATTGCGGCGACTGTGTCATGGTCTGTAATTGCCAGAATACCCACTCGCATTTCCACAGCACGTTGCACCAACGCTTCGGGCGTTAACAGGCCATCTGACGCGGTGGTGTGGCTATGTAAGTCGTAAATCACCGCAAGTGTTGGTTCGCTCAAAATGGCTCCGAGTATGTTAATAAGAAGAAAAACGCCGCTTATGATAACGATATTCAGTGATAACTAAAAATCGCTATTGACTTTGCTTTATCGAACCAGTTAACTAGTACGCAAGTTCACACGATAAAGGTATCTGAAAATGAATGCGATAATCCTCATGCACAGCTGGTGGCGTACTTCCTGATAACGGGCAGTGTAATCGCTATGGCTGTACTTCAGCCCAGATACCAGGCCCGCCAACGAAGCGGGCTTTTTTTTGAACAAAATATGAGAGCAGAAAATGCAAACACAAAAACCAGCGCTCGAATTACTGATTAATGACGCGCCATATCGGGATAACCCAACGGCTGTATTCCACCAGTTGTGTGGCGCACGACCAGCAACCTTGCTGCTCGAATCAGCCGATATCGACAGCAAAGACGATTTGAAAAGCCTGCTGTTAGTTGACAGCGCGCTGCGTATTACCGCTTTAAATGACACCGTCACTATCCACGCACTGTCAGAAAATGGCGCATCACTGCTTCCGTTGCTGGATGCAGCCCTGCCAACTGGCGTTGAAAACCTACATTCTCCACAAGGCCGTGTATTGCGATTCCCGGCGGTGAGTTCACTGCTGGATGAAGATGCACGCCTGTGTTCCTTGTCAGTATTTGATGCATTCCGCCTGATGCAGGAACTGGTTACCGTGCCGGAAAACGAGCGCGAAGCAATGTTCTTTGGCGGTTTATTTGCTTACGACCTGGTTGCAGGCTTTGAAGACTTACCCGATCTTAAGCAAGATAATAGTTGCCCTGACTACTGTTTCTATCTGGCTGAAACGCTGCTGGTTATCGACCATCAGAAAAAAAGCACTCGTATTCAGGCCAGCTTATTTACCCCATCAGCGTCAGAAAAACAGCGTTTGATTCAGCGTGCTGCGCAACTGAGCAAGCAAATGCAGCAAGAACCTGCACCGTTACCCGTGCAAAAAGTGGAGCGCATGACATTCGAATGCAATCAAAGCGACGAAGTATTTGGCGACGTGGTTCGCAAAATGCAAAAAGCGATTCGCATCGGTGAAATTTTCCAGGTTGTCCCTTCACGCCGTTTTTCATTGCCGTGCCCTTCTCCACTTGCCGCTTACCAGACGCTGAAGAAAAGTAACCCAAGCCCGTACATGTTCTTCATGCAGGACAATGATTTCACCCTGTTTGGTGCATCCCCTGAAAGCTCGCTTAAATACGATGCGGCGTCACGCCAGATTGAAATATACCCGATTGCCGGTACTCGCCCGCGTGGCCGCCGCGCTGACGGAACGCTTGACCGTGATCTCGATAGCCGTATCGAACTGGAAATGCGTACCGATCATAAAGAGATGTCCGAACACCTGATGCTGGTTGACCTGGCGCGTAACGATCTGGCGCGCATTTGCACCCCAGGCAGCCGTTATGTTGCTGATCTGACAAAAGTCGACCGTTATTCCTTTGTTATGCACCTGGTTTCCCGTGTAGTCGGTGAATTGCGTAAAGACCTTGATGTACTGCACGCGTATCGCGCCTGCATGAATATGGGCACCCTAAGTGGCGCACCGAAAGTTCGCGCGATGCAGTTGATCGCCAAAGCAGAAGGCGTACGTCGTGGCAGTTATGGCGGTGCCGTTGGCTACTTCACCGCTCATGGTGATTTAGACACCTGTATCGTTATCCGTTCCGCCTACGTCGAAAATGGCATAGCCACCGTGCAAGCAGGCGCAGGCGTGGTACTGGATTCCGTACCGCAGTCGGAAGCCGATGAAACCCGCAACAAAGCCCGCGCTGTACTGCGCGCAATTGCCACCGCGCATCACGCACAGGAGATTTTCTAATGGCTGACATTCTGCTGCTCGATAACATCGACTCGTTCACCTACAACCTGGCCGATCAACTGCGTGCAAACGGGCACAATGTCGTCATTTATCGCAACCATGTTCCGGCGCAAACATTAATTGAACGCCTGGCAACAATGGACAACCCTGTATTAATGCTCTCACCGGGCCCTGGTGCGCCAAGTGAAGCGGGATGTATGCCAGAACTGTTGACTCGTCTGCGTGGGAAATTGCCGATTATTGGTATCTGCCTGGGCCATCAAGCGATTGTTGAAGCCTATGGCGGTTATGTTGGTCAGGCGGGCGAAATCCTGCATGGTAAAGCGTCGATCATTTCCCATGACGGCGAAGCAATGTTTGCCGGATTACCAAACCCACTTCCTGTTGCCCGTTACCACTCATTAGTGGGCAGCAATATCCCTGCGGGTTTAACCATTAACGCCCATTTTGATGGCATGGTGATGGCGGTTCGCCACGACGCGGATCGTGTTTGCGGTTTCCAGTTCCACCCGGAATCTATCCTCACCACGCATGGCGCTCGTTTACTTGAACAAACCCTCGACTGGGCGCAACTGAAGTTAAAACACATCAATACATTGCAGCCGATTTTAGACAAGCTTTACCAGGCACAGACGCTGAGCCGTGAAGAAAGCCACCAGCTTTTTGCCGCCATCGTACGGGGAGAGCTAAAACCAGAACAACTGGCAGCCGCACTGGTTAGTATGAAAGTCCGCGGTGAACATCCGAATGAAATTGCCGGAGCCGCTTCTGCTCTGCTTGAAGCCGCGGCCCCCTTCCCAAGCCCGGATTATCCTTTTGCCGATATTGTCGGGACTGGTGGGGACGGCAGCAACAGCATCAATATCTCCACCGCCAGCGCATTTGTTGCCGCAGCGGTGGGTATGAAAGTCGCAAAACATGGCAACCGCAGCGTTTCCAGCAAATCTGGTTCTTCCGATTTACTGGCGGCATTCGGTATTAATCTCGAAATGAGTGCTGAATCATCCCGTAAAGCGCTTGATGAATTGGGTGTGTGTTTCCTGTTTGCACCGAAATACCACACAGGTTTTCGCTATGCCATGCCTGTACGCCAGCAGTTAAAAACCCGCACGCTGTTTAACGTGTTAGGGCCATTGATTAACCCGGCCCATCCGCAAATGGCACTGATTGGTGTTTACAGTGCAGAACTGGTGCTCCCGATTGCTGAAACCCTGCGCGTGTTGGGTTACAAACGTGCGGCAGTCGTGCACAGCGGCGGGATGGATGAAGTTTCCCTTCATGCCACCACGCAAGTTGCAGAACTGAACGATGGTGAGATTAAAAGCTATCAACTGGAAGCCACCGACTTTGGCCTTCCTGCTTATCATCAAGACCAGCTTGCAGGCGGCACACCGGAAGAAAACCGTGACATTCTCACCCGCCTGTTACAAGGTAAAGGTGAGACAGCTCATGAGTCTGCGGTGGCCGCAAACGTCGCCATGTTAATGCGTCTGCATGGGCAAGAAGATCTTAAAGCGAACGCACAACGAGTGCTGGAAGTGCTGCGCAGCGGCGCGGCATATGACCGGGTAACAGCACTGGCAGGAAGAGGATAAGTCATGCAGGAAACCGTATTAAAGAAGATCGTCATTGATAAGGCGATTTGGGTTGAAGCACGCAAGCAACAGCAACCCCTGGCAAGTTTCCAGAATAAAATTGTACCGACGACACGTAATTTTTATCACGCTCTGCAAGGTGCCCGAACTGCATTCATTCTGGAGTGCAAAAAGGCTTCCCCCTCAAAAGGTGTGATTCGGGACGATTTTGATCCGGCGCGTATTGCCGGAGTATACAAGCACTACGCTTCCGCTATTTCCGTGCTGACAGACGAAAAGTATTTCCAGGGCAGCTTTGATTTTCTGCCGATTGTCAGCGACATCGTCACGCAACCGGTGTTGTGCAAAGACTTTATTATTGACTCGTATCAGATTCACCTGGCCCGTTTTTATCAGGCCGATGCTTGTCTGCTGATGCTCTCGGTGCTTAACGACGATCAATATCGCCAGCTTGCAGCCGTCGCACATAGCCTGAATATGGGCGTGTTGACCGAAGTGAGTAATGAAGAAGAACTGGAACGCGCAATCGCGCTGAATGCAAAAGTCGTTGGTATCAATAACCGCGACCTGCGTGATTTATCTATCGACCTGAATCGTACTCGCCAGTTAGCGCCACGTTTGGGGCATGGCGTTACGGTCATCAGTGAATCGGGTATCAGTAATTATGGCCAAATCCGCGAGCTCAGCCATTTTGCTAACGGCTTCCTGATTGGCTCAGCCTTAATGGGCGAAGACGATCTGAATGCTGCTGTTCGCCGCGTCATGCTCGGTGAAAATAAAGTATGTGGCCTGACGCGCCCTCAAGATGCACGCGCCGCATTTGAAGCCGGTGCCATTTACGGCGGTCTGATTTTTGTTCCAGAGTCACCGCGTTTTGTCAGTGATGAAACGGCTGCATTGGTTATTGCAGCCACAGCGCTGAAATATGTTGGCGTGTTCCGCAACACTCCGGTAAGCGAAGTGGTGCACAAAGCCACGCAACTCGCTCTGGTTGCCGTTCAACTACACGGCGATGAAAATCAGGCTTATATCGATGAGCTACGCGCAAAACTTCCGGCCAACGTGCAAATTTGGAAAGCCTTGAGCGTGAAAGACAGTTTGCCTGCCCGTAATTTAAACCACGTCGACAAATACCTGTTCGACAACGGCCAGGGCGGCAGCGGCCAGCGTTTTGATTGGTCACTCCTTGCAGGTCAGAATCTGGAAAACGTGATTTTGGCTGGCGGACTGGGCGCGGACAACTGTATAGACGCGGCAAAAACGGGCTGCGTAGGTTTAGATTTCAACTCGGGTGTCGAAAGTGCACCGGGTATTAAAGATGCTAACAAGCTGGCTGCTGTTTTTCAGACACTGCGGGCTTACTAAGGAAAATATCATGACTTTACTTAATCCCTATTTTGGTGAGTTTGGCGGCATGTATGTGCCACAAATTTTGATGCCTGCACTGCGTCAGTTAGAAGAGGCTTTTGTTGCTGCACAAAGCGACGCGGAGTTTCAGGCTGAATTTAACGACCTGCTGAAAAATTATGCAGGCCGCCCAACAGCACTGACCAAATGCCGTAATCTGACTGCTGGCACCAAAACCACGCTGTATTTAAAACGTGAAGATTTGCTGCACGGTGGTGCGCACAAAACTAACCAGGTTCTCGGGCAGGCATTGCTTGCCAAGAGAATGGGCAAAACCGAAATCATCGCTGAAACCGGTGCAGGCCAACACGGTGTAGCTTCCGCTTTGGCAAGTGCCCTGCTCGGCCTGAAATGCCGCATTTATATGGGTGCAAAAGACGTTGAACGCCAGTCCCCTAACGTATTCCGTATGCGTTTAATGGGTGCCGAAGTGATTCCTGTACACAGCGGTTCCGCCACGTTGAAAGATGCCTGTAATGAAGCGCTGCGCGACTGGTCTGGCAGCTACGATACTGCGCACTACATGCTCGGTACCGCGGCAGGCCCACATCCATTCCCAACTATCGTGCGTGAATTCCAGCGCATGATCGGCGAAGAAACTAAAGCACAGATTCTTGAGAAAGAAGGCCGCCTGCCAGATGCCGTGATCGCATGTGTCGGCGGTGGTTCTAACGCCATTGGTATGTTTGCTGACTTCATTAATGAAGCGAGTGTTGGCCTGATTGGTGTTGAGCCTGCCGGACACGGCATAGAGAGCGGTGAACACGGTGCGCCACTCAAACATGGCCGCGTCGGTATCTACTTCGGTATGAAATCGCCAATGATGCAAACCGATGAAGGTCAGATTGAAGAGTCTTATTCGATTTCTGCCGGTCTGGATTTCCCTTCTGTGGGGCCACAACATGCGTATCTGAACAGTATTGGCCGTGCAGATTACGTATCCATCACCGATGACGAAGCTCTGGAAGCCTTTAAAACGCTGTGTCGCAGTGAAGGGATTATCCCAGCGTTGGAATCGTCACACGCGCTGGCTCATGCTCTGAAAATGATCAAAGAAAATCCTGAGAAAGAACAATTGTTGGTGGTGAACCTCTCTGGCCGTGGCGACAAAGATATCTTCACCGTTCACGACATTCTGAAAGCGCGAGGGGAAATCTAATGGAACGTTATCAACATGCATTTGAACAGTTACAAGCTCGCAAGGAAGGCGCTTTTGTTCCCTTCGTGACCCTTGGCGACCCGTCTCCTGAACAATCACTGAAAATTATCGACACGCTAATTGAGGCCGGTGCCGACGCGCTGGAATTGGGGATCCCCTTTTCTGACCCACTGGCTGATGGCCCGACTATTCAGAATGCGGCCCTGCGTGCTTTTGCTGCTGGCGTAACGCCAACACAGTGTTTTGAAATGCTGGCAGCGATTCGCCAAAAACACCCAACGATTCCGATTGGCCTGTTGATGTACGCAAACCTGGTGTTTAATCGTGGCATTGATGAGTTCTACGCATTGTGCGCTAAAGTCGGTGTCGATTCAGTATTGATTGCCGACGTGCCGATTGAAGAGTCCGCACCATTCCGTCAGGCGGCGATGCGCCACAACGTTGCGCCAATTTTCATCTGCCCACCCAATGCTGATGACTCGCTGCTGCGTGAAATCGCAACGCATGGTCGCGGTTATACTTATCTGCTTTCACGTGCTGGCGTAACGGGTGCCGAAACACGTGCCCAGTTGCCGCTTCATCACCTGGTAGAAAAGCTAACTGAGTTTGGTGCGGCCCCTTCACTGCAAGGTTTTGGGATTTCCGAACCGTCGCAAGTTAACGATGCGATTTCAGCGGGCGCTGCGGGGGCGATTTCTGGCTCTGCCATCGTGAAGATTATTGAGAAGAATCTCGATAAGCCTGATGTGATGCTCAGTGAGTTGAAAACCTTTGTTCAGGCAATGAAAGCCGCAACTCGCACGGCTTGATCAGACAAAGGCCGGAGCAATTCCGGCCTTTTTTAATTCAAGAACGTCAGAAACGATAACCCGCCGAGAACATAAACACCCACGGAACAATACGCGTGACGCAGGTTGAAAACGACATCACGTCAACGATCACTGCGCAGTCTGCTTCTTCTGTTAAGTAATCTACAACCGATAAACCCCACCCAAGACGCACCTCCAATTTGCTCTGACTGAACCATTTCATGCAGCGCAGCGGGCAACGGGTAGGTGTGAACGGGCAGTTTTAGTAACTCGACTGCCCTGTCTAATATAATTAGCTTATCTACAAATATATAGGCACTTACAAACTGCGTATCGAACGCAGCGCCATTGCACTTGAGCCACCCCTCTGGCGGCGTTACGAGGGGGTACCGGAATCGAACTGGTGACCTACTGATTACAAGTCAGTATTGAAAGTAAAAGGCCCGCCTCTCGGGGGATTGGCGGGCATGCTTACTTGATATTATATGCGACATTACTTAGCCACAATCCTTGTGGAGCCGGATAAATATTACCAACCGCAACCACCGCAAGGAAGAGGCCATATCCAAAACATGTTTTTTATGAATCCAAATTTCTATAGGCGCATCTGTAGAATCAGCAAATCGCAGATAAGAAAAAACCCACGCGATGGTGGGTTCCTCAGGGATATTTGATTGCTGCTCTATCTACTGAGCTAAAAGGCAAAAAAAACCGCCTTCCTAAAGGAAAGGCGGAGCATATATACGCAGGACAGGTACAAACGAAAACCATACTGATAATTATTATATGCCTCAGTTGGTAGAGAGAATACTAACTGGCAGCTTGCACAATGACCATAGTAAATTCTTCCATATCGTTATTTAATAAAACGTAATGTACATACTGGCGAGGTGAAGCAGCACAACATCACGAAGGCTATCACAACTTCTGGAAGTGCTCATTCCGTCGCCCGCACTCATAGGAGAAAAAACGCTGGATTTGAATAATTGCAATGCGGTACAAATAAAAAACCCACTCGCGGCGGGCTTGTGTGTACATTCGGCTAAATAAAAAAACGAAGGTCAATTTTTGAACACCAGCTATTTTAATTTTGTTCTAATATCGAGATATGAGATTAAATCAACTTTATAAGTCTCTTTTGCATCTTTACTTATCGCCGTGAAGTAATACCCTGGCGGTTCGTTTTTATCTGTGGTTAGGAGGTATTTGAAACTTCGTTTGCTATTTTTTGCATCACACGTAATTTCCCACTCAGCATTTTTATTCTTTGCGCTCACGCAATGCTGCGGCCCGAAGGAATAAGAAATGTAAGACCCAAGCCTTTCCTGGGCTTTGGCTACCAACGACGGCGCAGGGGAGATGTTGATATAAAATATAAAACCTACTATAGCTGCAATAGTAATCCACCCGAAGGTGATAATCTTCACTTTATTCATTCTTTTCAGCCCTCAAACAGAAAAACATATTCACATGTTACTTAATCAAATGTTGCTGATTAAAATAATGAAATCTTCAACACAGGGAAATACTCAAGAATTTTCACTACAAAAAAAGACTGCACATTCGGCTGAGCGCTGGGGTCTGCGACCGACAGGTTCGAAAGTGCTATTCTGTGAATCCACCAGCGCTCATGCAAATGTGCTTTCCAGTCGCTTAGGGTCACCCCGTCTTCGCAGACTGGAAAGCATTTTTCTGGAGCGGTCAGCGGGAATCGAACCCGCATCATCAGCTTGGAAGGCTGAGGTAATAACCATTATACGATGACCGCAAATATGGTGCCGACTACCGGAATCGAACTGGTGACCTACTGATTACAAGTCAGTTGCTCTACCTACTGAGCTAAGTCGGCTTTGGTCCGTCATCGAGGCCTCGAACCCCGTACCTACAACATAAATGGTGTCGGATCTTCCTGCTGAGCTAATGGCGGTTTGCTGGCCCTTGCTGAACCTGAACCAGCGACCGGGCGATTATGAATCGCGCGATCTATCCAATAGAGCTAAAAGGAAAAAAAACCGCCGTCCTAAAGGGGAGGCGGAGCATTAAGTACACAGGAGAAAGGTACTCACGAATACCAACTGATAATTTTATCTGCCGCAGTTGGTTGAGAGAATACTAACTGGCAGTTTGCACAATGACCAGAGTGAATTTTTGCATATCATTATTTAATAAAATTAAACACATATTGAAGCAACACAACATCACGAAGGCTATAAAAATTTCTGGAAGTGCTCGTTCCGTTGCTCGCAATCATAGGAGAAAAAACGCTAGATTAACGGAGAGTAGCTCTGACTCCAGAATCATTTTTATAACCGAATTGGCGCTGGCAGATATTTAGCTCCCTGATAGTTTTCGCCAATGCTAATAGTGCGCCTTCAATACGATAGCAATCAACTTCAAGGGCGAATGTTTTGACGTTGCAGCTATCATTCTCAGCGAAAAGTGAATAGCTGTTCTTACCTGGCTGATTCATAGCCCCTCCCCTGAAACGCCAAAACCCCGCCGGAGCGAGGTTTCTGATTTGATAAGTGCTGTGTGTTTGTGACCACTCTTATCACAATAAAAGAAATTTTGCGGACCGCGTTAGTAATTTTATTGTCACATAACTCTTATCACTCAATAAGAACACAACAAAACACACACATTGACATATATTTACTTTTAATATGGAAAGTGATATTAAAGTGCATCTGGATAAATCAATGACTTACCAGATAGATAAATGAAATTCATAATTAATATAATGAGGATAGCTATATGAAAACTGGATATAAAATACTGATTGCTGCGTTGGGTTTCATGGCTTTGAATGCAAATGCAACTGAAATGCTCAAAAAAGTAGATTTTGATAAAGTTAAATCTGAATATGTCAAAATTGGTAGCATTTCAACCTCTAATACAACATCTCAGTCCGATGCCAAACAAGATTTGCTGACTCAGGCTGAGAAGAAGGGTGCTGATGTTATCGTATTAACATCTGGTAACATGAAAAAGAAAATTCATGGCACAGCTGATATGTACAAAAAGAAATAAAAAATTGTTCTAATTGAAAACATACAAATGTCAGCATTATTTTAGCGCTGGCATTTGTCCTCTCCTGACTTATCCGTACGAATAGTGTGTCCCACCTTTTAGTTTCAGGCTCTTCAATCCATTGCGTTAAGGTAAGGATGCAATCCTCGTTGATTATCAAGATTATCACTAAGGAGATAACGATCCCTGCTCACCTGGGGGCCGTACTGCGTGAATACCTTGGTGAAATATCGGTAACCCACGCGGCAGAATCTCTTGGCATTACACGAACCATGCTTTCCCGTACCCTCAACGGCAGCGCCGGTATTTCTGCTGCTATGGCTCTTCGACTGGAAGAGGCGCTGGGAACCAGTGCTGCGATGTGGACTGGAATGCAGTCACAGTATGATTTATAGGTTGCATCCCAGCATCAACGACCGGTAATCAAACCCATCGTCAGCCACTGCTGATAGCGATTGAGGTGTCGGGTTTTAGCATAACAGCGCGTTCCTGTTTCAGGCCCCCAGAAACACAAAAACCCACACTCGGCGGGTTCTTTAATCAGTAATCCCCATCGCTCGGCTGAAAGCGTCTTCGCTGATGGGGTTAATTCGATACTGCCACCAAATGCACTCATGGCACAATATCAAAATGGAAAAAAACTGGCCGTTTAAAGACCAGTTTTGCAGAAGAGTATTAGAAGCGATAGCCTGCAGAGAACATAAACACCCACGGATCAATACGCGTATTGATATTCTGTTCTTCACCACCGGCTTTAAATTTCACTTCGGTGTCGATATCCATGTACCAGACAGACATGTTCAACAGCCAGTTATCATTAACCATGTAATCCACACCAACCTGACCTGCTGCACCCCACGAATCTTTCACGCTGAGGTCAGTTAAGCCTGCATCTTTGCCAGTCTGATTGAAATCTGCATCAAAGAATGTGGTGTAGTTGATACCAGCGCCAATGTACGGACGCACTTTGCTTTTTGAATCGCCAAAATACCACTGCGCCATCAGAGTTGGCGGCAATTGGCGAACCGTTGCCAGGTCTCCGGTCGCGCCTAAACCAACACGATGACGGAATGGTGTAGCTGCCAGCAGCTCAATACCAATGTTATCTGTCACCATATAGTCAAATGTCAGTCCCAGTTGGGTATTGTTGCTGACGCTAAACCCGCCCATGCCCAGCACATTGTCGGAACCTTCCGTTGGACGCACGGTTGCAGAACCCGCACGCATGAAGAACTCACCTTGTTGATGTGCCAACGCTTCGCCCGACAAACAGGTTAATGCGAGTAACGCCACAGA
This sequence comes from Buttiauxella sp. B2, assembly GCF_006376615.1. Lineage (GTDB taxonomy): Bacteria > Pseudomonadota > Gammaproteobacteria > Enterobacterales > Enterobacteriaceae > Buttiauxella. Next base: position 183,845 of record NZ_VEXQ01000001.1, read on the forward strand.
CAATTTTTTCATAGCCCTCTCCTTGTTATGGTTTTATAAGCGGGCTGAATATAATCATTATTAGGTACAAAGTGATCTAGTATCGATCACACTTAGCTGGCTAATTTAACATTTAATGATCTGGATTAATTTTTGGTCATTTTGCTTAACCCGATGCTTGCCCGCCCAAATCAATTTTCGTTGCTGACAGTAACTTACTAAAAGCCTTACATCTTGTCGGTGCCACCGCCCTTCAACCAGGGTACAATTGCCCGCTGATTTTTAACCGAGCAACATCAAGGAGAGTGCATGTCTATCACGGCGGGTTCTGTGTACCGTGACACGGGGAATTTTCTACGCAATCAGTTTGTTACTGTCTTACTGATCGCTTTGCTTTGTGCCTTTATTTCGGTTGTTATCGGTCACGCTTTTTCACCCAGCGATGAGCAAATGTCTATCCTTAGTGAAGGGGACAATTTATCGAACAGCGTTGGGCTGTTTGACCTTGTGCAAAACATGACGCCTGAGCAACAGCAAGTGTTACTCAAAGCCTCTGCAGCATCGACTTTTGCAGGCCTCATCGGCAATGCTATTATGGCTGCAGCCATGTTGGTTTTGATTCAGATGGTCAGTGCTGGGCAACGCGTGAGTGCGCTTCGTGCGATCGGCACGTCGGCTCCTGTATTACCAAAAATCTTTATTCTGATGTTCCTGACGACCTTCCTGGTGCAGATAGGCATCATGCTGATTGTTGTGCCGGGCGTGCTGTTAGCGATTCTGCTTTCATTTGCACCGATTATGGTTGTTCAGGATAAAGCGGGCGTTTTCCAGTCGATGCGCAGCAGTATGCGTCTTGCCTGGGCAAATATGCGCCTGGTCGCACCTGCGGTAATTAGCTGGTTGCTGGCGAAAACTGCACTCCTGATGCTCGCATCTTCATTTGCGGCGCTGTCACCGGCTATTGGTGGGGTGATAGCAAATACGATAAGCAACCTTATTTCTGCGGTGTTGCTCATCTATTTATTCCGTTTGTATATGCTGGTTCGCCAATAACATTCACCAACTCCTGAGCGGTTACGTTGATGCTCAGGAGTCTTTTAACGGAACAGATTATGAAGCAGTTTCTCGACTTCCTGCCCCTGATTGTCTTCTTCGCATTCTATAAAATGTACGACATCTATGTGGCATCAGGTGCTCTGATCGTCGCAACCGGTTTTGCTCTGGTTTATAGCTGGTACAAATTCCGCAAGCTGGAAAAAATGGCGCTGATAACCTTCCTGATGGTTGCAGTATTCGGCGGGCTGACATTGTTTTTCCATAACGATGAATTTATCAAATGGAAAGTGACCGTAATTTACGGCCTGTTTGCTGCCGCATTACTGATTAGCCAATTGGTGATGGGAAAACCGTTGATTCAACGGATGTTAGGCAAAGAAATCTCCCTTCCGCAAACGGTGTGGTCGCGCTTGAACGTTGCCTGGGCGCTGTTTTTCATCATCTGTGGCGCACTGAATATTTACGTTGCTTTTTGGCTTCCACAAAGTGTGTGGGTTAACTTTAAAGTATTCGGTCTGACGGCTGCGACACTGGTGTTCACCCTGCTGAGCGGCGTTTATATCTATCGCCATATGCCGCAGGAAGAAAAGTAATTCGCCAGTTATTGATATTATTCGGGGATTTTAATGGACCTTTTTGATGAGTCTTATGAACGCCATAAGCAATCTGTAGGTAATCAGGAAGCCCGTTGGAATGCCTGGTTAGCCAGTCACCCATTGGTGTTGGTTTTTGTGGCATCGATAACGGTTGTTATCATTATGCTTGCCATGCATTTCTCGTAGAAAATAGGCAACGATAAAGTGAGTTCAAGTATTCAGCAAAGCGCTCCCGTTGGGGAACTGGTATTACGCACACTTGCGATGCCTGCGGACACTAACGCCAACGGTGATATTTTTGGCGGCTGGTTGATGGCGCAAATGGACATGGGCGGCGCAATCCAGGCCAAAGAAATTGCCAAGGGCCGCGTGGTAACAGTCCGTGTTGATGGAATGACGTTTCTCAAGCCTGTCGCGGTGGGTGATGTGGTGTGTTGTTACGCGAATTGCGTAACACGCGGGAACAGTTCTATCACTATCAACGTGGAAGTATGGGTGAAAAAAGTCTCTTCCGAGCCTATTGGGCAGCGCTATAAAGCGACCGAAGCTATTTTCATCTATGTGGCTGTTGATACCGAGGGTAAACCGCGACCTATTCCACGCTAAATTCTGCTTCAATAAAAAATGCGCCTCCTGGCGCATTTTTTATTGCCTGATTACTCCTCGGCGAGTCCCCGATTTTTGAGCATCGGTTCGCTATAAGGTTCGTGTCCACGCCAGTCGTTGTACAGGGCTTTGAGTTCCCGACTATTCCCGCGCGATAAAATAGCCTCCCGGAAGCGCTGACCGTTTTCTGGCGTTAATCCGCCCTGCTCCACAAACCACTGATAGCCATCATCTGCCAGCATTTGCGTCCAGATATAGGCGTAATAACCCGCGGCGTAACCGCCACCAAAGATATGCGCAAAATAGCTACTACGATAACGTGGAGGAACAGCTGCAAGGTTAATGTGCTCAACCTCAAGCGCATTCGCTTCAAACTGTGCAACTTCATCAACCGCACTTCCACCAGGTAAATTGTGCCAGTTCATATCCAGAAGTGCTGCGGCGAGCAGCTCCGTCATGTCGTAACCTTTATTGAAGCCAGCTGCGCGGAACAGTTTTTCGCGCAACGCCTCAGGCATCGGTTCGCCAGTTTGATAATGACGGGCATAATTGGCAAACACTTGTGGCTGACGAGCCCAGTGTTCGTTGATTTGCGACGGAAACTCCACGAAGTCACGCGGCGTATTAGTGCCAGAAAGTGTCGCGTAACGTTGGGTGGCAAACAAGCCGTGCAAGGTATGGCCAAACTCGTGGAACAAGGTGACCACATCGTCCCATGAAATCAGCGCTGCTTCACCGCTTGCCGGTTTGTTGTAATTACAGACGTTATAAATGACCGGCGCGTTTTCAAGTAATGTCGATTGCTCAACAAAGTTACCCATCCACGCCCCACCACCTTTACTGTCACGGGCAAAAAAGTCGCCGTAGAACAGCGCCATACCGCGGCCGTCTTTATCGAAAATTTCCCACGTGCGGACATCATTGTGATAAATCGGAATATCAAAACGCTCGACAAAACTGATGCCGAAAAGCTGACTGGCCGCCCAGAACACCCCATTGGTTAATACATTATTCAACTCAAAATAGGGTTTAATTTGTGCTTCGTCGAGAAAGTACTTCGCGCGCCTGACTTGCTCGGCATAAAATGCCCAATCCCATGCTTCGGCTTTAAATCCGCCCTTCTGCGCGTCAATCATCAGCTGAATATCAACCAGCTCGCGTTGGGCGCGGGCGGTTGCAGCAGGCACTATATCGCGCATAAACTGCAATGCGGCCTGTGGTGTTTCCGCCATTTGATCGGCAATTTTCCAGGCTGCGTAGTTCTCAAAACCAAGCAGTTGCGCCTGTTCAGCACGTAGTGTGGCAAGACGAGCAACAATAGCACGCGTGTCGTTGCCGTCATTGTGTTGAGTACGTTCCCAACCTGCTTTGAAGAGTTTTTCTCGCGTTTGGCGATGGCTAAGTGACTGCAATGCCGGTTGCTGGGTAAAGTTAAGCAACGGAATTAAATATTTCCCGTCTAAACCTTTAGCGCTCGCATGTTGCTTCGCTGCGGCAATTTCCGCGGTATTTAAACCGTCAAGTTGCTGCACATCGTCAACCACCATCCCTGCTGCTTTATCTGCGCCGTGAAGGCGATTATTAAACTGGCTACTCAGCTGCGCGGCTTCTTTGTTCAGTACTTTCAGACGCGACTTTTTCTCATCATTTAATGTGGCACCAGACAGGGAAAAATTCTGCCACATCACTGCCACTAAACGCCGTGATTCTTCGTCTAAATCCAGAGAGTCGCGGTGCTGGTACAGTTCATCTATGCGCGAAAACAGCACTGGGTTAAGGCGCATTTCATCAGCAAGCTCAGCAAGCTCGGCTGCAAATTCCTCATCCAGCTGTTGCAAATAATCATTGGTATGCGCTGACGTCATGGCAAAGAAAACATTGGTGACACGGCCTAGCATTTGCCCAGTTTTTTCAAGTGCCAACAAGGTGTTTTCAAAGGTAGCTTTAGTGGGGTTATTCGCTATCGCGGCAATTTCTTCGCGTTTGATACGTTTAGCTTTATCAAAAGCTGGGCGATAGTGGCTGTCCTGGATGTCATCAAAATGAGGGGCTTGATACGGCAATAAACTGACGTGATAAAACGGATTCTCCGTTTGCATGCTGCACTCCTGCTAACCGCAAAAGATAATTTATAGCTCAACTGCCCACCTGATACACGGCAATAATCTCAGCGGCAATAGCCACGGCGATTTCCGCCGGGAGTTTACCTTTCACATCCGGCAGACCCACCGGGCAACGCAACGTACTGAGTTGCTCCTTCGTAATCCCTTTTCCCGCCAGCCGATACTCAAATCGCTGGCGTTTAGTGTGCGAGCCAATCAACCCAAAATATCGGTAATCACCACGTTTCAATATCGCCTCGGTCAGTTCCAGATCACGTGGGTGATGATGCGTCATGACGATAAAGTAACTTTGCGCGGGCGCGGCATTTACGGCATCAATAGGATCTTCTGCCTGCCAGGTTTTCACGCCTTTGGGTGTGCGGGTAAACATATCGGGCCGTTCATCCACCCAGGTTATGTGACAGGGTAACGTTTCCAGCAAGGCTACCAGCGCTTGTCCAACATGCCCTGCACCAAAAACCATAATCTGCGGTTGCGGCTGAATCAGTGGTTCGAATAATACGGTGGTCATCCCCCCGCAGCACTGACCAAGCCTTGCACCCAAATTGAAATGTTCGGTATGCGGTGAAGCAACCTGTTTTTCCAACATCTCTTGCGCCATCGCGATGCATTGATACTCGAGGTGTCCACCACCGATGGTCAGATAAGTTTGCTCACGCCCGACAATCATTTTAGTGCCGCAGTTCCTGGGCACCGATCCTTTGTCAGCCAACAGAGTTAGCAACACGCAAGGTTCGCGGCGTTCACGTAACCCCATCAGAATACTGATCCACTCATCGTTCATGGTGCCTCCTGACAACCCCAGAAAACACGCTCGGGTGTAGCTGGCGCATCAAGCAGCGGATGTTGTTGGTAATCCGTCACGCTTGCTACTGCATCTTGTAAGGCGCACCACACTGAAATCCCCAGCATAAATGGCGGTTCACCCACCGCTTTGGAACGATAAACGGTGGGTTGTGGGTTGGCATGGTTTTCCAGAAGATTTACCCGCAAATCGGCGGGCATATCGCTGATAGCAGGAATTTTGTAGCTCATTGGGCTGTCGGTCAGCAGCCGCCCTTTATCATCCCACACCAGCTCTTCACAGGTCAGCCAGCCCGCGCCTTGTACAAATCCACCTTCGATTTGCCCAATATCTAATGCTGGATTCAGAGAGTTGCCGACATCATGCAGGATGTCGGTGCGCAGTAAGCGGTACTCGCCAGTCAGCGTATCGATAATGACTTCCGAACACGCCGCGCCAAATGAGAAGTAGTAAAATGGCTGCCCGCGCCCTACTGCTCGATCGTAATGTATGCCTGGCACTTTGTAGAATCCCGTTGCAGAAAGCGGGACCTGATTTAACCAGGCCAGAGTAGCGATTTCAGTGAAACTAAAATATCGCCCTGGCACTTTCACCACGCCGTTTCGAAATTCCACTTGCTCTGGTTCACACTGATGAAGACGGCACAGCATTTCCACCAGCCGTTCTTTGATGGTCAGTGCGGCAATCTCAGCCGCTTTACCGTTCAGATCGGCACCGGAAGAAGCCGCCGTCGGAGAAGTGTTCGGCACTTTGCCCGTGTTAGTCGCCGTGACCTGAATCTGTTCCAGCGGAATTTGCAGCACTTCCGCCACCACTTGCGCCACTTTGGTATTCAGCCCTTGTCCCATTTCTGTACCGCCATGGTTTAGCTGCACAGTACCATCGGTGTAAATCAGCAGCAGCGCACCTGCCTGATTGAGAAAACTCGAGGTAAAGGAGATACCGAATTTCACTGGTGTTAGCGCCAGACCGCGCTTTAGCACTGGGCTTTGGCGGTTAAACTCGCTTATTGCAGCGCGGCGGTTTTGGTAATCGGCACTGTTCTCAAGCTGGTGAGTGATTTGCGACAGGATGTTGTGCTCAACTTTTTGATGGTAGTGCGTGATATTACGCTCGGTGTCACCATAGTAATTGCGCTTGCGCACTTCCAGCGGGTCAAGTCCTAACTCACGCGCAATGTGGTCCATTATCTGTTCGATGGCGACCATTCCCTGCGGCCCGCCAAATCCGCGATAAGCCGTATTAGACGCCAGATTAGTTCGGCATCTATAGCCCGTCACCCGCGCATCACCGAGGTAATAAGCGTTATCGGCATGGAACATGGCACGATCACATATCGATCCTGATAGATCCAGCGAATAGCCGCAGTTTGCAGCCAGATCGATAACGACACCGTTAAGCATTCCGTCGTCGGTAAAACCCACGTCATAGCGCACAAAAAATGGATGCCGTTTACCGGTAATTCGCATGTCATCCCGGCGTGAAAGCCGCATTTTTGCGGGACGTCCGGTCAGTGCTGCCACCAGTGCTGCATGGCAAGCAATCCCCGCAGCCTGTGTTTCTTTGCCGCCAAAACCGCCGCCCATTCGGCGCATATCCACGGTAACTTTATTCATGGTCACTCCCAACACCGAGGCCACCAGCTTTTGTACCTCTGTCGGATGTTGGGTAGATGACCAGACCAGGACGCTGCCATCTTCACCGGGTTGCACCACAGCAATCTGCCCTTCAAGGTAAAAGTGTTCCTGACCACCAATATGGAATTGCCCTTGAATGCGATGAGAGGCTGTGGCAAGCGCTGAATCCGCATCACCCCGTTGATGAACGTGAGGTTCCTGCACATAGATTTTGCGCCGCAGTGCATCTTCAACATCCAGCACAGGCTCAAGCACTTCGTATTCGATCACTGCTTTTAAAACCGCAATGCATGCAGCTTCTGGCGTTTCAGCGGCAACTGTTAATACAATCTGGCCGTGGTATTCAACCAAATCACGGGCAAATAAAGGATCGGCTGGTGCAAGCGGGCCAATGTCCAACTCGCCAGGGACATCCTGCCAGCCAAACACCCGCACCACTCCCGGTATGGCGTAACACGCGGTGGTGTCAATGTTGATGATTCGCGCATGGGCGTGTTGGCTTAGGACCGGGCAAAGGTACAACATGCCCGGTAAGCTTAGCTTGTCGTCAATGTATTCCGCTTTGCCGCTAACGTGTTTATCGGCGCTTTCATGTTTACGGCTTTGGCCGGCACCGCCATTCATTTCACGGGAAAACTGTTCGATCAATGCCTGTTCGGAAAGGCGCGCGGGGTTAGTTGACATAGTTATTTACCTCAAGCGCGTAGTGTTTTTCAGTGTGCAGCAGCAACAGGCGTTTAAGAAGATTTTGCGCGATCTTCAAGCGGTAGAGCCCTGAACCACGGAAATCGCTTAACGGCTGGAAGTCATCTACCAGCGCCTCGCATACCTGCTCGAGCGTCTGCTGGTTAAGTTGCGCCCCCAAAAGCCGCTGTTCTGCGCGTTTTGCCCGCGCCGGAATAGCGGCCATTCCACCGAATGCCAGATACGCACTCACCACAATCCCTTCATTCAGATGGAGATTAAACGCGCCAAATACTGTCGAAATGTCATCGTCCATGCGTTTAGAAATTTTCCATGCGGCAAACGTCGGGGAGATGGATTCCCTATTAATAAGCACGGCACTGATAAACTCGCCTGGCTGTAACGCTGTTTTGCGATAGTCCAGGAAGAATTGGTTGAGCGGCAAAAGGCGAGTGGAATCACCACAACGCAATTCGACTACAGCCCCCAGCGCCAGCAGCATTGGCGCACCATCACCGATTGGCGAGGCGTTTGCCAGGTTTCCAACAAGCGTGCCGTTATTGCGAATTTGCGGCGATGCAAAACGTTCCAACGCCTGCGAAAACGCAGGGATATACGGCAGCAATTCGTTAAGACATGCCTGTAAAGTTGCCATCGCCCCAATACGGATTTGGCTTTCGGTCACGGTAATCGTTTTTAGTTCTGTCACCTGATTCATGCCAATAATCAGCGGCAGAGTCTGGTATTGCTGGGTAATCACCAGTGCCAGATCTGTTCCACCCGCTAATAAACGCGCCTGCGGATTTTGCTGATAAAGTGCCGCAAGTTGTGCCAGAGTTTTGGGTAGCAAACAGCGGTTGGACTTGGTTAACTCCACCATCTCCGGCTGTTGAAGGGATTTTAAATGCGCCAGGGTGTGTGCTTCGGTGCGCGTAAACTTATCGGGTTGTGCAGCACAACTTTGCTGCATTGCCTCGATAATCGGCCGATAACCCGTACAACGGCAGAGATTTCCAGCCAGGCTTCTTTCAATGTCATGGCGATCCACTCCCACCGCACTGCTCGCCTTTTGCAGTGCAAACCCTGACATCACAAAACCTGGCGTACAAAACCCGCATTGCGAAGCGTGGCAATCTGCCATTGCCTGCTGGACCGGATGCAATTTGTCACCGTCTGATAAATCTTCGATGGTCAGCAATTGTTTGCCATCAAGCTGACTCATCAGCGTGATGCAACTATTGGCTGTGTCATAACATATTTCCTCACCATCAACCCGTCCGATAACCACCGTACACGCGCCGCAATCACCGGATGCACACCCTTCTTTGCTACCACAACGATGCTCACTACCACGCAGCCAGTTCAACACCGTGGTATTGGGGTCAACATTCTCGAGCATTTTTACTGTTTGATTGAGCAAAAATTGAATCATGCCGCAACCTCCTGTGTGTCGCGTTGCCACACGCATTTGCCGTTTACCCAGGTGTGCCAGATGTTACGGTCATCACCGAGCGTCATCAGCACAAACAATTTTTCGTAGATGTCCCGGCTATTGGCATAGCGCAGTTTCTGAAGTGGCGTTACCGCCAGGTCCAGCACCACGAAATCAGCCTCTTTGCCAGGTAGGAAATTGCCAATTTTGTCGTCTAAATCCAGAGCGTGCGCGCCCCCCAATGTGGCGTGATAAAACGCTTCGCAGGCAGCCAGACGATAGCCTTGCAACTGGGCAACTTTGTATGCTTCCGCCAGCGTTTGCAGCATATTGAAGGTAGTGCCAGCGCCAACGTCCGTGCCAATACCCATGCGGATCCCTCGGTCATGGCACTGTTTTAAGTTAAACAAACCGCTGCCGAGAAACAGGTTTGAAGTTGGGCAAAAAGCGATGGTTGAATCTGTACGTTGCAGGCAATCCCACTCGCATTCCTGCAAATGGATAGCATGTGCAAATACGCAGCGTTTGCCGGTCAACTGATACTGATGATAAACGCCAAGGTAGCTTTCTGATTCCGGCCACAGGCTTTTCACCCAGGCGACTTCCTCGCTGTTTTCACTCAAATGTGTATGCAACCAGGTATCCGGAAATTCATCGCGCAGTGTTTGAACCACTGCCAGTAATTCAGGCGAGGATGTTGGAGCAAAGCGTGGCGTCAGCGCATAGTTTAATCGCCCATTTTTGTGCCAGCGCAAAACCAGTTCACGGGTTTGCTGATAGCTCTGTTCAGGCGTTTCGATAAGGTAGTCCGGCGCGTTGCGGTCCATCATCACTTTACCGGCGATAATACGCATCGAAAGATGTTCTGCGGCACTGAAAAGTGCATCAACGGACTGCGGATGAACAGTCCCGAACACCAGCGCCGTAGTAGTGCCGTTACTCAGTAATTGGTTAAGAAAGAACGCCGACATTTTTGCCGCGTGTGAGCTGTCCTGATACTGGCTCTCGACCGGAAAGGTATAAGTTTGTAGCCACTCCAGCAACTGTTCGCCATAAGCACCAATCATTTCAGTTTGCGGGTAATGTAGATGGGTATCGACGAAGCCCGGAATAATCAGCTTGCCGCGATAATCGATGTAATCACTTTCAGTTTGCAGATACGTGCGCCCCTCTTCCCACGGTAACAACGCAACCACCGTACCTGCGTCAAGAAAAAGCAGCGCATCTTCATGATGACGGGCATTCGCCAGCAACTCGTGAGGGCGGGTTCCAGTCTGTGTGATATCAAAAAATTGGCCGCGTAGCGCTTGCGTGTAATTAACTGTCATCGCCCGTACCTGTAATTGGTTTGTGAAGAATGAGTTAATTGTTGCAATGTTGATGCCATGTTTAAATTTAGATTTAATCATTTTGATAACAGTAGCTTAGATTACATAGTCAGACATCGCGCAACATTTGCGTAACTTTTTAGCAAGCAAACGGTTGCCTGACGCTGCAATCGGTTGCTATTTGGCATCATGGGTTGGATTGTTCAAAATTGAGGGATTACTTGCACCAGCACGTTGCGTTTAAGAGGCTCTGCTGCACCAGCAACGCGCAGCAGCTGCCATACTAAAGTTCAATTATCACTAACAGCCTTAGCGTGCTAAGGTATTGCGACACAAAAAGCGTTGAGGAACAGTGAGATGATTATTCTGGTAACCGGCGCCACTGCCGGATTTGGTGAGAGTATCACCCGTCGTTTTGTACAGCAGGGCCATAAAGTGATTGCCACTGGCCGTCGTCAGGAACGTCTACAAGAACTCAAAGATGAGCTGGGCGAAAGCATCATTACTCTACAGCTTGACGTGCGTAACCGCGCGGCTATCGACCAAGCGATGGAGCAGTTGCCTGCCGAATGGCGCAACATTGATGTACTGGTGAACAATGCAGGCCTCGCGCTGGGTATGGAACCGGCTCATAAAGCAGACCCGGATGACTGGGAAACGATGATCGATACCAACAATAAAGGCCTGGTCTATATGACTCGAGCGGTGTTGCCGGGTATGGTCGAGCGCAACCGTGGTCACATTATCAATATCGGTTCTACTGCCGGTAACTGGCCGTATGCAGGTGGCAACGTTTACGGCGCAACTAAAGCATTCGTGCGCCAGTTCAGCCTGAACTTGCGTGCAGACCTGCACAAAACGGCAATCCGTGTAACAGATATTGAGCCAGGTCTTGTGGGCGGAACTGAGTTTTCCAATGTACGATTCAAAGGTGATGACGGTAAAGTTGAAAAAACCTATGAAAATGCCAACGCCCTGACGGCTGAAGATGTGACCGAAGCCGTCTGGTGGGTAGCTACATTGCCAAAACACGTCAATATCAACACCCTTGAAATGATGCCAGTTAGCCAGTCGTTTGCCGGACTTAGTATCCACCGCGAAGGTTAACCGCTTTGCCCATACCCTAAGGTTTTAAGGTATGGGCGTGCTTGCAAATAAATGTTAAATTTGCAGGGTACTTCAACGATAAGAAAAAATTCATGTTGCCTTCAACTTTGCTTAATCCAACTCAGCCAGTTAACCAGCAAATTTACCGCATTCTGCGCCGTGATATTGTTCGTTGCTTAATTCCGCCTGGTACTCCCCTTTCTGAAAAAGAAGTGTCGATGCGGTTTGATGTATCACGCCAACCGGTACGCGAAGCCTTTATTAAATTGGCGGAAACTGGTCTGGTGCAAATTCGCCCGCAGCGTGGCACTTACGTAAATAAGATTTCTGTCAGCCAGGTGAAGAACGGCTGTTTTGTTCGCGAAGCAATTGAACGTGCGGTTGCGAAACGCGCAGCGAGTATGGCGACGGCTGAACATCTGTATGCACTTGAACAGTTACTGAATCAGCAGCGCACAGCGATTGAACGTAACCAACTGGATGATTTTTTCCAGTTAGATGATGAGTTCCACCAGCAGTTAGCACTGGTTGCCGATTGCCGCCTGGCCTGGGATACCGTCGAGAATATCAAAGCGACAATGGATCGAGTGCGTTATATGAGCCTGGATCACGTCTCACCGCCAGAGATGTTGCTTTCACAACATTACGATATTTTTGAAGCGCTTAAGCAGCATGATGAAGAGGGTGTGGATCAGGCAATGTATCGCCATCTGCATGAGATTAGCCAGTCAATATTGTTGATTCGTAAAGAGAAACGCGATTGGTTTAGTGAGGAATGATGACTCGCCCGTTACCGGGCGAGTACAGAACTTAGAACTTAGCAACCGTAGCTTTAGCGCCGTATTCACGCAATGCCAGATAAGACTCGGTGACTTGCTTCACGAATTTCTCGTTTGCAGGCAGATCGCTACCAAAGATTGTGTTCAGTGCCAGCAGCGCTTTAACACGGTTTTCCCCTTCTTTGCTTGCGTTCACCGCTTGCTGAATCGCTGGCAGTAAAGGATCGCTTACTTCAATTGGCGCCCCCTGCTCATCCACACCACCGACATAACGCATCCAACCCGCCACACCCAGTGCCAGCAGATCAAACTTGCTGCCGTTTGCTAAATGCCAGCGAATTGAGTCTAACCAGCGTTGTGGCAATTTCTGGCTACCATCCATAGCGATTTGCCAAGTACGGTGGCGCAGCGCAGGGTTGGTATACCGCGCAATCAGTGAATCGGCATATTTCGCCAAATCAACACCCTGCACTTTTAACGTTGGCGCTTGTTCTTGCAGCATTAATGCGTGCGCAGTACGACGATAGTTTTCATCCTGCATACAGTCGGAAATGTGCTGATAACCTGCCAGATAACCAAGGTATGCAAGGAATGAGTGGCTGCCATTAAGCATGCGCAGTTTCATTTCTTCGTACGGCAGAACATCTCTAACCAATTCGGCACCCGCTTTTTCCCACTCCGGGCGGCCAGCAACGAAGTTATCTTCAATCACCCACTGACGGAACGGTTCACAAGCCACTGCGGCAGGGTCAACAACGCCTGTCGCTTGTGCAACTTGTTCCAGCGTTTCAGCCGTTACCGCTGGGACAATACGGTCAACCATGGTCGATGGGAAAGTCACATGAGTTTCAATCCACGCAGCCAGTTCTGGGTTAATCGCCTGCGCGAATGCCGTGATAACGTTGCGGGTAACATGACCGTTTTCTGGCATGTTATCGCAAGACATAACGCTAAATGCACGAAGACCTGCAGCTTTACGGCGAGCCAGCGCTTCAACAATCACGCCAGGCGCTGATTTCGGCTGCTGTGGATTTGCGAGATCGTGTGCAATTAACGGATGGTCCAGCAGGATAGTGCCCGTTGCAGGGGTATGGCAGTAACCTTTTTCCGTCACAGTTAAGGAAACAATGGCAACATCAGGCTGAGTCAAAGCGGCAAATACCGCTTCCAGGCCATCGACCTGTGCGTGAATGGCGTTTTTCACTACACCCACAACACGGCAATGCCATGCGTCAGCAGACATTTCTGCCACGCTATAAAGGTTGTCTTGCTGTTTCAAATCAGAAATTTGTTGCTCGCCGCCAATCAGGTTGACTTCGCAGTAACCCCAGTCGCTACCGTGTTCATTGGCCAGGATGTCGGCGTAAACCGCCTGATGTGCACGATGAAACGCGCCGAAACCAAGATGAACGATGCGTGATGCCAGTTTGCTACGGTCATATTGTGGGAGAATAGCTTTTGCAGATAAGAGCTTGTTTTCCATTTTAAAACTCGCTGTGTAGTAACTTGGGGACAGCTACAGACTACCTGCTATGGTAGTCTGCATATTGATTTGCATTAAACTTTAGCGCTTTTGGTATGACACAAGGCGAAAGATGTATGACAACTCACATATTGCCAGTTCAGACGTGCAGCCCCTTCACTACTCGTTGAGTTGTTGGTGCTTCAGCAGCATCTTCCAGCACGCTAAGATCACGGTCTCTCACTTCTGGCATGATGAAAGCTGAAATCAGACCGATAACCGAGTACACCACCATCATCACGGCAATTGGCCACCAGGAATCGGTCATATTGACGAATATACCTGCCAGCAGAGGGCCAAAACCAACCGCAACCAGTCCGCCCACTTCTTTCGAAATCGCCATACGGGTAAAGCGGTTACGCGAGCCAAAAATTTCCGCCATAGTGATATTTTCCAGCGCAAATAACCCCAGTACCGCCACGTTATGAATAATGATGATGGAGGCCATAATCACATTCACATGGTGACTTTTATCCATAATCATCGACAGCATCGGGTAGGCAAGAATTATCGATGAAATACTCATGATAATGTACGGAATACGACGCCCTATTTTATCTGAGAGCCAGCCAAGGAATGGAATAGTGATAAAACCAATCACTGAGCTTATCATCAGGGCATCTGTCGGAATGCTTTTCTCAAAGAGTAATGTCTGAACTAAGTATCCCGCCAGGAAGGTTTGAATTAAGCCTGAATTACCGGCCTGGCCAAAACGCAGGCCGGTTGCCAACCAGAATGATTTACTGGTGAACATTGCTCCCAACGAATGTGTTTTGTCTGCTGCTTGTTTTGCAGTGGCACGGATTTCTCCTTCGTCGTTTACTTTTTCAAATATCGGGCTTTCTTTGAGGTTCAAACGCAACCAGATAGCGAAAATCATCACGACTGCACTGGCCAGGAACGGTATGCGCCAGCCCCATGCCAGTAACTCTTCTTTAGAGAGGATGAAGAACATTACAGCCCAAATTGCGGTTGCTGATAACGTACCGCAGTTTGTTCCCATTGCGACCAGAGAAGAAATAATGCCTCGCTTACCTTTAGGCGCATATTCAGCAAGCATTGTACCCGCACCAGATATTTCAGCGCCTGCTCCCAGCCCTTGAATAATACGTAATAAGACCAGCAATAATGGAGCAAAAATACCAATTTGTGCATAGGTCGGTAATACGCCAATTAATGTGGTACATATCCCCATCATAGTAATCGTAATAAATAACACTTTCTTACGGCCGATAGTGTCACCCATTCGACCAAAGAAAAAGGCTCCGGCTATACGTGCAATATAACCCGCTCCGTACGTGCCCATCGCCAATATAAGCGCCATTGCGGCGGACTGTTCCGGGAAGAATATTTCATGGAATACCAGTGCAGCACCAAGGGAATATAACTGGAAATCCATAAACTCCAGCGCTGTCCCCAACCAGCCAGATACCGCGGCTTTAACTAAATCGCTGGTGTTTCTTACAGGTTGAATATGGTTAATTTCTGTTGTTCTATTCATTATTCTGTTCTCTGAAATTTGTCGTTTGTAGGTACAGCAAATATTCGGGTACAGAGGTTGTTGCTTAGAATTTCAATAAGACCTTACAACATTGTTTCTGGTCTTTTTCGAAGAGTTCCATCGCGTCAAGCACCTGTGTATATGTGAACTGGTGGGTAATTAATTTCTCCGGCTGAATTTTGTGTTCGATCATCCAGTTAATGACCTGCGGGAAGCGATTGCTGTTTAAACGAGAGCTGTAAATAGTGAGCTCTTTGCTGGTTATTGCCTGCTGGTTCAGTACACACGGATCTGAAGAAAATCCCATTATGCCAATTCGCGCTGCAGGTGATGCCAGACCAATGGCTTCCGGCAAAATCGACGGATGGCAGGCAGCATCAATAATCAGCGTTGGCCGAATAGCAAGTTTTTCCAGCTCTGTTTTCAAATCAAGATTGGTGTTGTTAATCACGCGGTCTGCGCCGTTAGCTTTTGCCATATCAAGACGTTCGTCGACACGGTCTACAACGATAATTTCTTTTACGCCGTATACTCCGCGTAAAGCCTGTATCGAGGTCAACCCCATCGGCCCGGCTCCATAAATCAGTGCGGTATCGAGCGGACCTGGGTTCATTTGGCTACAAATGTTTGCTGCAATGGTAAACGGCTCGACCATAGTGGCTTCGTTGTCGGGAATAGAATCCGGCACGACATGTGCATTTATAGCCGGTAGCGTGACATATTCACTAAATCCGCCATCGCGATGTACTCCAATCACCTGGAGTTCCGTACAAACATTTGGCCGCCCGACGGAACATGGATAACAGTGACCGCAACTCACTACGGGGTCACCTACTACACGTTCACCAAGACGAGACTCGTTAACGCCTTCACCTACTGCATCAATCTTGCCAAAGAACTCATGGCCTATAACGCGCGGATATTTGGCAAAAGGATTATGTCCGCGATAAATATGCACGTCAGAACCGCAGATGCCGGCACTGATTACGCGAATACGCACTTCGCCATTTTGTGGCTGTGGAACAGAACGTTCTTCTATCACCAGTTTTTCTGGCAGCTGTACCGTTACGCTTTTCATGTTTTATCTCCTGTTACCAGTTCCACAAAGTGCCATCTTCTAAGCGAGCGACCGGCAAATATGCAGGTTCATAGGGATATTTCGCCGCCAGTTTTTCATCGAACTCAATGCCGAGCCCTGGTTTATCGCCTGGGTGCATATAACCGTTATCAAACGTCCAGCTATGCGGGAAGACTTCCAGCATTTGCTCGGAATAGCCCATATATTCCTGCACCCCAAAGTTCGGCACCCATAAATCGAAGTGCAGCGCGGCAGCCATGCAGACTGGTGAAAGATCGGATGGGCCATGTGAACCGGTGCGCACCTGATATAGCGAGGCAAAATCAGCAATGCGGCGCATACCGGTTATCCCCCCTGCATGGGTGATGGTGGTGCGGATGTAATCGATAAGTTGCTCTTCAATAAGCTGCTTACAATCCCAGATGCTGTTAAACACTTCACCGACAGCAATTGGCGTGACGGTGTGCTGGCGAATCAGACGGAAACACTCCTGGTTTTCTGCTGGAGTCGGGTCTTCCATCCAGAACAGGCGATGCTCTTCAATGCTTTTACCAAAACGCGCGGCTTCGATTGGCGTCAGGCGGTGATGCATGTCATGGAGTAAATGCTCGTTAAAACCAAATTTGCTGCGCACGGCTTCAAATAATTTCGGTGTAAAATCGAGGTATTTTTCGGTCGACCAAAACTGCTCTTCCGGCCAGTCGCCTTTGGTTGCCGGTTCGTAAGACAACCCTTTTCCTTTTGCCATGCCGTAGGTTGTTTTCATTCCCGGCACACCGCATTGCACACGAATAGCTTTAAAACCCATCTCTTTATGGCGTGCATAATCTTCCAGCACATCATCAATGGATTGACCTGTGGTATGGCAATAAACCATCACACCTTCACGTGATGCCCCACCCAACAATTGGTATAACGGCATGTTGGCGGCTTTCGCTTTGATGTCCCACAACGCCATATCGACGGCAGAAATCGCCGACATGGTTACCGGGCCTCGACGCCAGTAAGCGCCTTTATAGAAGAACTGCCAGATATCTTCGATACGATGTGCATCACGGCCAATTAGCTGCGGGCAAACATGATCGTTTAGATACGATGCAACCGGTAATTCACGGCCATTTAAGGTGGCATCACCCAAGCCTGTTAACCCATCGTCGGTGGTAATTTTCAGCGTGACAAAGTTGCGCCCAGGGCATGTAACAAATACTTCCGCTTTTACAATTTTCATTCAGGTTCCCTAACAACACATCAGATCATTGGTCATCAATATGTGTGAAGTTAGCCTCGCCCTAACTACCATACAAGTATGCAAATAAAAAATTGACGGACTGAGTCACAATTATTTTGTGACTCTTGCAGGAAATTACATCAAGGGTGCGAAGGGATTAGATGATTTACAGAGGAAAAGTGGGATTAATCAAGCCCGACCCCAGCCGGCAACAATAATCATCATTCCGCAAAAAGCAACGGATGCCCCTACCCAGTCGTAAGCGCTTAACTTGACGCCATCGACCCAGCGTAACCATAGCAATGCAGTAACGACGTATACGCCACCGTAGGCCGCATAAACACGCCCGCTAGCCGCAGGATGGAGGGTTAGCAACCAGACAAACATTGCTAAAGAGCATGCTGCGGGGATGAGTAATAATGGCGAACCATCACGCTTTAACCAGAGCCACGGCAAAAAGCAGCCAACGATTTCAGCCAGCGCGGTGATAAAAAAAAGTAAGGTTGTTTTGATCATATTGAACGTTGTCTGGGATAATGAGGTCAATTAGTGGGTCGCGCGATGTACGCCGCTCACCATGAACTATTTTATTTTAACAAAAGTGCTACACCCTAAAAGGAAACTGCAATGAACACAATCCTTCGCAAACGTCTATCCGCGGCAATCATGCCGCTGGCGTTGTTGCTGAGTGCATTTGCGTTTGTTCAACCCGCTCAAGCTCAGACTGATAAACTGATTATTGAATCTGGTGACAATGCGCAGACTCGCCAGGATGCGGCAATGGACAAAGAACAATGGAACGATACCCGCAATCTGCGTCAAAAAGTGAACAAACGCGTAGAAAAAGAGTGGGATAAAACAGACACCGCTTTTGATGCCCGCGACAGTTGCCAAAAAAGTGCCAACGTCAACGCCTATTGGGAACCTAATACCCTACGTTGTCTGGACCGCCGCACTGGCCATACTGTTGCACCTTAATAATTGATAAGGCTTCTTAACTGGAGCCATATGCACTTTGAAGGGAATTCAAATGAGCCACGACCTACAAATCAAGCTTCGTCCTCTTGAACGCGAAGATCTCCGTTTCGTCCATCAGTTGGATAATAACGCAAGCGTGATGCGCTATTGGTTTGAAGAACCGTACGAGGCGTTTGTCGAGCTATCCGATCTGTATGACAAACATATTCACGACCAAAGCGAGCGCCGCTTCGTTATCGAATGTAATGGTGAAAAAGCAGGTTTGGTCGAATTAGTCGAAATTAACCATGTTCACCGTCGAGCAGAATTTCAGATAATTATTTCACCTGATTATCAAGGAAAAGGCCTCGCCACCCGTGCCGCAAAACTGGCGATGGATTACGGTTTTATGGTGCTGAATTTGTATAAGCTGTATTTGATTGTTGATAAAGAAAATGAAAAAGCCGTGCACATCTATAAGAAGCTAGGTTTTATGGTGGAAGGTGAGTTAATCCATGAGTTCTTTATTAATGGCGAATACCGCAACACTATCCGTATGTGTATTTTCCAGCATCAGTATCTGGCTGAGCACAAAGGTGCAAATAGGCTGTTAAAACCAACGGCACAGTGACCGAACACATCTCACCCTGAATTATGCCAGGGTGAGATGTTACTAAACCCGTTCGCTACGCCAGATTCAGCGTTGCGCGGTGTTTTGCAGATTCCATACCCAATTCAATCATTTCCATAACCTGAATGGCTTGCGCCGCCGGAACTGGGTTTTCACCGTGTCCCGTCAGAGCATCACGAATTCCCGCATAGTAAGCCGGATAATTACCCGGAACCGTCAGCAACGTTTGTTCGGCCATCACGTCTCCCTGCGCAAGGGTTAACACACCATCACGCATGTCATAGCCCCAATCTTCCTGCGGCAGACGCTCACCAGCTTTCAGACGGTCTTCTTGCGGGTCAAGGCCATATTTAATGTAACTCCCGCGGGTGCCATGCACGATATAGCGCGCGGTTTCTGCCGCAGCCAGTAATGTGCCATGCAGCACGACACGACGTTGTGGATACGCCAGCACCGCGTGGAAGTAGTCAGTCGCTTGCGCGCCTGGACGAAGTTGGCCGAGATCAACGGTCAGGCTTACCGGTAAGCCAAAAAGATTCAGCGCCTGGTCGATAAGATGCGGACCCAAATCGTACCAAATCCCGCTCCCCACACCGGCCTGTTCACGCCAGCGGTTACGCACCTGCGGACGATAACGGTCAAAGTGTGATTCAAAGTACGCCACTTCACCCAAGGTGCCATCTGCCAGCAATGATTTCAGGGTTAAAAAATCACTGTCCCAACGGCGGTTGTGGAATACCGAAAGCAATAAGCCGCAGCTTTTTGCTAGTGCGTCCAGTTCACGCGCTTGTGACAACGTCACGGTAAACGGTTTATCAACAACCACATGTTTGCCCGCTTCCAGGGCAGCTTTTGCCAGTGGGAAATGCGTATCGTTTGGCGTTGGGATGACAATTAAATCAATATTTGGGTCGTTGAACAGATGATGAGGGTCAGAAACTACCGGCATGTTTGGCCAATCGGCATGAACTTTCGTGGCATCGCTGCTGGATACACCGGCCAGAACCATGCCCGGCGTGCCAACAATTAAAGGTGCATGAAAGGTCTTGCTGGCATAACCATAACCGATTAATCCAACACGAATGTTATCACTCATTTGCTTTCCTCATGATTTTGGACAACCTATTGGATACTATCCTGGCGATTGTAACAACAGGTAATTATATTGTTGCGAGCTAGTTGCGCATTCACCAGGCAACCGCCCGTCAGACGGTTTCAAGTGGGCGTCTTTTGGGGTTAGGTTATGTGCCTAAATCCCTCTGGTGTTATGTGTACAAAGCTCTCTCGGGTAGCAAAGCGCTGAAAAAACCTTATAATCCTCCCGCCTTATGAATCACATAATGAAAGTCTTATTCTTTTTTGGGAGGTCACATGACTACCACGCAAGCACCACGTATTGCAGGCTGGCTTCTTGCCCCTCTCGCATGGCTATTGATGACGTTACTCAGTAGTACTATTGCGCTGGCCATTTATCTTATGATGCTTATCTCCCCAGAAAGCCATCGACTTATGAGCGCACAAGGCCCCAAAATGGTGGCGTTTTGGTACACCTCTATTGCCTGTGCGATCGCCATGTGGGGTTACACCATGTGGTTGACTATCGCCTTCTTCAAGCGTCGTATAAATGTGGTACGTCATTATATTCTTTGGTTATTGTTGTCGGTACTGTTAGCGATTAAAGCCTTCGCGTTTTCCCCTGTGAGTGACGACCTGGCATTACGTCAGCTGTTGTTCCCTCTGTTGGCTGCTGCTTTGTTGGTTCCTTACCTCAAGCGCTCAAAACGCGTGAAGCAAACATTTATCAAGCCGTAATAACCCTATGATCACTCCGTTGTCGTTATCGGCTTATTGGCCGATAATAGACCGCTTTTTTTGTTTCAGGTCTTATTCATGACAGATTATTTGCTGCTCTTTGTTGGTACGGTACTGGTCAATAACTTCGTATTAGTGAAGTTTCTTGGCCTTTGTCCGTTTATGGGCGTTTCCAAAAAACTGGAGACGGCCATCGGCATGGGGCTTGCGACCACCTTTGTACTTACGCTTGCGTCAATTTGCGCGTGGCTAGTCAATGAGTTGATCCTTATTCCTCTCGACTTAGTCTATTTGCGTACGCTGGCATTTATTCTGGTGATTGCCGTTGTAGTGCAATTCACTGAGATGGTGGTTCGCAAAACCAGTCCGGCTCTCTATCGCCTGTTGGGTATCTTTTTACCGCTTATAACCACTAACTGCGCAGTGCTCGGTGTTGCGTTGCTGAATATCAATCTGGGTCATAACTTCCTGCAATCAGCGCTTTATGGTTTCTCAGCCGCGGTAGGTTTCTCGCTGGTGATGGTGCTGTTTGCTGCAATTCGTGAGCGCCTGGCAGTCGCTGATGTGCCTGCACCATTTCGCGGTAATGCCATCGCACTTATCACCGCTGGCTTAATGTCTCTGGCCTTTATGGGCTTTACTGGCCTGGTGAAGTTCTGATGAGTACGATTTGGATTGCTGTAATTTCGCTAGGCCTGTTGGGTCTGGTCTTTGGGCTTATCCTCGGATACGCCTCGCGTCGTTTTCGCGTCGAAGAAGACCCGATAGTCGATAAGATTGATGAGCTGCTGCCTCAAAGTCAGTGTGGGCAATGTGGATATCCTGGCTGTCGCCCGTATGCCGAAGCCGTTGGAAATCAGGGTGCGAAAATCAATCTCTGCGCCCCTGGTGGCGAAGCCGTGATGCATAAAATTGCCACTCTGCTTAACGTCGACCCGCAACCGATAGAAGGCGACGCGCAAGCCATAGAGCCGGTGCGCATGCTAGCTGTTATCGACGAAGCTAACTGCATCGGCTGCACAAAGTGCATTCAGGCTTGCCCGGTGGATGCCATCGTTGGTGCAACCCGCGCAATGCATACAGTAATTAGTGACCTCTGCACCGGATGCAATTTATGTGTCGACCCGTGCCCTACGCGTTGTATTGATTTGCGCCCGGTCGAAACCACCACAGAAAGCTGGAAGTGGGATCTACAAACCATCCCGGTTCGTATCATTCCGGTGGAGCAACATGTTTAAGTTATTTACCCGTTTCAAAAAAGATAAAATCTGGGATTTTGACGGTGGCATTCATCCACCGGAAATGAAAACCCAATCAAACGGTACGCCGATACGCCAGGTTCCGTTACCACAAAAGCTGGTTATTCCGTTGAAACAGCACATTGGTGCTGAGGGTGAACTGTGCGTAAAACCTGGTGATTATGTGCTGCGTGGTCAAGCATTGACCCGTGGGCGTGGTCGCATGCTTCCCGTTCATGCGCCGACTTCCGGAACAGTAACGGCAATTGCGCCCCACTCAACTGCTCATCCTTCGGCATTGGCTGAGCTGAGCGTGATTATTGAAGCCGACGGCGAAGATAAGTGGATTGAGCGCGACGGTTGGCAAAACTATGCCTCACACAGCCCTGAAGAGTTGATTGAGCGTATACATCAGTTTGGTGTCGCAGGATTGGGTGGTGCAGGCTTCCCAACTGGCAATAAATTGCAAGGTGGCGGCGATAAAATCGACACTTTGATAATCAATGCTGCCGAATGCGAGCCTTATATTACTGCCGATGACCGCTTGATGCAGGATTGCGCGGCGCAAATCATTGAAGGTGTGCGGATTCTTGCGCATATCCTGCAACCACAGCGCGTATTAATTGGTATTGAAGACAACAAACCGCAGGCTATTTCAATGCTGCGTGCGGTGCTTTGCAATACACACGGCATTCAGCTGCGAGTGATCCCAACCAAATATCCGTCCGGTGGCGCAAAACAGCTCACGCAAATTCTGACGGGCAAACAAGTACCACAAGGTGGGCGTTCATCTGATATCGGCGTGTTAATGCAAAACGTCGGTACGGCATTCGCGGTAAAACGCGCCATTATCGACGGCGAACCATTAACCGAACGCGTGGTGACATTAACCGGCGGCGCGGTTCAGCAGCCAGGAAATGTGTGGGCACGGATGGGTACACCCGTACGCCATTTACTGGATTTTGCCGGTTTCCGTCCGGGCCACGATCAGCAAGTCATTATGGGTGGCCCGTTGATGGGGTTTAGCCTGCCGTGGTTGGATGTTCCGGTGGTCAAAATTACCAACTGTTTGCTTGCCCCTTCCGCCAATGAAATGGGCGAATCGCAGGAAGAACAGAGCTGTATCCGTTGTAGCGCCTGTGCTGATTCTTGCCCGGCGGATTTATTACCGCAGCAGCTTTATTGGTTTAGCCGTGGGCAACAACACGATAAAGCGCAGTCTCATAACCTGAAAGACTGTATCGAATGCGGCGCTTGCGCGTATGTCTGCCCAAGCAATATTCCGCTGGTACAGTATTTCCGGAAAGAAAAAGCCGAGATCCGCGAAATCGAGCTTGAAGCGAAACGTACTGCCGAAGCGAAAGTTCGCTTTGAAGCACGTCTGGCACGTCTTGAGCGTGATAAAGCGGCACGTCTTGAACGCCATAAGCAAGCTGCGGTTCAACCTACCGCCAAAGATAATGACGCAATTCAGGCAGCACTTGCACGGGTTAAAAGTAAAAAAGCACAAGGCGATGAGCCTATTGTTGTTCAGGCAGGGAGCTTGCCTGATAACCAGCAAGTGATTGCCGCACGTGAAGCCCGTAAAGCGCAGGCCCGCCTACGCCAGGCTGAAAAAGAAACCCAGGAAAACGTAACAACAACCAGGACAAGCGACCCGCGTAAAGCGGCTGTCGAAGCGGCTATTGCTCGTGCTAAAGCGCGTAAAGCTGCACTTGCCAGTGACTCTCAACCAGCGGTTGAAGCCGCTTCGGTTGATACTGTCGACCCACGCAAAGCGGCTGTCGAAGCGGCTATTGCCCGCGCTAAAGCGCGTAAAGCTGCACTTGCCAGTGACTCTCAGCCAGCAACTGAAGTCGCGGTAGTTGAAACTATCGATCCGCGTAAAGCGGCTGTTGAAGCCGCTATCGCCCGCGCTAAAGCGCGTAAAGCTGCACTTGCTGAGCAACAATCTGTCGAAGAGCCGGCCGCTGAACAAGATCCGCGCAAAGCGGCAGTTGCAGCGGCTATCGCTCGTGTTCAGGCACGTAAAGCCGCGCAACAAATGGTATCAGAGGAATAAATGGTTTTTAAGATAGCAAGCTCCCCTTATACCCATAACCAACGCAGCACTTCACAGATTATGTTGCTGGTTACCTATGCCACTTTGCCGGGAATGGTGATGCTGTGGTACTGGTTTGGTTGGGGCAGTCTGATACAAATCGCTTTAGGTATTTTGACTGCGGTTGCCGCAGAATTGCTGGTACTTAAACTTCGTAAACAACCGCTACGAATCCTGGGTGATAACTCTGCCGCGTTAACCGGATTATTACTGGGGATGAGTATTCCGCCCCTTGCCCCATGGTGGATGGTCATTCTCGGCACTGTTTTCGCCGTGATCATTGCTAAACAGTTGTATGGTGGGCTTGGCCATAATCCATTTAATCCCGCAATGGTCGGTTATGTGGTATTGCTGATTGCCTTCCCAGTGCAAATGACATCGTGGTTGCCTCCGCATTCACTGGCAGCGACCGTGCCAGGCTTCGCTGATTCACTGCATGTCATTTTCTCGGGCGCCACGTTAGCTGGCGACACTATGTCGCAGTTACGCATGGGTATTGATGGCATCAGTCAGGCCACTCCGCTGGATACTTTTAAAACAGGTTTGCGTGCAGGGCATTCGGCAAACGACCTGTTGCAAGCGCCAATCTATAACGGTGTTCTGGCGGGAATTGGCTGGCAATGGATTAACCTCGCCTTTTTAGCCGGCGGCCTGTTCCTGGTGATGAAAGGTACTATCCGCTGGCATATTCCGGTTAGTTTCCTGTTGATGCTGGCGGTGTGTTCAACTCTCGGTTGGATGTTTGCTCCGGAAAAATGCGCATCTCCGGTAATTCATCTATTTTCCGGCGCAACAATGCTGGGTGCATTTTTCATTCTGACCGACCCAGTTACCGCCTCGACGACCAATCGCGGACGCCTGATTTTTGGTGCACTGGCAGGTTTACTGGTTTGGTTGATTCGTACATACGGTGGTTATCCTGATGGTGTCGCTTTCGCCGTTTTGCTGGCAAATATCACCGTGCCGCTGATTGATTACTACACCCGCCCTCGTGCTTATGGGCATCGCTAAGGAACCATCATGCTGAAAACAATGCAAAAACATGGTGTGACTTTGGCACTGTTTGCCGCGCTGGCCACCGGGCTGACTGCGGTCGTCAATGCGTTAACCAAAGACACCATCGAACAACAGGCGGTTGCACAGCAGAAGCTATTGTTTGATCAGGTTATTTCCGCCGACAGTTACGACAACGATATTCAGGCCAGTTGCGTCGTCGTGAATAACTCGCCGTTAGGGAAAGGTGCACGCCATATTTATGTTGCCCGTAAAGGTGAACAGCCCATTGCTGTAGTGATGGAAGCTACGGCACCTGATGGTTATTCTGGTGCCATTCAGCTCCTGGTTGCGGCAGATTTTAACGGCAAAGTGCTGGGTACCCGCGTGACTGAACATCATGAGACCCCTGGTCTTGGCGATAAAATCGAGATGCGCCTGAGCAATTGGATCTCCCACTTTGCCGGGAAAATTATTCGTGGCAGTGATGATACAAGCTGGGCTGTAAAAAAAGATGGCGGTCAATTTGACCAATTTACTGGTGCCACAATCACGCCACGTGCTGTTGTAAATGCGGTAAAACGTGCGGGATTGTTCGCAGAAACTTTACCATCGCAAATTGAAAATCTACCTGTTTGTGGAGCACAACCATGAGCGAAGTAAAAAATATTGTCGTTCAGGGGCTATGGAAAAATAACTCCGCACTGGTACAACTTTTAGGGCTGTGTCCGCTACTGGCAGTAACATCCACGGCAACGAATGCCCTCGGCCTTGGCCTTGCAACAACGCTTGTACTGGTTCTGACCAATAGCGCCGTTTCTGCGCTGCGTCGCTGGGTGCCAGCTGAAATCCGTATTCCTATTTATGTAATGATCATTGCCTCGGTCGTTAGCACCGTACAAATGCTAATCAACGCTTACGCCTACGGTTTGTATCAATCGCTGGGGATCTTCATCCCGCTGATTGTGACCAACTGTATTGTTATTGGCCGAGCGGAAGCTTTTGCTGCCAAAAGCAGTGTGCCTCTTGCCGCTCTGGATGGCTTCGCCATTGGCATGGGCGCCACCAGCGCAATGTTTGTATTAGGCTCGCTACGTGAAATCATCGGTAACGGAACGCTGTTTGACGGTGCTGATGCGCTACTCGGCAGTTGGGCAAAAGTATTACGCATTGAAGTCTTTCATACCGATACACCTTTTCTGCTCGCCATGTTACCGCCGGGTGCATTTATCGGGCTGGGTTTAATGCTGGCAGTTAAGTATCTTATTGATGAGAAAATGAAAGCGCGCCGCGCGGCGAAAGCTGTTGCACCGGAAGGTAATCCAGAGAAAGCGTAATGAATAAGACCAAACGGCTTGAGATCCTCACGCGCCTGCGTGATAACAATCCTCACCCTACGACTGAGTTACAGTTCAGTTCTCCTTTTGAACTACTGATTTCCGTTTTACTTTCCGCACAGGCAACGGACGTCAGCGTCAATAAAGCGACAGCTAAGCTGTATCCGGTGGCGAATACACCGCAAGCAATGCTCGATTTGGGCGTTGACGGCGTCAAGTCGTACATCAAAACCATCGGCTTGTTTAACAGCAAGGCTGAGAACGTTATCAAGACCTGCCGGATGTTGATTGATTTGCATAACGGTGAGGTTCCGGAAGATAGAGCCGCTCTGGAAGCATTACCGGGTGTTGGGCGCAAAACGGCGAATGTCGTGCTCAATACTGCCTTTGGTTGGCCTACCATCGCCGTAGACACCCATATATTCCGTGTCTGTAACCGTACAAACTTTGCACCGGGTAAGAATGTTGAGCAGGTAGAAGAAAAACTACTGAAGGTTGTTCCGGCAGAATTTAAAGTCGATTGCCATCACTGGTTAATCTTGCATGGCCGTTATACGTGTATTGCTCGCAAACCACGCTGTGGCTCTTGCATCATCGAAGATCTATGTGAATTCAAAGAGAAAATAGACATCTAATCCCGTCGCCTGCTGCACGGGTAGCAGGCTGCTTCTTTAGTTAATCCCCCGCCTGTCTGCATCAGTAACCCATTCCATTGATTTATCCTGCTAATCATTGCCGCCTCATATACATCATCTGGTGAATAATCACCC
This sequence comes from Buttiauxella sp. B2, assembly GCF_006376615.1. Taxonomy (GTDB): domain Bacteria; phylum Pseudomonadota; class Gammaproteobacteria; order Enterobacterales; family Enterobacteriaceae; genus Buttiauxella. Next base: position 211,145 of record NZ_VEXQ01000001.1, read on the forward strand.
GAACAGGTTAATCGTTTTTTTACGATAAGAATTTTCCATAACTATGTGACACAGATCACACTGATAACCCAATGTTAAATTTAGGTCATCAAAATGAAACAAATAACCTCGTATTAAGCAGAGACAACCCATTACAAGCAGTACAATAAGCCACACAAATCTTTACACCCAACCCATATCACTAGATATTTAGCTATAGAGCAGAATATATAACTAAAATGATTTTATTTTGTCATTCCTAAAGAGAATAAATGGGTAAAGCTCATTTTGATAAAATTTAACGCTGAATAACAATTTGCTTTGCGGAGCTTTATCCCGCCCAAGATAAATGTAACAGATTATTACAAACCCCTTGCCTGAATCCGCAGGATAGTGAACATTACCCGCCGTTTCCCCTTCCTTATAACTAAAAAAGCGAATGCCCACCCGGCATGACGCTTAGAAAACTCCTGTTAAAGTGGGATGTAAAAAAAGAGGTATATGTGTCGACTGCAAACAAAAAACCAGCAGAAAGCATTAGTCTGAATGCTTTCAAACAACCTAAATCGTTCTATCTGATTTTCTCTATCGAATTGTGGGAGCGTTTCGGCTACTACGGCCTGCAAGGCATTATGGCCGTTTACCTGGTCAAAATGCTCGGGATGTCCGAAGCTGACTCCATCACCCTGTTCTCCTCCTTCAGCGCGCTGGTCTACGGAATGGTCGCTATCGGTGGTTGGTTGGGTGATAAAATCCTCGGCACTAAGCGTGTCATTGTGCTTGGAACTATCGTGCTGGCTATCGGTTACGCGCTGGTAGCTTATTCTGGCCACGATGTTGCCATTGTATATATGGGTATGGCGACTATAGCTGTGGGTAATGGTCTGTTCAAGGCTAACCCATCTTCCCTGCTTTCTACTTGCTATGAAAAGGATGATCCACGTTTGGACGGTGCATTTACTATGTACTATATGTCCATCAACATTGGTTCTTTCTTCTCCATGCTGGCCACACCCTGGCTTGCAGCGAAGTATGGCTGGAGCGTTGCGTTCTCCCTGAGCTTCGTGGGTATGCTTATCACCCTCGTGAACTTTATGTTCTGTAAGAAGTGGGTAAAAAATCACGGTTCCAAGCCAGACTTCCAACCTGTTCATTTCGGCAAATTAGCTGCAACTATTGTTGGTGTGCTGGTGCTGGTTACAGCCGCAACCTGGTTGCTGCATAACCAAGGTATCGCACGAATGGTACTGGGTGTTGTCGCCCTGGGTATCGTTATTATCTTCGGTAAAGAAGCCTTTGCTATGCAGGGTGCTGCTCGTCGTAAGATGATTGTTGCATTCATCCTGATGGTTGAAGCGATTGTATTCTTTGTGCTGTATAGCCAAATGCCAACCTCATTGAACTTCTTTGCGATTCGTAACGTTGAGCACTCCATTCTGGGGCTCACGTTCGAACCTGAGCAGTTCCAGGCACTGAACCCATTCTGGATTATGATAGGCAGCCCGATTCTGGCCGCTATCTATAACAAGATGGGCGACCGTATGCCTATGCCGCATAAATTCGCCTTCGGTATGATCCTGTGCTCTCTGGCCTTCCTGGTGCTACCACTGGGTACTAAGTTTGCATCCGACGCGGGTATCGTGTCTGTAAGCTGGCTGATTCTGAGCTATGCGCTGCAAAGTATCGGTGAGTTGATGATTTCTGGTCTGGGTCTGGCTATGGTTGCACAGCTTGTTCCACAGCGTCTGATGGGCTTCATCATGGGTAGCTGGTTCCTGACTACCGCTGGTGCCGCAATCATTGCAGGTAAAGTTGCAAACCTGATGGCTGTACCAGAGAACGTAACAGACCCGCTTATCTCGCTGGAAGTTTATGGTCGTGTGTTCATGCAGATTGGTATTGCCACCGCTGTTATCGCGGTTCTGATGATGATTACTGCACCGAAACTGAGCCGTATGGCACAAAGTGATGAAAAAGCAGCTGATACCTCTAAGGAAACAGCTACCGCGTAATATAGCGGGAAACATGATATTTTCAGCCGTTAGCTCCAAGCTAACGGCTTTTTTTTTGCCTCCCTGGGCACTACCATAAGGTATCTTAGCGCCCATAGGAGTTCAGTAATGAAACTGTATTATAAAGCTGGTGCCTGTTCCCTCTCTCCCCATATCATCTTGCGTGAAACCGGTGTTGATTTCTCTTTAGTCAAAGTCGATTTAGCAGCAAAGAAAACCGAAACGGGTGATGATTACCTGGAAATAAATGCCAAAGGGCAAGTTCCTGCACTGCTGCTTGATGATGGCTCATTGCTGACAGAAGGTGTGGCAATTGTGCAATTTCTGGCAGACAAAGTGCCTGACCGTCAGTTGCTCGCACCGGCAGGCAGCATGACTCGCTACCATACGCTCGAATGGCTGAACTACATCGCAACCGAACTGCATAAAGGTTTCTCCCCGTTGTTCAACCCAGCAACACCGGACGAGTACAAAACCATTGCTCGTGCTGCTCTCGAGAAGAAATTCCAGTACGTCAACGAAGAGCTGACTGATAAACAGTGGTTGATGGGATTACGCTTTAGCGTGGCCGATGCGTATCTGTTTACTGTATTGCGCTGGGCGAATGCCGTGAAACTGAACCTGGAGGGTCTGAGCAACATTGATGCATTTATGGAACGCATGAAAGCGCGTCCAGCTGTTGCAGCGGCATTAACGGCGGAAGGGATTTAACCGGATTGGTTGCTGACGCTTTTTGTTGAGTAAGAAATGCCCTCATTTTGAGGGCATTTTACTTTAGAGTTTTACCGCAGTGAAATAATGCTTTGGCTTCGCAATACCCTCCTGGGCTGCAACCAGTTGCAATTCGTACTCACCCATTTTGTGGGTCACAACCATAATGTCATAAACCGCAGCAGTGACGTGTTCCAGTGCATCACGAAGGGTTGCACCCTGCAGCAACTTAACCAGCAGCAAACCACTAGTAACATCGCCAACACCCACTGGCTGACGATCACCAAAATCCACCAACGGACGGTGAATATGCCAGGCTTCGTCTGCTGTCACCAATAACATTTCAAAACGATCCTGCTGATAAGCCGCTCGCGCCAGGTGTTTCACCAGCACGATCTCAGGGCCTTGTGCGATAAGCTCTCTTGCTGTAGCGACCGCTTCATCAACTGTGTTGACCGCATGGCCACTGAGGATTTCAAGCTCAATCAGATTTGGTGCAATAATGTCACTGGCAGGCATCGCATAGCGCGTGTGGAATTCGGCAACACCCGGCGCGACGATGCAGCCCTTTTCAGGGTGTCCCATCACTGGGTCACAAAAGTACTTTGCCTGCGGATTGGCAGCTTTAACCTGGCGGACAATAGAAAGAATATGCTCACCTTGTTCCGCAGAGCCAAGATAACCGCTTAGCACCGCGTCACAACGCTGTAGCTGGCCAATATCTGCAATCCCCTGCACAATCTCGCTAAGGTGGCTTGCAGGCATCACGCTACCTGTCCATTTTCCATATTGGGTATGGTTAGAAAACTGTACGGTGTTCAAGGACCATACATTAGCGCCCAGGCGGCGCATCGGGAATTCAGCTGCACTGTTGCCTGCATGGCCGAAAACCACATGGGATTGAATGGCAAGAATGTTTTTCATTTCTCTACTCGGATGGAACGGTGACTGTTGGGGTTGTGTAGATGCAAACTGTGGCAAAAATAAAGGGCGTGGTTTCCCACGCCCTTCTGGTCATTCTTAATTACTTCCAGCAAACGAGGCAGTAATTTTTCTTACCTCGACGCAGTAATGTGTAGCGATTGAACAAAATATCGCTGTCAGTAAAAATATACTCCGGATCAGACTGTTTCTCACCGTTGATGGTGATAGCGTTTTGCGCGATAGTTTTACGTGCCTGACCACGAGATGGTTGCAGTTCAGAGTCTACTAACGCCTGCTGTAAGTCAGCACCGCGATCCATTTCAACCATTGGTACGCCGTCTTGAGCCAGTTGCTCAAGGTCAGCTTCGGTTAAATCGCTCAGGTTGCCGTTAAACAGGCTGCTGGTAATACGCTTAGCGGCTTCCAGACCTTCTTCACCGTGAACCAAACGAGTCACCTGCTCAGCAAGCACGTATTGCGCACGTGGTGCAGTTCCACTGTTTTTATCTTCTTCTTCCAGCGCGTCGATTTCTTCGAGACTCATGAAAGTGAAGAATTTCAGGAAACGATACACATCGGAGTCAGCAGTGTTAATCCAGAACTGGTAGAACTTGTATGGGCTGGTTTTCTTCGGATCAAGCCATACTGCGCCACCTTCCGTTTTACCGAATTTGGTGCCATCAGATTTGGTGATCAACGGAACGGTCAGACCAAAAGCTTGTTGCTGATGCAAGCGGCGAGTCAAATCGATACCAGAAGTGATATTACCCCACTGGTCAGAACCACCAATTTGTAGAACCACACCATGCAGTTTATTCAGGCAGGCAAAGTCATAACCTTGCAGCAGGTTGTAGGAGAACTCGGTAAAGGAGATACCCACATCATCACGGTTCAGACGCTGTTTTACTGCTTCTTTGTTAATCATCTGGTTAACAGAGAAGTGTTTGCCAATATCACGCAGGAAGGTCAGAACACTCATTCCGCCAAACCAGTCGTAGTTGTTAGCAGCAATGGCCGAGTTTTCACCACAGTCAAAATCGAGGAACGGAGCAACCTGGCGGCGGATTTTTTCCACCCACTCTTGCACGGTATCTTCAGTGTTAAGTTTGCGTTCAACAGCTTTGAAACTAGGGTCACCAATCAGACCTGTTGCACCACCCACCAACGCAACCGGTTTATGACCCGCTTCCTGGAAGCGCTTCAGGCACAGTAGTGGAACCAGATGGCCCAAATGCAAGCTGTCAGCGGTAGGATCAAAGCCGCAATACAGAGCGATTGGCCCTTGTGCCAGTCGCTGTGCTAGCGCTTCTTCATCCGTTACCTGGGCGACTAAGCCCCGCTCTTGCAATTGTTTTATCAAATTGATGCTCGCCATCAAATTCTCCATCTCTATACGACTGCACCTTTACCGGTACACGGCTTTTCGCCTGTTGGCGAAAGGAGTTAATTTCTTAGGGGACATAGAATAAAGCGCCAACACTCGGAGTGCCAGCGCTTAAAACAACAAATCCCCCTTGTTATGGGGCCAGACGGTCTATTTTCCAGGCATCGCCTTCGCGCTGGTATAAAAAACGATCGTGCAGACGATGTTCACCGCCCTGCCAGAATTCCATTTGTTCAATTGTTACGCGATACCCACCCCAGAAACTGGGTAATGGAATTTCGCCTTGTTGGAATTTCTGTTTCAACTCGAGGAATTTACTTTCCAGAATACCGCGCGCAGAAATGCGGCTGGATTGTTTTGAAACCCAGGCACCAATCTGGCTATCACGAGGACGGCTGTGGAAGTACTTCATCACTTCGAGTGTGGACAAACGTTCGGCAGTACCTTGCACCATCACCTGGCGGTCAAGCATATGCCATGGGAAATGTAGACTGATTCGAGGATTGTTTTCCAGATGATGCGCTTTACGTGAACCGAGGTTGGTATAAAACACCAGTCCGCGTTCATCAAAGTGTTTCAGCAAAACAATGCGCTGATAAGGCTGCCCGTTTTCATCAACAGTTGCCACCACCATTGCGGTAGGGTCGGCAAGTTTTGCTTCGCAGGCCTGAGCTAACCAGCGTTCAAAAAGCGTCAACGGTTGTTCGGTAAGATCGTTGCGGCGCAGACCACCTTTGGTGTATTCACGGCGCAAATGTGCAATTTGTTGCAAAGAGTCGTTATCAGACATGGCGTTACGTCAGGCTATCTTCAGGTGGAGCTATTGTGCGCTCCACCCTTCGAAATCTCAACGTTTGGGATTTTGTAACTTACAATTGTCCAGGACTACAGTGTCTTTGCGGTAAACAGTAGCGGTGTCACCTTTCGACCAGAACACATAAACCCCATCGGTATATCGGCTACCGGATGCAGACAAACCTTGAGTGAGTGACAAATATTCGTTGTCATAAACAAAGTTCACCATTTGTTTCTGGCTATTTTGTTTAACGGTTAGTGGTTTTTCATCGCATTGATATTGCAGAGTATCTGTCTGCATGCGCTCAACAAAAGTGTTGTAGTAGCTGCATCCGGCTAGCATAAAAGGGATAGTGGCAATCAGTAATTTTTTCATCTGCATGTCCTGAAGTTCTTCTTATTAGAGGGGATCATATCGTCCCCTATAACTTCAGTTTAGAGATTTAGTGCTCAATATTATTTCAGTTAACTCTGATTATGTAGCGGGTTGGCTGGAAAAATTGCACCAATGACGCTTGCAGCGGATGCGCCCGTCACCGAAGGCAAATTGCCGGGTAAACCTGAGAGTGTACGGTATGCAAGCCAGGCAAATGCCAACGCTTCCATATCATCTCCGCTGATGCCTGCCTCATCCGTCGTCGTGACTTCAATGCCCGGCAGCAATCCGCCTAAACGCGCCATCAATAGTGGATTGCGGCTTCCGCCACCACACACCATCAAGCGTTCGCAACCACCGCTCAGTAAGACTTGTTCAGAAATAGTTACGGCAGTCAGCTCAGTCAGCGTTGCCTGGATATCTTCCCCAGCAAGGCCTGGGAATGCGGCCAGTTGGCGCTCAAGCCAGCCATAATTAAAATATTCACGTCCAGTGCTTTTCGGTGCTGGCATCGCGAAATAAGGATCGCTCAGCATTTGCTGCAATAAAGGAATGATGACTTTACCGCTGCTCGCCCATTCGGCATCTTTGTCATACGCTTTCCCGCGCTGACGCCAGATCCACGCATCAATCAGCATATTTCCAGGCCCAGTATCGAAGCCGCGAACTGGCTGGTCAGGGATAAGCAATGATAGATTGGCTATCCCGCCAATATTAAGCACCATGCGGCGCTCAGTTGGATGAGCCAGCAAAGCATGATGAAATGCCGGAACGAGCGGGGCCCCTTGCCCTCCCAAAGCCATATCGCGGCGTCGGAAATCCCCTACTACCGTCACGCCAGTTCGCGCAACAATTTGATTGTTATCCCCAATTTGCAAGGTATGTGCCGCGTCACCTTGCGGTTCATGCCAGACGGTTTGCCCATGGCAACCGATGGCTGTGATGTCCGTATAAGTTAGCCCCTGTTGGGTCATCAATGTTTGTACGGCTTCGGCGAACAATTTCCCCAGTCGATTATCAAGCTGACCGAGTTGAGAAAGGGTTAATTGCTGCCCCTGGCAAATAGCAAGAATGGCATTTTTGATGTCTAAAGGAATGGGATGACTGTAACTTGCCTGCTGGGCAACAAGATGCTCATCAATCGCTGCCAGAACGACATCTATACCGTCCAGGCTGGTGCCTGACATCACACCGATATAACGCCCTGATTTCATCTGTTACTCCTTTTGACTTGCCAAATTGGGGAATTAACTCCCCCATAAACTAGCATTCAATGCGATGATTAATGAATAATTTTAGTAAAAATACGCCGCAAAATGCGATTAAGAATGTTGCCATCACTTAACTGTAAATGGTTTAAGCCTGGTTAAAACAAGCTTTTTTAATATGTGTGCGATAATACGTCTGAACTAATGTTAAATTCAGAACCTAAATACCATATAATTTAGCCATGAAGGATGCTCAGTTGGGCGTTTCAAAGTGTTCAGGAGAGTCACAAATGATTTCACGTATACTGGCAGTTTCGTTAGTTGGGTTAACTTTGGCTGGTTGCAGCAATACAAGTTCACTTTCAGGTGATGTGTACAACGCCTCTGATGCCAAACAAGTGCAAAGTGTAACCTACGGTACGTTGGTTTCTACTCGTCCGGTCCAAATTCAAGCTGGCGATGACTCAAACGTGATGGGTGCGATTGGTGGTGCCGTACTGGGTGGTTTCCTGGGTAACACTGTTGGTGGTGGCACAGGTCGTTCACTGGCTACAGCAGCAGGTGCAGTAGCAGGTGGCGTCGCGGGTCAGAGTGTTCAGGGCGCAATGAATAAAACTCAGGGTGTTGAGCTGGAAATCCGTAAAGACGATGGCAACACTATTCTGGTCGTACAGAAACAAGGTGACACCAAGTTCTCTGCTGGTCAGCGTGTGAGAATTGCCAGCAATGGTAGCCAAACTACCGTCTCACCAAATTAATAAATACGGGGTGACTTGTTTGCAAGATCACCCCGATTTTCGTTTGCTTTAGCTGTGCACACCGCAACAGAACGACTCTATTAAAATCTAATTTATTCTTTCGTCTGTAATTGAACGATATTCTGTTCCAGCCGGTTAATCAGGTTAAGCAGCAGCGCCTGCTCATCGGAACTGATACCCAACAAAATCTCATTACGCGTCTTTTTGATAACCGTTTCCATCTCATTGATGATGGGCTCAGCACGCTCTGTGAGTTTAATGCGCTTCGCTCTACGATCATTCGCGCAGGTTTGACGCGAAATGAGCCCTTTCTCTTCAAGCTGATCAAGCGTCCTGACCAATGACGGTTGCTCTATGCCAATCGCTTTCGCCAACTGAATCTGTGACTGTTCTGGCGGTAACTGGTGAATATTGTGCAGCGTTACCCAGTGAGTCTGTGTCAATTCCAGAGGTTTCAGGCGATGGTCAATCAGAGCACGCCAAATGCGCACCAACCGTGCCAGATCTGATCCTAATGGCGATTCCAATTTCATCTCCTTATAATTAGCTTGCTAACTTATTATACTGATTTTAAACTATTGTGCAGGCTTTAATTGAAAAAACAAAATCCTTATTTTTGCTGATGTTATGCAACCAGCTATACTTTTAGTTTACAACTAAGTCAGGGGAAACGGCAGTCATCCCCGGTATTTTAAAGGATTATCTGACGTGAGCTTCAATTTTATGACATCAGGCCTTCCTCTCCAGGACCTGGTTGTCGGTGCAACTATCTATTTCCCTCCTCTTTTTAAAGCGGTTTTCGTTGGCTTTTTTATCTGGCTCATCCTGCATCATCTGCTGCGCGACTGGATGTATTCCGGCGAAATCTGGCATCCGACATTAATGGATCTGTCATTATTTTCGCTGTCTATCAGCGCAGGGCTTGTAATTCTGGTGGTGTGGTAAAAGCATGAACATGAAAACAATAAAGTACTTTTCAACGCTACTGATATTCGTCGTGGCCATAATTGTTGCCTGGTTGTTATGGAATTATTACATGCAATCTCCCTGGACGCGAGACGGTAAAGTGCGGGCAGAGCAAGTCAGCATTACGCCACAAGTGTCGGGAACGATAACTCAGCTGAATATTGAAGATAACCAGTTTGTCAAAGCGGGCACCGTTTTGTTCACTATTGATGTAACGCCCTACCACATTGCGCAGCTCAATGCAGAAGCGCAATTAGCTCAGGCGCAATCTGAACAGGGAAAAGCCAGTAATGAAGCGAATCGCCGCAGAAATTTACCCCACAACTATATTTCTGCTGAAGATATGGATACCGCGAATATAAATGTCAAAGCGGCACAGGCTGCAGTAAAAGCAGCCGAGGCAACGCTTGAGCAAGCGAAATGGCAAATAACCCAAACCACTGTTACCGCACCAGTCGATGGTTGGGTCACCAATCTATCAACGCGTACAGGTAACTATGCCACCGTCGGGCAACCTGTATTTGCACTGGTCGACAGCCACTCTTTTTACGTGGTGGGTTACTTTGAAGAAACGAAACTTCGCCACATCCAACCCGGAGATGCCACGCAAATCGTTCTGTACAGCGGCCATCAGCCATTAACTGGCAAAGTGCAAAGTATTGGTCGTGCCATATACGACCAGAGCGTGGAAAGTGATAGCAATTTAGTCCCCGATATCAAGCCCAATGTTCCGTGGGTACGTCTTGCGCAGCGCGTACCAGTACGCATTAAGTTAGATGAAATTCCACAAGGGATTACTCTGGTTTCCGGCACCACCTGCACCGTTTCAATTAAAAACTGACGCCGCTGATGAGACTCTCTGCATTGTCATGGCGAAATACCCCCTGGGGAAAAGCAAATCCGGGACAATGGCGCTATGCACTGCGTAATGCCATTGCGATGTGTCTCGCATTAACCATTGCTTATTATCTCAATTTAGATGAGCCGTACTGGGCGATGACATCAGCGGCGGTTGTTAGTTTCCCGACTGTGGGTGGTGTAGTCAGTAAAAGCCTTGGTCGTATTGTAGGCAGCCTGATTGGCGCCATGGCTTCGCTAATTATTGCGGGAAATACCCTAAACGACCCTTGGTTATTTACCTTTGCAATGGCGTCCTGGCTGGCGCTTTGTACCTGGAGCTCCAGCCATTTTCAGAACAACGTGGCATATGCCTTTATGCTGGCGGGTTACACCGCGGCGATCATTGCTTTCCCGATGGTCAACACCATCGATACCACCCAACTGTGGGATATCACCCAAGCGCGTGTATGCGAAGTTATCGTGGGGATTTTGAGTGGTGCTTTTATGATGATGGTGCTGCCCAGCACATCCGACGGCACCGCCCTTCTTACTGCGCTTCGCAACATGCACGCCCGGTTGTTAGAACACGCTGCAATGTTGTGGAAACCTGAAACCACCGATGCGATTCGTACCGCGCATGAAGGTGTTATCGGGCAAATCTTGACAATGAACCTGTTAAGAATTCAGGCGTTCTGGAGCCACTATCGTTTTCGCCGCCAGAACAATTTGCTCAATTATTTAATTCATCAGCAACTCCGCCTGACCAGCGTGATTTCCAGCCTGCGACGTATGCTAATGAACTGGCCTAATCCGCCTGAAAATTTATGGCCTGTTCTTGATGCACTAATCAAAGAGCTTGCGCGGGAAGATACCCATAAATACACCGTCGCTAAGCTATTACAACAAATTGCACCAGGACCCGAAGATGATTACCGCCATCAGGCATTCTGGCTTCGCCTGCGCTATTTTTGCTGGTTGTATCTCAACAGTACTCGTTGGTTGCGCGAGCTGGAAAACGCCACGCCGGTGTCAGAACTGACGCCACCAAAAACTGCGCCGTTAGCACGTCATACGGATACCACAGAAGCGTTATGGAGCGCTTTGCGAACCTTTTGCGTGATAACCGTGACGGGTGCCTGGTGCATCAACACACAATGGGAAAGCGGAAGTGGTGCTTTGTCACTGGCGGCAATCAGTTGTGTGCTTTATTCGTCCGTACCTTCACCGCTGAATTCGCTTACGTTACTGATGCGTACATTGTTATGGCTATCAGTCTTCAGCTTCCTGGTTAAATTTGGCCTGATGGTACAAATTACCGATCTTTGGCAATTCCTGATTTTCTTATTACCGCTACTAGCAACAATGCAATTGCTGAAACTGCAACAGCCTAAATTTGCCTGCCTATGGGGGCAGCTAATTGTTTTCATGGGCTCATTTGTTGCAGTCACCAATCCACCCGTTTATGACTTTGCCGATTTTCTTAATGATAATCTGGCAAAAATGCTTGGCGTCGGGCTTTCCTGGGTTGCGTTTTCAGTTCTGCGCCCGGGTTCCGACAAACGAAAAAGCCGCCGTCATATCCGGGCATTGCGTCGCGGTTTCGTCGACCAATTGAGCCATAAACCTCAACACTCTGAGCACCAGTTCGAATCATTGGTTTATCACCATATTAGCCAGCTCAGTAACAGTAAAGACGAAGTGGCACGCCGTTGGCTGCTGCGGTGGGGGGTGGTGCTGCTTAACTGCTCGCATGTGGTGTGGCAATTGCGCAGTTGGGAAACTCGCTCGGACCCGCTTTCTCAGGTGCGCGATGTGTGCATTCATACCCTGAGGGATGTGATGAGTGAACGTGGTGTTCAGCAACGTTCTTTAGCGGCGACTTTGCAAGAATTGCAGCGGATGTCAGAAACACTTGCGCATCATCATAATCCGGCAGCTCGTGAACTTGCTGGGATTATCTGGCGGCTCTATTGTTCGCTTTCACAACTAGAACAAGCGCCACCTGCCGGAACACTGGCAGGCAGCCATTGAGTTTATGGAATCACACCGCAAACATAACGTGCTCCGCCACCGCCAAGCGGTTTCGGTTGATCGGACATATTATCGCCATCAACATGCACCATAAGTGCTCGACCTTTTACTTGCGCGAGCGTTTTCAGGCGCGGTGCGGTAACAGGTTCGGTGGCACTTCCGTCGTTATCGACAACCAGCACGGGCAAATCACCTAAATGCCCCACACCCATCGGCCCCATGTGTTTGCCAGTGTGCTCAGGGTCAAAATGGCCGCCAGCCGCCTCGGCCGCAGAGGGTTTACCTGCTTTCATTCCGGGTTCGCAACTGCCATTAGTATGAACATGAAAACCATGCTCACCTGGAGGAAGGGTTCGAAGATCGGGGGCAAATACTAGCCCTTTATCAGTTTCGGTGATTTTCACGGTACCAAGAGAATGACCAATCCCCTTAGGTGTGACGAGATTCATTTGAACTTCGGTACTGGCAGCCTGAACAGCCGCGCAGCTAAATAGCGTGAGAAATGCCAGACTCATTCGCTTCATATTACCTCCCGGATTCACTTTTACCCTGTTAAGCATAGGCCAGCCAGGGTAATTCCTCCGGGAGATAACCATTTTTGCTCGTTAAGGCACGTCGTAACCTAATGCGGCTCTACGAATACGGAACCACTGTTGGCGGCTCATATCAAGGCTGAGTGCATGAATCGCAGAACGTACACGTTCGATTTTACCGGAACCGATGATAGGTAATGGTTTAGATGGCAACCGCATAACCCACGCATAAACCACCTGATCGATAGTTTCAGCACCAATTTCATTTGCTACCGCTTGCAGCTCATCGCGCAGCGGCTGGAACGCCTCATCATTAAACAGACTACCGCCGCCCAGGCATGACCACGCCATTGGATGAACACGCAACTGCTGACACTGATCCAGCGTACCATCCAAAATTGTTGGCTGATGTACCGGTGATATTTCTACTTGATTGGTAGCCAGCGTGAAAGGCAGACGTGATTGCAATAACGCAAACTGCGCAGGAGTAAAGTTTGATACACCAAAGTGGCGCACTTTGCCGCTTTGGTGCAGCGTGGTAAACGCTTCAGCCACTTCGTCGGCATCCATTAACGGATCAGGGCGATGAATAAGCAGTAAATCAAGATAGTCCGTCGCCAGTTTCTGAAGCGATGCTTCCGCGCTGCTGATAATGTGTGATTTGTCGGTAATGTAATGACCCAATGCGTGGCCTGGCTTCGCAGTAGTCGCAATCCCACACTTAGTGACAATTTCCATTTTCTGGCGCATATGCGGTACCAAACGCATTGCATCGCCGAAAGCCTCTTCGCACTGATAGCCTCCATAGATATCAGCGTGGTCAGCGGTGGTAATGCCCAACTCGACATGCTCTTCAATAAAGCTGGCCAGTTGACGAGCAGACATATTCCACTCCATCAAACGCCAATACCCCATTACCAAGCGTGAAAACTCTGGTCCCTGCGGGGAAATCGTAATGCGCTGTACCATAAATGCTGTCCTCAGTAATAAACGAATTCTGCGACTGAGTATAACGGCATCAAAGAATTAAAAAAGTGAGGGTTGTTGCGGTTCTTCGGGGGGTGTTGACTTGTTCGCGCGTAATTTACGCATTAATCGCTGGCGGCATAACCGCAGCACTTCTTGTTTTTGCCCATCACTCAATTGCTGCCACTGAAAACGCTCATCGCGACTGCGCATACAGCCACGGCAAAAGCCGCGTTCATCAGACTGACAGATCCCACGGCATGGGCTTTGAATCGGGAAAAACTCTAGCTGTTCAGACACCCTCTGACCTCACTTGCAACGTTGCTTCAATTGAAGCTCGACATACCCAATGTTGCAAGCAAAACGGTCAATAATCTTAAACTTGTCTCGATAGTTAAGGTTCACCTAATCTTCAATCATTAGTCTGTACGCATTGTTAATGATTATTTATGGCTGTTATGGAAAACCTGAAAAAGTTACAGTGTAATGATTCAATGTTTAACCTTTGCTGTGCACTTTTCTTCACGTTAATCAATTCCCTGTTCATCAAACGCACCTGGGAAATCATTGCACCTAACTCATTCCATAGCTGGATTTTTGCCATTTCAGTACCGGTCGTGCTGTTCAGTGCCTGGTTGACTATCTTCAGCCTGATTAACCTGCCGTGGCTGCGCAAACCCGTGTTGGTGATATTGTTGATTGGTTGCGCGGCCAGTAACTATTTCATGTACACCTACGGTGCGGTCATCGACAAAAAAATGATGACCAACGTGTTTGAAACCAACTCTCAAGCAGCAGTTGCGTTGGTGACCCCGCAGTTGCTTATCTGGCTTGCGCTGGCCGGTATTATTCCAGCGATTATTTTGGCAACGATAAAAGTTAAACCTTCGCGTTGGTGGTATACCTTGATGACGCGCCTGGTCAGTATTTTGGCTGGCCTGCTGATCATTATTCTGGTGGCTTCGGTATTTTATAAAGATTACGCCTCGCTGTTTCGCAATAACAAAGGCGTAGTGAAGATGGTAACCCCTGCCAACTACATCAGCGCGATTAGCCGTTACAGCAAAACACGCTGGTTTGCTGGTGATCAATCGCTAATAAAAATTGGTGAAGATGCGCAAAAAGGCTCGCTAATTAGCCAGCAGCATAAGAAAACGGTTGTGGTGTTTGTCGTCGGCGAAGCCTCACGTGCTGAAAACTACTCATTGAACGGTTATGCCCGCGATACAAACCCTGAACTAAAAAAACGCGACGTTATCTATTTCCCAAACGCATCGTCTTGCGGTACCGAAACGGCTATTTCCATCCCTTGCATGTTCTCCAATATGACTCGCAGAACTTATGACGCCGACCTCGCTAGTCACCGGGAAGGGTTGCTGGATGTATTGGCACACGCTGGCATCAACCTGCTGTGGCGTGAAAACGACGGTGGTTGTAAAGGGGCTTGCGATCGTATCCCACATACCGAGATGATGCAGTGGCATCTGGATTCTCTGTGCACAAATAAATCGTGTTCAGATGAGGTGGTATTACATCGTTTTGGCAATGTGCTGGATGGTCTGCAACAAGATTCAGTCATCGTATTGCACCTTATGGGTAGCCAGGGTCCTGCTTACTATCGCCGCTATCCGGACAAATTTCGCAAATTCACCCCAACTTGTGACAGTAACCAGATTCAGTACTGTGATCGCCAGTCGCTCATCAATACTTACGACAACACCATTCTGTATACTGACGATGTTGTCAGTCGCACCATTGACGAGTTGAAATCGCATAGTGAAAAGTTGAACACCGCGCTGGTCTATCTTTCTGATCATGGTGAGTCATTGGGGGAAAATGGTATCTATCTGCATGGCACCCCTTACATGCTGTCACCTTCTCAGCAAACGCACATCCCTTTCCTATTCTGGTTGTCGAAAGATTATCAACAGAATTTTGCAGTCAACGCCGAGTGCCTGACTAACAAAGCCACCGTAGAACACGTTTCTCAGGACAATATTTTTTCAACGCTGCTAGGAATGATGGATATCAAAACCTCAGAATATCAATCTAATATGGACATTCTCGCCAGTTGCCGTAAAACCTGACAATCAGGTGGCAGGAAAAATCCTGCCACCTCCCCCTTGCGCTAGACCGACCGGTCTATTATATTATTTCCCATGAACAGACATTCTGACTATGACACTCGTGAACATCTCCTTGCGATCGGCGAGCAGCTTTGCCTGCAACGCGGATTTACTGGCATGGGATTAAGTGAATTATTAAAAACGGCCGCGGTACCGAAAGGTTCTTTTTATCACTATTTTCGTTCAAAAGAGGCGTTTGGTGTCGCAATGCTGGAACGGTATTACACCGCTTACAACCTACGATTGCAGCAGCATTTTTCGCAAGAGAGCGGGAATTATCGTGAAAAATTACTGGCATGGTATCAGGAAACAGTTACCTGGTTTTCTCAACACGGTAGCCTGATCAGCTGTTTGACAGTCAAACTATCGGCTGAAGTGTGTGACCTTTCGGAAGATATGCGTGCAGCATTAAACAAAGGCTCGGCGCAAATTGTATCCCAGCTTGCGGATGCTCTGGCAAAAGGTGATGCCGAGAAAAGCCTGAAATTAACCGGTGTTGCATTAAGTCAGGCACAAGTGATTTATGCACTGTGGCTAGGCGCGAGTTTGCAGGCGAAGATTTCACGTAGTGCGATGCCGCTCGAATGCGCCCTCGCCCATGTAACCCAAATATTAGCGGAGCCTGTGTCCTGACAGGCTTTTTATTTAATTCAAAACTAGACGACCGGTCTACTCGAGGTTTTTTATGTCAGCAGATAAATTGTTTACTCCACTGAAAGTGGGTGCCATTACCACGCCAAACCGCATTTTCATGGCGCCATTAACTCGTCTGCGCAGCATCGTACCTGGCGATATCCCAACGCCATTGATGGGCGAATATTACCGTCAACGTGCGAGCTCCGGGCTTATCATCAGCGAAGCGACTCAAATTTCAGCACAAGCTAAAGGCTACGAAGGTGCACCAGGCCTGCACAGTGACGAACAAATTGCTGCATGGAAAAAAATCACCGCTGGCGTACACGCAGCTGATGGTCGCATTGCTGTGCAACTGTGGCACACCGGCCGCATCTCTCACACTAGCATTCAACCAGGCCAACAAGCTCCTGTAGCACCCTCTGCAATCTCTGCAGGAACGCGCACTTCCTTGCGTGATGAAAACGGCCATGCGATTCGTGTCGATACCTCAATGCCACGCGCCCTTGAACTCAATGAAATCCCTGGCATCGTGAATGATTTCCGTCGGGCTGTGGGTAATGCGCGTGACGCAGGTTTTGATATGGTCGAGCTGCACTCAGCGCATGGCTACTTGCTACACCAGTTCCTCTCCCCAACGTCCAACCATCGTACCGATGAATACGGTGGCAACCGTGAAAACCGCGCTCGCCTCGTGCTGGAAGTGGTTGATGCTGTGAACAAAGAGTGGAGCGCCGATCGCATTGGTATCCGTGTCTCACCAATTGGGTCTTTCCAGAATGTCGATAACGGCCCAGACGAAGAAGCAGATGCCCTGTATCTGATTGAAGAACTTAGCAAACGCGGCATCGCTTATTTGCACATGTCCGAGCCTGACTGGGCGGGTGGCAAGCCTTATACCGAAGAGTTCCGCCAGAAAGTTCGCGAACGTTTCAAGGGCGTCATTATCGGTGCTGGTGCTTATACCCCAGAAAAAGCAGAAGCGTTAATCGAGAAAGGTTTGATTGACGCCGTAGCCTTTGGTCGTGACTACATTGCTAATCCGGATCTGGTAGAGCGCCTGCATCGTAATGCAGAACTCAACGCTCAACGCCCTGAAACCTTCTATGGCGGTGGTGCCGAGGGTTACACCGATTACCCGATTTTGTAGACCTCTCTCATTGATAGCGGCGCTAGTTCGCCGCTATACTTACCTCACATTTAGAAATTAACCATTTAATTCTACGAGGATTTTATGCGCTTACTTCACACCATGCTGCGCGTTGGCGACCTGCAACGCTCCATCAATTTTTACACCAACGTTCTGGGTATGACCCTGCTGCGTACCAGTGAAAATCCTGAATACAAATACTCTCTCGCATTCGTTGGCTACGGCCCAGAAACCGAAGAAGCGGTTATTGAACTGACCTACAACTGGGGCACAGACAGCTACGATTTGGGTACCGCATACGGTCACATCGCCCTGAGCGTTGATGATGCAGCCGAAGCTTGCGAACGCATTCGCAAAAACGGCGGTAATGTCACCCGTGAGGCTGGCCCGGTAAAAGGCGGTTCCACCGTTATCGCTTTCGTTGAAGATCCAGATGGCTACAAAATTGAGCTGATCGAAAGCAAAGACGCGGGCAAAGGCCTGGGTAACTAATACTAATTAGCGGGGCCTTTTTGCGCCCGCTACTGCATCCCTTCACAAAATTTGCCATAATGCGCGCTGCTTTTTCCCCGTATTAAGAGATCCTGATGTCTGACAACACGCAACTGCAAGGCCTGTGCGACCGTTTTCGTGGTTTTTATCCGGTAGTCATTGACGTTGAAACCGCCGGGTTTAACGCTAAAACCGATGCTTTACTGGAAGTCGCAGCCATCACCTTAAAGATGGATCAAGATGGCTGGTTAATGCCTGATGAAACCCTGCATTTCCATGTCGAACCTTTTGAAGGTGCAATTCTCCAGCCTGAAGCGCTGGCCTTTAATGGTATCGACCCGCATAACCCGTTGCGTGGTGCCGTCAGTGAATATGATGCATTGCATGCGATTTTTAAAATGGTGCGTAAAGGTATCAAAGACAGCGGATGTAACCGCGCAATTATGGTGGCCCATAACGCGACATTCGATCACAGCTTTATGATGGCAGCTGCAGAGCGTGCTTCTTTAAAACGTAATCCATTCCATCCATTTGTGACCTTTGATACTGCGGCGCTGAGCGGGCTGGCGTTAGGCCAAACCGTACTGGCGAAAGCTTGTATTGCGGCGGGTATGCCGTTTGACAGCAGCCAGGCACACTCAGCGCTTTATGACACTGAGCAAACTGCTCAACTGTTCTGTGAGATAGTCAATCGCTGGAAACGTTTAGGCGGCTGGCCTCTTCCGCTACCGGCTGAACCCGAAGCATGAGCATAAAAAAAGCGACCTTAAAGGTCGCTTTTTTTCATTTACAGCTTAATCCAGCAACAAATTACTCTGCATCTGACTCTTCTGATTTGTGCTTAGCTGCAGCTTCTTTAATTAGTGACTGCAATTCACCACGCTGATACATCTCAATGATGATGTCGCAACCGCCAACCAGTTCGCCATCAACCCACAATTGCGGGAAGGTCGGCCAGTTTGCATATTTTGGCAGCTCAGCACGGATGTCCGGATTCTGCAAAATATCGACGTACGCGAAACGCTCGCCGCACGCAGACAGTGCCTGCACAGCCTGGGCTGAGAAGCCACAGCTAGGGAGTTTCGGAGAACCTTTCATATAAAGAAGGATTGGGTTCTCAGTAATCTGTTGTTGGATCTTTTCAATAGTGCTCATTGCTTGCTTCCTCAAACCAAGTCCTGGCATAGTCTGCCATTGTAGCGATTGACGCCCTCTCCAGAAAACACCATTTTTTACAGGGTTTCTTTGTCATGCGTGATGGAGGGACAACATACATCAAGAATAACACTTTTCCCGCAGCTGCAAATCAGCAAATAACCATATGCATGATCAATAAATAGCCTTGCAACCATTAGTTTGGTTAATTTTTTTGCGTCTGGTAACGAAACAGGAAGAGGAATAGTAAAAGGTTATTAACTTTATTGCGTCTTATAGATTAGAATCGGCAGGTTTTGCAAAATCATACACGGGCATGATGGTATTCATCGTGCATTCAATTTAACCAGGGGATTGTTGAGTGGCGCGGATAACAAAAATTTCTATCACGCTCTGTGCTCTGCTATTTACCTTGCCGTATACACCATTGACGCAGGCGTCTGAGCACGCTCGTCCCGTGGCTGCGCAAAAAGCGCACGTTGTGAAGAGCACAGAAAAGAGTAATAAGAGTAAAGATAAAACCACTACCGCCAGCAAGAAAAAAGAAACGACTGCAGCGAAAAGTAAAACTGCTAAAAATTCCAGCAGTACTAAAACGAAAACCCCAGCAAAAAACTCCAGCAAAAAAACTTCTCAGCTCGCCAAAGTCCAGCCTGTTACTTTCACCGAAAAATGCAGTAAGCCACGTAAAGGCTACAAAACGCGTTGTGTAAAAGTCAAAGCAGAGCAACCAACGACGATTGCGGCAGCGCATAAAGTCCGTGTGCAGAAAGCACAGAAAACGGCGATGAACAAATTGATGGGCCAGATTGGCAAACCCTACCATTGGGGTGGTACTTCCCCAACTACCGGGTTTGATTGCAGCGGTCTGGTTTATTACGCCTATAAAGATTTGGTGAAATTCCGTATTCCACGTACCGCAAACGAAATGTATCACCTACGTGATGTCTCATCTGTGGATCGTGGTGAACTGGAAACGGGTGACCTGGTGTTCTTCCGTACCCGTGGCCGAGGAACTGCCGATCACGTTGGCGTGTATGTCGGTAATGGGAAATTCATTCAGTCACCTCGCACTGGCCGTGATATTCAAATCACGTCTCTGAGCGAAGATTACTGGCAGCGCCACTATGTTGGTGCAAAACGCGTCATGACACCAAAAACCATTCGTTAAAACCTTCACTTGCCCTGAATTGGGCAGGTGAGTTCTTCTTTTGCTTATCCTTTCAATTTGTTAACCTAAACCCACACTAAGT
This sequence comes from Buttiauxella sp. B2, assembly GCF_006376615.1. Lineage (GTDB taxonomy): Bacteria > Pseudomonadota > Gammaproteobacteria > Enterobacterales > Enterobacteriaceae > Buttiauxella. Next base: position 231,437 of record NZ_VEXQ01000001.1, read on the forward strand.
GTGGTTACTTAGTGATGTATAAATCAAATAAGAAGGAGTTAGCAATGTCGTTCGAACTACCTGCGTTACCATATGCAAAAGATGCTTTAGCACCGCATATCTCTGCCGAAACCCTGGAATACCACTACGGCAAACACCATCAAACCTATGTCACTAACCTGAACAATCTGGTTAAGGGCACTGCGTTTGAAGGTAAAACTCTTGAAGATATCGTTCGTACCTCCGAAGGCGGCATATTTAACAACGCAGCCCAGGTATGGAACCACACCTTCTACTGGAACTGCCTGGCACCTAATGCTGGCGGCGAGCCAACGGGTGACGTTTTGGCTGCCATCAACACCTCTTTTGGTAGCTTTGCTGATTTCAAACAGCAGTTTACTGATGCTGCTATCAAGAACTTTGGTGCAGGCTGGACTTGGTTGGTTAAACAAGAAGATGGCACTTTGGCCATTGTTTCTACATCAAATGCTGGTACGCCGCTGACAACAGCTGCAAAACCATTATTGACTGTAGATGTGTGGGAGCATGCGTACTACATCGATTACCGTAATGCTCGTCCTAATTACCTCGAGCATTTCTGGGCGTTGGTGAACTGGGAATTTGTTGCGAAGAATCTGGCATAGTTGATATGGGCCGCGATTGCGGCCCATTTAATCAGTGCAGTACGGCAGTTAATGCGCCACAAACAATCAGTGTCAGAACAATAACTGTGGTCGTGATTGAAAATTTCAGGTCTGTACTCATCAGCAAACTCCTTTTATTACCTTACAATCGGTGTGTCGAAGTGATTTTCCCACAACCAGAGACAAAAATCCTCCTGGTTTTAAGCTGATGTTACTTTTCCCTCTTCCACTTTCCGCCAGGATAGGCCAAAATCCCTCGCTAATTTATTGCGTACCATCAATTCAACGCCCTCCTCCCGTTTTATGTCGCATCCCCGACATACCTGCAACCATAACGTTGCCTTAGGAGTTAGCGTACGCAAACGTTTAACATATTAGTTATCAGGAGTTTACGATATGGCCTGGAGTGACATTTAATGGCGACAATCAAGGACGTAGCGAAGCGCGCAAACGTTTCCACTACAACCGTATCACATGTGATTAACAAAACCCGTTTTGTGGCAGAAGAAACGCGCAACGCGGTATGGGCGGCAATTAAAGAATTACATTATTCGCCAAGCGCCGTAGCGCGCAGCTTGAAAGTTAATCACACCAAAACGATTGGCCTGTTAGCGACTTCCAGCGAAGCACCCTATTTCGCCGAGATAATCGAAGCTGTCGAAAATAGCTGCTTTGAAAAAGGCTATACCCTGATTCTGGGTAACGCACATAACAATTTCGAAAAACAGCGTGCTTACCTGTCCATGATGGCGCAAAAACGCGTCGATGGCCTGCTGGTCATGTGTTCTGAATATCCGGAATCATTGCTTTCTATGCTTGAAGAGTACCGCCACATCCCAATGGTTGTGATGGACTGGGGCGAAGCGCGTGCTGATTTCACCGACTCCGTTGTTGATAACGCTTTCCACGGGGGTTATTTGGCCGGGCGTTATCTGATTGAGCGCGGTCATCGTGAAATTGGTGCGATTCCAGGGCAAATGGAGCGTAACACCGGCGGCGGACGCCATGCTGGCTTTATGAAGGCACTGGAAGAAGCAGGGATTACCATTCCAGAAAACTGGATTGTTCAGGGTGATTTCGAGCCTGAATCCGGATATAGGGCAATGCAGCAAATCATCAGCCAGTCACATCGCCCTACTGCAGTGTTCTGCGGCGGTGACATCATGGCAATGGGCGCGATATGTGCGGCTGATGAAATGGGCCTGCGCGTACCGCAGGATATTTCCGTTATCGGTTACGACAACGTGCGCAATGCGCGCTACTTCTCTCCAGCGTTGACCACCATTCACCAACCAAAAGACTCACTGGGTGAAACAGCGTTCAACATGCTGCTGGATAGAATCGTCAATAAACGCGAAGAATCCCAGTCTATTGAAGTACACCCGCGCTTGATTGAGCGCCGTTCAGTCGCTGATGGTCCGTTCCGCGATTATCGTCGATAAGTTTTGTTGAGCCCGGGATTTACTCGGGCTCAGGCTCCTGCAACCACTCCTGATTCATCGTCTCACTATCCCCCAAATAATCCAGCAACCAGCCCAGTGCCGGTGATGCATCATTTTGCCGCCATGTCAGGCAACAGGCCGCATCGGGGAATGGGTTATCGAGTGTCAGTTCACTCCACTGCCCTGAAGCCAGCCACGGTCTTGCGATATGCAACGGCACCATACCAATACACAATCCCGCACTAAGGCAATCTGAACCCGATTCCCAATCCGGGACCACAACACGTCGTTGGTTATCCAGCAACCAGGTAATACGTTTTGGCAATGAACGCGACGTATCTTCCAGAACCAGTGAAGGCCAGGCGCGTAAATCATCATCGCTCAACGTGCCGCCACTTTGTGCCAGTGGATGAGTTGAAGCCACCACACAACGCCAGCTCAACGAACCCATGTCACGGAATGCATAGCGGCCCCCAACCGGAATGGCTTGCGTTGCACCAATCGCCACTTCGACACGCCCATCAGCCAGCGCATCCCACACACCATTGAACACTTCCTGGAAGATACGCAATTCGATATCCGGAAAATGGCGATAGAAATCGACTACCAGCTGTCGCGTTCGCTCGGGTTTTACAATGTTATCAACCGCAATGGCCAAATGCCCACGCCATCCATTTGCGATCTGTTGACACTGCTGCCGTGTCGTCATCATTTTTTTGATAACAGAGCGGCCTTCTTTAAGAAAAAAGACGCCTGCGGGGGTTAATTCAACATCCCGATGGCGTCGTTCAAAGAGCGGAACGGCTAACCATTCTTCAAGTTGCCGCACTGTATAACTAATGGCAGACGGAACGCGATGCAGCTCTTGTGCGGCACCACTGAAACTACCATTGCGCGCTACCGCATCTATCACTTCCAGCGAATATTCTGACCACATTTCTCTGCTCACAAAATTTTTGAACGCAACCTACAAATATTAGCGTTTCACAAGCGCATTTGCACTCCGTACACTCTCGCGGCAATCAATCTGCAAGATAAAACAAGAGAAAATTATGCAACCATCAAAAGGATTTCTTATCTGGCTGGCCGGATTAAGCGTGCTGGGCTTCCTCGCCACAGACATGTACCTGCCTGCTTTCGCTACCATTCAGCAAGATTTGCAGACGGATGCTTCCGCCGTGAGCGCAAGCCTGAGCCTGTTCCTTGCTGGATTTGCGTTTGCCCAGTTAATGTGGGGACCGCTCTCAGACCATTTTGGACGCAAACCAGTATTGCTGGCGGGTCTGAGTCTGTTCGCCATCGGTTGTATTGGCATGTTGTGGGTAGAAAGTGCTGCAGCTCTGTTAGTGCTGCGTTTCGTTCAGGCGGTTGGCGTATGTTCTGCCGCTGTAAGCTGGCAGGCATTGGTTACCGATTATTATCCGGCGAATCGCGCGAATCGTATTTTCGCAACAATTATGCCGCTGGTTGGTCTGTCTCCGGCATTAGCACCACTGCTGGGAAGTTGGATTTTGAACCACTTTGACTGGCAGGCGATTTTCGTCACGCTATTTGTCATCGCGCTGGTACTAATGATTCCAACTCTGCGTCTGAAACCACGTACTCAGCATCACCCACAGACAGAAGACAATAAAGTCAGCTTTATGTCGTTACTACGCTCTCGCGTATACAGCGGTAACGTATTGATTTATGCCGCCTGTTCCGCGAGCTTCTTTGCGTGGTTGACCGGTTCGCCGTTCATTCTTAATGATATGGGTTACAGCCCTGCGGCAATTGGCCTGAGCTATGTGCCACAAACAATCGCCTTCCTGATTGGCGGCTACGGTTGCCGTAGTGCGCTGCAAAAATGGCAAGGTAAACAAATGCTGCCATGGTTGTTGGGTGTTTATACGTTGAGCACGTTCGCAACCTGGGGTGTCGCAGTCAGTGGTCACGCCAACCTTACCTTGCTGCTGATTCCATTCTGTGTGATGGCAATGGCAAACGGCGCGATTTACCCGATTGTCGTGGCTTCCGCCCTGCTGCCTTTCCCACAAGCCACAGGCAAAGCCGCTGCATTGCAAAATACCCTGCAATTAGGGCTGTGTTTCTTCGCAAGCTTGATGGTTTCATGGCTGGTCGTGACCCCACTGCGGACCACCACCAGCGTGATGTTGGTAACAATCATTTTAGCCATGCTAGGTTATTTACTGCAACGCCGTAAAAACGTCGAATCGTGGCAACCCGCTGAATCCGATGCACATTAATGTGCATCAATCGTGACAGCAACATCGTTAGCGAACTAACGATGTTGCGTTGAATCGTTTCGCTTGGGAGCCTATACTGATTAACGGCTCGTAAGTCAGTACCATAATAATATGAAGTCGTGACGGGAGCCTATGTGCTCCCGTTTGTTGTTTTTGAAGCGTATTTTTTGGGCGTACGCCCGTTTCTCTGTTCTACGCCGGATATCAGGCTCACGGAATTTTTCGTGACATTTCTCACATGCCCAAAATAGCGTCTACGCTGTTTGAAGGTTCCTCTCACAAAGGTGATGGAGAAGCTATGAGTTCATCGTGTATAGAAGAAGTCAGCATAAGAAATAACCCGTGGTATCGAATTGTGAATGAAATGCTCACGCGGGCTGGGGTGGAAATTAATGGCCCACGTCCATTCGATATACAGGTTAAGCATCCCGATTTTTTTAAACGCGTCCTGCAAGAAGGTTCACTTGGACTAGGTGAAAGCTATATGGACGGTTGGTGGGATTGCGAACGGCTGGATATATTTTTCAATAATGCCATCCGTGCTGGACTTGAGCGCCAACTCCCTCGTCATTTAAAAGACACGCTACGTGTTGCTGTCGCCCGTTTTCTCAATCTGCAATCACAAAAACGCGCCTGGATTGTCGGGAAAGAGCATTACGATCTCGGCAACGACTTATTTATCCGTATGCTCGACGAGCATATGCAATATTCCTGTGGCTACTGGAAAGACGCTTCCACCCTTAGCGATGCGCAGAATGCAAAACTGAAAATGATCTGCGATAAGCTTCATCTTGAGCCGGGTATGACCCTGCTTGATATTGGTTGCGGTTGGGGAGGCCTTGCAGAATATGCAGCGCGAAATTACGGTGTTGCCGTTCACGGTGTCACTATTTCTGCTGAGCAGCAAAAAATGGCGCAGCAACGTTGTGGCGGGCTTAACGTTAATATTGCGCTGCAAGATTATCGCGAACTGGATATGCAGTTTGACCGCATTGTTTCCGTTGGCATGTTTGAACACGTCGGGCCGAAAAACTACGCCACCTACTTTAACGTTGCCGACCGAAACCTGAAACCAGAGGGTATTTTCTTGCTGCATACCATCGGTTCCAATAAAACCGATAACGCCGTCGACCCGTGGATAGACAAATATATTTTCCCTAACGGTTGTCTGCCATCGGTTCGCCAGATTGCAGATGCCAGCGAAGGCCATTTTGTGATGGAGGACTGGCATAACTTTGGTGCCGATTACGACAAAACCTTAATGGCCTGGCATGAACGATTCCATAGTTACTGGCCAGAAATTGCGGATAACTATTCAGAACGATTCAAACGTATGTTTAGCTATTATCTTAATGCATGTGCAGGCGCTTTCCGCGCACGTGATATACAGCTCTGGCAAATCGTCTTCACGCGAGGAGTCGAGAACGGCTTACGCGTCCCGCATTGATTTTCACCCCGGTCACGCCGGGGTAATCCCTTCGCTCACCTGTTTGCATCATTTTCTTAACAAAGCGTGAGTTTCTTCACGTTTCTCGCTGACAATTATTCGCGATTTTGATCCGGTTAACACTTATCTCTTTCTTCATTGGAAACCGGTTTCCATATTGTTTCACAATAAGCCCACATTCAAAAAACAATAGCAAGGATACCGCCATGAGCATGTACCAAAAAATGGTCAATGTGATTGAGCAAAAAGTCACGCCGATGGCGGGAGCGATGGGCTCTCAACGCCATGTCATCGCCATCCGTGACGGTTTTATCTCCGCTCTACCGTTTATGATTATCGGTTCTTTCTTGTTAGTGTTTATCTTCCCGCCATTCTCTCCGGACAGCAGCTGGGGGTTTGCTCGCTCGTGGCTGAATTTTTCTCTCACCTACCGCGAACAACTGATGCTGCCGTTTAACCTCAGCATGGGCGTGATGACCTTCTTTATATCCGTCGGGATCGGCGCAAGCCTCGGGAAGCATTATAAGCTCGACCCAATAATGACCGGATTGCTGGCATTCATGGCTTTTTTACTGGTTGCCGCACCTTATAAAGATGGGCAGATCTCAACACAATTTTTCTCCGGCCAGGGCATCTTTACTGCACTGATAACCGCGATCTACGCAAGCGAGATGTATGCGTTCTTAAAACGCCACAACATCACAATCCGCCTGCCAAAAGAGGTGCCGACGGGGGTCGCGCGTTCGTTTGAAATTCTGATCCCGGTCGTGGTGATTGTCGCCACCTTGCATCCACTGAATTTATTCATTGAGTCCACCACCGGAATGATTATTCCGGAAGCGATTATGCATCTACTGGCACCGCTGGTTTCTGCTTCCGACTCACTGCCCGCGATTCTTATTTCCGTGTTTATCTGCCAGATCCTGTGGTTTGCCGGGATACACGGCGCACTGATTGTTACCGGCATTATGAACCCGTTCTGGATGGCTAACCTTTCCGCCAACCAGACAGCGCTCGCCGCCGGTAACGTGCTGCCACATATCTACCTGCAAGGGTTCTGGGATCACTACTTACTGATTGGTGGTGTCGGTTCAACGTTGCCACTGGCATTCCTGCTGCTGCGTAGCCGCGCAATTCACTTGCGTACCATTGGTAAAATGGGCGTGGTGCCAAGCTTCTTTAACATCAACGAACCGATTCTGTTCGGGACGCCAATCATCATGAACCCGCTGTTCTTCTTGCCGTTTACGTTAGTGCCTATGATTAACGCCACACTGGCTTATATCGCCACTAAGTTAGGTTGGATTGCACAAGTGGTGTCGTTGACGCCGTGGACCACGCCTGCCCCAATCGGTGCCTCATGGGCTGCAAACTGGGCGGTAAGTCCCGTAATCATGTGTCTGATTTGTATGGTCATGTCGGCTGTGATGTATTACCCATTCCTGAAAGCTTATGAGCGTACCTTGCTTAAACAGGATGAAGAGCGCAACGCGCAGGATGAAAGCAGCCCAGTGACAGTGAATTAAACTTTTATTGCCTGCCCGGATGGCAGGCACGTCAAACGAGGAACGAAAATGAAATACGTATTTCCTGATAATTTTTGGTGGGGCAGCGCAAGTTCAGCGCCACAGACCGAAGGCGAAACGCTCTCCTTTGGCAAGTCTGCCACCATTTGGGATCAGTGGTTTAAAGAGCAACCAACCCGTTTCCATAACGGCGTAGGCCCTGCTGATACGTCTACTTTCTACCAAAACTGGAAGCAAGATATCGCCCTGCTCAAAGCGCTTAATCACAATACTTTCCGCACCTCTATTTCCTGGGCTCGTCTGATTCCTGAAGGCCGTGGTGCAGTAAACCAGGAAGCAGTGACTTTCTATAATAACGTTATCGACGAGTTACTGGCTCAAGGCATTAAACCGTTTATCAACTTGTTTCACTTCGATATGCCGATGGTGATGCAACAACAAGGTGGCTGGGAAAATCGTGACGTTGTCACGGCTTATGCAGAGTTTGCTAATGTTTGCTTCGAATTGTTTGGCGACCGCGTGAAGCATTGGTTCACCTTTAACGAGCCGGTTGTGCCCGTTGAAGGCGGTTATCTGTATGATTTCCATTATCCAAACGTAGTTGACTTCAAACGTGCGGCAACCGTTGCTTATCACACCATGATTGCGCATTCGCTGGCGGTGAAGAGCTACCATGAACGTAATGACGGCGGTGAAATCGGGATCATCCTGAACCTCACGCCTTCTTACCCGCGCTCGCAAAACCCTGCAGATGTAAAAGCGGCTAACATTGCCGATTTGATGTTTAACCGCAGCTTCCTCGACCCTGCTCTGCGTGGCGAATATCCACAAGAGTTAGTGGCGCTGCTGAAAGAACACGGTCAGTTACCTGAATGCCTGCCAGAAGATAAAACCCTGCTAGCTGCGGGCGTCGTCGATTTACTAGGGATCAACTACTACCAACCGCGCCGTATTAAATGTCGCGATTCGCAGGTCAACCCAGAAAGCCCATTTATGCCTGAGTGGTTCTTCGAGTCTTACGAGATGCCAGGCCGCAAAATGAACCCGTACCGTGGCTGGGAAATCTACGAGCAAGGAATTTACGATATTCTCACCAATCTGCGCGAGAATTATGGCAACCCATATTGCTATATTTCCGAGAACGGAATGGGCGTTGAAAACGAGGGGCGTTTCGACGAGAACGGCCAGATTCAAGATGACTACCGCATTGATTTCGTGCGCGACCACCTGAAGTGGCTGCACAAAGGCATCAGTGAAGGCAGTAACTGCCTCGGTTATCATATGTGGACGTTTATTGATAACTGGTCATGGTGCAACGCCTACAAAAACCGTTACGGTTTTGTCTCGTTAAACCTTGAGACGCAAGAACGCACCATCAAGAAAAGCGGTGAATGGTACAGAGCGACCGCAGCGGAAAATGGCTTTAACGATCGGACGTAATCTCAACATCCGGGCCGCAAGGCCCGTTTCTGGCTGAGTGCAGGGAAACACACCATGTCGAATATTAATGATGTAGCACGCCTTGCGCAGGTTTCTAAAGCAACCGTTTCGCGAGTGTTAAGTGGCAGCCGTGGCGTCAAAGAAGAAAGTCGCCAGGCCGTTTTACACGCAGCGGAAATCCTCAATTATAAGCCTAATGCTATTGCTCAATCCTTGAGTAGTCAGTCAACTAATTGCATCGGCGTTATCTGTGCAACCGAGCATATTCAGCAGTCCACAGGTTACCTGCAAGCGCTTGAGAAGCAGCTTAATCAGCATCATAAACATTTATTGTTACGCTTCGCCAATGACCATGACAGCGTGGCGCAAGCGGCTCAGGAACTATCAAACGGCTTGTGTGATGCACTGGTTGTGGTGGGTGCACGCTTCCCGTTACCCGAGTTAGATGACGACATCATGTTGATTGATTGTCTAAGTGGCTCCAACAACTTAAGCATCCAATGTGATCATATTTTTGCTGCAGAAACTGCAGTTCATTATTTATGTAACCAGCAACGACGGCATATTGCATTGATTAACTTCGGAAGTGGAGAAGCCGCAGCGCTGACACTTGAGGGTTATCACCAGGCGCTTCACAATCACGTCGTACCGTTCAACCGTCAGTTAGTCATTGAAGATGAGTCGTCTGTGCGTATCGCGTTGCAACGTCTGATTAACCGTGGCGTGAAGTTTTCTGCACTGCTGGTCACCGATGATACCCAGGCACAGGAAGCGGTGATGATGCTCAATCAGTATCAGTTAAAAGTACCAGAGCAAGTAATGGTATTCAGCCTGGATGGTTCAACCAGAATGCCAGGTTCAACCGCAATTCCTGCGATTAAATATCCACTTGAGAGTATTGCCCGTCGGGCAGTTGAGTTGCTGTTAGGCGAGCGCCATACCAGCGATTTGGTGCGTGGCAGTTTGTTGATTGCCTGATGTGAGTCACTGTACGTTTTTGTCGGATGTAGCACATGCTAATCCGACCTACAAAAATCGTTGTTTTAGGGTGGATTAGCGTAAGCGACATCCACCGTTTACACAGTTCTTCTCGTTATTGCTTCGGCAAAACTGCATCCAGCGTTGCTTCACGTTGTGCCAGTACGCGCTCAACGGTATCGACAATCGCCTGAGTTTGCGGGTCGATTTCAATATTAATGCGGTTACCCAATTTCTTGTTACCAAGCGTGGTGCGCTCAAGCGTTTCTGGAATTAAATGCACGCAGAAACGCGAAGAGGTAACTTCCCCCACCGTCAGGCTAATACCATCAATACCGATATAACCTTTATGCAGGATATATTTCATCAGCGTCTTATCACGCATTTTAAACCAGATCTGGCGGTTGTTTTCTGAGGTCAGAATTTTGACAACTTCGGCCGTGGTCATAATATGACCTGACATAAGATGTCCGCCGATTTCATCGTTGAATTTAGCCGCGCGCTCGACATTCACGCTATCGCCCACCACTAACTCGCCGAGATTGGTGATGCGCAACGTCTCTTTCATTAAATCGAAACTGACGCGGTTACCGTTGATTTCCGTGACCGTCAGGCAACATCCGTTGTGCGCAACAGAGGCCCCTGTTTCAAGGCCTGGTAACATCGCATCTGGCATTTCAATGACATGCGTACGGAAGTTAGGTTTCTCATCAATGGAGACCAGGGTCGCAGTGCCCTGCACAATACCTGTAAACATCGTAAAGCTCCTGGTAAAAATATTGCGGCTGAAAATTTATGATGCAGCACTTTAACAGTTGGAAAAAAGCCTTGCCAGCTATCCGCACTACCCCACCATTATTTGGCTGGCGTAATCGTTTTCTCACGCTACAATAGTCAGGCTTATTCCCCTGCAATTCCTATTTTGCTGCCATTTATGGCGGCCTCGTAGTCTTTCTAATAACTAAAAATAATCAGGTGTAGACATGCAGAAGTACGTTATTGAAGCCCGCCAGTTACTCGGACTGGCGATACCCGTGATCCTCGCGCAAATTGCACAAACCTCAATGGGTTTTGTCGATACCGTCATGGCCGGTGGTTATAGCGCAACCGATATGGCCGCTGTAGCAATCGGTACATCCATCTGGCTACCAGCCATTCTCTTTGGCCATGGCTTGCTGATGGCGCTGACGCCAACCGTTGCGCAACTCAACGGTTCAGGTCGCCGTGAACGCATCACCCATCAGATTCGCCAGGGCTTCTGGCTCGCGGGTATTGTCTCCGCGCTTATCATGGTCGTGTTATGGAACGCGGGTCATATCATCCATGCGATGAAAAATATCGACCCACAACTGGCTGATAAAGCCGTGGGCTATCTGCGCGCGCTGTTGTGGGGCGTCCCTGGCTACCTGTTCTTCCAGGTTGCACGTAACCAATGTGAAGGACTGGCGAAAACCAAACCCGGTATGGTGATGGGGTTTATCGGTCTGTTGGTTAACATTCCAGTCAACTACATCTTTATTTATGGCCACTTTGGCATGCCAGAACTTGGTGGCGTGGGCTGTGGCGTAGCAACGGCGGCGGTATATTGGGTCATGTTCTTCTGCATGATTTCTTATGTGAAGAAAGCACGCTCAATGCGCGATTTGCGTCACCCAAAAGGCTTCGTGCAACCCGACTGGAAAGTGATGTACCGTCTGACCCAGTTAGGGCTACCCATTGCGCTGGCGCTGTTCTTTGAAGTGACACTGTTTGCTGTCGTCGCACTGCTGGTTGCGCCATTAGGGATTGTTAATGTCGCAGGTCACCAGATTGCACTGAACTTCAGTTCGCTGATGTTTGTATTGCCGATGTCGTTATCCGCGGCGGTCACCATCCGCGTTGGCTTCCGTCTTGGGCAGGGTTCAACACTCGATGCTCAAACTGCAGCCTGGACAGGCATCGGCGTTGGGATGTGTATGGCGATGGTTACCGCTATCTTCACTATTCTGATGCGTGAGCACATCGCCCTGCTCTACAACAGCAACCCGGAAGTGGTCGCACTGGCAGCTCATCTGATGCTGCTGGCGGCGGTTTACCAACTGTCCGACTCCATCCAGGTTGTCGGCAGTGGTGTATTGCGTGGTTATAAAGATACGCGTTCTATTTTCTTTATCACCTTCATCGCTTACTGGGTGTTGGGATTACCGAGCGGTTACATCCTCGCGCTGACCGATTGGGTAGTTGAACCGATGGGGCCGGCAGGATTTTGGACTGGCTTTATCATTGGCCTGACCTCCGCCGCAATTATGATGATGCTGCGGATGCGTTGGTTACAACGCCAGCCATCGCTAAATATATTGCAACGCGCTGCGCGATAATCCCTGATAGCCGCCGTTATGGCGGCTATTTTTCCATCGAGTTGCGCAGATGCTCAGCAAACAGGTGAAATATGGAAGAAAATTGCTGTTTTCCTCTTGCAAGGCTTAGGTGCTACCGCTAATATTCGTCCCCGTTGTCACAGACAACCCGATGCGTTCATAGCTCAGTTGGTTAGAGCACCACCTTGACATGGTGGGGGTCGTTGGTTCGAGTCCAATTGAACGCACCATTTTAAGTTTTACCGCAGCAAACAGTGCGTCCGTAGCTCAGTTGGTTAGAGCACCACCTTGACATGGTGGGGGTCGGTGGTTCGAGTCCACTCGGACGCACCATTTCTTAGTAGTCACTTTCCGATTCAAAACTTTCGTTTCATCCAAAACAATCTTATTTATTACAAAATAAATCCCTTCTTTATTTGCTATAAAGACAGCCCTAATAATCGATAGCGAAATTCTTTTCTTTCACTCTCCATCCCCACCACTCGTACATGTCGATTGCAAATAAACCAAATCTCGTCACGGTCATTTGCCAGAATATAATAAGCATCTGATGTCTCTGACGGATTAAAGCACCCCAGTACGCGATACGCTGTTTCCATATTGAACCCACTTTGCAGCGGCAGCGGTCTTGGTCCATTTTCAAGCTCTTCAATTCTCAAATACAGTCCTGGCTCAAGCCAAAGCATAATGTGTCCTGTGATTTTCATATGCAGAAAATAAAGCATAGAACAAAACGTCAGGCAGATTCTAAACCCCTACCAGATATAAGATTTAGCTGAAAATATTAATGTTTCGGCCAGTAGCGAATATTCTGTATTAGCCTTCCCTCTGTATTCTCTCAACTATACTTATCTCCACATTTCGTTTTAAGGAGTTCAGCATGTTTGATAAAGCAGCAGACAAAGTTAATGAAGCCGCCGGTACTGCCAGAGAGCTGTATGGCAAACATACTCATCGCCCTGATGACGTATTAAGAGGAGCCGCTCAAAAATATGCCTCACATGCCAGTTATGCTGTCAGGGATGCAACGGATACGGTCCGGGGCCAGGTATCAACCAATCCTATAGCCGGTCTGGCGATTGCAGCTGCAGTAGGTGTTGTATTTGGATTTTTACTGGGCCGTAAGTAAAATCAGGGCTGTTAATTATCCACTATGATAATTACAGCCCATTGAATATCCGCGCTAATCATTAACGCCACAGCCATTCATACTCTCTGCTCATTAGCCGCAACCGTACACTTGCGTCCAGTTGTAGTTTGTAAAAGCCAACTGGGTTTGTGCTGAAACATCACCGTAATTAAACGACTGTCGGGTGTGAAAATAGTCTCTGAAGCGTGTGGGAAGAAAATCGGCCTGGTAGCGCAAAAGCGTGCTGTGCCAGAAAGGTGGCGGCAAAGGAATGTCGCCATGTCTTTCACGCAGTTTCTCACTCCAGGGTGAATCAAGTAGCTGATGGGCAAAGGCCTCTTTGGCTATCTGGTTTTTAATGTCTGGTATACCCGCTATCAGCAGTTGATTTGGCAATGCCACCAGCCGCAAATGACTAATGACCACCGTAAGATTTTTCGCGTGTTCCGTGAATGCGGCCAGCAGGAATGGATCGAGTGCCGCAATATCACTCTGCTGGTAGAGCGGCATCGTGATGGCAAAAAAAGTAAAATGCAGCCCATTAAAAGGCATGACATCGGCGAGTGAATCGTTACCTACGAGCTCGTGTAGCTCTTGCAAAAGCTGGCGCAATGGTTCAGTCAATGCAGGCTGGATACCACTGGTAATTGCAAGTTTATGCGGTTCATAGAAAGCTTCTTCGCGAATCCGCCTGATACCTGGTTGCATAGCCCAGGTTGCGAGAGTTTTCTCGCTCGTGCATGCATAAAGCTGCTCTAGTTCTTCAGAATTTAACAATGCCACCTCCATGCCTCAGGCCGTATTCGGAACGGATTATTAGAAAATCTTCTTCAGATCCATTTCTTCTTGAATCCGTTCACTCCATGCAATATGCACTTTGATAGCCTCTTCAACGCCGGCGTTATATATCACCTTCCCCAATTCCTTAATGACAAAATCAGTGAAAAAGTCAGCGTCGAACTGCTCAAGCTTCAGATCTAAATTCTTCTCGCAGTAGGCTACCAGCTTCTCGCGAATATCATCCGTCTCACCTACATTCAGTTTAATTTCAGACATTACATTTCCATATATCAGAGGGAGTTAGGTTAATGTAACGCCCTCAACGCCGGGCTTCAACATTAGTGGCTTCTATTTCTTTTTATCCTCTTCTCCTGTGCATGTAGCGTCTCTGGGGCATTGAAAAATAAGGTTCACGCCAATAACGTCAACTGTAGCAGAACGCGTGATGGCGCTTATTCGTGAACATTTCAATTAGACAGAACTTCGCCGCGCTCAAATGTTGCGTAGGGCATGTGAAGATGGTGCAGCATTTTTTATTAGATTTTTCATTCGTTAAAGCAACTGTTTGATCCATTATTTGAAAGCTATTATTGAATTCTGGACTCTCGTAGAAATCCTCTCCGTTTTGGCAAGAGTAACTACCACCGTTGTCGACTGTACAATTCCCCCATTATGAAATTGGCCGCCTGAACGGTTAAGGGCATCCTTGCCCTGTTCTCATTGTCCTGTGCGGTACTTGATAACCAAAATCGGTAAGGCAAAGAGCAGCGTGAGAAGATTGGCCCCGCTGATGGCCAGATCGTTAATAAGCAATCCGTAGAAAAACCACAGGGTCAGACCGCAAACAAACATCGCGTACATCAGTCCTGAGATCCCCTGCGTGTTGCGTGTGGTAATGACTTTTATCGCCTGCGGTAAAAATGACAACGTAGTCAGGCTTGCCGCCATATAGCCAATCACCGATTCCCATTCCATGTTTACGCCTTCACATCCGATGTTTCCGTTATGTTGATGCTTACCGGTTTGCTCGCAACAGGTTCACGGGGTTTACGATACTTATCCAACAAATGGATCTGGATTTTTCGCAGCATATCGCCATTCAATTTGTAGAGTCGGAAGTAGAAAACCAAAGTGATGAGGAAGAAGAGAGCAGGCAGCGCAATCATAATGAACTGCATCCCAATCACGGTACTTTCAGACTGAGCCACGTTTGGCACGTAACCGATGATGCCGAGCACCAGCGCGATAAAGAAAGCGGCAAATGCCGATCCCCCTTTCACCACCAGCGTTTGAACGGAGTAGGCAATACTTTCACAACGCACGTTGAGTTTGTACTCCCCATAGTCCACGGTGTCCGCCACCATAATCACCTGCAAAACCCAGAACAGTGCAGTACCGACATTGAGCAATATCCCCGCCAGCGAAATAATCCAGACGTTGTGAAACCCGGCCAATGCTATCCACAACAGCACCCCACCGCCCAGAATAGGCAGCACTGAAGCCCCCGCCCACAGCAAACGCCGTGACAGTGTTTTTACCAGACGAGGGAACAGGATGAGGGTTAACAGATTTGCAGCCCCCGCATAAGACATGTAGTACGGGAAAAGACTGGCATCGCCGATAACATAGGTAAAGTAATAAATCGCAAATCCGGTAATGATATTCGACGCGATGTTATAGGCCAGAGCCATACCCAACAGGCAAGAAAGCTGATCGTTTTTGTAAATCAACGCCACAATTGCTTTTAACGTCAACCGGCTACTGTCAGCAGTGGCATCGCTGTCTGACGAGAAGACCTCTTTAACATTACGCAGCGTGATAATGGTTGAAGCAATGAAAAAGGCAATCAGCACCAGAGTAAACATCTGGAAGCCGAATCCGCGATCCGCACCACCCACATAGTTCACGAATGGCAGCGTAACGCCTGCGGTGATAAATCCTGCCAGGCTTGCAAAAAAGCGTGGGAATGGAACCAGTTGTTCGCGTTCACGTTTATCCAGCGTAATTGTCGGCACCAGCGACCAGAACGGAATATCCATGATGGTGTAAGTCATCCCCCACAAGATATACGTGACGCAGACGAACACCACCTGGGTTGTGCCTTCAAAAAGATGTGCACTAAACAGCAAAAACAGCACGATGGAATTAGCAATAGTCCCTACCAGAATCCACGGCTTAAACTTTCCCCAACGCGAGCGCGTAGAGTTGACGATCCACCCCATTATCGGGTCGTTGATGGCATCCCAAATCCTGGCAACCAGGAATAGAGTACCGACAACACCTACCGACAAGCCCACGATATCGGTGTAGTAATACATCAGGTACATGTAAACAATGCCAATAGCGAAATCTTTACCAAACGCCCCAAATCCATAACTGAGTTTTGTTGTAATCGATATGCTCATATAGGGTACAGGGTCACTGTTGCCAGTGCCCTCCTTCTGTTATTAGACACGTCAGGTGCCGGGCATACTGCCCGGCGTTCGCAATTATGCGCGGTGCAACCACGCCGGTAGCCAGTTGCCATGCGCTGCAATCAGGTCGTCAACCAGAGCGTATATTTCTTCAATGCCCAACACCGCCGAGGTATGCGGATCAAGCATCGTTGCGTGATAAACACGGTCACGGCTTTCAGTCAAAATGGCCTCAGTCAGCAGCGTCTGCACATTGATATTGGTTTGCATGAGTGCCGCGAGGTGTGAAGGCAGTGTGCCGATGCGCGTCGGTTGAATCCCATTGGCATCCACCAGACAAGGAACCTCGACACAGCATCCCTGCGGTAGATTTTCAATGAGATTATCGTTGCGTACGTTGCCATAGATAACGCTTGGTTCACCGGTCCACAACGCGTTCATAATGGTGCTGGCATACTCGCACGACGGCTTGATATCAATCCTCTCGGCGGTTTTGTACTCTTCGAGTTCTTTGCGCCAGGTGGCCAGTTGCTCAACGCAACGTTTTGGATACTCATCCAATGGCACTTTATAACGCTCAATTAAATCCTCGCGCCCAGGTTTAATAAACCACGGGGTATATTCAGCAAAGTGCTCAGAAGATTCCGTTACGAAATAACCCAGTTTTTTGAACATCTCGTAGCGAACGATATTCTCGCAACGCGGGTTACCATGAAGATTAGATTTTGGCGCCTGGCCTGATTCGTAAGCCTGCAACAAATCAGGGTAGATACTGACGTACTCTCCATCCGTGGTTTTTTTCTCAAGCGACAGATAAAAGGCCATATGGTTGATCCCGGCGCAGCGATAGCGCAGCGTGGCCGGGTCGATGGATAAATCTCGCGCCAGTTCTTCAGCCGTTCCCTGCACCGAATGACAAAGGCCTACCTGCTTAATCTGCGGGAATCGTGCATACATGGCCCAGGTATTCATCGCCATTGGGTTAACATAATTGAGCATTGTGGCATCAGGGCAGACGTCCATCATGTCCTCACAAATCTGCCACAAATGGGGAATGGTGCGCAGCGCACGCATAATGCCGCCAGGGCCGAGGGTATCAGCAATGGTTTGTTCCAACCCATGGCGTTTACACACGTCAAAATCAGTTACGGTACAAGGCTCATACCCGCCAATCTGGAAAGCAACCACCACGAAATCAGCATCCTGGAGCGCTTGTTTCTGGTCGGTATGGCAGGTGATTTTGCCGCAGGCGCCCGCGGAGTCCATCAGCTTGCGCACCACAATGTGCGACTCCTCCAGCCGGGTTTCGTCGATGTCCATCAGAGCGATGTGGGCAGATTTCAGAGCGGGACGATGAAAAACATCTCCAAGGATATTTTTGACAAAAATCGTGGAGCCTGCGCCGATAAAGGTAATTTTGGGTGCTGACATGTTATTTCTCCGTGGCGTAATTGAACAATGTCAGATTGGCACGCCCGATAGCGCTTATCTTCCCTCTTCCGTGCTAAGCATTCCCGAAAACTCATATTTTTTTCATTACTCGTTTAAATCTGAGGTTTCAGGAATTTATTGTCAGGAAAGAAGATAATTCAGGGTTTAATGGGGATATTTTTTTGTTTAAGACCACAGAACCCACAGGATTTTGGGGCACTTTTCATCGCTTGTGCCACTATTTCTGATAATTCAGGAACAGGAGAGAACGATGGATCTCAACCAGACCCGCCTGCCACCCGACCCACATATGTGCAGCAGTACCGATAGCGCGACGCGAAGCCCGCTTTCGCTCTATTCTGAATACCAACGCATGGACATCGAACTGCGTAAACCACATTTCATGGAGTCCAGCCACTGGCACGGCCAGGTTGAAGTGAATGTACCGTTCGACGGCGATGTGGAATATCTGATTAACAATGAAGTTGTACAAATTAAACAGGGGCATATCACGCTATTTTGGGCCTGTACGCCGCACCAGCTCACCCGCCCTGGCAACTGCCAGAATATGGCAATTTTTAATCTGCCCATGCATCTGTTTCTTTCATGGCCGCTGGACAGACAACTGATTAACCATGTCACCCACGGTATGGTTATCAAATCGTTGGCAGCTCAGCAGCTCAGCCCTTTTGAAGTCCAGCGTTGGCAACTGGAGCTAAATAGCCCCAACGAGCAAATCCGCCAGTTAGCTATTGATGAAATTGGCCTGATGCTTAAACGCTTTAGTTTGTCGGGATGGCTGCCGATACTTGTGAATAAAACAGTCCGTACACGCAGCAACGCGCATAACGTTTCGCGCCATGCACAGTTTTACGTGAGCCAAATGCTGGAGTTTATCGGTGCAAATTTCGACCAGCCACTCACCATTGAGCAGGTGGCTGAACATGTAAAACTCAACCCCAACTATGCAATGGGGATATTTCAACGAGTCATGCAGTTGACCATGAAGCAGTATATTACGGCGATGCGTGTCAACCATGTGCGGGCCCTATTAAGCGATACCGACAAATCCATTCTTGATGTAGCCCTCACTGCAGGTTTCCACTCCAGCAGCAGTTTCTACAGCACATTTAATAAATATGTCGGTATGTCGCCGCAAAACTATCGCAAGCTCAGCCAGTTTAAAACTACGGGTGATTAAGGCGCTTATTTTGCTGCATCTTCCATATTGGCAACGTCGTCTTTTTTTACCTGTGGCGCGCCATTCCCCCAGGTTCCACGGACGTAATTCACCACATTAGTCATTTCATCGGCTGACATAATCTCTTTATACGCTGGCATTTTGAAGGAAATATTGCCCTGCGTTTGCGGGGTTTCAGCCCCCTGATTAATCACTGAAATCAGCGAGGAAGGATCTTTGGCGGTTACCACTGAATTGTTCGCTAATGAAGGTACGGTAAAATCTTTTCCTTTGCCGTCATCGCCATGGCAGGTTGAACAATACATCGAATAGAGAATTTTCCCGTCAGTGGGCGAATAAACGATTGAACCGTCGGTGGCAACTGGCGTTGGGTTCCTATGGTTAAAATTCAGCAGATAATACGAAATAGCGTCCAGATCACTGTCGGTCAAATATTGGGTGCTTTGGGTAACAACTTCGCTCATTGGCCCGGATATCGCGCTGTGCTGGCTCCTACCCATACGCAGCAAATCCTTTAATTCTTCTGACGGCATGGTGATATCTCTCAGAGATGGCGCATACCAACCATCAATCATCGCACCGCTGAGATACACATCGCTGGACGCGTCATAGCCTTTTTCCTGCATCGTCACGCCTCTTGGCGTATGGCAGGCACCGCAATGTCCTGGCCCTTCAACCAGATAAGCCCCACGGCTTAGCAATATCGCGTTCTTATCATCGGGCTGAATGGCTTTCGTTTCTGGCTGTGTTTTATCGACGTATAACCAGTTCCAGACATGTAGCGGCCATCGAGCAGACAGCAGCCAGGGAATGTCATTGTCTTTGTTTTTCACATCGGAAGGCGGCACCTCCTTCATGAAATAATCATAAAGAGAGTGAATGTCTGCATCGGTCATTTTTGCATAGGAAGGGTACGGCATGGCGGGATACAGAGCATGTCCATCTTTCGCGATACCCTGCCTTACTGCTTTTTCAAAATCTTCATAACTGTAATTACCGATGCCAGCTGTTTTATCTGGGGTAATGTTGGTGGCATAAATATCCCCAACCGGTGTGGAAAATTTTTTCCCACCCGCCATGGGTTGTCCGCCCTGCGCCGTGTGGCAAGCCACACAGTCCGAGGCCCTTGCCATATATTCACCAACGGAAGTCGCTGCTGCATTACCCACGTAAATTAAGCACCCGAGAGCTATTATTATCTGTTTCATTTCAAGTTATCCCATCGCCTTGAGCTCTTTGACCGCTCGCCACGCCTGGTCAATCGCAGTATGCGCATAGGCGTCCCAGTCTGAATCAGAATTAGCAATCGCTATGCGTCCAATAGGCTTACGCGCTCGCTCAATAATTTCCGGTATTTTGTCCATATCATCGAACAACGCGCTGGCATAATACGCATAGCCATGTGCCCAACGGTTGACGGTGATAGCCGTGATATCGCGTTCGTGGTCAAACCCAGCTTGCCCCAGCATTTCCTGAAGTTGCGAACGGATCATTTGTTCATGGGTATCAAAAGTGGTGCCCAGTAAATACGCTCGCCCCTGACGGAACTGCTCACGGGCACTCAGTTTGCTCCCCGGATACGTTGGGACATAAACCATATGCAGGCACATGGGTTCATCCGGATTTTGTGGATGCTGATAGCTCCCAAGACTAACCGGATAATCGAGCTTAACGCGGCTATAAGGAGCGGCTGGTGAATAGAATTCGTGAATACCCAGTTGAGTAAATGCGTGCCAGTTTTTCACCACCACATTGGTATAAACCAGCGGAGCTTTAACGTTTAAACGCAGGTCAGCTTTTTGTTCCTCCGGCGTTTCAGGCACAAGATATGGGATCATCATGTTGTAACCCGCCATGATCGCATTTCGGCCTTTCACACGATGCGCTTTACCGTCGTTAACGTAGGTCACTACCACGCCATCATCGGTATTTGCCGCATTGATGACAATACTGTTGAGGCGAATACGGGTGGCATTTTCTTTGCGGTCAAGCGTCCGATAGTTAAGTTTTGAAGTGATAGAGTCTTCCATCGTATTTCCAGGCAACGATTCAGGCACCAGATGGCGGACTATCAGGCGAGCCAGACCGGCGTTACCATCCGGAAAATGGTAAACATAAGGTTCTTCAAGGTCAGCGAGGGCTTCTTCATCAAGCGGAGGTAATTTCATTGCCTCAAGCCCTGGCAACGCACAAGTTCGGGCATCACTACAGCTCACACCTTCGATACCGATGGCAAAAAAGTCATTGGTACGCTGCTGGAAATACATAATGGCCATTTTGCTCAGCCCCACTTTTTCCACCAGAAAATCCCGGTAGCTGTGAGTGTCCATCCACGCAGTTTTTTCGTCCACTGACATGCCTTCCAGGTAGTCCACTGGGTTCACGTACAAATCCAGAATCGCTTTGCGGTCGGTTTCGCTTAACGGGAAGTCGTTAATAAAGGCTTCAAGGCTGCGGCCATTGAGTTTATTCGGTGGAATATCATCGGCAACCGCGCGCCCAGGATCGCCGCCAACAATTTTTGTTTCGCCGAAATTCTTTTTGTCGAAGAAAACACCGCGGCTTAATTTTAAATCCGGATAGAAATTGACATCAAACCCTTGTTTCATGCGCGCGACGCTGACGCCCACAGTGGACATCAGCCCATTCACAACGGGGCTAAAGTTTCGCGTTGGCGACTGAAATGCTTCGCTGCCGCCGTATCCAATAACTTTTTTACCCCCTGCGTTAAATTCATTGCGTTTAGCGTGGCCGCCAAAATCATCGTGATTATCAAGCACCAGCACTTTGCTGTCTTTGCCTGCGACGTCGCGCCAGAAACTGGCCGCAGCTAATCCGCTAAGCCCACCGCCGACAATAACCAGATCGTATTCTTCTTCGACAGGAAGATGGTCGGTGCTAAATTTTTCATGATCACGGCCAATAGCGTGTGCCATCTCGAAAGAGCCGGGATGGTTACCGCGCAGCCCAGTCAATTGGGGTGGATAGTAGTCCTCCCCTATAACCGCACTGGCTTTACCGGCAGCATTGGCAAGGTCGAGAGGTGTCAGCCCTGCGGCAATAGTAATAGCAACACCGTTGAGAAAATCACGTCGGGTAATGGACATAAATATCCTAAATAATTCGAGCTATGGGTAGGCGGCCAGGGAGCTTATCCCCAGGAGCTTACTTTAGTAAGTGACTGGGGTAAGTGAGTGCAGCCAACACCCCCATAACTTGAAGTATGACGGGTATAAAACCTTACTTGTCAGCCGCTAATACCGTTATTTTGCCTGGGCTTTTAGCTCTTCATCGAGCTTCTTAGAGTCATAATAGTCGCCCTGCCAGGTAATTTTCCCTTTATTGACGGTGATATAACTGACACCTTCAAATTTTATCGGGTTATTTGTTGCCGGACTTCCGCCCCATTCACCGCTATTTTTCCCGGTGAATTCCCAACGAAATGCGATGGTATCGTGGTCGTATACCGGCTTGCTGGTCATTTTCCAATTCAGATCAGGTACGGCTTTAATAAAGGCACCAATAACCTCTTTTTCCGCATTGCCTTTTCCTTTTACGGGTGTGCCATTTGCCGCATCGTAATAAACCACATCGTTAGCTAAATATTGCGCGGCTTTTGCAGAATCATGCGCATTCCAGGCAGACATATAATCTTTAACCACGGTTAATGGTGAAACATCAGCCAGTGCCAGATTTGAAAATAACGCAAAAGATAAGACAGCGACCTTCATTGCTTTCATTTGATTACCTTATTCAGAGATATCGCACATGATGTGCTTCACACGCGTGTATTCATCCAGTGAGTAGGATGACAAATCTTTGCCGTAACCTGATTTTTTGAAGCCGCCGTGTGGCATTTCGGCGCACAGTGGAATGTGGTTGTTAATCCAGACCGTACCGAAATCAAGGCGAATGCTAAACCGCTGGGCGCGGCCGTGATTGCTGGTCCAGACACTGGCGGCAAGCCCATATTCCACATCGTTTGCTTTATCAAGCGCTTCGGCTTCTGAGGAGAATTTCTGCACGGTCATCACCGGGCCAAAGACTTCATGCTGAATGGCCTCATCATGTTGCTCAAGCCCTGAAATAATGGTCGGTTCAAAGTAAAAACCTGGGCCTGCACCTGGTTTACCGCCAGTTTCAATTTTAGCGTGTGCCGGGAGGCGGCTAATAAAACCTTTAACTTGCTCAAGCTGATTACGGCTATTGAGCGCACCGTACAACGCGTCTTTATCATCCGGCGTACCGAATTTGATTTCACGGGTTTTGTTAATCAGCTTTTCAAGGAATGACTCGTAGATAGAATCTTCTATCAGGATGCGTGTAGCGGAGGTGCAATCTTGCCCGGCGTTGAAGAAACCGGCCGTAGTGATGGTATCAACAGCCTTAGAAATATCCGCATCGGCAAAGACAATAACTGGCGCTTTGCCGCCTAATTCAAGGTGTGCTTTCGTTAAATTTGCCGCAGCGCAAGCCGCAACCTGAAGCCCTGCACGAACCGAACCCGTTATGGATACCAGCGAAGCTTCAGGGCTGGAAACCACCAGCGAGCCGGTTTCGGCTTTACCCAACAGCACATTAAACGCGCCCTGTGGGAAAATGGGTGCCGCGAGTTCTGCCAGAATCAACGTGCTGATTGGTGTGGTATCACTCGGCTTGAGCACTACCGTATTCCCCGCGGCCAGTGCGGGTGCAATTTTCCACACGGCCATCATGAAGGGGTAATTCCACGGTGTAACCTGACCGACAATGCCGAGAGGTTCGCGGCGGATGGTGGATGTCAGCCCGGCTGAGTATTCATACGATGCTTTACCTTCCAGACAACGTGCGGCACCGGCAAAGAAACGAAGTGCGTCGCAAGACGCCGCGATCTCTTCCTTTTCAATAAAATGGCGCAACTGCCCTGTTTCCTGGCTTTGCGCCTGGGCCAACCTGTCGATATTGCGTTCGATTTCATCTGCCAGTTTTAACAAAGCGAGCTGTCTTTGCGCTGGCGTAGAATGTTTCCAGACAGAAAAAGCGCTTTTAGCTGCACTATAAGCCTGGTCGACTTCAGCACGACCCGCACTCGGAGACAGCGCATAAGTTTCGCCATTGACCGGGCTTACCAGTTCAAAGAGATTTTCTTCAGAACCTGACACGTACTGCCCATTGATAAAATGCTTAAGTACTTTCATTCTGCTCTCCACTGGTTTAAACATATATTATATTATGTAATATGTTTAACGACGGTTAATTTCAATAACATTATGCTAACAATATGATATACATCCCATTTCGAAGTGATTATTTGCGGTGCAATGTCGCCGCGGAAAACACGCTGTGTAGACGGTTCAGCCGAATGAAGCACAGTGACACGAACACTTAAGGCTTCCTTCATTAACAAGGGGTTGTATGCTATGTTCAGTCGTTCAGATTAAGGATTGCTTCATCAAGGAAAACTATGATTACTCATGCGGTGATATTCGCGCCTATCGGTCAGGCTAGCCGTTCCGATCAAATTGTTCAGCGACTCTCGAATGCCATTATTACCGGGCTACTTGAAGCGAATGAGCAGTTACCTAATGAAGCCGACCTTGCAAAAATGATGGGTGTTTCGCACATCACCATCAGGGAAGCGCTGAATACCCTTCGCGCCAATAATTTAATACACACCGTGCGCGGACGTAATGGCGGCAGTTTTGTCTGTGAGCAAGTATGGGAATTCAGTAATACCCTTAATCCATTTAAGACATTAAGTACCGATTATTTGTCCGACCTGGGTGAAATGCATTGCGCTATTATTAGCCACAGCGCAAGACTTGCTTCACGAAGAATGACCAATGCGGATATTACCCGCTTGCGTGAATTCGTTGAGGTGCTTAATTCAGCCTGTTCGCCGGAAGCAAGAACTCAAGCGGATATGCGTTGTTTGTTAGCGCTGGCAGCGTGTTCCCAGTCAGCTCGTCTCGCGAACCAGGAACTGATTTTACAGTCCGAATGGTCGTCACTGGTTGCTATTCTCTTTCGTTCGGAAAATATACACCGCGAGATTGTTAATCTGTACACCACATTAATTGACGCACTGGTCTCACACAACGAATCGGAGTCAGTTAACACGGCCAAAAGTTTAATCGACACATTTACTTTCTATCTGATAGAAAATAAATTGAAGTACAATGCAAAATAACAATAGGCATAAATATGCTATTAACAACATCACTCCGTACCCTAAGCGAAAAAATTGATAGCATCATTAACTCCACCATTGACTCCACCGGAATGTTGGCAAGGGATATTGAATCTTCTCTGGCTGAAATTAAGGATGTTAATCTGGAACATCTTCTTGAACCCGCCGTCAAAAAAACGATTCAGGACAACATTAAAGCCACATTGAACAGCAATGTGTATTGTTCAGGTGCGGGTTTCGCCAGCCATATAGAAAGCAGCGCCAGCAATAAAGAATTCTGGCTACTTGAATGGTGGTATAAAAAAGCCGACGGTGTAAAGCAAGTGAATCTTGATTTAGACCAGGCAACACAACAACGCCTTGATTTCAGAACCTTTGAATGGTTCAAACAAGCACCCGACGTGGGTAATGCCTTTATTCATGGGCCTTATGTCGATTATATCTGCAACACATCTTATACCCTCACCTCAGCGGTCCCCGTCTATTTCAATGAACAGTTTTTAGGGGTTGCTGCAATAGATATTCTGGTAAGCCGTGTTGAGGATGAATTATTGCCCTACGCAGCAAATGATAAAGTCATTCTTACCAATAAAGATGCGAGAATTGTTTTTTCTACCCATCCGAGATTTCGGGTCGGTGATTTGCTTGATACTAAAATAGCTACTCTCGTTTACGAAAATGATTACTTCAACCTTTATCAATCCTGATAATTTGAGCAGTAGTGGATTAGCGAAAGCGAATCCACCACTGCATCGACTTCGTCTGTCAGAGTAGCTTTAGCGACATCCGACATTTTTTTCCCTAGCTATTTTGTTGAGCAGCCAGCTTTTGCGCATACTCGATGGCATCATTTTCAGGTGCGTTAGAGCGGCCAAACGGTTTAGTAATCAACATATAAAGCAACCCAGAACCGATAACAATCGCCAGACCCACCAGCACTGTCCAGCGATCAGCAAAGCTCGCACCTTCTGCCGGCTGTGCCAGTAACCAAATACCGCACAGACCGTAAGCCAGCGCCAGAATGTTCACGATGAAACCCCATGAACCCACGGTCCATTCACCTGCTGGTTTCCAGCCTTTCAAACGCTGGCGCAATGCTGCCAGTACCACCATCTGGAAGGAAATATAGATTCCGATAACCGCAAAAGCCGTGATACGTGCCAGACTATCCGGTTGGAAATATACCCAGACACAAATGATCACTGGCAGTAAACAGCTCACCATCATGGCATTATCAGGCACGCTATTTTTCGATATTTTGGACATCCAGTCACTGCCCGGCAACATATTGTCACGGGAGAAGGAAAATATCAGACGGCTCAGTGCAGCTTGTAGTGAGAGAATACAAGACAGCATGGCAATAACTGCAACAACGATGAAAACTGTAGCTCCCGTTTCGCCCAACGCCTGGTTCAGAATCATCGGGATTGGGTCAGCAATTTTACCGTTGACGATATTCATCAAATCCGGTGAAGACAACAGATAACCCATAATCGAAATTACGGCAGAGATTGCACCGAATACGATGCTTAATATCATGGCTACGGGAATTTTCTTACCTGGATTTTTAACTTCTTCCGCCACATTACCGCAGGCCTCAAAGCCAAAGAACATAAATAAGCCCATCAGCGATGCAGACATAAATGCTGTGGTGTAATTCCCGTCTTTCGCAAGCACCCCCATCGAGTCAAAAACGACAGAGAAAGGCTGTGAACGATGGAATATTAACAGGTAGATACCCAATGCAATCACGCTGACTATTTCACACCAGAAGCCAATTTTCGCAACGCGCGCCAGGTTTTTTGTACCTGACATATTCACGCCCATCATGATTAACAACAGCACGACAGATGTTGTCATCATATTCCCCGCGCTCGTTGCGTAGTGGAACAAGGATGCGACGAACGTAGAGGTGTATTCCGCGATAGAAGTGATGGTGACGACTAAAGCCCAAAGATAAATCCAGGCGGCTATCCAGGCATATTTCTTTCCCCACAATCTTCTTGCCCAAGGGTATAAGCCCCCGGTAATCGGATATTGTGACGCGACTTCACCGAATACCAACGCCACCAGCAGCTGGCCACAGGCAACGATCAGTATCCACCAAATTGCCGGTGGCCCCGCAAGCGTTACCGCCAGTGCAAAGAGTGAATAAACGGCAGTCAGGGGTGAAAGGTATGTAAATCCCAGCGCGAAGTTAGACATCAGCCCTATCGAGCGATTGAATTGCTCACCTTTAACTGGCTGATGTTGATGGTGTTCTTTGTCTATCGTCTGTTCCATATCTTTTCTCTTTATGTGGCATAAGGGCAGGCAGTGTTTGTATTTTATAAAACATAATATGTTATATGTATATGCTTAATGTCACATAATTGTTAAAGACACTCACAAGTGATTAACGTAGTGCAGTGAGCGCAGAAGTGCCCTCTTTTGGTGCTTCACGATTGAATGAATCGAGGGAATAAATGCAAAAAAAACCGGCGACAAGAACTGTCGCCGGTTGACTTATGTGGACGGGTATTACAATGCAACGCAGACGTACTTCATCTCCAGATACTCATCTATCCCGAAGCGGGAGCCTTCACGGCCCAGACCGGATTGTTTGATGCCGCCAAATGGAGCGACTTCATTGGAAATCAGCCCAGTATTTACACCTACCATGCCGTATTCCAGCGCCTCTGGAATTTGCCATTGCCGTTTTGCATCTCTGGTGAAGATATAGGCGGCGAGACCAAACTCGGTATCATTGGCGAAATTAACGACCTGGTCATCGGTATCAAATTTAAATAATGCCGCGACTGGCCCAAACGTTTCTTCTCTGGCAAAACGCATCTCTTGAGTCACATTTGCAACGACCGTAGGCGCGAAGTAATTCCCACCTATTGAATGCTTGTGCCCGCCAGTTAATAACGTGGCTCCCTTCGACAGCGCATCACTAATATGAAGCTCAACCTTTTCAATTGCCTTTGCATTAATCAACGGCCCCTGAGTCACCCCGTCGTCCATTCCATTTCCGACTTTCAAGGCCTCGACCGCCTTCACCAGTTCTTCACAAAGTTTCTGATAAATGCCGCTCTGAACGTAAACCCGGTTAGCGCAAACGCATGTCTGTCCGCTGTTACGGAATTTGGAGGCCATAATACCTTTTACGGCCAGCTCAAGACTGGCGTCATCAAAGACAATTACAGGCGCGTTCCCCCCCAGTTCAAGCGACAGTTTCTTGATAGTCGGTGCGCACTGTGCCATGAGTAAACGCCCGGTTTGAGTTGAACCCGTAAAACTGAGTTTTCGCACAGCAGGATTGCGGCAAAGTTCCCCGCCAATTTCTTTGGCATCACCCGTGATAACCTGCAATATGCCTTTGGGTAAACCAGCCATTTCGGCAAGCTTAGCCAATGCCAGCGCGGTCAGTGGTGTTTGCTCAGCGGGTTTGACGATAATCGCACAGCCTGCTGCCAGAGCGGGTGCGACCTTACGGGTTATCATCGCCGCGGGAAAATTCCACGGTGTAATTGCCGCACAGACACCAACCGGTTGTTTGGTGACAATAAATCGCTGGTCAGGATTGGTGGGTTGCAGCAACACGCCATCCACCCTTTTTGCCTCTTCCGCAAACCAGGTAATAAACGATGCGGCATAGGTAACTTCACCTCGAGCCTCCGCAAGCGGTTTGCCCCCTTCAAGGGTAATCAACCGAGCAAGATCTTCGCTGTTGTCATTAATCAAGCTAACCCAGCGATGCAAGATTTTGGCACGGTTTGCCGCAGTCTGCTTTTTCCACTCTTTTTGCGCAATTTCAGCAGCAATAATGGTGCGCTGGGTTTCCGCCTGCCCCATCAAAGGGACGACGGCGATGTCCTCCCCAGTCGCCGCATTCAGTACCGACATTTTTTTACCCGAAAGGGCGTTGCTCCACTCGCCATCGATCAGACAGGTCTCGAGCAACAGTTCAGGGTTGTTCATGTTCATCATCTGGGTTCTCACATTTGTGTCGCGTTTTTGATGATATCCAGAGCTTTGTCGAACTGAGCGTCAGGGATAGTGAGCGGATAGAGGAAACGAATCACGTTACCATTCTGGCCGCAGGTCAGCAGCAGCAAGCCTTGCTCCAAAGCACGTTTCTGAACCTGCTGCGCGACAGCCGCAGAAGGCTCACCCGTTGATGTGTCGTAAAACTCGGCGGCAACCATTGAACCCAACCCACGAATTTCTACCAATGCAGGGCACGTTGCGGTGATTTCACGCAACCGCGAAGTCAGGCGCTCACCCAGAGTTTGCGCTCGCAAGCACAGTTTTTCGTCTTCAATAACATCCAGCACAGCGTGTGCGGAAGCTACGGCTAATGGGTTTCCGGCATAGGTTCCACCCAATCCGCCCGGCGCGGGTGCATCCATTATTTCTGCTTTACCAACTACACCAGACAATGGCATACCGCCCGCCAGGCTTTTCGCCATCGTCATCAGGTCAGGCTGATGGGTGTAATGATTCATCGCGAACATTTTGCCCGTACGAGCAAAACCACTTTGCACTTCATCGGCAATCATCACGATGCCATGAGTGTTACAAATCTGGCGAATAGCCGCGACAAACTCAGGGGGGGCCACATTAAAACCGCCCTCGCCCTGTACAGGTTCAAAAATGATTGCCGCAACTTGAGTCGCTTCGATATCGGACTTAAACAAACGCTCAATTGCTTTTACGGCGTCATCGGTCGAAATACCGCTGAGTTCGGACGGATATGGCGCATGGAAAACGGAGCCCGGGAATGGCCCAAAACCAATTTTATAAGGAGCCACTTTGCCGGTTAGGGCCATGGTCATATATGTGCGGCCATGGAACCCACCGCTAAAGGCAATCACGCCAGGGCGACCAGTATGAGCGCGGGCGATTTTCACCGCATTCTCAACGGCTTCTGCTCCGGTGGTGAAAAATGCCGTTTTCTTTGGCCCAACGATTGGTGCGGCGGCATTAATTTTTTCCGCCAGCGACACGTAACTTTCGTAAGGAACAATTTGATAAGCGGTATGAGTAAAGGCGTTCAGTTGCTGTTCGATGGCCTGCACCAGACGTGGGTGGCGGTGGCCCGTATTCAGCACGGCAATTCCGGCGGCAAAATCGATATATTGCTTCCCTTCAACATCAGTAATGGTGCTGTTTTCAGCCGATTGGGCAAAAAAATTACACATTACACCGACTCCACGAGGAGTAGCTTCCAGACGACGTTGATGGAGTTCGTTATTACTCATTTTTTATCCCTCATACGAAAAACAAATTTACTGGTTGATAGTCAGGATTCATTTAGACAGTATCTGGTACCTTAATCGAGAGCCAAATCGTTTTAATAATAGGATCCAAATGCGTTCACTTGCCGTAGATGTGATCAAGCAGGCATTTAGCCAAACGCCTGAAGAGAAGCTTCATAAGAAACTTTATGTTGCGATATGCAATTGTATTCTTGAGGGAAGTTTGCGTCCTGCCGCGCGCTTGCCGCCTTCCCGAGATTTGGCAACTGAGCTTACGCTGTCACGCAATACGGTACTGCGAGTCTACGAACAGTTGCAGGCCGAAGGATATATCTCGACGCGCACCAGTAGCGGCACCTTTGTCACCGAGAGTGTTCTGGATAACCTCAACACGCTGGTCGCCAGAACTGAACACACTTCTCAGCCCGAAGACCGTTCAAGTCTCTCTGACCGCTGCCTCGAACTTTTAGAAAATGCCAGTGCCAGCCCTGCTCAATGGGGGGATTTTATTCCCGGTGTGCCCGACGTAAACAGTTTCCCTCACCAGGCGTTTACAAAAATCTACGACCGCATTGCCAGACGTCCTGCTCCTGAATATCTGACTTACGATGCCGATGGTGGGCTGGAAGTTTTAAAATCCGCATTGTCAGATTATTTGCGCACCGCTCGCGGCGTAAAATGTTCAACCGACCAGATATTAATTACCGAAGGGATCCACCAGGCACTGGATTTAGTCACCCGCACGTTATGCAATCCTGGTGACCATGCCTGGATTGAAGAACCTGGTTATTGGGGGATTAAAAATATACTGCGCATGAACGCCGTGCATATTTCAGCCCTTACAGTTGATGACCAGGGACTGGTACCCCACACATCACCAGAAGAAAAACCAAAGTTAATTTTCGTTACTCCATCACACCAATATCCGCTGGGTTCAGTGATGAGTCTCCCTCGCCGCCAATTATTGCTATCGCAGGCACGGGAATTTCAAAGCTGGATTATTGAGGATGATTACGATAGCGAATTTCGTTTTTCCGGCCAGCCTATTCCTTCGCTACAAGGCCTGGAAGAAGACAGCCCAGTTATCTATATCGGTACATTCAGTAAAACGCTCTATCCCGCGCTGCGTCTGGGTTACGTTGTGTTACCCCCTCCTTTAGCCGCGCCGCTTAAAAAGGTCCATAACGAACTCTATCGCAGTGGGCACCAGGTTATTCAAGCTGCCTTAGCTGAATTCATCAAAGAAGGTTATTACGCCGCGCATATTCGCAAAATGCGCCAACTTTATAACAAACGCCGCAGCCAATTGGTTGAACTGATTAAACAGCATTTAGGTGAAGAATATCTCGGTTATTACAATAGCAATGCTGGACTACACCTAATTATTCAACTGCCATCGGAAGCAGACGATATCAGTATTTCCAAACAGGCCAATTCTGAAGGGATTTTGGTCAGGCCGTTGTCGCGTTATTACCTTAATGACCAGAAGTTGAAAGGATTATTAGTTGGGTTCGCCAGTATCAAAGACCATGATATGGTTCCTTCTTTTATGCGACTGGCGGGCATCATCAAACAAAAGCGCAATAGCGGGAATGATAACAGCCCATAGTCAATGAGTGGCTATATAAGATATAGCCACTCGGAGTAGCGTATTATTGATTAAATTTCTTTGAGCTTAGCTGTAAAGTGACGCAATACTTTTGGTTCATATATGAAACTTAATCCCTTAATATTGTTTGCATTCTCTTTTACATGACTGAACGCTTCAATAATAAAGTCCATGTGAGATTGGGTATACGTTGCACGGGGAATGGTTAAACGGAGCAATTCTGCAGGGCAAGGTAATTGCTCACCGGTTTTAGGGTCTCTACCCAGCAAAAATGAACCTATTTCGACAGCCCTAATACCGGCAACCTTATATAATTCGCAAGCAAGCGCCTGAGCTGGAAATTGTTCGGCAGGAATATGCGGCAGCAACTTACCTGCATCGACAAAAGCGGCATGGCCACCTGCCTGCTGGCACGTCACTCCGATGGCCTCAAGACCGTCAACCAGATATTGAATCTGCGCAATACGATAGGCCAGCCAGTCTTGATTCATACCGTCACAGAGCCCTACGGCAAGACGTTCCATTGCCCCGCCCTCTAAGCCGCCATAGGTTGGAAAACCCTCCTGTACAACACAAAGTGTTCTGCACTCGGTATAAACATCAAAATAACTGTCATCTTTGATGCACAGTAATCCCCCCATTGGCACCATTGCGTCTTTTTTCGCTGACATCGCTAACATATCAGCATATTTATAGGTTTCCTGGGTGATTTTTTCTATGCTCCAGTCTTTATATCCAGCTTCCCTTTGCTGAATAAAATACGCATTTTCGGCAAAGCGCGCTGAGTCCATCACGACTGGAATGTCATATCTTTTAGCAATGTGATACATCGCTTTCAGGTTTGCCATTGAAACTGGCTGCCCCCCAGCAGAATTACAGGTGATGGTAGCAACAATATATGGAACATTATTGGC
Source organism: Buttiauxella sp. B2 (assembly GCF_006376615.1). Classification (GTDB taxonomy): domain Bacteria; phylum Pseudomonadota; class Gammaproteobacteria; order Enterobacterales; family Enterobacteriaceae; genus Buttiauxella. Next base: position 264,386 of record NZ_VEXQ01000001.1, read on the forward strand.
TCCGACCTCCTGAATACCTTGCTCTAACCCTTCCAGATCGAAATCACCTTTAAAGTCATAGCGAATTGATGTATCAAACGCCTCTTTGACATAGATATTACGGACAGTACAGCCATTTATCTGACTATGTCCCTGGGTGGTATCAAAGAAATAGTTCGAGAACGCAACCATTTTGACACGGTCCAGACCTTTTTCCTGTACGCGTTTTTTAATTAATACAGGAATATAAATTTGTTCTGCACCACGCCCCTGGTGAGTGGGGATAGTGTGCTGGTAGCCAAAAATATTCTTAACTGCATCAGCTAGTGCATAATAACTTCGACTTCCACTGTATGCTTCATCGCCACGCATCATTGCAGCTTGCATATTCTGAGTAATGGCACCCGTACCGCTGTCAGTTAGCAAATCAATAAATACATCTTCGCTGTCCAGCAAAAATGGATTCATACCTGATTTGATGATCGCATTTTCACGATGCTCACGTGTAGTACGTTTTACAGGTTCAATTACACGAATGCGGAATGGCTCAGGCAAATGTTTGAAGTTATTCATGGTGAAGCCCTTATTCATATTTATATATAGCAGTGCCCACAATTATTCATTTGTTGTGAATAACTGTTATAAGCTATGTGCATCCCTTAATGGCATTATGCCGCGCAGGTGTTAACAGAGTCCCACCACAACCCGCTTCATGATAAATAATGGGCATGGGAAAACTCAGGCGTGAAAGCTGCGCCAATCGGACATAATTATTGGGGATATGCGAAACAAAACAGATGAGGAGTCATCTGCGCTTGCTTATCTCGCATTAATTGGGAGGAAGGTTCTAGGGACGATGGTTGACAATAATAGCGTCAATGTTAAACCATTTTGAGATTATATATGTATCATTTACGAGAATCATAATATATCAACTCTTGGCGGGTATAACGACACATTAATTATGATGGTTTTATTTGTCTAATAGCATGCAATCCTTCTGTGATTTAAATCACCATAAATGAACATTTCTGTCTCGAGTTCAACGTTGCGGATCAGTCACAAAGAAATGCACTTAGTGGCAAATCGTTGCCGTTAGCATGCACCTGCGCCAAAAGCAGTTCGGCTGTTGCCACCGCATCGCATAATGCATGATGCGCGGGGTAATCGGGTAGTTGGTAATGGCGGCGAATACTGGATAGCCGGAAGTCATTGTGCACATTTCTGGTTGCCTGTTGATGTCGCCGTTCCAGCTCAAGAGTATCTATCCACAATAAAGGTAGCCCTTCCCGCCCATAACGCATACGCAGCCAGGCATTAATAAATGCCCCTTCCACCATTTTGCCGTGAACAACGGCTACCCGCCCAATAAGACGTGTGAACAGCACTTCCATCGCCTCATCAAGTGCCACGCCATCACGCAGCATTTCAGGGGTAATGTGATTGATAACGGCACTGTGTGCATTTACTGGATTGTCGCTGGAAATGTATTGGTGTTGTGCACTCGCCAGCTTAATCTGGCCTTTTTCGGCTATTACGCTGCCAATCGACAAAACCCGATGAGTGTTGGCATCAAGACCGCTTGTTTCAAAATCAAAAGCAAGCCAGGGCACACTTGTGACTTCGGTCGTAAAATCCGGTAATGGAGTTTCAAGCAAGTGCCGCAAAGCGGGAGATATATCGGGGATTCGCACCCATTGCTGGCGCTGTTCCTCCATACGTGTCGCTAATGGCGCCGGGAAAATACGCGATAAAAATCCCATCGTTACCCCTTAACAAAAAGCATACGCGCCAATTCTTGCTGGCGGGCAATAATGCGGAAGGCGTCTTTCAGGTGCTTACGTTCAAAACTACCAAACTCGCGCGGGTCTATTTGGTTATCGGGCGCTAAACCTTTACGCAATTGTGACAACTGGTGATTAAAGCGCTGCCGGGTTAAAAAATGGAAGTCATCGATAATATCGGTACACCCACCAGGGGACATTAATCCCTTGTCTCTCGCCGCATAAAAACGCGCCTCGGTATGGGTTTCACTACATCCTGCGGCCAGAGCATAAATGCGCGACAGGTCGATAATCAGCGTTAGTGCATAGCGTTTGATGTTAAGCGTTTTGCTGTCGTTGCCACTTTTCTCCAGAACCAGATGGTTAAAAATCCCTAACGGAGGAGAGGTACTGGTGGAGTCGCGGGTGAGTGAACGTAAAAAACCAGGATGAGCGGCGATTTCTGTCAGTAACGCTTGCTGGAACGCATCATGCAGCCAGGTGTTACCGTAAAACGCACGCGTTTCCAGAAACACCGTCGCGTTCAGCAATTGAGTATATTCAGGGTTGGTCACCCATTTTCGAATGCAGGCAAGCCAAACCGACAACGGTTGGCACCAGCGGCTTTCAGATGCCATAAAATGGCCCGTACATAATGGATATCCGCAGTCGGCAAGCCCCAGGCAAACGAAGTCGGCAAAGCGTAAAAACCACTGTTGCTCTTCTGCGCCCGCGCTGTCCGGCAAAATAATCGCACTATCCTGGTCGGAATAGGCATGTACTTCATTGCGGGCATGCGACCCGGCAACTATCCATGAAAACTCACAAGGTGGTTCGCCAAATTCGACGAGGGCAAGTTCTATAAGTCTGCGGGTGAAGGCATCCATCAGCATCGACATCACCATTTCGACCACACCGTTACGTAGATTTCCCTCCACCAGAGCTTCGAAAATCGCCTGCCGTTCAACTTTAAGGGCTGCCAGATCAGCAACAGTCAGGCAATGATTAATACGTTCAATCAGGAAAATAGCCTGTACGCGATGATGCTGTACCAGATGGGATGCCGTCAGTAGGCCAACAGTTTTTGGCCCGTCAACCACCGGTAAACTACTCACGCCATGGCGCATCATGAGTGCGACGGCATGCATCACTAAATCACCTGATGAAACAGTGATGGGGTTAGCCGTCATCACATCTCTGACCGGGCGCGAAATATCAAAACCTTCAGCCACCACACGCCGCGTCATGTCTCTGTCGCTGATAATGCCGATGATTTTGTCCTCTTCAATCACCACCGCCGTTGAGCAGCGATCAACCCAACGCATTTGTTTCGCCGTTTGTTGAATGGATGTCGATGCCTCGACCACTGAAATGGTGCCGCTCGCCACATCAGACACTTTACGCACGAACATGCCCTTATCTTCATCGCTCCAGACCACGTCCATCGCGGAATTAAGGCGTTCATGCGCGTTGATAGAAAAGTGTGTGGCGTACTGAGGATAGACTTCCAGGATAGATTTCAGCACGCTGTGCGGGATCTGGTACAACAACGTGTTTTCGATAGCCGTGACGTTGTAACAATCTTCAGGATTCCCCGGAATGCCTTCGAGGAAGGTGAAACCAAATAAATCTTCCGGCCCAAGACGTGCACGTAAAACACCGTCGCTCCAGCGCTGTTCAAGCGAGCCTGTGCGCACGATGTAGAGGTACCGTTCACTTGCGGCAATATCAAACGGTAATGTCTCACCCACCGCCAGATAACTGATACTAATAGCCCGCGCGATATCATTTTGCGCCTCTATGGGGAGCGTGTTGAGCGGTGATACATGCGCAATAAAATCGCAGATATTGGGCAATAACGGTTCCATCGCCATCATTAATCCTAAAGTTGAAATCCTGTTTCATAATATAAGCTTGTGGTGTGTTGTAAAGATGCATCATTCATTTCGTGAATTATCACTCTCTGCGCTGTTCTTGGGCGGCTTAACACTTAATGATGTCAATCATTTACATCACCATTGAATTGTTAATCAGGCGATGTAAAATTAACGTTATCATGTATAAATGATGTGAATAACTCTTCAGCTTCCTGGGTCTCTTCTTCGCCATGTCCAGCCCTTTTCGGCGACCAGGTTTGAACCATTTTTTCAGGGAAAGTTACGATGAAATTGCGAAACCTGTTGATCCTTGCTGTTGTTGCCACGGTCGTAGGCTGTAAAGCACCACCGCCAAAAATGACGGATGACACTATTGTGAGCAGTGAAGTTAATGGCGTCACGCTCACACACCGTTACGCTGTCTCTGCGCCGCAAGAGTTCACCCCCGTCAACGCCAGTTATCGCGCACTCTATCCGGGCTCGATTATGAGCAAGCCAGATTTTGGTGGGAAAGTTGTTAGCACGCTTGAAAATGGACAAACATATACTGTGCTTGGTCAAGTTGAGAATAACTGGTTAGCCATTGCCAAGGAGGATAAACAGGAAATGTTGGGCTACGTTCCAACACGCGCACTTGTCAAAAGCGAACTGTATGCACAGACGCTGAAAAAAGACCGCCCGCGCCCTCGAAAAGCTGCGAAGAAAACAACCTGTGTTGCCGTCGATGACGCCAGCAAAGCCTGCCAAAACGCAAATAGTGGCACATGGATTATTGATTAGTTATCGGCATCTTACGCCCTGACCTTTCGTTTAAAATTGTTCGGCTAACAAGGATTTATATGAAACTCTGGCTTTCGGGTTTGGCGCTGTTGCTGGCATCTACCACCGTGTGGGCAGATAACTATCGTGTTGTACAGTCGCCTTCTCAGAAGCTGGATGTCTGGATTGATAATATCCAAAACAACTCGCCACAAAGCTGGTGTGCGGCTGAACTCACACTGCGTATCGTCGCAAATGGCGACAAAAACCCAGATCTTCTCAACGTGTTTATGCCGCGTCTGGGAACACTGCTGGAAAGCCAGTGTAACTCGGTTCAACTGGTGAGTTGGCGACTGGAAGATCCACAAGGGGAAACGTTAGCCGTTGGTACGGCCACCAAAAATAGCGATTGGGCGGTAATTATCGCCCCCGTTGTGTCCAGCGAGCCCAATATCCAGGCGCATTCAGAAACAAAGTCACCGTTAGCTGACCGCACACCATGGCAGGAATTTACGCTGCAAGATGGCTGCCACCTGCGCACCTTCTGGCAAGGTGATGCCAATGCTTCAGCCATGTTTATTCCCAACGGGAAATGTGAAAAAGGCGGCTGGTTGAATGGTCGTAGTGAAATCATTCAGAGCGGTGTTCATGGCGAAAAACGCCATATGATGACCTTCGTGCATGGTTTCCCTGTGAGCGGATTAAGCAAAGAGGCGAGTTCTGACAGCTTGCTTATTACCAGCCTGAACAATGAACGCATGGTTGTCAGCAATGAACACGCCCCGCAAAGCTGGATGATTTTGCCCTATAACTCTGAGCTAAATAGCTGGCAAGCTACGGGAACTGTCGCCGTCGAAGTATCGCGGGAAATGACAGTTGATGAATCAGGGATTCAGGCGCGTTTGAATGAAGTACGCAAAGTGTGGTCAGCCTGGCTGGCACCGGACACCCCGATTACGCTGCTTTTGATTGACTCCCTACGTCCGCAATTGCGTGATCCAGCGGTTGGCGCATGGCGCGCCCAGAAGTAACACTGAATATTCGTCGATTTCGAGCAGAGAAAGGCCATCATGACAGATAAAGATTACGACTCAGAACTCCCCGACGCTCTGCCGCCTGGTTTCCGTTTCGACGAATTTGAAATTCAGCAAGTGACTGAATCGACGAATACCCATGTCATCTATAAAGCATGGGACCATCAACTTGAACGACCTGTCTCTATCCGGGAGTTTATGCCCCGTGCGCTGACTGTGCGTAGCGATAATATGCAGTTGGTTTTGCGCAGCAAACAAGATAGCCAGGCGTTCAACACTGGACTGAAGCGTTTTGTTCAGTCCACCCGTCAGCTCGCGCAATTTAACCACCCTAATCTGCTGCAAGTTTTAAGTTTCTGGACGCAAAACGAAACTGCCTACGCCGCATCGCTCTATTCCAGCGGCATGACGCTTGCAGAATTACATCAGCATCAGCCCGACATCATCAATGAAACCTGGATACGCCATATGCTGCCAATGCTGTGCGGCGCGCTGGCGATTCTTCATGACGAAGGTTTTATTCATCGCGATTTGTCGCTCAGAAGTATTCAGATTCAGGATAACGGAGCGCCACTGTTGTTAAACGCAGGTGCCCCACGCCGCACCAATACCGAAAACGGTGATGGGAATAAAACGTCTCTGAACCCCGGTTTTGCTCCACTGGAACAATATGCGGAGGACCTGGAAAACCAGCTCGGGCCATGGACTGATATCTACGCGCTCGGCGCGATTCTCTACACGCTTATCACCGGCAACTGCCCGCCAGCTAGCGTCACGCGAACGATTCAAGACCCCTGCGTTAAGCTCGCCAAAAATCGTCCGGAAGGTTATTCCCATAGTCTGTTACATGCGGTTGATTGCGCACTGGCGTTGAAACCTGAAGACAGGCCCCAGTCTATCGCTGAATTTGCCGCGCTGGCTGAAATCCCTTTGAGTGGGATTAATGGCCTCATTCCGCTAAAACAGCCCGGCACTATGCTCATTGAAGTGGAGAATGCGGAAATTACCCCATTGTCACCTTTCAAAAAGCGATACAAATTACCGTTGCAAATAGCCGCGAGCTTATTGGTCGGTATTGCCGTCGGTGGCATCATTTTTGGTGGCCACTTATCCAGCGGCCCTAAGATTGCGAAGATTGAAAAAACGACCAGTGCGGAAGAAGCTCCGTCAACTACAGCAAAAAGCGTGTTGCCCGTAACCGATGCCACGCTTGCACGCATTTATGTCCGAATGAATGATGGCGAACAACTGGATGTGAATGGCAAGGCAGAAAACGTCACACCTGGAGCCAATGGTTACGGTTTCCTGCAACTGCCTGTTGGCAAATATGAGATTACGTTACGTGATAATAACCAGCAGTCGCGAAACATGACGTTATCGGTTGAGAAAGCAGGTACGTGGCTGATTAATCCACAAGGATGAGGCGTTGGAACATCACCGGTGATTTATCTGCTTTGTTGCAATATGCGACATCTCCCACTGGTACAGCCTCGAAATTCGTCTAAGGTTTTCATAGGGTTGATTGCGGAAAAACTTCACCGCTAGCCTGCAAAGGAGAACAATAAATGACTTATCACGTTTTGCGCCGTCCTCGTACTTTATTGCTTGCGATTCAAATAGCTATCGGTTGTGCGTTCGTCACTTTTACCTTCCCCGCTACCGCGGATGACAATTTACAAGCCCAGCCCCAACCACCAGATGTCCTCCTTGGCCCGTTGTTTACCGATGTGCAAACAGCCAAATTATTCCCTGACCAAAAGACATTTGCTGATGCGGTTCCTAAAAATGATCCGTTGATGATCCTTGCAGATTACCGAATGCAGCGGAACCAATCTGGCTTTGATTTGCGCCATTTTGTGGATGTGAATTTTAGCCTGCCACATGAAGGTGAAAAGTATGTCCCACCGGAAGGTCAATCGTTACGTGAACATATCGACAGTTTATGGCCGGTGCTAACGCGTACCACTGATAGCGTGGATAAATGGGATTCTTTGCTGCCGTTGCCTAAACCGTATGTGGTGCCCGGCGGACGTTTCCGTGAAGTCTATTATTGGGATAGTTATTTCACTATGTTGGGTCTTGCAGAAAGTGGTCACTGGGACAAAGTGCAAGATATGGTTGATAACTTTGCTCATGAAATTGATGCTTACGGGCATATTCCCAATGGCAACCGCAGTTATTATCTGAGCCGTTCCCAACCGCCATTCTTTGCGTTTATGGTCAAACTTCTTGCCAGCCACAATGGTGACGAGACTTACACCACTTATTTGCCGCAGCTTAAAAAAGAGTATGCCTACTGGATGCAAGGCAGTGATTCGCTGCAACCCGGTACTGAAAACCTACGCGTAGTGAAACTCAAAGATGGTTCGGTGCTGAACCGTTATTGGGATGACCGCGATACGCCACGCACAGAATCTTATTTGGATGACGTCACCACCGCGAAGAGCAACCCAAATCGCCCAGCGACTGAGATTTATCGTGACCTACGCGCCGCCGCCGCTTCCGGTTGGGATTTTAGTTCGCGCTGGATGGATAAACCTGAGCAGCTAGGTTCGATTCGCACCACATCTATCGTGCCGGTCGATTTAAATGCGCTGTTATTCCAGATGGAAAAAACACTGGCTCACGCCAGCAGCGTGGCGAAAGACAGCTCTGGGGCTACACAATATCAGCAGCTGGCGGACGCACGACAAAAAGCTATGGAAGCGCATTTTTGGAATAGCAAACAAGGCTGGTATGCAGATTACGATCTCAAAACCAACGCAGTTCGTTCACAACTGACGGCTGCCGCACTGTTCCCGCTGTATGTGCATGTCGCGTCTAAAGAGCGTGCCGATAAAATGGCGGCCATCACTCGTGCGCAATTGCTCAAAGCCGGTGGGCTTGCCACTACCAACTTGAAAACGGGGCAACAGTGGGACGCCCCAAATGGTTGGGCGCCTTTGCAATGGGTCGCCACAGAAGGTCTGCAAAATTACGGGCATAAAGATTTAGCCATGGAAGTCACCTGGCGCTTCCTGACCAACGTGCAACATACCTACAACCGTGAGAAAAAACTGGTTGAGAAGTATGATGTATCTTCAACGGGGACTGGCGGTGGTGGTGGCGAATATCCTCTGCAAGATGGGTTTGGCTGGACCAACGGTGTGACGCTGAAAATGCTCGATTTACTGTGTGGTACAGAAAAACCATGTGACTCAACGCCGGATAAATTGCCTTCGGCAACGCCCGGACCTGCAACGCAAACGACAAAACCAGCCGCATCAACTGCGCAGTAATCCATTGCCCTCAATCTAACCCTCTCCTACAGGAGAGGGAATTTTCCCGTATTTTCCCTCATGTCACTTTTTCCTTCTCCTGGAATAAAAGGTTGGGATGAGGATACCTTCCCCTCGCAGCTCGCCATAAACATTAATCTTTTCATGGGCTTTGATTTCGTACCTGCCAATATTTGCACTTGAAACTGCAAACAATAACGATAATAATTCGCATTCTTACATTGCGGTGGCATCACCTGAATTTAACCTAACTCGGCTGACGAAGAGCAGCATTCCAGGCGATGACAACAAGACCTTCTCGGGAAAATAATTAAATGAAACTGGCATTTAACGTAAAGCGCTCTGCTTTACTCTGCGCACTTGCACTTGCACTTGCTGCTCCGGCTTATGTTATGGCGGAAGACACCGTCGTCGTAACGGCAAAACCGACAGAAACCTCCACTAGCCCAACTGAAGGCTACAGCGCAACAATCAGCCGTGGCGCAACTAAAACGGATGAGCCGCTAATCACTACCGGCCAATCTGTTTCTGTGATTACTCGTCAACAAATTGACGACCAAGGTGCGTTATCCGTCAACAATGCGCTGAACTATACGCCTGGTGCTTTCACCGGTTTTGCTGGCGGTGCAACCCGTTATGACACCGTTGCCCTGCGTGGTTTCCACGGCGGCGACGTGAACAACATCTTCCTTGATGGCCTGCGCCTGATGAGCGATGGCGGCAGTTTCAACGTAGTACAAGTTGACCCATGGTTCCTTGAGCGTATCGACGTCATCAAAGGGCCATCTTCCGCACTTTACGGCCAAACCATTCCTGGCGGCCTGGTCATGGAAACCTCAAAACGTCCGCAATTTATTGAGGAAGGCCACGTTCGTGCCATGTACGGTAACAACAATACCAACGGTACAGCGTTCGACTACACCAATGCGATTAACGATGAATGGGCGTACCGCATAACCGGTATGACCAAAAATACCGATACTCAATATGAGAAAACGCGTGAAGAACGTTATGCAATTTCTCCGTCCCTGTTGTGGCAGCCTGGTGACAATACCTCTTTGCTGCTGCGCGCTTACCTGGAAAAAGATCCTTCTGGCGGCTTCCACGGTTCCGTACCGTCTGATGGCAGCCTCTACTCCAGTACCGGGCGTAAAATCAGTACCGGCTTTTCTGACGTAGAACCTGGCAATGATGAATTTAAACGCCACCAGCAAATTTATAGCTACGAGTTCTCACACGGCTTCAATGACGTGTGGGCCTTCCGTTCTAACGCCAGCTATACCCATTCAAACGTGGGTCTGAAGCAGGCTTACCAGATTGGATGGGCAGATACTGCGCATGATGAGCTGATGCGTTACTACAGCGGTGAAACGTCTTCGCTTGATGCGTATGCCATTGATAATCAGTTAGAAGCCGATTTTGCAACTGGCGAACTGGATCATAAAGTCGTGCTGGGCGGCGAGTTCCATAAATACACCAACAATCTGTCTGATGATTCAGCTTACACAACCAACCTGAACCCGTGGACGGGCGAGTCTGGCGGCCCTGGTGGTTTCTACTACTACGACCCGCGTGATCCGACTTATTCCACCATCAATCAAGGTCTGCTGACCAAAGCCGGCAAGCGCCAGTACGAACAGACCGGTGTTTATTTGCAAGATGACATGATGTGGGATCAATGGCATATGACGCTGTCTGGCCGTTACGACCATATCGTTACCAAGAGCCATATCGTGGCTGATGCCATCGACAGTGACGTGACAGATAACCGCACCGACAATCATTTCAGTGGACGAGCATCATTACTGTACGCATTCACCAACGGTGTTTCTCCGTACATGAGCTACAGCCAGGCGATTACCCCTCAGGTGCTACCGGATGCCCAGGGCAAGCTGCTAAAACCGACGACCGCCGAGCAATATGAAGCAGGTGTGAAATATCAGCCAGTTGGTACTGCGGATATGTACACCATGGCGGTATATGACCTGACGCAAAATGATGTCGGCAACCGTGTGGTTCAGGGCAGCTATTATGAGCCTGCTGGTAAAGTACACTCGCAAGGTGTTGAGCTTGAAGCACGCTCACAGTGGAACCAACGTTTTTCAACCATCGCGGGTTACACCTGGAACAAAGTGCGCTTCAAAGATGCGATTGACGGCAACGACGGCAACACACCGTACGTAACACCAGATCAAATGGCTAGCCTGTGGGCTATGTTCAAAGCTGACTTTGGCATCAGCCTGGGTTCTGGCGTGCGCTACATTGGTAAACAATGGGCAGATAACGAAAACACCCTGCGCGTACCTTCTGTCACCCTGCTTGATGCAATGCTTCGTGCCGATATCGGTACGTGGACACCAACGCTGAAAGGCGCTTTCGTGCAGCTTAACGCCACCAACCTTACTGGCCGTGACTACGTTGCAGGCTGTTACGGTACGGGTTACTGCTACTGGGGTGCTGAGCGTTCTGTGATTGCTACTGTGGGATATGATTTCTAAGTATTAACATGTAAAACGGCCCCAATTAATGGGGCCGTTTTTTATCACTGCCGTGTTACCGCTACATCACCTGTCGGTGGTACAACCTGCTTTGCCTGCTGGTGTTCCAGCGCAATCTGGGCAAGTGGAGTATCCGCCTCATAACGCGCATTGGCATCCAGCCCTTTCTCGTATTTGTTGTATTTCCACCAGGCATAGCCCAGGAAGATAACCAACCCACCGACGTTATAAAACATGATGGTCATGATGCTGGCACCGGTCGGGAACGTAGAAGCAATAAACCCAATGGTGAAAATCACAATCAACACACTGACGATGGTAATGCCCTGCATCCGTGTCCCCATGCGGAAATCACGGTTTACAGCATCGTATTTCATGCGCAGATTCAGGTACGCCAGCATGATAAACAGTGGTGGCAACATTGATGCCGCAGCCGTCATGTTAATCAGCGTATTCATCAATTCTTGCACGTTGCCCGAGCCAATAGTTGGGATGAGCATCAATGGGATAACAATTAAGAACTGAATCCAGGCCGCGCGAGTCGGCACACCGTGTTGGTTAAGGCGCACGGTTTTCTCACCAAAGATACCTTTCGGGATTTCAGTAAAGAAGATTTTCACCGGTGCGGCAGTCCACATCAGCAGTGAGCCAAACATCGCCGTAAAGGAAATAATCCCCACAAAACGATTCATCAATATGGTTGGCAAACCGAAGTGACGCGCCAGCCCTTCAAATACCTGAACTGTGCCGCCTGTATAGTGCAGGTCAGCCTTATGCACAAAGACGTTGATCAGCAGCGACGAAACGGTATACAACCCACCGATGAACAGACCGGAAAGGATTATCACTTTCACGAAAGCTTTGCTGCCACCTTTTACGTCGTTCACGTATACCGCAACAGATTCCGCACCGCCTGCGGCCTGGAAAATCCACGCGATAATACCGAGGAATGCCCAGCTAAATTGCGGTGTAATCGCCTGAACGTTGATTGGATCAGCCGGCTCCACACCACCGATTACAGCAGCCCCCGCGAGGATGATGTACGAGAACGTCAGTAATAACATCAGCGTGGAGGTGACAGACGTCATCGGCCCAAGCAGTTTCGCCCCATGGTTTGAAATCCAGGTGGAAAAAGCAAACAGGCAAATACTGATAAGTGCAGTCGTTAACGGGGTGAAAATATAGTCATAACCGAGGAACGCATACGACGCGTAGGCGATAACTCTTGGCAATAATGCGGTGAAGAAAAATAGGTTAACAAACCAATACGTGTAGGCGGTGATAAATGCCCAACGGCCACCGAGTGCACTTTTTACCCAGGCGTAAACACCCGCTTCGGAATTACGGTTCAGCGAAACGAATTCTGCGATGATCAAACAGAATGGGATGAAGTAAATAAGTGTCGCCACCAGGAAAACAGGGGCTGATGCAATACCTAACTGGACGTTATTATTAATGACATTATTGAAGCTAAAAACTGCCGCAAATGTCATTGCTAATAGTCCGAACTTGCCAATAGTGTTTCTATTCGTTGAAGCCATATTAACTCCACATGTAGGGTATTTTTATTGTATTTACCTGCCCGGTAAACTGGGCAGGTACCGAAAGTTATTTGTTAAGGAAATACGTTTCTTCAACGGTAACTTTCAGGATGACTTTCCGCACGCCATCCCCGGCGGAAAATCGGTACGCTTCGTGGTTTTCAAAAATGGCGACATTACCCGCCACTAGCTTGTGTTTTTCACCCTGCCCGCAGAAATACTCGCGGTCAGTTTCATCCTTGTAAGGCACTTCCTGGATTAATTCGGTTTTGGCGGCATATTCCACCGTCTCAATACCTGCAAGGTAATAATGCACGTCAAAGTAACGGCGGTTGCCTTCAAATAATGCCGCGTTATCCGCAGAACCTTCAGCGAGGCGATAGACCAGCGAATCACCTATCGAATAAAAAACATTAGGCTCAATGTTTTTAAGATTATTTATGGCTTCCATACAGCGTTGCCACTTTTTCCCCGCCCGATAAACGCACTGGAATTCTTCTAATGTATTTAAAATAATCATTACGCCTGCCTCATCAAGAAAGTGCGCGAACGGTTTGCGGTTGGAAATCATATTTCGCCAGACAGACCGTTGCGACTTCAGCCTTACGGAACGGCACCATCGTGAAACCGTATTCGAACGGTTTGAGATAAACCCGGAACGAATCCAGTACTTCGGAACCCCAGGAGTTGGAGCCGAGGCCGAGAATTTGGTCATCAAGGTTGAGCGTCAGGTAATCGCTGGCTTCCAGTTCGTTGATGTGCTGCGCTTGTTGCAGCATTTCAGCACTGTAAGGCCAGAGGCTGAAGTTAATCGGCTTGCTTGGTTGAATGAAAATCCCGTTACCCTTTTCATCCTCAACGCTTAGCCAGCGCACTTGTTGCCGGTTGCCGTTATCTTGTGGGAACGGATAGTTTTCAAACAGGCTTTCAACTGGCTGGCGGTAATGGCCAATCAGGTTGCTCTGGCAGCTATCCCCGTAGTTTTCACCCGGCCCACGTCCGTAATATTCCACCTGCTTAAAGCGCTTGCTAATGCCAAAATCGAGACCGATTTTCGGGATGATTGCCTGGTAATTACCGTAAGGTCTGCCGGACAAGTCAAGCGTGACATGGCCTGCGGGGGTGATGCGCCAGCGATAAGTACAGCGCATACCGAAATCGAATACCGGTGGTGCAATCACGCTATCAATTTCAATAATTTCGTCTTCACCTTGCGAGTAATGCCGCATGGCACGGAAATTATGCTGCATTAAATGCATATGGTACGGCTGCCATAACCCTTCAAATTCCTGCTTATGGTTATCAATTGTCGGTTTGAAGAAAGTCAGATGCGGTGCTCGCCCAACGATTTCTTCGCCTCCAACTAACCATGAAACCAGCTCACCACTCAGCCGGCAGAACGTCAGAGAAAACTCATTGCCGCTGATAACCTGCTGATGCCCTTGTGTTTCATTACTCAGCGAACCTAATTTCTTGAGTGGCAATGGCTCACGCGATTGGGCCTGTTGGCGCAAAATCTGGTAATGACCAAGAGTGTGCATCGCTTCGCTGTAGCGCGTCGCACTGCGCTTAACGATTTCAACATTGATAAAGACTTCACCGGCAGGCAGTTCCGGTGGTGTCAGAGGCAGCTCTTCGGCCTCACCTGGTAGCAGGTGAGGCCGCGTTAACGTTTGTTGCGCGATGGTTTTGCCATCAACCTGATATGCAACCTGAAACTCGATATCGCCAAGCGGGCTGAACCAGTAACGGTTTTCCACCAGCAACACGTCATTGTGTTCAGTCTGGCGAATGTTGACCGGACATAGCACCTGTTTGTATTCGCGCAGACCCGGGCCAGGGCGCTGATCAGGGTAAATCAGGCCATCCATGCAGAAGTTGTAATTGTTCGGGAAGTCGCCGTAATCACCACCGTATTGGTAACGCTCACGTCCCTGTTCGTCATGCACCAGTAAACCATGGTCGCACCATTCCCAAACGTAATGGCCCTGTAGGCTTTTATGTTGATTAAACACCGCCTGATATTGCGCAAGCCCGCCGGGCCCATTCCCCATCGCATGGGCATATTCACAGATGATGCGCGGTTTTGGATGTGGGTATTCACCAAATGCGTTCATCATTGAGACGCGCGAGTACATGGTGCTGATAACATCTACCACTTCCGCGTCACGGTCTTCTTCGTAATGCACCAGCCGCGTTGGGTCGAGTTCCTTGCAGCGCGCAGCCATCGCCCGAATGTTACAGCCGTAACCCGATTCGTTGCCCAGCGACCACATAATGATGGAAGGATGATTTTTCTGCGCCAATACGTGGCGTTCAATACGCTCGACATAAGCATGCTCCCACGTTGGGTCATCCGTGATGCGGCTAATGTCGCCGACGTTGGCAAAACCGTGGCTTTCAAGGTCAGTTTCCGCCATCACAAATAAACCGTATTGGTCGCACAATGCATAAAAACGGGGATCGTTCGGGTAATGAGCAGTACGTACTGAATTGATATTGTGCTGCTTCATCAAAATGATATCTCGCTCAACACGGGCCATATCAACCGCGCGGCCTTTCTGATGATCGTGATCGTGGCGGTTTACACCGTGTAATTTCAGATAGCGACCGTTCACATAAAACAGGCCGTCACGCACTTTGATATCGCGGAATCCGACTTGTTGCGGCACCACTTCGATGATTTTACCGCTGCCATCACGAAGAGTTAGCAGCAGCAAATAGAGGTTGGGATGTTCCGCATTCCATTGCTTTGGCTGTTTTACCGGCAGTAAAAACTTGCAGGTTGAGTGGTTTTGTAGTGTGAACGTATTTTGTTGTTCAGCAACGCATTTTTCGCCATCAAACAACTGTGCATGAAGTTGGTAACCTGCGGTTGGCGTTGTGGAATTATTATGAAGTTCGCAGTTTATCTGGAGTTCAGCATCACAGTAGTTTTCGTCAAATTCAGTCACGACGGTTAAGTCGTGCAAATGCACTTGCGGCTGACCAATCAAGTAAACATCGCGGAAGATACCAGCCATCCACCACATATCCTGATCTTCAATATAAGTGGAGTCAGCCCATTGCATCACCCGTACGCTAAGCAAGTTCTCACCTGCCTGTACGTAAGGGCTGAGATCAAACTCAGCACTCAGACGGCTACCTTTGCTAAAGCCAACGTAATGACCGTTAACGTAGACTTCAAAGTACGTTTCTACGCCATCGAATTTAATAATGATTTGGCGTTGCAGCCACTCTTTCGGAAGTGAAAACTGGCGCTGATAGGCACCGGTTGGGTTATTGGTTGGAACAAAAGGCACGTCGATAGGGAATGGATAACCTTCGTCGGTGTATTGCAGTTTACCGTGGCCTTCCATTTGCCACATACCCGGAACGGTTATGTCACCCCAACCCGTCATTGGCTGACGGTAAAACTCAGCAGGTACTTTTTCCGGATGGTCGAAATAGTTAAACGTCCACTTCCCACTTAGCAACATAAAGCCCTGGCTTGCGGAGCGGTTTAGTTCCCTCGCCTGTTCAACGCTGTCATAGCTGTGAAACCATGCTCGTGCGGGTAGCCGGTTCTCTGATTGTTTTTCTATGTTTTCCCAATTGTTCACGCCAACATCCTCATTACGTGTGTATGAGCAAACAATAGTAAATATTTAGTAAAACTAAAAATTAAAGTTTACCAAATGACGGAGGGATCACAATAAATCAACATCCGTCACAAAGTGAAACGCTCTGTTGGCTTTTAGTCCCAACAGAGCGTGCGAATACTACTCATTGATTTTATTAAGATAATGTTGTATCGCGGAGTTGCAACGAGCTGGGAACAAAGACTGAGAGTGGAATGGTACGTTCATCGCGGATACGTTCCATCAGCAGGTTAACAGCTTGCGCGCCGATGGTTTCGGAATGGACGCGCACTGTCGATAACGCCGGATATACAAATCGTGCAGTGGGAATATCGTTGACGCTTATCAGCGCCATTTGCTCAGGAACTTTAATTCCGTTTTCATGCAGTGCACGCAGCACACCAATAGCGATAGAGTCTGTCGCGACAAACAAGGCTGGCGGATAATCATTTGAAGCAGCGAGCATTTTTTTCGCGCACTGGTAACCTGCCTGGCTGCTAAAATCGCCGTAGTAAACATCTTGCGGCTGGACCACGTTTTTACTCAGCCCGTATTCAACAAACGCCCGCTCGCGCTGATCGGCATATTCAGGGTCATCGCGCCCGCCGATAAAACCAATACGCAGATAATCACGGGAGATAAAGTAGTCGATAACTTTCTGGCTGATTTTGTATAAATCGACGCTCACGCAGTCAAAACGCGGGTGGTGGGTGACCCCATCGAGATACACCAGTGGTAAATCCTGCTGTTCAAGTATTGCCTGCGCAGTAGGTTGAGGTTTACCAATTATGAGTAAACCATCGGCTGCTGGCAGCGTTCTGTCGCCTTTGAAGTCATAACAGGAAACCAGCGTGATACCCAGTTTTTCACATTGCGTTTCAATACCATAACGCATAGCCAGATAATACGGATCGTTGATTTCCAGCTCTTGGCCATGGGTATAAACTGCGGCAAAAGTCATGCGCAGGCTGGCCTGGCGTTTGGCGCTGGGGACTTTATATTCCAGCCGTTCAGCGGCTTCGAGGATTTTCTGGCGCGTCTGGCTTTTTACACTCAGCGTGGGATCGTCATTCAGTACACGCGAAACGGTAGCCACAGAGACCTGGGCTGCCTGCGCGATTTCCTTCAAAGTTGCCATAACATCCCAATAATCATCAGATGAAAACAATAGCTTAATGGCACAGGCGTGGCGTGTATAGCCCTTCGTTTAACCTGCCATGATGCAATTTGAAGTTGTGACCGAGTTATCGCTTTACTGATTCAAGTGTATATTTTAGTAAATTTTTAACTAGTATGTGCGCCATTACGCTAACTGAGAATAGCAATAACAACAAAGAATGGACTTCATGGTTAAAATTTTATCTTGGGCACCGCTAGTTTTATTGCTTTCCCCTTTAGAAACGCTGCTGGCAGCAGAAACCGTTGTACCGGCTGAACATGAAACCCCTGTTACCCCACCAATACTGACAACCAAAGACGGCGAAACGGCATTGCGTTTTTACGGTGAGATGGGGCTAGGCGGCAGTGTTTACCTCAATGGCAACGATAAGCATAAATACAGTGACGGCACCTACATTGAAGGCGGTCTGGAGGTCAAACATGGGAACTGGTTTGGTCTGCTTTATGGCGAAGGCTGGACCGTTCAGGCTGACCATCAGGGCAATGCGTGGGTACCGGACCATAGCTGGGGTGGCTTCGAGGGTGGCATCAACCGTTTTTACGCGGGCTACCGCACTGATAAAGGCACCGAATGGATTTTAAGCGGACGCAACGATTCATCACTGGATGACTTGCAATGGTGGGGTGACTTCACGCCGGAATATGGTTACGTGATCCCTAACACTCGCGATTTAACCTATGCCGCCAAAGTGCAAAACCTCACTGGCGATTTTCGCTACAGCATCACCGCAGCTCCAGAAAGCCGCGTTGACGAAAGCAAAGCTTGGCTACATTTCGGTAAATATGACCGTTATTCAGATAAATACACTTATCGGGCGATGATCAACGGCTATCTTCAATACGACATTCAGAAAGATTTAACACTGCTTAACGGGCTGGAAATCACCGATGGCACTGGACAACTCTATTTGCTGGGTTTACAGAGCAAACATCTGGCGGGACGCGTTTGGCACCACACAGGTAAAGGTGATGGATATCACCCTGGGAGTGAAAGCGGGATGATGCTCAGCGGTATGGTTGAACCGAGCAAAGGGCTTTATTTGTCCACCGCGTGGAGCTATGCAAAGCACCTGCTGGATAACGCTGAAGACCAGACCACCTCTTATGCGCAGTTTGGTATCTGGTACGAATATTTCGACGGTAAATTTGCCACCGCGCTGGACAGCCGTTTTTATCTGCATAACAACACCACGGATGCCAGCAACTCGGTATTCCTGATGCAATATTTCTACTGGTAAGGACACAACATGAAACCATTATTCCGTCTTGCTCCACTCGCAGCCGTACTGGTACTGGCTGGATGTAAAACCGCACACCACGACACAACAGCGTTAAAAGCCAACGATTATCAAAACGTGATTGACCGTACCGGTGCACCACACGCGATGCTCGATTACGATTTTGATGAGCATCAGCGTTTTAACCCGTTGTTTGATGACGGTGCATGGCACGGGCATTTATTACCGGCAAGCAGTGAAGGAATGGGTGGGTTCCCCGGCCCTGCACTGCTGACCGAAGAATACATCAACTTTATGGCGAACAATTTCGACCGTCTGAGCGTGTATAAAAATGGCCAGAAAATCGCTTTCACTATGCAGGCGCACAGCATCCCGGGCGCGCTTATCCAGACACTGACCGCACCGGGTGTGACGGTGAAAATGACGCTGCGTTTTGTTACTTCACGCACCTCATTGCTGGCGACAGAAATCACTACTGATGCACCACTAGAACTAGTGTGGGATGGAGAATTACTTGAGAAATACCATCTTCAGGAACAGAAACCGCAATCTGACCAAACCATTGAGCAGGCTTTCCCTGGCTACACACGCACACTGCATGCCACCGCCGACGGCCTGACCGTGAACTTTGGTAAAGTGCGCGCAGATTCTAATTTAATGACCTCTGGCGAGTCCCAGTACCAAATCCATAAAACCCTGCCAATGAGCACGCAAATCGACGGTCATCGCTTTGTCGCTAAGGCGAAAATTGACGGTTCAACCACGGTTTATACCACCTACTCTCATTTGCTAACGGCAACCGAAGTACAAAAAGAACAGAGCAAGATTGCCGATATTCTCAAAAATCCGCAGCCGTACCTCATGGCTTCGGAACAACGCTGGGAAGGCTATTTGAAAACAGGTTTGAATAACCCGGATGCCACAGCTGCACAAACCCGAGTCGCAGTAAAAGCGATTGAGACACTAAACGGTAACTGGCGTGGTGTTGCCGGTGCCATGAAATTTGATTCTGTTACACCATCAGTAACCGGACGCTGGTTCTCAGGCAACCAGACCTGGCCGTGGGACACCTGGAAGCAGGCTTATGCCATGGCGCATTTCAACCCGTCGGTTGCCAAAGATAACATCCGCGCTGTATTTGCCTGGCAAATTCCGGCTGACGACCCTGTTCGCCCATGGGACGCAGGTTTTGTGCCGGATCTTATTGCTTATAATACCAGCCCAGAGCGTGGCGGCGATGGTAGTAACTGGAATGAACGCAACACCAAACCGAGCCTTGCGGCCTGGTCTGTGATGGAAGTCTACAAAACTACGGGCGACAAAACCTGGCTTGAGGAGATGTATCCACATCTGGTGGCCTATCACGACTGGTGGCTGCGCAACCGCGACCACAACAGAAATGGCGTGCCTGAATATGGCGCAACCCGTGATAAAGCACATAACACACCTGACGGGAAAATGATCTTCACCGTGAAACGTGGAAACAAAGAGCAAAAGATGGTGGGTCTGGATAACTACAACCGTATATTGCGCAGCGGGAAGTATGACAGCATTGATATTCCAGCTCAGGTCGCAGCGTCGTGGGAGTCCGGGCGTGATGATGCAGCCGTATTTGGCTTTATCGACCCAGACCAGTTGCAACGTTATCTGGATAAAGGCGGCAAACGCGAGGACTGGCAGGTATTGTTTGCCGAAAACCGCGCGCCTGACGGCACACTACTGGGTTATTCGCTATTACAAGAGTCGGTGGATCAGGCCAGTTATATGTACAGCGACAGCACCTGGCTGGCAGAAATGGCGCAGATCCTCGGTAAACCGGAAGATGCGCAGCGGTTTAACCAACACGCTAAAAAACTGGCCGACTACATCAACACTTGTATGTTTGATGATGCTACCGGCTTCTATTACGACATCCGTATCGAAGATAAACCGTTGGCAAATGGCTGTGCAGGCAAACCGATTGTTGCGCGAGGCAAAGGACCTGAGGGTTGGTCGCCACTGTTCAATGGCGCGGCGACCCAGGCACATGCTGATGCCGTGGTGAAAGTCATGAAAGACCCGAAAGAGTTTAATACTTACGTGCCGCTAGGCACCGCAGCGCTGACCAATCCGGCATTTGGAGCGGATATTTATTGGCGCGGGCGCGTGTGGGTAGATCAGTTCTACTTTGGGCTGAAAGGAATGGAGCGTTATGGTTACCGTACTGACGCCGTGGAAATGGCCAACCGGTTCTTGGCCCATGCAAATGGCCTGATGACCGATGGCCCAATCCGTGAAAACTACAATCCACTTAATGGTGAGCAACAAGGTGCACCGAATTTCTCCTGGAGTGCTGCGCATCTTTATATGTTGTACAACGATTTTTTTACTCAGAAGCAGTAAAGCAAAACGGCCTCCAAATTGAGGCCGTTTTATACGTCATCTAATAATTAACGTCGAACCATGCGGTAAATAATCAGGACAATAATGGCACCTGCTACTGCGACAAGGAAGCTTGGCAGGTTAAAGCCTGTCACGCTGCCTCCAATATGAAGAAATGTTGCAACCCAACCACCCACAACAGCACCGATGATCCCTAAAATACAGGTCACGATAAAACCGCCGCCATCTTTACCAGGCATAATTAGTTTTGCGATAACACCTGCTATCAAACCGAAAATAATCCAGGCCAGAATACCCATGTTGAACGTCCTCTTCATTATTGTGTGTGGTAACAAGTCAGAATCCACATCAATTTGGCAGTGGGTTCTGTCTGTCGGTACGCTAAGTATAATCAAGTGTTAGAAAAATGTGACCAACATCACCAGGCTATTGAATTATCGAGCTTAAAACCTTGAGATTTATCTTAAGTTTTTTATTTTTCTGCCGATAAACCTGCTTAACGCCTTCTAAAACACAACATGGACCTGGCCTTGAGTAACTATAACGAGCAGTTTCTGAAACAAAGTCCACTGGCAGTATTAGGTGTGTTACGTGATCTGCATAAAAACCAGGTGCCTATTCGTCTTAGTTGGCCATCAGGGCAATTTATCAGCAAGATCCTTGAGGTCACTGCTACGGGTTTGATTATGGATTTTGGAAGCCAGGCCCAGGAAAATCTGGCCGCGCAAAAGGCACCAAATATTCAATTCACAGCAGAAACCGAAGGAGCGAAGGTTGAATTTATTTTGCCAAAAATACAGGCCATAAATTACCTGAACTTACCCGCTTTTCACGCCCCACTCCCCCCGTCGTTGTGGTTTGTGCAGCGTCGTGAATATTTCCGAATCACAGCCCCGCTTCAGCCTTACTATCACTGCAATACGGCGCTACCGGACGGCTCCCCATTCGAGTTCAGACTTTGTGATTTGTCGTTAGGTGGCATGGGTGCGTTGCTTGACGGACCACTGCCGGAAGGATTGAAAATCGGAATGCGCTTTTCACAAGTTGAGATGGATTTGGTGCAATGGGGTAAGTTTCACTTTGATATGCAGTTGATAACGCTCTCGGAACGAAAAGTTATCGACAGCAAAAATCAGACGATAAGTACCCCTCGCCTGAGTTTCCGCTTCCTGAATGTTAACCCAGCAGTTGAGCGTGAATTGCAGCGAATTATTTTCTCACTGGAACGCTCAGCGCGTGAGAAGGCTGGCAAGGTTAAATAATTTTGGGGTGAATTAACCCCAGTCACTTACTTGAGTAAATGACTGGGGTTTGTGAGTGTAACCAACACACCTGCCGCTTGAAACATGGTGAGTTACATGGCGTTCAGCGCGCGCGACACCTTATACAAATAGCGCGGTGCCTGAGGTGCCGGGTGGTTCTTAGCGATATAGTCGTAAAACTCATCTGGGCTTAGGTCATTGATCTCATCAATAGCCTTTTTGCGATCGGACGAAAACGTCCTTAACAACGCACCAGCACCGTTGGCGTAAGCCGCCAGTAATGCATATTGCATGGTTTGCGGATCTTCAATACCGGCCAGTGTGCCGTGCTCCAGGATGCTCAAATATGCCGTACCAATCGAGATATTACGCGCCGGGTCTTTTAACTCGCTGGTTGACGGCTCGCCGCCCCAACCCAGATGGCGATACACATCTCTGCCCGCTGTTGAGGCTTTAATCTGCATCAAGCCTACAGCGTTGGATTTACTGACAAGCGTGGGGTTACCACCTGATTCCACAGCAATGATAGCCGTAACGACTCGCGGGCTAACGCCCCACTCTTTTCCTGCCTGTTCGGTTATCGGCATCCATGTTAATGCGCGTTGTACCGGTTTTGTTGGATCCCACTCAGGTTGTTTTGTGGTGTGACTTGAACATCCAGCTAAAAACAGAACCAATACAATCAGCCATCTTATATTCACGCATCTATCCTTTTATGACTTACCAATATTCATCACCGCCAGACGGGTGACAACCACCGTTGATAGCGGCATGATAACCAATTCACTTTCTGCAAGGAAATGCCATGTCCACGATTCGTTTGATTGCCCCTTCAGGTTTTTGTGTAAATCAGGCTGCGGCTGCACGCGGGATTGAACGCCTGAAAGCCTCTGGTCATCGGGTAGAAAATCAATCTGTGGTGACACGCCGCTTCCAGCGTTTTGCTGGAACTGACGAGCAACGCTTGGCTGATATTCAGGATTTATCCGTACTGCCAGCAGAGTGCGATATCGTTCTGGCGGTACGTGGTGGCTACGGGGCGACGCGTCTGCTTGAAAATATTGACTATTCACGCCTGGGCCATGCGTTTCGTGAACATACGCCGATTATTTGCGGACACAGCGATTTTACAGCTATCCAGTTAGCCCTGCTTTCTCAAACGGGTGCGATTACTTTTAGCGGGCCTATGCTTGCCGGTAATTTTGGCGCAGAAGAGTTAAACAGCTTTACCTGGCAGCATTTCTGGCAAGCCATTACCGAACCGAAATTCACCCTTAATTGGCAAAGCCCAACGCCTGCCTGTTCAGCAAAAGGCACACTGTGGGGGGGTAATCTCGCCATGCTGGTATCGATGATGGGTTCACCGTGGTTAACGGCAATTGATGGTGGCATTTTGGTGGTTGAAGATATTAATGAGCACCCTTTCCGCGTCGAGCGCTTATTGCTACAACTTCACCACGCCGGGATTTTAGCGCGCCAAAAAGCGCTAATTCTTGGTAGCTTCAACGGTGCAACGTTAAGCGATTATGACGAAGGCTATGATTTCAATGAAATGTGCCAGATGTTGCAGCAAAGACTGTCTATTCCCGTGTTGTGCGGCTTGCCATTCGGTCATGAACCGGAAACCGTCACACTGCCATTGGGAGCTTACGGAGAACTGCATCACGATGGGCAAACTGCCAACCTGACAATCAGTGGTCATCCAGTATTGAAGTAAAAAAGTAAAATAACGCGCTCAGATAGCACGATGAATCAATGATTTCCGTGTTAAAATTTGTCACACGAATAGATACAAGCGCAAAGGAGAAAGATAATTTTGGACGCAGGGGCGATAGTCAGTCTGTTTATTTTAGGTTCCGTACTGGTAACTTGTAGCATCTTATTGAGTTCCTTTTCCTCGCGTCTTGGTATCCCCATCCTGGTTATATTCCTCGCTATTGGCATGTTAGCGGGGATTGATGGTGTTGGTGGTATTCCTTTTGATAATTATCCTTTCGCTTATCTGGTCAGTAACCTTGCGCTGGCGGTGATTCTGCTTGATGGCGGGATGCGTACCCAGGCCAGCTCGTTTCGAGTCGCACTCGGCCCCGCGCTTTCACTCGCCACCGTTGGCGTTCTTATCACGTCAGGCTTAACTGGCATGGCCGCCGCCTGGCTGTTTAACCTCAATTTGATTGAAGGTTTGCTGATTGGCGCTATCGTCGGCTCAACCGATGCCGCAGCAGTGTTCTCATTACTGGGCGGTAAAGGGCTGAACGAACGTGTTGGCGCAACGCTTGAAATTGAGTCTGGCAGTAACGACCCGATGGCTGTGTTTCTGACCATCACGCTCATTGAGATGATTCAACAGGGGCAAAGCGGCCTGAGCTGGATGTTCCTGGTGGACATCATCCAGCAGTTTGGCCTGGGGATTTTGCTTGGCCTAGGCGGCGGTTATCTGCTGCTGCAAATGATCAATCGTATTACGCTGCCACAAGGCTTATACCCATTGCTGGCGTTAAGCGGCGGGATTATGGTGTTTGGTATCACTACCGCGTTAAACGGTAGCGGTATTCTGGCGGTTTATCTTTGTGGTTTCTTGCTGGGCAATCGCCCTATTCGCAGCCGCTTTGGTATTCTACAAAACTTTGACGGGCTGGCGTGGTTTGCACAAATCGGCATGTTCCTGGTACTAGGATTGCTGGTTAATCCATCCGACTTGCTGCCGATTGCTATTCCTGCACTGCTTCTGTCTATCTGGATGATTTTCTTTGCTCGTCCACTGTCTGTCTTTTTGGGACTGCTGCCGTTCCGTGGCTTTAATCTACGCGAGCGTGTGTTTATCAGTTGGGTCGGATTACGCGGTGCAGTACCGATTATCCTCGCCGTTTTCCCGATGATGGCCGGGCTTGAGCACGCCCGCCTGTTCTTCAATGTTGCGTTCTTCGTGGTACTGGTATCGCTGTTATTACAAGGCACATCTCTGAGCTGGGCGGCAAAAAAAGCCAAGGTTGTGGTGCCGCCAGTAGGCTGGCCAGTTTCTCGCGTGGGGTTGGATATTCATCCGGAAAACCCGTGGGAGCAGTTTGTTTATCAGCTTAGCGAAGATAAATGGTGTATCGGTGCCGCCCTGCGCGACCTGAAAATGCCGAAAGACACGCGGATTGCCGCTCTGTTCCGCGACAATGTTTTGCTTAACCCCAGCGACCGAACGCGTTTGCAAGTCGGTGACGTGCTGTGTGTGATTGGACGTGAACGTGATTTACCCGCGCTCGGTAAAATGTTCAGCCAATCGCCGCCTGTGTCGCTCGATCAGCGTTTCTTTGGTGATTTTATTCTCGAAGCCAATGCACAGTTTGCAGATGTCGCCACTATTTACGGACTTGAGCTGGATGACAGCGTGAATACGCATCAAACACTAGGTGAATTTGTGGTTAGCATGTTAGGCGGTGCGCCGGTTGTCGGAGACCAGATAGAATTCGCTGGTATGATCTGGACCGTCGCCGAGAAAGAAGATAACCAGGTGCTTAAAATCGGTGTACGCGTCGAGAGCGAAGAAGCTGAGTAATTTTAAATAAAGACCGGCGGGAAACCATCCGGTCTTTATTATTACGTCTAGCGCGTCACAACCGGCACTCTGGACGCCAGTGCACACATCAATTCGTAACCCACCGTACCAGCTGCATGGGCCACATCATCAATTTTCACCTCGTTCCCCCACAGCTCAACTGGGCTCCCGATCCCCGCTTGCGGGCATGGCGAGAGATCAACGGCGAGCATATCCATGGAGATAGCCCCCACAGTGTGCGTCAGTACGCCATCCACACGAACTGGCGTGCCGTCCGGAGCATGACGCGGGTAACCATCAGCATAGCCACAGGCGACAATCCCAATGCGTTGTTCGGCATTGGCGCGATAACGGCTACCGTAGCCCACCGTATCACCCGGTTTAAGGTTCTGTACGCCAATAATTTCGCTTTGCAGGCTCATTACCGGCTGTAAACCACTAGTAGCAACATCGCACCACTGGCCAGTCGGAGAGGCACCGTACAGCACAATTCCCGGGCGAACCCAGTCGAAATGTGCTTCCGGATGCCATAACGTTGCCGCCGAGTTAGCAAGTGAACGCGGACAATCCAGCCCTTCCGCCGCTTGCTCCACTCGTTTCATCGGCTCAACAATGCCATCCGTTTGTTCGGCATCAGCAAAGTGCGCCATCAGCGTTAACTGCCCAACGTTAGTGATAACCCGCAGTTGCTGCCAGATGGAATGCACACGCTCGGAGCTGAAACCCAGGCGGTTCATTCCACTGTTCATCTTCAAATAAACGTCCAGTGGCGCCTTGAGTTTGGCATTCGCTAAGGCCTTCACCTGCCAGTTGCTGTGCAGACTGGTGGTTAGACGATATTGGTCAAACAACGGTAATTCATCAGCGTGGAAGAAACCTTCGAGCATCAAAATCGGCCCCTTCCAACCGCGTTCACGCAGCAAGATGGCCTCTTCAATATTCAACATGGCAAAACCATCGGTTTCACGTAGTGACGACCAGATACGCTCCAGGCCATGGCCGTATGCATTCGCTTTAACAACTGACCAGACACGCGAATGGGGTGCAGCCTGACGAACGACGTTTAAATTATTACGCAGCGCGCTGAGATTAAGCGTTGCAACAACAGGACGGGACATTGTCCTCTCCTTGTTTGAAATTAGTTATGAGCGTTATGAAGACGCTGTGAACCTGTCGGCCTGAAATCGGGGGAGTAACGTGCAACCGAGAGATCGTCAAAGGGAATCGCTGGCGTTCTTCCTGAAATTAAATCGCTCAACATCTGGCCTGAACCACAGGCCATCGTCCAGCCAAGCGTGCCATGCCCCGTATTAAGCCACAGGTTTTTGAACGCCGTGCGGCCTACAATTGGTGTGCCGTCCGGCGTCATTGGACGTAAGCCAGTCCAGAATGTTGCCTGTTCAACATGCCCACCGCGTGGATAAAGGTCGCGAACCACCATTTCCAGCGTTTCACGACGCGGCCGCAGTAATTCTGTATTAAAGCCGACAATTTCTGCCATCCCGCCGACACGAATGCGTTGATCAAAGCGCGTGATAGCAATTTTGTATGTCTCATCGAGAATAGTCGAAACAGGTGCGCCTTGCTCGTCGGCGATAGGGATGGTCAGCGAATAGCCTTTGAGAGGATAGACAGGAATATCAACGATATTTTTCAGTAACCCGGTCGAATATGAACCGAAGGCAACCACATAAGCATCGGCCTTCACCACTTCTTTACCGCACTGAACGCCATAAATATTTTGGCCTTCATAGAGCAAACGGTCGACAGATGTATTGAAACGGAACTGAACGCCCGCCTCGGCAGCCATTCGCGCCAGATTTTGCGTAAACAGCTGGCAATCACCAGTTTCATCATTGGGTAAACGTAAGCCGCCCGTCAGTTTATGAGCGACTTCAGCCAGTGCAGGTTCGACTTCCGCTAAACGGCTGGCTTCGAGTAATTGGTATGGCACGCCAGCATCTTCGAGTACCGCGATATCTTTGGCGGCATTTTCATATTGCTGCGCGGTACGGAACAATTGCAGTGTCCCGCCCTGGCGACCTTCATATTGGATGTTGGTGGTGTGACGCAGTTCTTTCAGGCAATCACGGCTGTATTCTGCCAATCGCACCATGCGACCTTTATTTTCCATATAATGACGCATGTCGCAGTTACGCAGCATTTGCAACATCCACTTCAACTGGAATTGTGTCCCATCAAGGCTAATGGCCAGCGGTGCGTGGCGCTGGAACATCCATTTTATGGCTTTGAGCGGAACACCGGGCGCCGCCCAGGGTGCCGCATAACCCGGTGAGATTTGCCCGGCATTTGCCGCACTGGTTTCCATTGCCGGCCCAGCTTCCCTGTCGATAACCGTGACATCATGCCCTGCCTGGCGTAAATACCATGCACTGCTGACACCTACAACGCCACTTCCCAGCACCACAACACGCATAACCATCCCACCATTTAGCTAAAAGAATAATCTTCTGATTACAAATTGATAACTCAGATGAAAATGTTATTCAACATATGGCTTTGTTATAGTGACTTTCCTCACATCCTGACCTGATATAGCGGGACTGTGATAATTAGGATCTCCTACGCGTGAAGATATTATCGCCAGCATATTATGCTGCTTACATTGAAAAAACCGGGGCATTGAAATCAGTAAATCGCGTGGAAAATATTTTGCTGGCAGCAGCTAACTTTCAGGAGTTGTCTATTCTTGAAAGTGAGGCTTTCCATTCAGAGAGAGCCGCGAACAAGTAAGGGGCGCGCTGATGGCTATTAATACTGATTCCGCCATAAAGAATTCGAAACGTCTGAGTGATGGACCTGACTGGACATTCGAGCTGCTTGATGTCTATCTCGCAGAGATAGACCGTGTTGCCAAACTCTATCGACTGGACACTTATCCTCATCAAATTGAAGTGATTACTTCCGAGCAGATGATGGACGCCTACTCAAGCGTCGGGATGCCGATTAACTATCCTCACTGGTCATTTGGTAAAAAGTTTATTGAGACGGAGCGACTTTATAAGCATGGGCAACAAGGACTGGCCTACGAAATAGTAATTAATTCCAACCCGTGTATTGCGTATCTGATGGAAGAAAACACTATCACGATGCAGGCTCTGGTTATCGCCCATGCCTGTTATGGGCATAATTCCTTCTTTAAAAATAACTATTTGTTCCGCAGTTGGACTGATGCCAGCTCGATTATTGATTACCTGATTTTCGCCCGGAAATACATTACCGAGTGCGAAGAGCGTTATGGTGTAGACGAAGTGGAACGTCTGCTCGACTCGTGCCACGCCCTGATGAACTATGGCGTTGACCGCTATAAGCGTCCGCAAAAAATTTCGTTGCAAGAAGAGAAAGCCCGGCAAAAAAGTCGTGAGGAGTATCTGCAAAGCCAGGTGAATACGCTATGGCGTACATTGCCACGCCGTGAAGAAGAGAAAACGGTTGCTGAGGCGCGTCGTTACCCTTCTGAACCGCAAGAAAATTTGCTCTATTTTATGGAGAAAAATGCGCCGTTGTTAGAACCCTGGCAGCGTGAGATTTTGCGCATTGTACGTAAAGTCAGCCAATATTTTTATCCGCAAAAACAGACCCAAGTGATGAACGAAGGTTGGGCGACATTCTGGCACTACACCATCCTTAATCATCTGTACGATGAAGGAAAAGTGACAGACCGCTTTATGCTGGAGTTCTTGCATAGCCACACCAATGTGGTGTTCCAGCCACCGTACAACAGCCCGTGGTACAACGGAATCAACCCGTATGCACTCGGGTTTGCGATGTTCCAGGATATCAAACGTATTTGCCAGTCGCCAACCGAAGAAGACCGCTACTGGTTCCCGGATATCGCAGGGAAAGACTGGCTGGAGACACTGCATTTTGCGATGCGTGACTTCAAAGATGAGAGTTTTATCAGCCAGTTCCTGTCGCCGAAGCTGATGCGTGACTTCCGCTTATTTACCGTGCTGGATGACGACCGCAATAACTATCTGGAAATTGCCGCGATTCACAATGAAGAGGGCTATCGGAAGATACGTGCAGAGCTTTCTGCGCAATACAATCTGAGTAATCTGGAGCCAAACATTCAAGTCTGGAATGTCGATTTACGTGGCGATCGCTCGCTAACATTGCGTTATATCCCGCATAATCGCGCGCCCCTGGATAAAGGCCGTCGTGAAGTCCTTAAACATGTGCATCGTCTGTGGGGCTTTGACGTAGCACTTGAGCAGCAAAATGATGATGGTAGCGTTGAATTACTGGAACGTTGCCCGCCAAGGCTGAACAGTCTGTAGGCATAAAAAAACGCTTCCTTCGGGAAGCGTTTTTCGTTTTGCAACGGGTAATAAAAATGCCAGATTAACGGCTATGCATCGCCAAATCGCCCGGTAAATTTTTCTGCATCCGATGCCAGATTTCACCACTCTCGCGCCCGTAGGTACGAACGGTATCAAACACCTGATCATGCAACCCTTGTTGGCAAATTTCTGCCAGTCGGTGATAAAAACCTAACGCCAGGCTGCGCGCTTCCGGACTAGAGAAATAATGACGTCCGATGCGGGTATACAATCCTTTCATTCCATTGAGGATTAACCCGTAAATCGGATTGCCAGAAGCAAAAGCCAGACCGCGGAAAATGCTGTAATCCAGCTTAGCAAATGCATCAGCGTGGTCTTCAACACTGTTCGCTGTAGCCAGAACTTCTTGCGCCTGGTCCGGGTGCTGACGAACAGCCGTACGAATAAAGATCGTAGCGATGTTAGTTCGCACCGACAGCAAGTTGTCAATCAATTGCGGCACGCTATCGTGATCGAGGCGCGCTAGTGTTTCCAGAATGTTTAAACCGGAGGTTTCCCAGAAGTTATTTACTTTGGTCGGTTTGCCATGCTGAATCGTTAACCAACCATCACGCGCCAGACGCTGAAGCACCTCGCGCAAAGTGGTTCGGGTCACGCCAATGAGCTCGGATAATTCGCGTTCAGCCGGAAGAATTGTTCCAGGTGCGAAGCGGTTATTCCAGATACTCTCGATAATGTATTCTTCCGCGAAACCCGCTGGGCTCTGCGCCTTAATGACCATAGTATGCTTTCCATTACACAGGTTTTGCTAAAGAGACTCATCATACCAGATGCCATGCGGCGCAGGTAGCGGCGACAAGTATCAAATATGGAATCGTGGTTTAATTTTGCATGAAATCACACAACCAAAGATTTTCCGATGCTTTGATTGATATAATATGCACGAGTCACCTGAAAACCACTTAATGGAGAATGAAAATTCAACGATGGAAATGTCTACCGGACGTGCGCTTTTTCGCAACTTTTTA
Source organism: Buttiauxella sp. B2 (assembly GCF_006376615.1). GTDB lineage: Bacteria > Pseudomonadota > Gammaproteobacteria > Enterobacterales > Enterobacteriaceae > Buttiauxella. The sequence continues at coordinate 295,675 of NZ_VEXQ01000001.1, forward strand.
GGTCAATCACCGAGTTGGTATAAACTGACTTTGCTGACTTTTTTAGTGATAAACCCATTAGTTTTTTGGTTTGTAAGCCCGTTTATCGCAGGCTGGATGTTGGTGGCAGAGTTTATTTTTACTCTCGCCATGGCTTTGAAGTGTTATCCGTTACTGCCAGGCGGCCTACTGGCCATTGAGGCGGTGTTCGTCGGTATGACGACCCCCGATCATGTGCGTGAAGAAATTGCCGGAAATCTAGAAGTACTGCTGTTACTGATCTTTATGGTGGCGGGTATCTACTTCATGAAACAACTTCTGCTGCTAGTCTTTACCAAGCTCCTGCTGGGTATTCGCTCGAAGATTTTACTGTCACTCTCTTTCTGTCTCGCAGCCGCATTTTTGTCAGCGTTTCTGGATGCCCTTACTGTCGTCGCGGTAGTGATTAGCGTAGCAGTAGGCTTTTACGATATCTATCACCGCGTCGCGTCTACAGGCGAACTTGAAGATGATATTCAGGATGACACGAATTTTGATTCAGACAATCGCGGTACGCTTGAACAATTTCGCGCTTTTTTACGTAGCCTAATGATGCATGCGGGTGTCGGTACTGCACTTGGCGGCGTGATGACGATGGTCGGTGAACCACAAAACCTGATCATTGCGAAAAATGCCGGTTGGCATTTTGGCGATTTCTTCCTGCGTATGGCTCCCGTTACTATTCCGGTGCTGATTTGTGGATTACTCACCTGCATGTTGCTGGAATCCACTAAGATCCTTGGTTACGGTGAAAAACTGCCTGAGAAAGTACGTGGCATTTTGCAAGACTACGATACCAAAAGTGCCCAAAAGCGAACCCGACAGGATCGCGTTAAGCTGGTAGTTCAGGCGTTAATCGGTGCCTGGCTAGTGGTAGCACTAGCGCTGCATTTGGCCGAGGTTGGGTTAATCGGTCTGTCGGTTATTATCTTCGCTACCGCTCTGTGCGGGGTGACTGATGAGCATCAGATTGGTAAAGCATTTACCGAAGCTCTGCCATTCACCGCCCTGCTGACTGTATTTTTTGCAGTTGTTGCTGTAATTATCGACCAGCATCTGTTTACACCAGTCATTCAGTTTGTACTGCAAGCCGAACCCCATTCACAGTTGGCATTGTTCTATTTGTTCAACGGTATTTTATCGTCAATTTCCGATAACGTGTTTGTCGGCACCGTTTACATTAACGAAGCGAAAACTGCGCTCACCAATGGGATTATCGATCTCAAACAATTTGAGTTGCTGGCAGTGGCGATTAACACCGGAACCAACCTGCCGTCTGTTGCTACACCTAATGGCCAGGCTGCGTTCTTATTCTTACTCACCTCAGCACTCGCGCCTCTGATTCGTTTGTCTTATGGCCGTATGGTTCTGATGGCATTGCCGTATACATTTGTACTGACTCTCGTCGGCTTGTTGGGCGTTGAATATACTCTCGTCCCAGCGACTGAATGGATGGTGCATTCAGGGTGGATTTCTTCACCCGTGATGAGTGTAATACCGCATTAAGTTAAATTAACGGGCAGCTTGCTGCTCGTTTGCTTTTTTGTCTGATAAACATCCGATTAGCGCGTTATTTTGATGTGCCTACTAGCGCAGAAATCGAATTCGTTTACACTGCCGACTATACGCATGTTGCAGGGAAACTGATTATGTTGCGATATTTAAACCAATGCTCTCGCGGGCGCGGTGCCTGGCTTCTTCTGGCAATCACTGCCTTTGCTCTGGAAATGGTAGCATTGTGGTTCCAGCACGTGATGATGCTGAAACCTTGTGTGATGTGTATTTATGAACGTTGTGCACTGTTTGGCGTTATGGGTGCAGGAATTGTCGGTGCAATTGCACCAAAAACACCGTTGCGTTACGCAGGAATTGCGTTGTGGCTTTATAGCGCCGGGAAAGGCCTGCAGTTGGCATGGGAACATACTATGCTTCAACTCCACCCATCACCTTTTGTGACCTGTGATTTTGCCGCACGTTTCCCAAGCTGGTTGCCGCTGGATAAGTGGCTTCCGCAAGTGTTTGTGGCAACCGGTGACTGTTCCGTACGCCAGTGGGAATTCCTGTCGTTGGACATGGTGCAATGGTTAGTTGGGGTATTTGCCGTGTTCCTGCTTATTGCCGTATTGGTGTTGATTGCTCAGCCTTTCAAACCCAAACGCCGTGATCTGTTCGGTCGTTTCTAACAGCACTTCGAGACAAAAGTAAAAGGCCGCTAACTTTCGTTAGCGGCCTTTTTGTTATTTGTGGTCACGACGATAAAGTTTCCACTCATCGATTCGTTCACCACCAGGCAGTATGCAGTCAGCACTTTCGCCTTGCGTTGTAGTGACTTTTACTGAATGCCCACCTTTTTCTTTGCAGTAAACTGCTGCAGGATTCGGCATGCCGATAACCTTCGGGGGTTCAGGTGCAGTAAGTTCACTACTTGCGCAACCACTTAGCATCAACACTCCGAGCAGTAACATTGTTTTTTTCATTATTCCTCCGGTCAGGAGGTGAATGTTAAAGCGTGAGAGCGGTGAAAGCAAAGATATGAGGCGTTAGCGGGCTGCTACGTTTACGTGATTTTGATGAATCGCATTCATCGAACGATGTAGGGCATGCATCCCTGATTTACAGAAGATACAAACAGCGCCATGGGGATTTGTTTCTCGGACATCGTATGGGGAGGTGCGATACTGTGAACCGCCGCATGACGGACACTTAAATGTTAAATACTGGATAAAAACCTACTCTTATTTATTATTGAAAGAACAACGTATCATAAAGATTTGTCTTTGTACGATTTATTTTCGTACTCTTTCATAATGCTGGTGGTTTAGTCTGCCCACTCAGGTTTGTTGAGGATAGGCTCCTGTTACTAACGGGGTTGTGATGAAGTGAGATGCAAGTGGGCATATAGCCATACGAATCGTATCCCTTCAGTGGTTTTGAATTGTTTCGCGCTAATTTTTTGCTCCCTATATACCCCATTCGTTTTTCGTAGATCCCCTGCTCTCCCCAGGAAATCATGTAGCTCTATACTTTCAGTTCAACTGGAGGTGCCTATGTGCGGACGTTTTACTCAAATTGAATCCCGTGATGACTATCTGGCTGCAATCAGCCGTCTGGCTTCAGTATGATGCTAATGCTCATTTTGACTAAACTATCCGCCATACCGTTACTTTCAGGGTTGTCACCTCTGTTGCCTCCGGATCCACACTCAGCACTTTTTGCAATAAGTCCAGTAGCACGTTCTGGTATGAATTAATCAGGCAAATGGGATTGATGTATAAAATTATGCTTAAGGATGGTCATAATGAGAGATGACGTGTTACATGTTGCCAGTATGGATGAAATTGTCAGGGAGTACCTTAGCCAACACCAGAGTGGCGATATATCGTATCAGCTGGCGCTTGAGTCTGCTGTCGTGGAACTTAGCCAAAAAAACAGAGAAATGAAAGCGCGCCTGATGGAATATTATCTGGTTCATAGCGCTAGAACTAGTTAAGGAGTCAGCATGAAGTGGAATAAACATCTGCCGATACGAAACCTTATCCTACTGGTTATAATAGCCTCAGCTATTATCTGGCTTTTTTTACCCTGATACCGAATATCCCCTTAACAAAGGGTAAAGGCCATCTGTTTAAGATGGCCTTATGGTGATTCGTAAAAGGTTCCTATGCAGCTGGCTTTTGTGATCACACTGGTTCGGCTGGGTCGATTTTTGTCAGCTCGTAGCGATAGATTCTGAAATTGGCCTGCCCCTAGGATTAGATAGAACGCTCAGTGAATAATATCGGATCCTTCACTCTCAGAATTGCCCTTTCTTCAGCCCGCTGCAAACTCAAAGAGCGTCAGATAACTCAGCGTGGAGTGTGGGCGACACTCGTTATAATCTTTACGCCATTCACTGATGATTTTCCTGGCATGGATGATATCGCTAAACCAATGTTCATTCAGGCATTCATCACGAAAGCGTCCGTTAAAATTCATTCTGTGTCGGCTTGCCGGGCTGGATAAGCCGCAGCTCCACGCCATGCTCATAAGCCCACTGGTCAAGCGCTCTGCAGGCACGACATTGCGGCAGAGTTCACGGGCAGAAACCCCGGCTTCAGCCTCGCGGAGAATACTGATGATCAGTTGGTTGGAAAAACGCTTCTTCATCGGGATGTCCTCGTGTGGCTTATGAAGTCATTACTAACATCGGGGTGTACTAATCAACGGGGAGCTGGTCACACACTCAGTGTGTCTATGCTAAAAATCGTATTGGCCATCGTCGTAAATCAGAATTTTATAAATTGCTATACTTTAATAGCCACACACTTACTGAGTGTTAGCCATGAAACTATCACGATCTTCTTCATGTATCGTCCTCGCGTTGCTTTGCATAGCTTCATCTTATGTAGCAGCAAACTCTCTGCATACGCAGGCCGAGAGAGAAAGTGAATTAAGCGCCTCCCTTGTGGTTGGCCATGGTGTGACAATGGGGAGACATGATGACTTTGGTTTTGAAGACCACCTGTTCAACCCCGGCAGGCCTGGAGCTGAGTTCTTTCAGGACAACCCAGCCCGACCAGGGTCTGGATTCATGCTAAATCAACCCATCCGCAGATGAGCTTTGTAGTGAAGAGCCGTTGTGAAAGTGGCTCTCGGAGAGTGAAATACTCCTGTTCAATGATTTTTGAACCATACTTACCACAGACATATTCACTTTCTGGTTTATCCAAAATAGGAGATATGTATGCAGTTAGTTGGTGATAGGTCTTTTGTGTCTTCCCGGGATTTAGATTTTCTTGCATTCAGCTTTGCCCGGATGCGCTCTCTGGGTAGATATCTTTGCACGGATGCAATAACAGGAAATATGGACGAAGATTGCAGAGCGAGGTTCCTGCGGCATTATGCGAATTGCTATGAACAGCTACAGGAAAACACAAAAAAAATGTAATCATTAGCCGGGTGGCGACAGCTACCCGGCCCCGCCGTTTACAACAGCGCTTTGTACCAGGCTTGCCAGCGATAGATGTTGAGCCGCAATTCCCTTACGCACTCAGCAGTTTCTTTGTCGGCTATTAGCTCGCCGTCAGAGTCTGCGGCCGCATTACTTATTCGGCACGGTGGCGTCATCAAATCCTGCGATATTATTGGCAACGAGCACATTGATGTGATCAACATGAGAACGCCGGCCCATACCCCAAGAGCAGGTGATAATCGTGGTCTGAAGCGGGAACGCTAATACTGCTTCACTTTTGCCCCCATATGCAGGCCGTATGCTCGGCTTCGCGCCGTGTCATCAGGCCTTTACACTGCACACCGCCAGCGAACGTCCAGCGCCGACGTTATAAGTGAATGAGTAGAAGGTGGCGCGGGTCGGCTCAAGAACAGGAACTTTAATCAGCGGGTCAATCGCAGCGGCTAGCTTCTTCAGGCCATCTGCATTACCCAGCATCACACCAGCCAGTGAGATAGCGCTGGCACCGCCAACAATGGCAGCAGCCAACTTATTTCTCATTGCCGGATTCATTCTCGCTCCGGTCGTTTCGGTTATCTTCGCGGATACAGAAATAGAGATTGGTTAAATAGATCAGCACAGCCACGACTATACCGACCAGCACGCCGATGGCATTCCACTACTCCTGGCTATATGCATTAAGTTGCCGTACAGGATGTTCCCGGCAGAAGCGCCATAATCGGCACCTGTCGTTATCTTTTCCATACGGTAAATACTCTCGCCTCTCCTGATTGCAGATGCGGGGTAATGGGCATAAAAAAAACCGGCTAATGCCGAGGCTATGCATAAAGGATTTCCGGTCTTTCCAGGTCAATTAAGGAGCCTCACTCAGGGCATCCAGGTGAGTAAGATTCGTGCTTATTTATTCGGTTCGAACAGCAATCTCGTTGTCTCGGGGTCAACAGCTCCGCTGCGCTTTCCATCCACGCCGTAATAACGATCTTTGCGGCATAGCTTTTCCTTTACATCACAGAAAATGCCATTAGCGAAAGTGAATTCACTGTGGTCAAAATCCCCCTGAGACATCAGTTGCTGGCTTCTTTTTTTGTCTAAATATTTTTCGGTAAGCAATGCCGAAATACCACTCTTATCAGCGCAAACATATTTATCACACACAACACCAGGCGCGGGAGATTGTAGTTTCTGTTTTGCTTTGGCCGCATGGGCGGTAGTTGTAACAAAAGCCAAGGATAACATTAGTACAATCAGTGAATTATTCATTGTTACCTTCATTTGATCGGAATTTTTAGCGGTCAGTCGGTATCGAACCCCGTACCTACAACACTGAAGGTCGCTTGCTCTTCATGTCGAGCAGATGGTTTACAACGTTTACGGAAAATGGATGAGTGATAACAAGGGCGATCAGGTGAGCATTCTGACGCTAATTTTAATGCAGATGTCCCACACATAACCCAGGTAATATCTCAGCAAAACAAAAAAACCTTTCAAATCAACGAATCAATCGGCCCACTCAGGTTTATTGAGGATATGATCCTGCCAGTCACGTACTTCTGACTCTTTCACCGCAATATGGCGTACAGAAATACGTTCGCCGTGCATTGCTGCTTTCGAACCAGTAAGCAAAGGGTGCCATGTTGGCAAGTCTTTGCCTTCGGCTAACAGGCGATAAGCACATGTGTGCGGCAGCCATTCAAAGGTCGGAAGGTTATCACGAGTCAGCTTGATACAATCTGGCTCGTACTCAAAACGGCGCGTGTAGTTTTTGCACTGACAGGTTTTGATGTTTAATTGCTTACAGGCGACGTTGGTGAAATAGATTTCATCCGTGTCTTCGTCCATCAATTTATGCAGACAGCACTGACCGCAACCATCGCAAAGAGACTCCCACTCCGCATCACTCATTTCGTCAAGAGTTTTGCACTGCCAGAACGGCGCTGTTGTCATGATGGTGTCCGGTAATAAAAAAACAAGCGCACCTTATAAACAGTCTGAGCCGCAGATGCAAGTTTTGCCGCCAGCTGGCGGCAAATAGATTATAGAACGCGAGTGGTCAAACTGCGATTGGCGACGCTCACTTCCAGCTCATCACCACTTACTAAAGGCCCCACACCTTCCGGTGTTCCGGTGAGGATGACATCACCCGCTCGGAGGGTAAAGAATCGACTCATATAGGCAATCAGCGGAACAATTTTGTGGATCATATCGGACGTGCTGCCTTGCTGGCGCACTTCACCGTTGATCTTCAATGCAATCGGGGAGTTTTGCGGGTCGCCACTAAATTCATTAACAGGGATAAAGCCGGAAATTGGACAAGAATTATCAAACCCTTTAGCTTTTTCCCACGGCTGGCCTGCTTTTTTAAGTTTGCCTTGTAAATCACGCAGCGTGAGATCAAGCGCCACACCATAACCGACGATGGCTTTGGTCACATGTTCTTCCGTTGCCTGTCTCAGCGTCGAACCAATCAGAATCGCGAGTTCTACCTCATGATGAACCGAACCAAATTCCTGTGGCAAAACCAGTGGCTTGCGAATATCACACAACGCGCTTTCTGGTTTGATGAATAACACTGGTTCATCGGGCGTCGCACTACCCATTTCTTTGATATGTTTTGCGTAGTTGCTACCTACGCACACTACTTTGCTGACCGGAAAATCCAGCAGCGCACCCTGCCAATTATGATGCTGATACATGCCTTTCCTCTGCGTCGTTGTGTTAATTACATTGTGTTTGCTGTATTTGATACTAGAGAAAAAATTCCCGGCTGAACACAAGCGAGTGTGCGTTATTGTGCGATAGCGTCCGCCATCGCACCGATGCTAATCGCAAAGTAGTAAGAACGGTTCCAGTGCATGATAGTACGGAAGTTATTAAAGACGAGGAATGAACGCCCAAGGTTATCATCCGGGGTAATAATCCAGGATTTTTGAGTAGAGGCAGGCTGTTGGGTTCCTGCTTTAAATGTGACCCCCAATTTTTGCCACTGACTAACCGTTCTGCCCTGCTCTGTTTTAGTGCCAGCAAGCATGCTGTCGAAACCTTCAGGTAAGACAATTTCTGTGCCCCAACGACCATCTGCTTTCCAGCCTTCGGTTTCCAGGTAGTTGGCTGTTGATGCAAAAACATCGCTGGTGTCCTTCCAGATATCGATTTTCCCATCACCGTCACCATCTGCGCCGTAGCGCAGATATGAACTCGGCATAAACTGATTTTGCCCCATCGCACCCGCCCACGAGCCTTTCAATTCATCCTTGGTAATATGGCCCTGGTCGAGGATCTGCAAGGACGCCATCAGTTCTTTAGTGAAAAACGCTTCACGACGACCTTCAAAAGCCAGTGTCGACAGCGCTGAAATGATGTCTTCTTTACCCTGAATTTCACCAAAATGACTTTCCATTGCCCACAATGCAACAATGTACTGGCTTTGCACGCCGGTACGTTGGCTTATCGCATTTAATTCATTTTGATGTTGTTGATACTGGATACGTGCTTGTTCAATCTTCTGCGGGGTAATGACGCGAGCAAGATATTCATCAAGCATGATTTTTTTTTCGAGTTGGTTTTGGTCAGATTTTATGACCCGATCAACAAAATGGACGTTGGCGAATGCGCTATTGATGGTGCTATCACTTATCCCTTGAAGTCTGGCTTGTGCTTTGAGGGTTTCGATATAAGCGGGAAATTCATTAGGGTCGCGCCCTTGCTGTGCGAGTGTTGTTGCCGCAGACTGCGAAGCTTTAGGTGGGTTAACAATGGATTGCGTCTGTGCCCCCAAGGGCGAAGCTGTATAACTGCCAAGCATTAAGGCGATGACGGTTAAACAAATTGCTGGAGTATTCATCATTTTCCCCGCGGTTATTTGTTCTAATTACCATCGCCCTTTATGCCCAGGAAAGATTGAGTAGTAGTCTGAAATTTATTTTTTCGGACTATTATCGAGATGCATTTTTAACAAACTTTCAGGCGGCGGCGGTAATTGTAAATAATAGCCGACATCTTTGAGAGCTTGTTTTACTTTATCAAAATCAGCATTAGCCAGTTTTTTACTCCCATCAAGCGGCAATATCATCGCCAATTGAGGTGTACCAAAACCTTTCATCAATTCTTCAGGTACGCGAGAGAAATCGTCTTTTTTTTCGACATAAAGATAAGTCTGGTCACGTTTGCTACTTCTGTAGATCACACAAAACATTTTTTTTACTCTATTTTCGCCAGATGGTGGCTTGCCTGAATATACTGGTGACTATAACATGCCAGATGTACTTCGGAATATCGTCCCACACGGGTGGGGATTAAAACTGAATTGAGTAAGGCCAGGATGTCAAACACGCCAATCGAGTTAAAAGGCAGCAGTTTTACCTTATCAGTGCTTCATTTACATGATGCACAACCCGAGGTGATTCTCCAGGCCCTTCAGGACAAAGTATCCCAGGCACCAGCTTTTCTGAAAAATGCCCCCGTGGTGGTGAATGTTGCCAGCCTCGATGGTTCAGTTAACTGGAAGAAAGTCCAGCAAGCGGTGGTTTCTTCCGGTTTGCGAGTAGTCGGTATAAGCGGTTGTAAAGACGAAGCGTTAAAGAAAGAAATTGAGCGCGCCGGATTACCCCTACTGACTGAAGGGAAAGAAAAAAATTCACGTACTAAGGCCGCATCTGTTGAGGCCGTAGCTCCTGTCGAACCTATTGTTAACCCGATCACAAAAACGCGATTGATTGATACCCCGGTTCGTTCCGGCCAGCGCATTTATGCACCAAACTGTGATTTGATTATCACCAATCACGTCAGTGCCGGTGCAGAACTTATCGCTGATGGTAATATTCATGTTTACGGCATGATGCGTGGCCGTGCTCTGGCGGGTGCCAGTGGCGATCGTGATGCACAAATATTCTGTACAAATCTTGCTGCTGAGCTGGTCTCAATAGCGGGTGAATACTGGCTGAGTGAACAAATACCAGCCGATTATTATGGGAAAGCGGCACGCTTGAGTTTGGCCAGTGGTGCTCTCTCCGTTCAATCTTTGAATTAAGCCCTTTTAACAAGGAATTCCTTTATGGCACGCATTATTGTTGTTACATCGGGTAAAGGGGGCGTCGGTAAGACCACGTCCAGCGCGGCCATCGCTACGGGTTTGGCCCAGAAGGGAAGAAAAACCGTCGTTATCGATTTTGATATTGGCCTGCGTAATCTCGATTTGATCATGGGTTGCGAGCGTCGTGTAGTTTATGACTTCGTTAACGTTATTCAAGGCGATGCCACGCTAAACCAGGCGTTGATCAGAGATAAACGCACCGAGCAGCTATATATTCTCCCGGCATCACAAACTCGCGATAAAGACGCCCTCACCCGCGAAGGCGTGGCTAAAGTACTCGAAGACCTGAAAAATATGGACTTCGAATTTATCGTTTGTGATTCCCCTGCGGGGATCGAAACAGGCGCATTAATGGCGCTCTATTTTGCTGATGAAGCGGTAATTACTACCAACCCTGAAGTTTCATCAGTACGAGATTCGGACCGAATTCTGGGTATTCTTTCTTCTAAATCTCGCCGTGCAGAAAACGGTGAAGCACCGATTAAAGAACACCTGCTGTTAACTCGCTACAATCCAGGCCGTGTAAATCGCGGCGACATGCTAAGCATGGAAGATGTGCTGGAAATCCTGCGCATTCCATTGGTCGGGGTTATTCCTGAAGATCAATCTGTTCTGCGCGCTTCAAACCAGGGTGAGCCGGTCATTCTTGATCAGGAGGCTGACGCAGGTAAAGCTTACGCAGATACCGTTGAGCGCCTGCTTGGCGAAGATCGCCCTTTCCGCTTCATTGAAGAAGAGAAGAAAGGCTTCCTCAAACGCCTTTTCGGAGGATAAGTTATGGCATTACTAGACTTTTTTCTCTCACGGAAAAAGAACACCGCCAACATTGCAAAAGAACGTCTGCAAATAATCGTGGCAGAACGTCGCCGTGGCGATAGTGAACCGCATTATTTACCGCAGCTAAAACGCGATATTCTTGAAGTGATTTGCAAATACGTAAAAATCGATCCAGAGATGTTAACCGTCGTTCTCGATCAAAAAGATGACGATATTTCTGTTCTGGAACTTAACGTAACGTTGCCAGAAACTCAGGAAGCAACAACTAAATCCGCGTAGTTTTGTTTCGCGGAATAAACCCCCAGGATTTATCCAGGGGGTTTATTAATTTTTGCGTACTGGTAACTATGTAATGCAGATAATTCTTAAAGGCTAATGAACCTATTCCATTATCACTCCACACATCCCTGTAATTATTCCCAGTAACCCTTAACGAATATTAATAGTCTGCCAACAACGTTTTTAAAGCTTCACCCATTACACGACCGCGCCAGCCACTGATTAATTCCGGTTGCATCGCTTGCGGTTTTAATTGCCAGTGCCAGTTCAATAACTGGTTAATTTGACGACGGGATGCAAGTAGTTCAGCGCTTAATCCACAGGTTTCACTCACCTGCTGGACCAACGCTTTTATCGCTTTAAATACGCGGCGATAACCGGGCATATCCACCAGATTGCTCAACGGTTCAGGCAATTCATCGTCTGACAACGTCTGGGCTTCAGCGACCATGGCCAGCAGTGCTTTGCCATGGAAACGAATTTCACTGCCGTTCAGGCCCAGATGGTCGAGTTCACCCAAAGAACCAGGCATGTAACGAGCAACCTGCCACAAATGTTCTTCACGCACCACGAAATTGACCGCCATATCACGCTCACGAGCCTTACGCAGACGCCATGAGGCCAGTTTCTTCAGGCAAGCCAATTGACGTGGCTTTAATTGCCATGCGTTGCTGACCTCACGCCACGCTTCTTCAGGGTCCAATACATCCTGACGGCGTGCGGCCATCAAGTTGCATTCATCCAGAGCGGCATCCATCCAACCCGCGGCTTGCGTCTCTTCCATTAACTTATGCGCAATTGGCAGCAGGTAAAGCACGTCTGCGGCAGCATATTCACACTGGCGTTCAGTCAGTGGACGCGCCAGCCAATCGGTACGAGATTCGCTTTTATCCAGTGCAATGCCGGTAAAGGACTCAACGATGGTTGCAAAACCGCAAGAAAGCGCTCGTCCGCTGAAAGCGGCCAGAATCTGCGTATCGATAAACGGATTAGGTTGCATGCCAAAGGCATTAAGGAACACTTCCAGGTCTTCGCTGCCTGCGTGCAGGAACTTAATCACCGCTGTATCTTGCAGCAGCATTTTAAACGGCGACCAGTCTGAAATTGCCAACGGGTCGATAAGCGAAATTGTTTCGCCGTCGTACAACTGAATCAAACCCAGTTGCGGGTAGTAAGTCCTTGTGCGGACAAATTCAGTATCCAGCGCGATAGCCGGAAAGTGACGGGCCGCTTCGCACACATTGGCAAGCGCTTCGTCGGTGATAATCATTTGGTAAGTCAAATTCAGTTCTCTTAGGTTTGCGCCCATAAAAAACGCCGGCAGAACCGGCGTTAGGGTGACTGACTCGGAGCTCAGGCGTTATTGTTGCCTTTACTGACCGATTCGTCACGAAGTTCTCGTCGTAATATTTTGCCCACGTTCGATTTTGGCAATTCTTCGCGGAACTCTACAATCTTAGGTACTTTATAGCCAGTAAGGTGGCGGCGACAAAAAATGACCAACGCTTCATCAGTCAGTGACGCATCTTTCTTCACGACGAAGATTTTAACCGCTTCACCAGATGCACCATTCGGAACACCCACTGCCGCGACTTCAAGCACACCACTGTGTTGCATCACAACGTCTTCAATCTCGTTCGGATAGACGTTGAAGCCAGAAACCAGAATCATATCTTTCTTACGATCTACGATGCGCATGAAGCCTTCTTCATCCATAACCGCAATGTCACCAGTACGTAGCCAACCGTCTTGAAGAATTTCATCCGTTGCGTCAGGGCGCTGCCAGTAGCCCAGCATCACCTGTGGGCCTTTCACACACAGCTCGCCAGGTTCACCAGGAGGGACTTCTTCACCTTCGTCATCAATCAATTTCACTTCAGTGGAAGGTACAGGCAACCCAATGCTACCACTGTGGTAATTCATATCGTGCGGATTGGCGCTGACTAATGGTGCACACTCAGTCAGGCCGTAGCCTTCGAGTAAGAAACGCCCTGTCAGTTTTTCCCAACGTTCAGCAACCACTTGTTGTACTGGCATCCCGCCACCAGCGGAAAGGTGCAGGCTGGAGAAGTCGAGTTGCTGGAACTCTTTGTTATTAAGCAGTGCATTGAACAGCGTGTTAACACCGGTCATGGCGGTAAATGGATATTTAGCCAACTCTTTGACCAGACCCGGAATATCACGTGGGTTGGTGATAAGCAGGTTTTGCCCGCCAATCTCAATAAACAGCAGGCAGTTCATGGTCAACGCGAAGATATGGTAAAGCGGTAACGCCGTCACCACGAGCTCTTTGCGTTCAAACAACAGCGGACTGTAGGCGGCCCGCACTTGCTCAAGGTTCGCCAGCATATTGCGATGTGTCAGCATCGCCCCTTTAGCAACACCTGTCGTCCCGCCGGTATATTGCAAGAATGCGAGATCGGCATTGATGATTTCTGGTTTGATGTATTGAAGGCGATAGCCTTGTTGCAGAGCACTACGAAATGAAATGGCATCCGGCAGGTGGTATTTCGGTACCAGGCGCTTAATGTATTTAACAACGAAATTAACCAACGTACCTTTTGCCGCTGAAAGCTGGTCGCCCATTCGAGTCAAAATAACGTGTTTTACCTGGGTTTTATCAACCACTTTTTCCAGGGTGTGCGCAAAGTTTGAAACAATGATTATGGCGCTAGCGCCGCTGTCATTAAGTTGATGCTCGAGTTCACGCGGCGTATACAACGGGTTGACATTCACTACCACCATGCCCGCACGCAAAATACCAAACAACGCAATGGGATACTGCAACAGGTTCGGCATCATCAGCGCAACGCGGTCGCCCTTTTGCAGGCCAAGACCTTGTTGCAGGTACGCAGCAAACGCACGGCTCCGCTCTTCCAGCTTACGAAACGTCATCACTTCGCCCATGTTCATGAACGCAGCTTGATCTGCATAGCGTGCCGCTGCTTGCTCAAACATATCAACCAGGGACTGATAACGGTCAGGATTTATCTCAGCCGCAACATCGGCTGGGTAGCGGTTAAGCCAAACCTTCTTCAAGGATCCACCTCTGAATTTATTATTCGTCGTCATCACAACCCCAATATATAAACACGCCGTTAACATAATATTAACTCAGCGTACCAGTTTATTAATTAGACTGATTTAAGGTTGCGAAGCACATCACTAATTATTTTTATTCAATTCTGAAAATGAAGAGACAGCGGGCATGCCGCTGTCTCTATTTTACAGTAAAACAAGCAGTTACTCAGTTACAATGGTCTGCACTTGTGCTGGACCTGGATTGTACCAACCGCCACCCCATCCTCCGCCGTAGCCGTAACGACCGCGGTAAGGATACGGCCCGCCCCAGAACCACGGGTCTATCGGCTGTGGTGGCATGACGACTTGTTGTACGACACGCCAACGTTTGTAGCCATTCGCCTGCATCACCATAAATTTGTATGGAGTCTCACCAATTTTGCCGTCGACCACGCCAGTGATTGGCCCAACAACCGTAATCAATTGCCCGCGAAAATCGACCGGGTCAAGGAAACCATTTACATCAGCGTAGATGCGCCCTCTTGATGGCTCACCCAATTGAGGACGTGCGCCTTCGTCAAGGTTAACCGTGGCGATTTCCAGACGAGTTCTGCCTTGCATGTTATCAATGTTCACCACTCGCCCGCCGAAACGCGCTTCTTGCCCGATATAGAGCTGCGGTGCATTCATCACCCGCACTAAATCCTGTTGAGGCGTAGCACTGGTGCCTTTGATGGCATCCGGTATGCTGACGCAACCGCTGAGCAAAATGACTGCCGCAGTTGCCATTAATCGGCTAACAATCCTGACGTTTATACCAGCCATATCCTTTCTCCTTAACTCAGTTTCGCTTCACGAAAACGTTGAGTGTTACTCTCTGCCAGGAAGTTTCTTCCATGTTACTTCGTTACGCAGATAGACCGGCTCAGCGTGCTCTACCGCCACAGTGCGACCGGCATTCAATGCCTGAATCGCCAGGGGTAGCATATCTTCAGCCGCAGGAAGTGAAACGCCACCATCACAGATGAGTAGTTCACTCTCCTGAGCCATATCAGGCCAGGCTTGCCAACCAGTGCCGACGTAAGCCCACTCGCCCTGAAGTTGTTTCAACCTTTCAGTAACCGCTTCTGGTTTCAACACGGCTTCTGTTTCTTCACCGTGCCAAACACCTTGTTCATCACGCTGATATTCAGCCCAATAAACCTCACCCATGCGTGCATCGATTGCGGCCAACACACGCGTCGCACCTGTCATACGCCATGCTCCCTGAGCCATGGTGGCAAGAGTGGAAACGCCAATCATTGGTAACTCAGCACCCAGCGCCAACCCTTGCGCGATACCAATGCCAATGCGCACACCGGTAAAACTGCCAGGACCACGCCCATATGCCAACGCATTCAATTGGTTAAGCGCTATACCACCTTCATCCAGGATATCGCGTACCAATGGCAGAATGCGTTGCGTGTGTTCACGTGGGCAGAGTTCGAAATGGGCACAGGACGACCCTTCGTTATACAGGGCAACCGAACAAGCTTCTGTCGCGGTATCGATGGCTAAAATTCGCATGTTTTGCCAACCTCTGGCGGGAAAATAGGGTCAAAAATCGGCGCGTATCTTAACATAGTCTGGCACAAATTACTGCGCCGGACGGATGCTTAGGAATTCAACTGCCCGATTTATATCCCGTGTACGCGGTGCCGGAGGCAAACTATTGAGGAACACAGCGCCATATGGACGCATCACCAGGCGGTTATCACAAATCACCAGTACTCCGCGATCGTCAATGTCGCGGATTAAGCGGCCAACCCCCTGTTTTAAAGTGATAACCGCATCAGGCAATTGGACATCCTCGAAGGGATCGCCACCACGCAGGCGGCAATCTTCCATACGGGCTTTTAGTAATGGATCGTCTGGCGAGGTGAACGGTAGTTTGTCGATAATCACCAATGATAACGCATCGCCACGCACATCCACCCCTTCCCAAAAACTACTGGTCGCCACAAGCAGTGCATTACCCGCATCAACAAATTGCTGTAACAGTTGGCCTTTACTGGTTTCACCTTGCAACAATACCGGTAATGTCATGCTGGCGCGGAATTGCTCCGCCAAATCACGCATCATTGAATGGGAGGTGCACAGCATGAAGCAACGACCATTGTTAGCTTCAATCAGTGGTTTGAGCATTTTTGCCAGATGCCTGCCCGCAGCCGGTTGATTGGGTGTTGGCAAGCCTCGCGGCACGCACAACAACGCCTGGCTGGCATAATCAAATGGGCTAGCTAACAACAGCGTTTCGGCATTGGCAATTCCCAGACGCTCAGTGAAATGGCTGAGTTGGTCGTTTACCGAAAGCGTTGCCGAGGTAAAAATCCAGGTTCCCGCTTTCTGGCTGATCACTTCCTGGAATTTATCGGCAACCGAGAGCGGCGTTAACGCCAATGTGAAGTTACGCGAGTTGCATTCATACCAGTAACTGTAACCCGGCGTATCAACCTCTTTCAGGCGTTTAATTCGTGCACGCAAAATCACCGCCCGGTCAAAGGCGGCATCTAATAAAGCAGAACGCCCGAGAGACATTTTTGCCACGTCGTAACACAACTCAAGTGCGTCATCGAGCAACAAGAGCGCACGTTGAATAGACGGTTCGGCCAGTAATTCACGCAGATTGCCGCGATAGCCGGGGTCGCCCATTTGCAAGCGGAAGTCCTGGGTACTTTGCGCCAGTCGGTCAGCACTTTTTTGTAACTGCTGGGCATCACGGACTTCTGTGCGATAAGCGATAGAAATATCTTTCGCAATATCGAGTAACTGGCGGCTGGACACTGACTGGCCGAAATACTGGCTCGCGATGTCTGGAATTTGGTGGGCTTCATCGAAAATCATGACTTCGGCTTCAGGAATCAACTCACCAAAGCCACCCTCTTTCACCACCATATCGGCCAAAAAGAGATGGTGGTTAACCACCACCACGTCAGAATCCATCGCTTTTTTACGTGCTTTCACCACGAAACAATCTTTGTAGAGCGGGCAATCCTGGCCAAGACAGTTATCGTTGGTGCTGGTCACCATCGGCCAGACAGTGGAATCTTCAGCAACACTTGCACAGGTGCTAATATCGCCATCCACTGTTTCAATCGCCCAACCACGGAGTTTTACGATATCGCTGAGCGTCTGAACTTGTAAGTCACCACCCGCCAGAGCCTGTTGCTCCAGCCTTTCCAGGCACAAATAGTTTGAACGCCCTTTTAGCAGAGCCAGACGCCCTTTGAAGTCGAGCGCCCGAGCAACCGTAGGTAAATCCCGGGAAAAAAGCTGGTCCTGCAGTGCTTTTGATCCAGTGGAGATAATAACTTTTTTGCCTGAACGCAGAGCCGGAGCCAGGTAAGCGTAGGTTTTACCGGTACCGGTACCCGCTTCCACCACCAACTCACGCCCGGAAACGATAGCTTTGGCGACGGCTTCGGCCATTTGCCGTTGCGGTTCACGCGGTTTAAAACCTGTTATCGCCATGGCGAGTTGGCCGTCTGCTGCGAAATCGTCTATCACATTACCCCCTGGATTAGCCCGCGATTATGTCAGCCCCGGCAATGTTAATCCAGCAAGCCAGTGGAAGCCGTCTGCGGATTGTGGCAGGCTGTGGCGCAATATGAACCAGCTGATAAGGAAACAGTGATGAGTATTGTGCGTATAAAACCGGAAGCACGTTGGTCTGATGCGGTTATCCATAACAACACCCTGTACTACACCGGTGTGCCAGAAAACCTGGATGCGGATGCCTATGAGCAAACCGCGAATACCCTTGCGCAAATCGACACTGTGCTGCAAGAGCAAGGTAGCGATAAGAGTAAGATCCTCGATGCGACGATTTTCTTGCCCGAAAGTGCAGATTTTGCGGCGATGAACAAGGCCTGGGATGAGTGGGTTGTCGCGGGTCATGCGCCGGTACGTTGTACCGTGCAGGCAAAATTGATGAACCCGCGCTACAAAGTAGAAATTAAGATTATCGCAGCAGTGTGAAACGACGCGGGCGCAAGCTCGCGTTATTCGTCGTCGTTTTCTTCGTATCTATCCACATATCTTTCTGTGCCATCATCATTTTCTTCGTCAGCTTCAGCGTTGCCTTCATCGTCATCTTCAAAGCGGACGGCAACCATTTCGCCGGTATGATTGGCTCGAATTTCTGCGGCGACCATGGCTATCGCCTCACCGCTGTTCATGCCGTTCATCATCAGCTCTTGAATACGCTCAACTGCTTTCTGCTGTTGCTCATGGGATAATGCGGGTAATCCTGAAATCATTTTCGACTCCTGTTACATTGCCTGGGATAATTATTTCACGCTGCTTTCACGGTTTCCAGAGGGTTCCTCGTAATAGCAGGATGATCTGTCTCTTTTTTAGTTGTGGTTTATGACGTTGCAAACTCTAACTTTTCGTACTCGCCCATGGCATCCAGATGCTGTTCAACACACTTTCAAAGCGTTAGCGCAGAAACCGTGGGCAATGCTGCTGCATTCCGGCTTCGCTGACCATCCCCATAATCGCTTTGATATTCTGGTTGCCAAGCCGCGCGCAACTTTAGTGACTCGTGGTGCTGAAACGACAATTTGCACAGAAGGCGTAAGCACCACTCATCACGGCTCGCCACTGCAACTTTTGCAGCAAACGCTAGACAGTTTCGGTTACCAGCCCGCAGCACACCCGGAGTTACCTTTCTTAGGAGGTGCTCTGGGTTTATTTGGTTATGACCTGGGCCGGCATTTTGAGAAATTACCTGAACATGCTCAGGCTGATCTCACCACACCGGATATGGCGATTGGCATCTATGACTGGGCTCTAATTGCCGACCATCAAAATAAGCAGTTGACGTTACTCAGTTGGGGGGACATTGACGCCCACCAACATTTCCTTGAAACACTGACGCCTGACAGCCCGCGCCAGCCGTTCCACCTGACCGGTGCCTGGCGGTCGAATATGACCCGCGAGCAGTATGGACTTAAATTCCGTCAGGTACAGGATTATCTCAAAAGTGGTGATTGCTATCAGGTAAACCTTGCGCAGCGTTTTGAGGCTAGCTACGAAGGTGATGAATGGGAGGCATTCGAGCGTTTGAGTGCAGCAAATCGTGCACCGTTCAGTGCGTTTATTCGATTGCCAGAAAGTGTGATCCTGAGTTTGTCGCCAGAGCGTTTCATTTTACTGGAAGGCAAAAGCATCCAGACGCGGCCAATTAAGGGCACTTTGCCACGCCTTGAAGATCCAGTTGCCGACGCGCAGCAGGCAGAAAAGCTGGCAAATTCGCCGAAGGATCGCGCAGAAAACCTGATGATTGTGGACTTGCTGCGTAACGATATTGGACGTGTCGCCATTCCCGGTAGCGTAAAAGTCCCTGAGTTATTTATCGTTGAGCCGTTCCCTGCGGTTCATCATCTGGTGAGTACGATCACCGCGCAACTACCTCAGAATCTAAAGGCAACAGATTTACTACGTGCGTGCTTCCCTGGTGGGTCTATCACTGGCGCACCAAAAGTACGGGCGATGGAAGTTATTGAAGAATTAGAGCCCCAGCGTCGTAATGCCTGGTGCGGGAGCATCGGCTATTTGAGCTTCTGCGGCAACATGGATACCAGCATCACCATCAGGACTCTTACAGCTGAAGGTGGAAAATTATATTGCTCAGCAGGAGGAGGTATTGTGGCTGATAGTGTTGAATCTGCGGAATATCAGGAAACTTTTGATAAAGTTAACCGTATCCTCCCTCAATTAGAGAGTTGATGAGATGTCTGGTTTGTCACTGACCATGAATGATTTTTTATCACGTTTTCAACTGTTGCAACCGCCTGTAACCCACCAGAGTGGTAATAAACGCCAGGCTGCGGTGCTGATCCCCATTGTCCGCCGCCCACAGCCTGGGCTGTTGCTGACACAACGTTCATCCATGATGCGTAAACATGCCGGGCAAGTAGCATTCCCCGGCGGCGCGGTTGATGAGAGTGATGAATCCTTAATTGCAGCAGCGCTTCGTGAAGCCTGGGAAGAAGTCGCTATTTCGCCTGACAGTGTAGAAGTGATTGGTACTCTGCCACCGGTTGACAGTGTCACGGGATTTAAGGTCACACCTGTGGTCGGCATCATTCCCCCTAATTTGCCTTACCGCGCAAGCGAAGATGAAGTGGCAGCGGTTTTTGAAATGCCATTAATGGAAGCGCTGACGCTTGGTCGCTACCATCCTCTGGATATCCATCGCCGCGGTAACGCCCATCGCGTGTGGCTATCCTGGTATCAGCATTACTTTGTCTGGGGAATGACCGCCGGAATTATCCGGGAGTTAGCTTTACAGATAGGTGTGGAACCCTGATCACTCTTTAATTCTGCAAATACGGCTATATTTAGCAGAGTGTCTCGCTGTGTTTGAGTGGCTTTTTAGTCATTATTACTACAGCTAAGGTTAACCATTAGTTTAATTCATGTGAATAGTTTACTACAGTGAGCAATAAATTTTTAAACTAGTCAGCTGCTATTTTACAGCAGCAAATTTTATTTAGCCGGTGTCCTGAAAGGAGTTTTAGTGTGATTAGCATATTCGACATGTTCAAAGTCGGCATTGGGCCATCCAGTTCCCATACCGTCGGTCCGATGAAGGCCGGTAAGTTGTTTGTCGATGATCTGGTCGAAAAAGGATTACTGGAAGACACGACACGTATTGCTGTCGATGTTTACGGTTCCCTGTCGTTGACAGGTAAAGGGCACCATACTGACATCGCAATTATCATGGGTCTTGCGGGTAACGAACCTGCCACCGTTGATATTGATTCCATCCCGGCGTTTATCCGTGATGTAGAAACCCGCAGCCGTTTGTGGCTGGCGCAGGGTCGACACGAAGTCGATTTCCCGAAAGATTCCGGCATGTGTTTCCGTAACGACAATCTGTCGCTACATGAAAACGGCATGACTATCCACGCGTTCAGCGGCGATCAAGAAATCTATACCAAAACCTATTATTCCATCGGCGGTGGTTTTATCGTTGATGAAGAACATTTCGGCAAAGAAGCCACTGACGAAGTTGTAGTGCCTTATTCGTTCAATTCTGCGCAAGAAATGCTTCAGCACTGCAAAGAGACGGGCATGTCTTTGTCCGGCGTGATCATGCAGAACGAACTGGCATTGCACAGCCGTAAAGAAATTGAAGAGTATTTTGCAAATGTCTGGCAAACCATGCGCGCTTGTATCGACCGCGGCGTAAACACCGAGGGCGTGCTGCCTGGTCCATTGCGTGTTCCGCGTCGTGCTTCTGCGTTACGCCGCATGCTCGTTTCCAGCGATAAACTGTCCAATGACCCAATGATCGTTGTTGATTGGGTGAACATGTTTGCGCTGGCGGTTAACGAAGAAAATGCCGCCGGTGGACGAGTTGTTACCGCACCAACCAACGGTGCCTGCGGTATCGTACCGGCAGTGCTTGCGTATTATGACCACTTTATCGAATCGGTTAGCCCGGACACGTATATCCGTTACTTCCTCGCATCCGGTGCTATTGGTGCGCTGTATAAGATGAATGCGTCTATTTCTGGTGCAGAAGTCGGCTGTCAGGGTGAAGTGGGTGTGGCTTGCTCTATGGCCGCCGCAGGCCTTGCTGAGATCCTCGGCGCAAGCCCAGAGCAAGTTTGTGTTGCCGCTGAAATCGGTATGGAGCATAACCTTGGTTTGACCTGTGACCCAGTTGCCGGACAGGTTCAGGTGCCGTGTATCGAACGTAACGCCATTGCTTCCGTAAAAGCCATCAACGCCACCCGTATGGCGATGCGTCGTACCAGCGAACCACGTGTCTCCCTCGATAAGGTTATTGAAACCATGTACGAGACAGGCAAAGACATGAACTCCAAATACCGTGAGACGTCACGCGGTGGTTTGGCAATTAAAGTGCAGTGTGACTAATCCCCTTCTGGCCCTCTGAAAAGAGGGCCAACTTCTATCATGGGTACTTCTGACATTCCTGTCGCAGCGCTAATAAACATTGCCGCGCTGTCGCTGTCAAATCAGACTTCTGCGACCAGATAACGCAATATTGTGCCGATGGCAACTCGACCCACAGCATCCACTGTAGCGAAGACTTCTCGTCCGATAAGCAGAATGTTCCCGATTGCTTTATTTTCATCGGTAGCAAAAAACCGGATAAAGGTGCGGTGCGGAATGTCCACAATCCTCATTTTCTGCTTGATGATGAAGCAATGAAGGCCGGTTTCAAAACCCACCTAAGTTTAATAAACCAACTGTTTGATTAGACATTCACAACAATAACAAGCGTCATATATGCGACGCTTGTGCGAAAGAAAGAATTAGCTTTCATGTAAAAGTATGATTTTCCCATCATGTGTCCAATCCCCCACTACACTTGGAATGTTCTGTGTGCCGATTTCGGTCACGGTTCTAAACAGGGTGATCGCTGATGCAGACGCAGACGGCACAACGCATATTACGGAGTTATCGTCGCAGGCGTTTAATTGTCTGCATTGGGTTAGCTATTCTGGCATTGTTCCTGACACTTAGTGCGCGCTTCGTGGCTGAACGAAAAGTCAATGAACAGCATATGCTGTCATTTAATCAGCGCGTTATCAGTACGCTGGAAAGTATTCTTATTCCCCTGGGAGATACGAATAAAGACATTACTCCTTTGGTAGGAATGTCCTGTCAGACCGCACAAGTAAAGATGCTTGAGCATGCTGCACGCTTGCAAACGGTGCGTTCCATCGGGTTAATTAAAGATGGTATTCTTTACTGCTCAAGTATTTTTGGCCCGCAGGCGGTCCCTATTAACTTGCTTCAACCGCGATTACCCTCAGCTCTCCCACTGCTATACCTTTCGATAGACCATACGTTACTGAAAGGGACGCCGATCCTGCTGTCCTGGACGCCTGCAGAAAACAGCAGCCGTGATGGCGTCATACAAACTATCAATATTGAGTTGCTGACAGGATTAATACTAGAACCAGAACGCCCATGGGTATCGCGTGCTGTGTTGAATGTTGCGGATTCACACCTTGAGTATGGCAAAGGGTTGCTGCAAAGAATTACCGTTGCAGAGGGAGAGGTTAGCCATGAAATGGCTTCCGAAAGGTTCGCATTTTCCGTCACCACCATTGGGCCACCACCGGGTCTTTTAGCATTAAGCAACCTGCCGACTCAACTGCCGCTGGCTTTAATTCTCAGTATGTTGATTGGCTATATCGCTTGGCTTGCCACCGCAAATCGTATGAGTTTTTCATGGGAAATTAACGTTGGACTTGCCTTGCATGAGTTCGAAGTCTTTTGCCAGCCTCTGCTTAGTGCACGCAATCTTCAATGTGTGGGAGTAGAGTTGCTATTGCGTTGGAATAATCCACGCCAGGGCTGGATACCCCCTGACGTATTTATTCCTCTTGCGGAACAGCAAAATCTGATAGCCCCATTGACCCGCTTCGTGCTCGAAGAAACGGTACGTCATATCGATATTTTTCCAAAAACGCGCGATTTCCACATTGGCATAAACGTGGCAGCTAGCCATTTCCATGAAGGTGTGATTATCGCCGATCTGCGGCGCTACTGGTTACCGGCTAAAGCCGTCCAGAAACTCACTCTGGAATTAACTGAACGAGATGCCTTGCCCGATGTTGATCATCGTGTCGTTCGTGATCTGCATCGTATGGGCGTGAATTTGGCAATTGATGATTTCGGTACCGGGCAGAGTTCGTTAGCTTATCTGGAAACACTGAATCCAGATGTGCTGAAAATAGATAAATCGTTTACTGCGGCGATTGGGACGGATGCGGTGAATTCGACGATAACCGATATTATTATTGCTTTGGCACAGCGGCTGGGAATTCAGTTAGTGGCGGAAGGTGTTGAAACGCCGCAGCAGGCAGAGTATTTGCGTAGCCACGGCGTGAATGTACTGCAAGGTTATTTATATGCGCGGCCAATGCCATTGAGCGAGTTTCCTCGCTGGCTCAGGGGGAACAATACCCCCCCTCCTCGACGTAAGGGACATCCTGTTCCAGTCATCCCGCTACGCTAACTTACTCTTCTTCATCTTCATGCTCAGAGCGTTCTTTTACCACACGAACCAGATCCACGCGGTAATTGTTGGCTTCAACAATCTGAATGCGAAGCGGAGCCAGTTCTATCACGTCACCTGCTTTCGGGATCTGGCCATTCACCGAGATAACCAAACCGGCAATCGAGGCGATATCTTCATCGTCGTTAACCAGCGTATTGATATCCAGGTGTTGCTGAATCGCATGCAGGTCGGTTGAACCTTTAACCAGCCAGCCATCGCCATCACGCACAATTTCTGGCGTTTCGTCAGCATCCGGGAATTCGCCAGCTATCGCTTCCAGGACGTCCAGTGGCGTGACCAACCCCTGCACCACACCAAACTCATTGTTCACGATAACGAAGCTACCGCGAGCACGACGCAGCACGCCCAATAAGTTGATCGGATCAAGCGTTTCCGGAACCACGATAGCCGGTGACTGAGCGGCTATCCCTGCCACATCTCCACCATTTTCCAGTGCCACCAGCAGCTCTTTCGCCCGCACAATACCGATGATTTCATCAAGCTCACCACGGCAAACCGGGAACAGACTGTGCGGTGACTCAAGCAATTGTTCACGGATTTCAGCCGTTGTTTTATCGGCGTCAACCCATGAAATTTCACCTCGTGGCGTCATGATGCTGCGCAACGAACGAGATGCCAGAGTCAGCACACCGTTAATCATATAGCGCTCTTCTTCAGCAAAAGATTCCGCTTCAATTGGCGTGATCGTCTTGTTGTCTTCATTTTGCGTACGCTGTTGGCGTTTGCCATTCATCAAGCGCAGAATCGCGTCAGCCGTACGGGCTCGAAGGGGTACATTAGACTGATGGCGAATAAAGTTACGGCGCGCAACCTGGTTGAAAAATTCGATAATAATCGAGAAGCCAATCGCGGCGTACAGGTAGCCTTTAGGAATATGGAAACCGAAGCCTTCTGCCACCAGGCTCAGACCAATCATCAACAAGAAACTCAGGCACAGCACCACGACCGTCGGGTGTTGGTTAACAAAATTCGTTAATGGTTTTGACGCCATCAGCATCACACCCATCGCAATGACTACGGCAGCCATCATTACTGGCAAGTGGTTCACCATCCCAACAGCAGTAATCACCGCATCCAGTGAGAACACCGCATCCAGCACGACAATCTGCAACACCACAACCCAGAAGCTGGCGTAACCTTTCCCATGCCCGTCATCATGCTGGCGATTTTCCAGCCGCTCATGTAGCTCTGTTGTTGCTTTAAACAGCAAGAACAAACCACCGAAAAGCATGATGAGGTCACGTCCGGAGAACATAAAGTTGGCGATGCTAAACAGAGGTTGGGTGAGCGTCACCATCCATGAAATTAATGACAGCAAACCTAGTCTCATCACCAAAGCCAGGGATAAACCGATAAGCCGGGCTTTATCTCTTTGTTTCGGCGGAAGTTTATCTGCAAGAATGGCGATAAAGACCAGGTTATCAATACCCAGCACTATTTCCAGCACGATAAGCGTCAGTAAACCCACCCAGATCTGGGGATCCATTAAGAGTTCCATGACAAGCTCCTGCTTTGGAAATAACTAAGCGGCGTCCTGCATAACGTGGACGCAAAAGGTTGAGTTGAGGTATTTACGGGGCGTGAAACGCCAATGTGAAGGACTGAACATTCAGACCTGAAATTGAAATGACGTCGGTGACGGTCCATACGGTGGGCTACAGCCCTTTACTCCTTAGCAATTAAACGAGAAGTAAACAATATCAGAGCAAAATACCCTTTTGCAAAGATTTACCTGATTTTGCAATTTTACTGTCATTGACCAAGTCTATAATTTGAACCGCAATTCAGAATGTTTGTAACAAAGCTAAATTACGGATCTTCATCACATAAAATATTTTTTTCACTGTCTAAAATAAATCCGTCTCAAGTTGCACATCTTCACTCATACCGTTATCTGAATCGATTCGCTTTATGAAACGGATAATCTACAAAACACCCATTTAAGGGTGTGGTTATGACCAACACAGGAGGTAGCAAGTGACTATTGCTATTGTCATAGGCACGCATGGCTGGGCAGCAGAACAATTGCTGAAAACCGCAGAGATGCTATTAGGCGAACAGGAAAATGTTGGCTGGATAGATTTCGTTCCCGGTGAAAACGCCGAAACTCTGATCGAGAAGTACAACGCTCAACTGGCAAACCTGAAAACCGACAAAGGTGTGCTGTTTCTCGTCGATACCTGGGGCGGAAGCCCGTTCAATGCGGCCAGCCGTATTGTCGTCGATAAAGAGCATTACGAAGTCGTCGCCGGGGTCAACATTCCGATGCTGGTAGAAACGTTGATGGCTCGGGATGATAATCCTTCATTTGATGAGTTGGTTGCTCTGGCCGTGGAAACAGGCCGTGAAGGGGTGAAAGCCCTTAAAGCGAAACCTGTTGAAAAAGCGGCCCCGGTTGCAGCAGTCGCTGTACCTAAAGCTTCTGCACCCGCAAAACCAATGGGCCCAAATGATTACATGAATATTGGTCTGGCACGTATTGACGACCGTTTAATTCATGGCCAGGTGGCAACCCGCTGGACTAAAGAAACTAACGTTACCCGCATCATCGTCGTCAGTGACGAAGTAGCGGCTGATACCGTGCGTAAAACGCTGCTGACTCAGGTTGCTCCTCCAGGCGTTACTGCGCATGTTGTAGACGTAGCCAAAATGATCCGCGTTTATAACAACCCGAAATATGCAGGCGACCGTGTGATGCTGCTTTTCACTAACCCAACTGACGTTGAGCGTGTTGTGGAAGGTGGTGTGAATATTAAGTCAGTCAATATCGGTGGTATGGCGTTCCGCCAGGGTAAAACCCAGGTCAACAATGCTATCTCTGTCGATGAAAAAGATATTGAAGCCTTTAAGAAACTGAACGAGCGTGGCATTGAGCTGGAAGCCCGTAAAGTTTCAACCGATCAAAAATTGAAAATGATGGATCTGATCGCGAAGGTGAAAAGCTAATTACCGATGTGATTTGCTTGATTCAACGTTTTGCTCAGTTTTCACACTTAAGTCATACGTCATAGGAGAAGTACAATGGAGATTACCACTCTTCAGATTGTGCTGGTGTTTATCGTAGCCTGTATTGCCGGTATGGAGTCGGTGCTCGATGAATTCCAGTTCCACCGTCCGCTGGTCGCCTGTACCTTAATTGGTCTGGTACTAGGTGACATGAAAACCGGTATTATTATCGGTGGTACGCTGGAAATGATCGCTCTGGGTTGGATGAACATTGGTGCGGCAGTTGCGCCCGATGCGGCCCTTGCGTCAATTATCTCAACCATTCTGGTTATAGCCGGACATCAGGGCATCGGTTCTGGTATCGCTCTGGCAATCCCGTTGGCAGCAGCAGGCCAGGTACTGACAATTATCGTTCGTACTATTACTGTGGGCTTCCAGCACGCAGCAGATAAAGCCGCCGAAAACGGGAATTTATCAGCACTATCCTGGATCCATGTTTCCTCTCTGTTCTTGCAAGCAATGCGTATCGCAATTCCTGCCGTTATCGTCGCAATTTCCGTCGGTACCAGTGAAGTGCAGAACCTGCTGAGCGCCATTCCTGAAGTGGTAACCAGCGGTCTGAACATCGCCGGTGGCATGATTGTTGTAGTGGGTTATGCGATGGTCATCAACATGATGCGCGCAGGCTACCTGATGCCTTTCTTCTATCTGGGCTTCGTTACCGCAGCATTTACCAACTTCAACCTGGTTGCGTTGGGCGTAATTGGTGCAGTGATGGCAATTCTGTACATCCAACTCAGTCCTAAATACAACCGTTCCGCAGCCCCAGCGCAGGTTGCTGGTTCTAACGATCTCGATAACGAATTAGATTAATAGGTGAGCGAAATGGTTGATACCACCAAAACAACGACTACTGAGAAGAAACTCACCCCAAGTGATATTCGTAGCGTGTTCCTGCGTTCGAACCTCTTCCAGGGTTCCTGGAACTTCGAACGTATGCAAGCGCTGGGTTTCTGCTTCTCGATGATTCCGGCAATCAAACGCCTGTATCCTGAGAATAACGATGCCCGCAAACAAGCGATAAAACGTCACCTGGAATTCTTTAACACCCATCCGTATGTAGCAGCACCAGTACTGGGTGTAACGCTTGCGATGGAAGAACAACGTGCTAACGGTGCAGAGATTGACGATGGTGCCATTAACGGTATCAAAGTTGGTTTGATGGGGCCGCTGGCGGGTGTAGGTGACCCAATCTTCTGGGGTACTGTTCGTCCAGTATTCGCAGCTCTGGGGGCAGGTATTGCAATGAGCGGTAGCCTGCTGGGTCCGCTACTGTTCTTCATCTTGTTCAACGCGGTACGTTTGCTGACTCGTTATTACGGTGTCGCTTACGGTTACCGTAAAGGGATCGATATCGTTAAGGATATGGGCGGCGGCTTCTTGCAAAAACTGACAGAGGGGGCGTCAATTCTTGGCCTGTTTGTCATGGGGGCGCTGGTTAACAAGTGGACACACGTTAATATACCGCTGGTCGTGTCGAAAATAACCGACCAAACCGGTGCAGTTAAAGTGACCACAGTTCAAACGATCCTCGATCAGTTGATGCCAGGCCTTGTACCATTGCTGTTAACGTTTGCTTGTATGTGGCTGCTGCGTAAGAAAGTCAACGCGCTGTGGATAATCATGGGCTTCTTCGTTATTGGTATTGTCGGTTATGCTATCGGCCTACTGGGTCTGTAATTAACTTTGTGAGTTCAACCGGGGGCCTGCCCCCGGTTTTTTATTATGTAAGGGAGGTGTCATGACGTTAACAGACGTGGTCTTGCTGGTATTTATTGTGCTTTTGCTTGCCTGGGCGGTTTACGATGAATTCATCATGGATAAGCTCAAGGGAAAAACCCTGCTTAAAATCACCCTGCTGCGCCGCAATCGCATCGACAGCACCATCTTTGTGGGTCTGGTCGTGATCCTCATCTATAACAACGTGGCCAATCACGGAACCCCTATCACCACCTGGTTATTAACTGCTCTGGCCTTGATTGCTATTTATATTTCGTGGATTCGACAGCCTAAATTATTATTCAAAACAGATGGCTTCTTCTTTGCAAACGTATGGATTTTATACTCTCGAATTAAAGAGATGAATTTATCTGAAGACGGTGTTTTGGTCATGCAATTAGAACAACGGCGTTTGCTTATCCGCGTAAAAAATATTGATGACCTGGAAAAAATATACAAACTAATGGTTAATAATCAATAAATTATAGATATAGCAAAGTCTATATTTTGATATTTTTTGTACAACCACTAAATATAGCCACTGCTATTTCGCACAGTTAATGTGCTCTTGTATTAACGTTTCATTTACCTTATAAAGCAAATGAAAATCGTTATCACTTGAGTGTCAAGAATAATAGCCCTCAATTATTGTTTTATCTTTGAAAAACATGTTAAGGTTGCGTCCGTCGTTGGGGAGTAGCCGATTTTCGCCATTGCGAAAATGTACATGTCAACATACTCGTTCCTTATTCTATCAAGAATAAAACGTGGCATGTACGACTCAAGCACTGAGTAGGCGAGACCATAGGCACGTAACCATCATTTAAGTTGGGGATGGCGGCGTGTATATGGATATTCCCAACTGAGGCGTTTGCATGAATCTCTCCGCTACTATTATTCTCGCTTTCGGCATGTCGATGGATGCTTTTGCTGCATCAATCGGGAAAGGTGCCTCACTCCACAAACCTAAGTTTTCTGAAGCGTTACGAACTGGCCTTATCTTTGGTGTCATCGAAACACTCACCCCGCTTATTGGTTGGTGTCTGGGTCTTTTGGCAAGTCAGGTTGTGCTGGAATGGAACCATTGGGTCGCCTTTATCCTGCTCGTTTTTCTTGGTATCAGGATGGTATATGAAGGTGTTCGCGGTAACGATGCAGAAGAAGCACCAAAGCTTCAACGTCACGGATTTTGGTTGCTAGTGACCACCGCAATAGCCACAAGCCTTGATGCAATGGCTGTTGGTGTTGGCCTGGCGTTCCTACAAGTCAATATTATCGAAACTGCATTGGCGATTGGCTGTGCGACAATGATCATGTCCACACTGGGTATCATGTTGGGCCGTTTTATTGGCCCATTGCTCGGAAAGCGCGCCGAAATTCTCGGCGGCGTGGTCCTAATTGGGATTGGTTGTCAGATTCTTTACAGCCATTTCAGTACATTACGCTAAAGATTCGCGTCGCCAAACGCGAATCACAAAATCTGTTTCACAATTGAATGCCGTTTCAGCCGTTAAGGTTTCCCAGACTTCGGGACGTGCACGCCATGCAAGCGGCGTCATTTGAAGTAGAGCAACGGCTTCATTCCCTTGTAAAGTCATTGGCCAGCCAATTTGTTGTGTTTGTTCGGCAACAAATCCTGGTAGTGACTCAGATTCAGTACTGTGTAGCACCACGGTGTCATAGATTAAACCTTTAAGCTGCATCAAATGACGCGGGCCTGGTGTTGCGGTAATAACCACACCATCCGGTTTTACAACACGTGCTAATTCTTCGGCTTTGCAGGGTGCGAAAATACGGACCACGGCATCGAGACTATTGTCGTCAAACGGTAAACGATGGCTTGATGCCACGCAGAACTGCACCTGCGGATAACGTTTTGCCGCATAGCGAATCGCTACTTTCGCGACATCTAATCCCCAGGTTGTTCCATTTTGTGTTGCAGCGACCTGCGCAAAACCCGCAGTGTAATACCCTTCCCCACAGCCAATATCCAGCAAAGTCACAGGTGCAGCCTGTTCTAATATCTGGCAAATCGCTTCGCGTAGTGGCTGGTAGTGCCCGGCATCCAGAAATGCTCTGCGCGCCTGCATCATTTCGCTGCTGTCACCTGGATCTTTTGAACGTTTGTGCTGAACAGGCAGCAAATTCACGTAGCCCTCTTTTGCCTTATCGAATTGATGGCCTTGCGGACAAACAAAACTCTTCCCTTCGGGAGCAAGCGGTGAATGACAAAGCGGGCAAAGATAGGACATGAGAACTCCAGTAAATCATAAAGGGCGCAAGTGTACCGCTAAACACCTTGGTTCGAAAAGCAACTAACCGGCAGAGTCATTGCCCTGCGGTTTAATTAATACCGTTAAATTTGTATCTCCTGGCGGTAAGCCATCAGGTTCAATATTTTCCAGGCGTAGAACGTCACTCATAATCTGGCTAAATACCGGTGCAGAAACCGCACCGCCGTAGTAAGCCCCATTTTCAGGATCGTTTATTACTACCACCAACGCAAAACGTGGATTACTGGCTGGAGCCACTCCGGCGGTATAAGCAATGTATTTATCGATGTATTTCCCATCATCGCCAATTTTTTTTGCGGTCCCCGTTTTCACCGCGACACGATAACCACGCACTGCTGCTTTAATGCCTCCGCCGCCAGGCAGAGCCACACTTTCCATCATATGTTCAACCTGATGAGCAATGGTTTCTGACATAACTCGTTGCCCAACAACAGGCGGATCGACACGAGTTATCGAAAGTGGTCTGGCAATACCAAAGCTGCCGATGGTTGCGTAAACATGTGCAAGTTGTAGCGGTGTGACCATCAAACCGTACCCAAAGGAGAATGTTGCCCGATCCAGTTCGCCCCAGAACTTACGATGTGGTAATAGCCCACTACTTTCCCCTGTCAGACCCAGCCCAGTAGGCATACCAAAACCAAAGTTTTTATATGTATCCAGCAGCTTCTGAATAGGCATTGCCAGCGAAAGACGTGAAACGCCGGTATCACTCGATTTTTGCAATATACCCGTCAATGTAAGTTGCGGGTAGTAGCCCACATCACGGATGCGATGACCATCAAGCATGTAGGGGTGTGTATCCACCACACTATCTGGCTGAACGATACCCTGCTGCAATGCAGTCATTACAACCATCGGTTTAACAGTTGAACCCGGTTCAAACGTGTCACTTATTGCCCTATTTCGGAAATCGTCCAGAGTGGCGCCATCCCGGTTATTCGGGTTAAAGGTTGGACAACTCGCCATCGCTAATACTTCGCCAGTATTCACATCAAGAATAACGGCAGCGGCGGACTCGGCTTTATTCCATGAAACAGCATTGCTCAGCGCATCTTCAGTCACCGTTTGCAAACGTTCATCAATGCTCAGCATCAGATTATGAGCAGGATTTGCCGGGTTCTCAGTGATATTTTCGATAACGTGACCATGCCGGTCTTTACGTACTAATCTCTCACCAGTTTTGCCCGTAAGTTGGCGATTGAAACTCTTTTCAACACCTTCAATTCCCTGGTCATCAATATTGGTAAAGCCAAGCAAATTCGCAGCGATGTGCCCCGCTGGATAAAATCGACGTGATTCATCACGCAATGAAATTCCCGGCAGTTTTAGGCTTTCAATATACTGTGCTTGTTGTGGGTCAAGCTGACGGGCGAGATAGATAAATCGGTCACTTGGGTTGCGGCGAATACGTGAAGCAATGTCATCGAGCGGCATATGTAGCGTTGTCGCAAGTGCCTGCCAGCGGCTAGTAACTTGCACGCCGCCCTTTTCCATTACCGTTTTAGGGTCAGCCCAAATGGCTTTTACCGGCACACTGACTGCCAAAGGTCGGCCATTGCGATCTTCTATCATGCCGCGGGGAACCACTATGGGTTCTTCACGTAACGAACGCATGTCTTCCTGCTTAACAAGATTATCTGGCGAGATGATTTGCAGCCACGCAACGCGCCCTAGCAAGAATACCAGGCACATAAATATAGCGAAGCAAAGCAGAGCAAAACGCCACTGAATAAAGTTACCCACGATACCAGGGGCGATTTTTCTCACGTTCAATCCTCATCAGCAACTAAGCAATTGAAAGTTTAAACATAATGAGGAAATTAACCAGACAGGAACAGTGCTACAAGATGCGCTGCTTTGCTACAAAACATAACTGCAAGCGGTTTACAGAAACATCTGGAAAAATATTTGATAAGATTTCTTTATGAAAAAGCCCCGCTACATGAGCAGGGCTTTTATCAGAATTTGGCGTTATTCGCGCCAGGTCTAATTCAAACGAATTAGATAGCAGTTACATTAACTGCTGCAGGGCCTTTCTGGCCGTCCTGGATTTCGAACTCAACGTTCTGGCCTTCAGCCAGAGTTTTGAAGCCGTTACCCTGGATTGCAGAGAAGTGTACGAACACATCTTTGCTGCCGTCAGCAGGAGTAATGAAACCAAAACCTTTAGACTCGTTGAACCACTTAACTTGACCTTTAATCTTTGCCATTTTGCAAAATTCCTTAGATTGTTTTCTTCGCCCGCAGGCGCAGGCATTACTTAGCTAAAACAGAGACATTACTGCATGAGGCACTAATATAAGGCTCGGCAGAGAAGCGGTATTCAACGACAACGTGTTTACTCAGGACTTCTTTACTGAAAATGCCACACATAAACAGAACTGTACCTCGTTTAACCCAAAGTGTTATCACATACAACGCAATCAATGGCAAGCCATTTTTCGGTATGTATCGATCTGTCGCACAAATTCTGAAACGCATATTGTTCATGAAAATGAAATGCACAAAATGTGCATAAAATTAACACTGAACAAACAGAATTCCATGTATGCAAATGGCGACCGCAGACAACATTTTTACCATAGCCTAAAGATATCTTTTCGTCCAGGCGAAGCGCAAAAAAATCGACAAAATAGTCATTATGCTTATGATTTTTTTAGCATAGCTATTCAAAAAATGAGCAATGCAGTACAGCCAAAGAAAGAGTTAAATAGATAAATGAAATAGCGAATAATTGCAGAATGAATAAAGCTTGAGCAGTCAGCTATTTATATTGCACCAAAATAATGAAAGTTTAATGACACGCTGCGCCATAGTGATGCAATAAAAATGTTTCGCTTTATAAGCCGTATAATATAAATGCCTTAGGCTATCAATATATCGCTTTAAAAAATTCGGATGTTATTTAAACTTCGACTTTAGATAAGGGCAAACTTTGACCAATGCGTAGCGGTACAAAAAGACCACTCTCTTCTCCTGCATCTTTTAAGGCTGCAAACAACTCTTGCGGCGGCATATCCAAGGACTCGTCAGCAAGTTCAAACACTCCCCAATGTATTGGAACCGTGAATGGTTTGCCCAACTGTTGCCAAAGCATAACAGCCTGTTGCGGATCCATGTGATGGCTGCTCATAAACCAACGCGGGGAATATGCACCTATCGGTATCAGTGCCACATCAAGTGGACCTCGGCGTAAAGCAATATCCGCGAGCCCTGATGTATATCCTGTGTCACCACTGAACCAAATACGCAAATTATCGCTTTCAATAATCCACCCACACCACAAACTTCGATTGCGATCCCAGAACGAACGCATGCTCCAGTGCTGTGCAGGTACTGCGGTAAATGTCATTTCCTGCCAGCTAAAACTCTGCCACCAGTCAAGTTCTGTCACATGACGAATGCCACGGCGGGTAAACCAGCGCTTTAAACCTAGTGGAACGAAGAAATGGGTATCAGGAAAACGGTGGGCAATCTGACGGACTGTAGAACTGTCCAGATGATCATAATGATTGTGTGAAATCAGAACTGCATCGAGTTGATGCAATTCATTGATACGAAGCGGTGTGGGTGTTTTGCGTTCAGGGCCTGCAATGGTTAAAGGCGAAGCACGCCGGGAAAAGACAGGGTCAGTCAGTAAATATCGGCCATTAATTCGCAACAATGCTGTTGCATGGCCTAGCCACCAAAGACGATCATCCCGGCCATTAAGCTCGGCTTTCTGCCACCACTGCTCAGTGAAAGCAGCATAACCCGCAGTTGGTGGATGAGGCAATCCCTGTGCTTTTCGCTCTTTACGCCACCGTTCAACATCACCCGGTTTTCGTAAGTTTGATTCCAGATTACGAAAGCCGTCTATTTGATGATGAAATTTTTGGGGATCAAACCAAGGATTTTTCCACCGCATGGGCACTCCAACAACACAACCGCGTGTTTAAGGATTAACGTTCAGCCACCAGACGAATAAAATCGTCTTCTTCCACATCATCTTCCTTAATCTCTATAGGTTGTTCTTCCTTTACTACTTCTGGTTCATTTGCTTCACATAAGCGGCGCAACAGGGCATTTTGTCGCTTTTGTTGATCCAGCAACTCTTCGAGTAACTCAATCTGCTCGTTGGTACGGCTGCTCGCACGGTTTACAAAAAACCAAATAACCAGGCCGATAACCAGTACCACCAGGGCAACGGTCAGGGACACAATATTCAACGCACCAATACTTAATTCGTTCATCTTACCACCTCAGTAAAACCAGCATTCTACACCTGCTGTACCTTAAGGTAATCACTATCTGGATAAAAACACACTACCAGGGAATAAATTTGTTAATCGTGCAGATGCCACTAAAAAATTGTACATCCTGATCGCACATCACGTTGACCATTTGCGTCCATAGCAGCAGGCAAACAATAAAGACTGCAACCAAAATGAGCCATCTGTACTTTTTCACTACTTTCTCCCCCCGCCACCATTAAATGTAAAGTCTGACATAGACAGCCTAAACCACAGCTAACCCCAACACATATTATTTAAGAATCATCATATTGATACTGCAGGCTTATCCGCTACGCTTAGAATCTTGATGATTGTATAAAAAGAGGGTTAGATGCGTATTTTGATTCGCTCTATTATTGTAATAGCGCTGTTGTGGATCAGCATGCTCCTCTCTGGGTATGGCGTTCTGATTGGAAGTCGTGAAAATGCTGCAGGTCTGGGGCTTCAATGCAAATACCTGACTGCACGAAATGTCATCACTGCACAATTCATTCATACTGAAAGTGGAATTATTGGGCTTAGTGATTGCCCTGTATTGCGTAAAAGTGGTGATGTTATCGATAATGGGCAATAAGAAAAACGCCGCTATTGAGCGGCGTTTGAGTTTTCATCAGAATGGATATTCGTGATAACCCATTTGTTCAGAAATAGTACGAGCGGCATCGTGGAGCATCGCCACATATTCATGAAGACGGTCTTCAGAAAAACGCAATGTTGGAAATGAAATACTTAAACCAGCAATCACTACACCAAAGCGGTCGAATACCGGTACACCAATACAGCGTAAACCTTCTTCTTGTTCCTGATTATCTTCGCCATATCCTTGCTCGCGAACAGTATCCAGGACTTTCAGTAACTCATCGGTGCTGGTAATAGTACGTTCCGTACTGCGGGTGTATTCCACATCAGCCAGAATTTCACGGACTTCATCGCGATCGCGCCATGCAAGCAGGACTTTACCAATTGCAGTACTGTAAAGCGGATTGCGACGACCAATGCGCGAATACATACGCAAGTTGTACATCGAATCAATCTTGTGGATATAGACAATACTGTCTTCATCCAACGCACCCAAGTGGATAGTTTCTTTCGTAAGACGCGACAGTTCACGCATTTGAATGTCTGCACTACGAATCAAATCGACGTTTTGTAATGCACGCGCGCCAAGTTCAAAGAGCTTAAGCGTAAGCGAGTATTTTTCAGATTCACCTTCCTGGGCAACATAACCCAAGGATTTCATTGTCTGTAAAAAACGATAGACGGTGCTTTTTGACATCATTACGCGTTGCGATAATTCAGTAATACCAATTTCGCGTTCTTCGCCAAGAGCCTGTAAGATGCCAAAAACTTTCAGGACAGAAGAGACAGAATCAGGTTGTTTATCCAGATCTGCGATTGCCATTAAATCACCTCGATCGCATTTGTTTTATAAAAATCAGAACCGGTTTTTAGTATAAGTTGACTACCATGTCATCGCAATGAATCTATTCTATTTCGTTACAAATCTGCGACATATCCCTTAAATTTAGTGCTATTATTATTTCTCTTCGAATATATCACGCATTAAGTCAAACTTTTCCTATGGATAAAACTCTTGCAGATGGGCTGCCCTTGCCGCAGCGCTATGGTGCTATTTTAGCCATTGCGTTGGGTATTACCATGGCGGTACTCGATGGTGTCATCGCAAATGTAGCCCTTCCCACTATTGCTCACGATCTGAATGCCAGCCCGGCAGAATCCATCTGGATTGTTAATAGTTATCAAATTGCGATTATTGTTTCGTTACTCTCAATGTCCTTTTTAGGCGATATTTTCGGCTATCGTCGAGTTTATCAATGCGGCCTCGTTCTGTTTTGTATGACGTCACTTTTCTGCGCGCTATCTGACTCGCTAACAATGTTGACCTTTGCGCGCGTACTTCAGGGTTTTGGTGGTGCCGCATTAATGAGCGTTAATACCGCGCTCATCCGGCTTATTTATCCGCAAAAATTCCTGGGGCGAGGTATGGGAATTAACTCCTTTATTGTCGCAGTTTCATCAGCTGCAGGGCCAACGATTGCCGCTGCCATTCTTTCCGTCGCCTCCTGGAAATGGTTATTTTTGATTAACGTCCCGATTGGCATTCTTGCGTTATTTCTGGCATTGCGTTTTTTGCCGGCTAACCAACAAAAATCGCAGGGCCAGCGCTTTGATATCCCAAGTGCCATTATGAATGCCTTAACGTTCGGCTTATTGATATCAGCAATCAGTGGCTTTGCTCAGGGACAATCTGGTTGGCTTATCATCGCGGAGCTGATTGCATTGGTCGTGATTGGTTTCTTCTTTATTCGCCGCCAGTTGAAACTTCCTTTCCCATTGTTGCCAGTCGATTTACTGCGCATTCCCGTTTTCTCATTATCTATGGGGACCTCAGTTTGCTCCTTCGCCGCACAGATGTTGGCAATGGTATCACTCCCCTTCTTTCTGCAATCCACTTTGGGGCGCAGCGAAGTTGAAACCGGTCTGCTTCTCACACCCTGGCCCATCGCAACGATGATAATGGCTCCGATTGCTGGCCATTTAATTGAGCGAGTGCATGCCGGCTTGCTCGGTGGGATTGGGTTGGCTGTGATGGCTTGCGGGCTGTTTGCATTGGCTCTATTGCCGTATAACCCAACGGATATCGATATTATCTGGCGCATGATTTTATGTGGTGCGGGCTTTGGCTTGTTCCAGTCACCTAATAATCACACTATTATTTCTTCCGCTCCTCGTCACCGCAGCGGTGGTGCCAGCGGAATGCTAGGCACTGCGAGGTTGCTCGGTCAGAGTTGCGGTGCGGCGCTGGTGGCGTTGATGTTCAACCTCTTTGCGGTGCATGGAACGCACGCATCATTGTTACTGGCGGGAAGCTTCGCCACAATCGCGGCGATTGTCAGTAGTTTACGCATGTCTCAAACCACTGCCTCGCAGGTATAAAAAAAGCGTGCCATCGCTGGCACGCTTTTTTTCACTCTCTATACGACTACTTCAAATATTCGCCGTTACGCAATGCTTCAATACGTTTATCCAACGGTGGGTGTGTCATAAACAATTCGCTCATAGACTTTGCCTTACCGTTGATACAAAACGCCATCATGCTGCTGGCTTCTTGCGGTTCATAACTGGTTTTCAGGCGTTGCAGTGCGGCAATCATTTTTTCACGGCCGACCAATTTTGCTGAACCTGCATCCGCATGGAATTCACGGTGGCGTGAAAACCACATGGTGATGATGCTCGCCAGAATACCAAACACCAGTTCCAGGACGGTCGCAATCGCAAAATAGACAAACGGGTTACCGTTGTTGCTTTCACCTTCATCCCGGTTACCGGACAAGAACCCTGAGGCGATCTGAGCGATGATTCGGGAAATAAAGATAACGAAGGTGTTCACAACACCTTGAATCAGCGTCATGGTTACCATGTCACCATTTGCAATGTGGCTGATTTCATGCGCAATAACCGCTTCAGCTTCATCACGGCTCATGTTCTGCAACAAACCGGTACTGACAGCAACCAGCGATGCATTACGACGAGCGCCAGTGGCAAATGCGTTAATGTCTGGTGCATGGTAAATAGCCACTTGTGGCATAGCAATACCCGCCTGCTGTGACTGCTGACGCACAGTATCCAGCAGCCAACGTTCTGTTTCATTACGTGGTTGCTCAATTACTTCCCCGCCTACTGAACGCAATGCCATCCATTTGGACATCAGTAATGAGACGATTGAACCACCAAAGCCAAATAACACCGCCATGATCATCAGACCCTGTACGCTGCTTGACTGGATCCCCGTCAGGCTTAGCACAAGCCCGAAAACGACCATGACTGCAAGGTTGGTCAACAGGAAAAGCCCGATACGCATCATAATTTTCTTTTTACCTCGGTTAAAAATACGCATTCTGCGTTACCCCACATCGTAGGGGCAAGCTTGCTATTTTCAAGTATTCATCGTTGCCAAGTCGTTAATAATACATAACTTTACATTCCAGAAGAGATTGATTTACGCGGCGTGATAGAGGTAAAAAAAACAGGCACAAAATTTTGTGCCTGTTGGAGGAGTTACTTAGCAGGAGCCGGTTGCTCGACTGGTTTATCTTGCTGCATTTTTGCAAGGTCCAGCGCGATATGTACCGTCTCATCGAGATAAGGATCGGGTTCTTGATAATCCTTCGGCAAGTCGTCCAATTTCTTCAACGGCGCTTTACCTTCTCGCTTGTAACGATCGTTAATGCGAGCCAGACGCGTAGCATCGTCTTCCTGGTTTTCTTTCTCACGTTGAGCAAGATTCAGGGACACAATATTGCGCTTCTCTTTCAGGGCATTAAAACGAGCAATGTCCTTCATGATGTACTGGAATTCAGGATCAGCGGCGATTCTATCCTGATGCAGTTTAAGCAATTGCGGCTCAAATGCGGTGAGATCGCCTGACTTAACGTAAGTTGCAGCATTGATGCTATCCCAAGGGAGCGCATTATCTTCAAACTTCTCGCCAGTTTCCGTCTCTTCAGTACCAGTTGGCATCATCACATCTGGCGTTACACCTTTACGCTGAGTACTGCCGCCATTAATGCGGTAGAACTTCTGGATGGTGTATTGCACAGAACCTAATGCAGGCCATTCTGGACGCAACATCTGGTCGTAGATTCGGTTCAAAGAACGATACTGCTGAACAGTGCCTTTCCCGAAGGTAGGTTCACCAACAATCAGCGCTCGTCCATAGTCCTGCATTGCAGCAGCAAAGATTTCAGAAGCAGACGCACTGAAACGGTCAACCATTACGACCAGCGGGCCTTTGTAGTACACAACGCCATCGGTATCGCTATCTTCGCGTACTTTACCGTTGTTATCACGTACCTGAACAACTGGTCCGCCTGGGATAAACAGGCCAGAAAGTGAAACAGCTTCGGTTAATGCACCACCACCGTTAGAGCGTAAATCGATGATCACACTCTTAACGTTCTGCTTTTCCATCTTCTGCAACTGAACTTTAACGTCATCGGTTAAGCCAACGTAGAAACCTGGAATATCCAGCACGCCAACCTTGTCTTTGCCAATTGTTTTAATCGTCAGTTTGACCGCGCGGTCTTCAAGACGGATACGTTCACGCGTTAATGTGACCACTCGCGTTTTGGTGCCCTTGCCTGCAGGTAGGACTTCAAGACGAACCTTGCTACCTTTTGGCCCCTTGATGAGCGCAACCACATCATCAAGACGCCAGCCAATAACATCGATCATTGGCTTGCCGGTTTGACCAACACCAACAATACGGTCACCTACGGTGATCGCTTTGCTTTTTGCTGCTGGGCCACCCGCGACCATTGAATTGATAACTGTGTAGTCATCGTCCATTTGCAGTACGGCACCAATACCTTCCAGAGATAAACTCATTTCGGTATTGAACTGTTCCGTATTTCGCGGCGACAAATAGTTGGTATGCGGGTCGATTTCGTGGGCAAAAGCCGTCATCGCGAGGGAGAAAACATCTTCGCTGTTGGACTGCGCCAGACGACGAATCGCAAACTGATAACGCTTGGTCAGTGTTTCACGAATTTCCTGATCCGTTTTACCTGTCAGTTTCAGGCTAAGTTCATCGAACTTAACTTTGCTATCCCAAAGCGTATTCAATTCGGCGACGCTCGCAGGCCACGGTGATTTGCTGCGATCCAAATTGAACGTATCTTTGCCGGTGAAATCCATCGG
The DNA here is from genome assembly GCF_006376615.1 of Buttiauxella sp. B2. Classification (GTDB taxonomy): domain Bacteria; phylum Pseudomonadota; class Gammaproteobacteria; order Enterobacterales; family Enterobacteriaceae; genus Buttiauxella. Next base: position 336,935 of record NZ_VEXQ01000001.1, read on the forward strand.
CTTTTCCAGCACCTTCAGCGCGTATTGATAACGCTCAAAACGTCGCTTCTGGGCCAGATTGTAGAGATCGTAAAAAACGTCCAGTTTGCCGGTGCGCAATTCATCGCCAATTTGCTTCTTCCGCGACACAAATTGCTCAATGTCACTGGCAAGCAGGACGTTGTGGCTATAGTCGAGGAGGTTTAGATAGCGATCGAAAATTTTCGCGGAAAAATTTTCATCCAGGTCAAACTGACGGTAATGCGAGCGAGTGAAGCGTGAAGTTACACGCTCACTCACCGTTGAGTGCTGCGTCTCTTCCTTTAACTGCGGGATTTGAGAAGCACTCGTGATGTTTTCGACGGCCAGTGCGCTACCTGCAAGAAACAACAGACTAGCGACCGCCGTACGCTTAAAGAGTTTGTTCATGCCCGGGTCTGGCCTCCGTTTCAGAACTGCAAGTGTTCTGCGCGTACGATCATTGCCATACCAGAAGTCAGCTGTACACGGACGCCATCTTTGGTAATTTCCAGTACAGTGGCATCCATCGCGTTATTACCCGCTTTGACTTTGATTGCCTGACCCACCTGCAAAGCAGTAATGTCTGTAACCGGAGTGCGTTTTTCTTCTTCACGCGGAGCCTGAGGCGCCGGTTTTTCTGCACGTGGTTTACGTTCTGTAGTCTCAGGACGACGCGGAGCAGGACGTGGCTTGCGATCGCGACGAGGCTTATCAGTAACGGTTTCACCATTAGCCAATGCTGCTTCGCGTTTTTTCGCTTGCTGTTCTGCGCGCTGTGCCTGAACACGAGCTTTTGCTTCTTCAAGCTGCTTACGAGCATGCTCAACATGCTGCTCATCAAGTTCACCACAAGGGTTACCGTCGAGATCAACACGGATTGCGCCGACTTTGATACCGTACAGGTAACGCCAGCTTGAAGTATAAAGACGTAACGCGGAGCGAAGTTGAGTTTTACTGAGGCTCATCTCCCCTTCAACACGCGCGACTAAATCCTGGAAGATACCAATCTTCAGGGGGCGGGCTTCACCTTCAGCGCTAAAGCACTTTGGGAAACGCTCTGCCAAAAAGGCAATGACTTCTTTGCTACTATTCAACTTAGGTTGATTTTCCATGAAATTTCCTGATTACAACGGAGTTGCCAACAATCCGCAGGCATGAACAGGCGACATTATAATGACGCTATCAGCAAATGCCACGTTATCCGTTGTTTATCATGCTATCGAGTGAAGAATTTTTTAAAATCCGTGTCGGCAAGCACCAGCGAAAGCTGCGTTACCAGTTGAGATAAGCCGAGTTGGTCTTCAGGAGTAAAGCGCCCAAACTCAGTGCTATCAATGTCCAGAACCCCTATTACCTCGCCGTTTACTGTCAACGGCAGTACGATTTCAGAGTTACTGGCAGCGTCACACGCGATGTGACCATCAAAAGCATGCACATCCTCAACGCACTGAATGCTGTTGGTAGATACCGCTGTACCGCACACTCCTTTTCCTACCGGGATCCGGACACAAGCGATTTTGCCCTGGAATGGCCCAAGAACCAGAGAGTCGCCTTCTAATAGATAGAAGCCTGCCCAGTTAACACCTTCCAGACGTTCAAACAGCAATGCACTGGTATTGGAAAGCGTAGCCAGAAAACTTGTTTCACCTGCCATTAGCGCACTAAAATCGCGGTTTAAGTCCGCGTAAAATTGTTCTTTGTTCATTGATTAACCATAGTATGTTGTCTTACTCAACTGCATAGCATAGTAAAATAAGCACTAAATGCGTTATGCCACAAGGTGTATCATTCCATGAATTACTATACGCTTAACGAATATTTCATAATCCATTGAGATACCCCATGAGCCAACGGTATTCCCTGCTTACGATGAAACATGAAAATACACGCCATTAGCCATGCTGTACCGCAGGCACGTTATCAGCGTTGTCCCCAATGCGATACCCTTTTCTCGTTACCGTTGGTTAAATCATCGCAAAGCGCGTACTGCCCGCGCTGCGACGCAAAAATTTACCATGGGCGCGACTGGTCTCTAACGCGCCTGGCGGCGATGGCCGTCGCCATGTTGTTACTGATGCCCGTCGCGTTTTCAGAACCCTTAGTGCGCATCTATTTGCTGGGCACTCGCATCGATGCCAATCTCTTACAGGGGATTTGGCAGATGACCAGCCAGGGCGATCCCCTGACCGCCGCGATTGTGATGTTTTGCGCAGTCGGCGCACCCGCTACATTAGTTGCCGGTATCATTTATCTCTATTTTGGCAATATTCTTGGGATGAACTTGCGTCCAGTTCTGTTGATGCTTGAGAAACTTAAAGAATGGGTGATGCTGGATATTTATCTCGTTGGTATCGGTGTGGCCTGCATAAAGGTACGCGAGTTTGCGTATATCCAACCCGGTGTGGGTCTGGTGGCGTTTATCGCATTGGCAATATTGAGCCTGCTTACGCTGATTCATTTAAACATGGAACAGTTGTGGTCGCGTTTTTACCCGCAACGCCCACCTCGTGCATGGAGCCCTCAGCTTCGCGTGTGCCTGGGCTGCCATTTCACTGGCGTACCGGATAATCGCGGGCGCTGTCCACGCTGCCACGTACCGCTAAGAGAGCGTCGTCGCCATAGCCTGCAAAAATCCTGGGCGGCATTAATCGGTTCGTTAATCTTTTTACTTCCCGCGAACCTGCTTCCGATTTCGATACTTTACATCAATGGTTCACGCCAGGAAGATACCATCCTTTCGGGGATTATTTCCCTCGCCAACAGTAATGTCGCTGTGGCTGCAGTAGTATTTATTGCCAGTATCCTTGTGCCTTTCGTCAAGGTTATCGTGCTGATTTCATTACTACTAAGCATTCGTTTCAAATGCGAGAAAGGGCTTAGAACGCGCATTTTACTGCTACGCTTTATCACCTGGATTGGCCGCTGGTCGATTCTCGATCTCTTTGTTATTTCGCTTACGATGTCGCTGGTCAATCGCGATCAGTTACTGGCATTCACTATGGGACCGGCTGCGTTTTATTTTGGCGCGGCGGTTATTTTAACTATTCTTGCTGTCGAATGGCTGGATAGCCGACTACTTTGGGACGCACATGAGTCAGGAAATGCCCGCTTCACCGACTGAAGCGCGAATTAAAACAAAGCGTAGAATTTCGCCCTTTTGGTTACTGCCAATTATCGCGCTGATGATTGCCAGTTGGCTCATCTGGACGACATGGGAAGAGCGCGGAAACACAGCGACCATTGATTTTCTTTCAGCAGACGGCATTGTGGCCGGGCGCACCCCTGTACGTTATCAAGGCGTGGAAGTGGGCACTGTACAAAGCATCAGCCTGAGTAAAGATCTGCGCAAAATAGAAGTTAAAGTTAGTATCAAAAACGACATGAAAGACGCTTTGCGTGAAGACACACAGTTTTGGCTGGTCACACCGAAAGCTTCGCTTGCTGGCGTTTCAGGTCTGGATGCGTTAGTTGGCGGGAACTACATCGGTATGATGCCAGGGAAAGGCAAGTCGCAAGAACACTTTACCGCTCTGGATACCCAGCCAAAATACCGCCTGAATAATGGTGAGTTGATGATTCATCTCCACGCCCCTGACTTAGGTTCGCTCAACAGCGGTTCACTGGTTTATTACCGTAAAATCCCGGTTGGTCGGGTCTATGACTACACCATTAACAACAATACACAAGGCGTCACCATTGACGTGTTAGTTGACCGCCGTTTCACAAAACTGGTGAAGAAAGGAAGTCGCTTCTGGAATGTCTCTGGCGTGAAAGCCAATTTCAGTTTGTCAGGCGCGCAGGTTCAGTTAGAAAGCCTTGCGGCACTGGTTAATGGAGCCATTGCTTTTGACTCCCCGGAAAACTCCGCGGAGGCCGTAGCAGACGATGAATTCGGCCTATATGAAGACCTGGCGCACAGCCAGCGCGGCGTAATTATCGATCTCGACCTACCCAGCGGCAGCGGCTTAAATGCTGGGTCTACCGCATTGATGTATCAAGGGCTTGAAGTGGGTACGTTGACCAAGCTTGATCTCAATCCTGGTGGCACTGTCACTGGCCAAATGACGGTAGATCCGAGCGTGGTCAATTTGATGCGCAGTGGAACGCGCATTGAGTTACGCAGCCCTAAAATATCACTCAGCAATCCGAATATCAGCAGCCTGTTAACCGGGAGTACCTTCGAATTAGTCCCTGGCGAAGGCGATCCGCAAAACCACTTTATCGTCTTCCCAAGCGATAAAACACCGCTACAGCAACCGAATGTTCTGACACTAAATCTCACCGCACCGGAAAGCTACGGGATTGATGCTGGCCAGCCCATTATTTTGCATGGTGTGCAGGTGGGCCAGATTCTTGAGCGAACACTGTCAGCCAAAGGCGTTAGCTTCTCTGCGGCAATCGAACCCGAGTACCGCCATTTGGTTCAGGGTGACAGCAAATTTGTCGTTAACAGCCGTATTGATATGAAACTGGGTATTGATGGTTTAGAAGTCCTGGGCGCTAGCGCCAGTGAATGGGTGAACGGTGGCGTCAGGATAATTCCAGGCAATAAAGGCGAGATGAAAAAAAGCTATCCGCTGTATGCCAACCTTGAAAAAGCGGTAGAAAATAGCCTCAGTGATTTGCCAACCACAACACTCACATTAACCGCCGCCAGCTTGCCTGATATTCAAACGGGTTCCGTCGTGCTGTACCGTAAATTCCAGGTGGGTGAAATTATCAGCGTGCGTCCTCGCGCTAATAGTTTTGATATCGACGTGAATATTAAACCGGAATATCGCAACCTTCTCACCTCCAACAGCGTGTTCTGGGCGGAAGGTGGTGCGCGCGTCCAACTCAACGGTAGCGGTCTGACTGTTCAGGCCTCTCCACTATCGCGTGCCTTAAAAGGGGCGATAAGCTTTGACAACATGAGCGGCGCGAGCGTCGGCCTTAAAAACGGCGATAAGCGGATGTTGTATGCATCCGAAACTGCCGCACGAGCTGTGGGCAGCCAGATTACGCTGCACACTTTTGATGCCGGAAAGCTTTCTGCGGGTATGCCGATTCGCTATCTGGGGATTAACATCGGCCAGCTCGAATCACTCAACCTGACAGCTTCGCGCAGCGAAGTAGAAGCCAAAGCCGTGCTCTACCCTGAGTTTGTTGAAACGTTTGCTCGTATCGGCACACGTTTCTCGGTTGTCACACCAAAAATTTCAGCCTCTGGGGTCGATAACCTCGACACTATTCTCCAACCCTACATTAACGTTGAGCCGGGCCGTGGTGCACCGCGTCGCGATTTTGAATTGCAGGAATCGACCATCACCGACTCGCGCTACTCCGATGGCCTGAGTGTCGTACTGGAAGTTCCTGAAGCCGGGGCTTTGAACATCGGGACACCGGTGCTGTTCCGCGGTATCGAAGTGGGTACGGTGACAGGATTAACGCTCGGTAATCTCTCTGATCGTGTCATGGTCGGTTTGCGCATCAGCAAACGCTTCCAGCATCTGGTGCGCGACAGCTCGGTATTCTGGCTTGCATCAGGCTATAGCCTTGATTTTGGCCTGACTGGCGGAGTGGTTAAAACGGGGACCTTTAATCAGTTCATTCGTGGTGGCATCGCATTCGCAACGCCACCAGGTACACCGTTGGCACCTAAAGCTGAAACCGGTAAACATTTCCTGCTAGAGGAAAGTGAACCGAAAGAGTGGCGTCAGTGGGGTACTGCTCTACCGCGTTAACTCCCACGCCCCGGTGTCTCACCGGGGCGTTTATGCTACACTCCACCCTTCATTTTTTTCTGGACTTCCTTCGTGGCTCACTCTCAAACCGCCTTTCTCCCACAAGCCTTTCTTGATGTTGTTCGCGATGCGCTCCCGGCAGGCCAAACACTCGACAGCTTTATCGAATATTGTCAGCGCCCGCTGCGTCGTAGCCTACGCGTTAACACACTCAAGATTTCGGTCAGCGACTTTCTAACACTTGTCGCCCCTTACGACTGGCATTTGACGCCGATTCCATGGTGTGCAGAAGGGTTCTGGATTGAGCGGGATGACGAAGAAAGTCTGCCACTTGGTAGCACCGCAGAACATCTAAGCGGCCTGTTTTATATTCAGGAAGCGAGTTCCATGCTGCCGGTTGCAGCCCTGTTTGCCGACGGCAATCAACCAGAACGCATTATGGATGTTGCCGCAGCCCCGGGTTCAAAAACCACGCAAATAGCCGCCCGTATGGGTAATCACGGTGCAATCCTTGCCAATGAATATTCCGCCAGCCGGGTGAAGGTGCTGCATGCAAATATCAGCCGTTGTGGTATCAGCAACGTAGCACTAACACACTTTGATGGCCGGGTATTTGGTGCCGCATTGCCAGAATGTTTCGACGCTATTTTGCTGGATGCCCCATGTTCAGGCGAAGGCGTGGTGCGTAAAGATCCCGATGCGCTACGCAACTGGTCGCCAGAAAGTACCACTAGCATTGCGGGTACCCAGCGTGAATTGATTGCCAGCGCTTTCCATGCACTCCGTCCTGGTGGCACGTTAATTTATTCAACCTGCACCCTAAACCGTGAAGAAAATCAGCAAATTTGCCAGTGGCTGCTCGACGAATGGCCTGATGCAGTTGAAATCGCACCGCTTAACGATTTGTTCCCTGAAGCAGAGAAAGCCATTACAGCAGAAGGTTATCTGCATGTATTCCCACAGATTTATGATTGTGAAGGCTTTTTCGTTGCCCGTTTGCGTAAAACAGCATCGGTAGAAGCCCTTCCTGTGCCGGGCTATAAAGTCGGTAAATTCCCATTTGCGCCACTGCATGGCAAACAAGCGGCTGAAGTTACTGCCGCTGCTAAACAATCGGGAATAACCTGGCAAGATGACCAACAACTTTGGCAACGAGACAAGGAAATTTGGTTATTCCCAAAAGAGATTGTTTCTTTATTTGGCCAGGTTCGTTTTTCACGGATTGGATTGCGCCTGGCTGAGCAGTACAACAAAGGCTATCGTTGGCAGCACGAAGCGGTTATCGCTTTAGTGCCGGGAGATTCCCCGCTGGCGTTTGCGCTCACTGAGCTTGAAGCTGATGAATGGTATCATGGGCGTGATATTTACCCTGAGGTGACACCGTCACTTAACGAAGTTATTGTCACTTACCAAGGACAACCTCTTGGTCTGGCAAGAAAAGTAGGATCACGATTGAAAAACAGTTACCCGCGTGAGCTTGTCCGTGACGGAAAACTGTTTGCATCCAGAGGCTGATGGCCTAAAAAATAGTCGTCATGATGTTTGCAGTTTTTGTACGTTTGTCTACGCTCTAAAGTGGTGGCCTTACTGGTCATACCACATGTACGCAGACCCAAGGAGAGCTAGATGACGAGAACTAACGTACGAATAGGCATCTTCGAAATTGATGATGCTGAATTACATGGTGAGCAACAAGGGGATCGAACGTTGAGTATCCCTTGTAAATCTGACCCAGACCTGTGCATGCAACTTGATGGCTGGGATGATGAAACTAGCATTCCAGCCGTTCTTGATGGAGAACATTCAGTCCTTTACCGTCAACATTACGACCAAAAATCTGATGCCTGGGTCATGCGTCTTGCATGATTCAAATGAACCCGTCGGCCTGGCGGGTTAATTAATCTGGCCTGATTACCCTTCTTCCTGTGACTTCCCCTACAATTAAGCCAAACGGTGCAACTCAGAGGCGTCAATGTTTGCGTTGGTTTTATTTGTTTGCTACCTGGACGGTGGCTGCGAGGATATTGTGGTAGACGTGTTTAATACCGAACAACAATGTCTGGTTGGGATGGATGAGCAACGGATCCGCTATGGCGGATGCTTTCCGGTAGAGGATTTTATTGATGGCTTCTGGCGTCCGGCTCACGAGTATAGCTCGCTTTAACCTTATTGAACCTGCACCATGGTCAGCTTATTACCGAACACAGCTCCGGTATCAATGTAGTATTGATTATGAAAATGGCCGGCCTCTTTTAGTGGTGTATGCCCAAAGTAGAATTCATCTGCGCCGTCGATATCTTCGCCTCGTCCTTGTAAATTCTTGTTGAGACGGTCGCGGCTCCAGACCAGCAAATGCTCATCAACAGGCTGATTCCAGCTGTAGTGCGATGCGGGATAGTCGGCATGGGCAATAACCAGTGTCTTACCGTGCGTGTGCAATTCAATCACCAACGGCAAATCACGGCAGTGTAATATCGCTTGCTGCACGTTTTGCTGGAGTTGTTCGGGTAATTCCCGATACCAGTCACCCCCATTCATTTGCCAGAGCATTCCTTCACCTTCGTCCAGCGCTTCTAATGCCATCTCCTCGTGATTGCCCTTCACCGCTTTAAACCACTTACTGCCGAGCAACGCCAGACAACCGGGGCTGTTTGCCCCGCGATCGATAAGATCACCCACCGAAATAACCAGATCCTTGTGATAATCAAAATGTTGCAGTTTGAGTTGGCTTATAAAATCAGGAAGGCAACCGTGTAAATCCCCAACAATAAAGACATGACGCCAGTTTTCACCGTCAATTCTCTGATACATACTGCCTCCACTTTGTTTATTTATTGCTCAATTATAAACCAGTGGGAGGCAATGGTTAGCGCTGAGGTCGAATGAACATTTTTATCTGCTTACCGTGGTATTCGACATAATGCTCAAACTGGAAGCCAAATCGTTCGGCCAGGTGGATGGAACGCAGATTATCGTCATCAATAATGCAGCAAACGGGCATGGTAAATTCACAATCAGCCCATTGCAAAATGGCACTCAACGCTTCGTTTGCATAGCCTTTGCCGTGTACCGACGGAATTAACGACCACCCTGCTTCCGGGAGTTCGAGTGCCGGTGTCAATTCGCGATGTGCATCCTGAAAACCAAACGAGCCTATAAATCGCCCTGAATTTTTTTCAAATACTGCCCAATATCCGTAACCAAGTGCCTGCCAATGGCCGATATAACGCAGCAGCCTTCCCCATGTCATTTCCGCCCCTTGCGGCTGTCCACCACCAATAAATTTCACCATTTCTGGATCGGCCCAGCAGGCAGCTAAATCTGTGAAATCGTCCAGAGTAAAATGCCGGAGAATTAAACGCTCAGTTTCCAGGCGAGGTGCTGCATTAACCATGACCTTTTCCTTCAATATATTAATTACGAAACATTTTTAAGTTATTCTGCCGACATACAGACTACGACACAACACGCATAACGAGAGAAAGAACCGCAGGAGTTGGGCAGGAGAAAACAGACTGAAAAATAGAAAAGGCTGCAAATCTGCAGCCTTTAGAGAGGTGATACGAGTTATCTGGTAAATTTTTCCGCTTCTTCAAGCGATTCAATACGGCTTACACCCAAGAGTACTGCAGTAATCTTTCTACCAAGTACCCACCAGTTTACTATCGAGGATCAGTTTCAAACTTTCTGGCACCTCCGTTTCACTCTGGAACTGGTACTAATCTAGCAGCACTGATGATGCAAAAGTAACGGCAGATTCACAGTTTTGTCATCTGATGTTCAAATATGTCTTTTCATCGCCAAAGCTTGTAATCAGACCTTACCGCTTAGCCGTTCATGGAATTTACTGCTGCGCACATCCAATCCCAATATTTGCACTTTACTTTCATAACGTTGATAGCGGTTTTCGATAGCATCAAGCACCGCTACCGTCGACACATCCCATATTTGCGCCTGAGACAAATCAATAATGACGTTCTGCGGATCATCGGCATACTGGAAATGCTCAAACAAATCGTTACTACTGGCAAAGAACAGCGGCCCGACTACCTTATAATGAACTGATTTTCCGTCATCAGATAATGTTCTTTCCGCGCGTACCACGTGAGCGATTCGGCGAGCAAAGAGAATCATTGCAAAGATAACCCCACCAACCACACCAAGCGCCAAATTCCCGGTTGCGACCGTGACCGCCACTGTAGACAACATCACCAGCGTTTCCGGCAGAGGTATTCTTTTTAATGTGGCTGGCTTAACGCTATGCCAGTTAAGCGTTTTCACCGCCACTATCATCATAATTCCCGCTAAAACTACCATCGGGATCATTGCCATCAATTCACTCAAACCGGTAACTAACAGCAACAGTACCAAACTTGCGGCAAGTGTCGAAACTCGCGTGCGTCCTTTGCCAAGTTCCACATTAACCATGGTCTGACCAATCATCGCGCAACCGGCAATACCACCGTAGAAACCCGCAAAAATATTGGATAACCCTAATCCCCAGCATTCACGACGCTTGCTTGAAGGAGTGTCGGTCAACTCATCAACTAATTTGGCGGTCAATAAAGACTCCATTAGGCCAACGAATGCAATACTCAACGCACAGGGCCAGATAACCCGTAGCGTATCCAGATTCAGTGGCACTAACAGTTCCGTTAATCCTGGCAAGCCAGCAGCCATTGTCCCCGAATCCCCCACCGTCGGTACTGAAAAACCCATGCCTATGCACAAAGTGGTAATGACAATCACCGCCACCAATGGCGACGGAACAGATTTGAACACTCGCGGGAGGAACAGAACAATTGCCAGCGTCAATGCGAACAACCCCCAAACCAGTGGGTTATTTCCCCAAATATGTGGCACCTGCGCGAAGAAAATCAGAATGCCGAGTGCATTTACAAACCCGGTCATCACAGAAAGTGGTATATAGCGCATCATGCGAGCAAGCCCGCTGACACCAAACAGAATCTGTATCAACCCAGCAAGCAATACGGCAGGGAAAATGTATTCAACACCATACTGATGCACCATCGGGCCGATGACTAACGCCACTGAACCTGCGGCGGCAGTCACCATCGCAGGGCGTCCGCCAAGAAACGACATGGATAAACACAACACGATGGAAGCAATCAGACTGACTTTCGGGTCAACACCCGCGATAACTGAAAATGAAATAATCTCCGGGACTAACGCCAATGCGGTTACCACTCCAGCAAGGGTTTCCCGAGCAAACAGACGTGGGCTACGCAAAACATAGGCGAGAGAATTTTCCCGGTTATGTGCTTCAGTTTGGGTTGTGGTCATAATTATCGTCTTTGCAGGTTTATTGTTATGAATGGGGGGGCTGAACGGGCCGGACGTGATTGTACAGACAGGTTAGTAAGGATACTAACTAAAGTGATTGTCGCTTTTCATTTCTATAGCGAAGAGGGTTGAAGCATTCTTTAGCAGGTCATTGCCGCTTTGCAACTGACAAACTGCGTTTCAAGTTCCTGTGCTCGCCGTTGTTCAGGTGTGATAGCACTGACGGTCGGGGTATCCCCCTGACTTCTCCACGATACTGACGTAACCAGCCGTACAATGTTGAAAGACCAATATTCATTGTTTCAGCAGCCCAGGGCACCGAATATTTATGCGGAAGAACAAGATTGACACTTTCTTGTTTGAACTCATGGGTAAACGTTTTTTCACATTCTCACCTCGTTAGTATTGCTCATCATATCTCTAACAAAGTGACCTGTTTGATTAGACCATTACAAAGCATCGTAGGGTAATATCGTTGTTAATACTTGCGGAGAATGTATTCAGACATTCCCCGCAAATATTAACATCAGTGTCACTGGATAAAGCCCTACAAAAATTACAGCGGCTATATTCAGATATGATGCTTATCTACTGATAGTTACTGGGGATCCCTCAGGGGGAAACCCCATTCAAATTTCAATTTAGAAGCTGTACTTCACTCCAACCATCGCGGCTGCGTCGTTATAGCCTTTATCACCGACCTGAACGCCGACATTACCCCACAGATTCAGGTTATTATTAAGCTGCCCCTCAACACCGGTTTTGATTTCCCCGATATCGCGTGCACCACTCTGATAAACGCTCTCGCCATCCATTCGGGTGCCGAAGTCATTGGTGTTATGGATCCAGTTAACTTCTACAAACGGCTGGAAGGTTCGGTTTTTACCATCATCAATTTTGTTGTGGCCCTTCAGGAAAGTACGCACACCCAGACGCGTTTGGACATTACCGTCACCTTCACCATTCACACGAGTGCCGTTACTTTCACGGTGGTCATCTGCCTTAACCCCCATCCAGATAGCTTGCGCCTGAGGCTGGACATACCACTCATTCAGAGAACCCTGGCTGCCAGTATATTCACCCAGTTTGTGGGTGTAGCCCAGCTCGATGGATGCGGTGATGCCACTGGATTTGTAGGACTCACCCTGAATATCCTGGCCTTTCACATCGTTGTTGAACCAGCCGTATTGCGCCCAACTATCAACATAGGTCCCTTGATAGGTTTCGTCGTTTTCATACCAGGTGGCGTACAGGCCCGCACTGTAACCATTCACAGAACCTTTGGAATGATATCCGGTAACTTTGGAGTGAGTGTTGCTGCTGTTATTACCGTAACCCGCCATTGCCCCAAGGTGCAGACGTTGCAGACCATCGCCGCTCCACTGCGCCAGATCGCCGCCCAGTTGCACGACGTAACGGTTGCTCTGAGTGTTGAGCTGGCCGCTGCTATCTTTCCAGTTGTTATGCCCACCAACCTGGCGCAACCACAGACTGGTGACTTTCTGCTCACCGGTTAGTGCGTCGGTGTACTGAGTTTCCCCCAGACGGTCATGCAGTCGGGTGACAAACATGGTATTAGCAGCAGCAAGGTTCGCGGTATAGCTGGCCGATTCCGGACGAACGACAGGAGTACCTTGATGTCCTGACTCAGGTGTCGTTGGTTTTGATGGCTCAAGCGGAGTGAGTGGCAATTCTGTTGACGGCTCAATCGGTACAATCGGTACAATCGGTACAACCGGTACAACCGGTACAACCGGTTCGATTGGCGGTTTATCCCCCATACTAGTCAAATACCAGTTGGCCCCTTTTTGCACCAGGTTGTAATCATACGCCCCGGCAACAATACGTCCTGATTTGGTGAAAGTACCGTCAGATAGACCTTTCACATCAACAAGTTCGATGCCTTCAACTGTTTCCGCGCCATGGCCACCGATATTGCTGATCTTCATGAAGGTGTTGCCAGTGGTATCACCGTTGACCACCAGTTTATCTGTCACAGAAGCGTCATCACCCAAAACAGTGTTCATCACCAGAGTGCCGTCCTGCCCGTGCCAGTTATTGGCGGTCAGGGTGTGCCCGGCTGTCATTGGTGAAGTGGTTGGCTCAGCATAATTTATCGTACCCGCCAGGTTTACGTCGTCGACCACAGAGTCACCCGTCATGTTCCAGGTACTGGGTTTATCGATGTTTACATCGGCTGGGTCGATCTTGCCGGTTAGCGTGGCACCGTTACGCAGAGAAAGCGCGCTGTTGTCTTTGCCGATGATATTACTGGTTAACTGGGAGCCACCCTTACTGCCATCAAGCACTAACTCGCCGCCATCGATATGGGTGTCACCAGTCCAACCTGTTTTGCCGGTCAGCGTCAGGGAACCGTCACCGGTTTTAGTTAGGCTGCCTTCAGAAGTGCCATCGACAATATTTCCGGCGTAACTGGAATCATCTGCGGCTGTCACATTGTTGACGGTCAGTGTTGCACCATTCAACTGAACTTCCCCCCCGGTACCGCCAAGACGGTTCACCCGTTGGTTATTGCCGTTCAAATCAAATACGCCACCATTGATATTCACTTCATCGCTGCTGGCAATGCTATCAACTTCATCAGTACGCAGCGCACCTGCGTTGATGGTCGTTTTACCGGTATAGGTATTTGCGAAAGCTAAAATGGTGGTGCCATCGCCTTGTTGGGTCAATGAACCTGTGCCTGAAATCACACCTGAAAGCGTGGTTTCCGTTGGGTTAGTGATGACAAATGCGCTGTTGTTGAGGACGTTACCGACGATGGTGCCTGAAGTGCTGCCATCACCCAGTTGCAGAGTACCGCCGCTGATAGTGGTGCCACCGGTGTAAGTATTCGCGCCAGTCAACACAGTCGTGCCACTGAGGTTCTTCACTACTCCCTTACCTGAAACTTTCGCAGAAAGAAGGTAATTTCCTGAGGTGTCTGAGTGGTTAAACACCAGCGCATTATTTGCATTCAGCAAATCAATTTTTGGTGTTCCCAGCGTGCCTGCTGAAGTGGCAGGCGACCCTTCTTCAGCGCCGATATAAATAGTGCTGCCATCGCCCGCTACATTGATGCCATCTCCAGCTACGACGCGGCCTTGATCGGCAACGACCAACTTCCCGGTACTGTCAGCGAGGCTGCCATCCTCGGAGTTAAAACCGATGGAGAGTGTGCGATCCGTTCCAAGATCCCAGGTTGAGCCTACGCCAGTGATGGTCGCATTGCCTGTCGATCCCGCGGATGTGGCAATACCACCGCCATTACTGTTGATGGTGCCACCTGTTGAAATATTTAAGGTGCCAGTTCCGCTGCCACCCACATTCAATGGACCATCAGTAATCGTCAAATTGGAGCCATTTCCTGCGACATTCACGGTACCGTTAGCATTTGCACCATGGCCAAGAGTGGACGATGAGTTGGAGATCACTTTCCCACCGTTGGTGATGTTTAGTGTTCCAGTACCGTTGGTTCCGACGGTTATCCCGGAACTTGGGTCTACATTCACAATTAACTGAGAACCTGCGCCATCAACGTTGACCACACCGGTTCCACCATCATTCTGTCCGATGTTTATAAACTTAGCGTAAGCTTCGCCACCGTTCTTAATATCCAGCGTGCCATCACCCCCCCCGCCCACAGTTGTGGTTCCGCCGCCACCTGGAAGGTTAGAACTGGCGACACTGTCGTACCAAGTGCCACCATCAATGGTTAGTGTTCCTTTATCGCCGCGACTGTAACCCAGTACTGAACCCGAACTCTGACCCGAGGTATGCCCTGAGGCAACAGTCTCACCCTGGTTGATAATCAGCGAGCCAGTACCGCCATTACCGATAAATAAGGCATCCGGGTTTTCAGGAAAATCAGCAATGGTTTCATCTTGATTGATTGTTACGGCGTGGACTGCAGTAGTACACAGCGAGACTGCGATAAATAAACCCAGACCTTCGCGTGATACCGCTTTATAAATATACTTCATACGATTTATTATCTCGAAATCTATTATTAAAAATCTAATAGATTGGGATTCATTCCCATGTTTCTGGTTGCAATAAATGCAATTCCTAATTATATAAAAATGAGCAAAAGTCAGTATCCGAAGACACTGCTTGTTTAGTTTTCATACAACTCATTACTCATTAATGTATCATTTCAAACAGAGAGAAGGGAATTGAGTGCCAGTATTATTAATTTTAGATAAGTGTAATCATTCAAATTGGTTTAAGAAGTCAGGATAAACCCTTATCTGTTATGGTCTACATTTTTAACCAATTTCAATAAAATAACGATATTATCTTATGATCATTAATTTAATTAAGATGTTGATTTTAAATACTTTTATTTATTCATTAAACAGCAAATTATTGATGGGCAATCATCAGGTGATACTGCTAATTTTAAAACAGTTTCTCTTGGTAAAAATTTAGCCTTATTGATTTAACTTAAGCGCATCGGTGGAAGTTTTTATTTACATGCAAGTCGTAGTATTTTTAAATTATTGTTAAATGATAATCATCTCATTTCCCGTATTGACTATTTATTCTCCTTTTAATCGTATATATAGCTTAAAAACCATAATTTTATAGTGGAGTTATGGTTTGGCGGGAACAAATTTGATCATGAAATAGACAATGGTGATTAATATTGTTGTTTATTTGTTCATAGATGAGCGGGAAATAATCCCGCTTGGTTAATACCGTTTCAATGAAATAAAGAAGGGTGTCTGAGACAACACTTTTCACATTTTGGTGGAGTAAAAAGATCACAAATCTCTATGCTTGTCTCGATTTGTGGGGATGTCTCAGCGCTCCGGCGGTTTTTTAATGCTTATCTGTAACAGTCGCTAGTACCCGTTGGGCTTGATCAAACTCTGGAATGTAATGATGTTGTGAGGATTTTGCATATGACATTATCCGCAAGCTGGATACACCTCACTTTAGCTGGCTTGCTGTAGGTATAATTATTGGCAATTCTCCTACCCTGTAACCCAATATGTATTCGTCTAAGCTTTTTTCATCTGCATGATACAGCTCTAATTAACCTGCAATGCCGCTACCTGCATGGCATGGTGAGAGACATTTCGCTTTGTGCATTGCAACTTCTCCAGCGCACGCACCTTATGTGATGACAACGTTTTCTCAGACAGCATAAATTTCGCGCATAAGTCAACCACTGGTATGCCCGGAAAAACTGCTTTCAGTACTTCCAATACTGTTTTCATCATTTTCTCCAGAATCAGACGCTGGCCATGTTAATTTTTTCGTTGTCGTGGATGCGCTGGGTATTTTCTTACCAGAGCTTGTCCCAAATACGTTTGGCAGCGTCCGGGGACATATTTTTGATGTCTGCCGTGGTCGCGGAATTACGTGTTGCAATTTCAATGACGCTTTTTTCAGGATGTTTACACTTGAACCAAGAAAGCGTTTGCGAGCGAGTGGCCGATACCCCTCGAATCTTTCGAAACTGAAACGTGTCTTAGGGCAGAGGTATCGGGATATTTTGAAATCTTTAACCCAGAGTTCCGCACGGTGATCGATAACCAGGGTCAGCTCGTCAGCAACGTATTTCCCCACTGGTACGTGCCGGACAAATCACGACCATTCGTCAGCAGCCTGGCGAACCGTTGTGATTTTCTGATTAGTTCTGGCAGAAGAAAAAACAGCGTTGACGGCAGTGTCAATCTTGATGGGTTAACCAAAGGATTTGTGAAGGCAAGAAATGCTTCTGGAATTGAATTTTCTGAACAACCGCCGACCTTCCACGAGATACGGAGTCTGGTCAGTAGATTATATGAAGCGGAACACGGGAAGGAATTTACTCAGAAACTTTTAGGTCATACGACTCAAAAAATGACTGAAAAATATTTGGATTCGAGGAAAAAGGAGTTTATGTTGTTATGAGTCTATTAAGCGGAAACTCGAAAGCCCGGATATTAGTTCTCAAACCGACTCACGTAAGCAATTGTTTTAAAACATATATAAAAAAAGACCGAATACGATTCCTATTCTCGTCAAACACCATTAATATCATTTAAAATCAATGCGTTAGGAAACAAACTCACCATTCTTTTCTCTTGAAAGCATGTTAATTCATTTCAGCATAATCAAATACTTGGCATTTTTACCGTAACCTTTCGTGGAATTTTCGAGATAACTTCGCACCGATCCAACCCACCTTCTGCTCTAATAACTTTGCGTAATCTATACTTCCATTTTAATTGGAGGTGACCATGTGCGGACGTTTTTCCCAGTCCCAAACACGTGAAGATTATCTTTCCTACCTTGCAGATGAAGCTGAACGTAACATTCCCTACGACCCCGAGCCTATTGCTCGTTATAACGTCGCGCCCGGCACTCGGGTTTTATTACTTTCTGAACGCGACGAAAAGCTGCATGTTGACCCTGTTCACTGGGGTTATGCACCCGCATGGTGGGATAAAACCCCGTTAATTAATGCCCGTGTTGAAACAGCAGCTACCAGCAGAATGTTTAAACCGCTGTGGCAACATGGCCGCGCTATCGTTTTTGCTGACGGTTGGTTTGAATGGAAAAAGGATGGCGAGAAGAAACAGCCCTACTTCATTCACCGCGCCGACGGGAAGCCTATATTCATGGCCGCCATTGGCAGCACACCATTCGAACGTGGTGATGATGCAGAAGGGTTTCTGATAGTGACTACGGCTGCGGATAAGGGGCTTATTGATATTCACGACCGTAGGCCATTAGTTTTGTCACCAGAAGCTGCTCGTACGTGGATGAGACAGGATATTGGTGGGACGATATTGGAGGATCTAGTTGTACAGGGTGCTGTTGCAGCAGATAAGTTTGCCTGGTATCAAGTTACACGCGCTGTGGGGAATGTAAGGAAGCAAGGTTCCGACCTTATAAATCCTATATAATCTGAACATGTAGCCCTAAAATCGCTCAGTCACTAAAACCACTATGTTTTCTACACATTTCAAAATTTTAGTTCACCATTCCACTTCCCCATTCTACGCAATGAAACCTATTTATTGCCCCTAAAACTGTCCTTTTCACCCGTTTATAATGAATTACTGCTCCTAAAATGCCCCCGGCTTTGGCGCTTCGCTGGGCTTGAACTCATGAAAACTCTGAGCCTAGTTTTTAACAACTTTCGAAAACGATCCAGTTCTCACGAGCACCCAGACTCACTCAGACACTCTTTGCACTCTGAGTACAATCAGACCTGATAGCCAGTAGTACCATTAGCGGACATTGTTAATTCCTCACTGCATCATTCATAGGGGCTGATTAGTGGGTGCTATAAAGTTGCCAATCGACAGAACTGTGTATAGCTTATGCCTCATGAATTAAGCGACAGGCGTTATGATATGGATATTAAGGAGTTTCCACCGGGAGTCATCGAACATCTTGGCTGGTATGTATATCGTCTGATTGACCCAAGAGACGGCAGTACGTTCTACGTAGGAAAGGGAAAAGGGAATCGTGTATTTGCTCATATGCGTGGCGAGGTCATAGCGGTTGATGACGACGAGTTACTGAGTAACAAGCTCAAGCAACTTCGAGATATCAGATTAGCCGGTCTTGAGGTTATCCATGTTATCCATCGACATGGTATAGCTGACGAAAAGACCGCATACGAGGTTGAAGCTGCACTCATAGACGCCTATCCCGGTTTGACTAACATCATGAGCGGTGCTGGCAGTAATGAGTTTGGTGCTGCGCACATCAAAGAGTTAATCGCTACATATCAGCCTGAAACAATTGTATTCCAACATAAGACCCTGATGATATCCGTTAACAGGACTTCCAAAGATATTGACCTCTATGATGCCGTACGTTTTAGCTGGCGTGTCAGTGTTGAACGCGCCCGTAAGGCTGAGGTCATACTGGCGACAGTAAGGGGAATCGTGAGGGGCGTATATGTCGCTGATGAGTGGCTCAATTCAACCCGTGAGAATTTCCCAGAAATGCCTTCATGGGACGCGGAAGACGAGTTTGAAGCAACCCAAAGTTCTCGCTCTGGGTTCCGGGGTAGGCTGGCATCTCCTGAGATCACACAGCTTTATCTCGGTAAGAAGATCCCTGATGACCTCAGAAAGAAAGGCGCTATGTCTCCTGTGAGATATTCACCAGGATTTTGATTTCTGAATGGGGCAGGATTCGACTCAGAGTCACTTTTCTCTCATGACAGGCTTCTCCTGCCAGAAACGGACATTATTACCAATTTTTTGGTGTATTACTTCAATGTTTCTACGGTTTCTAGATGATTTATTTGATACGATTGAAGACTCAATAAAAATTTGCATTTATAATTCATTACAAATTAATGGGCGCACTAACAGTGCCCACTGGGAACTCCAGCCATTAATCAAATGATATAGGTCACCATGGATACTTCAGAACACTGTAAAGAAGTTTACGCATACTTTGGCCTTGCCATGTATAGGGCCCAATGTGTTGAGCAGTCAATAGTACAGTTACTAATTTTCTTTGATTTCTTTAAAGAAAATGTGCCTAAATTCCGCACCAGTGAGGAGTGGGAAAAGGACTTCGATAAGTTTGATAAGGTGTTATCAAAAAAAACAATGGGGAGTCTTTTAGGTTTAGTAAAAGATCTAGGAATGTTAGACAATGATATTGAAAATATACTTTCTTTAGCTTTACAAAAACGAAACTGGTTAGCTCATGAGTATTTTGTTGATCATGCTTTAGACTTTATAAATGAAGCTGGTAGAAATAAAATGCTTAAAGAACTTGAATGTACTATCGAGATATTTAATTTGGTTGAAGATACATTGCAACCTATTTCCAGTTCTGCTGCACTTAAGTATGGGTTAACTGACGAGGCTTTGGAGGAAATCAAGAGAGAAATGTACAAATCTGTTGAAAGTGATTTTAATGCAAACAACTAGTCTGTTTTTCATTAACAATGAGAGGTTACACCGGAAAGAAAAATAGAAATAGTTATTAATATTTATAGCCTGACGACAGGGCCACGCCAACTGCCCTGCCCAAAATTAAATACGCAAACCTAATTTTTTATACATTGGTTGCAAAACAAATATGCGAAATCCATTAATGTTCTTGAGTACATTAAGAAAAGCCAGAAATGTCCTGCTCAAGTTCTTTGACAGATGTTGAGATCTTGTAATTAAACATTCTAGTAACTGATGCATTACTTAGCTTATTAACCTCTTCTTTCCCAATCCATAAAGAGACAATCTCTCTTTGCTGTTCTATTGCTAATGAATCAAAATTGGGAATATATCGATGAGAATCTTTATCTCCACGCTGCCATTCATAGTATGTTTTGATCAAAGACTTTGGCCTGATATCCGTCTCTAACCCAAAGCGTTTAGTTAACTTTCTTATTGTGTGATTAACAGTTCTGAACTGAACGGTGTTTGATACTTGAGAAAAATAAGCCACCCAGCCCATACGTTTCCCATTAAAAATACAACCTGTAATACGCAAGTTTATCTTCCATTGACAGTACGCTATTGCTCGTTGCTTATCTCTCTTATTATTAGCTTTAGATAAAGCATGTCGATAGGCAGTAAATATTTTTGCAAGTGAGGATTCAAATCGAAGTATGCTATCCTTCTTTATTCCAATTCCTTCATTATTTACTTCATAACCTAAGAAGTTAAAGCTTTCACTCAATAACCCTACTTTTGATTTTGATTTTGATTCAACGCTATCTATTGGATGAGGAGAAAGGCCAATACTTTCCAGTTTTTTCACAATAATGTTGGCCATTTCAACTGCTCGGCCAGTCGGAGTTAATATGAGTATGTCATCAACATATCTTTTATACCAGATATCAGTAACAAGGTTAATTTCAGTATCGACATTTTGCAATGCAATTTCTGCCAATACATTAGAAATGGACAATCCCTGCGGTACACCAATGCTATTTTTAATTACGCCCTTGCTCCCTTTCGTCTCGCTTACTGTAGGGGTAGAGATAGCATTGTAAATTAATCCTCTGAACTCGGCTTTTCTGATTTTATTTTTTATGGAATCTTTAATTAATGCATGCGGAATTGAGGGGTAGAAGTTCTTAAGATCAATTTTGGCATACTCAGAGTACAGGCCAGAACTTATAGACTCTTTAAGTGACTCAATCACAACCTGAGGTAGCGAAAGCTTTGCACTCGGGAATACATTGATTAGAGCATCACATAGTGCTCGAAGAGTAATTCTATCCCGCACCGTCGGAATCGAAATCTGTCGAGGGTTTGAATGAGCGCCTTTAGAAATCAATTTTTCTTTGTAAGCAGTGAACTTATAGTTACCATCAACTACCTTTCTCACTATCAGGGCTATTTCATCCGCGCTGTTTTTTTCGAAACCACTTGGTCGTACACGATCTATACCAATTGCACCTGAGTCTTTAATCTTATCAAAAAATATTTCCTTAAGGTGTTTAGAAGTAAAATATCGTTTAAAACTACGCGCTGCACTACTCATAGAGGAACAATCCAACGATAAAAGGGGCCAGATATGCAAATGCTAACATTATATATTTAACAAAAAAGGCAGCATAAACATGTATATATTCTGTCCACTTAGGAGATCGAGATATTAACAGTGAAGAATTTTTCACGCGGAAAATTTTGTCATCCATGTCATTATGATTATCTACTTCATTTAAAAGTTCGTCATATTTTGTAATATCGGTATCCATTACCGATCCCCTAGAATTTATTACATTATAAAGATGCTGCAATGCCAAGTAATTATTACGCATATTCATTGCGCGACCACGGAAATTTCTGTTTGTAACAGATAATGACACACCGAGTAATGCAATTGACAAAATTGCGCTAAAAATATCAGTATCGCTACCCAATAAATTTGGGTAACGAATTACAACCACAGCCAAAGCAACCCCTAAAACAGCGTACCAAACGAGAAGAAATTGGGAGTGTGTATCCATCCACTCTAATCGATGATATGCATGAATTCGCGCCTTATAGGTGAACCATATTTTGTCCTTCATGAACATCTCCGTATGAAAAGAGAGAAGAGAGACAGGGAAAATTGGAAACTATTGAACATCCCGAAGGGATCAGTGAGCCGAAGCTCAACAGCTTACGCTGTTCTTTATCAGAGCCGCCCTTACCATAAGTAAGAGGAAGAACCTGCCTCTCTTCCGTCATTTATAACACTGATGAATAGTATTAATCAACATAATATCAAAGCTTTAATCTATTATTTATTAATTTAGTTGGGATAGTTTAATGGGATCTTTTTTGTAGCATTACTAATAAACTGCAAGGTAGATTTAACGTCTGCTTCTCGCTCTTAGCTGACTTTCAGTTCTAAGTTAATGCAAGCTAACGAACTACCAGCAAATCCGCATAGCGTGTTGTGTATCGCGGCGACAACATTTTTCTTTTCATCTGCCACGGTTGCTGTATGCCCTGCCCCGCAAAGTACAGCGTGCAACGACCCTCTTTACGGTTGAGCTGATCCAGTACCTTCATGAGTGGCTCGCTGTTCTTTCGCGGGGCGTTGTCATCAAACAGATTCAACTGAGCAATCCCCTGACTGAAGAAATCACCGAGCATGATGCCCGCCTTCTGGTAACGGTGGCCATCCTTCCAGATAGCATCGAGGCAGCGCGTCGCGGCGGCAATAATATCCCGGCTGTCCTGCGTGGGTGTCAGCAACGTTACAGCCACCTGATTACCATAATAGGGCTCGTTAAGTGCAAAGGGGCTCGTCTTAACGAATGCTGAGATGTGCCGACAGAACTGGTGTTCACTCCGGAGTTTCTCAGCTGCACGCGAGGCATAACTGCAAATCGCCTGGCGCATCTGTTCATACTCCGTGATCCGTTCACCAAAGGAACGGGAACAGACTATTTCCTGTTTTGTAGGCGCAAATTCTTCAAGCCCCAGGCAAGGCTCGCCGCGCAGCTCGCGCACGGTACGTTCGAGCACGACATTGAAGTGTTTACGGATAAAACGGACATCAGTATCCGCCAGCTGGAGCACGGTTTTAATCCCCATCGCCTCGAGCTTCTTCGTTATTCGCCGCCCCACTCCCCAGACTTCATCAACCGGCAACGCTGCCATCAGTTTGCGTTGCTTATCAATATTCGACAAATCAACGACCCCACCAGACTCGGTTTGCCATATCTTTGCTGCGTGGTTCGCGAGCTTGGCCAGCGTTTTGGTTTGCGCAATGCCTACACCTACAGTCAGGTGGGTTCGCTTCAATACGGTTGCGCGTATCTCCTTGCCAAATTCCCGCAGGTTCCGGCAATTACGCACGCCCGTCAGGTCGCAGAAGGCTTCATCAATTGAGTATATTTCGCAGCGCGGGGACATTTCCTCCAGCGTGGTCATCACCCTGTCGGACATGTCAGCATACAGTTCATAATTACTGCTGAAGCAGACAACACCATACCGGCGGAACAAATCCTTTTGTTTGAAGAAAGGCTCCCCCATTTTGATATCCAGTTTTTTGGCTTCAGCACTGCGCGCGATAACGCAGCCGTCATTATTCGAGAGGACAACAACAGGACGGCCTTTCAGGTCAGGCCTGAATGCCGTCTCGCAGCTGGCATAGAAAGAGTTAACATCGCAGAGGGCAAACATATTCAGCGCGCGGATTTAACGATGAACGTGACCACGCCGAATATCTCCAGCTCTTCTTCACTACCAATAATGATAGGGCTGTAGGCGCTGTTTTGAGGATTAAGCTGAACGGTCGGGCGCAGCTGTAATGTTTTGGCCGTAAACTCTCCGCCCACTGCCGCAATAACGATATCGCCATGCTCGGCGGTGCGGGAACTGTCGACCACCAGCAAATCCCCGTCGCTGATCCCACCATCTGTCATTGAGTCACCTGCCGCTTTGACGAAATAGGTCGCGCTCGGGTGTTGGACCATCAGCTCATTGAGATCGATACGTTGCTCTACGTAATCCTGAGCCGGTGACGGAAAACCGCACTGTACCAAATCACTGAATAATGGAAGCATTGCTACTGGGCGCAATTCAGCAGGTTTATAAATTTGCATAATAAGTAACCACTGGACGATAACTGTATTTATATACAGTATTAATATCCTATCCCCAAATCAAGCTCGATCCCGGTGTAAACTCAGTCAAGATGGGGGTTACAGCACAAACTTGATTACCAATGAAGGGCTTACGGGCTTGTAAATATTTCATCCATGCCTGGCAACTTACATCAGTGTTCACCCCACTCTGAAAAGCCAAGTGCAAAGGACTCGTGAGTGAAAAGACCTGCAGAACTGAGTAACACGACTTACAAGGCTACGGTAAGGATCCATGTCAGCTATGAGCGAGGAGCTGACGTCATATGTAATTTATAGGAGCGGTTATAGGCTGACCTGAGCAGTGGGAAACGGATACAGCAGCACCTGATGTCCCAGATGAATCTGGGACATCAGGTATGTAAAAAAGAGATGGGGATCTAGGGGGGCCGTAGGTTTAAATCAGATGAAAACCTGCATGAGGCGCGAATAAACCAAAGGGTTAGTCAGAAAAAAGCCGAGCATAATTAATAACCCTCGACATAGTCATCTGCTGACCATTATCTCCATTTGCTTTTGGAGCCTGATCATCTGGTTTCTTCTGCGGCTGTCCCGCTTTAGAGAGCGAGGCTGCCGGATTGAGCTGGGCATTCTGTCTCATATTCATTATCTCTAAGTACCTGTTATGGATTATCTTTAATGTTTCTTGTAAATTTAAGCAGTATCGATTCTTAGCAAAATCATTAACCAAGGGAATGTTATTGAATTCCATTCCGTTGCGACCCCAAGTTGCTCTATACACTTTTCCGCCAGATAACGGATCTCGCCTGTATGCATATTGTATAGCACTTGAGACTTTACACCTAACCGATGACGCTGAAAACCCTTTATAACGTCTCTTTTTCCTGAGTTTTTTTTCAGTATAGTAGATGCATTCAGCAGCAAACATCCCTCCAGACGAACCTAAATCATAGGCGACCGACTTACGTCTGACCTGAACCATGGGGGGCGTGTACATACCTAGCATGATACTACCTGTACTTTTCTCAAGGACGACCGTACCGAAGAAAAAATCATCCACATCCATATACAAACTCATCAGGCTGGCGTATTGATCGCCAGTTATCACTTTCAGCTGAAGCGCTTGCATAAGTGCTATCATGGGATGATCTCCACACATAAAAGAGACAGCCTCGTGCCCCTTGAAGTTGATGTGGATTGCCTTCTTTTCAAGAACATCCCTTCGCTGACGCCCATCAGAAGACCATTTCCCATCACATGCGGCAAATTCGTATTCACGGTATATCGTTGTTGTCATAAGAAAAGCTGGATTATTTGAAATCGCTGGAAATATAACACAGTTAATGTACCTTCAGCCAATGAGACCTAGAATAAAACGCACTGAGGAATCTATCAATGCTCGCACCAGCATAAGTGAGTTCGTCGGACGTCTACGCTACTACGTTGGCTAATACACCTAGGGGCTAAACTTCCACTTCTGGTACACAAGCAACATTCAGGTTTCAATCCAGCCCCCTCACATCAATACTCACCCCATGCTGAAAACTCCAACGGCTCCCCAAATGCAAAGCGCCGGTATTCTTTGTCAGAGTTGTATGGCCAGTAGAACTGTCGACATGCACCTTCATCCACGCCCGTCCCCACAACACGTAGCGCACCGGCAACCTCTTCCGGATAGTTGAGCTCTGCCGTGGCGCTGCTGCTGACGTTCTGAAAGTAGTCACCCGGTACCGTCAGGCTGTTCAAATCTGTCTCTGCCGGTAGTGAATCTTTCGCCTGTGGCACCGCGCCAACGTCTGCGGCTTCCAGCGAATCCTTTGTGGCCAGTTTCCCCAGACCCAGATTGTCCCGCGCCTCTTGCTGGTCCTCTTCACCTGCGTCTGCAATCTCAGAAAGATTGGCATCAATGCGTAAATACTCCTCAACCACTTCAACCGGCAGCACCTTTATGGTTTTAGAGGCCACCACCCCTGAATACACCCCTGTCACCGAAATCGTGGCGGTACCGGCTCCCCTTGCCTCAACGTCCCCTTCTATGAAGGTTAAAACAGACGAGTCGGACGAGCTGTACTGAACGCTCTCGGTATAGTTGGTTGGCGTGAACGTTAAACCTGCTGTAATGCTCTCCCCTTCGTTCATTTTGTCAGGCACGACGAGCCCGATTTTTGTCAGCCAGATATTCTGTGTGACGATGGCGGTGCCGGTGACGGTTCCATTATCTGTTTTCACCGTCGCAATAACGGTCTGCTCACCGGCTTCTCCCGCGGTTGACGTATACATGCCCGATGCGTCAATACTACCCAGCGTCGCATCCGCAATGCTCCAGGTGATGACATACCCCCCGGCAATCGATGCGGGCAAAATGGTCCCGGTGAATTTTCGTAGTGAACCGGCCTGTATGGTTCCGGTGGCAGGCGACACCACGATAGCGGTCGGGTACTCAGCGCCGTCCTGTTCTTCCGCCTGGTCCGTTTTAATGATGTACATCGCCGCGATATTTCGTGGGCGTGTTTCGGCAGCACCTTCCTCCGATGTACCCGCATTCGTGGTGATACGCGTGTAC
Organism: Buttiauxella sp. B2; assembly: GCF_006376615.1. Classification (GTDB taxonomy): domain Bacteria; phylum Pseudomonadota; class Gammaproteobacteria; order Enterobacterales; family Enterobacteriaceae; genus Buttiauxella. The sequence goes on from NZ_VEXQ01000001.1 coordinate 363,546, forward strand.
TTCCCCGGCCAGTAAACCCCGCGGATAACCTGCGGACCGGTCAGACCATCGTTTGAGCGTTCCAGTGGTGCGGAGTGGCTATGTTTTTCAAACGCGCTGAATTGCTCACTGCCAATCCCACGTCCCCCATCCGGATCAACGCCTGCGCCATTATCCCAGGCACGAACAAAGCGGCCTCGCCAGTCAGGCACCTGTCCTGCCGGGTAAAGTTTAAAGAGTTCGGGGTTGTCCGCCGTATTAAACGCCTGGCCATTGACCTCGATCCACCCGTCAGGCGGCACCGTTGCCCCCCACATCACAATTGCCCCCACGGGCAGGATAAAAGGCGTGACGGAAGTATTGATCGACTCCTCAATTTTATCCTGAAGCTCATCGGTCACTTTCTTCAGGCGGCGCGGGGTAATAATCAGCACCCCACTCTGGCCTGTCGCTGTGTCAGCATCGCTCGCTTCCGCGTAAATAAACTCCTGCCACTGGGTGGTATCACCCCCCGGAACGGCGGTGTTCCCGTCGACCAGAGAGACATAACTTTTAAAGGCCACGTCAGCGGTTACCCGGTAGCGCACCACGGTGCCCACACCATAAGCAAAAGCGGCCCCGCCATTATCAGCCGCGGTAATAAACTCAGGGAAGGCTCCGGTCTGGTACTGACGCAGCGCGACAGTGATAGCGTTGAGAATGCCGTTCATCGCATCACGCTCTACCGCTTTGGCATGAGCGTCAGCATCCATATCTTTTTCGTAATCCAGCCCCCAGCCTTCGTTAAAGCTGACTGTGCCATCCGGATTATTGGTTTCTGATATTGCAGCTTTATCCCCATTTGCTGCCCAGGGCGTTCTGAAAAAGTGTTGTTCCATATGATGATTAATCCATGCCGTTTTGTGTGAGGGTTGTTCCAACCACCATTTGAATGACAACCCTGAACGGTAAGATTGCATTAGGCTCCAGGATGACTTCCTGTCCATCTTCGAGGTTAAACACACGTTTAGGGGGGCCACTCATAATGACGGCAAAGGTGACTGTGGCGGTCGTGGCCGTAAATTTTAAGTGGGTCTCAAAGATTTGATAAGAGATGTATTTGTCGTTCACATCGAAATAATAATTCTCAGGTTTAAACCTTAACAGACTATAAAGCCCGACCCCTCCCAGCGCGGTCATCCCCACAGGGTTATTGAGGGTTAATTCAAACGTATAACGTTCAGCCCCACCGGGTAAGAGTGTGCTCTTGTCCAGCAAGTCGGTTAACGATGCCGTACTCACTTTGGGGATGACAGGGTGGGCACCATTTACAAATAATCCATCACGGTTCTGCTTAATAATATTCCTGTCGGCGGGGTCAAGAACAACGGATGCATTGCCTTTAAGCCATTCAAGAAAATCCTCCTCAGTCCCTTCATGACCCGCATCAAGCCAAATCTGGAACGCAGATTTTCCGTCATCGCCACCTTCACCATCTTTTCCTGGTTTGCCCTGCATGTAAGCCAGATATGCGGTTTCACTGGTGTCGGCCCCTTCCGGTTGCGCCGCAGCCCATACGTCATATGCAGATGCCCCGGTATCACCGTCTTTCCCTGTTTCTCCTGGCTTCCCTTGCTGAAACTCAAGATAGGCTTTCTCAGACGTATCAGCGCCCCCGGGTTGTGCTGCGGCCCAGATGACATAGGCGGATTTTCCAGGGTCACCCGCATCCCCGTCTTTACCGTCAGTCCCTTCTTTTCCCTTCTGGAACGCGATATAAGCGGCTTCGGAGGTATCCGTTTCGTCGGGCTGGGCATCGACCCAAAATTGATATGCAGACTGGCCATCAATACCGGAGGGGATAAGATCTCTTATTTGCTCAATCGTCGCGTGCCGGGTTTCATTACTTTGCACTACCGGGAATAATTCAGAGCCTGAGAGTTTTTCTGCCGGTGTCAGATTGGATATTTCGACACCATCATCACCAACGCGACAAATAGCGGAAATACCTGCAGGCAAAACGCGTAAAGGTTTGCGCTTTCTTTTTCTTTCCATTAATTAAGTCCAACCTGAATGTAGATTGTTAAAACACCGGAAATTACGGTGATAATTTAATGCTGAGAGGTTCTGATTCCAGTTCCAGCGCCTGGCAGTCGAACTGAATCAACATGACTCGGGCAACCGCTGTCACCGGCGCGACAATATCCCTGACGCTGAAAGCGCCTTCTGCATCAGATACGACATGTTTAACGGACTGGCTACCGTCTGCCGTGGTGAGAATGACCGCCACGTCCTGATCGCCAACGCTGAGGTCATTAACGATAATCTGGCCACTCAATACGCCTCCCGCCCAGGCCAGCGTTATCGACCCGTAGTAATACTGCGGAGGTGTGCCGTCGCCATACCAGAACGGCGCACGGCCAAAATTGTTGTTGAACCGGCCAAAGCCAAAGGGTTTACGCTTAATCACCCGGTGCTTCAGCATCCCAACCCCCTGTGGTCGGGGTATCAGGTCGTAATCTTCCACCAGCTGCTGCACGGCGATGCTGACCGTGTCTTCGTGCCACACCAGGCGCATTGTCATGTCCTGCGCATCGAGGACGATGGCCTGAACATCGAGAATGTAATCCGCTGCAGCCTTCACATCATCGATGGTGGCGATCCCGTTGTTCTTGCAGATTTTGGCCTTAATCATTTTCCGGTACAGCGCATCATCCACTTCTGCCATGACACACCCGGGATAAAAACGTCCCACCGGCCTCTTACGGTACCCGGCGATACGCCCACAAATATTCAGCTGTTCCCCCTCGGCACTGTCGATATGAAGAATGCGCCGTACCTTATCCAGCTGCGCCGCAAGGTCAGACTGAATGATGTCCGGAAGCGTCAGTATCCACTGCAGGAGTTTGGGGGCGTTTCTGTACTGCAGGTAAATTCGGGACGTGGCTTTCTTGCGGTAATCAAACATAGTTAACCTGGATATTTTCCGGGCTGAAGACACCGAGCTGATTGAACGCGGCTGCAATCACCCCTTTGGTAATATCGTCAGGGCTGGTACCGATAAGGATACTGCTGACGTAATCATTACCCGCCACATAATGGTTAACCGGCGTATAGAGACGCCCGGCAGCCAGCGCCTCACCAATACGAAAGCCCTGCTTTGCAAAACCGCTGGTTTCGTCGAAGCCGACCAGCGTGTAGTCCACCAGGTCCCCTTTGATTTTCTCCTTCTCATCCTCACCCAGCGTGCGGGTGCTGATATTCACCTGCACATAGACAGTGACGTATTCCGGGCGGAAAAACGTAATATTCACCGGCTGCTTTTGAGGGGTGAACGCGTCGATGCTGGTTTTGTTCGGGAAGGTGTTATGGCGATTCAGGCCGCAGCCCGGGTTTTTGTGGGTCGCCATGGCCAGCACAATATCTTCCATTTCACCGCCATCGATGAACACCGCCATGCTGTGGCCATAAACTCCATGCTGGTCGATTTCTGAATCCGGATTCTCGTAAACCAGCGACTGCTTTACGCCGGTGACGTTATCCAGTGCAGCACGCATGTTGTCGATTTGGTTGTTGCCGGGCAGCGCAACAGAGTAATTGCGGCGTACCCGGAAGGCATTGTCACTTTCTTCGGCCCGACCCAGACTGGCGCCACTGGTGTTGATTACCGAACGAATGCGGGCGACCGGTGAGGCAATGATGGTCAGCGTGCCGGGGTTTGCCCCCTCAGCGCCCGCTGTCGTACACGTCACGCTCACGGTGGCCTTACCATTGCTGTGAGTTATCACTGCAGAATCGGTTCTCCACAGCGTGCTGCTGACGCGGTGACGAACCAGGGTACCGGCAGGGATTTCGATAAGACCATCCCCTTCAAACTCCACCACGTCCGTTGAAAAGCTTTCAGGCTTACGGTGCAGACCGGCAAAAGCAGCAATCTGATCGAGCTGCTGCCCGACCGCTGAGTTGGGGTCCGTCGAGTGATAGGCGTTCACCACTTCCTCGTCGACGTTCGCCAGCGCTTCTGACCACGCAGCAATCGCCAGGCCGTCCGGAGTTTCCGGGTCGATATTCCAGGCACGGTCTACCGCCAGATACTTCTGGCTCACCTCTTCTTTGTACTCCTGCAGGGTTTTACCGGTGACCCCATACTTCGTAATTTCGGCCATCACACATCCTTTTCAAACAGGAATTCGAACTGCTCGTGATTGATATCCGTCAGGCTGGCCAGCACGGTGAATTTGCGCTTTTTGGTGTCGCTGTTCATCTGGAAGACATTGATGGCCATCACCCCGCGGGTGGATAAAATGCGCTGCTTGATATTCGCCTCCGCAATGTCCCGGGAGGTTTTGCCGAGGATGCTTTGAAACCACGGCGTGCCGTCGGTCGCATCCAGAAAGTACTCCCCCAGAAAAAGACGAAGCCTGCAAATGCAGGCCTGTTGAGTTTCGGTTTTGCCGGTGACGAAGGGGTTGCCACTGGTGGCGATATCGCCGTCCTGAAAATTTCGGATCATGTTTACTCCGGTGTATTGGTTTTACTCCCGCCCGATTCAACGCCGCCATGCTTGTGTGTGCTGCCAACATTCACACCGTTATGTTTTAACCCTCCTGCTCCCAGTTCGAGTGTCTGACCACCGGCTGACATTTTTATGCCCCAGCTGGTCAACTGCAGCTGTACTGAACCATCGGCATGACTCAGGCCAATACCTTCAGTTGGTAGCCCGGCAATACAGGTGGCGCGTGAGCGATAGCCCGGGGCAAAGAATGCATCTGATGCATCAAACATCCGTGCATCGAGAGGACGCACCGGCCCGCCCTGTTCAAGCCAGTAATCAACGGAACGGTGCGAAAAGTGGATATAGCCTTCAGTACCTTCAGGTAGCTCATGAAACACAGACCACTGCGCAGTGCCAGCGAACTGCACGGGAACATGCTCGATGTGCGGCAGGGATTTAAAATCCCCCTTGCCTTCATGCCGTTGAATACCGCATTCCACAACAGCACGCTGCAGGTCGGGGTCATAGCTGATAACTTTGCCCGGGAGGCCAATCATCATGTCCCACAGCATTGCTGGCTTGAGCTCTTTCAGTAGTGTGGTAAAGGGATTTGAGTCATTCATCCACTAATCTCCTGCCGCCACTGACAGATAACGGTGGTTTTCCAGTTGTTGCCCCATAGCGCACCTTCATGCAGCGTGCGCAACACGGTGAACTTGCCAGTTTTTCTCTGCTTATCTGACAGGTCCTGTAAATCGGTGAAATACGCACCGCTGAAGCTCAACGTCCAGAAGCTGGATGTCACATTCACTACATCTCCCGGTTGGATCTCGTGATTGAGTTTTATATCGACTTCCATGGAACTGGCATACCAGCGAGGTATCCCCTCCATGCCATTCAACGCACTGATTTCATGTTCAACCCAGTCACGGGCAGCACCCTCACGTGAAATGACGGTTTTAGTTGGGGTGTGGAGCCAGGAGAAATGGAAGAAGTTCTTAATCTGATCAAGCAGTTCACGGCACAACTTGCCCCCGCCGTTATAACCGATAAGCAAAACCGGCAGATCGCTAAAATCACCAATAAACTCCACCGGCGCACCAAACCCAGCGGCCAGGTCGCGGATCACGTCTTTGTAAGGCGTATTCTCACCCCATGCCTGAAAAGATAACGCGCTCCACTGCTCTGATGCGGAATTGCAATACAGCGATATGCAGGTACTGACACCATCCTTAGAAACCTGCACGCTGTTTATTCGCCCGGTGAATATCATCCCTGCATTTTCTTCATACCCTGCCACGAGCTCGACATGGCCGTAATTGTTACCCATGTCGTTCCGGGTCTGTATTAGCTCTCGGGCTTTCGGTGAGATGCCAAAGATGCTGATCTTCGCCGTGGCATTGGTATGTTGCGGGAAATTATCGACCACGTACCTCACCTCCATCGGCGGAGCATAGGTCAACACCTCGCCGCTGGTTGTCGTTATTGTCAGTAAAAAACTGCGCCCAAAGAACTTACTCATTCGGGATCCACTCCAGTTTATTGTCCACCCCAAGATTACTGATGGTGGGGGTCGCGCCGCGTAGCACCAGCTTTCCCAGGTTGTTATTCAATCCCGCCAACAAATCCACGCCCGGATGCAGCGCGCGACCGCACGCCACCGGTTGCCCTTGTTCATGGATATCCACGCAGAAATAGCCGTAGAGCGTCAGCCAGCGAAGGCGAATGACCAGATAATGGTCGCCAAGTTGAATACGGAATCGGCAGTAAGCGCTACCGCGGCTAAGGGGAATTGACTTGAATGTTGTCCGGGTATGGGGGGACGGATTCACTTAGTACCTCCTCAGGTATAACTTCTCCTGCTGATATCTCTTTTTGCCCCTGGGTTGTTGCTGAGTCGCTCCACGGTAGATTGGCGTTCGTTTCCGCTACGCTGTCGTGGATGATAGTGAGCTGCAGCATATCGACCACGATGATCAACCCACCTTCGGTTTCCTTATCGGTTTCTGTCCGGGTATTGGTGATGATGCAATTTTTGTAGGACGCACCACGGCTTGCCACCAGATCAAAGGTTTCATGATTGCGCTGGATGGTACGCAGCTGTTCGAGTAGAGACTGAGAACGTGTTGTTCCCTGCCCATTTTGGTATACAGCCAACCCAACGCTGGCCGCGATACCAGTCAGTGCAGCCAGTCGCCCTGAAAGCAAACTTGCCGCCATGCCAGCTGTCAGGCCTCCACCGATATCCAGGAGTGGTTGCGCCATTTCTTCCTGTTGAGCAATCAGTCCGCGGTACCAGTTATCAGAAACACCAATCTCCATCGAGAGGGTCAGTGAGCGCGTCACCGCATTGTCATGTGCCGTAGCCGCCGTTTCGAGAGGGAACTCACTGACATCCGTCCTGAGTTCGGTACTCTCTTTCAGCAAGGCATCGAAATAGATGTTCCCGATTTTGGGTCGGTTACGGGTAAACATTCCGGTTATGGCCATCAGAATTTATCCGTTTTATGGAGTGCGAGGGCCTGGCTCAGATCGGTCGTGGTTTTCTGGTCCATTCGGCGCACCACTTCGTCGGCGTCAGCGCCGCCTGCCTGCACCGTGTTGTGATTAACCTGGTGAATAGTGACTTGTGAACCACCAGCAGACGACATGTCAGGTACCGAATTCGCCGTAGATTGGTACCCCGCCAGCATGTCCGGTGCCTGATTATTCCGTAGCCCCGTCCAGACATTTTTGAGATTGCTCGTCGCGGCCTGATAGTTACCGCTTTTGATATTGTCACCCTGTCCGGCACGCTCAGCCAACCAGAGTGCCGCTTTGTCCTGATTTGCAGGTGAGAAATCCTGAAGCCCAAGGGCCTGCCGGGCATCGTCCCAGGAGGATGCGGTAATCTGGTAACGACCGGCAGCCGAAGTACGCGAGCCGTTATGTTCAAAGTATTGCCGTGGGTGATCGTTGAAATCGCTGAACTGATTGCCACCATAGAGGGTCTGGTAACCATTATTCGCCTTACTCGCCGTCCCTTCGGCCCTGGAGATAATATCCAGATACCCCTTTTCGTTTGCCGACATGCCCCCGTTCTCAAGCTGGTCCATATAAGCCGTCTTCCAGTCCTTCACACCTGCTGGTAGTTCTTTTCCGGGATTGTTCTTTTGCCAGTTCTTGATGGGGTCGCTCATGGCCTGAGCATCTTCTTTCTCAACGAAAGCATTCCCGGGAGCAATAATACCGAGGATGGTGGCAATCACAGGATTAGCCAATAGTCCCGCTCCAAACGTAGATGCAGCCTGTCGGCCAAACAGTGACGCCGTTATTTTCCAGGCACCGCCCGCAGCACCCGCCCCCATGAGATAAGCCACAAGTTTGGTCTGATCCGGAAATTTCTCCATAAGATCGTTAATAACCTGAATGATACTTATCAATGGGCCCAGCAAGTCCTCGCCAATCCCTTTCCGGAGATTTTCAAAATTCTGCGATAGATCGGCAAGTTCACTATTTAAGATGGCTGAGTTTTTGATTAACTCCGGGCTGGTTTCTTTGTACAGTTTTTCAAACTGCTCATTGATATCTTTAAAGCTACTGCCCCCAACCTCCATGAGTCGCGTAAGCGGGTCGTTATCCCCGGCACCTAATCCCCCTCTCAGGGTCCTCTGCTGGTCGTTGTTCATCTTTGAGTATGACTCGACCAGATACTGAACGGCATCCTGACCATTTAAACTGGCGAATTCGGTAGGGTTGAACGCCCCGTTCCAGTACGCCTGGTTATTCAGTCGTCCTTCTCTGGCTGCCTGCTGTATAGACGGGATTTTCTGCGCAATGCTGTAGGCGGCCCCGTCATCAGTCACACCCACTTTTTTCAACGCAAATTGCAGACCCTCAACCTGCTTTGCAGTGAAATTGGTGATGCGACCAAGACGTTGGATTTCGTTAATTTTGGTACTTAAACCGAAAGTAGCCGAGTTGAAGCCCAGCCCGACACCAGCAGCAGCCCCTAACTGGAGAAAACTCGACTTCAGACCGTTGATTGTGTCGGTTGCCGTTCGGAAGCTTTTGGCATCAACATCTAGCCCAAGTGATACCAGTAAGCTGTCCACAACATCCGTTGCGCTGCCCTGTGCCATAATTCCCTCCATAAAAAAACCGCCGAAGCGGTCTTGTATTTACGTCTTGGTTAAGTCGCTATTACAGTATCGACATTTTATTGCATCGATTTTTATTTCCTCAGAACAAAAAGGACATATCTTAGTCGTCCATGTTAATGCGGATTTCTCCTTAACTTTATTCTTCCCCGTAAATGACCAGATAAGCGCAATTATCCACCCTAAGGCAGTCCACCCCAGAAACACGTTTAAAACCCATATAGCCTTGCTGTCTTTGTGGCCACGATTGGATGCATTTATTGCCGGGTAAAGATAAGCAGCCAACATAAAAATTAAAATTAATACGCTCATTATATTCCCGTCAAAGTACTTATTCAGTACATCACGGAAAGGAAATATAACCAGTGAAAAACAGTAGGCCAGAACCAGAAATAGAAACACACCAAATAAAAATCGAAGTGCCATTTTAAGGTTATTCATATACCCTCCATGTAAAAATATCATTTTCCAACTTTTTAACATCGAAAGTATAAATATAGTGTTAATGAGATATGGATTTACCATGTTGACATTAATTACTGACCTATTTCCCATTTTTGCTCTCGATGGTTGTCAGTATTTCATCAAGGGCATCGTTCATCTCCTGAACATCCTCAATGCTATAAGTCCCGTCCAGCATTTCGGACCAGGTGGCCAGCGGGGGACATATCTGCCCTAACCCTGTACAAGGACGCCACAGGAACCAGTTCAGCGTTGATTTGCTGTCTTCTGGTTTCCCCCTCCTTTTTCTTCCGGTTTGAGCTGCCAGAAAGGGCCAATGTTTTCTTCCACCACGCGTCCCAGTAACACAAGAAAGAGATGGATCTCATCCTGGAACATGTTCTCTGCTACCGGAACGGTATCGGTACTACGAATGATCCCCCCTTTCCCGATTGCCAGTTCTGTCAGCCGTTGAGTCGCGCCCATGTTTAGAGTGGATAACGTGGCCGCAATAGTCATGTCACCGACTTTTTTATCCATCAACGGTAAAAGACTATTCTGGCTGATGATATTCAGGATCTCGAGCTGGTCGCGGGCCGGTGCTGTGTCGCCGGTGTAGAGAACATTGTTTACTGTAATTTCAATTTTTCGTGCCATAAATCAGGTTTCCTCGCTGTCTGCAAATTCAAAGGTAAAGGTTTCGTCACTGGCGCTGGTCTTGCCGCCACGGGTCATACTGCCGCGTTGTGTCATCACGCCGTCAAAGGCCGCGACATACTCATCCGTTCCGCGCTGGCGGAAGGTAAAGAAGAAATCCACACCGGACTTTTCTATCGCCAGTAGCTGGCGCACCTGAACACATCCCGGCATCAGGCTGATGGAGAGGCGTTTCGGACGGGTTGGGCCGTCGAGACGCACCGAGGTTCGCCCAATACCGCGTTTTAATGTTGCACGGGCATCAATATCTTCAATGGTGACCGGCGGGTCCGTATCCCCAAACTCATCAATTGGCAGGCCGTTGATGGTCAGGTCAGCGTGGCTGGCGCCGTAGTTCTTCATTGCCATAATCCGTTACTCCACGGTGACGTTCATTTCCGCGACATGACCGGCACGGGCCAGAATGACGAGGATGGAGGTGGGCGGGAATTCACGTTTCTTGCGCTGCGCACTGGAGAGTTTCAGCACGTCCTCCGCTTTTGAGAGAATGACAAAACCGAAGTTTGTCGTTTTCTCATCACCGGTGGCTTCATCGATAAACGATCCCTGTCCCAGCACGCCGTTGTTATAGAAGCGCTTGAGGGTATTCGTGACGACGTTAAGCAACCCTTCGTAGCCTTTCGGTGTCAGAGGGCGCTTGGTGCCCACGTTGGCGATGTAGTTATAGCCATCCACCTGCAGGTGATTCTTCAGCACGTCCAGGTTAATCACATCATCGATAAACTCCCCATACGAGGACATCGACTGGCTGTTGATCACCCGGCAGGAATCCATTTCCCCGGCCAGCTCAACGGGTGTGAAGAACACACCCTTTTTCGCTTTCAGCGCGTTGTAGCCGCTGGTTTTCAGCTCATCCCCATCGATGCCGGGCAATATCTGGTATTCCGCGGTAATGGCCGTGTTCAGGCCGTTGGGCCGGAATTTGTTGAATGCCGCAGCAACCTGCACCATGGAATAGGCCTGAGAGGGGTCTTCGTCGATAGCATCCTGCGCACGCCAGCCCGCGAACATATGACGATTGCCTTTGGCTTTAAGCCGGGACAGCACATCGCTTTTGCTCATCGGGTCCAGTGCGGCTTCCTCGCTGGTTGTGAACCAGACCGGATGACTGGTCGCATCACTCCAGTCACTGAGCGCAATCACCGCCTCGGTCAGCATGTCGGCATTTTTGAAGAAGTAGTGATAACGCCAGGCCTCTTCATCGGCTTTACTGGCGGTGGCCACCAGGCTCTGATCGTCAGGGTTTTTCATCCATACGCTGAGTGTCGCCGGTCGGGGGATTTGAGCAAAGTAGCGCGTGGCGATGAGGTACACGTCACTGTCGGTAGAAAAGTCCGCGCCCAGTTCAGTGACACCGGAGTAATCACGCCAGCTGTCGAAGGGAAACGCCTCGCCACGTAATGTCATCGGTGACTCGAGGACGAGAACCTTATCCGCCTTTGTTTTCAGTTTTTTGCCGTTCTCCGCCAGCAGTGGCGTTTTACTGGGGTCAGATAACAGATCCGCCGCATCCGCAAACACGAAAGCACTGGAGAAATCTGCGTATCCAAGCCCGGTGGCGGTCAGGATGATATTGACCGGGATAATGTTGTCTACCGAATAAGCCATCCGGCATTACTCCTCTGTAATGAGTTCAAGCGAGAAGCCGGCTGCGCGTAAAACCTGGCTGCTGACTTCCTGATTAATGAACATGAAAATGTCGGCCTGCCAGCGTGGCTGGATACCGGCCTGAAAGTGGGTGCTTAAGTTGCGGGGGTTGCTGACGTAGCGAAAGCCGAGCTGATTGAGGAAAAGGTAATCGCTGACCGGTGAGCGGAAATTGGCGTTATGCAGCAACATAGCTGCCTGAGATGCGCCCTCGTTATAAAAGTTTACCGAGATCATAAACTCCATCGAGGTGGCGGTGATTTCCTCCAGGTCTTTCCAGTTCTCACCCAGCGCAGGGTCAAACGCCTCCAGCGCATCGATATCCTCCAGCCACTGCGAAGGTTGCCCGTAAGCACGAACCGGTATCGGGTTATAGGTGGCGTAGAGACTGTTTCCTGCCGGTGGTGCACGGCCCTGATCGGCCAGCACGATCCTCTCTGTTCTGATACCCGAGCATATCGACACCAGCTCCTGCAGCAGACAATGCAGCTCGCGGATATCTCTCATGGCACCGGCACCCTGATTATCTCCACCACAGCACGGCAGAAGTTGCGCCACGGGCGATTATCCGCAGACATCACCCGCCAGCGCCTCACCGCCACCCCGTCGTTAAACTCCAGCTGGTCCCGATACTCACCGCTTTCATCCGGCATCAGATAGTTCACGCCATCGTTAATGTGAATGGAGCGGAAATCAGACAGCGCAGCGACGCCCCCCTGACCCACTAATAACGTAATCTCGCGCCACTTTGCGGGCTGGACGTTCACGCGTTTCAACTCGGTACGCTCACCCTCCTGTTCCTGCCAGGTTCCTCCGGGGCCAGTGTAAGCACCGTCCATGTGGATGAGGAATATCCCGCCCTTTAATTTGGATTTAAACGTGGAATCGACATGGCCACGCATATCCAGACCATTTCCGAACATGGTTTAGTCCTCCACGACGTGGGTGATTTTGCTTCTCAGAATGCCTTTATCAATCAGTGGCGTGGCACTGCCCTTACGTTTGATGGTTGATGGCGCATTAGGTGGCGCAATACCGGTTTCGATAGCCTCCTGGCAGTAACCCACTGCGCGGGCGCCCATCTGGTCCAGCATCTGGAACGCAGATATCTCCCCCCGGACAACCTGCCGGGATAGCGCCGCGAATCCCTTTTTGATGTTGTCCGTATTCTGGCGAAGGGGTACCCGCAGGAATGAGCGCTCCGGGACGCGTCCATTGGCCGACCCGAACTCCTGCACCGCGCCGATGACCACGATGGGAACGCCATCGTCATAATTACCGGTGCCTGCAGGTAGCCCAATCAGCACACGCTTCTTGCTGGTCAGCCGGTCCTGGATCTGCTTGAGTTTCTTCGCGAGCTTTTCCCCACCGCGAACCTCAGTATTAATATTCATACGATGGATGGCCCCGCACTGGCACGACTGCGCAGACGAAGGAACTCAACGCCGTACTGAGTCATGGGTAAATCACCGTCACGCGTCAGGTCATTGGCCGTCACTGACGGCACAGCGAAGGACGTCGATTCATCCCCCACACTTTTAGACGACACGGCGTAGAGTGCCCCGGCGTCTTCTTCCTCTTCAGCCCGCTTCCACATGATTAACCTGTGAGCCGCATACGCGTACATGCCCCGCGCCTTAATGGTGGCTGGTTTAGCCCGGTACACTTTCCAGCGCGGCCCGGTTTCAGCGTCGGCTTCCTCCAGCGCCCGGACAATCAAATCATCTGGCCAGCGTGTGGAGTCGGCAAACGCCGGGTAGTAAGCGCGGAAGTTCGCCACAATCTCGGGGGTTATCTCGACAGAGTTACGCCCCGTACGTGGGGAAATGGCGTGCGGGGGGAAAAATGGGTTAAACATTTTCTTTCTCCCAACAAAAAGCCCACCGGGTGGTGGGCTTAGTCTGCCTGGTGTTGCCACTCATCTATTTTTTTGAGCAGCGTCGCTTTACTGGTGTTGGCATGGGGCTTCTCACCGAAAATGTTCTGATAGCGAAGTCTTACGGCATCAATATCGTCTTCATCGTCATGCTGGCCACCCACTCCCCCGGTATCCTTCATGCCGGTCCCGCCGATTTCCAGATAGCCGTTTTTAACCCAGGGATGCTCCGTCAGGTCACCATTAAACGACAGCGATTTGCCCGGTCGCAGCGTGATGCGCTTTTCATCATCGTCGGTCAGTACCACCGGTGATTTGGTCCAGTTAATGATTGTCTGCATATCAGAGCCCATCCACATAGTGAGCCGCGGAAGGAATACGCCATTCAGTGCCACCTGAACGCGTAATGGCCGGGACTTTGAAATTGACGTTATCGGCGGTCGCCGGTGCCAGGAATTGCAGGGGCATCACATCGTGACCTTTGACCACTTCCATATCCTTACAGTAGGTCATCATGCGGTCGTCTTTCAGTGGCGTGTCCTGCGGGTTGCCACTGTCATCGAGTAGCGAGGCCGACAGCAGGATATCGTCGGTAAACGCCATGTCTTTGAAGTTCTCACGCAGGAACTGCAGCAGCGTGTAGTTCGAGGCGTTGTGGGTGGACAACATGGTGCGCTGCAGGAGCTGCATCTGCTCCGGAGGCAACACAAAATCAGACGGGCGATAAACGGTTCGGGTGTTATGCAGATACACCTGGTTATAGGCATTACCGAAGAAGTCGATGATCGGCTGAGTCCCGTTCTTCGGAATATCTGCCACCAGGGCTTTCAGCGTGGCTTTTGCCGCCTCACGGGTCACGTTAGCACTGGTATACAGTCCTTCCCCCACACCACGGCCCCAGAGATAGGTTTTATTCAGACCCTGCTCGGTCACATCACGCACCGCGGTCGCCCGGCGCGCATCGAGGGGGACATCGTATAACTGAGCACGACCAATTTCTTCGAGCGTATAGGTGTAACCCAGCGCAGCGGTTTTGATACCGTGCCAGCCCTGACTGGTGGCGATATCCACGGTCGGAACATCAGTGGAGTTCGGACCAAAGAACTGCAGCTCACCACGAGCATCGGTGGACTGGAACATGACCACTTCCACCCAGTCTGCCGCAGAGTTGTCGAGCGGGACCAGTTCGGTGTATTTCAGCTGCGGGTATTTCTTTTCGTAGACGTGCGATTCAATGTGCGCCGCCTGTTGCACCAGAAAGCCCAGTGCAGCGGTCGGGGACATATCCATAAAATTACGTGGCATGGTGTTCTTCCTCTTCTTTTAAATTTTACTGTTCTGGTGGCGGCGGTGGAGTAGCGCCGGCTTCGACCGACAGCAGACCGTGGACGCGAATTTCCCCCACAGAACCGGCTTCAACGTCATCCACCCAGCGCACCATGTTCAGCTCGACGCCCTTACCTCCGGCAGTCAGTCGGCCCAGGTTATCGTCTTTGGCATTCACAATGACTTCCACCACGTCACCGGCGAGCGCACCATCCACGCACAACATCTTGATGGGTCCGTCCTCAATGACGGAGGCAACAAAATCGACGCTGTAACCGCTGGCATAAATGGCCTGCTCGTTGGGCATCGTCGGGCTGGCCTGCGCCTGGCTGCGTACCGTGAAACCGATAATGTCGCTGGCGACTGTTTTCGCCGTCACCGGCGCGCAGCTGCGACGACCGGCACCACGAATGACTGCCCGGCCAAACGGAATAAAATCGCCCTCAACCATGCGGGAGATGATTTTGCACACCTCAATGGTGGCCACCTGCCCCTCAAAGGCGTTACTGCGGAAAATATCAAAGCTGTCCTGAGCAATAGCCATTACTTGTCTCCTGCTTTCTTGCCGTAGCGCTCATCCAGGAAATTCTGACGGGCGTTGACGCGCTGCTGATTTGCATCACCGGTGTTGCGGGTCATGGCGTTAGTCATGTCTTTTGCAAAACGGCGATGTGAGTCGTGGGTCTTGTTGTCGTTGTCGTCCGGATCTTCGTCCTCTTCCTTGCGCTCTTCTTCAGCATCGAACCAGGCCGACACATAAACATCCGGTGCTTTTTGCCAGCTGTCGTATTTACGGCATGTGATACCCGCCTCATCCAGCGCACGGCGTTTAATCACCATCGGGTTCATCGAGTCGCAGGCGAACTTCTTACCGATAATTCGGCTGGCACCGGTGAGCGCATCGACCACCTGGTCGACACGCGCCTGAATGGCAGCATCGGAGGTTTTTTCTTTTTCCTCCTCCAGTTCGTCGTCTTTTTTCTCCAGCTCAACGTCCAGACTGGCGACCTTTTTCTCCAGGTCCTCTTTTTCTTCATCGCGGGTGCGGATACGGCTGACCAGACTGTCCAGCGTGGTCTGAATAAGCGTGGCCGTCGCCTGGTCTGCGACGTCTACGCGAGCGCCGCTATCAAGGGTGATGTGTGGCATTGGGGGGTTCTCCTGTGGTGTTGAATCAAACAAACGCGCCATACGGCCAGCGCGGGCGCTGTCACATAACGCGATATGGTTGATGGTGATATCGGTCTGGATAAATTCGTAAGGGGTGCCGTCCGGCGCGATCCCCGTTTGCGGGAGGTACTCAGAGCTGTAGCCTGCCGAGAGTTCGGCGGTACCGGCATTAACCGCGTCAATCGCGTCCTGTGCCTTAATCAGCATGTCGACCACGACATACTCCCCGGACTGCCGCCCTGTGGACGTTGCATGACCTACCGACACATCTTTAAATGTGCTGGAATCAACAAAATCATCAGGGTGATGGACGGTGATATCTGCGTTGTCATAGCTGGCGAGACTACCCGCCTTAAAAACTTCCTCCGGAGGGCGGTAGACATTAATCAAAGTGTCAGGCGGTCTGTCCACTAACCCCAGCTCTGCCGCCGAGTACTGCTGAATGCCGGAACGGGCCACGCGGCCAGGAACCGACATATAGCCGTTATCGAGGATAATTCGCTGAGAGTCGACGCGGAAAGACTGCCTGTCGGTAACCGTTGCCCGCATGTCATTTTCCTGTGGTTATGGGTAATCGAGCCCCTGGATTTGTGGGATGCCCACGCACCTGCAGTTGATGTGCGCACGCCCAGGGTAAAGATGAGTTTCGCCGTTGAACTGTGCGCCACGGGACCAGAAATAAACGCCCGGTCCGTAGCCCACATCAGCACGCGATATCACGTAGCATTTGATTTTGGCTTTAGGGTACTTCCCTGCAGGGTTGCCGCTCACCCTCGTATCCTGTGACGTTGACCAGCGGAAGCGGTTGATACCGGCGCTACTCTGCCGCACGCGGTTGGTGTCGCTCTGAATTTTCAGCGTCTGGTCGCGGGCAATTAGCGCAGCACGCTTGTAACTGGCACCGGTCACGCTTTGCAGGTTGCGCGTCAGGGTGGACAGACTGTCACCCCGTCGGATGCTTTCCATCACCTGCTGCTGAATGTCGTCAAAATAATCAGACGAGAGTGATTTAATCAGCCCGACGTTTTCCTCAACCGCGAGGTCGAAAAAATCGCCCAGCCCTTCCCGGGTGATCATCCCGCCAATATCCACGCCCATCGCCCGGTTGATTTGCTCAACGAACGCCGCCGAACTTTCCGACTCTGCCCGACTCACCACGCGTTCAGCCATCCGGCGCTGTTGGAAACCAAACGCATCAGCATAGAAACGCTCAGCGGCGTGCAACAGCGTGGCCCGGATGAGGTCGGTCAGGAAACTGTCAGCGGTATAGCGTCGGGTTGAAACAGCATCACGGGTAACGGACTGATAACGTTCCAGCACCGGCACCAGTACATCCTGCACGCTGCTGGCCATCAGGCGGATCATGCCGCGCAGCTGGCCGTTATAGAATTTCTCTGTGTCGCTATTCAGTGCCACCGGCTGGAGCGGTCGGCGGTACTTTGACGTCTCCAGCAACCGTTGTTTCAGCTTCTCCGAGACTGAAGTGGAAATCCCCGTCTCGCTCTGCCTGTTCGTCCTGCTCAAGCTGGGTAATAAATTTATCGTCGATGGCATACTGGCCGCCTTCTTTGAGTTTTTTCGATACAACGGAGCGCGGCACCACCTTCTGCTGAATACGCAGTTCGTCGGTCTGGGCTTCTGCCAGATTGCGGTCGGACACTTCGGCTTCAGTCGGAAGCGCCAGTGGGTTGAACTCGAATTTCACGTCATCGGGCAGGTCACCCAACGCGGAACGGATAATCACTTCATCCAGCGGACTGAAGAATTTGCGGTACTTACTTTCCTGCTCACCCCGGATGCGGTTGTAGTAGTTCTTTGAGTCACCCTCGCCGCTGTCACCAAGCCCTTTTGACTGCACGCCAAACAAACGGGTCATAGGCTGTCTGGCGGCGCCTGCGGTCCACTCCATCAGCACCGCGAGAATTTCCCCCAGACCGCCGAAGGAGATTTGTTTACGTTCGTAGGTTTCTTTGCTGTCCAGCAGCGCCAGGCGGAACAGCGACTTCATCATCCCGAAGTTAAGGAAGCGCGTCGTGATTTCCTCGTCCATGTCACCGGAGGACAAATCGGTACCGAGATTGTCCCGCGAGATAACATCGATGTTGGCTTCGCCAATCAGTGAGGCAATACCGCCTTTCGCCGCAGCGGAGTCCTTAATGTCTTCAAGAGAGCGCCGCAGAATGCTGTCATCCCATCCGGCATTCATTCCACGCAGACGCATAGGCAGTGCGGCACCCGAAGCCATGACAAAGTGGCTGTGGTGAATCTCCTGAGTCCCGGCGTTCACGCGAAAACTTTCTGCCCGCATGT
Source organism: Buttiauxella sp. B2 (assembly GCF_006376615.1). Lineage (GTDB taxonomy): Bacteria > Pseudomonadota > Gammaproteobacteria > Enterobacterales > Enterobacteriaceae > Buttiauxella. Next base: position 381,625 of record NZ_VEXQ01000001.1, read on the forward strand.
AGTTCTCTTTCAACGGGTCATTGAGGTTATACGTTGAGGGGGATATCAGGGTCCGGTCGAGTACCACCAGATTTTTCAGCGACCCCTTTTTGATTTTATCCCTCTCCAGCGGTTTGGCCGGGTCCTGGTCTGTCATCATCAGCACACCGGCCCCACCGTAAACGCCCGCCCAGGTAAATGCCTCCTGGGTTTTCTCCTGCAGCTCGTAGCGCTTTTCTGCGTCACTGATAGCTTCCGCTTTGCCCCCGGTAAATCGCCGCCATTCTCGTGTGGCATCCTCGACCGGGTGATCCACAACGGCGCGGGCTATCCAGTTCTCCAGATAGGCAGCCTCCATTTCGAAGTAGTTATTGAAGTTGTTGAACGAACTGAGAGAGAAGCGGTTATAAGAGCGGCGGTCCCGGTCAGTACCCAGACCGGTTATCACGTTGGCCAGACCGTCGAACGTGGGAACGATGCTCCCGTCATTCATCATCTTCACGCGGGGTTTCCCGCCGTATTTATCTGTCATGTCACTAGTTCCATCCTCCGTAGCCCGCAGACAGGCCAGAGATAAGTTCGGTGTCGATTGCATCCATAAAGGTGTCGAGCATGTCGTCGTTGGCGTGACTGTCGTCTGCTGAGAAATCAGCGCATTCAGCCAGCGCCGGTAATACCCAGTCGGTCCGCGCCGCCATCGTGCCATCGTGATAGCGCACGTTATCGATTCGACGACCGTCTTCAGTCATCAGTGCAGGGATGAATACCCGACCTGTTTTAATTTCCGGGATGACGTTCAGGCAGCGCACCAGTTTGTTCTGGCCAGCGCCACGGGGAATTTCTAACAGCGGGATGCTTTTGCGTTTTTTGAGTGTGGTGATTAAGCCCTGACCGGCCTGTTTATCCTCGATACCCATCTGACGTAAGCGAGCTGGCTGGCGTGGATTGGTGGGCTTCCACTTCTCCCAGAGTGTTATCGCCTGCTGAAGCAGGTCTTCCGGGTCCCAGCGACCACGCACTGAATCGATGATGTAGAGATTGCCGTCTACTCCCACACCCACCAGCGTGAAGACGGTGTAATCGTTGTAGTCCTCAACTTTGCCTGAGTTGGTGTCCACGTATATTGCGCGATGACGCAGCACCGGCAGCGTCTCATAACGCTGAAACCAGGCCGTATCAATCAGGCCACCAGACAGCGCCCGTGGGTTTTGCATGTACTGAGAAAGAAACGTGTACTCATCGCTTTCCCAGAGTTTGAGTAAATCCCCGATGTATTCGTTTTCTGGCCAGTACGACCAGTAGCGCACACCGGCAACCACCACTGACTCAGTATTTTTAACCTGAGCCCAACACAACGTTCGCCAGCGTTCCGGCAGACTGTCGATGTACTCTTCACTGACCAGCGCCGGGATCGCCACATGGTGAAAATCCACACCCATGCCGCCGCGCAGCATAAAGCCAGTGGCGTCGTCCATATGCAGGCGCTGTTGTATCGAGACAAAAGGTGTGGGGTGAAACTGGGACTTATCACCACGGCGTGAGCGTATGGTGTTGACCAGCAGACGGTTGGCTGTATCGCGCCGGGATGCTGAGAACATGTCATCAGCTTTGTTGTAGTCATCAAGAAGGACGAAACCGGAAAAATCAGGCCCGGCGTACCCTCCACGGCCACCCAGAATTTGTCCACCGCTGGAGCGGGAAACCGTCTGGCCAACATTGCGCAGTTTCTCGTTGACGATCTCCCATTCATCCGCCTGATTGATGCCGAACTTACAGGGCCAGAGCTCCTGATACTCCCTGCTGTTGATGATGTCCCGGGTTCGACGGCTGTTACGTTTTACCAGTGAGTCAGCATAGGAAATATTCAGGTTTCGAAAGCGGATAAGTTCTTCTGTCTGCACCAGCATATTGATGTAGGCGGGAAGGTGAATCGAAAAGAATTCGGTTTTGGTGCCACCCGGGGGGATGTTCACTATCAGGTTGCTCGGTTGCAGTCTGCCCGCAATCAGTTCATCTATCTTTGAAGCCATTAAGCGGTGATGCCAGTTAACCATCATCCGCTGACCGCCCAACAACTCAAACCACAACCTGGTAAAGTTTAAAAACGATTTCTCAGACCGGGTTTTAACAGCAACACGCATAGGAAAGTCTAAATCTTCCCACTCCAGTATTTTCATCAGTCGAGATCCTTAAGACCATCTCCCAGCTGTGTCTGGGCATTGCGGTAATCATTCGGGGAATAATCGGTCACGCCTCGTTTAGCGATCCCGCTACCAGTACCCGACTTTTTCGCTTCCAGCAGTTTCAGCAAATCTCGCCTCGCAGCTTCCTGGTTTGCCATGCGCATTTCTGTTCCATGCTGTGTTTGTTTGATACCGGCATACAGCCAACGTGCGGGACCATCGAGCTGTGTGGTGTCTGCGACAAACAGCTGCGCTTCCCCTTCTCCATTGCATTTAGGGCATTCGGGATTGGGGTACGCCGTCCCGACGAAACCGATACCGCCGTACTCGGGTTCATGCTTACCGTCTTCGCTGGCCTTTTCAGCCGCCTTATCAAACTCCTCAATGTCCCGCCAGAAATACAGATGCCGCTCTCCCCAGCAATAACGACAGTTAAGCCGCCGGTACTGAACAAGCTGGTTGGGGTCTGCGCTGGCAATGGAGGAGAGCTGATGAATGATTTCATTTTCGGTAAGCGACAACCGACGCTGGCGCTGGTCGCGAAGAAAGCGAACTGCGCAGCTAACCCTGGCATTTCTAAGCATCCGGGATGCGTTGGAGTGCGCAGTTGCACCCTCTCCCTGATAGCCTGCCAGGCGGTATGCTTCGACAAGAGCCTTGCCCTCTGCAATATACTCAGCGAATACTCTGTGACGCTCTGAGAGCCCCAGTTCATCAGGGATGCTGGAGAAATTATTGGGTTCGTTAACAGTCGGCTTTACCGGGAGTTCGGGCTTGTCTTTTGGTGACCGTCCGGGGTTATCCGTACCTGTAGATACTGCGCAGTTGCGCATTTTCTTCTGCGCAGTTTTTTGCGCACTCTGTGCAGCAGGTTTCTTGATGTATCGGCGAGCCGTTGCGTAATTCAGTCCCTGCGATTCACACCATTCGCTCGGGGAAATGTTCGTTCTGGCGTGGTCGGACAGGAACCGCTGCTGAAGAGCCCCCCAGTCCGGTTTTGCCATAATTCTGTACCTGAAGTTAAAACCATTAAAAAAGCCACTCGTAAGTGGCCTTTGTGATGACTATTGATTATTTTTCAAGCCAAGCGGATAGTCATTTAACACACACAAATAATGAGCCTTTATATGTCTATCAAGCTACCTATTAAGTTTGAAATTTTTAATTGCTGGTACACCCTTGCCACCGTATACACCTGTCTCACGGTGAGCAGACAAATTGGGGACAACTATTTTGGGGGCTCAAATATTCCTTGGATATTTGGTGTGGCCTTTCTACTGGCTATATCCTGGCTGTCACGCGGTATGCTTCAGCTACTGAAGCAACACGTTTCAAGCGAACAAAAGTCGCCGCAGTAAACCATTATCAAGCCCACCCGTAGATGAGCGTTGTAATGGCTTCAGGTACTGGCTTTTAAAGCAATCTCATTACCATTCACTTCAAAATCCAGCGTCTGGCTAGCATGCCCTTGTTCGTGGATGTAGAAATGCACCTTTCCGTCGCCCAGATAAACTCGAGCGTGAAGGTCGATATGACCTGCTTCAAAGGCTTTCTTCATGAAACTCTCAAGGGTTGGCTTTTCCATCGTTCTTTTCCTGTTTGATTAACTCAATTTGACGGATATCCGCCTTGTCGCGATTGCACTGCCCCAGTGCTGCCAGCACGCTAACGTTTAGGTCAAGGCTTGCGCCCCATGTTAGCGGGTCAGGGATTGCGGGTTGTGGCGTCTCAGCGGTCAGGCTGGCTGGTAGAGGTACTGGTGGAACTGTTACGTAAACTGTCCGCGTAGTCGTGCAACCGCTTAGAAGCACCAGCAGGAACAGCACGGTTAGTGCAATCATCATTCGCAACAGCCACTTTGATATCAGCCTGGGCTCTCTGTGACTCCAGTGCGATTTGCTGCTTAGCATGCTGGTTTGCCTCCAGAACGGTGTTAGTAATAGCGACAATACGCAGAACGTTGGACGTGATAGCTTTGGCTGATTCCGCATCCTGAATAGCTTCATCAGCACGCTTCTTTTCGTCCTGATATTTGCTGTGGTAGTAGTCAGCTGAATAGACCAGACCACCGGCCAGACAAATCACGAATAGCGTGAGCAACAACTGGAAGCGCATCTTCATAGACCGTCCAGGCAGAGTTGTTTCTCCGCATCACGCCGCGTGACCAGCCCCGTCAATTTGACGCCCCCTGCATATACCCAGCGAGGAAACTGATTACATGCATCCACATACTGGCCACTGCGCAGCATCTGGAAGATAGTGGACTTCTGCATTGAGCCACAGCCGGCATTGAACGTGATTGAAGTCACCGCAGAGAAAGTGTTGTCTGAAAGGTTTTTGCCGTTCCCGTAACCATTCACACAACGCTCAGCATCCTGGATGTTCTTTTCCCAGTCGCTGGCGATTTGCTTATCCGTTTTTCGGGTTCCCGGCTTCACATTGTGGGTGTTGCCAATACCGTCGGTACTGACACCTGCAGGGCAAACATACGGAGCACGGCGGCAGGATTCAGCATTACCGATAAGCTCCAGTCCTCGCTCGTTTGTTCGGATATTCCCTGAGCTCAGCACAATGGCAATGATTGCCCCGACCGAGCAGACAATCCCGGTGGCCCCTACTTTTTTATTTAGCATGGGTGCTAATCCTGTTAATGGCATCCGTTACGACCTGCACGCTCGATGGACGTTCATCAGGCGGGAGCTGTCGAACGTCCTCGAAGTATTTCTCCAGCAACTCAGTCCGTTTCTCATCTTCTTTATGGCGTTTGTGAGCATCCAGCCGACCAGAAATAAATGAAGCCAGTGAGAGAACCACGCCGACCAGACCAAAAATCATGAACACGAGGTCCTGAGTTGACAGCCCCAGCGCTGCCGATAAGGCTGCAAGCCAGGCAAATAGCTGGGTTAAGGCATTACCTGATTGTTCATTCATACGATGCATGTCCACACCTCCGTTGTCGGGGTGCTGTGTGAAAGTAATAAAAAGGCCCGCCGAAGCGAGCCTGTGTGATTTTTATGGTTTAACTACCCTGCCCTTAATTTCCTCAACTGTCTGGCTAAAGCGTTCCTCTTCAAGCTCTACACCAATAGCGCGTCGACCCAGCTGCATGGCAGCCTTTATGGTCGAACCCGACCCCATGAAGAAATCAGCAACAACATCGCCCGGCCGGCTGCTGGCGGTGATAAGTTGCTGCAGCATATCGGCTGGCTTTTCGCACGGATGTTTTCCCGGATAAAACTGAACCGGTTTATGTGTCCATACATCGGTATACGGCACAGCCGCCGAGACGGAGAACGGGCGTCGCAGCACCTTGTATTCTTCCACCAGTTCGGAATATTTTCGGGTTAGCGCGTGGTACTCAACAACCAGTTGGTGGTGTGGAGTACTCAGCTCGTTGTGCAGGAATTTTTCCCGGGCAATCGAAGTGAACAGGCACTGAAGTTTTTGGTAGTCCGCTTCGCTGGGTAACTGCCACTGGCTGGCACCGAACCAGTGCGAAACCATGTTCTTTTTACCCGTCGCTGAGGCTATCTGCGCCGACGTCACGCCCAACGCCTGGCGTGCATTGCAGAAGTAATCAATCAGCGGGGTCAGAATGCAGCGCTTTGTCTCGTCACACTTAGAGGAATAGCCATCCGGTTTATATGGTCCGGCGTAAGGTTCAGCAAACAGAATGCGCTCGGTCGCCGGGAAATACGCCCGGAGGCTTTCTTTGTTGCAACCATTCCAGCGACCATAAGGTTTGGCCCAGATGATGTGATTCAGCACGTTGAAGCGCTGTCGCATCAGCAGTTCGATATCAGCCGCCAGACGATGGCCACAAAACAAATAAAGACTTCCGGCGGGCTTAAGAACGCGCCAGAACTCAACCAGGCAGCTATCCAGCCAGCGCAGGTAATCCTTATCCCCCTTCCACTGGTTATCCCAGCCGTCAGGTTTCACCTTAAAATAAGGCGGGTCGGTAACAATTAGGTCAATTGAATTTTCGGGAAGTGAGGAAAGAACGTGCAGGCAATCAGCGTTGAATAAATCAGCGCTGTTTATATTCACAGTATTTTTCATGGATCAGTAAGCGTCCGTCTGCTAGGCTCCCCCTGCTTTAGCGCTAAAGCGGTGGGCCCAGATTCGCTTGTGACCTCTTTACATGAGCGAATGACTGGTGGAATGCTACCAACATCCATCAGCCGCCCATTTCACAACAAGAAAGCCCCCTCAGTTACTGGAGGCGTGTGTAGCATCCCCTCTGGCAGTCCGATAACCCCGCCATCACAAGTTGAGTCAGGATCAGCTGACAACATGCCTGGGATAAATTCGTGTTCTGCGCAATTTCACCAACGCTCGCCGGTTCACTCGCCAGTGCGTTATAAACCTTCGTGGCTTTATTGGTCATATCCTGCTGATTTAGCATGTTTTTGTTCCCGTCTACGTGTGTTGACACACATGTAACTCTTAACAAAACACCCAGCAAGAAATGAATGCAGGTTTGTGACCACCAGCGCTTTTAGTGAACGGTAAACGCAAAAAACCCGCACTTGGCGGGTTTCTGTAACTTTGGCAACATATCAAAATTAGCCCTCACGATGTCATAATGTGTCGGATTTTGCAAGTGCTTATGAGGTAGCATTTCGCAAGACAGCAGAACCTAGATACTATCAATTCACAACATAACTCCCACTAACCTTCTGTATTATATTTCTCTTTCCACGAAGATGAATAAGGAGCCATTATAATAAACAAAACCAACCACCAAAAATATGCAGCTGAAAAACCTCTGTAACTTGAAGATGGTGCATAGCCATGTGACATTTGATTTCTTAAATCTCCATATATCTTATCTAACAAGATGATCTTAAGCTCGCTAGTTAGATTAACTCCTAGCCGTTCAATTATGAAGGAGTGATTAAGCATTGCTTTAATCCCATCTCTTTCTTGCGACCCATCACCATGGAGTGTCGATGGTTCTTCTCCACTTTGCCTTACCAAATAGCGAAGCGAGTTTTCCACCTGCGGAATTAACAAGTGACATGCCGTCAAAAAATCTTTTTCAAATCCAGCTAACAGACCTTTGATAAAAAACTCCTGATGCCCATCAGGAATAAAAGGATGATTATTACAAAAACACTCGATGCCAGAATGTGTAATGTAAAGCTTTTTATTTATCTCATTTAATGCAGGAATAATTTCCCCTTCAACAGAAAGTTGATGATGTATTTGTAAATTTTTCATCATTTCTTCCCAGCATTTACCACCAACGTCATCTTCACCAGGGCCTTCCCCACCAGCGACAACAGCAGTGGTCATACCTTGATGATCTAAGTGCTTAGAACCAAACATCCAAGTAAAGCTTGAGGGCATTCTCGTGAGCGTTTCATCTTTAAGACGGACCAAATCAACAGGCTGAGAAACAGTAGCAAACCTGAAGATGATATCTTGAAAATCAACACCTTGAACCCTTTCAACCGCATATTCTACGAGTTTGGAGATATCTTGTTCTTCCGAAATATAACGACCAAGATGGTTGAGAGATTCAACCTGGTGCTCTCTCATTTCTTCATATAATTCTAAGCGCTGTTTTTTAGTCCCAGGAACTTTAGCAAGGGCATCAATTGCTTTCAGCAGTCGCCCCGAAGTAATTAGCCCTGTTTGTTCATTTTTAGCATATTTGACATGGCAATCTGATAGGGCTTTCCAACAGGAATTTTCTTTTTCCTTATCACGTAACGACAACGAAACATCAATAGCTATTTCGTAAGCACTAATTGCGCCATCAAACCCGCCAGCCTTTTCAGCAAACTCAGCTAGCAAAATTAATTGTTCATAGTTCCATTCATCAGAGTTAATCCCAAAATTATTACATAGAGCAAGTAGTTTTAGGGTGTAATAAAAATTACCACCCGCCTTACTCAATTCAAACTCATGAAGTAACAATTCCGACACCTTATTAAATAAATCTGGCCTTTGTTTTTCTCTGCGAAACATATTACTTAGGCGTAAAGCTCGTTCAATACGTTGAAATGTATAACCACATGATTCAGAACTAGATGCTAGCTTTTTTGCTGATTCCAAGTATGAATCAATTGCAACATATGCATTAGTAACTCCGCCAGTTTTTGTGACCCACAATATATCTGCCAAACGAGCTCGTAATTCAGCATTTTCTATTTTTATATAATATTCATTTAGAATCTGAAGTTGTTCTTCTCTGAAATCTTCTGGGAGTATCCCTCTGCGTCCTTCAAAAACAAACTTTGGTTTAAATGGAGATTGAGGAAGAGATGAATCAAAATATATTGAACATGCAACCCTAAGCAAGCAAAGTTCGGGATTTTCCTCGTAAGCGGCAAGTGTCATCTCTATTTCTGTAAACAGCCCGCAATTTGTTCCAGACAGGATTTTATTCAAATCAAGATGTTCAAACCCATCCAGTGAAACTTCAATCTCTTCTAACCGCATTATAAGCCCTCTTGATAATCAGCAATTTTTTTATAACACTCACTAACAGTGAGTTCTACTTCGCACAACGCCTCCATATCAAGTGAGCGTGCTAATTCCTTTAACACAGTCCAGGCAGAAGCAAAGTTGGTGTACCAAGTGTCACGATGCACACTCATTAAACTGGCTAATGTAGTAGCAGCATACTCCTTGTATTGGACATTTTTGTTTTTTGCTGCAACATCTTGAACGGCCAGCCATGTAAGGGCTGCAAGACATTTTCTCAGCCTAGGTGTGTTTTTACTACTATTAAGAGCGTGATATTTACTCCACAAATGTTGGCAAATTATCATTTGATGTGAATAACTTAGGTCATTACCATAACAATACATCACCCAAGATTTTTTACTCTCATTTAATTTTAAAATTGCTCGTCGCCAAGTGCATAAAGCAAACTCATCTTCACGCATTGGCGGAGAGGGCCGGCGGCGACTGCGGGTTTCCATCACATACAAAGCTGAGTTATCCGCCTTTACTTTGCGCCCCCCTTCCAGCTCAACTTTATGCATGAATTGCCGTGGGTAGATATTCTTATCCGCAGGTGGATGTTCCGCAAAAGCTTCAAGCTGCCCTTTCGTTCCTCCGGAATAGTCTGCCAGCGCACTGGTGAGTTCAATTCGCGCATACTCGAGTAACTGTGAGTTGATCATACGTCGACTCCCAGCTCTGCATTCATCTGCTTGAGCAGGCTCCGTTCGGTACCGAAGTTCGATTCCCATGTGCGCTTTCCGGCATGGATAGCAACACCATGGCCGCCGGTGCGGTGATGAGGATGACATAGTGGGATCGAAGAATAGTTATCGGCACGTTGGGACATACCCTGACCGCTACGAACGTGGTGAATTTCAGCCGGTGTTTCGCCATAGCCCAGATTGCGGCAGACGATACAGCCTGTGGAGGCTATACGGGAAAGGTGTTCGCGTTCTGCTTTTCTCACTGTTCACCCCCATGGGCAAACACTGAACGCAAAAATACACTGGCGCCAGAATACGTCAGTGACAGGAATACTAGGTTTCTTTGATAGTGCGCCATCTCGGTCTCCGATGGCGCGATAAGTGTTGTCAGTTGTTCAGGCTGACCCCTGCATTATACTTGATACCAGTCCTTGTTTGCAGCGTTCTCGCTAACTATCTGTCTATTGGATTCAACACTCATGAGGATGTAGCCGACGGGTATGGGGAGTACAACATAAGTGCCATCAGGGCGGGAATAGACTTCGTAACGTCCAGGAATACGGATAGCGTTTAGCACTTTATTCTCATTCATAACCAAAACCCAGATAACAATCAAGAACCATGACGAGATACTAAATTTAAACTCTACGATAATTTATTTATTCAGGATTTTATCTCGCCAGCATGGATTGCATTCTTACCCTGTGACTCTGGTTTGTAAATTGACACGCGTCAAATAACGCCAGGTTGCGCAACATATGCGCATAAAGCCTCTTTTCGAGGCCAAATTGTTTGATACATACACATTCCCTCCCAAGATGCCCTGAAATGCTCAAATGCCTTACGAGGTAACTCTCATGCACCCTGCGGTAAAACTAATCAAATCAGAAATGACTAAACAGAAGATTACGCTTCTCCAAATCGCCCATCTAAGTGACATATCCTATAACCGGGTAAGAAACTTAATGTCCGGACGAACGGCAATGACGCTCAAAGAGAGAGATAGCATCTGCACTATTCTGGGTGTGTCACCGATAAACTTTCTCATTACTCGATCAGATTTAATTCGCGGAGTGGATGAGTTATATCTCGATATAAGCTGGATGGCTCCAGAGCTTCGATGTACTGCTATCTCATTTTACAAAGAGCTCAGAAGACAGTTTGAACTGAATGCCATGGACAGTAACAGTTAGCGATACAGCCCCGGTCGTAGGCCGGGGCATTTGCTGAGTAATCGGGCAGAGACTCACGCACTAACTAACCCCCAGCCCGTCATATCAATGGTCACCCACCTACTCCCATGTCGTTGTTCCATTCCTGAATGACCGCTGCCCGGGCTTTTGCTTTATCCGGACGACTGTCGTTGTGTATTTTCGCCACGCGATGGCAACCGCAGTTGCACTTCAGGATAATCTGGCGCCTTACGAGCCCACCGGCGCGACGCTCAGTGAAAAAAGGCCGGGTCCCTTTCGGGCATAATTGAATATCAGCATCGGTCATTCAAGTAATCCCAAAGAGCGTTGCAGGCGAGCCTGATTGATGACTGCAACACGAAGTTTTTCGAGCTGCACTAACCGGCATTTAGTTTTACGGATTTCACTGGCCACAACTTTGGGTGTCATAACCATTAGCTGCTTTTTCTCGTGAAGCAGCTGCGGTATGGAATCAACGAACGAACTGGTTTTCGCTGCATTCGTCGCGACTGGCAGAGTGTCGGTTTCGGTAGCAGTTTCGACAGTTTCTTGTTCTACCTGAGTACCATCGTTGCAGCTGAGCGAGAAGTGAAAGACACTCCCTTTTTTCACTCGCGTAATTCTCCCTTTGTTAACCCCTCTCGCTAGTGTGGACGCCACCCCCCTTACCGTTGTGCCTGTTAGCGCGGCCATCCTCTCCGTAGTCAGAGCACCATGTTCATTCATCAGCGCGGCCAGTATGGTTTCATTGATTTTTATGACAACTGGGGCCACTGTCGGCTCTGTGGTTTTTACCCGTTTCGGATACGATCTTTTAGGCGCGTTTACAGGCGTGTCGCTTTGCTTCACACCACTGTCAGCCGTCAGTTGCCAGTATCCGTTAACCTGACTAACTTCTCCGCCGTCTTGATGTTCGCGGAGCATATCCAACAACTCCCTCACATCGATTTTCAAGCAAGCAGCCATTTCGCGTGCCGTGGCTTTCCCCATTTTGCTAAGTGCTTCAAGAATGTTTTTCATACTCGTTCCTGTTGAATTCGCTCCGATTGATCGGCCCAGATCCTGTTCCAGACCCGCCTCGATGCTTCTGGTGAAAGCTGGCCGGCATTTGAAAGTGATGCCTGTTTTCTGACATTGATTTCGAGGACAGTTTTTACGATCAGATCCGGACTCTGCCCCAAAAATCGCCGGTAGGCCTTGTCCCGTTCTTCGTGGTCAATGTCGGGCACATTTCGTGGCGGGCGCCCTTCTGTTTCCCATTTGCGCGCCAGCGGCAGGTAACCCTCGAAATTCTCCAGATTGAACATGGTCGACGGTCGGAGGTATTGGCCCATCTTTGGGTCGCCGTCCCAGCAGTCGGTCAGATAATCCGTCACCAGGATTAACTCCCTCGCAACGTATTCGCCCTCCAGCAACCCGGTAATAAATCCCATCGTCGTTTTCCCCTCCTGGAACTCAGACCGGGTCGTTCTATTCAGGTGACTCAAAACCAGCAAGGCCGGATCATCAAAATCGTCAGGCTGCTCGTCTGCCTGACAATCTCTCTGTGTAGTCTCTTGTGTATTCTCTGAGTAATAACCTGTAGGAAAGTTTGCGGGATCCCCGCAAACCTGTTCGGGGGATCCCGGCATACTTGTTTGCGGGGTTGCCGCAATCTTGTTTGCTGGAATCCCGCATACTTGTTTGCGAGGTTGCCGCAATCTAGTTTGCGGGGTTGTCGCAATCTGGCGTGTTTCCTCGGTTAGCTCGATGAGAAGAGCTTCGAGACGGTCAGAATCTATCCGGTAATGCATGGTGGCAGGCACACCTTTGAGGCTCTCCTCAAGAACGCCAATAGAAACTAGCCGTTTGCGTGCAGTTTCCTGCTCTGCACGACTCAAACCCGTTTCACGTGCAATCTCGACCTGCGTTTTATAAAGCCATTTACCATCCATTCTGTTGTGCCAGTAGACGAACTGGGAAAGCAGAACCGCACCTACCGGACCCACTTTGATATTCCCTGCACGCAAGCGGGCAAAAGATGGCTGGTAAGCGATAGGCCTGTCGAGCAGCTGAATTAGTGCGCCCATCTAAGCCTCTCAAAAGTCACAATCACTCCCGAACCTCTGCGAATTTCCGTTTGAACTGTTCGCGGCTTAATTCACAGATCTCCCCATAGCCCTCGAGCATGTACATCACGGCCTTAATGGTTACAGCGTGGACCTTAACGACATGCCCGTAGTGGTTTTGGTAACACTGTCCAGGCAGCGGATTAGATTCACTTGCTGCAGGGACATGGGCTCGAGTATCTCTCTGTAAAACGCTGCGAAAGCGGTCCTGCAATCTGTTCATACCCATCTCCAGATCAGTGCAAAATCTCTGCTGCCCCATTGGCGACATAACCACTGGAATAGTGATTGACCACATCAACAACTGTGGCTGCAACATAAGCATCCGCCGCATCATCCAGGGCCGTTCTGGCCATTTGGATCGCACGGAACTCCATTGAGTTGGCCAGCACCAAACGTGCACTAAGCTGTCGAGGTAACGCATTAAGGATTGCGGGCAACAGCTGGCGAACCTTCGCTTTTGCTTTGTCCGTGTCACTATCCAACCAACGAAACAGGTTTTGCTGGTTAACATGGCCAGCACCGGGTTCGTTCACCGGCAGCAGCCGAAGATCTCCGCCCCCAAGGAGAAAATATTCAGTTGCTACAGCGCGCCCAACATTTTCACGATTGATACCAACTGCCCATGTGCGAATAACATCACGAACCAATTCATGTTTGATTTGCATAACTCAGTCCTTAAACGTTCGCAGCGTTATTCTGTGATTCAGATGGCAGGCCCGAGGTTGGTGTGGGATGAAGATCCGGTCTCAATTCGTGAGGTGTAACGCCGGTAGCTCTGTAAATCGGCAATATCCAGTCAGCTGGAACTACACCCTTATAGCGAATGACCCATCGATTTACCGTCTGTGGCCATGTACCTATGAGCTTTGCCAGTTGACGTTGGTTTTTAGCGACTTTAATCGCCGCTTCTAATCCGTTCATAAATAACCCTAGTATTGACAACGAAAACAATCATAAGCATTTTGCTTATAAAGTGTCAACACATTGCGAATTGATGGAGTGTAAACACATTGTTTATACTTTGCGTATGAAAACTATCGATATGAATGATGTGCCGCTCATCACCCAAAGGCTTAACGAACTCGTAAAGAGCAAGGGTGTCTCGAAGGCCGAACTTGCCAGAGTGGCAGGGGTGAGCCCGCAGTCAGTCAATGGCTGGTTTAAAAGAGGCAGCATCAGTAAAGAAGCTGCTGCCAAACTGTCTGCTGAATACGATGTATCGTTATCCTGGCTGCTGGGAGAAGGTAAGCAGGAAGGGGAACTCACAGCTGAAGAGCAAAGACTACTCAAAGTTTTTAATCAGTTCCCTCCCATAGAAAGAAACAACATGCTGCTTGCTTTTGAAATGAGACTTCAGGAACTACGGGAGTATTACTCCAAATACGTTAACCCTGGCTCCGATAAAAAAGACTAACTCCCCCACATCTCTCACAAACCGCCGTCAGGCGGTTTTTTTACGCCTAAAATTCAACAACGTAAGTATTAACCTTAAAATTAATGACAGCTTTTTATTGATAAATATAAGCACGGTGCTTATAGTGACCACATCAAGCAACGCGATAACAACGGCGCGATAAGTGTTAAACGTTCAGCCAGCCTGGCTTAAGGGCAAACAAGGGGGGGGTACGTGATGAGCAAGAAGGAGCTGGTAGATGTATTCATACGTCAGACAGCCGCCAATTGGGAAACGGCGTACCGCTACATGGAAGAGGCGAACTGGAGCTTAAGCAATGCTCTGTGCTTTTACCGATGTGACCAGAACGAAAAGCGGAGCTGAAATGAAAATTCTGACTATCAGAGTGGCCGATTACTTTTTCTGCAGATTGTGTAGTGAAGAAATAGACAGGAAAAGGAAGGCTCTATACGAAGCGCTGTTACCTTCGCTTCAGGCGGCCTTCCCTGCAGAAGCTGATTTACTCAGCGTCTTTAACAGCCATTTTTTTGCTGAACTCAAAGACTACATTTTCTTCGATCACTTCGTGGCAATCAGCACAAGACATCAGCCGTATACCCTCAGGGGAATAGTCTTGGGTGAAAAGTTTAATACGCTTACCACGGCAGTTAGGGCAAATGGGTATGATTTTGTCAGTCATTAGTTTTCCTTACTTGGTTTGAACTCCCGTAAGGATACCACCGAGCCTGAAGTGATAAAAAGACAGGCACATCAACCAAAGGAGAAACTCATGGTTAAGCCCTATCAGGATGTGAAAGTTCTCGACCTACAATACCTGCACGACCAGCACAGCGCCGAGACTGTATGTGATGCTGACAAACAACAAGCTGAAATTGACTCTGAATCTCACGAACATCTAACAACCTGGTGATTTATGACCGGAACATTATTCGCATTAGTTTTAACGACGTATTTAACCACTGGAGAGGTGCAGGAGTCGGTCATTGATGTTTACCCAACTTATTCTGAATGCATGAAATCATCCAACGAACTGCATATTTCGGGAAATTGTTACCCGGTAGACGGCATAGTTAATATGAATGGCGAGGTACCAGCGAGGTTATAGATGGACTTGGACACAGTGAAATTAATTGCAGGGAATGTCTGCACCCTATTATTCCTTGTATATATTTACTTCATCGGCTTCTTTATGCTGGAAGTTGATTCCTGTGATGATGAGTCTGATAACCGCATAGAGTGATTTACCCAATTTAAATTCATGCCATTTATTTGGCAGGGAATTCCGCAACCTGAACAAAGAGAATGATATATTATGAAAAAACTAAACCTGTTAATTGAATTGCATCTTGAGTGCGTTATTAAATCACCAACTAAGGATGTTATTGAAGCTTCAATCGGTGACACTATCCTTGGCTTTATTTCTATCGAAAAGGACAATGATGCCGATGTGCATTGCGTCACCCCCTTTACCAACAATGGATTAATGGATGAGGTCCATTGTGTTAGCTGTGCGCTGAAAGACTTAATGCAGCACTATTCTGGGCTCGAAAAATCTAAAATCGACTTAGTTGAAACCGAAACTCGCAGTTCCAGTTCTTTCGCTGGAGTTCTGGCCGCAACTGCCTTTATGACATCGCGCTAAACCTTGCGCCCCGCGAAGCGGGGCATTTATCAGTATGTGCACTTACGTAGTGTCCAGACTGATAAATCAAACCAGGAGCGATGATGTTTAATCCAGAAGTCTTCACGTTAAATCTAATTACCGGAAATGTAGCCGAGGTTATCACATGTGAAAACGTGTTTGCGTATGTAGCTTTTGATAATACGGGTAACGCACAAGTTAAATTCCCGGAAGGGATCACGCATGAAAAATTCGAAACTAATGGAGCTGCTTTAAATGAAATAGCTCGAATTTGGTTCCTTATTTTAGATGCAGAAGAGTTATCTAAGAAACGAATTGAGGTGCATAAATGAAATATTGCTCTAATTGTAATAAACAACATGACGAATCAGAAATGCTTTCATGTCAGGAGCGCGGTCGAATGGGTTTTCACACCAAATATTTTTGTCGCGACACCAACTGTTATAAAGAGCATTTAAGAAAAAAATCAGTGCGTTCAGTATATCGTAAAACTATTTACGCTCGCGCCGGAATCTCTCGCTACTAACATCAAAGGGTAATCAAATGGAAGTTTTTTCTTATCTAATCAAAGCAAAGAAAACTAGCGGCAAAAAACATCTCTTTATCTGGATTGAGGCCAAGAATGAATTAGCCGCAGAACGCAAGGTTATGGTTATTCTGGATGATGCTGATATTGAGACGGGTAAAGGTGGAGACTATTTCTCTCCAACTCGTACGGAATATTGCGCATTTGATGATATGCCTCTGGCAGAAGTGTTGGATGATACCTGGTGCGACCGTTACCAGTTGGGTGAAGATAATATTACGTGGAACCTGCTCCAACCCAGTGTAAGCGGCGAATGTTCAACAGCAGTCGAGACAGTCAAGGAATCCAGCCCCCCAGTCTTAAAAACAGTCGCGACACTCTCCTTTCGTCATCGTGTGCTGGCTCATTACATCAGCACAGGATATCAATATCATGTGGATCAACAGCAACTGACCGCCATCGTTGCTCTTGAGATGGATACAGATAATAAATTCACTCAAAACCTGATGCTGGCTTGTGAGAATACCAATGAGCTGAAGGACTATAGCGACTTCAATCTTTTCACCATCATCGATAGCGTTAAAACCATCTTCCCTTCTGATAAGCCAGCTCCACCATTCAATGACATGCTCACTTTCATGAAGAAGTACGCTAGTACTGAACACATCGATCGTAGCCTGATGATGCAAGCCTGGATAAAGGGGAACCGCGACTTTAAATCAGAACAAAAATTGACGTCCCCGGATGCTAAAGGCCTGAATAAGACAGATCGAGGCACGGGATTTACCATGACTCATGACATTTTGGCACTTGAAGTTGCACTCGGGCTCCTCGGCCGAACAATGGATTTTGATATTTACAACTTGCCCGGCAGCATCGTTAACCGCGCACGTGAAATCATCAATACAAAAGAGAAACCCTTTCCACAGTGGCAAGACGCGTGGCGCAACGTGCCAGAATGCCTGCAGTATTCTCGAGCCTCCGTCATCCAGTCAGTTAAATGTGCTCCGGAAGGTCTACCACTTGCCCCGGGCAAACTGATGCACTACCTAAACAAAACACTCACTGAAACCGATCATGAGCATCCTGCAGCAGGCATCGTTGCAGCAGCGTGCGGCATCGAGCAAATACAGACAGCCAGTAATGATCCAGCACTTTCTACAGGAACAGCGGTTGAAGAGCTTAATGCTGGCCCTGATAAAACCGCTACGGTTATTGAAATGGACCAAACTGGCCAGAGTAGCGCCCCTGCGGACAAGAAACAGGTAAATGGCAACCAAAAGGAGCCAAAATCCGGCAACGTGATACCAGTATTTCCTACCAGCACACCAGTTACTGTAAATATGGCCACCTTATCTTACCAGCAGCAGTTAACCATCGCGGCTTTGAAGGGCTTATGTGCTAACCCAGCTTGTATCGGTACTTTTGATGATATTGCCGCCATGGCTATGACCCTGGCTAAGTCGATTGGGAAGGTCGAGGCAAGCGTATGAAAATCTCAAGCAAGCACGATGCAGCTACAGCAATTTTGCTGGCCCTAACTGACAAACCGCAAACGCTAACGGCAATCTCCAGGGTGACCTGTCTTTCGATCAGCTACCTGGAGCAGTTGGCATCCGATTTACGCAAGGCAAAACTCATCGTTCCTCATCGCGGCCCGGGTGGTGGGTATACCCTTTCCCGCCCACTGTCTGAAATTACTGTTGCGGATATTTTTTCAGCTATGGACACCGGCTCCCAACGTAAAAGTAGCGGCTTATTTGCTGAAATAAGGCGCCGTGTGGCGCTTGTAGTTTTAAGTGATTTCAGTGCCGGGGATAAATGCAACGCTGAAGCTCAGCCATGTACAAAGTAACCGCGACAATCTTAAAACCGGGTGGTCTGCCTGTCACATGGACGCACATGACGAAGGAACGGCTGACGAGCGCTCAGTGTGAAAAGATGCTTTCCAAAGGGAAAGAGGCAGGCAAGACCGCCGGTGAGATAGTGAAAGTTTCTGACTTTAAGTGCGTGAGTGATTTTCAATAATCAGATTTAAACCGGCTCAGCTTGTAGAGTTTGAGTCGGTCATGAGGTGAATATGTCTAAATACGTTTCTCTGATTACCTGGGCTGGCATGTACTACGAAAATCCTCCAAGCCGGGACACATTGCGCCGCTGGGCGCGTAACGGAAATATTTACCCGGCTCCTGAATTACAGGGAAGGGAATATCTGGTTTTACCGGAAGCTTTTTACATCAAACCGAATAAATGTGCGATAAGGCTGGAACAGCATCAGCCTAATGGTCGCATCGGTAGAAAAAGCTCGCTGCTGGAAAAGTTGATCAATGAGTCGGAGAAAAAACTATGACGCCAATTTGCCGAGAAATCTTACCTATCGGGCTAAATACAAAGCTTACTACTGGCGAAATCCTCTGACAAAAAAGGAAATTCCTCTTGGCCAAATCTCCCGCCGCGACGCGGTTACTCAGGCTATAGAAGCGAACAATTTCATTGAGCAACAATTTACGCCGGTGGCGTTGATGGAAAGGCTAACGGGTGAGCACGAATTTACTCTCACCGAATGGCTGGAACGATACGAGGCTATCCTGTTACGCCGTGAGTTGGCTGTTAACACGTATAAAGTGAGATCGGGACAAATCAAAACTATCGGGGAAAAATTGGGGGATATGGTGTTATCGAAGGTCACGACTCTACATGTCGCAGAATTTCTAGAACCATGGATTATTGAAGGGAAGAAAACGATGGCGGGGGCTATGCGTTCAGTTCTTTCTGATATTTTCAGAGAAGCCATTGTGGGGGGACGAATTACCATAAATCCGGTAGAGCCCACTAGAGCACCGAAAATAACAGTGTCGCGCCAGCGACTTTCGCTTGAACAATTCCAGGCTATTCGGCATGCAGCTGAGCACCAACCAGCATGGTTTGGCCTGGCAATGGATCTGGCGCTGGTAGCCGGGCAGCGGCGTGAGGATGTTACAAAGATGAAGTTCAGCGACATTTACGATGACCGGCTGCATGTAACTCAGGTTAAGACCGGAGCAATGATCGCCATTCCGCTATCACTGACGCTGAATAGCGCAGGATTAAAACTCGGCGCCCTGATTGATTGCTGTCGCCTGGCCAGCCGCAGTGAATTTTTGGTCAGTGCCGGAATCCGGAAAAACAGCCCAGATGGTTCCGTTCACCCGGATAGTTTGACCAAAGGTTTTGTCAAAGCGCGCATTAATGCCGGAATAGAATTAAGCGGCACACCTCCAACATTTCACGAGATCCGCAGCTTGTCCGGACGGCTTTATGAGAAAGTATTTGGAAAGGAATTCACTCAAAAGTTGTTAGGACATAAGTCAGAAAAAATGACTGAAAAGTATTTGGACTCGAGGGAAAAAGCGTTTACATTGCTTTAAGAGGGAAAAAGACCGAATACGGGATTTCGTGGATTTTTCGTGTAATTTCGTGCATCAGGCAGTAACCATTTGATTTATAAGAAGAATAAAAAAAGACCGAATACGATTCCTATATTCGGTCCAGGGAAATGGCTCTTGGGAGAGAGCCGTGCGCTAAAAGTTGGCATTAATGCAGGCAAACATCGCCTTGCCTTCTAAGAATAGATTACCGGAGCAGGTTTTCCAGTCCGGCGCAAAAGTGTTCGGAAAAAAACCGCGTTACAGGTGACATTTTAGAAAAAGACCGCAATGCCCGTACTACGGATATTGCGGTTTTTTATTATTGATGAATAGCTTAGCGCGTTTTAACTACATAACTTCTCTGCACGTTCAATAAACGGAGTAAGACTCATTTTTTGCCCTGGCTGCTTAGGATCGTCTATTTGAATCACAGAAATTGGCTGGCCAGTCGTTTTGCCGCTGCTAACTTGTTGCTGGGCTGCATCGTTCAACGGGTATTGCATCAGCGTACTAGGGTTGATCGCAAATAATGCATGTCCCGGACGGCAACTTAGCATCACCTCTTCACGGTTAAATGCCCAGTTATCTTTACCCATTTCAAAACGGCTAACAGTGATAATTTGTGGTGCTGCCAATGCACTACCCGCACAGGCCAGCAATAACAACGTCAGAATACTTTTTTTCATGAATATCTCTTGAGCTAACAACGCCTTCAGTACGGTTCCCAGGTAGCGAATACGCTAACCGCCATGAGTACCAATGCTGACAAAATAACTTCCAGCCAGGTCAACTGGATAAACTGTTTTGTTGCCGTTGGCGCCCGGTTAAATCGTGGCACCAAAAAATAGCGGTTATAGAGTGCGATGATAACCATCATTGCGACAAAGACAACTTTCACGCCCAACAAGCGAACGTAGTTGCTTTCCATTGGCAATGACCAACCCAGAATCATCAAGCTATTAATTAATCCGCTCAGTAATACGGCAGCAACGGCTATATGTCCGTAACGAGAAAAGCGCATCATTGCAGTAATAGCAGCTCTCTGCCAGCGTGGTTTTCTCGCCATACGCATACACATCAGCAACGGCAATAACCCCCCCACCCACCAGCCTGCGCTAAGAAGATGTACGGCGTGGTTCATTCGTTGTAAACCGCCAACAGTCCCTTCTCGCATCGCAGCATGCCCTACACCCGCCAGCAAAATCAGTTGCGCGGCCGCAAGAATGAGTAGCATCGCTTGTAAAGTTCGCGGTTTGAGCAGTAACACCACAACCGTCACCACACCGAGCAATATCTGCCATAGCCAAACTGAGCCAAAACGCGTGCCCAGGACTGCCTGCCAAATTTGCGGGTTGATTGCATCGTGCCATCCGCTCCCCATTATCCCGGCCTGAGCACATAACAGCAAAGTTGCACTCAGCATTGTCATCCACACGGCAGAGTGCCACAACCATTTCAGCCTGCGAATGAGTACCGGTTTAAACGCTTGCGGGGCTAATAATGAGCAAGCTATGGTGCTACCCAGCAGCACCATGAGAGCAGTGAAATGAATGAATCGCAGCGCGATATAGAAACCAGATAACATTCGGTTTATTTCACCGAGAAGTGATACTTCCCTTTAGTTTTGTGGCCATCAACAGACACCACATGCCAGTTAACCTGGTAGTCACCCGGTTTCAGAGGTTCTTCAACCGGAACAATAAGTTGTTTTTCATCTTTCTCATTACGCTTTGCTGTACCGGTTTTCACCGCAGCTTGCTGTGGCCCGGTAAGCGTGAGTCCGCTAAAATTCGCCTCAACACCTTCGGAGAAATTAAGGGTAATAGCCTGTGGTGACGCGGTTACCGCAGCATCTGCCGCAGGGTATTGATGCTTTAAATGTGCGTGTGCAATAGCGGAGCCGGAAGCTGTCAGAGCGGTAAAGAGTGTAGCGATGGTAAAGAGACGAGAGCGAGTGAAAGCCATATCAACTATTCCTTTTTCTTATTCGAGACGGCAAAAGGATAACCTTGAGTCCTGGCTAAGTCGAGATGAGAACAGCTATCAATGAATGTCTATCCTAAATAATTTACATTACGACAAGGGGGCAAATCACCAGAAGCGACTTTAGTCACTGATTGGGTTTGTGAGTGCAAACAACGCAGCGGCAACTTAAAATATGACGGGTATAAAGACTTGTCATCAACGGCATCACAAAGTACCTTTGCGGCACAAAACGGGAGGCCAATATGAATCACAACCTAGCTGAATTACCCCAGGACGAAATGGATAAGATCAATGTGGATCTTGCAGCGGCAGGCGTCGCATTTAAAGAACGCTACAATATGCCAGTCATCGCCGAAGTGGTGGAACGCGAGCAGCCAGCTCACCTGCGTGACTGGTTCAGAGAAAGATTGATTGCGCATCGTTTGGCATCGGTCAATTTGTCGCGTTTACCGTACGAACCTAAGGTTAAATAAATTTCTGCAGCATTAAGTTTCCTTACATAATTGATGTTAAGATTTTTCTAGGTTTTAGATAAAAACACAGAATTATCTGTTACGTCCATAGGATGATGGCCGTTGGGTTGACTGATTAAGGAAGAACGTATGCCTGTCTGGAATATTGCCGCGGCGCAGTATGGCGCCACGCAAAATGACCTCGATGCAAACATTTTGCATCATTTAGATTTTGTTCGTTGTGCAGTTGCTGAACAAATAGATCTCCTGATTTTTCCCGAACTTTCTCTCTCCGGTTTCAACACAGAAAATCACCACGATTGTGCTCTTGCCTTCACTGATGAACGTTTAAATCCCCTGCAAAATGCCGCTGTTGAGCACCATATGACTATCGTCGTAGGATTGCCTTTGCGTTGCGAGAAAGGGGTTTCACCAGGCTCTGTAGGCTTTTTGCCTGATGGTTCCCGAGTTGCCTGTTGTAAACCGTTTAGTTTTGATATGGATGCTCCAGTGCAACACACTCCGCTGGTCGGGCTGCATAATCGCAGTGTCGCAATGGGTTTTAGTACCGGCAGTGATGAAGAAACCTGGCCACGAAGTGCCGCCGAAATGGGGGCCAGTCTTTATGCCACCGGAAAATTCATCAACGAAATCAGTTATCAGCATGATGAAATGTATCTGCAACGTTGGGCCCATAAATACAATTTACCCGTTTTGCTGGCTAATCATGCCTACTCCACAGGGAAATACCGTTCGGCCGGGCGTAGTGCATGCTGGGATGATCGCGGCGAATTAGTGGTGCGCGCCGATCATGGCGAGTTATTAGCTGTTGGCAGGCGTGATGAGAAAGGTTGGCACGGCGAAATCATTCCATTACGCTAACGCATTAATAAAACCCGCGAAGGTGAGATGGAGTAAGTATGCTGCGCATTATTGATACGGAAACCTGTGGCTTGCAGGGTGGCGTGGTGGAAGTTGCGTCTGTCGATATTGAAAACGGCAAAATTGTGAATCCGATGAGCGACCTGGTGCGTCCGGATCGCCCAATTAGCCACCAGGCCATGGCAATCCATAAAATTACCGAAGCTATGGTGGCGAATAAGCCGTGGATTGAAGATGTCATTCCACGTTATCACGGCAGCCCATACTACGTTGCCCACAACGCCAGTTTTGACCAACGGATGTTACCCGACTTGCCCAACAGTGAATGGATTTGTACGGTAAAACTGGCTCGCCGTTTATGGCCCGGCATCAAATACAGCAATATGGGTTTGTATAAATCACTCAAGCTGGAGGTTGAAACGCCAGCGGATCTTCATCACCACCGCGCGTTGTTTGACTGCTATATCACTGCTGCCTTGCTGCTGCGTATTATGGAAGAATCAGGCTGGACACCAGACCAGATGGTGACAATTACCGGCCGTCCGGCATTAGTGAGTACCATGGCTTTTGGCAAATATCGCGGTAAACCTATTTCCGAAATCGCCGAACAAGATCCGGGTTATTTACGCTGGATGTTAAACAACATCAAAGAATTAACACCGGATCTCAGAATGACGTTGAAGCATTATCTCGAAGGATAAAAACAACGAATCCCGATTACCCTGGCAAAGTTCCTTGAGCCAGGGCAATCAAGAAAGCAAATTCTAGCGCGACCCCCTCGTAAGATTTGAATCGCCCCGATTTCCCTCCATGCCCCGAATCCATATCGGTACACAGCAACAGCAAGTTATCATCAGTACGCATTTCGCGCAGTTTCGCCACCCATTTTGCCGGTTCCCAATATTGCACCTGCGAATCATGCAACCCGGTCGTCACTAAAATATGTGGATAATCCTGTGCCGTGACTTGATCGTACGGACTGTATTGTTTGATGTAATGGTAATACTCAACATCTTGCGGATTCCCCCACTCCTCAAACTCGCCAGTAGTTAACGGAATTGACTCATCAAGCATTGTGGTGAGGACATCAACAAACGGCACCTGGGCTACCACACCGTGGAATAGTTCAGGTCGCATATTGATTGCCGCCCCCACTAATAACCCACCGGCGCTACCCCCCATCGAATACAGCAAGTTTTCGTCACCATATCCCAGTTTTAGCAAACCATCGCAGACATCCAAATAGTCATTGAAGGTATTCATTTTTTTGAGGTATTTTCCGTCTTCGTACCATTGTTGGCCGAGTTCACCGCCTCCACGAACATGCGCAATAGCAAAGACAAAACCACGATCTAACAGGCTTAAACGGCTGCTGCTAAAATCAGCATCCATGCTACTCCCGTATGAACCATATCCGTAAACAAGTAACGGATTTTTCCCACGCTGGAAATGTTCACGATGATAGACCAGTGAAACGGGTACCTGCACACCATCACGTACCGTAATCCATAAATGTTCGCTGCGATAATGGCTGGCATCAAAACCCGCTACTTCAGTTTGTTTAATGACGCGCCGCTCGCCAGTATCCATATCCAGCTCAAACAACGTATCGGGCGTTGTCATTGACGAGTAACCATAGCGCAGGCGAGAAGATTCTGGCTCCGGGTTGTGGCCAATCCAGGTTACATAGGCAGGGTCATCAAACGCAATACCCGTCACTTCGCGGGTTTTGCGATTAATTTGTCGTAAGCTGGTTAGCCCTTGTTGGCGTTCCTGTACAACCAGCCAATCAGTGAACAGCGTAAATCCTTCCAGCATGACCTGTTCGCGCGGAGCAATCAGCACTTCCCATTGATTTTCATCACGCACTTTAGAGCGATATAAACCAAAGTTTTTGCCATCACGATTAGAGCGCAGGTAGAAATTGTGTTGGAAATGATCGAGAGTATATTCGTGATCTTTGCGGCGCGGTGCAAAACACTGCGGCTGTGCATCCACCAGTTCGGCGTCCATCAATAGCACTTCGCTAGTCGTGGAGCTGCTGAGGTAAATTAAAACGAAGTGTTTCGAGGTGGTTTTATGAACGCTGACGTAAAACATTTCGTCTTTTTCTTCGTAGACAAGCTGATCCTCGGAGGAAGGATACCCCACGGTGTGTCGCCAGACCTGGTATGGCAACAACGTCTTAGGATGTTTACGGACGTAGTAAAGTGTGGCGGAATCATTCGCCCAGACAAAACTGCTGGAGACATTTTCCAGAACTTCCGGATACCAGTTCCCGGTCTCCAGATTACGGAAACGCAAACCGTATTGGCGACGTGAAAGAAAGTCTTCCGCCAGCGCCATTACCGCGTTGTCCGGCGTAATGCTCATACCACCCATGGTGTAAAACTCGCTGTGGGCGGCTCGGTGATTGCCATCAACCAGCGTGCTCCACTCTTCCCACTCGGATAACACTACGGACTGGCGTTGATAAATGGCGTATTCATTACCTGTTTCAAAAATCTGGCGGTAGCGGTAGCCATTTTGTGTAAAGGGCGCGGAGATATCGCGTTGAGGGATACGGTCGATCATCTCTTTGAGCAGACGTTCTTGTAGTGCCTGCTGCGAACTCATCACTTGGCGACCGTAGTCATTCTCCTGATGGAGATAATCAAGTACCTGCGCATCAGCACGATCATCATCGCGCAACCAATAATAGTTATCGATGCGAGTATCACCATGCACGGTCATGGTATGCGGAATTTTTTTGGCTTTTGGTGGCATGTCGATTTTCATTTTTGAGTTAACACCCTGTAAGGGTGGCAAATTCAGACAGCCTTGCAAGCGAAACGTGGGATTTTGGGGAAAAAGCCGGGTTTAACCCGGCAGGTTGAGTTTTTGTTGCTGGATATCTTGTTCAATACCTTCCTGCACATCTTGAGGGATTTTTAGAGCATCGCCCAGTGCGTTTAAATAACTGCGTTCCATGAAGTGGTCGATATCGATTGCCGCACAGCTCAGGAAATAAAGCTCCAGAGCTTCTTCTTCGTTATTAACGCCTTGCACCAAACGTTGCGGGTCGAGTGGTTGGTCAATTGCCTGCTGGATAAGGTTGCGTCCAGGCCCTTCAATCCCCGCATCACGCAATTGCTGCTCGATAACCTGGCGTTCTTTGTCATCAATGTGACCATCACTTTTAGCGGCAAATACCAGTGCCGTTATCAAACGTTGTGTACGCACATCAACTGGTGTCTGTTGTTGGCCAAACTGCGGTTCGCCTTGATGGGCATCGCGTACGCGATCTTTATATTTGTTCCACAACACGCTTCCCGCTACCGCTCCGCCGCCCACCAATAGAGCACTAGTACCATATTTAGTTAGCAATTTACGGGATGATTTACTTGCCAGCAGCAAACCTGCCAAACCACCCAATGCGCCGGGAACCAGCAATTTACTCAGCCCCTGAGGACTATTCCCTTGAGGGCTGCCAGAAGATTGATTTTGACCGGATTGCGTCGCTTGTCCCAACATGGATTGAAGCTGCTGTAACCAATTGCTCATAAGACACACCCTTTATTAGGTACTTAACATCTGAGATTAAGCTAAAGGCTGTCAAGAAGTGTCTGATCAGGCTAAAGATGGGAAAAGAATCGCGCCGGGGATCCGACGCGAAAAAACTCAGGCGGCCTTGGTGCGCTTGCGTGGATGCTCAGCAACTTTATCGTCGGATGCGATCTCTTCGGTGTTCACGTCTTCAGCGACGGTTGCATCAACAGTCTCGGTGTTTTCCAGCTCAGGCAGTTTGCCGCTTTTCAGCACGGTAGAAAGCACATCTCTATTTTCTGCCATCCACATCGCCAGTACATCATTTTGCCCTTCCTCGAGAGCAACAGGGCTATGAATAAGCCACTCACTCAGCACTTCTGCCAGGTCGAGCATTTTGTCATAGGCGTCTGCATCCTTCTTATTTGCGAATGACATTTTTTCTTGCCCCTCTCGTACTACGACGTATTTGATTTCAACCGCCATTTTGCAGCTCCGATTTAACTGTTTATTTAAACAGTATAATGATATTACCCCTGCACCGCAAGCGGGAAAACCACTGCGAACGCAAACGTTTTCGTTTATAATCCGCCAGTCTATTTTCTCCGTTCGGGTATACAGATTATGTCAATTTTGGGAACAGCGCTTCGTCCTTCAGCTACACGTATCATGTTGTTAGGTTCAGGCGAATTAGGAAAAGAAGTGGCTATCGAATGCCAGCGTCTTGGTCTGGAAGTGATTGCCGTAGACCGTTACGCCGATGCCCCTGCGATGCATGTCGCACACCGCAGCCATGTCATTAATATGCTGGACGGAGCTGAGCTTAAAAAGCTGGTTGCCGCTGAAATGCCAGACTTCATTGTTCCCGAAATTGAAGCCATTGCTACAGATATGTTGGTTGAGCTCGAGCAGCAAGGCCAGTGCGTTGTGCCTAGTGCAAGAGCCGCGAAACTCACCATGAACCGTGAAGGCATTCGCCGTCTGGCGGCAGAAGAATTATGCATTCCAACGTCCAGCTACCGTTTTGCTGATAGCGAAGAAGCGTTCTTGCAAGCGGTTGAGGAAATAGGACTTCCCTGTATCGTTAAACCGGTCATGAGTTCTTCTGGCAAAGGGCAGAGTTTTATTCGCACGGCGGATCAACTGGCGCAAGCCTGGGAATACGCACAAATGGGTGGCCGCGCAGGTAAAGGACGTGTGATTGTCGAAGGTGTGATTAATTTTGATTTTGAAATCACCCTGCTGACCATTAGCGCTGTCGATGGCGTGCATTTCTGTGACCCAATTGGCCATCGTCAGGAAGATGGCGATTATCGTGAATCCTGGCAACCGCAAAAAATGAGTGATGCTGCACTGACTAGTGCGCAAGAAATCGCTGCAAAAGTGGTAAAAGCGTTAGGGGGTTATGGACTGTTTGGTGTCGAGCTGTTCGTATGTGGCGACGAAGTCATTTTTAGTGAAGTCTCCCCTCGTCCGCACGACACTGGCATGGTAACGCTGATTTCTCAGGACTTGTCAGAGTTCGCATTGCATGTTCGCGCTTTCCTCGGCCTGCCAATTGGCGATATTCGTCAGTATGGACCGGCTGCTTCTGCGGTGATTCTTCCTGAGTTGGTCAGTGATAACGTGCAGTACAGCAATGTGGGTGCAGCGCTTGGCGCAGGTTTACAGGTGAGATTGTTTGGCAAACCGGAGATTAATGGCAAACGTCGAATGGGTGTGGCACTGGCGACAGGGACGAGTGTGGAAGATGCTATTGGACGTGCAATTGCGGCAACAAAAGCTGTGAGCGTCAAAGGATAAAAAACCGCTCCCTTTTTAGGGAGCGGTTTCGAATTACAGTTTTGCGCCTTCTACAGCTTCACGAGCAAGCTTGGTGATACGATCATAATCACCTGCTTCCAGTGCGTCTGCCGGCACTAACCATGAACCACCGATACACAGAACACTTTTCAGCGCCAGGTAGTCACGGTAGTTAGCAGGTGAGATGCCACCAGTTGGGCAGAAACGAACCTGAGAGAATGGGCCTGCGATAGCTTGCAGTGCTTTGGTACCGCCGTTCGCTTCAGCCGGGAAGAATTTGAATTCCTTCAAGCCGTAGTCCAGACCCAGCATCAACTCAGAAACAGTGCTGATACCTGGGATCAATGGGATAGAGCCTTCGGTTGCTGCTTTCAGCAATGGTTCGGTCAGGCCTGGGCTAATTGCGAACTGTGCACCAGCTTCGGTAACTTCAGCCAATTGTTGTGGATTCAGAACAGTACCCGCGCCGATAATCGCTTCAGGTACTTCTTTAGCGATTGCACGAATTGCGTCCATCGCACATGGAGTACGCAAAGTCACTTCCAGAACTCGCACGCCGCCAGCAACTAACGCTTTAGCCATTGGTACTGCGTGTTCCAGTTTGTTTACTACGATAACCGGAACGACCGGTCCTGTTTTCAGGATCTGTTCCGCAGTAGTTTTCCAGTTTTTCATCTTAAGAGCCTCTTCAACCAACTTTATAATTCGTTTCCAGTGCAGCAATTGCTACGTCCGGTCCTTAAAATTTAATGCAGGTCGCGCCTTGTTCCGCGCCAGATAACTGTTCGCGTAACGCGCTAAATAATTCACGGCCTGTTCCAACGCGATCTGCGCTGAGATCCGGGTGGTATGCAGTGCGTTTTGCAAGCTCAGCATCGTCGACCAGCAACATCAATTCACCCGTTTGACCGTTCACGCGAATCATATCGCCATCACGGACTTTTGCCAGCAGCCCACCATCATAAGCTTCTGGGGTAACATGGATTGCAGAAGGCACCTTACCTGAAGCACCCGATAGTCGTCCATCAGTCACTAACGCAATTTTGAAACAGCGGTCCAATAATACCCCAAGTGGCGGCATAAGTTTATGTAATTCTGGCATGCCGTTCGCTTTTGGCCCTTGATGACGCACAACAACGACGCAATCACGGTCAAGTTTGCCCGCTTCAAACGCCGGTAAAACATCGTGCTGGCTTTCGAAAATGACGGCTGGGGCTTCAATGATTTGATTTTCTTCCGGCACCGCAGAGGTTTTCATCACTGCTCGGCCCAGGTTACCGCTGAGCACTTTAGTGCCGCCGTGTTTGGAGAATGGTTTTTCGAATGTCGCGATAACGTCGCTATCCAGCGCGGTGGTTGCACCTTCACGCCATGCCAGCTGGCCGTTATCCAGCCACGGCTCCATGGTGTAGTGATGCAGACCAAAGCCCGCGACGGTATTCACATCTTCATGCAGCAAACCACCTTTGAGCAATTCGCGCATCAACACGGGTACACCGCCCGCAGCCTGGAAGTGGTTAATATCGGCCGGACCATTCGGATACAGACGCGCTAACAATGGCACCACATCAGACAGGTCAGAGAAATCATCCCAGTTGATAATAATGCCCGCCGCACGTGCCATTGCCACCAGATGCATGGTGTGGTTGGTTGACCCGCCGGTCGCCAGCAATGCAACAATGCCGTTTACCACAACTTTTTCGTCAATCATTTTACCGATTGGCATCCACTCATTACCGTTTCCGGTAAGACGAGTCACCTGGCGTGCTGCCGCGGCAGTCAATTCGTGGCGTAATGGTGCATCTGGATGAACGAAAGAAGATCCGGGCAACTGCATGCCCATAAACTCAACCACCATTTGGTTGGTATTGGCTGTGCCGTAGAAAGTACAAGTACCCGGTGCATGATAAGACGCAGCTTCCGATTCGAGCAGCGCCAGACGGTCAACTTTACCTTCCGCATACAGCTGGCGAATTCGCACTTTTTCTTTATTTGGCAAGCCACTCGCCATTGGGCCTGATGGCACAAAGACCGCTGGTAAATGGCCGAAGGAAAGTGCTGCCATGGTCAGGCCTGGGACAATTTTGTCGCACACCCCAAGATATAGCGCGCCATCAAACATATTATGTGACAAGCCAATCGCCGTAGACATCGCAATAATTTCGCGGCTCAGCAGTGACAACTCCATCCCATCCTGCCCCTGAGTCACTCCATCGCACATCGCAGGCACACCACCAGCGACTTGCCCTACCGCGCCAACAGAGTGCAATGCTTTACGAATCTGGTCAGGGTAATACTCATATGGCTGATGAGCAGAAAGCATATCGTTGTAGGACGTGATGATCGCAATGTTGTTACGCAGCATGCTTTTCAGCGCGGCTTTATCTTCAGGCTGACAAGCAGCAAAACCATGAGCCAGATTCCCGCAAGCTAACTCTGAGCGATGGACGGTTTTGGTCTTCGCTTTTTCAATGCGTGCCAGATAATTTTCGCGAGTCTGGCGGGAACGTTCAACGATGCGTTTTGTTACGCGTAACAAATTAGGATTCATAACAAGTCCTCAAAAAGTGGCTGCCGTCGCTTTGGGCAGGTGGTCGACGTTACCGGCTCTATTTTCTTCTCAGGAGGCGGCAATCCGTACCATCAGGGCATAATCGCTTCAGCTAGTGTAAATAAAAAAGCCCCGCTGGTGAATCCAGTCAGGGCTTTTAAATTAAAAAATTTACACCACTTTGGTGTTAGATCATGTTACCGGTAAAATACAAACCTTTTGTTACACGGTTTTTGCACAATTACACCGATTTCATCCGCTAAATCATTCGTGTTGCATTGAGGCCGCGAAGCAGTGACAAATTCGTCGGGAACGAATTTGACCAGCCAAAGGCTGGCCTCCGGTGAGAGACAGGAGTCTCTCATTAATTCCCAGGAGCTTACATTAGTAAGTGACTGGGGTGAGCGAGGAAAGCCAACAAAGAGGCAACTCGAAGGATGACACGGATTATTCGAACTCATTCCATGAACGCCCATCACGGGTGATCATCGCAACTGATGCTACTGGGCCCCAGGTGCCGGCCTGGTAAGGTTTAGGTGCATCGTTGTCTGCAGCCCATGCTTCGGTGATGGAGTCGACCCATTTCCATGCTTCTTCTACTTCGTCACGGCGCACGAACAGTGCCTGAATACCACGCATAGTTTCCAGCAGCAGGCGCTCATAAGCATCTGCCAGATGTGTTTCATTGAAGGTTTCGGAATAGCTCAAATCCAACTTGGTCGTTTGCAGATTGTGCTTGTGTTCAAGCCCTGGCACTTTGTTGAGCACCTGAATATCCACGCCTTCGTCCGGTTGCAGACGAATGGTGAGCTTGTTTTGTGGCAAATCTTGCCAGGAGTCTTTAAACAGATTCAATGGTGGGCTTTTGAAATAGACCACAACTTCAGAGCATTTGGTCGGCAGACGTTTACCGGTACGCAGATAGAACGGCACACCCGCCCAACGCCAGTTATCGATATCAACACGGATAGCGACAAATGTTTCGGTGCTGCTGTTTTTATTTGCACCTTCTTCTTCCAGGTAACCAGGGACTTTTTTGCCCTGGGCGAAACCAGAAGTGTACTGACCACGAACGGTTTTCTCGCGAACATTGCTGCGATCAATACGACGCAGTGATTGCAGCACTTTTACTTTCTCATCGCGGATATGATCAGCAGTAAGGTCAGATGGCGGGGACATCGCAATCATGCACAGAATTTGCAGCAGGTGGTTTTGAATCATGTCGCGCATCTGGCCGGCCTGATCAAAGTAACCCCAACGCCCTTCGATACCAACTTCTTCAGCCACGGTGATTTCCACATGATCGATGGTTTTGTTATCCCAGTTATTCGCAAACAGGGAGTTAGCAAAACGCAGCGCCAGCAGGTTCAGTACAGTTTCTTTACCTAAGTAGTGGTCAATACGATAAACCTGACACTCTTCAAAATACTCGCCAACCTGGTCATTAATTTCCTGAGATGTCGCGAGTGAAGTACCGAGCGGTTTTTCCATGACAACACGAGCAGGTTTAGCGTTCAGCTTCGCCTTGCCCAGGCCTTTACAGATTGCGCCAAACGTACTTGGTGGCATGGCAAAGTAATTAATGGTGACGCGATTTTGCTGGTCGAGCATCTTACCGAGTTTGGTAAAAGCTGCGGTGTCGTTAACATCCAGGTTGCAAAAATCGAGACGGCCGCTCAATTTATCCCACAGGCTTTCATCGATCTTTTCCTTCATGAAGGTTTCAATCGCTTCACGCACCACTTTGGTGTACGCCTCTTTATCCCAGTCTGCGCGGCCCACACCCAAAATGCGTGTATCAGGGTGGATCTGCCCAGCCTTTTCTAACTGATACAGGGATGGCAGCAGTTTCCGGCGCGCAAGGTCGCCTTTTGCACCGAAAATCACCAGGTCACATGCCTGAGCTGTCTGTGTTACCGCCATTTTTGTCTCCTCGTTTCGGATGTCCGGGATTCTGCACCGGCCCGTTTGTAATTTTATTACAGAACAATGTACTGCTTTTGATGAATCCTGGTAAACCACTGCCCATTATTTGATCGCTTTGGTGCGCAGCATTTGCCCGTCAGTGCCACTTTTAGCGATGAATCGTGGAATTCTCTGACGTTTTGTAGTCGATGTATATCATGCCTAAAGTTAGACACTGATCATGTAATGAAAAAAAACAACATCATTACAGCTGTTAACTTCCCCTTTCGTTTATGGGCAAGCGTATATTCTTGCTAAATCGTGCCACGATTTCTCCATTTGTTGAAATCGACAAAATCCATGAGTGCCGGACACCTATGAATATGCTGGACAAAATCCAGTCTCAACTGGAACACCTTAGCAAATCAGAACGTAAAGTCGCAGAAGTGATTCTTACCGCACCGCAAGATGCCATTCACTCAAGCATTGCCACGCTCGCCCGCAGTGCTGACGTTAGCGAACCGACAGTCAACCGTTTTTGCCGCCGCCTTGAAACCAAAGGCTTCCCTGATTTTAAATTACATTTAGCGCAAAGTCTGGCGAATGGCACTCCCTATGTAAACCGGAATGTTGACGAAGACGATAGCGTTGAAGCTTATACCGGCAAAATCTTCGAATCCGCCATGGCAAGTCTGGACCAGGTTCGGCAATCACTGGATATGGCCGCAGTCAATCGCGCGGTAGATTTGCTAACCCAGGCCAAGAAAATTGCCTTTTTTGGTTTGGGTTCTTCTGCTGCCGTCGCCCATGACGCAATGAACAAATTCTTTCGTTTTAATGTGCCGGTTATCTATTCCGACGATGTTGTTTTGCAGCGCATGAGCTGTATGAATTGCAGTGAAGAAGATGTCGTTGTGCTCATTTCACATACCGGGCGCACTAAAAATTTAGTTGAACTGGCACAACTGGCCCGCGAAAACGATGCCATTGTGCTGGCAATAACCTCAGAAGGCTCACCGCTCGCCCGCGAAGCAACGCTCTCTTTATTACTTGATGTGCCAGAAGATACCGATATTTATATGCCGATGGTGTCACGCCTTGCGCAGTTAACGGTGATTGATGTGCTGGCAACTGGTTTTACTTTGCGTCGCGGAGCGAAATTCAGAGATAACTTGAAGCGAGTCAAAGAAGCACTAAAGGAATCGCGTTTTGATAAGGACCTGTTTATCTCGCTCGATAAACCTTAAGACTTTATAACAAAGCTGTAACTTTTTAGGTCATTCGGTTAAGTTGTTGCTTTGCGTTTTTCAGCGCATCCTGATTTACCGAATCTTTTGTTAACACAACACCAAAGTTGTTTCAGTCAACGGAGTAATACATGTCCAGACGGCTACGTAGAACCAAAATCGTTACCACTTTAGGCCCGGCTACCGATCGCGACAATAATCTGGAAAAGATTATCGCAGCTGGCGCTAACGTGGTACGTATGAACTTTTCCCACGGTACCGCAGAAGATCATCAGATCCGTGCTGACAAAGTTCGTGAAATTGCTGCGAAACTGGGTCGTCATGTCGCTATTCTGGGCGATTTGCAAGGACCAAAAATTCGTGTTTCTACCTTCAAAGAAGGTAAAGTTTTCCTTAACATCGGCGATAAATTCCTGCTTGATGCCAACATGGGTAAAGGCGAAGGCGACAAAGAAAAAGTCGGTATCGACTACAAAGGTCTGCCTGCTGATGTCGTCACCGGTGACGTCCTGTTACTCGACGATGGCCGCGTACAGTTAAAAGTGCTCGACGTTCAGGGTATGAAAGTCTTTACCGAAGTCACTGTTGGTGGCCCGCTGTCGAACAACAAAGGTATCAATAAGTTGGGTGGTGGCCTTTCTGCTGAAGCGCTGACCGACAAAGACAAAGCGGATATTCTGACTGCCGCGAAAATCGGTGTTGATTATCTGGCCGTTTCCTTCCCGCGTTGTGGCGAAGACCTGAACTACGCCCGCCGCCTGGCGCGTGAGGCAGGCTGTGACGCTAAAATCGTCGCTAAAGTTGAGCGTGCTGAAGCAGTATGCAGTGAAGAAGCAATGGACGACGTTATCCTGGCATCCGACGTTGTGATGGTTGCACGTGGTGACCTGGGCGTTGAAATCGGTGATCCTGAGCTAGTTGGTATTCAGAAAACCCTGATTCGTCGTGCTCGTAAGCTAAACCGTGCGGTAATCACCGCGACTCAGATGATGGAGTCAATGATTACCAATCCAATGCCTACCCGTGCTGAAGTAATGGACGTGGCGAACGCCGTTCTGGATGGTACCGATGCAGTAATGCTTTCTGCTGAAACTGCAGCAGGTCAATACCCGGCTGAAACCGTTGCCGCAATGGCACGTGTTTGCCTGGGTGCTGAAAAAATCCCAAGCATCAACGTTTCTAAACACCGTCTGGACGTACAGTTCGACAACGTAGAAGAAGCGATTGCAATGTCTGCAATGTATGCGGCAAACCACCTGAAAGGGGTAACTGCAATCATCACCATGACAGAATCAGGTCGTACCGCGTTGATGACTTCACGTATCAGCTCCGGTCTGCCGATTTTCGCCATGTCTCGCCATGAACGCACACTGAACCTCACCTCTTTATATCGTGGTGTGACGCCGGTGCACTTTGACAGCTCAAGCGACGGCGTTGCCGCAGCAAGCGATGCTGTGAATCTGTTACGTGATAAAGGCTACCTGGTTTCTGGCGATCTGGTTATCGTTACCCAGGGCGATGTGATGAGTACTATTGGTACAACCAACACCACGCGTATTCTGTGTGTTGAGTAACTCATCTGCATGATGACAAAGGGGCCAGTCGGCCCCTTTTCTATTTCTTCGGATACAACTCTTTGCGTCGGTAAGGTTCAGTCTCCCCTTCCTTGCGCGTTTTGAGCAGTTTAAGAATCCAGGTGTATTGTTCAAGATTCGGCCCTACCAAAATCTCAACTTCTTCATTCATGCGCCGGGCTATGGTCATGTCATCAGCGTCGGCTAAATCGTCCATCGGTGGGCGAATATGAATATCCAGACGATGCGTCTTGCTGTTATAAACCGGGAACAGTGGTACGACACGAGCTCTCGACACTTTCATCAATCGGCCAATCGCAGGCAATGTCGCTTTGTAAGTGCCGAAGAAATCGACGAACTCACTGTGTTCAGGGCCGTGATCCTGGTCTGGCAGATAATATCCCCAATACCCCTGACGGACTGAGCTGATAAACGGTTTAATCCCATCATTACGTGCATGCAGGCGGCCACCAAAACGGCGACGCACTGTATTCCACATGTAATCAAATAGCGGATTGCCCTGGTTATGGAACATCGCAGCCATCTTCTGGCCCTCTGATGCCATCAGCATTGCAGGAATATCCACTGCCCAACCATGGGGAACGAGAAAAATCACGTTTTCTTCGCGCTGCTTTAGTTCATCGATAATTTCTTTACCGTGCCAGTCAACGCGCTGCATGATCTTTTTCGGATCTTTAATTGCCAGCTCAGCCATCATCACCATCGCTTGAGGCGCTGTGGCAAACATCTCGTCGATAACGGCTTCACGGTCGGCTTCCGGCATATCCGGGAAGCAATACAGTAAGTTAATTTGCGCACGACGACGGGCACTTTTACCCAAACGCCCGGCAATACGCCCCACTTTACCCAATAACGGGTCTCTTAATGATGGCGGTAGCATCGCGAGGCCTGCAAAAGCACCCACACCTAACCAGGCGCCCCAAAACTTCGGGTGCAAGAAGACCTTTTGAAATTCAGGAATGAACTCACTGTGACTTTTTTTTGCTTTTTCCATGCATATTCTCAGTACAGCATCAAATCATTGATGACATGAATTTGTAAGTATCTTAGCGGGGTAATGCTCATCAGACAAAGAAAAAGCCGGTAACTGAGTACCGGCTTTTTTCATAAGACTTAATTAATCAAACTTAAGCTGTGGTGTGACTTCACGAACCTGCGCCAGGTAATCGGTACGGTCCGAGCCAGTCAGCCCTTCGGTACGTGGTAATTTCGCATTTAACGGGTTCACCGCTTGCTGGTTAATCCACACTTCATAATGCAAATGCGGCCCAGTCGAACGCCCTGTGTTGCCTGAAAGTGCAATACGGTCTCCACGTTTAACTTTCTGGCCTGGTGTTACCAGTAATTTCTTCAGGTGCATATAACGAGTGGTGTATGTGCGACCGTGTCGGATAGCAACGAAATAACCCGCAGCCCCGCTACGTTTTGCCATCACAACTTCGCCATCACCCACTGCCAGTACCGGAGTGCCCTGTGGCATCGCAAAATCCACACCTTTATGTGGTGCAACTCGCCCGGTTACCGGATTCAGACGGCGCGGGTTAAAGTTTGAGGAGATACGGAATTGTTTGGCTGTTGGGAAGCGCATAAAGCCTTTCGCAAGACCGGAACCGCTGCGATCGTAGAATTTGCCATCTTCCGCGCGAATTGCGTAGTAATCTTTACCGCTGCTGCGTAGACGAACACCCACCAATTGGCTCTGTTCGCGTTTGCCTTCCAGCATTTCACGAGACATCAGCACCGAGAATTCATCGCCTTTCTTCAGCTTACGGAAGTCCATTTGCCACTGCATCGCTTTAATCACTGCGCTGATTTCGGCACTGGTCAATCCTGAATCTTTTGCGCTGCTGACAAAGCTATTACCCACCGTGCCTTTGAGCACGTTGTTCACCCACTCACCTTGCTGCATTTCGCTGCTGAGTTTGAATGTGCTACCTGAACGGTCATAGGTACGCGTTTCGCGGCGCGACATTTCCCATGTCAGACGCTGTAATTCGCCGTTATCGTTCAACGTCCAGGAGATCTGTTGGCCTATTTTCAGGTTACGTAGGTCTTTATCCACGGCGGCAAGCTGGCTGATATCACCCATATCAATGCCGTACTGGTTCAGAATGCTGCTAAACGTATCCCCTGTAGACACGACATATTCGTGAACGCCCGTTTCACCGGCTGTTTTATCATCCAGTTCATCTTGTGGAATAGTGTCGTCTTCGGCGTCAGGAGATTGATCCAATGGTTCACTGGCTTCAGGAAGTAACGAATGAATTTCGCTTTTCTCAAGCTCAATGGTTTTAATAATGGGGCTGGCTTCAGGATGATAGACGTACGGTCGCCAGACAGCGACCGCAAGTGTAAGAACTGTAAGAGACCCCAACATAACGCGATGGGGTCGGGACAAATTGTCGAATGCCAGGGCGACAGAGCGGGCTATCTGTTGCACGTATTCACTTCCTCATTAATCTCCTTTCAGGCAGCTTGCATATTGATTCGCAAGCCCGCTCAAAAACTGCATATAGCTGTCTTTGCCGAGCTTAATGTCAATCCCCAGCGGGTCCAGCGTTCCGGAACGAACGTTAGTACCTCTGGCAACGGCATTAATTACTGCTGGCCTGAACTGTGGTTCAGCAAATACGCACACGGCTTTTTGCTCAACCAACTGTGTTCTGATGTCATGTAAACGCTGCGCGCCGGGCTGGATTTCAGGGTTAACGGTAAAATGACCGAGTGGCGTTAGACCGTAGTGTTTTTCAAAGTAGCCATAAGCGTCGTGAAAAACGAAATACCCTTTACCTTTTAGCGGCGCGAGCACGCTACCAACTTGCTTATCGATGTTGGCTAATCCTAACTCGAAAGTTTGCAAGTTGGCGTCAAGTTTGGCTCTATTTTGGGGCATAAGTTCCACTAATTTATCGTGGATTGCAACCGCTGACAGGCGCGCTACCTCTGGCGAAAGCCAAATATGCATGTTGTATTCACCGTGATGGTGATCTTCGTCACTATTTTCGCCTTGATGGTCATGTCCTTCATGGCCATGATCGTCGTCATCCACCCCCTTCATGAGCAACGGTTTCACACCTGCAAGTGCAGACAATTGTACTTGTTTTTGTTCAGCTAATTGATGAACCGACTTCTGCATGAAGGCTTCCATTTCTGGTCCGACCCATACCACTAAGTCCGCGCTTTGTAAGCGTTTTACATCAGATGGACGAAGTGCATAATCATGCTCAGAAGCACCATCCGGTAACAAAACTTCGGTTGGCGTGACACCCTCTGCAATTGCAGCGGCGATGAAACCCAAAGGCTTGATAGAGGCAACCACAGCGGCTTGAGCCGGGGTGACAGAAGTGCCTAAAAATGCAGTTGTTAAAGCTGCGCAAAGAAATGCGTTTTTATGTAACATAATGCGACTTTTCATCGTTATGAATTCGAGATGTGTGATATTATAACATCCGCTAACTTCTGCAACCCCTGAAATTGTCATGACTAATCTGGTATCACTGGAAAATATTTCTGTTTCATTCGGACAACGCCGCGTGCTGTCTGATATTTCTCTCGATCTTAAGCCGGGCCGAATTTTGACGCTGCTTGGCCCAAATGGTGCTGGGAAATCAACGCTGGTTCGCGTGGTGCTTGGCCTGGTAGCACCTGATGAAGGTGTTATCAAGCGTGACCGCAATTTGCGTATTGGCTATGTCCCGCAAAAATTGCATCTGGACGCCACTCTGCCGCTAACCGTTAGCAGATTTATGCGCCTTCGCCCAGGTGTGAAGAAAACGGATATTTTGCCCGCACTCAAACGCGTGCAGGCAGCCCATCTTATTGATGCCCCAATGCAAAAACTCTCCGGTGGTGAAAACCAGCGTGTGCTGTTGGCGCGTGCGTTGTTGAACAACCCGCAACTGCTGGTACTCGATGAGCCAA
Organism: Buttiauxella sp. B2; assembly: GCF_006376615.1. Taxonomy (GTDB): domain Bacteria; phylum Pseudomonadota; class Gammaproteobacteria; order Enterobacterales; family Enterobacteriaceae; genus Buttiauxella. The sequence continues at coordinate 421,113 of NZ_VEXQ01000001.1, forward strand.
CTCAAGGCGTTGATGTCAACGGTCAACTAGCACTCTATAACCTAATCGATCAGCTGCGCCGCGAGCTTGATTGCGCGGTGATGATGGTTTCTCACGATCTGCATCTGGTGATGGCGAAAACCGACGATGTGTTGTGTCTCAATCACCACATCTGCTGTTCCGGCACGCCGGAAGTTGTTTCAATGCATCCAGAATTTATATCGATGTTTGGTCAGCGAGGCGCCGAAGAGCTGGGTATCTATCGCCATCATCATAACCATCGTCACGATCTTACTGGACGTATTGTGCTGCGCAGAGGGAATGGTCAGTCATGATTGAATTGTTGTTACCCGGTTGGTTAGCCGGGGTTTTGCTGGCCTGTGCGGCTGGTCCGCTGGGTTCGTTTGTGGTCTGGCGTAGAATGTCCTATTTTGGTGATACTTTAGCTCACGCTTCCCTGTTGGGTGTGGCGTTCGGCTTGTTGCTGAATGTAAATCCATTTTACGCAGTGATCGCCGTTACGCTGATGCTGGCGCTTGGGCTGGTGTGGCTGGAAAAACGCCCTCACCTTGCGATTGATACTCTGCTTGGCATTATGGCGCACAGCGCGTTGTCGCTCGGCCTGGTCGTAGTGAGTTTGATGTCCAACGTACGCGTTGATTTAATGGCGTATCTGTTTGGCGATCTACTTTCCGTCACCTTTCCCGACATTATTTCTATCGCTCTTGGCGTAGCCGTGGTAATTGGCGTGCTGGCATGGCAATGGCGCAACTTGTTATCGATGACGATAAGCCAGGATCTCGCCCACGTTGACGGCGTTAATATCCAGCGCACCAAAATGCTGTTGATGCTGGTCACCGCGCTGACTATTGGTGTGGCGATGAAGTTTGTTGGCGCACTGATCATCACCTCATTACTGATTATCCCCGCAGCAACTGCCCGTCGTTTTGCCCGTACTCCGGAGCAGATGGCCGGTGTTGCCGTTATTGTTGGGATATTAGCGGTCACCGGCGGCCTGACTTTTTCTGCGTTTTACGACACGCCAGCCGGCCCTTCTGTTGTGCTGAGCTCGGCCGTGCTGTTTGTCATGAGCATGATGAAAAAGACAGCAAGCTAATCTTTAACGTCGGAATAGCCCTTAAAGGTTATTCCGACGACTCCTCGATTAAATCCCGTTCATCTATTGAATTGTGGGTTTTATCCGCGAATATTATTGGTATTACCGGGCAACAAACCTCTTCACTTATGAGTTTATGCCAGCATATTTTGCCAATACGTCATGTTGCACACCCAGTCGACCTCAATAAAATAACCGAGTCTTTTTCTATTTCATGGGTGTTTGATTATATTTATCTGTCATTACTAAAAGAGAATTACAGTGCAGATTAACTGTGATGACATTCAGAACCTGGCGTTACCAGGCCCTCAAATAATCACATCGGTGTGGCTGGAGGAATTATTCCAAAGTGCGTCCACGCTCTTGGCGTGGCGATACGTCCACGTGGAGTCCGTTGCAGGAAACCTTGTTGGATAAGAAAAGGCTCCAGCACGTCTTCAATGGTTTCACGCTCTTCACCAATTGCCGCCGCCAGGTTATCCAGCCCTACTGGGCCGCCGAGAAACTTATCGATAACCGCCAGCAACAGCTTGCGGTCCATATAGTCAAAGCCTTCGGTATCGACGTTGAGCATGTCCAGCGCCTGCGAAGCAATATCGCCATTGATCGTGCCATCATGTCGTACTTCCGCAAAGTCGCGCACACGACGCAATAAACGGTTGGCAATACGTGGCGTACCGCGCGCGCGCTGGGCAATCTCAAGCGCACCCTCTTCGCTAAGCTCCAGTCCCAATACACCAGCGCTGCGGCCAACAATGTGCTGCAAATCCGCAACCTGGTAAAACTCAAGGCGCTGCACGATACCGAAACGATCGCGCAACGGTGACGTCAAAGACCCCGCACGCGTAGTGGCACCAATCAAGGTAAAGGGTGGCAAGTCGATTTTTATCGAACGCGCCGCAGGGCCTTCGCCAATCATGATATCCAATTGGTAGTCTTCCATTGCTGGATACAGCACTTCTTCTACAACCGGCGACAGACGATGGATTTCATCAATGAACAGCACGTCATGCGGCTCGAGGTTAGTCAGCATTGCCGCCAGATCCCCAGCCTTTTCGAGCACCGGACCGGACGTAGTACGCAGATTCACGCCCATTTCGTTGGCGACAATGTTTGCCAACGTGGTTTTACCAAGCCCTGGTGGGCCAAAAATTAACAGATGATCGAGCGCATCCCCACGCAGTTTCGCCGCCTGGATAAAAATCTCCATTTGCGAGCGTACCTGCGGTTGGCCAACATACTCCGCAAGAAGTTTTGGGCGAATCGCCCGGTCAATCAATTCATCTGGAGTAATGGTACCTGGCGAAACCAGGCGGTCTGCTTCAATCATCCTTTACCTCATAACGCCGCGCGGAGCGCTTCACGGATCAGGGTTTCACAATCGGCACCGGCACGGCCCACTTTGCTGATCATACGGCTGGCTTCCTGTGGTTTATAGCCCAGTGAAACCAGTGCAGCAACCGCTTCTGATTCTGCATCGTCTGTTACGCCGCTTTCCGGAGCCATCAGTACCAGGTCAGTTGCAGGGGTAAACAGATCACCATGCATACCTTTGAAGCGGTCTTTCATTTCGACAATCAAGCGCTCAGCGGTCTTTTTACCCACACCCGGCAACTTAACCAGCGAACCAATTTCTTCACGCTCGACAGCGTTCACAAACTGTTGTGCAGACATACCAGAGAGGATCGCCAGCGCCAGTTTCGGCCCAACACCATTCACTTTGATAAGCTCGCGGAACAACGTGCGTTCTTGTTTATTGTTGAAACCGTAGAGCAATTGCGCGTCTTCACGCACCACAAACTGGGTAAAGACTACAGCTTCTTTACCGATTTCCGGTAACTCGTAGAAACAGGTCATTGGCATATGAACTTCGTACCCTACGCCACCAATTTCCATTAATACCAGCGGCGGCTGTTTTTCCAGAATGATGCCTCTGAGTCTTCCAATCACGTTGTGCCCCTACGGTTATGCAAAAATTTTGCCTATCATATAAAAAAGGCTGGATGAATATCCAGCCCTATTTATTTTAATCTTCCCCGCGCCAGATTGAGCCTCGACTCACTCATCTGCATTGAATTTTGCGTAACGTGGCAATGCGTGATGGCAATTGCCAGTGCATCCGCCGCATCAGCTTGCGGATTTGCAGAGAGTTTAAGCAACGTGCGCACCATGTGCTGCACCTGGCTTTTCTCCGCGCTTCCGATACCGACAACCGTCTGTTTGACCTGACGGGCAGCATATTCGAAAACAGGAAGGTCATGGTTTACTGCCGCAACAATCGCAGCACCACGAGCCTGGCCGAGTTTAAGCGCAGAATCGGCATTCTTTGCCATAAACACGGATTCGATAGCGAAATACTCAGGCTGAAATTGGGTAATGATTTCGCTCACCCCCGCGTAGATAAGCTTCAAACGCGAGGGTAAGTCGGTAACCTGAGTACGAATACAGCCACTTCCCAAATAGGTTAGCTGCCGACCAGTCTGGCGAATAACGCCGTAACCGGTAACGCGTGACCCCGGATCAATGCCGAGAATAATCGCCATCACGCGTCTCCCTTATACAGGTGTACGGTTTCAGACAACGCCATTACAGCGTCGCCGCCACCTCGTCAGAGATCTCACCGTTGTGGTAAACCTCTTGCACATCATCACAATCTTCAAGCATATCAATAAGACGCATTAACTTCGGTGCTGTTTCTACGTCCATATCTGCTTTGGTAGATGGGATCATAGAAACTTCTGCTTCGTCGGCTTTCAGACCCGCAGCTTCCAGTGCGTCACGCACGGCACCCATTTCTTCCCAGGCAGTGAACACGTCGATTGCGCCGTCGTCGTAAGAAACAACATCTTCGGCACCGGCTTCCAGAGCAGCTTCCATCAGGGTGTCTTCATCTTTGCCTGGAGCATAAGAGATGACGCCTTTTTTGGTGAACAGATAGGCTACCGAGCCGTCAGTACCCAGGTTACCGCCACATTTGTTGAACGCGTGACGCACTTCTGCCACGGTACGGTTACGGTTGTCACTCAAGCATTCAACCATCACAGCTGAACCGCCAGGACCGTAACCTTCATAAATGATGGTTTCCATGTTCGTGTCTTCATCACCACCCACACCACGTGCAATCGCACGGTTTAAGGTGTCACGTGTCATGTTGTTGGATAATGCTTTATCAATCGCTGCACGCAAACGTGGGTTAGAACCCGGATCACCGCCGCCCAAACGGGCAGCTGTGACCAGCTCACGGATAATTTTGGTGAAAATTTTACCGCGTTTGGAATCCTGTGCTGCTTTACGGTGTTTCGTGTTGGCCCACTTACTATGACCTGCCATAACAATCTCCAAAAGCGCCCTTTTCAGGCGACATCAATTACAAACTCTTCTATCGCTTGCCGGTTGCTCCACGATTTAGTCATAGCAGCCGCAATCTTTGCGTCTGTCCACTTCCAGGCCAGATGTTCCGAAATGGTAATCTGGCGTTCGTGAGGCAGCGCAAGGCAGAACCAATATTCTGTATTGCGCGTGATGCCCGGTGCATAGCGATGACGCAAATGTGTAAAAATCTCAAACTCCACACAACGTTGGCAGTCCATCAAGGTCAGTTGCTCTGAGACAACGTCAATATCAACCTCTTCCTTTACTTCACGTTGTGCTGCGTGCAACGCGTTTTCACCTTCTTCCAGGCTGCCGGTAACCGACTGCCAGAAATCAGGATCGTCACGCCGCTGTAACATCAGCACCCGCCCGGTGTCCTGGGCAAAAATAACTACCAGTACCGAAACGGGACACTTATAGGTCATTATTCTTTCTCAGCCTTTTTAATTACGGCTACACCCAGTTCAGCCAGAGCCGTTGGGTTAGCGAAGCTTGGGGCTTCTGTCATCAGACATGCTGCTGCTGTTGTTTTCGGGAAGGCGATAACATCACGGATGTTGTCGGTGCCGGTCAACAGCATAGTCAGACGGTCCAGACCAAATGCCAGGCCCGCGTGTGGCGGAGTGCCGTATTTCAGGGCATCTAACAGGAAGCCAAATTTCTCGCGCTGATCTTCTTCGGTAATGCCCAGAATGCCAAACACGGTTTGCTGCATCTGGCCGTTGTGGATACGTACAGAACCACCACCCACTTCGTAACCGTTAATAACCATATCGTAAGCGTTCGCAACAGCCGCTTCTGGATCTGCCGCCAGTTGCTCTGGGGACATATCTTTAGGCGCGGTGAACGGATGGTGCATCGCGGTCAGGCCACCTTCGCCATTTTCTTCAAACATTGGGAAGTCGATAACCCACAACGGAGCCCACGCTTTTTCATCGGTGATGCTCAGATCTTTACCGATTTTCAGACGCAGTGCGCCAAGCGCATCGGCAACGACTTTCTTATTGTCTGCACCGAAGAAAATCATGTCGCCATCTTGCGCACCGGTACGGGCCAAAATAGCTTCAACGATTTCTGCATTCAGGAACTTAGCAACTGGGCTGGTGATACCTTCGATACCGTTAGCACGCTCGTTTACTTTGATGTAAGCGAGGCCTTTCGCGCCGTAAATCTCAATGAACTTGCCGTAGTCGTCAATCTGTTTACGGCTGATTTGTGCGCCACCCGGCACGCGCAGTGCTGCAACGCGGCCTTTAGCATCATTTGCTGGGCCTGCGAACACTTTGAACTCAATGTCTTTAAGCAGATCAGCAACATCCACCAGCTCCATTGGGTTACGCAGGTCTGGTTTGTCAGAACCGTAACGGCGCTCTGCTTCTGCAAAAGTCATGATTGGGAAATTGCCCAGCTCAACGTTTTTCACATCAAGCCACAAATCGCGAACCAGTTTTTCCATCACTTCACGCACTTGAGGTGCAGTCATGAAGGAGGTTTCGACGTCGATCTGAGTAAATTCAGGTTGGCGATCGGCACGTAAATCTTCGTCACGGAAGCATTTAACAATCTGATAGTAGCGATCAAAACCAGACATCATCAGCAACTGTTTGAACAGCTGTGGGGACTGCGGCAACGCGTAGAACTTACCTTTATGAACGCGGCTAGGTACCAGATAGTCACGAGCACCTTCTGGTGTTGCTTTGGTCAGCATTGGGGTTTCAATATCAAGGAAACCGTGGTCATCCATAAAGCGACGCACAAAGCTGGTGATTTTAGCGCGAGTCTTCAGGCGGTTCGCCATTTCAGGGCGACGCAAATCCAGGTAGCGGAATTTCAGACGCGCTTCTTCAGTATTGACGTGGTTAAAGTCAAGCGGTAATGCTTCAGAACGGTTGATGATGGTCAGGTCGGTTGCGAACACTTCCACAGCACCAGTAGCCATATCTTTGTTGATGTTTTTTTCGTCACGCGGGCGCACGGTCCCGGTGATTTGAATGCAGAACTCATTACGCAGTTCGGAAGCAAGCTGGAACGCGTCTTGACGATCCGGGTCGAAAAACACCTGCACGATGCCTTCGCGATCGCGCATATCAATAAAGATAAGGCTACCGAGGTCACGACGACGATTGACCCAACCACACAGTGTTACTTGTTGTCCCACATGGGATTGATTGAGCTGCCCGCAATATACTGTACGCATGAGATATCCCTTAAATTAGCCGCACACTGTCTGTTACCTGCAACGGTGGCCACTATTTTGTATGTCACATTTGGATGAAAAAAGGGGGTCATTATACTGGAAATAATGCCCGGAGATAAGTCCGTTACGCCTGACTGGCGCGTTTCAAAGCGCCTTGTTTGGCTTATTCTCACAAAAATTAACAAAATTTGTAAACTGCAGTGCTCCAGTTCCATCGTAAGGTATTACCCGATAACCTAATTTTGATCTGGAGTCACCGAATGTTAGAACTGAATACTTCCCGTACAGCACTGGTAGTGATTGATTTGCAGGAAGGCATTTTGCCCTTTGCGGGTGGCCCGCACAGCGCACAGGATGTGGTGGCTCGTTCTGCAAGGCTTGCTACTAAATTCCGCGAAAATGGCTCACCAGTCGTCATGGTTCGTGTTGGTTGGTCAAAAGACTTTGGCGATGCGCTCAAACCACCGGTTGATGCACAACCCGCGGCACATGCATTGCCTGAAAACTGGTGGGTTTATCCGCAAGCACTGGGCAAAAAAGACAGCGATATTGAAGTAACCAAACGCCAGTGGGGCGCCTTCTACGGCACAGATCTGGAATTGCAACTGCGCCGCCGCGGTATCGACACCATCGTGCTATGCGGCATTGCCACCAACATTGGCGTGGAATCCACCGCCCGTAACGCCTGGGAGCTGGGTTTTAATCTGGTTATTGCAGAAGATGCCTGTAGTGCCGCAAACGGCGAACAACATCAGGGTAGCATGACGCATATTTTCCCGCGCATCGCCCGCGTACGTAGCACTGAAGACGTCCTCTCCGCGCTGTGATATACGTTGGACTTCCACAATGGTCGCACCCGAAATGGGTGCGCCTTGGCATCACTTCTCTTGAGGATTACGCCCGCCATTTCAATTGCGTGGAAGGTAACACCACATTGTATGCCTTGCCAAAAGTGGAAACCGTGTTGCGCTGGCGCGAAATGACCGGCGACGATTTCCGTTTCTGCTTTAAATTCCCAGCAACAATCTCCCACAATGCAGCGCTGCGCCAATGTGGTGATTTGACCACCGAGTTTCTCGAGAGAATGTCTCCGCTGGCAAATCGCATCGGCCAATACTGGTTACAGCTTCCGGCCTCGTTTGGCCCTTCCGATTTATCAGCTTTGTGGAATTTCCTCGACTCTTTGCCGAAAGATTTCAGCTACGGCGTGGAAGTCCGCCACCCTTTTTTCTTCAATAAAAGTGCCGATGAACAAGCTCTCAATCGCGGCTTATATGAACGCGGAGTCAATCGAGTCATTCTCGATAGTCGCCCCGTTCATAGTGCAAAACCCGACAACGAAGCCATTCGCGAAGCACAACGTAAAAAGCCCAAAGTACCCGTTCATGCACTTGTCACTGCCCACAATCCGCTGGTGCGTTTTATCGGCAGCGACGATATGCAACAAAACAAAGCATTGTTTGATGTCTGGCTTAAGACATTACCCAAATGGGAACAAAACTCTACGCCCTACCTGTTTTTGCACACCCCAGATATTGGACATGTGCAGGATTTGGTTCATACGCTCTGGCCTTCACTACAACTGGCATTTCCCGCGCTAGGCAACGAACCAGCTATCCCAAAACAAAACTCCCTTTTTTAGGAATAGCGACAGCTTATAGGTTGCGCTGCTATCATATGCAGTGCTGGAACTATCTCTAAAGGATGTGAGTATGGTAAGCGCGCTCTATGCCGTTTTGGGTGCTTTGTTGCTGATTAAGTTCTCTTTTGATGTTGTTCGTATGCGTTTGCAGTACCGCGTCTCGTATGGTGACGGTGGTTTTAGTGAACTTCAGAACGCAATCAGAGTTCATGGTAATGCGGTGGAATATATTCCTGTCGCGTTACTGCTTTTATTGCTGATGGAAATGAACGGAGCCGAAACCTGGATGGTTCATGTTTGCGGACTTCTACTGATTGCCGGGCGCCTGATGCATGCTTATGGTTTTCATCATCGTTTAATCAGCTGGCGCCGTTCAGGAATGAGTGCCACCTGGAGTTCTTTAATCCTGATGGTGCTGGCTAACCTATGGTATATGCCATGGGAGTTGGTTTTCTCGCTGCATTAACGCAAAATATGCCCCTTTCGAATTTCCGGATTTAACGTTATGTCTGACCGCGATACGCTGTTTTCCGCCCCGATTGCCAAATTAGGTGACTGGACCTTTGATGAACGCGTGGCTGAAGTGTTCCCCGATATGATTCAACGATCGGTGCCAGGTTATTCCAATATCATTTCGATGATTGGCATGCTGGCGGAACGCTTTGTTGCTCCCGGAAGCCAGGTTTATGACCTCGGCTGTTCGCTTGGCGCGGCTACGTTATCCGTGCGTCGCAACATTCAGCATGACAATTGTAAAATTATCGCGGTCGATAACTCCCCAGCCATGGTCGAGCGCTGCCGCCGCCATCTCGATGCATTCAAAGCGCTAACACCGGTAGAAGTCATCGAAGGGGATATTCGCGATATCGTTATCGAAAATGCTTCGATGGTGGTGCTGAACTTCACCCTGCAATTCCTTGAGCCCGAAGACCGTAAACTTCTGCTGGAAAAAATCTATTGTGGACTCAATCCAGGCGGTGCATTAGTGCTGTCAGAAAAATTCAGTTTTGAAGACGGCGAAGTAGGTGAATTGCTGTTCAATATGCACCATGACTTTAAGCGTGCAAATGGGTATAGCGAGTTGGAAATCAGCCAAAAACGCAGCATGTTGGAAAATGTCATGCTCACCGACTCTGTCGAAACACATAAAAAACGCCTCAAGCAAGCCGGATTTGACCACGCAGAATTATGGTTCCAGTGCTTTAACTTTGGCTCTTTAGTCGCACTGAAATCAGGAACTTCTGCATGATCGACTTTGGTAATTTTTATCAGCTTATCGCTAAAAACCCTTTGGCTCCGTGGCTCGAAACGCTGCCTGCGCAAATTGCCACCTGGCAGCGTGAAAACCTGCACGGCCAGTTCAAGCATTGGTACAACACAGTCGAATATTTGCCTGAGCTAGCGCCATATCGTCTGGATTTATTGCACAGCGTGACTGCCGAATCACAAATACCGCTGAGCGAAGGCCAACGTTTGGGAATCGAAAAGTTACTTCGTAATCTGATGCCGTGGCGTAAAGGCCCATATTCACTGTATGGCGTGAATATCGATACTGAGTGGCGTTCAGACCTGAAGTGGGATCGTGTACTACCACATATTTCCCCGCTGACCGGGCGTACCATCCTGGATGTCGGCTGCGGGAGTGGTTATCACCTGTGGCGTATGATTGGCGCTGGCGCGCATCTGGCCGTAGGCATCGACCCAATGCAACTGTTTGTCTGCCAGTTTGAAGCTGTGCGTAAATTGCTGGGTAACGATCAACGTGCGCACGTACTGCCGTTGGGCATTGAACAACTCCCGGAACTGAACATCTTTGATACCGTGTTCTCAATGGGCGTGCTCTACCACCGCCGTTCCCCGCTTGACCACCTTTACCAGTTGAAAAATCAACTGGCGAAAGACGGTGAACTGGTGCTGGAGACGTTAGTTGTAGAAGGCGATGAAAATACCGTATTGGTGCCAGGCGAGCGTTATGCACAAATGCGCAACGTTTACTTTATTCCTTCCGCGCTGGCGTTGAAAAACTGGCTTGAGAAATGTGGCTTTGTTGATGTACGCATCGTCGATCATTGCTACACCACAAGCGAAGAGCAGCGTAAGACAAGCTGGCTGACCACTGAATCGCTGGCCGATTTCCTCGACCCGAACGACGATCGTAAAACTATTGAAGGTTACCCTGCTCCGCTGCGTGCCGTTTTAGTGGCCCGTAAGCCGTAAATTCTCTTAATAAGGCCACACTTTGTGGCCTTCGTTATTTCGCTGCAAAACCCAACGCGCGAATGACTTTTTCCATTGCAGCACTTGTTAGCTCCGAACGCTGAATTTTACTGTTGGCAGACATTGTCCTGACCACACCAGCTATCACAACGTGTTTCGGCTCCTGGCCAAGGTCACGCATCTCAAGCACTACCTTTCCAACAATACGGCACATCTCATCGTAAAGCTCTTTGTCTGATATGTTCATTTTGCTCTCCGTTATTTTAAGGGAGCCTAACACGTTTAATTCATCAATTTAATAAACCTGATTGTGGTTGTAGGTTTCATTAGAGTTTGAAATCAAGCACTGCATTCTTGAAAACATCATAGATCTTTTGATTCGGAGGGGCAGGAAACTGATTCACCGCAGTCGTTGCAGAAATGGCCGCCTGACAAAGTTCGGGGTCGCCCTCTTCAGATTTGACACCCATCAGCATACCATTTGGGGCTAATTTCAAACGTAACGTGCAGTGCTTACCGGCATACGATTTTTTGTAATTGAACTTACTTTCGATGTTCGAGCTTATTAGCTTTGCGTAATGGGTGATATCGGGGGATGGGTCCGTTGTAGGGGATTTAGTCATCGGATGCGGTTTTACACATCCAGTTAATGGCAATATCAGCGCAATGAATAATAAAAACTGCGCGCTTGTCTTAGAATAAAAATGAATTTTTCTCATATTCCCTCATCCTTGAAATAGTTGTAAAAATTAATAATTAATCATTCAAAGTAAATTTTTGTAGACTTAAATCATTTTCTGTACATCACATTGTATTTACTCTGTTTTCTACTTTATAGCAGAGAAAGAACTCCATGAGAAAAATACTTTCACGAATGCTCCCCAAGCTAAAGCAACTCTTGAACAATGTGATCCTCGGAATGTGCATCTTTGGACTGAAGAATTAAGCAAAGCTTATTTAGACGGATATCATGGAATCGAGTGATCCCGGCGTGACGAAAATATAGATAAAAAACCCCGGTAAAATACCAGGGCCAATTTTTTAGGTTTACGCGTTTTCTTCAAGCCAGGCCGCTAAAGTTGCTGGTGTTTTCAGGACACTTGCCACTTCTGTCGGTGGAATAGCGCACCCGAATTCCGCCTGCACTTCCAGTACAACATCAACGGCTGTAATAGAATCGAGAATATCGGATTCGATCAACTCATCGTTAAAGGCAACTTTGCGCGACAAGACATTTTCAAATAATGCTAAAACTTTCTGTTCCATTTTTTTGCCCTTAGATGATTAGCAGGTACGGGCCTGCGCATCGAGTAATTTACGGTCAATCTTCCCGTTAGGGTTGAGAGGTAATGCGTCCATGATGACAATCTGAGATGGCACCATATAAGACGGTAAAGTTTGTGTGAGATTAGCTTTGATCTCTTTTTCAGAAAGCTTTGATGTGCAAAACGCGGCCAGGCGTAAAACGGCGCCATCTTTTTTAGTCAGCGGTAACACAACCGCTTCACTGATGCCCGAAAGCGCTAACAGACGGTTTTCTATTTCATGGATTTCAATACGGTAACCATTCATTTTGATCTGGCTATCGTTACGCCCCTGGCAATAAAGATAATTAACTCCGATGCGTCCCAAATCACCGGTTTTATAGCCGCGCAATTGTTTGTTTTCATCCCATAAAAGTTTTTCAGCATTCTCTTTGGGCAAACCGAGATATCCGCGCATAACATTTTTTCCCCAGATAATTAATTCATTATCTGCGGTAACTTCCATTTCTGAATATGGCATCATGTAGCCTATCGGTAAGAGATCACATGCTTCATTCAGTATTTCGTCACTGATTTCTACCACCGTTGTTGCAACTGTCGCTTCGGTTGGACCGTATGAATTCAGTATTTTCGCCTCTGGGAATAAACGGCGCAGATGTTTTACCAATGTTTTACTGAGCACCTCACCGATAAAAATAAATACTTTAAGATCGGACAAATAATCTGCTCTAAATTCTGGTAGCAATAATTTCTGATAGGCAAATGAGGGTGTAGAAACCCATACAGAGACTTTCTCTTGCTTGAGTCTTGCTAACCAGTTTTCGGCTGTAATATCTTCTTTTGCATTTAGAATAAGATGCCCAGCCGTAACAAGGTTTCCGAGCAGTGGAATTAATGATAAGTCGAAACTGAATACGGCATGGTTCATCAATACCGGGTTTGCTGGCAGAGAGAAATCAGAACGTAGCCATTGCATGAAATTCCACACACTTTCCCGGCCAATTTGGACACCTTTAGGTTTACCTGTACTACCAGAAGTAAACATAATGTAGGCAAGATTCCTTTGTTCCAGTTGTTGTGCAGGAATACCCGTTGCTACAAAACAGCGCTGCTGTACGTCGTAGTAATAAGGTGCGCTGGATAATTCGCAGATCTCTTTCAAACGCTCTTCCGGATAGATATTATCGACCGGTATATAAGGAATGTTGTGCAATAAGCAGCTGTAAATTGCGCAAGCAAACTCAGCTTGCTGGTGACCATAAAGCACCACTGGAACGTTAGGTGCCAAATTTAATGCTGAAAAACATTCCACCCAATTAAGAACTGCAGTCCTGGTCTGCTGCCAGGTCAGACTGGTGTCACTACCAGTGATTGCCAGTTGTTGGCCATTTTGTGGGTCGAGCAACATCGCTCGCAGATAATTATTGAGTTGCTGTAGTTCAGAGTTAATAGTCATACAGGTGACATTCCGCTAAAAATATAAAGAGAGACTGCGGCACTTACCAGCGTCAAAATACGCCCTACAAATGAAATAATCGGGTTATTTAACCATAAGGTCATTACCGGACTGCGCTTTGCAAGCCAAAGAATCATATTATGAATAACTGAAATTCCGCCAAACAGAGCTCCGCTAACAACGTAATTGAGCTCCAACCCGTTCCACGCACCCATACAAAATAAAGTGCAAAAAACACCGATATTTTGTGCGGTAGCTTTGTGGCTCCTGAAGAAATCCACCTTCATCAAATTCATATAAATTGGCATGAAAACCACATCACGCAACCACTCAGAAAGACTAATATGAAATCTGCGCCAGAAATCCTGTGGATTTTTTGCCAAAATAGGCAAGTTGAAATTAGCAGGTAAGTTAAGGCCAAATAAACGCCCTGCACCTATAGCCATATTACTGTAACCAGCGAAATCGAAATAAAGATAAAAGCTATAGGCTAGTGACATCACAATGCCTACGGTCATTGTAAAAGGACGGTGACTCCAGTGACTGATAATAAAGTTATCAATCAACATCGCAAACAGGAATTTTTGCACGATTCCATAAAAGATTTGTTCCATAGATTGCAAGAACACATCAGTCGTTAAGCGAAAATTGGGTTTAGTAATATCCTGAACCCAATTTCTCCAACGATACATCGGCCCTGCCAGTATAATAAAAGGCAAAAAGAGATAGCTGAAATACTGGAAAAAATCACGGGAATCCTTCTTGTTGCGATAAAGTAAAACATCCACCGCCCTGAAAGTCATAAAAGAAAGACCCAACATACCCCAATGATTATTAAGGTGTAACTTCACCAGAATTAGAGGCAACAAACTCAGAATCACCGACTGCCAGGTTTTAATCCAGGTTTTGTCTTTTAACGTGGCAATGCTGTACAAATAAACAAACATCAGCAATGGGATAATTATCTGACTTTTGAAAATGTATCCCCAGACAGCAAACATCGCAAAAGCAGAAAACAGTGATGCATAGGTCAACCGGTTCCCCACCAGGCGATTAAGTCCGGTGAAAAGTAGCGAACAGGCAAACAACGCAGCGAAAAAAGGTGCACTTGTATACATTATCTTAGCCCTTAGAACTGCTGATATTCAAAGTGCAGCTTTAAATTCATACTGTTATCAATTGATGACCAGGCGATTACCGTTGTCAGCAAAAACAAATAGAGGAAAAAAAGTCTGATTGCTTTTTTCATTTGTTAAATGCCTCTGCTATATAACGATCCATTGCAACCCACGCCACTTCAGTTGGATGAAGACGATCCCAGTTCCATCCCTCCTGATATTTTTGGCTATACATATCAAAGTATGGCGTGTCGTATTTTTGTAATATCAACTGAATGTTGTGGTCAGTCTTTGCAAATTTATCCGTATGCTTTAATGCCCACGGATTAAGAGGATCGATGATGACAACCACATTGACCTTGCGCTCATGCAACAGCTTCATCATGTCATCAAATGCCTGCATTTCCTGCAATGACGGTGGAGTTGAATACCATTCATCCGCTGTTTTATCATCGTCAAATACTTCTTTATCCATCCATAATGTGGCTGCACTTTCATGACGTGCACGATTAAGTTGCCGTGCCTGCTGAAGCTGCACATTCCAGTCAATCTTGTGCCAGCTTTTATTTAAAATCGGCCATGGTTGCAGCTCTGAATGACGAATATGAGACAACGACAAGTAATAATCTCGAATCAATTCACAAAATGAAGAAAACTGATATTTGATTTCTCGCCAGACAATATTGTGATTCCAGCCAAAAATGCGCATCTGCCTGAACGTCAAATGATCCACATCTTGCGCATCAATATGCGTTAGATAATGCGTTAGTATTGGTCGCATAGTTTTATCAGACATTAATGGTTTGAATATGGTGTCTGGAAAGTGGTCCGCAAAGATGGTCGGCGGTATGCCGTTAAAGTAAAAGCTATCCGGTGCCAGTAACAATACCAGTTTCGTTTTTGGCGAAAGGTTTTGTTTAAAGCGAGTGAGCAATGCAAGCTGCGTCATGTTATCGACGTAGCTGTCTCCATAAGCCACTGTGGGTTGGTGTAGCTTGGTGTTAAAGAAATTATAAACCGCAAAGTGTTCATTTTCTGAGGTCGAAACTTCTGATGCCCCAAGGAAAAAAATCGCATTCCCATCCAGAGCGTGTGAAATAGTTGCGACTTTTTCGGCCTGAACTTTGCGCGTCCCTTCCATTGTTTTAATTAATGGTTGGAATGTTAATGCTGGTTGCAGGCTATTGATAAACGGAGGGAGAGTCAAAACCAAAACTGCAAGAACAACCATAGAAATATGCAAAAAAAGAGTTTTGTTTATTTTCATAATTAACACTACTTTTCAGGCTACTAAATAAAAATAAAAAATAGAAAATTTTACTCTATCAACATATTTTTAAAGGGATTTTAATAATAAAGAAGTGCGTCAGGTTATTCCTTAAGTGATTAGTATCCGTATGTAACCTAATGTACAGCACAGCAACAGAACCGCTTATTACAACGAAATCGTCAATTTATTAACAAGTTCACTACAAATAATCCACCTGATTATTTTTACGCACCCTCAATATATATTAAAAAACTCTGAGAATAATTTGTCTGAGTTTTGGATAAAAAAAGCCCCGATAAAACATCGGGGCCTGGTACGAGCAACATCACATGGGCGACATGATGCGCGGGCAAAACTCTTTGACTGTCAGCTTGCTACTTAGCTGGCAACCAACACAGCTTTCATTGCTGCTACCACATCGCCATCAACGCAGTAACGGTTAAACTCATCGGCTTCGGCATCAGCACTCATTGAGACTCCCGCCTTGCGATAACGCATGGGTGAAGCCACGGTCTGGCCTGCTGAGCTATGCATTTCATCAATCCCTTGATCGGCAAACTTTTTCAGGTTGCTCAGCCGCACACCTGCACCCGCCATAATGATTGGAGCGCGGGAATGCTGTTTTAGTTCCCTAAGCAATGAAAGTCCTAACTCAGCCGTCTGTTGTTGGCCCGATGTAAGGATGCGCGCGACGCCTAAATCAGTGAGTTGTTCGAGCGCCTGATGAGGGTTATGGCACATATCAAACGCACGGTGGAAAGTGACTGCCATATCCTGGGCTTGTTCCATCACCCGCTTCATGCGCGGTATATCGATATGCCCTTCACCATCTAACATGCCGATAACCAGCCCCGGATATCCCAGTTCGCGTATGAACGAGATATCTTCGAGCATGGTGTCAAATTCAGCATCGGTGTAACAAAAATCACCGCCGCGCGGGCGAATAATAGGATGTACGGGAATAGAAACCCGTTCTTTAACTTTGCGTAGTACACCAGCAGAGGGTGTCAGGCCGCCTTCTTTTGGCGCTGCACACAATTCAATTCTGTCCGCTCCGGCTTGTTGTGCTGTGACTGCACAGTCAATTCCATAACAACATATCTCAAGCAAAGGCATCGATTGCTCCTTAAATATCTTTAGCCTGGCGGTTGTGTCACCGGTTCAGAATGATAATCTGAAATGACGATCACAAAAAGGTAGCTGTACTCTAAATACTTCGAGTTGCAGGTAGGCGGCAAGGGAACATATCCCGATGAGCTTACTAAGCTAAGTGATTCGGGTAAGTGAGTGCAGCCAACACCCCTGCAGCTTGAAATATGACGAGTATAATCATGGCATTCAATTTTGATGAAGGCATCGACCGCCGTCACAGCGACAGTTCGAAGTGGAATAAATATGGCAATGACGTATTGCCTATGTGGGTGGCAGATATGGATTTTCGCTCACCGCCCTGCATTCTCGAAGCCCTTCATAAACGGGTTGAACACGGTGTTTTTGGGTACGGAGCCAAACCGCAAGCATTGATCGATGTTATCGTTGAAAGGATGGCCAACCGCTACCAGTGGCAGATAAAACCTGAATGGATTGTTGTTTTACCAGGTGTTGTTGCCGGGCTGAATTTAAGCGTTCGCGCCTTCACCACGCCAGATGAATCAACTATTGCTCCAACCCCTATTTATCCACCTTTCAAAAAATCATCGGCTTTTGCACAGCGCCCACAACTTAATGCGCCACTTCGTCTTGAAAATGGCCGTTGGGTTATGAATTTGCCCGCACTTGAGCCACAGTTAACCGGCAAAGAAAAATTGCTGATGCTGTGCAACCCACAAAATCCTGGTGGCACCGTTTATACTCGCGATGAGTTGCACCAGCAGCTTGCTTTTGCCCAGCGCCACAATCTTATTGTTTGCTCTGATGAAATTCACTGTGATCTGCTGTTAGAACCCGACGCTACACATATTCCTTTCGCCACCTTAAGTGCCGATGCCGAACAGCGCTCCATCACCCTGTTTTCGCCATCCAAAACATTTAATATCGCCGGTCTTGGTGCGTCACTGGCCATTATCCCCGATACTGAATTGCGTAAGCGATTCAACACAGTGCGTGAAGGAATTGTGCCAAGTGTCGACGTATTAGCATTGACGGCTGCAACCGCTGCCTGGCGCGATGGTGAACCGTGGTTGCAAGAATTACTGCCGTATTTGCGCCACAACCGTGACCGATTAGTGAATGCCGTTAGCGATATGTCGGGACTTACAATGACCGCACCGCAGGCAACTTATCTGGGATGGGTGGATGCCTCAGCTTTGCCGGTAGATAACCCAACGCTGTGCTTCCAAAAAGCCGGATTAGGCTTCTCGCCGGGTGCTGATTTTGGCGAAGCCAAATTCGTACGTATTAATTTTGGCTGCACCTCAGCAATGCTTGATGAAGCCATTAAACGCATGGAGGCCGCTGTTAAATCAGTCAGCTAGCTTATTCCTGCTCACTGGCAACAATCTCTTCAATACTCCACGGATGGAATTTGATAGTCACTTTGCCATCGGTTACAGCGAGTGTTGGATTAGGTAAACGTTCACGTTCACCTTTTGGCGAACTGGTTTTCAGCGAAATCCCTGTCTGGCGCAAACCGGCGTCAGACATTAAATCCAGCGCTCGTGCATTCAATGTTTCAGGTTCGCCCGGCAGCACAATTTCTACGTGCTCCCAGCCTTCATGCGGATAACGCTTCTCACCCGGCCACGGCAATTCAATCACAGTAAATTTCCAGTGCGCCACGCAAACCGGCTCCATGAGTTTAAACAGGCAAATTGGCCTTTCATTAATGATATTTTCAGAGAGCAAAGTGCCACATTTTTCTAAACCCACACGCCAACGTTCAGCGGTTGTATTTTGATGGCAACGCAGAGAAATGTGATCGGCGTCTAGTGGTTCGAGCTCAAGATCAAGCCGAGCGGCAAGTTCTGTTAACGCTTGTGTAAAACGCGGGAGATCCGCTGAAATATCATTCAGTTCTGCAATTGTCTGCCAGTTGGCCATCACCCTATCCTCTTAAGTCGCAATTGGAGGCTAATCTACCTTTTTCGACAAACTTCACCAACACCTGTTAAGCGGCTAATTTCCTGAATGGTTATTCACTATACCGTTGATATTAGTTCAAGGCGCGCAGGGCAAGGCTTTTGCTGACTCTGGGGGTTAAATACAGTTATACTTACGCCCTAATTTTATCCCCCACGATACGGCTGCTGTAAACGTCACGGCAGCCCTTAGCAAAATGTAAGGTATCCCGGTGAATATTCAGGCTCTTCTCTCAGATAAAGTCAGTCAGGCACTGATTGCCGCAGGTGCGCCTGTGGATTGCGAACCACAGGTTCGTCAGTCAGCAAAAGTTCAGTTCGGTGACTACCAGGCCAATGGCGTGATGTCAGTTGCGAAATCACTGGGCAAGCCACCACGACAAGTCGCCGAGTTGGTGATCGCCAATCTGGATTTGACCGGAATTGCCAGCAAAGTTGAAATCGCCGGCCCTGGCTTCATCAACATTTTCCTTGACCCTTTGTTCCTTGCGAAAAATGTTGATTCCGCAGTCGCCTCCGACCGCGTGGGTGTCAATACCGTTGCGCCACAAACCATCGTTGTCGACTATTCCGCACCAAACGTGGCTAAAGAGATGCACGTGGGTCACATCCGCTCCACCATCATTGGTGATGCAACGGTACGCACCCTGGAATTCCTTGGCCATAAAGTTATCCGCGCCAACCACGTCGGCGACTGGGGCACGCAGTTCGGCATGCTTATCGCGTATCTCGAAAAGCAGCAGCAAGAAAATGCAGGTGAGATGGCACTGGCCGACCTTGAAGAGTTCTATCGTGCTGCCAAGAAACACTATGATGAAGACGAAGCCTTTGCGGAGCGCGCACGCGCATACGTGGTAAAACTGCAAAGCGGCGACGAATACTGCCGTGAGATGTGGCGCAAGCTGGTCGATATCACCATGACGCAGAACCAGCAAACTTACGATCGCCTTAATGTGACACTGACTCGCGACGACGTAATGGGTGAAAGTCTTTATAACCCAATGTTGCCGGGCATCGTGGCAGATCTCAAGGCTAAAGGCCTCGCGGTCGAAAGCGAAGGTGCAACCGTGGTGTTCCTGGACGAGTTCAAGAACAAAGATGGCGACCCGATGGGCGTTATCATCCAGAAAAAAGATGGCGGCTATCTGTATACCACCACCGATATTGCCTGTGCGAAATACCGCTATGAAACCCTGCACGCTGACCGCGTCCTTTACTTTATCGACTCCCGTCAGCACCAGCACCTGATGCAAGCATGGACCATCGTTCGTAAAGCCGGTTACGTTCCAGAATCCGTCACCCTGGAACACCAGATGTTCGGCATGATGCTGGGTAAAGACGGCAAGCCATTCAAAACCCGTTCTGGTGGCACCGTAAAACTGACTGACTTGCTCGACGAAGCCATGGAACGTGCGCGTAATCTGGTAACCGAGAAAAACCCGGACATGCCTGCTGATGAGCTGGAGCAGCTTGCGAAGTCCGTGGGGATTGGCGCGGTGAAATACGCCGACCTGTCGAAAAGTCGCACTACAGATTACATCTTCGACTGGGACAACATGCTGGCCTTCGAAGGCAACACCGCTCCGTATATGCAATATGCATACACTCGTGTGCTGTCTGTATTCCGTAAAGCCGACATCGACGAAGTTGAGTTGCTCAAAGCGCCAGTGGTTATCACTGAAGATCGCGAAGCACAGCTGGCTGCACGTTTGCTGCAATTCGAAGAAACCCTGAACGTTGTTGCTCGTGACGGTACGCCACACGTGATGTGTACTTACCTGTATGACGTTGCAGGTCTGTTCTCTGGTTTCTACGAGCACTGCCCGATTCTTGCTGCGGATACTATCGAGGCGCGTAACAGCCGCCTGAAACTGGCTCTGCTGACGGCGAAAACGCTGAAGCTGGGTCTGGATACGCTGGGTATCGACACTGTAGAACGTATGTAATCGCAAAAGACTCGCCGCTCATGGCGGCGAGTCTTTTTAATTTATCTTAACGAACAATCCCGCGCGCCGAGTGCGCAAAAAACCGCTCAAAAACAGCCGCGATGGCATAATCGCTTAGCAATGTTTTCACCGTAAGCTTCACTTCCTCAATCGATAAAGACTGCTGATAAAGCATGCTGTAAAGCAAATGTACAAAATCCTGCTGATGAGTCTCTAACGCCAGAAAAGCCTGCGCATTAACATCTATGCCGGCTGGTTTCGCGTGATTGCCATTGGCAATCACAAAGGGTGGCACATCCTGCACCACACCTGACTGATCGACAATTTTGGCATGTGCACCCAGTACGCAAAACTGGTGTATAGCACACATAAAACCAACCTGCCCTCCATCATCAAGCAGTACATGTCCAGCCAACCCGCTGTTATCGCCAATCAGCGTATTGTTACCCACCACGCAGTCGTGCCCGATATGCACATTGTTCTTAAAGTGGTTATTGTTGCCAATCGTCGTACAGCTCCGACCTTGAACCGTGCCGCGATGCAGCGTGGCATTTTTGCCGATGATATTTCTGTCGCCAATAACCAGTTTAGTCGGTTCATTGGCGTATTTAAGATCCTGATTAACTTCACCAATTGAGGAAAAGTGCCCAATAGTATTGTCACGACCAATCGTGGTCAGGCCGTTAATGACACAATGAGAACCGATAACTGTTCCTTCTCCAATCACAACACCTGCGGAGATAACACAAAACGGACCAATACTTACGTTAGCGCCAAGCACCACACCGGGCTCAACCACGCTATTACTGGCAACCCGAGCTAACGGGGAAATAAACATCAATTTATCCTGATGAAGGCACAACTGGTACAACGCGATCATCGGTTAATTATCAATCCAATGAGTGGATCAACAAACAGGTAGGGGAGAACGTGAAGCCAGGCTTCGCCATTCAGAATATCGCTAAGGAGGGTGAATACCGTGGAGGGCTTATCGACAGCGGCAGCATAATGAATTGTTCTGCACAATACGTCTTTTATTTATTATTAAATTGGAGGAACTTTACAGGATGTGCCTGCAGGATTGATTTTGCAGTAGTTTGCAGGCCCGGTCTTCCAGGCCTGCGGTGTGGGCCTACAAATAAATCCGCAGATATTCACCCAAACACAGAATAGCCATAGCCTGGCCATATGGCATAGAAGTCAGCGGGATCTGGCGATAGAACTCCAGATTGCTACCCATTCCGGTGCCGAACGAAACCTGCAGCAACTCACCTTCCGGGGAAATGTTTTTCACGATTCCCTTCATCGCTTTTTCAGCAACCTCTTTATACTCTTTGCTGATATAACGTTTACGGATCCCTTTCAGAATGCCGTAAGCAAAGCCTGCGGTCGCTGAAGCTTCCAGATACGAATGGGGATCGTCCAGTAACGTATGCCACAAGCCACTATCGTCCTGGCATTTCGCCAGAGCTGCAACCTGGCTCTCCAGTACCTGCACCAGATAACGACGCACCGCATTATTTTCAGGCAAATCCACCAGTTCAAGGAAATCAGGGATAACGATAGTCAGCCAGCTATTGCCTCGTGCCCACCGCGCGTGAGCAAAGTTATGATTACCTTCATAGTTCCAGCCGTGGAACCACAATCCGGTTTCTCTATCCATCAGGTTTTGCACATGCAGCAGGAACTGATAAGTCGCTTCTTCCACGTATTCCGGGCGATTAAGCAACTTACCAATTTTCGCCAGCGGTAACACAGTCATCATCAATGTGTCGTCCCACATTTGCTGATGGTTTTCTTCCGCCAGCGTAATGTGCTGCATGCCGCCGTGTTCGGTGCGCGGCATGTCGTACATCGCCCATTCAGCCCAACTTTCCAGCCACGGCAAGTACGATGGGTCACGCGTTTCTTCGTAGCGATAAGCCAGCGTCAGGAACGGGGCCATGGTGTTAACATTTTTGGTAGTCGCCCCTTCCGCGAAACGCTCGGCAAACCAGCCATCAATAATCTCACACATTTTCTTATCGCCAGTCTGGCGATAATACTGATACATGCCGTACAAACCGACACCGTGAGTCCACTCCCAGCCGTCCCAGCCTTTGGTATCAATGACTCGCCCGTCATCCAGACGCAGCAAGAATTGGCCCGTTTCATCCTTAATATTGACCAGATTGTCTGTCACCTTATGGATCAGGGTTTTCAGTTCATCCCGGGCAATAAAATGCTCCGGCTGACACAGTAAAGAGCTGTGTTTGACGGGATAAATAATCATTAGCTTAACCTCTGAGTAGCATTCGAATTCATTGCGGCCGCCTGTTTCAACGAAGGTGCAGCAGGTTTGTTGTGGTTGAGGTAACCAATATTGTTATTACCCCAAAGATTCTCGTAAGGGATGCCTGCCAGCATTTCTACAGTTGCACGAGCTTCTGGCGTTGTCGCCTCCGGAACCGGTCGCCCGGCTTCGCGCATCTTCGCGGTTTCTTCACGTAACACGCTATGAGTCTGCAAATTAAGTTTAAAGCGCAGGGAAACTAAGAAGCCGCATGCCAGTACCGCGACAGTGCCAAAACTTAAAATCATCAGAATGGTATGGCTAACCGCAGGAGGTTGCGTGGTCTGGCCGGAAACAAAACCGGAAAGCTGCATCACGATACCCACCAACATCACCGCACCTGCCTGTGAGGCTTTACGTGTCAGCGTCATGATCCCCGCGAAGATGCCTTCACGGCGTTGGCCTGTAATCACTTCATCTACATCAGCAATGTAGGTGTAGGTATTCCACGGCACATAGTTGATACCGCCACGGCCAAGACCCGCAACAGCAGAAACCAGCATCAGCAGTGAGAAAACATCGCTTAGTCCCGCGTAATACAGCACCGCATAAGAGACAGAACTGAGGCCAAACAACACAACCACCATACGATAAGACGGTGCCGGGCCGTATTTGATACACAACGGAATCATACCGATGACCGCAATAAATTGCAGAATCGCCATCGTGCCGAGCAAGCTTGATGCCATGCTCGCACTTTGCATCAGCACAAACACCACATAGTAAGTAAACACCGCGTTGAACACGTCTTGCGCAATATAGCCGCCCAAATACATGCCAAGGTGCTGGCGGAATATCTTAACGCGCAGTGTGGAAGTCAGCTCCACGTTCAGGCGTTTCATGCTCTGCGCAAACGTCAGCGTTTTCTTCTCTTCTTCTGCTCGCAATGCGGCTTCTGTCCACTCAGAACGAGGACGTTCCCATGTGAAGAACCAGACAAATATCAGCACGATGGCGCACAGCGTGGCGAATACCAGGCTTGAATAGAAGAATGAGATGGCGTTGTCTTTACCAAAGTGATTCAACAAAATACCCGGCAGGAACGCAGCAAGGATGGCTGACAGTTGCGCCATTGATATACGTGCGCCGGAGAATTTTGTTTTCTGTTTAAAGTCATCCGTCATTTCCGGTACCAGCGTTTCGTACGGTACCAGGATCATGGTGTAAACCACGTCGAAGATCAGGTAAGTCACCAGGTAGTACCAGTAACTCATCTCTCCAACCCACATGAAGCTGTAGCTGAAGACTAATGGGATCCCTAACAAGATAAAGAACTTACGACGGCCAAAGCGTTTTCCAAGCCATGTAGTACCAAAGTTATCGGTCAGGAAGCCCATCAATGGGCTGACCACTGCATCCAGAACCCTTGCCATGGCAAAAATAAACGTCGCTTCAATCGGTGTCAGCCCACAGAACGTGGTGTAGAAGTAAAGTAGCCATGCGGCTGTGAGTGCGGTCGTTCCTGCTCCCAGAAAATCCCCTGCGCCATAGGCAAGATAATTTGCCAGTCCAATCTTACGTGTTTTCATCACCGTCAACCCCGCTTGTTTTTGTTATAGGAGATTGCGCGCCAGCCCTTACTGAGCTTACGAGAATCTTATCCGCTAAGGTAAAATGACAAGACGAAGGTTACCTTTGCATTTTTGCCACGGCTTGCAGAATGCTGGCAGAATCACAAAGAGTTCCGGTACTGGCATCACTGATTTATAAAACAGTGGTTTGTTTTTATCAAAAGCAGATGTTAGAAATGAGAGGTAGAGAGGAAGATGCCGCCAAATCAGGCGGCATGCAGATTACTGATAATTGACAATCACCTGATTACTGCGCACTTTCAGCGCAGGAAAAAGCGCACCACCACCGGGAACTTCCCAGACAAAACGCAGGGGCTCGCTTGCCGCCACGTTCGTCAATCCCCGCGTCGTACCGCTCTGCCCTTCTATCTCAACACAACGCGTTACCGAACATAGTCTGACGTTAAGCCCTGCAGGTGTCGGGCCAATTAGCTCATATCGCCAGGCGACTAACGTCATCACACCGCTGACGGGTTGCGTAGGTGCTAAAGCGCGGGACGACGCCGCAACACCACGGTGGCTTAGCGTTGCGCCCATACTACTCGCCTGCCACGCTCCTTCGCCTCCAGCATGGGCCATGAAAGGTAAGAACATCAGCATCAACAAGCGGCTCATTATTTTGCTCCAATCGTCGCAGTCATACGAATATTACGATTCTCGGAAAGCTCGAGGCTTGAAAGCACCATTAGCTGCGGCAAACTGCGGCGTAAGAAGCGTGCCAGCAACGGACGCAACGCATGGTTTACCAGCAACACTGGCGGCGCGCCAAGCATCTCCTGGCGCTTCAATGCTTCCTGAGCCTGCTCAAGCAAGCGGTCTGCCAGGCCTGGTTCAAGACCGCCACCGCCCTGCAATGCCTGCAATAACAAGCGCTCTAAAGACGCATCAAGTCCAATAACCTGAACCTCACCGTTGCCCGGGAACCACTGCTGGGTGATTGCTCGACCCAGCGCCACACGTACCACCGCCGTCAATTCATGCGGATCGTTTTGCACTGGAGCGTGCTCTGCCAGCGTTTCAAGAATGGTGCGCATATCGCGAATGGGTACTTTCTCGGCCAGCAAGTTTTGCAGCACCTTATGTAGCGTGGTTAACGTCACCACACCTGGCACTAAATCCTCGGTCAGCTTCGGCATTTCCTGCGTTACACGGTCAAGCAGTTGCTGGGCTTCCTGGCGGCCAAACAGTTCTGGCGCATACTGGCCGATAAGATGGTTAAGGTGAGTTGCCACCACGGTACTGGCTTCCACTACCGTAAAGCCTTGTATTTGTGCCTGCTCTTTTAGCGCGCTTTCAATCCAGGTGGCGGCAAGGCCAAACGCCGGGTCGATGGTTGTTTCACCCGGTAGCGTGCCTGCTGCTGTACCTGGGTTGATGGCGAGCCAGCGGCCAGGATAAGCATCACCACTACCAATCTCGACACCTTTCATCAGGATTCGATAACGCGCAGGTGGCAAATCCATGTTGTCGCGAATATGCACAACCGGGGGTAAAAAGCCCATATCCTGAGCGAATTTCTTACGGATACTGCGGATACGCCCCAACAATTCACCGTCCTGCTGGAAATCCACCATCGGGATCAGGCGATAACCGACTTCCATGCCAAGCGAATCTTCGAGCTGAACATCATTCCAGGTCGCTTCTACGGCTTGCGGGTTTTCCTGTGGTTTTACAGGAGCCGCCGGAGCCGCTGCGGACTCCATCTGGCGTCCACGCATCCACCACGCTAATCCAAGCAATGCTGCGGTAAACAGCAGGAATACAAAATTTGGCATCCCCGGCACCATACCGAGCAAACCCAGAACGCCAGCACTGAGCACCATTACGCGCGGGTTATTGAACAGCTGGGTCACCATCTGTTCGCCAACGTCCTGGTCGGTCGCTACGCGAGTTACGATAACACCCGCAGCAGTTGAGATAACCAATGCCGGAATCTGTGCAACCAGGCCATCACCGATGGTCAAAAGCGTGTAACTTTCAGCCGCAGCGCCCACTGCCATGTCATGCTGGAGTACGCCGACTAACAACCCACCGACCACGTTTATCACCATGATCATAAGCCCCGCGACGGCATCACCACGCACGAACTTACTGGCACCGTCCATCGAACCGTAAAAATCGGCTTCCTGAGTCACTTCCGAGCGGCGTTTTTTCGCTTCCTCTTCACCAATCAAACCGGCGTTAAGATCGGCGTCAATCGCCATCTGTTTACCCGGCATCCCGTCCAGCACAAAGCGCGCGCCTACTTCAGCAATACGCCCAGCACCTTTGGTGATAACCATGAAGTTGATGATGACGAGGATGATAAATACCACGATACCGATGGCAAAATTGCCGCCAACGAGGAAGTGACCGAAAGCTTCAACCACTTTACCCGCTGCTGCGGCGCCAGTATGACCATCCATCAAGATGATACGCGTTGAAGCTACGTTCAGCGCCAGGCGCAGCAACGTAGTAAACAGCAAAATTGTCGGGAAGGCAGCAAACTCGAGCGTGCGCTGAGTGAACATCGCCACCAGCAATACCATGATCGACAGCGCGATGTTAAAGGTGAACAGCAAATCAAGTACAAACGCAGGCAGCGGTAGCACCATCATCGACAAAATAAGCAAGATCAGTATCGGCCCGGCAAGGATCTGCCATTGTCCGGATTTCATCGTGCTCGGCAGGCGCAGTTGCGCCAACAGGTTAGCCATCGGAGTCCTTGTCATTTGCAAAATCTAGCGCTTCAGGCACGGGTAGATTTTCAGGTTTTTTCGGGATTAAACCGCCGGCGACACGCCAGCGACGCAGCTGCCACACCCACGCCAGCACTTCGGCCACGGCGGAGTACAACTGCCCAGGAATTTGTTGTCCAATTTCGGCATGGCGGTACAGCGCACGTGCCAGCGGCGGTGCCTCCAGCATCGGAATGCGGTGCTCGTTGCCAATTTCTCGAATACGCAGCGCCACCAGTCCTGCCCCTTTTGCCAGCACTTTTGGCGCGCTCATTTTGTTTTCGTCGTACTGTAGCGCCACCGAATAGTGGGTTGGGTTGGTCACAATCACATCGGCTTTTGGCACATCTGTCATCATGCGGCGGCGAGCTGCCGCACGCTGTTGTTGACGAATACGCCCTTTAACGTGCGGATCGCCTTCTTGTTGTTTAAATTCGTCGCGGATATCCTGGCGGCTCATGCGTAACTTTTTGATGTTACTGAAAATCTGGAAGAATACGTCAAAGCCAACCATCGGGGTCAAACCGAGTACAATCAGCAACCCGCATACCGCCACCATATTCAACGCATGTCCTAACGCCGCCAACGGTGGTTCACTCATCAGACGCATCATTTCTGGCCATTTGTGCAGCAGATACCAGGTTGTCACGCTGCCCACCAAAATGGCTTTGAGGAATGCTTTGAGTAACTCAGATCCCGCCTGTGCGGAAAACATCCGTCCGAGTCCTGCTATAGGGTCCATTTTGCTGAACTTAAACTGTATCGATTTCCCGCTAAATAACAGGCCGCCAAGCAGCATTGGGGCCGCAATCGCCACAATCACCAATCCCATAATCAGTGGCAACAACGCCCAGACGGCCTGTTTTATTAACAAACTGATTTGACTAACTATCAAGTTGGGATCGTTAATGATGCTGTGGTCAAAGTGCAAACCGGCAGACAACATGGCGGCCAGGCGTCGTGCCAACGGCTCACCGCCCATCCAGATAATGCTTATCCCCGCCAATAGCATCAGCAGTGAGGTCAATTCACGGGATCGGGGGATCTGCCCATCTTCTCGCGCTTTTTCAAGTCGGTGGGGTGTGGGGGCTTCTGTTTTATCGTCGCTGCTTTCTTCAGACACCGCTGCAATCTCGTGGCCGCAATTACCAGCACAGCATGCCAGAGGGGGGTAAAGCTAATGGGAGGAAAACGGGGGGATTTGTGGGTTTAATTGCGCCGTTAGCTCGCCTTCACACTCTCAACCTTCCCCCAGGTAAGGGAGAAGGTCAGAGCGTACGGATAACGATTTAGAACCCTAAACTATCCAGCAGATCGTCAACTTGATCCTGGCTTGCCACCACACCGGCAGCGGTGGAGTTCATTTGCGGGCCGTTAAGCAGGCTGTCGGCAGGACGCTTAGCGCGGGCATCCAGCTCTGGCATATTTTCCATCAACACCATCAACAGCTGGCGCTCAATTTCCTGGATAACATCCATCATGCGTTTGATAACCTGGCCGGTTAAGTCCTGGAAATCTTGCGCCATCATGATTTCCAGAAGCTGAGCATTGGTGAAACTGGTATGGCTCGGGACACCGGACAAATAGCTGCGCGTATCGGTCACCAGTTCGCGTGCATCGCCCAGCTCGATTGGGTTTTCAAACCAGGCATCCCAACGCCCGTTCAATGCTTTGGCATCGGTTTCCAGTTTGTTCTGGTGAGGCTGTGCCAGCTCCACGCAGTTCAATGCGCGTTCGGCGGCCTGCGCGGTCATCTGCACCACGTAGTCCAGGCGGTCACGCGCGTCTGGAATCGCTTCCGCCGCTTCAGCAATCGCCTGGTCAAGACCCAGTTCGCGCAGGCTATCACGCAGCATACGAGTCAAGCTGCCTATCCGAACGATAATATCGCCGGTTGAATGTAACTCTGTCGCGGGATTTGTAGATGAGTGCATGTGCCTCTCCTTACATGCCGAGCTTTTCGAAGATTTTGTTCAACTTCTCTTCAAGTGTTGCTGCGGTGAACGGCTTCACCACATAGCCACTCGCCCCGGCTTGTGCTGCGGCAATAATGTTCTCTTTCTTCGCCTCAGCAGTCACCATCAGCACTGGCATCGCTGCCATTGCGCCATTGGCACGAATGGTTTTCAGCAATTCCAGACCATCCATGTTCGGCATGTTCCAGTCAGAGATAACGAAACCAAAGCCGCCACCGTTGAGTTTGTTCAGCGCATCGACGCCATCTTCAGCTTCTTCAACGTTGTTGAAACCCAGCTCTTTTAGCAGGTTGCGGACAATGCGGCGCATGGTAGAAAAATCATCCACCACCAAAAATTTGAGTTCTTTATCTGCCATAAATCGGGTTCCTTCAGTTAGATACGTATTGCCTGTCCGGCACTAATTTTCGCCAGCATTTGCTGGCTTATTTGGCTTAAATCGACCACTTCGCTGACGCCACCACTGTTAATGGCTTCACGCGGCATGCCGAACACCACACAACTTGCTTCGTTTTGGGCGATAGTCCATGCCCCGGCTTTATGCATTGCCAGCATCCCGGCGGCGCCGTCATTCCCCATTCCAGTCAAAATCACGCCCACGGCATTACGCCCGGCGAATTTCGCAACGGAGTGAAACAGCACATCCACGGCCGGGCGATGCCGGTTCACGGGTGGGCCGTCATGAATTTTGATTTGGTAGTTCGCCCCACTACGGGCAAGCTCCATATGTTTATCGCCTGGAGCGATGTAGGCATGTCCCGGCAGCACACGCTCACCGTCTTCAGCTTCTTTCACCGCTATCTGGCATAACTTGTTGAGCCTGTCAGCAAATGAGCGGGTAAAACCAGGCGGCATGTGCTGAGTGATTAATACCGCTGGGCTTGATAGCGGCAATGGTTGCAGCACATGGCGAATGGCCTCGGTGCCACCCGTGGACGCACCTATTGCAATCAATTTTTCTGAACTCAGCAACGGCCCTGCTTTGAGCACTGCAGGTGCCGCGCTTGGCGCACGAGCCGCCAGTTTCGCCTTCGCCGCAGTACGCACTTTTTCCGCGATAGTTTCGCTGTACGCCAGCATGCCTTCACGAATGCCCAACTGCGGTTTGGTGACAAAATCAATCGCGCCCAATTCCAACGCGCGTAATGTTACTTCTGACCCCTTGCCCGTAAGCGATGAAACCATTACCACCGGCATCGGGCGCAAACGCATCAGTTTTTCAAGAAAATCCAGCCCGTCCATGCGCGGCATTTCGACGTCAAGGGTCAACACGTCGGGGTTGAATTTCTTAATCAAATCACGCGCCACCAGCGGGTCGGGCGCCGTCGCCACCATTTCCATGTCGTCGTGACTGTTCACAATTTCTGTCATGATCTGGCGCATCAGGGCGGAATCATCGACACAAAGCACGGTTATTTTTGTCATGATCTTTCCTTACTCAGTCCGTACACGGTCTGCCCACGCAGCAAAAACTCCCGGCTGAGGTTACTGAAGTTTTCCGAATGTCCGGCAAACAGTAATCCCCCTGGTTTTAGCAGCGGGACAAAGCGCTGCAAAATTTGTTGCTGCGTCGCTTTATCAAAATAAATCATCACGTTGCGACAAAATATTGCGTCAAATGGCCCAGGAATTGGCGCTTGCTTGTCCAGCAAGTTGATTGGCGCAAATTCAAGATGGTTCGCGAGTTCATTGCGTACCCGAACCAGCCCTTCGTGTGGCCCGGTGCCACGCAAGAAATAGCGCTGCAACTGTAACGGGGCCAGCGTTTTCAACTCATCCTGGCGATAAACGGCACTTTGGGCTTTTTCCAGCACCTGGGTGTCAATGTCGCTTGCGAAGATTTTCCAGCGCCCAGGTGTCATACCCAGCACATCCGCAAGCGTAATAGCGATGGAGTACGGTTCTTCCCCTGTAGATGCCGCTGCACTCCAGACTTTGTATTCCCCATTCCGTTTACGTGCATGTTCTGCAAGGATCGGAAAATGGTGGCCTTCACGAAAAAACGCCGTCAGGTTGGTGGTCAAGGAGTTAATAAATGCCTGCCATTCGGCGTTAACCCCATTGGCCTCAAGCATGTTCAGATAGTGCCCGAAGTCCTCCAGCCCAAGGGTGCGCAAACGGCGCACCAGACGGTTGTAAACCATGTCGCGTTTGTGATCGGCCAACACGATACCTGCGCGTTGGTAAATCAACTGGCATATCCGACGAAAGTGCACATCGGATAGCGGCAGACGCTGTGTCATCTGTAACATTAATGACGTTTGTCCAGTGGACAGAGGTGATGTCATAGCGCCTTCTCAATCACAATCAGGAGGTGACCAGCACCCCGTTGGTTACTAAATCTCTGGTGGCATCTTCGTGGCTTGCGACACCTTCCAGATTAAACACCGATACCACACCGCTCAGGTGTTCGGCCTGGTTTGCCAGAGCATCGGTTGCTGCTGCCGCTTCTTCTACCAGTGCGGCGTTTTGCTGAGTCACTTGATCCATCTGGCTTACCGCCTGTGCAACCTGTTCAATGCCACGGCGTTGTTCGTCAGACGCAGAGGCAATTTCACCCATAATGTCGTTAACCTGAGTTACCGAACGCACAATTTCAGCCATGGTGCTGGCGGCGGTATCGACCAGTTGCGAGCCTTGCTGCACGCGGTCGACCGACTCCTCAATAAGTACTTTTATCTCTTTTGCCGCCTGCGCACTGCGGCTTGCCAGATTGCGTACTTCACCTGCGACTACGGCAAATCCACGCCCCTGTTCGCCCGCGCGTGCCGCTTCAACTGCGGCGTTCAGTGCCAGGATGTTGGTCTGGAAGGCAATACCGTCAATCACGCTGGTGATATCACCAATTTTCTTCGAACTGCCGGCGATGTCGTGCATGGTGCGAGCAACGTTTGCTGCCTGTTGGCCACCTTGCTGCGCGGTATCTGCTGCTGTACGCGAAAGCTGTGCAGCCTGTCGTGCGTTGTCGGCATTCTGGCTTACCGTCGCAGTCAGTTGCTCCATGCTGGCGGCGGTTTCTGCCAACGATGCCGCCTGCTGTTCGGTTCGTGAAGACAGGTCGTTGTTACCAGCGGCAATTTCGGCAATGCCGGTGTGCATCGCACTGCTACCCTGCCGAACCTGGTGTACCGTCTCTTTTAACGCTTGCTGCATGTTTTTCAGGCTGCGGAAAATCTCAGAGATTTCGTTACGCCCATACACGCTTATCGGTCGCGCCAAATCACCAGCGGCAATATGTTCGAAGTGACTGCGCACAATTTCCAGCGGCTGCACCAGCATCCGGCGTGACCAGACGATTGAACCAACCAGCATCAGGATAGCTATCACCGTTACGCTGGCAAAAATAATCGCCGAGGTCTGGTAGTTCAGTTTGCTATCGGCACTCGACGCCGCCACGGTGTCATTGATGCTTTGCTGCCAGGCATTAAAGTAGGCGTCAAAAATGTCCTGTGACTTCTGAATCGGCGCACCCAGGAAATCAGAAAGTTGATTGCTTTCAAGCCAGGTGGCCTGATGCTGCAAATCATCCCGATAGGCGGCGTAACTCTGTTTAGTCGACACCACCATATCCTCACCTTCTTTATTCAAAGGTGGGATTTCCAGAAACTGGTTAAACAGCATGTCAGCTTGTTTCAGGCTGCCACGGGCATTTGCCATCAGGCGTTTAATATCTTCTGCCGGGTAACTTAATGCTGTCAGCGTACCGGCACGGCTCAGAGCGGTGCTGGCTTGTAACAACGCCGCACGGCTTTGGGTTAAGGTGTCGCGCTGTTGGTTTCCGACTTCAACCATGTTTAGATTCTGAAAATCATCCCTGAATGCCCAAAAGGACAGTCCATTACTACCAATCTGCAATACGCCGCAGACGATCAAGATTAACAACAGAGTGGTCGAAATTCGGATACGGTTGAACATCAAGACAGCCCTCAGCCGGCACGTCTACCGGCTATTCATTAGTGATTCTTAGAAAGTTTCCCAGTTATCGTCATTCCCACCTACCACCGCTTTGCTCGGTTTGAGCGTTGGGGCGATCGGAGTCGATGCAATAATGGGAGACGTAACCGCAGGTTCAGTCGTTAAGCGGAAGGCCGCGACCAGTTGGCTCAACATGCTGGCTTGTTCTTCAAGTGCTGCCGCCGCAGAGGCTGACTCTTCAACAAGCGAAGCGTTCTGTTGGGTGACGCGGTCCATTTCAGATACGGCCAGCGCAACCTGATCGATACCCCGGCTTTGTTCATCGGAGGCCGAAGCAATTTCGCCCATGATGTCGGTGACGCGGGTGACCGCATTGACGATATCGCTCATGGTTTCACCCGCACTCTCCACCAGTACTGAACCGGTATCGACGCGGGAAACGGAGTCTTCAATCAGTGATTTAATCTCTTTGGCGGCCTGCGCGCTTCGTTGCGCAAGGTTTCGCACCTCACCTGCAACGACGGCGAATCCGCGCCCCTGCTCACCCGCACGTGCAGCTTCAACCGCAGCGTTGAGTGCAAGAATGTTGGTCTGGAAGGCAATACCGTCAATCACGCCGGTAATGTCAGCGATTTTCTTCGAGGAGCCCGCGATGTCGTGCATGGTTTTCACTACACCATCCACCACTTTTCCACCACGTTGGGCAGTTTCGGAGGCGCTTAATGCTAATTGAGATGCTTGACGCGCGTTTTCCGCATTCTGTTTTACGGTCGCCGTAAGCTGTTCCATGCTGGCAGCGGTTTCTTCAAGCGAAGCCGCCTGCTGTTCGGTACGGGAAGAAAGGTCGTTATTTCCGGCCGCGATTTCTGTAGCACCGCTATAAATGGCATCAGATCCATCACGTACGCTGCCCACGGTAATAATCAGCTCTTGCTGCATGTGGCGCACGCTGGAAGTCAGTTCGCTGATTTCGTTGCGACCACTGGAAACAATGTTTTCAGTCAGGTTGCCATTGGCAATCTCACGAATATGACCAATCACCACCGACAGCGGTCGCAGCAGGATGCGGCGCATACCGAACCATACCAACAAGCAAACCGCGAACAATGCAACTGCAAGACCACCAATCTGCCACTTAGCAAAGTTGTAATCACTGGTGCTGGCGATGTACGACTGTTCGTACATGCGGTCGTTCAAAGCGATGTAACCGCTGTATTCTTTTTCGAGTGCGTTTTGCAGGCTTTGCGTGGACTGCGCAAAATAAGCGTCCATATTGCCACTTTCCAGATAACCCACCAGTTCGCTTAACGCCTGATTGTAGTTCTGGTAGTCGTCATCAATGCCTTGTACCAGAGTTTCAATTTCCGGATTAATGGCGGGGACTTGTTTGAATAAGGCGTAATGTTTTTGCGCATCGGCAAGGGATTTTTTGGCGTTACCCAGTAGCTCAGTTTTTGCTGAACTTTGCCCATTGCTGGCATCCATCATCATACGGGCAGCCGATCGGCTCAGGTTAATGCGCGTTTGCAGCATCAATTCCCAGGTGTTAGCCAGTTCGGATTGCTGAACGCGTAACTCCCTTGAAACTTTAAAACTGTCGTTATTGTCTTTGAGTGAGTTAAAAAACATTCCGCCTGAGATGAGTTGGAGGAGCGCGAACACCACCAGCACCATCATTAGCATGGTGACAACGCGAATACGGTTCAACATATAACACCCTTTTAATGATTTCTTATCGGTGTTATCGGCATGATGAAAAGTAACTTTAACGGAAACTCTGGCGGGGAATATAAAGAGAGGGGTGTGTCGTGACTTAGCGGAAATTATTTCACTGCGTTGTACTGCTGCGGGCGGCTTTAGCCTGGTGCCCGCAGCGAATAAATAGTGATTACCAGAACACGTTAGCCTGAATACCTACAGCCCAGGTATTGTTGGAAAGGTTATTTTCGAAGGATTGAGTATTATCGTCCCAGTTATCCTTGTTGCTATCGTAGTGGCTGGCGAATAAGCGAATTTCTGGCTTATCGCGACCGAAGGACAGAGCCTGAGCAATGGTGTATTTCGCACCGCTGCGGTCATAGTCAGAACCGTTAACGGACTTCTGGTCTTCGAAGTAGCCCATTTCAAGATAAGTACGCGTGTAATCAGACCAGTGATAAGTGACCCTGGCGCTGGCAGAGGCCGTAGACGCATCGCCTTTATCGCCATTCCACATCTCAATATCGTTGGCTCCTGCCAGGTTGATTGCGTGGCTCACATCCCAGTCCGCTGCTACAGGGATATTACCGTAGTTACGCAAAGCCCAACCCTCGCCCTCTTTTACACTGCCATTCAGAGTGTCTGCTGCCCCGAAGGTCACACCCTGCAGAGCCGAACCTTTGCCATAGTACTGGATAACAGTGTTGTTAACGCCCTTGTCGAAGATCTCTTGTTTCAAAACAACCATCGCGGTTTGACCATCGGAATAATCGTGGTTAACCCGATTTAGCTGTTCATCGTTAGCATCAGCGTTGAGGTACTTATAACCCACAGCCAGGGTAGCGCCATCCCACAGAGGTTGACTGTCATACATGACTTCCAGTTGATTGGAGTCAATCAACTCTTGAGTGTCTACGTCACCTTCGGACAGGGCTGAAAGATCTTCATCAATATCACGATGTAAAAATGCGAAAGAAAGTTTCCCTTGGCCCAGCGACATCTTTTCAATACCGCCACCGACGTTGGTATGGTTCCAGTAATCATAGTCGTTAGCATCGATGCTATATTTATTATACTGACGAATACCGGCCCAAGTCGTTTCACCCATTCCCATAAAGTTGCGGAACTGGATATTCATGTTTTCCCAGCCAAAGTTATTTTCGTGATTACTATTGGAATCACCATCGTACATGTTAATCATGGTCTGAATATAAACAGACTCACTTCCAGTGTTATATAACTCTTTACCAAAACCGACTTCGGCATAGGTGTCAAATTCATTACCCATACGGCCGAGTTTATTTTTCTCAAAGCTGCCACCCACGGCATCTTTCATAGAACCATTGTCACCCGCTGCAATGCCTGAGCGAAAATAACCATAAAAATCAATACCTGATAGCGTATCAGCACCGATTATCGTTTTAGATGGTGCATCTGTTTTTTCGCTTGCGTATACGGCAGTAGAAGCCAGTGAAAGCGCTGCTGCAATAGCAAGGGGCAATAAAGATTTTTTCATTACATATCCTCCTGATTTTAAAATATAAATTCCATATCAAATCGCACTGGATTTAAATATTAATTTTTATCGGTCATTGTTGGTAATTAGAATGCAAAATATTTCAATTACTCTAAATGAAAGTTATTTATTCAAACAATATAGAACGTTTAACCATAGTGTATGGCGTTACCTACTCCCCTAAAACTGAGCATTTGTTTAAAAGTAAATATTGCCGTTGAGGGATATTAATTTGTGGCTTAGCTCACAATAAGTGACCTGGGTGTGTTCATATTTTCGACAATAAAGCAGTGGAAAGTATCACGAGTATTTAGAACGCAACATCAACTACGAGTGTGTCGGTATAACTCCCGGCGGGAGGTGTGGTTTGAGTGGTCAGCACTTTTGCTACGTAGTTGTAGTTGCGCAATAGCCCGTCACTGCTCAGCCCTGACGATGCCGTACTGGCCCAGCGTTCCGCTCCCAGACTACCCCAACGGTCAGTCCCGTTGGATTTGTAGAGTTCATAATTCATATAGTTGTTGCCACTTTTCATTCGCCGCACATTGCCAGAGGCATTAGCGCCATTGTTGACGCCGACGGTATAGGTGCTGCCTTTGGTACAAGTGACGGCAATACTTTGCGAAATACTTTTAAAGTTTTGCACCAGCGGCGCACTATCGAAATTGACTGCGGGCGCCGTGATGGTGCTGCAATCATTAGTGACGGTAAGCGTGACCGCCATATTCGCAGTACCGTTACCCGTCTGATAAGCCAGGCAAACCGCCACACCAAGGCTACAAATATTCCAGTCGATACGCAGATTAAGCACTAACTGATACGGACCGGCGCTAACGTTTTGCCCGGCGACAGTGCGCAAGTAAAGTGGCAACGTATAGCGTTTGCTGGCCAATAAATTCAATAACGTACTGCCGCTCCAGGTATAAGTTCCCCCAACTTGCACTTCGCTGCCTGCGGCACATCCTGACTGCACGCAAACCACAACGGGCACATTATCAGTATTGGTGGTGTCATCGGTGCGCTTGAGTAACCCTCGAACACCCGTAGTGACTGGCGTTGCCCCAAGATAGGTGAGCTTTATCGAGTCAGAAGTCAGCAGGTTAAGCACCGTGTCGCAATCAAGAGTAAAGGCCGCGCTGGTGTTCTGAACGGTGGAGTTGATAACAAACGAACTCTGGCTGCCAAACGCACCATTTTGCCCGCCCTGAGTGCAGGCTGAATGTGCGGACGTGGCAATAAGCAGCAATAGCACCGCCAATATCCACACCCCGCGCCCTATCATCTCGCCCCCTCACGACAAATCAGCGGACCGTAAGTTTTCAGTTTGCGCTCAGGGTTATTCTCCAGCTGTAACATAGCGCTACAGTGCTTGCCGTCAGGCAGGGTAACCGTCAGAGGATTTATGTCGCTCAGGTTTTCAAGATAGACAATCCCGTCGTAACCCACGGGGGCTGGAGGTTGTAATGACCGATACACCTGGCTTGATACGGGAAGCACCTTGCCGTTGCCGTCTTGCAAGATAACACTGGCGACACGCTGCTGTTCCATCGGAAAATCAAGCAGATAACCACTATTACGGCGTAATGCCACGCGGCGTTCAGTATCTTTAATGCGCGTGTCGGCAGGGAGATTTAGCGTGTTGATACTGTAGTTTGCCGGGTAATACGATGAAACACCGCTGATGAGCAAATAGCCATCTTTGTCAGTGGTGCCGACCGGTTGGTTTTCAAAGTTCACCGTCACATCGCTAAAACCTTCTGTGCTGACCACCATAAAAGCATCGTTTATCGTATTGGCTGCCAGCACGGTGTTATCCATCATGACCAGCGATCCGGACATTTCGCCCCATTGGGTATAGTTATTACTCTGCCCGTATACACCGCCCTGAAGTTCTACTTTATTGTTGCGCCAGCCAAGCGTTGCCTGCTGGTAATCGTCATTTTTGCTTTGATGTGCGTAGGCCATGTTCCAGCTAAAACCGCCGTTGCCTGGCATCGCATGGTTGTAGTTAACTCGCTGCGTGCTACCCGCATCAGGTGTGCTTTCGACGCTAAACGCAGCACTACTTAGCTCCCCAAACGGGACTTGCAACGATAGCGCCATACTCCAGCCGTTTTGCGCGGGATCATGGCTGGCTGCCAGATAAAAACTGCTGTTTCCCCACAGATTTTTGCTCCACGAAAGGTTGAGCAATTGCGTTTTCTCATTGTCAAAACTGCGCACGTCAATCCATGCTGCGCCCACGTTGCCGTAATTGCCAAGGTTAAAAGAGAGCGAGTATTGATCGGTGCTGCGACTGAGGCTGGCGATGGGCTGGTTGTTTTCGTCATACATGTCGGGCGAGTCGTAGAGCGCCAGGTTACCAAACCCACGGTCGCGATGGCTGTGTTGCGTGCCGATATTGAACCAGTTGGTGTTGTACTGATAGCCCCAATTAACCTGCTGGCCACCCTGCCCACGCATTTCACTGTGCGACCAGGCACCGTTGACCACGCCAAAACGCCCTAGTTTCACCAGCGTTCCCACACCGCCCAACACCAGTGATTGCGCGCCTTCAGCATGGCTTTCCAGCGTCCAGAAATCGTTTACGCCGTAGCGGTATGAACCACTTGCCGCCGCTGGGCCATAAGAAAAATTATCGATGCCGTAATCACGCCGCAGGCTGCCGAGCGTCAACGCGCCGTCGCTCAAACCCGGTTTGAGCAATTCACTGGCAACATAAAACGGCAGCGTGGTAGAAACCTGGCGACCCAGCGCATCGGTGGTTACCAGCACCGCATCGCCGGAGCCATTAATATAGGGAAGATTGGTCAGGGTAAACGGACCCGGTTGCAGTTGGGTGCTACCGCTGCGATAGCCGTTAATAAACACATCGACCGTGGAAGGCACTGCCGCTTCACCGGAAAAAGCAGGCAACGGATAAGTGATGAGGTCGGGGCGTAGCGAGAAATCACGCCCAATAGAAATGCCGCCCATGCGCACGCTGTTGCTCCAGCTTAACGCGTCGCTCACCACATCCCCCACAGACCAGCTGATAATGTCGTCTTCGTCGGTGCCGGTTAGTGTGGTGTCGTAACGCCGATAACCTTCGCCGCTTCCCGCGTCGTAACCCGCAAAGCCCTGGCGAAATGTTCCGGTAGATGAAAGGCTGAGGTTGCCGCCGAACATCCGTAACTCATGCCATACCGAGGCCTGGCTGCCGCTGTTTTGTGTATGACTTGAGTAGAAATCGTAGTTGAGCAGTGCCCCGCTGCCGCTCAACGGTGTAAAACTGGCGTCGCGTTTACCAAGAGCGATCGCCTGGTCGGGCAACCATTCGTTAGGAACCGTCATTAACAGACGTTGCCCGGTGCTATCGTATTGGGTTTGAACGCCTTTAAGCACCGAAACATTGACTTCGTCGGTGCTTAATTTATCGCCTGGTAATCCGGCACGTTGTAAATCGGCACGGCTGACAAAAAACTGTCCGTTGCGCGAAGTGACCGGCACTACCAATCCACTGTCCCACTGATTAAAAACCAGCGATAAATGAAACTGCGCTGACTGATTCAGCGCTTGTGCATCCGGCGGTGGTGGTAATGCATCATCTTCTTGCGCTGCATCACTGCACAGCGGCAAAGAAAACAGAAGCATCACCATCGGTAATCGGCTCAATTGACCGGAGAAGATTGCCATTGTTCGGAACGGGCATTGATCGTGGCGGACATTTGGTCAGGCCGGGTAAACGATGCAGGTAACGGCCATTCACGCTGGCTGTTGGGCAATACATAGCCCATCAGCCCGTCGGTCAATACTCGTTTTTGGCTCCCCTGGCGCAGGCTGACATTACTTAGTCGCGCATGAACGTTACCGCGATTGGTGATTTGTAGCGTCGATTGACCATTTTCATTCTTCACCTGCCACGACAATTTCGCCGGTTCAGTATTGGCATGGTTGCTGGCGGCGCTGAAGGTTTCCATACCTGCACCATACGAAAACAACGGTATGGAATAGCGCATTTGCAATCTTAGGCCCATTTGTGGTTTGCGCTCATCAACGGGCTGGGGAATTTCATCCACCACGATGCGATAAGCCTGTTCCTGGCCCGGTGGCACCACGTTTTGTTTGATCAAACGAATAAGCTGCTTGCCACCGCCTTCAATACGAACTATCGGTGGGCTCGCGACAACATCCTGTTGCGGCTGGTATTTTTCATGGCCTTGTAGCTGCTGCCAGCCGACCACGCGCACCTGCATAGTCGTCGCCGTATCACTTTGGTTTTGTATCCACAATTCTGCGGCTTTGGCATCGGCATCAAGGTAGGGGTCGATGGGCCAAATCAGTATGTTTCCTGCCGCTAACGCCTGAGCGCTGGCAAGACAGCCAGCCGCTATCAATAATTTACGCAAGAACCATGGCTTCATTGTTTTCTCCCTTTTTACCATGACAACGTCACAGTGAGTTGGTCGGTATAAGTACCTGCCGGGCTAAAACCCGTTAATTGCGCTGCGCCATAAATTGGCAATGTGATGTTGTTACTGTTGCTGTAGGTGACTGCTACCGCCTGATTGACCATGATTTCAGTGTTGGCGGTTAGCGCACCGCTGGTGTAAAGCCGATAAGGCACTACCTCGCTGCTGCCGGTGCGCACCATATTGCGTACCGAGGTGTAGTTTTTGCCGCCATCAATGGTCATGCTTAACGCCACACCCGGCGTACAGGCCAGTGCCAGCGAGGTATCAGGTATTAATGCATTGCTGGTAATACCGTTTTCTACACCACTGTGGCTGCCAAAATTCAATGTGCCAAACAGGCCACCACTACCACTAGCTATGGAGCAACCCGGTGTTATCGTCGCGCCAACCTGAAATGATTGTGTCGTGACCGCACTTGCCGGAAGCGCAATCATCATCCCCCCTATCCAGGCGTGAATTTTATGCAAAGCGCGGCCCTCAGCAGTGGCAACTGCCTGCTGTTAAATTCTAAGAATGGCTTACAAGGAATGGAGCTTGTTTAGTAGGTCACACTGACATTGATAATGTCAGTGTATGTGCCCGGTTTGACTGTCACGCTGTCCCCTCCGCCCTGAATACGCCCGTAGACAATGTAGTTGTCTACGCCAGCAGTAGTGGACGCTTTCGGAATTGCCGCATTGTTGGTAATCACATTATTGAACGCGTTGTCGCTGTAGATGCTGTACGCCACACCTTGTGTCGTATCACTGGTATTGACCAAATAACGGGCTGGAGTACCGGGTGTGCCGACCGTCGTCGTCGGAGCAGCATTAGTGCTGCCTGTCACCTGTACGGTGTAAATTGCACCCGATGTGCATTGAATACCGAAGCTGTTGCCACCAGAAGCGCCTGCCAGCTCAGTAGTCAACGTAGAGAATGTTGCGGGATG
This sequence comes from Buttiauxella sp. B2, assembly GCF_006376615.1. GTDB lineage: Bacteria > Pseudomonadota > Gammaproteobacteria > Enterobacterales > Enterobacteriaceae > Buttiauxella. Next base: position 462,876 of record NZ_VEXQ01000001.1, read on the forward strand.
TTCGCCGAAATCCAACGTACCAAAGTTAATGCCGTTTTGTGCCGGTGAACCGTTGATCAGGCAGCCATTCGTCAGGGTCAGGGTCGCATTGATTGTACCGCTGCTGGTTACCGCCTGCGCCTCGCTAATGCCACAAAGTAAACCACTACCACAGAGCATTAAGAGTGTGTGTGCTTTCATTGTTTAGCCCTCATTGTGCACATCCGTCACCCTTTGACTGCCAGGGCGTTGAATACGCTAACTTATTGAAATTTAGTTTATGTATGACGAAATAACCAGGAGTTGAGCGAACAATCACCCTTACAGCGTATTGCAAAATATTTAGTTTATTAATCAAGTAATTAATAAAATAACGATGGAGAGAATGCAGAGTTTTTGCGGAAATATTAATATTGTTTTCGTGATGGTAATCACGTTGTTACATAAAGGTCTCTGTATTAACAAATGCGACAAAAAGTAAAAAATAGTTGTATCTGTGCTCGCTTTGCTTCAATTTATGGGCCGAATGTATATTGGGCAAACATAATTATTATATATAGCTCAATGAGTTAAATATATGTTAACGCACAGATGGGGATATCAGGTCAGTGTCAAATTCAAACAAACTCACGTTGTTCATTCTTCTGTTCATGTTCGCCGGCATTCTCTCCGGCGCTGCAATCCATGAGTATGCTGCTGCGGACAACGTAAAAAGTTATGCCGAGAACATCACGCTGTTCACCGACATCTTTTTACGCCTGATCAAAATGGTGATTGCACCGTTAGTGTTTAGCACGCTGACGGTAGGCATTATGAAGATGGGTGAAACTTCTACTATTGGCCGCGTAGGTGGCAAAGCGATGGTGTGGTTTATCTCATCTTCCATTCTGTCCATTCTGGTGGGTTTGTTCATCGTCACCCTCCAGCACCCTGGTGCTGGCATGAATCTGCAGGTACCCGCCGGTGATGTTCAAACTGGTCTTGCCGTAAGCGGCATGAACCTGAAAGCATTCATCTCACACACCATCCCGACCAGCATTGCGGGCGCGATGTCGAACAACGAAATCCTGCAAATCGTGGTGTTCTCTTTGTTCTTCGGTATTGCAGGCGCTTCGCTTGGTGAGAAATTCAATACACCGTTAGTTGCCGCGTTGGATGTCGTTTCCCACATCATGCTAAAAGTGACTGGCTACGTGATGTACGTTGCGCCGCTGGCTATTTTTGCCGCCATCTCTTCTGTGATTGCCACGGAAGGTTTGGGTATTTTGCTGAACTACGCCGCGTTCATCGGCGGTTACTATCTCGCCATTATTTTGACCTGCATGGTACTTATCGGCGTGGGTTATATGGTGCTCAAGCGCGATGTATTCCGCTTGATTGCGATGCTCAAAGATCCGGTTCTGGTGGCATTCACCACGAGCAGCTCTGAAGCGGCTTACCCTAAAACACTCGACCAGCTCACGCGCTTTGGTTGTTCACGTAACATTGCTTCCTTCGTGCTACCGATTGGTTATTCGTTCAACCTGGTCGGTTCGATGGTGTACTGCTCCTTTGCTTCCATGTTTATCGCCCAGGCTTATAACATCCATCTAACGTTCTCCGAGATTGTGGTGTTAATGCTGACGTTAATGCTGGCATCGAAAGGAATCGCGGGGGTGCCGCGTTCTGCACTCGTGGTGCTTGCTGCAACCATTCCGAGCTTTAATATTCCGGTAGCGGGTATTTTGTTACTGATGGGTATCGACCACTTCCTCGACATGGGTCGTTCAGCGATTAACGTGTTGGGTAACGGTGTGGCAACGGCGATGCTTTCGAAGAATGAAGGTGAGATGGAAGAACAGGTGGAGATTGGGGAGCAAGCGGAAGCGTAAACCTCCTGAATCGAATGAAAAGTGGTGGATGTCGCTCACACTAATCCACCCTACACATGCCAAAGTTTCGTAGGTCGGATTAGCGTGAGCGACATCCGACATTAACGATTAAACTCTACGCCACGCGGCTTGCAGCGCTATCCACCAGTTCCATTTCTTCACTATTGAGCAGCTTCTCAATATTAACCAGAATCAACATACGGTCGCCCAGTGCGCCAAGGCCTGTCAGGTATTCTGTTGAAAGTGTCACGGCAAATTCTGGTGCCGGGCGGATTTGCTCAGCGGTCAATGAAAGCACATCAGACACACCATCCACCACAATACCTACGACACGTTGGCCGAAGTTAAGCACAATAACCACCGTGTTATCGTTATATTCCACGTCATCTTGCGCAAACTTAATACGCAAGTCGAGGATGGGTACAATCACACCTCGCAGGTTAGTCACGCCTTTGATAAACGCAGGTGTGTTAGCGATACGCGTGACCTGGTCGTAGCCACGGATTTCCTGCACTTTCAAAATGTCGATGCCATATTCTTCGTCACCGAGGGTGAAAACGAGGAATTCTTGCCCTACCGTTTCCCCGGTCAGTTTTGTCACATTGGTTAATCCAGTCATTTCTTTTCCTGTTCTCAAACCTGAGGAAGGGCGGCGTGGCCGGCCATACGTTGTTCACGATTCAAACCTTGCAGCGCTGAAACATCGACAATCAACGCAACACTGCCATCACCGAGGATGGTTGCGGCGGAAATACCCGGTATTTTGCGATAGTTGCTCTCAAGGTTTTTCACCACGACCTGATGCTGACCAATCAGCTGATCAACCAACAGCGCGTAACGTCGTCCGGCGCTTTGCAAAATCACCACAATGCCTTGCGTTGCTTCGGTTTTAGCCCCGGCAACATCAAACACTTTCCACAATTCAACCAGCGGCAAGTATTCACCGCGTACTTCAAGTACCCGTTCGCCACCTGCCAGCGGATGCAGGTCATCTTCTTTTGGCTGCAACGATTCCATCACCGCGTTGAGCGGCAGGATAAAGACTTCGTTACTCACTTTGACCGACATGCCGTCAAGAATAGCCAGGGTCAGCGGCAGCATAATGCGAATAGTCGTGCCGACATTGGCCTGGGATTTAATTTCAACGTGGCCACCCATTTCCTGGATGTTACGCTTCACCACGTCCATACCCACGCCACGTCCGGACACATCGGTCACCTGTTCGGCGGTCGAGAATCCGGGTGCGAAAATCAACATACCCACTTCATCGTCAGACATGTTTTCGTGCACCGGCATGCCTTGTGACAGCGCTTTGGCAAGAATACGTTCGCGGTTCAAACCCGCACCGTCATCGGAGACTTCGATGCAGATATTCCCACCCTGATGCTCAGCAGACAGAATCAAATTTCCGACTGCAGATTTTCCAGCCGCGAGGCGTTTTTCCGGGGTTTCGATACCATGATCGAGGCTGTTACGCACCAGATGGGTTAACGGGTCGATAATGCGTTCAATCAAGCTTTTATCCAGTTCAGTGGAACTGCCCTGAAGAGTGAGCTCAACTTGTTTGTTCAGTTTGCTTGCCAAATCACGCACCAGACGCGGGAAGCGACTGAAGACATATTCCATTGGCATCATACGGATAGACATCACCGACTCTTGCAAATCACGGGCGTTACGTTGTAACTGGCCCATGCTGGTAATCAGTTCGCCGTGCTCCACTGGGTCTAATTCATTAGAGCGCTGTGCCAACATTGACTGGGTGATAACCAGTTCACCAACCAGGTTTATCAGTTGGTCTACTTTTTCTACCGCCACGCGAATACTGCTCGATTCGCTAACACGCGTCGGTTTGCTTTCTCGTTCTGTACGCGCAGAGGCTGGCGCAGCAGTTACCACTTCGGCAATCGTTGGCTGCGGTGTATTTACGCTAACGGCAACCGGTGCTTCTACTCTTTCAACGTCACTTTCTACAGTCGGATTATTTGCCGGTAACGGAAGAAATTCGATTTGTTCCGGTTCGATAACAAAACAGAGTACGGCGCTGATGTCATCGGCACTGACGGTGGTTTCTATGGTTGCGGTGACTGAGTTTTCGCCTTTTTCCACATCGCTTAATGTGCCAAGGTTCCCCAGTTCTTCCAGCAGCAAATCGAGTTCACTGGTTTTCAGTCCGGTTATCGCAATGCGCAAATCACCGTTGCTGGCAGGCGCTGTTGCGACAGAGTCTTTTTCCACAACCGTCAGTTTTGCAGGCGGCGCAGCTGTTTCGCCTTTGGCTTCCAGAGCCAGTTGGCGCAACGCTTTGCAGATATAGTCGAAACTCTCAGCGTCCGGTTCCTGTGAGTTTTTATAAGCGTCCAACTGTTCTTGCATAATATCTTTGGTTTCCAAAAACAGGTTGATGATGTCGGTGTTAAGGTGCATCTCCCCACGCCGTGCGTCGTCGAGCAGGTTTTCCATTAAATGCGTGGTTTCCTGCAAAATGGAAAAGCCGAAAGTCCCTGCGCCCCCTTTTATCGAGTGTGCGGCGCGGAATATGGCGTTTAGCAGTTCTGAATCCGGTGCTTCAGGCAGCAAATTCAGCAGGTGCTGTTCCATATCGGCCAGTAACTCGTCGGCCTCGTCAAAAAATGTCTGGTAAAAATCACTGATATCCATACTCACGCTATCACCTCGTACCGGATTGCGGCGGTAATGTGTTCTGTGCCGGTTCCACGGCTCCAGGTTGTTGGAGAATACTTATTGGCTGATTTTCGCTTTCTGCGTTTTCGTGCACGATGGCCTCTTCAGCTTGCTTATTCAGTACCAGTAAACTAATGCGTCGGTTGATGGCATCTTCCGGCCCGCGATTAGTCAGGCGCATAGTTGATGCCATCCCCACAACACGCAGAACTTTGCCATCGATAAGCCCACCCGACATCAATTCGCGACGCGAGGCATTTGCCCTATCTGCGGAAAGTTCCCAGTTGCTATAACCGCGTTCGCCCATGGCGTAAGGCAAATCATCAGTGTGGCCAGATATGCTAATTTTGTTTGGAAATTCATTCAGTAACGGCGCGATGCTGCGCAGGATGTCGCGCATATAAGGCTCAACTTCAGCTCTGCCATTTTTAAACATCGGGCGATTCTGGCTGTCGATGATTTGTATCCGTAGCCCCTCTTGAACCAAGTCAATTTGCAGATGAGGGCGCAATGCGCGCAACTTAGGATCGGCTTCAATCAGCTGATCCAGTTTGTCGCCCAGACGTTTGAGGCGACTGGCTTCCATCCGTTTTCTGAGATCTTCAATATTGGGCTGTCGTTTCACTTCGCCTTGTTGCTGGGTGACATCATCACCGCCGCCAGGAATCGGGCTTTGGCTATCGGCGATGCGTTGTCCCCCGGTAATAGCGGCAGAAAGTGGCGTACGGAAATAGTCGGCAATTTGCGCCAGTTCTTTAGGGCTGGAGATTGAAATCAGCCACATAACCAGAAAAAAAGCCATCATGGCGGTCATAAAGTCGGCGTAAGCAATTTTCCAGGAACCGTGCGCACCGCCGCCGTGGCCTTTGTGCTTGCGCCTTTTTACGACAACAATGGGGCGCGCATTGTGCTTCATACTTCTTCTTCCGTTGCGCGTTGTTGCGCATTCGGGGAACGAACGGCACGAACATGTTCTTCAAGTTCAACAAACGATGGGCGTTCACTGGAATAAAGGGTTTTACGGCCAAATTCAACGGCAATTGGCGGGGCATAACCGTTAAGGCTTGAGAGTAATGTGACTTTAACGCACTGCATCATTTTGGTTGTTTCGGCACTTTTTTGGCGTAAAACCGTCGCCAGTGGCGAAATAAAACCATATGCCAGCAAAATACCCAGGAAGGTTCCGACCATGGCATGCGCAATTAATACCCCAAGTTCCCCCGCAGGCCTGTCAGCCGAAGCCAACGCGTGAACCACGCCCATGACTGCTGCTACGATACCAAATGCAGGAAGTGAATCCCCCATTATTGCCAGGCTATTCGCGGGTATTTCCGCCTCACTTTCGTGAGTTTCAATTTCTTCGTCCATCAGCGCTTCAATTTCAAACGAGTTCATATTCCCGCTGATGATCAGACGCAGATAATCAATAATAAAATCCAGCATCAAGCTGTCGGCTAAAATACGCGGGTAGCTGGCGAAGATTTCACTCTCTTTAGGATTTTCGATATCACGTTCCAGCGAAAACATCCCTTGCTGGCGTGACTTCGCCATCAAGCGATAAAGCAGGGCCATGAGATCCATATACATGCTTTTGGTATATTTCGAGCGACGGAAAAGCAAAGGCAACGCTTTTAACGTCCCTTTAATCGCCTTACCGTTATTACCAACGATAAAAGCCCCAATTCCCGCCCCACCAATGATGATAAATTCAGCTGGTTGATAGAGCGCACCGAGATGACCCCCGGTCATCATATAGCCGCCGAATACTGTCGCAATTACGACCAGATAACCTATTACAATCAGCACGAGTACATCCTTCTGCTGTTAAATGTGACGAGGATTCACAAATCAAGGGTGAAAACAGCTGAGTGCGGGGCAAAAAAAAGCAGCGATAATTGCTTATCGCTGCTGGAGTGTTATCCACACCGAACTGTTAAACGGCCTGTTTGACCTGTTCATCCAGCAGTTGTGGAATAATATCGGCAGTATTCGTAGAAAGTTTACGTCTTTTTACTGCTCTTGATGGTGGTTGGCACAAACTGCAAGCAAAGCTGCCTACGGGTTGGTGCGCGTGCGTAATAAAGTTACCGTCACAGCAGTTGCAACGGCTCAATTCAAGCATATTACTTTCAACAAAACGCACCAGCGTCCAGGCACGAGTCAGCGCCAGCAAAGGCCCGCCCTCTTGTGGTGGACATTGTTCCAGATACAAGCGATAAGCCTTGATGACCGCATCAACACCGGTGCACAAACCGGTACGTAACAAGAACTGCCAGGCATTGCAAAACATGGAAGCATGGATATTTTGCTCCCAGGTCATAAACCAGTCGGTAGAAAAAGGCAGCATTCCTTTCGGAGGGGGGCTACCACGGAGCTCTTTATACAGTTTGATCAGTCTGCCGCGACTTAATTGCGTTTCGCTTTCCAGCATCTGCAATCGTGCGCCTAGCGTGATTAATTCCATCGCCAGTTGTATATCGCGTGCTTCCTGAACAATACTTTTTTCGCTCATTTTGTTACGCCCTTTTTTTGCGAGGTGCCTCGTCTATTGCGGACGCCTCATTTAATAAGCGGGTGGATAACAAAATGCCTGTATGAATTTGCTGTAAATCATCCACACGAGAGTCTTGCGTTAAGCGGGTAATTGTTTGGTTATCATTAAAACGGAACTGGCAAATCAATTGATTGGTTTCCGCTAATTTTACCATTTGTGGCAATGTTAATTCGCTCAGAGAATTAGCCATATCCTCGGTCACACCCAAACGAAACATTGCTGAGGGTTTATCACTGCTAATAAGACGTTGCGCAAGTAACAAGTACGACAAATTAATATCGTAGATGTGTTTTAACAACTCGGATGTATGCATTGTGTTCATCCTGAAATACTATCTTTTATACATGCGGCTAAGCCGCACCCCGTGAGTCGCCGGGTAGCCCCGGTTAAAACTAAAGCAACAAAAAAGCCAAAGTACATCAATTGAAAACACGCACTAAATCCACTGACAAAAAATGCCGTGGAATCATCCTTGTTGGTACGTTCTTATCTGGGCTTAAATTTCTTATATGAAATTAAGATTTATCCTAATTGCGAGCAAACTCTACTCGTAGCCCTTTAGACATACAATGCGGATCCCGTCGAATTTTAGGATTTATGTGACACGGATCACATATATTTACTTTATGTATCCCATGGAAACATCAGCAAGACTTTTCAATTGTTTATTTTATCGGCAAACTCGAAATATCCGTTACGTTAATATGGAAAAACCTTATCGTTTGACTAACAATTTAATGACTTACTTTCAATATCGTTTCGCGACACTGGCTTAGCTATGTGATTTATATCGCATTTTTTTTCCAACCAAAGATTACACTACGCTAAAAAGCCCTTTCAGCATATAACACCTTGAAATATTGCATTTTATTGCGGATAAGATATAAATTCTCGCTTAAAGCTGACATTAACTATATCCATACAAAATAATACGAAAGTTTGATGGAAAAATGAGCGACAGATGCATCCCGGTATCTTCATAAGCCGCTTACATTAGCGCTATTAATCATTTTTCATGAGCATGCTCACAATTCCCATTGGTACTATTCTTGCGTAATTATGAGTGTTGTAGTAAGAAAAATGTTAACAGTCTGGTTATCAGGCAACAGGAGGTTGTAATGAGTTACCAACACATACTGGTTGCGGTCGCTGTCAGCCCACAGAGCCATTTACTGGTGGGAAAGGCTGTATCAATTGCCCGGCCCGTGAATGGAAAGATAACGCTGATTACGCTCGCCTCAGACCCCGAGCTTTATAATCAATTTGCTGCCCCTATGATGGAGAACTTGCGAGAGTTAATGCTTGAAGAGACTCAGCTTTTTATTAATGAATTGGTTGAGCAGGCCAATTACCCTATAACTAAGACGGTCATCGCCACGGGCGAATTAAGTGAGCATATTCTGGCGATTTGTAATAAAAGCGCGGTGGATTTAGTTATTTGCGGTAACCACAATCAAAGTTTTTTCAGTAAGGTAATTTGTTCAGCAAAAGCAGTAGTAGCGTCAAGCCAGGTGGATGTTTTGTTGGTGCCGCTGAGTTAAGCGGAGTTTAAGTTATCCCGTCATACTTCAAATGGTGGGGATTGATGAACCTCACCTGGAGGTTCACCCTTCGGGTCAAAACGATACCGCTTACCCACAACTTGAATTATTTAGGGTACCCAAAGATTGGGGGGATCGTTCCATAATAGTCAGTGACCCGTTATGCAAGCTTAGGAAACGTCGCCACTTTCTTCCCCAAATGAAACGCATCACTCCTTGGCGCTGCTTGCTTTAGATCCTCGATAAACCTCTGCTGCCAGTGATGAATATCATTCTTCTCTATTACCGCCATCATTTCACTGTGGCGTGATATTCGCTCTGTGAGCGGCATGGTTAATGCGCGGTCCAGAGCCGCGGCGACGTCATCACGATCGTACGGATTCACTATCAGTGCGGACGACAACTCATTAGCCGCACCGGCAAATTTCGACAAAACCAACACCCCAGGATTTGCCGGATCTTGTGCCGCAACATACTCTTTCGCAACCAGATTCATGCCATCGCGTAGCGGCGTGACTAACCCAACATCCGCGTGACGAAAGACTTTCATCACTAATTTCCGATCAAAATGCTGGTTTAAATAGTACAGCGGTGTCCAGCCCAATTGCCCGTATTTACCATTAATTCGTCCTGCTTCGGTTTCCAGTTGATGACGAATGTCCTGATAAGCTTGAACATCGCCACGTGAAGTCGGTGCGATTTGCGTATAACGAATTTTCCCGTGATGTTGCGGATAATTCTCAAGTAGCGCTTCAAACGCGAGGAAACGTTCCGGTAACCCTTTGGAATAATCTAGTCGCTCTACTGAAAAGATATTTTTGATACTGCCCAGTTCAGCTTTGAGCTGAGCCAGTTTCGGCGGTAACGGACCTTGCGCACTTTTTTTAATTTCCGCAGGCTCAATACCTATTGGATAAACCTCGGTACGAAACGTATTACCGAATGCCAGATGCTGATTTTTCCCCTGATTATCCAGACGTGTGATGCTGGCGATACAGTCGAGGAACGCCAGGCGATCATTTTCAGTCTGGAAACCCAGTAAATCGTATTCACACAGCGCTTCGAGTAACTCATCATGGGGCGGCAGTGCGTTGAATACTTCCGGCGTTGGGAATGGAATATGTAAGAAGAAACCGATGCGATGATTTAACCTCTGTTTACGGCATTCTGCAGCGAATGGCAGCAAATGGTAGTCATGTACCCACAAGATGTCGTCTTTTTCTAACAGCGGCTTTAGCTTATTTGCCAGCAAGGTATTCACCCGGCTATAGCCTTCCCACGCATCACGCTGGTAGTCGACCAGGTCAAGACGATAGTGAAATGCCGGCCAAAGTACGGCATTAGAAAATTGCAGATAATAGCTTTCGTAGTCTTCTTTGCTGAGGTTGAAAGAAGCCCAGGTGATGTTACCTCGTTTGGTCTTTTTTAATGCCGCATTGGGGTCCCCTACCTCGCCGCTCCAGCCAAACCATAATCCACCCGCCGTTTTTAACGCGCCTAAAATCCCCACAGCCAGGCCACCGGCACTGCTTTTTTTATCATCCGGTGGCGCAATGCGATTAGAGACTACCACTAAGCGACTCATAATCTTCTCCCCGTAAAATGTCAGACTTTTGTTGTTCTATGTGTTGCGTTAATTTGCCAAGCCAGTGATAAACCATGCGTACATTTGCCAACCGATAGTTAGCAATGGTGTCGCCGTTCCCGACTTTAATAGTCAGCCCGCCAAGGGCATTGACCTGCTTAAACCCTGCTTCATCAGTCAAATCGTCGCCGATAAATATCGGTGTGCGGCCTGCAAAAGGTGCCTCCTGCATAAACGTGCGGATAGCCGCGCCTTTATCGATTCCCAATGGTTTCAACTCCACGACACATTTCCCCGGCTGCAACGCCAGTTCTGGATAACGCAACGCCATTTGCTGGGCTATTTCCAGAATCGCCTGTGCCGCCTCTGGTGCCTGGCGGTAATGCAGTGCAAACGCCATTCCTTTGGCCTCAAGTTCCGTACCGGGAAATTGTGAGAGCGCTTCGGTTAAATGCTGATGCAATGCCACAACGACTGGCTCAGGGAGTGTCACAATATGGGTTTTATCATTGATGTCGCGGCGTTCCGCCCCATGTACGCCCGCAAGCGGAAAGTGAAATGGGGTAGCAAGCTTATCGAGCTCAGCCATTGAACGCCCTGAAATCAATGCCAGTGCACCGTCGCTCATGACAGACATTTTCTGCAGTAACGTGCGCACTGCTGCCGGAATGTAGACTTGATCCGGGTGCGGTTTGATTTCTGCCAGTGTGCCATCGAGGTCGAAGAAAAAGGCAAAGTTTCCTGAAAGTAGAGGCGGTACAGATGATGCTTCAGCCACCAGTGGCTCCTCCTTACATGATGAGTTTCGCCACCGTGACGGTAACGAAAATTAATGATTAGCCATGTAAGTATAGACAGGGTGACGGGTGTCGCAATTTTCCAGGATAAAACGCCAGGCCGCATATGGCCTGGCGCTTGGGTATTGCAGAGTTTAGAAGAAGCTTGCGATCAGACCTGAAATTGCCACAAGCCCCATAACCGTAACGAATATATTGCTCGCTTTTCCACGAAATTTCGCCAGCGCAGGCATCTTATGGATGGCGTACATCGGCATGATGAACAGAATCATTGCAATGATTGGGCCGCCCAAGGATTCAATCATCCCAAGGATGCTTGGGTTCAGTGTTGCCACCAGCCACAAGCTCAACAGGAAGAACAGCGAAATGGCTTTATTGAGTTTGCGGTCGTCAAAACGTTTGCCGTTGTGACGGGCGATTTTTTTCACCAGACCATGCAAACCTTCACGCGCGCCGAGGTAGTGTCCAAAGAATGAGCTGGAAATTGCCAGAATCGCAACCAGTGGGCCAAAAATGGAGATCAGCGGGTTATCGAATTTATTGGCAAGGAAGCTCAGCATCGAAATGTTTTGCTGTTTTGCCGCCATCAGATCAGCCGGAGTGACGCTTAGCACACAGCTAAAGACAAACAGCATCACAAATATCAGCAGAATGGTGGAGGTTTTGCGCAGTGTCTGGCTGGCTTTTTCATCTGCCAGATTGCCGTATTCACGACGTTGAGACAGGGCAAAAGAAGAGATCGCAGGAGAATGGTTAAAGGCAAACACCAGAACAGGAATTGTCAGCCACATCGTTGTAGTGAAATCCATCGCGGTCGGTACTTGCGAAATTGCTGCGGTATTCCAGTGCGGTATCAAATATAAAGAGAGGAACAGTAGAATACCGACTAACGGATAAACCATCCACTCGGTGATTTTCAGCATCACGCGTTCGCTGGTCAGCATAACTGCCATTAACGCGACAATGAGTACAACCGACAAAATAATTCGCGGTGGTGAAACCATGCCAAGTTGGTTAACCATAAGCGAATCAATGGTATTAGTGATACCCACACCGTAGATAAGCAGAATTGGATAGATGGCAAAGAAGTAGAGTAGCGTGATTAAGATACCGGCTTTAGCGCCGAAATGTTCTTCAACGACTTCAGTGATATCGCTGCCTGGATTACGTGATGACAACACAAAACGTGCCAATCCACGGTGAGCAAGCCAGGTCATCGGTCCTACTATTACTGCCAGAGCCACTAACGGCCAGAAGCCCCCCATCCCGGCGTTAATCGGGAGAAATAACACCCCTGCCCCGACTGCCGTACCAAAAAGACTTAGAACCCAGGTGGTATCAAATTTCCGATTACCGGGAACACGCACTTTACTGCTGGTGTAGTTAACATCACTGCTCATTAGCTCATCTCCTTGAGACCGAATTCAACGCGGCAGACTCTACTTTAGCCACGTGACTATTGCAGTGATTAACATCCTGGTTTGAATTAGTTCATGGAGGGAAATACTAATAATCTAAGCAATATCACAGTTAAACACTGGGCTACTGAATTAAGGAAATATTAAACGGGTGCATATGTTAATTGCACCCGTTTACCTGGGTTAAACGCTACGTTTCGCTTTCTGTTTGTAGCGGTCGAAGATAACAGCTGCCAGCAGTATCAAACCGCGCACCACATATTGCGAGAAAGGAGAAATATTCAGCAAGTTCATGGCGTTTTCTACTGTGCCAAGGATCAAGATCCCGGCAATGACATAGGAAATTTTACCAATTCCGCCTTTGAGTGACACACCACCCAACACGCAGGCAGAAATCACGATTAGCTCGTAACCGATAGATGTCATCGGCTGGCCGCTGGTCATACGCGAGGCAAGTATTATCCCCGCTGCCGCAGAGACTAAACCTGAAAGCATGAAGATAATGATTTTAGTACGCACCACCGGTACGCCCGCCAGACGCGCCGCTTCTTCATTACCGCCAATCGCCAACGTATTGCGTCCAAAGGTGGTTTTATTAAGTAGGAAACCAAAGATTATCAGGCAACCGACCGTCAACCAGATTGGCGCTGGCAACCCCAACCAGTTGGCGTAACCCAGCGTAAAGAAACGCTCATCTTCGATGCCAACCGCTTTACCATCAGAAATGATGTACGCCAAACCGCGCACAATTTGCATAGTAGCAAGCGTGGTAATCAACGCATTGATTTTCAGTCTTGCAATAACAAAACCGTTCACCAGACCACTTAACATGCCGAGCAGCAACCCTGCCGCCACGCCAATCCACAGGCTTTCAGTCATGTTAATAACGACGGCGGTGGTAACGCCTGCGCAAGCAATGACCGACGCTACGGATAAATCGAAATCACCGGACGCAAGACAAAACAGCATGCCGCACGCCACCATCCCTGACATCGAAATAGCTAGCCCTAACCCCTTCATGTTCACAAAAGAAGAGAAGTTCGGCACAAAAATAGCGCAAGCGATAAACAGCACCGCGAACACGACCAACATGCCGTAGTTATCCCAGATACGCCCGAGACTCAAAGACGACTTTTTCTTACTGTCGCCCGATGATGTAGTTAATGCAGACATTTTTCTCTCCTTACTCATGCGACAGCGGCGCTGGTTTTCGGCATCGCCAGACTTAATGCTTGTTGCTCACAGGCTTCGCCATGCAGCAATTCACCGGCTATTTCCCCTTCGCGCATGACGATAATGCGGTCGGCAAGGCCCAGCACCTCAGGCAAATCGCTTGATGCAAACAGCACCGCCACGCCTTGTGCCGCAAGGGCATAAATCACGTTATAGATTTCGTGTTTTGCCCCAACATCGATGCCACGCGTCGGCTCATCGAGCAAAATCACTTTCATATCTTCTGACAGCCAGCGTCCCAAAATCGCTTTTTGCTGGTTGCCGCCGGAAAGATTCATAATTAACTGTTCGGCAGAAGGGGTTTTGATATTCAGAGAACGAATATGTGCAGCCGCGTTGTCGGTTTCCCAGCGGTTGTTAATCAGACAACCTGCACTAATGTGCTTACGCCGCGCACTAATGTTGATGTTGTCGCGCACTGAATGCACAGGAATAATCCCGTCAGCTTTTCGGTCTTCCGGGCACAGCATCATTCCAGCCCGAATCGCATCTGCGGGCTTATTGATGCTGATAACCTCACCATCAAGCGACACTTTTCCATCGGTAATGCGCGTGCCGCCAAACATACCTTTCATCAGTTCGCTGCGACCGGCGCCCACCAGACCAAACAGCCCAACGATTTCGCCGCTGCGTACCGAAAGTGAAATTGGCGTGCGTACGCCTTGCGCTTTCACGCCATCGAGCCGCAAACGTTCTGGCCCGTGATCACGCGGCTTCCAACCGTAAATATCACCTAAGTCTCGTCCAACCATTGCCTGCACAAGCGAGTCATGATTGACCTGCTGCATGTCTTCAAAAGTACGCACATAGCGCCCATCTTTAAACACGGTAATAGCATCGCTGAGGGCGAAGATTTCTTCCATGCGGTGCGAAACATAGAGGATTACGCGGCCTTCGGCACGTAATTCGCGAATGACCCGAAACAGGTTGTCGATTTCGCGACGCGACAAAGAACTGGTTGGTTCATCAAAAGCGATGACTTTTGCATTACGCGCCAGCGCCTTAGCAATTTCGACCATTTGCCATTGGCCGATGGATAAGTATTTGAGCGGCGTGCTTGGGTCGATATCCAACCCCAGGTGTTCAAGCTGCAATTTCGCTTCGTAGTTCAATAAAGAACGGTTAACAAACCCCGCCTTATGAGGAAGTTGCCCGAGATAAATATTCTCTGCCACCGACATTTCCGGCACCAGATGGAGTTCCTGATAAATAATCGCGACCCCAGCATTGAGTGCTGCGGGGGTGTTCGCAAAAGTGACTTCTTCGCCGCGAAGTATAATGCTGCCCTGGGTCGGGGCGTAATTGCCGCTCAGGATTTTCAGCAGCGTTGATTTCCCTGCGCCATTCTCCCCCATTAGTGCGTGAACTTGCCCGGCATAACAGTCGAAACTGATGTCCTGTAAGGCTTTCACGCCGGGGAAAGTTTTGCCTATACCACGAAAAGAGAGATACGGTGTGTTCTGTTGCATGATTTACCCTTTGTTTTACACAGGGTTGAAACGCTGAAGCCGGGTGGCGAACATCAATTAAAGGTTGAATGTCGCTAACGCTAATCCAACCTACGAAATGCCGTTGTAGATTGGATTAACGCAAGCGGCATCCACCACCAGGTTATCCAGGATTACTTACCGCCGAGACCTTTTTTAGCCAACTCTTCTTTAAAGTTGTCACGAGTGATCAGAACCACGTCGGTAACTTCGGTGAATTTTGGTGGTTCAGCACCTTTGGCGACCCAGTTGTAGAGCATTTCGCTGCTCTTATAACCGTGTACGTCCGGGCTTGGCAGCAGAGAACCGTAGAAACCAGTGGCCTGCGCTTTCGACAATTCACTTATCGCATCCACGCCGTTGATACCCACACCAATTACATCCGGCGCTTTGAAGCCCTGGCCTTCAGTTGCGCGAACGCCGCCCAGCACGGTGTTGTCATTCATACCGACAATCAGCCAGTGTTTGACTTCGGGATGCTGAACCAACATAGAGTTAGCGGCATCGAATGCCCCTGGAATATCGTTAGATTTGGTTGGTACTTTATAAATTTGTTTTTCCGGGAAACCAGCAGCTTTTAGGGCGTCCATTGAGCCGGAAGTACGGCGGCGCGCGGTATCAAGTTCATCAGCAGTAATCGCCATCACAGCAGACTCTTTCACATCCCAGCCACGTTTTTGCATCTCTTTGTACAACTCTTGCCCCTGTCGCTCACCAATTTTGGTCGCAGCCATCATGACCAATGGAACAGTGTCCATCGGTTTACCTTTCGCGGTGACAAACTGGTCATCGACGGCAATAACTTTCATATCGTAGCTTTTCGCTTTGGCGACAATTGCGGAGCCGAGTTTTGGATCTGGGGTGCAGATGACAAAGCCTTTCGCACCGCTAGCCGCCAGGCTGTCGATGGCATTAAGGGTTTTTTCGCCGTCTGGAACTGCAATTTTAATCACTTCAAAACCAAGATCCTTCCCGGCTTTATCGGCAAATTTCCATTCGGTCTGGAACCATGGTTCCTCTGGTTGCTTGACCAAAAAACCTAGCTTCATTGTTTCTGCAATAGCGGATTGTGACATAACCGCGGCAATGCCAATGGCTGCCAGCGCTTTAGTAAATTTGTGCATGGTTCACTCCAGCTCGATTTTATTATGTGTAGGGTAAGGTTTAGTTAAAACAAGCCATTAGTCGTATTGGCTTTTGCTTTCGGGGCTGGAGATAGTTGTAGCGGGAAATTAATAATCCATAGGAGAGCCGAATCACACGGCAGAAATACAGTAAAACCGTGCATGTATTCAGCAATTAAAGACATAAAAAGGGCGGCATATGTCGGACAAATGAAAAGAGAGTTAGCTTATTTGTCCATAAATTTAGCGGGGGGGGGATAAATAAAAAGATTATGTAGGCGAAATTTCATGCAGGCGGGAAAGCATTACACTTCCCCGCCAGAAAATGGGGTCGGTCACCAGGGGTAATAAATATGTTCCGCGTGGTCGCGCGCTGGCGCTTCATCACCATCCAGACGTGCCGCTACGGTAAGTGCAAAATCAAACACTTTTCCCAACCCTTTACCACTTATCAGGTTGCCGTCTTCTACCACGTCAGCATCCACATACACACCGTCCGTCACTTGCTGCCATAAATCACCGGAACAAACGTAACGGCGGCCTTTGAGCAAACCGTTGCCACCGAGCACGCGCGCGGCTGCTGAACAAATCGGGCAGATAAATTTGCCCAGTTCATCATGGCGGCGCACAAAAGCAATCACGTTGACGCTCTGGGCTAAAAAGAGGCTGCCTTCCGGGCCGCCGGGTAGTACAACGGCATCAAAGGTGTCATCAAAACATTCACTTAGTGTGGCATCAGCCACCATTGGAATATCGTGATAACTCACCACCGCGCGCGTATCTACGCAAGACAGTGTACGGACATTAATTTTCAGGCGACGCAGAATATCAATGGTAACAATAGCTTCCCCTTCTTCAAAACCCGGGGCCAACAGGACTGCAACAGTTTTCATCACGGCTCTCCATGTATCCCCCGTTGTTTAACGGGGGTAAAAAACTTACCAGTAGAGACTCCACACCTGGCGCACACGCGCCAGTGCTTCAAGGTAGAAATAGTCTCCCCAACTACAGCATTCATCCACGCCTTTGCCGCTGGCCATGTGATACACCGAATGTTTCAGCAAACCTTCACAGGGTTCATCGTCCCGCGCTAAATAGTTATCGGTTAGCGACTGGATAATACGCAGTGCCATCTCTTCATAATGGGCACGATGTTCATCCAGCGCAGGCAGCACTTTCACCAGTTCCAGCAAACCGCAGGCGGTAATCGCCGCCGCAGAGCTATCGCGCACCGCATCGGTGCCCAACAACGCCAGATCCCAGTGGCAAACGTCATCTTCTGGCAAACGGTTGATGAAGTAATGGGCGAGGCTGCGGGTCAGATCAACCATGCTTTTGTCACCGGTGTACAGGTATGTGAGCAAGAAACCATAAATGCCCCATGCCTGTCCGCGCGACCAACATGAAGTGTCGCTGTAACCCTGATGCGTATTACCAAATCTCGGCTCACCGGTTATCACATCCATATAGTAAGTATGGAATGTGGAAGCATCTGGGCGAACGATGTATTTCGCTGCCTGCTGCGCGTGCGCTGTAGCCGCTTGCGCATAACGTGCATCACCGGTTTGCTGGCTTGCCCAGTAAAGCAGTGGAAGGTTCATATTACAGTCAATAATCATCCGTCCCTGTTGTTGCGGATCATTCAAATCCCCCCATGCCTGAATGATGTTTGCCACAGGGTTGAAGCGTTCCATCAGGATATCTGCCGCCAGCAACGCTGTTTTTCGAGCTTCTTCATTACCTGTTAAACGCCAGGCATTGATGCAGGAAAGTGTATATAAAAAGCCCAGGTCATGAGTCGCCGTTTCGATGCGTTTATTTAAACGTTCAGCAAAAGATGGCAGATAACGCTCTGCTGCCTGGCGATATTTGTCATCACCCGTCATCTCCCACGCAAGCCACAGTTGGCCTGGCCAAAAACTCGTCGTCCACTCTACGTTGCCAGTAGGTTGCCATTTTCCATTTTCACAGGCTTCATTTGGGAATTTATCGCCCACCGCGATAATGGTTTTATCCAGCTTTTTGGTCACGCTTTCTAAGGCATTATCTAGCTTACGTTTCAGCGCCAGGCGGTCTACTTGATGTAATTCAATTGGGCGCAGTGGCTCGGTCACCACGTTTTCAGTGACTAAAGTACGGGTCATAACGTTTCCTTTAATTAATGTTTAACCGGCTCGACCGGTGCGGTGTCTAAGGCGGGTGCAAAAATGCGAGATTCATCGCGATTTGACTGGCAGCGCGAAAGAGTGAACGCTGAAATCAAGGTGAACAGCAGCGCGCAGCATCCCATCATCAAATAGGTGTGCTCGAAGCCAATTTTGTCGTACAGGTAACCGGCTGGCGGTGCGACGACAACCGAACCGACATAAATCATCGCCTGATAACCCAGTAAGTACATGGTAGCGTTTATTTTTTTGTGGAAATGCTCGGCAATATATTTGAAGACCGAGATCAGCAGCAGCGATATCTCAACGCCATAAAGCGGTTTGATTATTGAGATAATCATCGGATCGTTTGTCATGCCAGACGCAATCAGGCGCAAACCCACCACACAGCCACAAAGCAGCAATCCTTTTTTGGCACCGTAATGGTTTACCAGCACGGGGATGAACATCATCATCACGAATTCCATGCCGGACTGAACCGTGCTCAGATATCCATACCAGGCATTGCCCTGCTCTTTGGTCTCGAAGAACGAAACGAAGTAGCGCGGGAATTGTTGCTCGGCAACAAACATCATCCAGGCCACGCCCGCTACATACAGGCTGAACATCCAGAATTTTTGGTTTTTCAACAGCATCACAACATCGGCAAAGACAATTTTGTTTGCTGAGATAACGTTGTTATTACGCAGTTGTTCGTCACCAATCTTGAGGCTAATTAGCACCAGTAGCATCAAAACAGACGTTGTACTGCTGACAATGAAATTCGCCAACGGCGTGTAGTTGAACAGCAAACCTGAAACGGATGCCGCCATCGCCCAGCCGAGTGAACCCCACATGCGGATACGACCGAATTCCAGACCATATAAGCGACTAAAACGGTCGGCATAAGATTCGGAGGCCGCAACACCTGCGTACCAGCCGAGGCTCAGATAAAATGCGCCGATAATGATGCCTATCGTCGTGTGTGTTAGCAGCAGTGGTTGGTAAACAATGACGAAGAACGGTGCCATTAATGCAGAGATTGCGCAGACAAAATAGAGCAACCATTTGCTCATCCCTATTTTGTCCATGATGTAGCCATAGACCGGCTTCATCACCACGGCAAAGACACCGTTGATGGCAAAAACGCTACCGATGGTGATGCTGTCTAACCCTACTTTTTGGCTTAACCAAAGGGCATACAGCCCAAAACTTGAAGACCAGGTAAAAAAGTAGAGAAAGATAAAGCTGCTCATTTTTATTTGTGCGGTACGTGTGGGTGTCGACATGCTCATTGGATACTCTCCAGAATGACGTGTTTTTCATGGCGGCCCATCACCAGGCGCACAACGCCATCGCTGATAATGGCTTGAGGACAAGCGTGCACGTCGAACTTGTGCGTATCTCCCGCCCAAATGGCACTTATTAGCAAATGTGTTCCTGCATTCAGTTCGCCACGCAACAGCGGAACAGCTGCTCGTTCGGCAAACAGCAGGTTGCTATTCGGCGGTGTTAAAACTTGCTCGCCCTGTCGCTGCTGCGGACTTAAACAGTAAATGACACTGGTATCGGTGGCCGTTGTGAGCAAACAACTTGTTAATTGAATCTGAGCTTGTGGAAGTGGGCGATTTGGCAGGCTAAAACCGCCTTCGGCAATATCGAGTTCACGCGCGGTTTTGAGGTTATGCACTCGAAGTTGCCAGTCGCCTAATGCCAATAACCACATATCAATAGTGACGTCGAACCATGGCTGCCAACGGCTGAAAATCATGCCATCAGCAGTGTTTACCTGCTGGCAATCACGACGCCCACGCCAGTAGCCGTCTTTCTCTGATAACAGCAGCATTGAATCTGGAGCGGCATGGTTTAAGCCATAGCGCCCACGTTCAATGGTGAAACCGTAGCGCGTGGAATAAGCAAATTTGCAGTATTTGGCTTCGGTATTAACGAAGTTGTTTAACTCGAGTTGTCCGGAAGTCAGCATCCATAAATGGTTATGCTGATGAACCAAAATCTGTGATGCGTGGGGAATGCAGTGCTCCATTTCACGACGTGGTAACGGCAATTCAGGGGCTTGCCAAAATGCATCTTGCTCACCAAGCGCCAGCACCAGCATGGTTTTTAGCCCCCAGTATGGGGAACCCGGCGCGTTGTAATCTTCAGCCATAATCAGGTTGGGATAGCTGTAGCCAACGCTTAGCACTCCATCGCGATCAAACAACGGCTGTTGCAGCCACCAGCGCAAATGGCGCAGCACGATACCTTTCACCACTCCGGGTTCGTAGACTTCCAGGCCTGCAAATGCAGCAGCACTCCAGAATGCCGCCTGCGCGAAACGATAAGTCAGGCTGCGGCCAAAAGGAATGGCGGCACCGTCATCGGCAAAGAAATGGATAAAATCGGCAGCAAATTGCGTAGCGCGCTGGCGTAATTTGTTGCAACGCTGAGGATCGACGTCGGCCATTAATTTGGCGTAAATAAGGCCATAAAAATGGAAACCCATCGAAATATAGTAATCACGCGGGCGGCCTGGGCCATCTGAATACCAGCCATCGCCGAGATAATAAGCCTCCATTGCCGCGAAATGCTTTTCCAGGGCATCTGCATTGTTTGGCATTCCACAGTGGTGGAAACCCACTTGCACCAGAATCGGGAAGAAATGCCAGTTGTTGTCCGGAATGTCCTGGTTTTCGCTCTGCTTTAGCCATTGCCAAAGATTTTGTTTCTCTTGTTCATTAAAATGCGCCAGCAGTGGCTGGTGTGCGACAGCCAGCAATAACCCGTAGGCCGCCATTTCTACGATACGTTGATCGCAAGGTGCAACTTCTCCCCAATAATCAGCGTGCGCCGGATTGGTGCCATTTTTTATCGCCTGAATGTAAAAAGAGAATTGTTCTGGCTCGTGTCCCCCCGCCAGCAACGGTGTGACACCCCACAGCAAGCGAGAGAAAGTTTCCATATTCGCTACTTGCTGCCCGTAATGAGCAGTGAAATTAGCAAGGTCGACACGACTGGCATCTTTTTTAAAGAATGGTGAAACAGCACTCAATAATTCATTCACCAGTTTATGAAGATCAGACCTACTTTTTAAAGGGTTGCTCAGTGTAATGTTTTCAGGTTGCATGATGTCCTCCCGCCAGACACGAGAATATTATAAGTTGTTGTTATTCATATTTTCTTAGCGCAACTTCTGCGCGTTGGTGCAAAGAATAGTCCCTTTTATTACAGGCTCCGAGTGAGCGACATCACAAAAATAAACCGTCATTTCAATTTAAGTGGATTTTTCTCTTCAACGGAGCAATAAATTACAAATCATGGTGTAAAAACTTAAATTGGTTGTCCTGGAGGGGAAATGAGTGAACCACAATGGATGGAACGAATTACGCTCGATAGCCAGGTTATCTCATTTCATCGTCTGCAGGCTTCCAGTGCCCAGTATTACCATTGGCATCAGTGTGTTGAGTTTTTATATATTTCAAAAGGATATGGGATAGTAGTGGTGGATAACCAACATTACACCGCACGGCCTGGGCGACTTTTTATCTTTCCGCCGTTTCGGTTGCATAAGGTGCACGTTGATGCTGACGACAAAAATCAGTACCACCGCACCGCAATGCACATTGAACATTCATCGGTGATCAGTACACTGCACGCTTTTCCGCGCCAGCAATCCCAATTTTCGGCCCTCGCCGCGAGTCATGTTCCTGCCCAAATTTACGATTTGAGCGAACAGGCTGAGTTTATGGAGGTGATACTCGAACAGTTCGATAAACTGGATCCCACCGACCACTCGACGGCTAGTGATGTCGCATTTATGATGATGCAAATCATGGCCTTTTTACCTGATCAACCTCAGAAATATATTCAGCAAAAACAAACTGTTGCTTCTCGCATCATGCAATGGATTGAGAACAATTACAGTGACAAGTTTTCACTTGATGAACTGGCGCAATCCGTCGGATTATCGCGCAGCTATACCTCACGTATTTTTCGCCAGCAAACGGGTGGCAGCATTCAGGAATACTTGCTGACGCGTCGTATCAAGAAAAGCTGTGATTTGTTGCGAACCTCACCGTTAAGCATCGACGCCATCGCCCAGGAAGTTGGATTTATCGAGGTGACTTACTTTATTACTTGTTTCAAAAAAATGATGAGCCAGACTCCGTTGCAATATCGCAAGCAGTCACGAGCTCAATTAGTGATGGCCGAAAAATATGATCTAACACAATAAACCACTTGTTAGCACATTAATTATTAATGTGTAAATCACACTTCTGATAATTATATTTAAATAACATCCAGGTAACCCTGACGGTAGTGATTATTAAGTTTTTCAATATTAATATCCCACAATAAATTAGGTTGTAAATAAGGGTAAAACAGCAGAATTAGCCGTTCTCCTGATACCTCAAAAGAGGTACTCTTTAAATAACGGTGGTATCTCTTCTACTGCAATATTCCAGTCTTAACCCGACATTCCAACCTAATAAGGGAATTATTATGGCAACTTCCGGTATGGTTCAAAGACTTAACTTGCAGATTAACCGCGACTTCTATTCATCAAATCTGTATTTACGCCTAAGTAGCTGGTGCTCAGAAAAAAGCTTAACCGGTACCGCGACATTTTTAAGAAACCAGGCGCAATGCAATGTGACGCAAATGATGCGTATCTTTACTTTTATGAAGCAAGCGGGGGGCACTCCCATTGTGAAGGCCATGGAGGCACCACAAAGCGAATGCGACTCTTTAGAAACATTGTTTGAAAAAACGATAGAAGATCATCAGCAGCGTTGCGCAATGCTAACTAAATTGACTGCTGAAGCGACAGTATTAAAAGATTATCCGACACTCACTTTCCTGAAATCGATGGACCAGGAACAGCAAGAAGAAGGTTTGCTGCTGAGTACTATCCTTGACGAAGTACGCAACGCACATAAGGCTGGGCTGTGTATGAGCCAGACCGACGTGCATCTGACTAATTTAGTAAATCACCAGCAGCATTAAGATTCGTTGGGTCGGGCGCACAACGCTTACCCGACCTACGAAACCGTTGCAGAGTAGATTAGCGTTGTGCGATATCCACCGTTTGTATCCGTTTTGTACCTTAGGCGCACCACATCAATTGCTCACGCAAACTCAGCGTATCTTCCGGGAAGCTCGCCAGCACCGTTTTATATCGGACAGCTTCTTTCGGATAGCCACGCATTGATTGCAACAGCAAACGTAAAGCACTGTCCCAAACGATGCCTTGTAAATCGCTGTACGGCCACAGATCTGGGTCAGCGATAAACGGCATCAGGTAGTCAATTCCCAGCTTCACGCTTCTGCCGTCCCGCACTTCGTTCCAGCGGTCAAATTCGATGTGCTCGGCGTAACGATTAAGCAGCAAATGGGCTTCCAGGTTAAACAAGGAATAGTGGAAAGGCACTGGGCGTTCCAGTTCCATCGTCTGTTTGCCTTCCTGATCGATTTGCGCCGCCATCCGTTGGGTGATCCCCTGCTGGATAATTCTTGCGACCAACCCTTTATCGCCATAGAACAGCGCATTGACTGCACGCTGTGCGTCATACCAGGTGCCGTGGTTGTTATGCCACACATATTCGGAATGGCCGACATCGCTGAAAAACATCCACTGGTTGAAATCCCTGAACCACTGGTGCAAACCAATAATGTCGTCAGTATCCAGCACGCCCGCAGGGCTAATCAAACCGATGGTGTCTATCACCATCCATAACAAGCGTGTATCGATAAGCCCGGTGCCACGCCCGGAAACAATGCCCGGAATTGCCTGGCCATAGTTGAGATGCGGGTTCATACGCGTTTGTTCATCAAGAAACCAGCATTTGATTTGCTCTGCTGCTGCCTGTGCATACTTGCGGTGCCCGCTAAAATACCAGGCTAGACCGAGTGCCAGGCTGCGTTCGCACATGCGAATAATACGCGTGGTATCGGTATCATTATTTTGGCATTGCGGATTGGTATGCCCGTCCCGACGGATATAAGGCAAGCCATTGGGTCTGCGCGGGTTGGGCCACCAGTATGTCCCCAGGCTGTAGTAATCATGTGGGTCACCACTCACCGGGCACAACTTCTTATGCACCACGCTTTCCGGGGGTTGTCCGCGGAGTTTATCCGCCTCACTGATCAGGCGGCCTAGGGCCAACTGTAACGGAGAAAAAGGTTGCTGTAGGCCACGGCGGGCATTTTCCAGACAAGTCACATCCAGGGTGTACAACTTCATTCTCGACTCCTTAATGGCACGCGACACGCAACCCGCTTTCGGCATCAAAAATATGAATACCGGTTAATTTGGGTTGTAGCCATACCGTTTCACCTTCCTGCACATCCAGGCGTTGCTTAAACACCGAAGTAAATGAGCCTCCTCCTGTGTTGCAGAACAATTGCATATCAGAACCGGTATTCTCAATGGCGGTAATGGTCGCTTTTAGCGCCCCACCGTTTTCACTTTCACCCACCACATTGACCTGTTCCGGGCGAATAGCATAAACCACGGTTTGTTGCGGTTTGACCTGAACACCTGCCGGCAAGTTTAACAGGGAGCCATCAGCGAGGCGCAGCATCATCTCCCCATTTTGCACAGTCACCTCACCTTTTAATTGATTGATTTCAGGCGAGCCGATGAAGCCTGCGACAAATAAATTTGCCGGTCGGTCATACAATTCCAGCGGGCTGCCAACCTGTTCGATACGCCCTTCTCGCAGCACCACAATCATCTGTCCCATGGTCATGGCTTCGATTTGGTCGTGGGTAACATAAACAGAGGTCGTTTTCAGACGGCGATGCAGTTCACGAATTTCCCCACGTACCTGAGTACGCAATTTGGCATCCAGGTTAGACAGCGGTTCATCGAACAAAAATACCTGCGGATTACGCACAATCGCACGCCCCATCGCAACGCGCTGGCGCTGGCCGCCGGAGAGATCTTTTGGTAGCCGGTCGAGTAAAACTCCTAACCCCAACAGATCGGCTGCAGCATCGACTTTGCGGTTGATTTCCGCTTTCGGCAATTTTGCCATTTTGAGCGCAAATCCCATGTTTTCGCGCACTGTCATCTGCGGATAAAGTGCGTAACTCTGGAATACCATTGCGATGTCGCGAAGCTTTGGCTCGACGTCCGTTACATCTTTTTCATTGATTGCCACATCACCGCCGGTTATCTCTTCAAGCCCTGCAATCATGCGCAGTAGCGTTGATTTACCGCAGCCGCTCGGGCCGACCAATACACAAAACTCACCGTCAGGAATGGTCAGAGAGACATCTTTAATGACGTGCACATCGCCATAAGATTTACAGACATTATTCAGTACCACGGAACCCATGTGTCGCCCCTTATCCTTTGACCGCGCCGGACATAATCCCGCGATTGAAATGTTTTTGCAGACCGAGATAAACAATGATGCTTGGCAGCATTGCCAGTAGTGTGATGGCAATAAAAATGTTTGGAGTGATGCTTTCATCAGTACGCAGCCGTCCAAGAATCACAGGAATGGTATTCAGGCTGTCACTGTTAACGACGATCAGCGGAAGCAGGTATTGGTCCCAAATCATGATGAAACCAAACGTCACTACCGTACCCAGAGCCGGTTTCACCAGCGGCAAAATAACGTGGAAGAAAATTTGCCATTCATTCGCACCGTCAATTCGTGCGGCCTCTTCCAGTTCTTTAGGAATGGCGGCCATAAACTCACTTAACACGAAGATAGAAAATGCCCAGCCCACCACCGGCATAATCATGCCCAGGTAAGTGTTGTAGAGGGACGAGTCAATCAATGGCAACTGCCAGTTGATAATCATGTACAGCGGAATGGCGATGACTTCTTCCGGCAGCATCATGGTGGAAAGAATGATGAGACTCACCAAGGAGACGCCGATGAACTTTTTACGCGCCAGCGCGTAAGCCGCCAGCGCACTGACTGAAACCTGCAAAATGGTGCCAAAAAACACCACCACCATCGAGTTCAGCAAGTATTGCCAGACACCGATGTCCTGCCAGGCAAAAATAAAGTTTTCCATTGAAAACTCATTTGGCCACGCCAACAGCTCACCTGGCTTAACCGGTGCACCGCTAAACGCAGTAGCAACAATGCCCCAGAATGGCCCGACGAAAACTATCAACAGCAGGCCATAAATCATCCAGCGGCCTGCGGTATCCCAACGTTTGCTAAGCATCGGCAGCTCCTTAATAGCGGGCAATGCGCTTTTTCAGCGTGAGATGACAAATTGTCAGCACCACGGTGAAGGCGAATAACAGGAACGACACCGCCGAAGCATAGCCGTAGTCAAATTGCTCAAAACCGAGCTTATAGATGTGGGTCATGATCATTTCGGTGGCGTTAGATGGCCCACCGCCCGTGGTCGCATACACTTCAGCAAACACGCGGAATCCACGAATAAACGACAGCATTAACACCACTGATATCGCCGGGATCATGCCAGGTAGCGTGACGTAACGCAGGCGGTTCCACCAGTTAGCACCATCAACGTTTGAGGCGTCGTACAAATCACGGCTAATGCCTGCAAGGCCTGCGATAAAAATCACCATGTTGTACGGTACGGCTTTCCAGATATGCAACAGCATGATGACCCAAAGCGCCTGGTCAGAACTGGCCAGGAACCCCTGATCGGCAATACCGAACCAGCTCAGAATATGGTTCACCACTCCGTTAGGCGTTGGGTTAAACAGGATGCGCCACATTTCAGCAACGATTGCCGCACTGGTTACCGCTGGCAAAAAAATGGCAGTACGGATAAAACGCAAATGGCGAGCAGGCCCTTCAAGCAACATGGCAAGGAAAAACGCCAGTACCGCGCCGACCACCATGGTCACCACAACATAAAGAAAGGTGTTGAAGACAGCCGCATGCAGTTCAATATCTGCGAAAGCGCGGGTAAAATTGGCAAACCCAACCCATTCGTCAGGTTGATTAAAGTTCACCTTGTAGAAACTCATCACCAGGCCTTGTAGCATCGGGATGAATTTAAACCAGGTGAAGATGACCAATGCCGGGGCCAGGAATATCCACGGCACCAGATTCCGTTTCTGGCGGGAAGTTAACATCGTCTTATCGCTCTTCCATTAAGATCAACAGGGTGGATGTGCGTGCGACATCCACCGGACGTACAAAAACCAGCGCTTACTTTGCCAGTACCTGCTGTTTAGCCAACTCAGCGTTAACCTTCTCGTTGGTGACTTTGAGTTCTGCGGCAATATCCCCGTTGCAGTCAGCCATAATGCGGTTAAAACCATCGGCTGTTATTTGGCGAATTGGCGTCCAGTTTGGAACCTGTGGCACATAACGGCCTTGTTCAGCGTAGAGTTTGGCGAAGGTTGCCCAGCGTTCGTCGTTATACACCGCCTGGGTATCCACCTGTTTGTTGACAGGCAAACGCACCACTGGCATATGTTTGCTGCCTTTACCCATACCGATTTCTTGCCCTTCCTGAGAAATCATGAATTCGATGAACTTACGCGCAGCTTCCTTGTTTTTGCTGCTTTTCATCATGAATACCGTGGTTCCTTCTGCAAGAGTGGCACTGTTTTTTGGCCCCTCAAGCGTAACAACTTCGAACTTATCTTTGCCTGGGTCTTTGTCAAATAGAGCAATGTGATAAGGCCCGGTGAAAAACATGCCGGTTTGCCCGGAACGGAATGAAGGGATGATGTCGGCGGTAGTGGCGTTAATTGCCCCAGGTTGTACGACTTTTTCGCACAACATGCCGCGCATAAACTGCAACGTTTCCGTAGCGGCTGGTTCGTCGAGCGATGCTTTAAAGGTACCTTTCGCGCCTTCACGAATAAAATCCCCCCCTGCTTGCCACAAGAATGCGCTCATGAACCAGCTAGCGTAACCGCGTGTGGTTGAACCTGGCAGCAAGAAGCCGTAGGTATCATTTTTGCCGTTACCGTCCGGGTCTTGTGTAGTAAAGGCTTTCGCCAGTTTTTCCACATCACTCCAGGTTTTTGGCGCAGGCATTCCTAGCTTTTCGCGCCAGTCTTTACGCACAAAGAGCGCGAAAGTTTGAGCTGAAGTGGGGACGCCGTAGAATTTTCCGTCGGTATAGCGTGTGCTTTCCCAGGCGGTTGGGTAAATGTTTTCGCTTCCTTCAATAGTTTTCGGATCAATTTCTTGTGCGATACCAAGCTGGATAAACTGCCCAATAGCTACCGCATCATTGAAGATAAGATCGGGTAATGCATTCCCAGCGGCCGCTCGCGCCAGGCGCTGTTCGAAATCTGTTGTGGCATTAAAGTACTCGATTTTAATGCCCGTTTTTTTCTCAAAAGTTTCAGCTTCTTGGGTGTAAATATTTTTAGAATCATTGCTGGCGCGAATCCATACATTCAATGTTTCGGCAGCAAACGCTTGTGAGAAACTCACACCCAGGGCAGAGATCAGTAATACGGATTTTAATTTTTTAGAAAACATTTATATTCACATCCTTATTTTATTAGAGATTCACTTATTGAAGATATGGTGTGAAGCAGGTTATTTCCATAAAGGGAAAGGCTGCCCGGTAATTAAATAGAAGCCCACAAATAAACACAACGCTCCAAAACAGAAATGTCGTTTCATAATTTAAAAACGTGCTACCCATCACGCATTAACACAACCCAAAAAACACGAATATTAAAATAACAATTAAATTCAAATAGTTAAAATTATCAACAAAATCAGCAACTGATAAAAAATAATTTAAAATCACTCATTTTAGTGACGACCTGCACATTTCAGATGGGTATTTCGTGTTGAGAGCATTAACTTGATATAAGTCACATAAAATTTAATTCCGTCTCTTACACTGCGCACTCAACATCATAAATATTAATTCCAGCCTCATGTTTAACGAGAGCTAATAACACCATGAGTGAATGAAAAGTATATTTCGACGCCTGAGCGTCTGATTTGTAATGCTTATCACCCAAGTATTATTCGATAAATTTACCGATTGACGGAGAAAATATGCGCCAGACAAAACCCACTTTATTGTCTTGCTTGTCATTACTTTCGCTGGCTGTTGGCGGTGTATTGAATGTCACCCCGTTGTATGCCGCCGATGCACACCCACTCCAAATTAAACTCGATGATTTGCGCTACAGTCAGCAACAGGTGAAGGCACAAAATCCTGAGTTTGTAGGTGCGTATCAAAAATTAATTACCGGAGCCGATAAGGCGCTGACCAAACCCCTTTATTCAGTAATGGATAAAAGCCTGACCGCCGCCAGCGGCGACAAACACGATTACTACAGTTTCCCACCTTACTGGTGGCCAGATCCGACTAAAAAAGATGGTCTGCCCTACATTCGCAAAGATGGCCAAACCAATCCTGATGCCAACAGTGATGCCACGGATAAAAAACGCCTGGTCAATATGAGTAATGATGTCTGGACGCTGGCACTGGCGTGGCAATTCACCCAAAACCCGGCCTATGCTGATAAAGCCCGCGATCAGCTATTAAACTGGTTTGTAAAACCTGAAACACGTATGAATCCCAACCTGCAATTTGCACAGGCTATTCCTGGAATTAATGACGGACGTGGGATCGGCCTGATTGACAGCCGTGCACTGGTTGAAGTGATTGACGCCGTTGAGCTGCTGCGCCCGGCAAATGTTCTCAGTGAGGATGATTACAAGAACATAAAACAGTGGTATGGCGATTTTTACCACTGGATGACCACCAGCCAAAACGGTTTTGAAGAAGATAACTGGCACAACAATCACGGGACATATTTTGATTTACAGGCCGCATCGTTTGCCCTGTTTAGTGGTGACACTGCGGGTGCAAAAAAACGTCTGCAAATAACCCAGTTGCGCCGTATTCCTTCTCATTTTGATAGAGAAGGCCGCCAGATGGCAGAAATTGAGCGTACTCGCCCATGGCACTACAGCAACTTCCATCTTGAGGCGTATAACAAACTGGGACGTTTAGGGGAACTCGCCGACGTGGATGTCTGGAACTTCTCGCTGGATGACCATAATCTGCGCAAAGGTTACACCTACGTCGCGAACTACATTAATAGCAACGAGCAATGGCCGTGGAAGGATATTGATAAAATGGATGATAAAAAAGCATTGGTTAACATGGTGAGTGCCGCGCGTGCATGGCCTGACGACAAACTGTTTACTGAGAAAGCCCAATGGCTTATGGCGAAATATCCGGATGATATTTCTCATCTTATTACCCCTTTGAAACAACACTGATTGAGAATAAGGATCGAGCGATGAAGCAGTTCACCACGCAACAACTTATTCTTCTCCGGCAACGGGTTTCAGAGCAGCCAGAAATACTTGAGCTGTTGATAGCAGATAATGCGGTAGTGCTTAATAACCCAGTGAGGGTGCCGGAAACTGCACTCGCAACCTGGAATCTCTATTATTACTGCCCTGAACACGCGGTAAGACTGGTGTGGGACCGTGACAACCCCACTTCTCATTGTTGCCCAATAGACGGGAAGCGGTTTAGCGGTGAGCCTTACGACGGTGCCTGGTGGCGCGAACTCAATGGGCTAAACGCTAAAGCCTGTCACCAGTTAGGTTTATTGTGGCAACTCACAGGGGAAAGCCATTATCTGGATAAAGTCAGCGAGTTGCTGATGCGCTATGCCGAGTTTTATCCAGGATATGCAATCCACGGTGGCATCCCCTACAACGGGCCGGGCAAGATGAATGCCCAGACCTTGTGTGAAGCCAACTGCCTGCTTGATTTTACCTTAGGTTACGATTGCATTAGTGAAGCGCTAAACACTGAACAACGTGAATACATCACCACGCGCCTGTTACGTGAAGGCGCGCAGTTTTTGATGGCCCATCGCACTGCGCAATTGCATAACCACGAAGTCAAAATCGGCTGCGCGGTAGGCGTTTTGGGCTTTGTTCTTGAAGATGAATCATTGCTGGAATTTGCACTCAACCAACCTTATGGGCTGCGTTATCAACTTGAGCATGGGTTGTTCGAGGAAGGTTTATGGTTCGAGGGGTCAATCCATTATCACTTCTACGCCCTGCAAGGGTTCCTGGCATTTGAAAAGATGGCGATAGGTACACGCTGGAGCCTGTTGGATGAGCCGTACTATAGAAAAATGCTCAGCTTCCCGCTAACACTGCTGATGCCTGACGGCTCATTCCCGCGTATTAACGATTGCATCTACGGCCAGGAAAAACTCGACCACAGTTACCTTTATGAATTTGCCTGGCATTACTATCAGGACCCGCAGTACGCCGCGGCCCTGAAAGCTATCAATCAGCGTAAGCCGCACCCTCATCTTGATACATTTCTTTACACCACACCGCTGCCGGAACAGGTTCCTGAGCTGATTCCAACGAGTCATCTTCATGCCCCGGATTGTGGCCTGACTATCTGGCGTGATGCGCAAAAGAAAAGAGCGTTATTAGTAAAACATTCACCTTATGGTGGCGAACATGATCACTACGATCGCCTGAATATCGTGCTTTTTAATGGTGCAGAAGAAATTCTTCCTGATCTCGGCACCACCGGCTATGGCGCACCAATGCATTATGCGTATTACAAAAATAGCGCCACACACAACACCATAACGGTTAACCAAACCAACCAGCCACCCGCGATCCCTGTCGTGCAGCAATATCATGAAAGTGATGCTTTCTGCTGGCTGGATACCCAAGTGGACTGGCGGCAAACACCACCTGAACTTGATAGCCATACCCGAGTGCAGTGGGACAGCGAAGCCTGGAAAGATGTGCGTTTTCGCCGCCGTTTACTATGGCTGGATAACGTATTAATCGATATCAGTTGCGTGCAAAACCCACATAACCAACAAATCGACTGGACACTACATCTGCAAGGAAAAACGCTTGATGTGGAAGGTGAACCCGCGATATTTAGTACACATGGCCCGCTGGCAATCATGCATGATGCCCATGTCGTGCAACTGACCAATAGCCAGCCGCGACACTTTTCCACCGCACAAAGTGGGCAAGCTTTATGGCTATATGGCCAGGCCGAGTTGTGGCAAGGAAATGCGCCGGATAACCCAGCCGTTCAGGACCTGAGCTATCTGGTTCTACGCAGTAAGGAGCAAAACCCCGAATTTGTTTGCGTCTGGGATTTTGACACCCAGCAACCGATAACTGATATGCAAGTCACGCCAGATACCAACGGTATACGCATTTTTCTCAAACGCGGTGAAATGACGTTAGTGGTTGATGTTGCCGAAGACTGTACAGTACTTCCTCACCTTAAAACTGTGCATATTCCCTTCCAGGACTAATGGCGGATGATGCTTGTATTAATCCGCCACTTTCTCTCAATTGTTAATTATTTGTTATAACTACATGTTTTTATTGAATTTTAACAAATAAGATCTGTGTCTCAATGGTAACCCTTACATTCTGTAATGCTAACGTGAACAGTAACGTTAAGGGATTACCATGATAACTATTGAATTCATTGTCATTATTTTATGTCTGTTGGTAGGGACACGCTTCGGTGGGATGGGGTTAGGTTTAATCAGTGGGATTGGGCTGTTTATACTGACTTTTATCTTCGGCCTTGAGCCAGGAAAACCCCCGGTCGATGTAATGCTGACTATTCTTGCCGTAATTGGTTGTGCGGCAACATTGCAAACAGCAGGTGGCCTAAATGTAATGATGCAGTTCGCCGAGCGCCTGCTGCGTAAACATCCTCAACACATCACGCTACTAGCCCCTTTCACTACCTGGATGCTGACGTTTCTGTGTGGTACGGGCCACGTGGTGTACACCATGTTCCCGATTATCGCTGATATCGCCCTCAAGAAAGGTATTCGCCCGGAACGCCCAATGGCGGTAGCTTCTATTGCCTCACAAATGGCGATTACCGCCTCACCAGTATCCGTTGCAGTGGTATCACTCATTTCGATTATTGCGGCTAATCATGGTATTGGTCAGGCATGGGGTATCCTCGATATTCTGTGCGTTTCCGTACCTGCCTCATTATTTGGCGTGCTGATTGCCGCATTGTGGAGTCTGCGTCGCGGCAAAGATTTAAAAGACGACATCGAGTTTCAGGAAAAGCTCAAAGATCCTAAGCAACGTGAGTTTATCTACGGCAGTAGCGAAACGCTGATGAACCAGGTTTTTCCAAAACAAGCTTACTGGTCAACGTGGATTTTCTTCGCAGGGATTTTGGTCGTGGTGTTATTAGGAGCAATTCCGACACTGCGTCCAGCATTTGAGATCAAAGGTGCATTAAAACCACTGTCTATGAATCTGGTTATCCAGATGATGATGCTGATTGCCGGTGCCGTGATGCTGATTGTCTGCAAAGTTAATGCCTCAGCTATCTCAAACGGTGCGGTGTTTAAAGCCGGAATGGTGGCAATTTTCTCAGTATTTGGTGTGGCATGGATGAGTGATACTTTCTTCCAGGCACATCTTGAAGAGTTAAAAATGGCGCTGGAAGGCGTGGTGAAAAGCCATCCGTGGACTTATGCCATCGTGCTGTTTTTGGTTTCTAAACTGGTCAATAGCCAGGCAGCTGCTTTAACCGCCGTCGCCCCGATGGCGCTGATGCTAGGCGTTGAGCCGAAAATGCTAATTGCCTTCTTCCCGGCATCCTATGGCTATTTTGTACTTCCAACGTATCCAAGCGACCTGGCCTGTATCGGGTTTGACCGCTCCGGCACCACGAAAATTGGCAAATTCATCATTAACCACAGTTTCATTTTGCCTGGGCTGATTGGCGTGAGTTGCGCTTGCGTTGCGAGTTACTTGCTGGTGATGACGTTCTTCTAACCATGAATCGCCCTTTTCACAAAGGGCGATTAACTTGCAGATTTAATGCGTTTCGCCCTGTGGCGTAAACTTCAACTCAATCAACGAAATCGCTTTTTGAATCGCACGGCGGGTCACCGGATCTGCCGCTGCTGGATGCGTGGCGAAATCAATGGTCTTCAATTGTTTTGCCATTTTTTCGCGCACTTCAACCGGAGCAATCACATCAATTACATCCAGAATTTGTTTAATCACCAGTTGGCATGCCACCACGTCGGATACCAGTT
The DNA here is from genome assembly GCF_006376615.1 of Buttiauxella sp. B2. Lineage (GTDB taxonomy): Bacteria > Pseudomonadota > Gammaproteobacteria > Enterobacterales > Enterobacteriaceae > Buttiauxella. The sequence continues at coordinate 497,327 of NZ_VEXQ01000001.1, forward strand.
CCTGGTCGGCAGATAATTGTTCAGACATCATTTCTCTCCTGTTTAGCAATGGGCGCCATAGTACATTTCTGCAAGCTGAAACGGTATCGGTAATCATTGCGACTCGTTGAACAACCAGCAAGCAACCCGATGACCAGGGGAAATCTCCTGCATTATTGGCGAGTGGCTCTGACATTTTTCCATTGCTCTTGGGCAGCGATTACTAAATTTACAACCGGGCCAGTCGCTCATGGCACCCGGCAGTTCACCTTTGATGCCGCCCTGCTCCAGCATTTGCACATGCGGGTCAGCAACTGGGATGGATGCCAGCAGCGCCCGGGTATAGGGGTGTGCGGGTTCGGTATAAAGTGTCTCCGCCGGGGCTTCTTCCACCAGTGTGCCGAGGTACATCACGCCAATACGGTCAGAAATATGGCGAACCATCGATAAGTCGTGCGCGATAAACAGGTAAGTCAGCCCAAATGCCTGCTGTAAATCCTGCAAAATGTTCACCACTTGCGCCTGCACTGAAACATCCAGTGCCGAAAGCGGTTCATCACACAGCACAAATTCAGGGTTAACCGACAATGCTCGGGCAATGCTAATACGCTGACGCTGACCGCCACTAAATTCATGTGGAAAACGGTTTAGATGTTCGGCTTTTAGCCCTACTTTTTCCAGCAATTCAAGCGTACGCGATTCACGCTGTTCTTTGCCATAACCGTGGATTTTCATCGGTTCGGCAATTAACTGCGCCACCGTCATACCTGGATTGAGCGATGAGTATGGGTCCTGGAAAATTGCCTGCATGCGACGTCGCAGTGGTTTAAGTTGCTGGTCGCTCATTTTGGCAATGTCCTGACCGGCGAACTCAATTTCACCGTCGGTAATATCAAACAGGCGTAATACGCTGCGCCCTAAAGTCGATTTCCCACAACCTGACTCCCCCACCAGCCCATAGGTTTCGCCAGGGAAGATGTCAAAACTCACACCATCAACGGCTTTCACCGGCGGCGTTTTGTTAAACCAGCCCTGATGGCTATGGAAGTATTTGCGCAGCCCTTTCACGCGAACTAACGGCTTAACGTCCTGCATTATTCACCTCCGAATCCCATAACCAGCACATGGCTTGATGTCCTGCGCCTGTTTGGTACATCGGCGGTAAAGTATTGCAGCGTTCCATGCGCTGTGGACAACGTTCGGCAAACGGGCAGCCCGGAGGCGGATTGAGCAGCCCCGGCGGGGAACCTTCAATCGGAGACAAACGAGCGCTCACTTCACCCTGGCGTGGCAGCGATGCCAGCAGCCCGCGGGTGTAAGGGTGCGCCGGACGATAGAAAATATCCTCCACGCTGCCCTGCTCCATCACCAGTCCTCCGTACATCACTACCACGCGCGAGCAAACCTGCGCCACAACACCAAGATCGTGGGTAATCAGCATGATTGCCGTGTCAGTTTGCTGTTGCAGTTGTTTTAGCAGACGTAATATTTGCGCTTGAATAGTCACATCCAGCGCGGTCGTTGGCTCATCGGCAATCAATAATGCAGGGTGACAAGACAGCGCAATCGCTATCATCACGCGCTGGCGCATTCCACCGCTGAATTCGTGTGGATACTGGTTATAACGCTGTTCGGCGTTACCAATCCCCACTTGTTGCAGCATGGTGATAGATTTTTCTTTCGCCGCTTTTTTATTGAGATTCTGATTACGAATCAGGATCTCGCTCATCTGCTTGCCAATAGTCAGCACGGGATTGAGTGCGGTCATCGGATCCTGGAAGATCATAGCAATGTCATTGCCGCGAATATGGCGCATTTGCTCTGGTGTTTTACGGGCCAAATCTTCGCCCATAAAATGGACATGCCCGCCCACTACTTTGCCGTTGCTGCCCAGCAGTTTGAGCACCGATTTACAGGTGACACTTTTGCCACAACCAGATTCGCCGACAATACCGACGACTTCGCCACGTTTCACCGCAAAGCTCACGCCACGCACCGCCTTCACTTCCCCTTCACGGGTGAAAAAGGAGGTTTGCAGGTTGTCGAGTTCCAGTAAGTTATTCATCACGATTCGCTCCTGGCTCAAAGGCGGTTCGCAATACGTCGCCAAGTACATTAAAACTCAATACCGTCAGCAAAATCAGAACGCCAGGGAACATCGCCAGCCATGTGGCTTCACCGATGAAAGATTGCGCATTGTTCAGCATGCTTCCCCATGACGCATTGGGTTGCTGCACGCCAAGTCCAAGGAAACTCAACGTCGATTCCATCAAGATCGCAGAGGCGATATTCAGCGTTGCCGCCACCATAATGGTGGGCAATATGCTTGGGATAATGTGACGTGCAATAATGATTAACGGATGTTCACCACAGGCACGCGCATAAACCACGTATTCTCGCTCTTTGACCGACAAGGTTTCTGCTCGCACCAAACGCGACATATTCATCCAGGTCAGCGCGCTGATAATAAGAATAATGTTGGCGATCCCAGGCTTCAAATAAGCATTTAAAACTAACAATAAAAAGAACGCTGGAATCGACAACAAAATATCGACCACCCGCATCATTAGGTTGTCAATTCGCCCGCCAAAATAGCCACTTACTGTGCCCACCAGCGTGCCAATCAAAGTTGAAAATAGCATTGCCAAAAAACCGACCATCAGAGAAATCTGCCCGCCGTACAATGCGCGGGTGAAATAGTCACGCCCGTAGTCATCGGTGCCGAACCAGTGTGTGGCATCAGGCGGCAGTAGCCTTGCAGTCAGCGACATCTGGTTGGGATCCCACGGGCTAAGCGCCGCCAATAATGCGGCAATGCTGAAGATTATCAGTACCAGTAACGAAAATTGAGCTGGACGATTACGTTTCAGGCCATGTTTAACTTGTTGCCAACGTCTACTCATCGTCTTACCTCAACGCCTTAATGCGCGGGTCAGCCACGCGATATAACAAATCTGCCAATAAATTACCGACGATAAGCATCGTCGAAGAAAGCATGATCATCGCCATGATCAACGGGTAATCCAGCGATGTAATCGACTGAATCCCTAGCAGGCCCATCCCCGGCCAGGAAAACACGCTTTCTGTTACATACGCCCCAACCACCAGCTCACCAAAAGAGAGGCCAAACAAGGTGATAACAGGTAGCAACACGTTTTTGAGAACGTGGCGGAATAAAATTGAGCGACGCGTAGCACCGTATGCCAACTGTGTTTGCACGTAATCGGCCGAAAGCTGGGTAATGGTGTTAGAGCGGATGTAACGCACGTAGTTTGATAGGTTATAAAAAGTCAGTGCAATACACGGTAAAATACCGTGGCGAAATACATCCAGCCACGAATCGTCCACACCAATGGTGCGCATGCCCATGCTTGGTAACCAATTTAGCTGCACGGAAAACACCGTTATCAGCAAAATACCAAACCAGAAAATGGGTACAGAGATACCGATATAGGCAAACATGTTCAGAAAATGATCGAGCCAGCGGTGTTTAAACGCCCCAGCCAACAAACCCAGCGGGATAGCCAGCACTATCGCCAGAACCAGTGATGCTCCCATCAGACCGAGGGTTGCCGGAATACGCTCGGCAATCATGGTTAACACTGGGCGATGGTATATCAGTGAATAACCTAAATCCCCTTGCAGCACGTTTTTCAGCCACAACAGGTATTGCATAAACATGGGTTTATCAAGCCCCAGGCTGTGACGGATACGCTCGATATCCTCCGGGCTCATACGCGGCGTAATGTACGCCTGCACCGGATCGCCGGGTGCCAGTTTGACCAGCAAAAACGACACCAGCGAGATGAAGAATAGCATCGGCACCAGTTGCGCCAGGCGTCGTACTAACACATTGTTCATACAGCCTCAAAATAGCGAAGCCGGGAGAGGACTGGCGCCCTCACCCGGCCTTCTTTCAATGAAAGAAGAAAAAAGCACATACTCAAACCTGGCCGCCTCAATAAAAGAAACCAGGGAGAGGTGATTAATTATTGTTGATGGATTTTCGACAAGTCCTGGAACATGTAAACCGGCTTAGGTTCAGCTTCTTTCGTACCGCCAAAACGTTTATCCACTGCCACAATCGCATTGGTGTAGGCAATTGGATACCAGGCCATATCGTTTGCTACGGTTTGCTGGATTTGCTTATAAATATCAGCACGCTTGGTTTTGTCGGTTTCTGTTGCCCCCTGGTTCCACAACGCATCGAACGCAGGGTTCTTATAATGCGCGTAGTTATAAGCTTCATTGCTCATATACAAAGACTTATAGCCGTCAGGTTCCATGCCCATGATGTAGCCGCTAAGGCTCAATTCATAAGAGGTATTTTTCATATCCAGGCTGCGCTGTGACATGGCATTAGCGTCCATCGGCAATAACTCTACTGCGATACCGACATTTTTCAGCTGCTGCTGAATATACAGCCCCATGCTTTCCTGGGTTTTGTTGGTGTTGATATAAGCAAGACGCAGTTTCAGATTGTCCGGTACACCCGCTTCTTTAAGCAGCGCTTTCGCTTTCTCAACGTCGAATTTATAGGTTTCAACATCATTAGTTTGGTAGAGCGTGTCTGGTGTCAGAATAGATGCAGCAGGCTGCGCGTAATCCAGCGATGAGAATGCTGCCTGAACCAGTTCATCTTTATTGATGGCATATGCAATGGCCTGACGCAGCGCCTTGTTCTTCATGCTATCGACATTCTGGTTAAACGTCATATAAGCCAGACGGCCTTCGGGATAGATGACGAAGTCGAATTTGCCGCTGGATTTCAGACGCGTAACGTCTTGCGGGTCAATCATCTTCATGTTGATTTCGCCATTTTGCAACGCAAGGTTGGCGGCGTTGCTGTCTTTTGCGAAACGATAAGTCACTGCATCCAGTTTCGGTTTACCGTTCCAGTAATCATCAAAACGTGTCAGCGCATAATATTGTCCGGCACGATATTCTTTGAATTTGAACGGGCCAGAACCCACCGGAGCATCATTTTTGGCGCTCTTTTCAAGGTCACCATTTTCATTGGCAAACACGTGCTGTGGGATTGGGTAAATCTGTACCAATGTGCCAACGAATGCGGCACTTACCTGTGGCAAAGTGAATTTAACTGTCTGGTCATCAACTTTGCTGACCTGAACAGGTTTATCACCATAGACAAACATGCTACGGAAGAAACTGTGTTGTTTCTCATCAAGCAATTTATTAAAGGTAAACACCACGTCGTCTGCGGTAATAGCTTTACCATCCTGCCATTTCAGATTCGGTTTGAGTTTTAAAATATATGAGAGGTTGTCGTCTGAAGGTGTCAGGCTTTCAGCCAGACCCCATTCAATCTTGTCGCCGTTGAAACTATAAAGCGGCGCATACAGCGCTTGCATAATAGTTAGCGTGGTACGGTCGCTGGCGTACAGCGGGTTCATCGCTAACGGATCACCGGTGGTCACGCCAACAATTAAATTGCCGCCATCCTGGGATGCTTGTTTTGCTGGGGCAGGATTTACCGCAGTATCAGTTTTCGCATCATCACAGCCGGATAGGGCCAGGGCCAAAGAGGCAAACAGCGTAGATAACAACAGGGGTTTACGCATTTATTCACGGACTCCGTCTCAATTAGAGACCGCATAGTGCACCAGCCATACCCACATTGTAAATAAGTGTAAAACGCATAACGTTATGCGAAAAAGTGCTAAAGAGAAAATTGTGGGTATAAAGCAGGAACGACACGAGAGGTAAGACAAATTTCAGGCATAAAAAAACCTGCCGCAGCAGGTTTTTTTGGAGTCAGCAGATTAAAACATGCCGGCAGGTGGTACATCTTTGAAGGTTTTGCAGTAGTTCTCGAACATACTTTTTAGGATTTTGCGCAGTTTCATTGTGTGCTCCAGTTTTTATTTTTGCAGGTGTTGCTCGTTATGGGCTTAATAATATGACATCCGTCACACAAATCAATAGTTTTGCGATGCACATCACACATTCAGAGTGTGGATTTTACATCTTAGTCACACAAAATGGCTTGCATATCCAATACTTAACTGGTTAATTGGCTTCGTGAATTTTTAAAACATTATTTTAATTTTGAGTTTCCCTCATGACTGACGCCCCAACTCCGGCACCAAAACGTGGCATTTCTGCAATGGCGTTATTGGTTGCTGGTGCTTTCTTCATGGAATTTCTTGATGGAACGGTTATCGCCACGGCGCTACCGGAAATGGCACGAACCTTCGGTGTCGACGCTGTTGATTTGAATATCGGTATGAGCGCTTATTTGCTCACTCTGGCGGTGCTAATCCCCGCTAGTGGCTGGATTGCTGAAAGGTTCGGTGCACGTAAAGTCTTTACCCTGGCGTTAGGTATTTTCACATTTTCTTCGGTGCTGTGTGGTATCGCCAATACGCTTGAGCAATTTGTCGCAATGCGCGTGTTGCAAGGGGTTGGCGGCGCGCTGATGGTTCCCGTTGGGCGGTTGGCTGTTTTGCGTACCACACCTAAACATTTGCTTATCACCGCCATCGCCACACTGACCTGGCCTGCATTGGTTGCGCCTATTATTGGCCCGCCGCTGGGGGGATTTATCACCAGCTACGCATCATGGCGTTGGATTTTTTATATCAACCTGCCGCTTGGGCTTATTGCAATGGCGCTGGCATGGCGGCTAATCCCTGATATTCATGATGACGAACGCCGTCCGTTTGATGGCACCGGTTTTACCAGCACCGCAGTGTCGATGATTAGCCTGGTTTACGGCCTGGAAATGCTCGGGGAATCACAGGTCAATATGCTGCCAACCATTAGCCTTCTGCTGTTGGGGGCAGCAGCATTGTGGTTTTCGCTGTGGCACTTCAAACATACAAAACATCCGATGATTCGTCTTGAAGCCCTGAAGATTCAAACCTTTGGTGTGACGATGTACGGAGGGTCATTGTTCCGTACTTCTATCAGTGCTGTACCGTTTCTATTGCCGTTGCTGTTCCAGGTGGGTTTCGGAATGGACGCCTTTCATTCCGGTTTGTTGGTATTAGCCGTGTTTGCCGGAAATCTCGCCATGAAACCGGCCACTACTGCGTTGATTCGCGCGTTAGGATTCAAAAAATTACTGATTATTAATGGGTTGCTGAACGTCGCTTCTTTGTTGGCCTGTGCATTTCTCACCCCCACTACCGCAGTTTGGTTAACAGTGCCGATACTTTTCTTTGGCGGTATGTTCCGTTCGATGCAATTTACCGGAATCAGTACCCTTGCGTTTTCAGATGTGCCATCCGCACAAATGAGCTACGCCAATACGCTATTTAGCACGGCGACGCAGCTTTCAGTTGGGTTGGGAATTACGCTTGGTGCTATTGGGATCCGTCTTGGCGATAAAATCAGCCAGTGGCTTGATATCTCAGACATTCCAGGTATCTCGATTAAAATTTCATTTGTGCTGATTACGCTAATTTGTCTGTCAGGCTTGGTTGATTTATTGCGCCTACCGCGCAATGCCGGAAGCAGCGTGTCCAAAAAGCAATAACCCACTTCGCAGTAATAGAGTTTCTGGCCTCAATTATACTTAACGATAACGGTGAAGTGTCGTTGAGGTCATGATGAAACGCGTACCGATTTGCTTATTGCTGATGTTGTCGCTAATTGCCTCCCAGGCAATGGCTGAAGCGATCCAACCTTTTAACAGCCCTTCTTTGCATAATCCGCATCCGAAAACGAGCGCTGTGCAACAAGATTGGCCGGAGGTGATGCCAGTACAAGGGATAAACCGTGAGCATTGGGATGAGCAGCATATGGCGGCTGAACGTCAGAAATTGCCACAGCAAACGGTTCCACATTTTGGTGGGCGTATTGAAGGATGGCGCTAAAAGCGTCAGGAATTAAAACGGTGTTGGCACAAAGAGTACGGCCAGCAAAAGCTGGCCGTAAAAGATCTTATGCAAGGATTTCGCGAACGAACGCTTCAATCTCTTTATTCTGGCAGTTTTCAAAGAAACATTGCTGGAAACGTTCGCCAGTCACAGCGGTTTTCACCAGCTCACGGTCAATAGAACGCAGAGTATCCAGATAGTTTTCTTTCACAACAGCCGCTTTAACCTGGTTCAGGATACCGGCGTTACGAACCTGCGGCTCTTTACGCTCAATCGGGTAGCCTTCGCCTTTACGGCCAGTGAATGCTTTTTCGAACATGTAGCGCACGTTCAGTTCTGCACCCCAGCCGAAGCCTTTAGCAAAAGCCAGTGACAACGCGTTACCGTTGTTGATTTGTGAGAACAGGAAAGCATCTGCTGGATCGAGGCAGTAGCCGCAAACGACACCAGGGTGGATGTTCAAGGACATCATTGCCCCCTGGCCTGTGCCGCAACCAGTCACTACGAAATCGACAGCTTTAGAGTTCAACAGAATACTGGCCATAATACCGAGGTGGATATAGGTCAGGTGGTGATCCTGTTCATCGCTCATACCTACGTTGTAAACCGGGTACTCTTTTTCAGCAGCAACCGCTTGCAACTCATTAAGAATAATTGCGTTTTTGCCAGCCTGACTATTTTCCATCATCAGTGCTATTTTCATTTCCGTCTCCTGATTGGGTCACGGGATTTCCCGCGGTGAATAGCTTTGGTATGCATTAACGATACTATCTAGCAAACATACTTTCAAATTTAATGAAATTTTGTTTTAAAAAATTAAGAGGTGCTCACACTTCTGCATTTTGCTGAGAATAACCGCGCTGGTTTACGCAGGTTTGGCGATACGAAACATTGCCACAATATCGTTAAGCTGATGCGCCTGCTTTTCTAACTCACCCGAAGACAATGCTGATTTATGAACCAGACTGACGTTTTGTTGCGTCACTGCATCCATTTGCCTGACGGCAATCCCCACTTGTCCAATACCTTTACTCTGCTCACCTGACGCGGTAGCAATTTCACCCATAATATTATTCACTTGCGTAACGGCATCCAGGATTTCCCCCATCGCCTCACCCGCGTTCTTCACCTGCTCTGACCCGGTATGAATGTTATCTACAGACTCTTTTAGTAAGATTTCAATCTCTTTTGCTGCTAGTGCGCTGCGTTGCGCCAGATTGCGCACTTCGCTTGCCACCACAGCAAAACCACGCCCCTGCTCGCCTGCACGAGCGGCCTCAACTGCGGCATTGAGCGCCAGAATATTGGTCTGGAAAGAGATGCTATTAATGACCGTCGTAATATCAACAATTTTGTGCGAGCTGCTGGTAATCGTCTCCATTGTCGTCATTACTTTTCTCACCGATTCACCGCCGTTGCGTGCAGTCTTAGTCGCATTTTTTGCCAGTAAACTCGCATGGCTGGCGTTTTCAGCATTCAGCGTGACGGTACTGCTCAATTGCTCCATGCTAGCGGTTGTTTCTTCTAATGCCGCAGCAAGTTGTTCAGAACGAGTTGACAGCTCGTTATTCACTCCCGCTACTTCCGTTGCATCTCCACGAATGGCGCTGGCGCTGGAACGAATATTAGAAACGGCTTTTCCCCAGTTTGACTGCATTTTTTGGATGGGTGAAACCATAAGTCCGATACAGTTGCTGCCGAAATCCGGTAGTTCAGCTTCAAGTTCCCCGCGCGCAAGAATATGCATATGCGCCCTGATGCTCTCAACGGGTTTAACAAGGCAATGATAAAGATAGCGTTCGGTCACCAGCGTGATGGCAATACTTGCGACTACCGAAGCCCCTAATAAATACTGTACGACAGTAATCCACTTTTCTTGCCGGGCATCCAACGCAAGGTTTTGCTGTAAATCATGTAGGAACCACAGTGCAAATCCTGAAACACCAAACCAGGCAACCGACGAGAGGATAAGTATCAGCACCACCATGACGCGGATTTTGATATTACGAATAAACTTCATGCTATGTGTTTCCCTGGTGAAAAAGAAAAGGTCTTCCTGCACAAGTGGACAAGATCCCGGCCCCGTTTATTCGGTTTATGTATGCCAATATTGAGATCAAGTTGTGCATTAGCAGTATTGTCGGCACGATTCAGCTAAACTTGATGCCATTTGCGATCAAAATTTAATCAACTCATAAATATTACTGAAGGTTACTTTTCACCTGATATAACACTTAAATTTGCGATAGGGGTAATCGGATTGAATAATTTAAGTAAAATTAAGAAGTTTTATATTGTTGATAATTCCCTGTTAATACTGCGTGCTAACATTATAAAAAATATCATTTGAGCACCAACGTGATGAAAACTGTTTATTTAATTTTGGCGGCTGCGTTATTAACCAGTTGTACCATCAATAAAACACCTCAGCCCGTCAAAAGCAGCGAAATGGCTGGCGTGGTTCGCCTGGGTTTTGATCTTGCCCCGCTTCAAAATGCAAAAGTGGATAGCTACATTGCGCAATCAACGGCTAGTCACCAGTGCCAGCAATGGGGATATGTCGCCGCATTCCCTTACGGTGAGCCGATTAAAACTTGTAGCCTGACCAGCGGTGCAGTGTGTCTGAACCAGAAAGTGACACTTGAGTACCAGTGCCGCGGTGTTGGCATGGAGAAATACTTAAGAGATGAGGCTGTTGTCCAATAATAGTGCGATAACTTTCAGAAATTGAAAACACGCTGGTTGATATATATCGACCAGCCTCTCACATCAAATAGTAATCATTCTTATTCCAGTTATAAAAAATAATAATATTAGCAACCATTCTCATTACAATAATATAATTAACAATTTCTTTGCATTATAGAAATAATAAAATTAAAGTAACGCTATTGTTAAATCACAATTATCCCGGAGCACACCATGCTTAAAGCTGAAATGATCGAAAAACTTAACGAACAAATGAATCTTGAGCTTTACTCTTCCCTGCTTTATCAACAAATGAGTGCCTGGTGCAGCTATCATAGCTTTGAAGGGGCTGCCGCTTTCCTGCGTCGCCATGCTCAGGAAGAGATGGAGCATATGCAGCGCCTGTTTGCTTACTTAACTGACACTGGAAGTTTGCCACGCATCAATGCAATCCCTGCACCAGACCATGATTACTCCTCTCTGGATAACCTGTTCAGCGCCACTTATGAACACGAACAGTTAATTAGTCGTAAGATTAATGAACTGGCTCATGCCGCGATGACATCACAGGATTATCCAACCTTCAATTTCCTACAATGGTATGTTTCTGAGCAGCATGAAGAAGAGAAACTGTTTAAATCTGTACTGGATAAATTAAGTTTGGTCGGGAAAAGTGGTGAAGGCCTGTATTTCGTAGATAAGGAATTATCTACTCTGGATACTCAAGCTTAATTAAACACTACCGGCAAGGTTCAATTGTGCTTGCCGGTTTTCATTAGTAAATAACACTACACTTTCCCATTTGTCATTCCTGCTAAATTCATCCCTGTTTAACTCTTTATTAATACTGCCTTTATTCCGGTAGCCTACTGTTACCTACCAGTTTTTGGACTGTACTTCTTACTGCCAGAACGCATAGGATTGGCATAGCTCAGAGACTAATACTATTTTTTAATTATCAAAGGCGAATACTGGCTGAGTGGCTATACTGCTAAACAGCAGCATCTTCGTGTTTTCCACGTACAACGACTGAGCTCTGCTAAACACGGAGGGATGGCTGAGTATTTTGCGATATAACCAAACAAATTGAACACACAGAACCGCGGAAGGGCTGACGATATCGCTCTTTCGCATGGTGTATTTCTATGCTCACTGCATGATATTACTGACATTTCTTTACAACAGTACTTTGGTTGCTGATAAGCCAGGGGCGGTAGCGTGTTTTGTTTCCTGGATTTAAATCAACATCTACAAACTCACAACCCACCGTTTGTTAATCATTTCTTATAACTATAAAAGAATAAGCATCATGTTTTTCCTGATTCTAGTAATAACTAATATGGACAATATGATAAAATGTTAAACAAAAACAATAAATTAATCAGGAAGTTATTTTTTCATGAATCATGGGATATCATGATCATTAAAAATAACTCTCATTCGTTTCCTGAAAATACTCTGGATATACTACGTAATTCAAAAGCACAGTTACTTAATAAAAAATACACCTTCCAGGCAGACCCATTTATTATTGAGAAAGATGACAAGCTCTATGTTTTCTATGAGGCATTTAGCTTTCTTAACTCGAAAGGGATTCTGAGGTGTCGTACTCTAAACAATAATCTTGATGAAATTGAAGATATAAAGCTGGAAGGATTTGATGCACTGAAATGTCATTTGTCATTCCCCTACTTATTTTACCTTGATGGCAACCTGTTCATGATCCCAGAGTCATCAGAACGCAAAGAGGTCATCTTATTTAAGTCCACCGAATTCCCTGTGCGCTGGGAAAAAGTGAAAGTATTGATATCCGATGCGGAGTTTACCGATAATATATATTTCACTTTAGATAATACTTGTTACTTAATTTCCACAACGCTGAAAAATGAAATGGTCATTCATACAGCAAGTGAAATACTCGGTGAGTGGAAAAAAATAAACCCTCTATTAAAACTGTGTAATTATCACCATCGCGGTGCGGGAACTCCCTACTCGGTCAATAATAAAAATTACATTCTTACGCAAGAGTGTTATCCAGGATCTTATGGTAAATCTGTATTTATCAAAGAGTTGGTAAACATAAACTCATCAAACTTTGAAGAAAAGCTAGTTGCAAACATTGATCCAAAAATCAATAATAGCGAGGGTATTCATACTCTTAATTTTTCGAATAGCTATATTGCCTACGATACAAAACACTTGATATTCAGTATTTTGTCTCCATTGAAAAAAATATCATTTAAGCTTCTGGTCAAATACAGAAAACAATTCTTTGCTTGAAGCTTCTAATGTATAACCTGTTGAATCCTGATACTATTGAACAACTTGACTGAGAGCGACAGCGGTACAGAATCGAGAGTTCGATTTTGTAATCCTTATCTGGAGATATTATGGCAATTCTTGTAACTGGCGGGGCTGGCTATATTGGCTCACATACCGTTCTGGCATTACTGGAGAGAGGCGATGAAGTCGTCGTCGTTGACAACCTTTCTAACTCGTCTAAAACATCTCTGGACAGGGTTGCAGAAATAACCGGAAAAGAACCCACATTATACGTTGCTGATATTTTAGACAAATACGTTCTAAAGGAAATCTTCTCAAACCATACGATAACTGATGTTATTCACTTTGCTGGTTTAAAATCCGTTGGCGAATCAGTACGCAAACCACTGGAATATTATGAAAACAACGTCGTTGGGACGTTGGTTTTACTTAATGAGATGTTGCTCGCCGGCGTGGATAGCCTGATCTTTAGTTCTTCAGCAACGGTATACGGTAATCCAGAAAAAGTACCATTGAGTGAAGAATGCCAGACGGGCGGTACCACAAACCCTTACGGTACCTCTAAATTCATGGTTGAGCAGATTTTACGTGATTTTTCTCACGCGCAACCAGAGTTCCATATCACATGTTTACGCTATTTCAACCCGGTTGGCGCCCACCCATCAGGTCGTATTGGTGAAGATCCAAACGGTATTCCTAATAACCTGGTTCCTTATATCTCGCAGGTCGCAATCGGTAAGCTTGAATGCTTGTCGGTCTATGGCAATGATTATCCGACACCAGATGGTACTGGTGTTCGTGATTATATTCATGTACTGGATTTGGCGAGTGGCCACCTGGCGGCGTTGGATCATAAAAATGAAGGTTCGGCTTTCAAGGCTATCAACCTCGGTACTGGTGTTGGTTATTCCGTTATTGACCTGATCAAGGCATTTGAAAAAGCCGCTCAGACTAAGATCAATTACCAAGTAGTAGAAAGAAGAGCGGGCGATGTTGCAGAATGTTGGTCAGATTCATCGCTAGCAAAACAAAAGCTAGGATGGAAAGCAACAAGAACACTTGATGAAATGATGCGTGACACCTGGAACTGGCAAAAAAATAACCCTAACGGTTACGGTTCTTAATATCGTTCCCAGACACATTTCACGCGATGAACCTGCCTAAAAGGTTCATCGCGATATCGTTACTCAATACTAAACTTCGATACCCGATACCAACTGTCACTCTGCTTCCATTCATTCGCCAGATTAATCCTCGATTTCCCCTGCCCATCAAGCATAGCCACTTCAATATAGTATTGCCCTGTTGCTAACATTGCGGGTATTTGCAGGCGATAATTCGTCGAACGGGCCCCAGGCAGCCAGCTGCGAATATCATCAGCAGTTTTCCCCTGCGCTACTACTTTATTTAATGGGCTAACCACGCGATACGCTAGATCATATTTTAGATAAATCGGCGCAATTCCGTCATTAGCCCAGTTGCTGTTAAGAGTCAGACTACCTCCTCTTGCCACGACAGATTCATGACTCAGAGAAGTTAAGCGAAAGCGATAACCTAGTTTTACCAGCGCCTTATCGACAATGCTGCGATATTCTGATGGCACCGCCCGTGATTTCAAATTTATCGTGCTGGCATGTTGCTCAATCGCCCAGTCAAACGTTCTTTGTACTTCGGCCAGGCTGTAATGCTGCTGCGTTTTCCATTCCGTCATATAGCCACAGATTTCTAAGCTGATTGGAGCACGTTTCCAGGCATCATTAAATCCGGAATAAGCTTTCTGTGCAGCCTCTAAACGCTGGGGATAATCGTCTTCCATCAGGTTCCAGGTTGTCGAAAAGTTACGCCAGTCACCCAGACAGTCTGCACGCCAACCTGCACCTTGTTTTACCGCGCTGACCAGATTATCTCCGCCGGCAATCAACATAATTTTGGGTGTTTTAGGAAATGCAGCAAAATGCATTTTGACGTACTTTTCCAACTGGGCTGGCGTGTAGCGCTTTTCAAGCGGCTTCATTGATGGGAAATTGCTGTTGTGCCACTCCCCCCACGAACCCACCATCCCAATATCAACGTAAGCCAGGTTTTCATTACCATCGTAACGTTTACCGAAAGCGTTGAGCAGGCGCTGGCTGTACTCAAGAAAAATGGGATCATCCAAATCTGGCGCGAAGGTTTTTTTATCTGCTGTCCAGACGCCTTTCACCCCTTTCTTAATTAGCCAGTCAGGAATTTTTGACCCAGCTTCTGGGCCATCAAGCGCCATAAAACGCAGCCCTACATTCATGGCTGGCTGATGCATCGCCGCGAACTTAAAGGCCTCATCAACAAGAGCATAGTTATACTGTCCTTCTACTGGCTCTAGTTCTTGCCAGTAAAAACGCTCATATTCAATACCCGTATCAGGATATTGAGCCTGGGTCAGTTGTTCACCATAACCTTGATGAAAACTAGCGATACCAGTACCCGGGTTGGTGATAGGGCCAGACAGTGCTTTCGGCGTGGCAACTATCAAAGAGCCAGCCATTACAGCCCCCGGAAATACCATGCACATCAACGTAGCTAAGACTTTAATATTCATTGGGATTCCATTTTCCGTAGGCGATTAATCATTGGAATTACAGTCAACGTACCTGCAACGTGAAGTATGAAGGATAAAGATGACCTATTTATTTCTCAGGCTAAGCCACCAATCCCAAATACCGACGTGGTAATCGTGAATAAGATCAATCCCCAGCGCCGATTTGATCATGTACAGCGTTAATAAAACACAAAGTGTGGCGAACAGTACGCCAAAAAGGATCAAGAACGTCATCACAACGCGTGTTATTGCCGATTCTTTACGCAGTCGTTTGCGCAAATCACGCCCCAGCAAGAAAACCAGAAAATAACGCGTACCAAAAAATGGGAAGCTTTTGCGGATATCGATACGATGCCGCGATGACAACGTAACCGAAATTATCGCATTCTCGATATCCTGTTTCTGTTTTGGAGACAGTTGTGCTTGCGTCTGTTCATCAAGCACTTCATAAAACCTGTCAATAATGAGTGGGCGTCTGGTTGAGTTGCTCAATTTTAACCTATTGATTTATCTAATAAATGATAGACGCTGGCCGTTTTCTTAGCAATATCACACCAATCATAAGATTGCAGGAACTCACTGTAATCGACAGGGGCCAGAACAACCCTTTCCTTAATTTTCTCAGCTAAATCAGCCACATTACCCACTTTGAAATAGGTGCCTGCGGGCAATCCTACTTCCAGATTAGCAGGAATATCACTCACCACCACCGGTAGAGAAAACGACATCGCTTCCAGCAGCGCTATGGGTAGCCCTTCGTGATATGACGGCATGATAAACAGCTTGGCCTGAGAAAATACGACTTCCAGCGCATCACCTTTTAAAAAACCAGTCAAAATAACATTTGGTGTTTTTATCGCTAATTGCTTCAAATGCATGCTGTATTCAGAAGGATGATCCGCATCGCCGACAAGTACCAATGGCTCGGAAACACCTGATTGCTGATAAGCTGTGATTAAATCGTGCAACCCTTTTTCTTCGACGAAACGACCTACTGCGACAAGATAGTTCTTAGGCTGTAGAGCATAACGGCCAAGTGTTTTGCTAATAGTTTCAGCATCCAATGGTTTTGGTATATTCACGCCGTTGTATATCAGATGAGCATCCATACGACCATGTTTCTTCTGAATCAACTTATTGATCACTTCAGAAATAACGATGACTTCGTTGGCATAATTAACGGCAAATTTTTCACCCAGCAATAAAGCCTGCCTGGCGATAAATCCCCATTTCTGGCGTTCATAATCGGGGCCATGATGCGTAAATACCACTTTCTTACCCAGTAAACGCAGTAATGGCACCACCAAACCAGGGCCAATTGCATGAACATGCACAATAGCGGATTTATCAAAACAGGTCTTAAACGCGGCTAAAACGGAATGGACTATCGCTTCCAGGGAGCGTTTTTTCGGTGCCCACAACGCCAGAGTTTCAATATTCTTGTACTGCGATTTTCTGTAACCGACATAAGGCGAGCGCGCAATCACACAAATATCCACATCAAACTGTTGTTTGATGGCGGGATAGAGGTTTTGGCAATGTGTTTCCACACCTCCCAATACATCAGGAATGCCACGCGTGCCTAAAACAGTAATTTTTCTGGTCATATTATGACTTGCTTAGGAGTTCTTGGTACAAATTCAGCAACTGTTTCATATGTTTACTCATCGCATATTTCTCACAAAGGCGTTCATGAGCATTTAGCCCCATATGCTGGGCTTTTTCCGGATTTGCTGCTAAATCATCCAGTATATCAGCCAGTTCTTGAGCATTTCCTGGTTCGAATAAAGCACCATCGACACCATCTCGAATTTGCTCAGGAATACCACCAATGCGCGAACCTACTATTGGCCGAGCAAATGACATGGCCTCAAGTACTGACATTGAGCAGTTTTCATTACATTCTGAAGGAACCACAATTGCACGGGCGTGCTTGATCAGTTTATCTAGCCCCTCACCTTGCTGAACATAACCGAGGAATTCAGCATTTGGGAACTGCTTGATAAGGTCATTATAGAGAGGGCCATGGCCAACAATTTTTAGCGGTATTTTATTGCGCATCAACTCATGCGCCCGCGCTAATGTCTCAATCCCTTTTTCACGGCTTATACGGCCAACAAAAAGCAAATAACCTTCATCTTCAATATCATCTAAAGACTGGCTATCATCAATTCCATTCACAATCACATCAATGCGTGAATTGGGTAACGTGTGTTTGATCACCCCACGTAGGAATTCGCTGGGGGAAATAATAACGTCGATTGCCTGGTAGTTTTTCGCAATAAATTGCCAGGTTGCTTCTAAAGAAAGCAGCAAGCTTTTCCCGGCTGAACCTTCGTAGCAACGGTATTTAAATGCATTAAATACTGCGCCATTGATACAAGCATCACACACCTTGCCATCGCGCAACATGGCATACGACGGGCAGGAAATTTTGTAGTCATGTGCAGTCAATACCGTTTTACAGCCAAAATCACGAGCAACCTTTATTATTGATGGTGTTAACTGGTGGTAGATATTGTGAAAATGAACAATATCTGGGCGTTCTTTTTCCAGTAACGTCTGCATTTTTTTACATGCTTCAGAATTATGGATAAAGTTTATTGCTGTTTTAATTCCACCCAGTAAGTTACTACCTTTATGGTAGTCAACATTGCTGACAAAATAGTCAGCATAGTCAGATGGAAAATTGTTCTCATGCTGCATTGAGAAATCAATAACATCAATGCCAGCCTGCTTCAGCATATTACGTTCTTGAAAATAAACTGTTTCTGCACCACCCTTGATGTAGAAAAATTTATTAACTAATAAAATTTTCATTATACCTACCTATTCATGAACAACTTTGCTATCAGGAGGAGTTGTGGGATCTCTCATCGGACGGCTCAGCCCTTTGATTAGTCCAACTGAAAGCACGGCTAAATTTATAACGCTTTGTAGGCCGCCCATTAGTGAACGGTTCTTTATTGTTTTCAGGATAATAAATGCGAGCAACGGTAAAAGAGTCATGCCGATAATTTCTGCATCAAACGTCAAAATCGAGATGAGTAAGATCAACATATAAAGAGTAAATATCACCTCATTCTTCACCATTTTGAGCGCATAGCCGAGATAAGGTTTTTTCCATGCGCTACGTAGCAATTCACCTGGTGCCTGATGGTAACCACTGCGCCAGCGATATTTCAGCAGTTTAAACGTCGGCATAGTATGGGAGGTATGGCTGAAATAAGGGGTGTCCAATCGATGCAATTTATAACCGGCATCAAGCAAACGCATTCCTAGTTCAGCTTCTTCATAAGCATGAAGATTTCGATTTGTCAGGTAACCAATTTTTTCAATTGCAGAACGACGATATAAACCGCCGCCACCTAAATGATCGCAATCACCTAACGGATAAATTTTATGCAGGCGTTGTTTACGCGACTTGAATTCATAGTTTGCCGCGTCATCCATTTCAACCGTACCCGCGACTCCTGCGTATTCTGGATGTTCGGCCAGAAACGCAATGGCTCTATCAATAAATCCCTTTTCCAACTCCATATCGCCGTCCATCAACAACAGGTATTCACCTTCACTGTACAAATAACCAAGTTGGTGCCCAACGCCGCAACAGCGATCGCCAGGTTCCGTCAGTGACACGACAGTGACGCCTTTGTCGCTGGCTAATTGCTGGGTGTTATCAGTAGATAAACTATCAGCAACAATAATTTTATGTGGATAATCAGTGATCTGCTGCCGGATGCTATCGATGGTTTTTTCGATACATTCGGCTTCGTTGAGCGTTTTGATACTAACTGAGATAAAAGGTTTATTAATCATACTATTGCTCTGTATAACGATGAACGGATCGACGGATAATCAGGCTTGAGCCTAATGATAGATAGAACAGGAATTGTAACATCGGCGTAATCGTTAGTATCTGGCTGTATGGCAAGCTCAGTAAACCACTCACCGCAAAAACATTGAAGGCAGGTGCGAAGCTTAATAACTGGAGATCCTGATTGTCTAATTGCTCCCGAGTTAATAATGGTTTGGGCTGCACAATTTTCAGGATGTATAAAATTAAGCCCACAAATAGCATTGTGCCCACAATGCCGACTTCCCAGAGCAGCATACTCAAAGAAGTTGAGTCCAGAATCAAATTATAAGTGAGGTTTAAAAAGCCCGGTGAGATTGCACTACCGCTATTTGTTGCATTCAAACCGTAACCAAATAATGTCCCAGAAAGTCCTCGCAGGTCATTATTGTTCAGCCAGAAAACAAGCGTTGTAAAACGGCCCACTTCCCCAGAAGGCAAGATATAATTGGGATCAAATATATAGCTTAAAGAATTCCAGAAAACGCTCAATGAGCTTTCTGTCGGGTCAGTACCAAATGCAGATGAATAGCCAGAGGCTAAAATGACGATCGCAAGAGTAATGAGCAATGCCATGCAAGCGAATATCAGAAATAGTGCTTTGATATTCACTTTGCTCACCCCCTTCACATAGCTCGGCATTATCCACACCCAGGCCAGCAAAATCGGTGAAAGCAAGATAACGAACTTAACTTCGCCTACGATACACAAACCAAAGCCCAGAATAATATGCAGCGCCATCGATTTAAAAGAGGTTAAACCGTGCTTAAATTCAGAGAGTTTTAACAACATAATCAACAGGCAGAATAGTCCCATTGCCGCGGTATTACCGCCTCCCATCGGATCGCCACCAAAGGTTCCGACAACCGAATCCCACTTATCCTCTTCGCCGTGTACTGCCACGCGTTGGGGTACCACAAACAATAATTGGTACAACACGATCGGGAATTGCGCGTAAAACACCCAGTACAATGTTTTGGTTACTCGATAAATCTGTGATTCGCGGCAAAACCCCAGCAACAGGCAGAACATTACCAGTGATAGTGCAAGCTCATTTTTAAAGCCAACGATGGCTACAGTTATCCCACCTTGTAATATTGTGGACACTGCGGTCATTGCCAGAAAAATGAGATACAGCGTCAGTGCTACAGTTTCCTGCTTATCGAGCTGTAATGTTTCGTAACGGGTTTGCATGACCAGCAACCCAACCATCAAAAGCGTCAGGAAAAATGGGATCCACAAAACCGCCAATACACCGGTGAAATATTGAACCAACCCGCAGAATACCAGGGCAATCAGGGAATATGTCTGTAAATAATACCCAGTATTAAGATTCATAATACAGCCGGCCTGTCTTTCAAAATGTTGGCACGCTTATTCACCTTCAGGTAAATAAATGCATATCGAACGAACGTTAATATTGAGAACAGAATGATGGATGTAGCGTAGCTGTTATAAAAATACGGTACGATAACAAATGATATCAACACAATCGCTAATTGCTCAAACTGGATCCGCAGAAAGTAACGATGAGAACCAAAAACCAGTTCAATCACGGTCAATGGGCAGATTGCTAATGCCGGGAATAAATAAGGCAGCATATAGCGCGAAGTGGGAATCGAGTTTATCCAGTCTTCACTAAAACCAAGATGCATCACTATCGGATAGAAAATAAACACACCCAGCGTACAGATAATGCCTAGCACCAACAGGAGCAAGCGCACTTTTGTGTACTCATGATAGTTGAAAGTGTTATTCCTGAAATCGATAGACCACTTCGAGAAAATAGTATTACGCACCGCGTTCCCGATGATGACAACCGGCGCCAGACAGAAACGGCTCACGATAGAAAAATAACCCGCAGTCAAAGCTGAGAACCAAAAATTAATCAACATGATAGGCAGGTTACTGTTTGCCATCGCTAAAACCTCTGCACTACCGACTTTAGTAATGTGATGAATGTGCTTATTAAAAAACGCCAGATTATTTTTAGGGCTCAAATGTTGCAATGTTACCGAGCGAATATCAAAAGCACGCAGAATCCAGCCAATGGTCAGCAGCATCATCGAACCAGCCCATGCCCAGTAAAATGCCTGAACATGGGTGGTGAGCACCACCGAAAGCACAACCACCACTGAAACAGAAATACGCTGAAAGACCAAAAAGCTGAAATTAGCCGTTCTCAGCGCCAGGTTTTCTGAAACCAAAACCCATGTATTTGAGAGCGTAAGTAGATAAAGGAAGAAGATATTTTGATTAAATAGCCATGCGGTAAACAGTGCATACGGCAAGGCTATAATCAGACTTTGTAACAAGCAAAACACCACATTTTGAGTCAATTCGTCATCGTGTTGCTTGGGTATTAGTAGCTGTGATGCAAAGGTGCAAACTTGGGCACCAATCAACGCAATACTGTAGTTAAGCGCGTATAGCCCCACTTCCGCCAGGTTATACTTGTGCGAAATCAACCAAATACTCAGCGCACCAATCAACTGCGAAATGACTGATGAACCAGCGATTGTGGACGCGCTCTTCAGTAAACTCATAAATGGCCTGTGCCGTTCATCAGTTCGTTAGTTTGAAGGTTGAGCGAACGTAGACCCTCTTTCGTCTCGAGATTTCTATCAACAACCTGATTAATGACTGCGCCAATCACCACAGACTGATTTGTTTCGATTTTATCCAACGCTTGAGTAATGTGGTCCGCTGGCGCTGCACCAGCTTTCAGCACGAAAATCAGGCCATCTGTGACCCGACTAATCAACTGGCTGTCCTGGCTTTGATTCACAGCGGCAACATCAATGATGATGCGCTGATAACGGCTTCTTAACTCACGTATGACGTGTTCAATATTTTCCGATGACAGCATCAATAATGAAGATACAGTCGAAGTGCCACGCGGCAAGAAGTCGAGATTTTCATTCACTTTGACACTCATACTCTCAAGCGTGCCTTCACCACGAATCAGCTCAGCAACGCCAGACGCAGACGGTTTAGCCAGTTCACTCGACAGACCATCTTTATTGAAGAAATCCAAATCAATCAGCAATGTTTTCTGATCAAAGCTAAATGAATTAGCCAGAAGATTCGCCAACAGCGTGCGCCCTTCTCCGTGGTCAGCCGAAGTGACAGCGATAGTCTGAAGCTGCCGATTATCCAGCATAATACGTGTGCGAATGCTGTGAATGATGTCAGCATTCAGCGGGTTATTCGCAATAACATCACGAATTTGCGCACGATTCCCCATTCCTTTATAGCGACGAATCTCACCCAACGGTTCAAGGTTCAGGCGTTTTTTCATTTGGCTCAGGTTGTTGATAGTGCTGTCCATTGCGGCTTTCACAATGATGTACATGATACTGAACGCCAGCGCTAACATAACCACCATCACCAACAGTAAAGATTTGTTAGGTTTAGATGGGCGATCTGCAGGAACTGCGGGGTCATACAACACCGCGTCTGCATCAGCGTAATTGCCTGACAGCGACTGCTCCTGAGTACGCTGATACAGCGTTTTATAGGAATCTTCAGTTTTATCCAGCGCCAGCTTCAACGTGTTATAACCATCGCGCTTCGTTCCCAGCTTTTGGAAAACCTCTTTCTGCTGGTTTAATTGCTGCTGATAGTTATTTTCGTCTGCCAACGCCGCCTGATATTGCTGGCGCAAACCCGTTTCCAGCTCGCCCAGCACGCTATATGTCTGATCCTCAATAGCCTGAACTTGAGCCTGTGCCTCTAGGATTTTAGTGTGTTTCGGGCCATACGATTTCCGCAATTCGTAGAGTGAGCGTTTCGCCTGAATAAGGGCAATACGCAAATCCTGAATTTGAGCATGATTTGAAATGGCCGGCAGTGAAATCACGTCATTCAATGATTTACCCGCATTTTGGCGAACTTCGTTATATTGCGATTGCGCAGCGACCCTACGCTGAGTGGCATCCGCCAGTCGATTAGTGACGATACTTAACTGTTCTGTTTCAAAACCATCCACGCCACGGAAAGTCAGCAATCCTTCATTCTTCAGATACTCATCAATAGCTTGTTTTTGTTCTGCTATTTGCTTCTGAAGCTCATCCATTCTCTGCAGGTTACTTTCACGTGCTTTCTGCGTGTTCTGGTGTTTTTGTTCAGCCGTATAGTTGATAAACGTCTGGGCTACTCCGTTTGCGATTTCAGCCGCAAGTTTTGGAGAAGATGATTCATACGATATGGACGCCAGGTGTGTGGTGCGGACACTGCTAATCGTAAGATTTTTCAGCATTGTCTTCAGTGCATGATCTACCCGTTGCTGCTGATTTTCAGCGGTATTTGCATCTTTACTGTCTGATTTGACGCCATTAAAATCAGGATTTTCATCCAGTTTTAAATTACGAACTGCCTGTTCCAATACAATTCGCGACTGCATCAAAGCATACTGTGTCTCGTAATAACCACTACGTGTCGAGTCATAACCCTCAACCTGTGGAAATGGCGAGACATTATCAGGCTGCGCTTTAATGAGTACTGTCGCCGTTGAGACATACATAGATGTCATCATGCTAATTAATGGGTAGGCAATCGCTCCCGCAATTACACCGGCGAGAAGGATTTTCCAACTGTTCTTTTTAATTTCTTTGGCAAACCGAGAGAAATCGATAGAACTTTCTCGTCTCTTGCCATTTTCCACTATTGATAGTTTCATAGTTAGAAGAAGCCCATGCCAATAATCACGATATCACCGGGGTGAACGGAATGTCTTACGTCCACATTATTAAGCAATTGGTTTGTGCCAGCTAAGCGAATGTTGATGTCTTTACGATCCGCTCTGTCTGTGTAACCACCCGCCAGTGCAATTGCCTTCTCTACCGTTAACCCAGGTTCATAAGCAATACCACTCGGTTTCGCAACTTCGCCTGAAACATAGAATTTACGGAACTCAGCTATATTTACTGTCACCATTGGGTTTTGCAGGTAATCACCACGCAGACGGTTAGTAAGCTCCCCGCTAACCTGTTCCGGTGTTTTACCTTTCAAAACCAATTGCCCGATATAAGGGAAAGTAATCGTTCCACTTTTATCAATTATGAATTTCATCGTCATATCGGGTTCGCCGTACACACTAATACTGACAGCATCTCCCGCATCTAGCATGTATCCTTTTGATTCAACATCAGGATTATCCATTAGTGGTAGCGCAGATGTTGTGCATCCAGCCAAAAGCATACTGAATAACAAAAATGCCCACAGTTTCATTATTTTCATTTTAAATCTGCACCTTAGCTGTAAACATTATCAGCGAATTGTCATAGCCCAATGTTCTCTGAACTTCCCGGTCGTCATTAGGGCCGATATAGAACGAATCTGTTTCTTTATTCGAACGCAATGTATCTATTTGATATTTCAACTCAAAATTAACAGAGGGCCTGAAGTCGTAACTCATAGTGAAGGTGAATACACCATCTTTATCATTTCTGTCCTTGTTTTGTTTCTTATAATCTTCCGTGGTGTACGAATAATCTAACAAGGTAGAGAAACGGTCATTCGGCCAATAATGTTGATAAGAAACACCGTATTGCGAAACCAAAATATATCCCCCTACTTCAGAAGGATCTTTAATGCGCTGTGAGGTATGTGCTGTAAATATAGACTGCTTGAGTGGTTTCCACTCCCCCTGGATATCCCAGTTTAGTCCATTAAAATCTTGTGAGTTAGGACCGCTTTCGAACGTTTTATACAACCACGCCACGTTCATATCGACGTTGGTTTTGCCTGTAAGCTGTGATTTTATTCCATAAATCAAATAATACTCGTTGCTGTCTTTTTCTGGGGCGTTATCGTAATGGCGCTGATTGGTAATAAAGCTATAGCGAAAACGCGTTTGTGACGAGTACTGGTCGAAAATTTCAGCAACGAGGCTATTTTCATGCCATTCCTGCTCCTGAATATAATTGTAAAAGTCTTCGTCAGTATTCTGCGCATCCTGAGTATTACCAAATCGGAGTTTTTTATAGATTAACGCAACTTCTGCTTTTCCACGCCCCTGAAGAGCACCATAGCTATATCGTAGTTCACTATTAAGTAAGTTGGTGGTTAGCGGTGATTTAATACCAAACTCTTGAAATTGCTCAGGTACAAACCCTTCCGTAACGCCACGCCCACGGTCTTCGTGACCGATAGAATCCTCAACGTTAAACATCAGGCCATGTTTTAATCCATAACGCCACGCACTATTAAAACGGAAAAAATGGTCATTGTAATTATCAGCTGAGTCATTATTATAATTACGATAATCACCTGAATACATTAATAGATATTTATCTTGATACCGTTCACCCATCATGCTCAATACAGGGGTAACACTTTGGTAGCTTGAGTCTACAGAATCGCTGTCATGTGGCTGATAAGTAACATTATTTTCATAACCGTAATCCACACCCACTTTGCTTTGAAAATCGATACCCGCAAAGCCGATATGTGATTTCGGTGTTAAGTCTGCCAGGGCCGGTTGTGATAAAACTATTCCGGCTGCGATAATATATTTAATATGCATTTTTACCGACAAATCCTTTGAAAATAGTTTTTATAATAATTTTTATATCTAGCCATAAAGACCAGTTTTGAATGTACTCTATATCGTACTGAACACGCTTTTCCATTTTATAAAGTGCATCAATTTCGCCACGATAGCCGTTAATTTGTGCTAATCCTGTGATCCCTGGCTTAACTTTATGGCGAATCATGTAGTTTTCAACTTGCTTACGATATTGCTCGTTATGTGTCACTGCGTGTGGCCTTGGACCCACTATCGACATGCTACCCTGCAGCACGTTAAAAAACTGCGGTAACTCATCAAGCGATGTGCGACGTAAAAATGCCCCAAAGCGAGTGACGCGCGGGTCGCCTTTTGTCGCTTGCACGACCGTGTCAGAATTTTCCATGACGCGCATAGTGCGGAACTTCCAAACTTTAATTTTTTGCCCACTCAAACCGTAGCGGTCTTGTTTGAAAAACACTGGTCCACGTGATGTTAGTTTTATTCCGATGCCAATCACTAAAAGTAGCGAGGAAATCAACACCATAATAACGCTGCCAAGTACTAAATCTTCAGCGCGCTTAATAAAGGAACCAACCCCTTCAAATGGAGAGCTCAAGATACTGATTGTTTGTAAGTTGTGTATAGAGCGCAACTGTGACATATGCGTGCTGTAAGAGTTAAAATCTGGGACGATATAAGTATCGACAGTTGTATCCGACATCATAGATAAAAAATGGCGGATACGTTCCAGCGCGACTAACGGTAAAGCGATGTATATTTCATCTACCCTGCCCGCTTTGGCCTCTTCAACCAGGCCGCTGACCGAACCCTTAAATGGGCTGTCCATTTGGTTAATCAGGTCGTTAAATCGTGATGCATCACGTTCATCGTAAAAAGCCATATCCAATTTCATATTGGAATATTCTTTGAGAAGTGCATGTTCAGCGGCAAGGCCATTGGGTGTTACGCCAACAATGGCCACGCGAATATTTTTTTTTGATGAATACTTAAGAAAACTTAAATGTATTATTAACAGCAAAAATAGAGGAATGGAATACCAGACTAGAGTTGCAGGGAAAAAACGATTATCGAGTACGCTTAAATAGCCTAAGGATTGTAGTCCACCAGTCAATGACTTAATGGTCTCAACGAAGACGATGGTAAAAAAGGCACATAGGATCAATCGTAACTGACCACGGATATTCATATTTTTTGGTTTATGCAGATAAAGCCCAGTGTACTCACCAAATAGTAAAAAAGAGGTAGAGAAGATAAAGTTAAGCATTATGATGGTACTAATAGATTCAATTGCTAATAGCAAGGCACTCAATATTAAAACCGCGTTTATAACGATAAAGTCAGCTAACTTAATAAATACTGGATACCCTCCATGGGTAAATTTCAACGAATTTTTCAGCATTGTTAGACTCGTTTTTCATTAAATTATCATTATTGATACATTCCTTTCCCATCATGATTATATCATAAGTGTAAAGAACGCGAGGTTAGTTTGTTGAAAATTGTAAAGCTCAATGTTATCCAGGATAAATTACCTTTCAATTTACCCGATATTGTGGTTAAGAGCGCCAGATATTTGCTTTGTAAGAGTAAGTTAACGCAGTATTTATCCCTGTTTTTTTAACTTATGGTAAACGCGCGGGGTTCTATGGAAGGGGTGCAACATCAAGGCACCACCATAAATGAGTGCCTGGATGTTTAGATAAAATAATTTTTCGCAGTAGAATTAATGGATAGTTTTTGACTCAGCCTTACGCTGCTCCTGCCAGTAACTGTGCAGTTGTAACGCCGCCGGACCAATTGCTTCCTGGCTGACTTCATACTCCTGCTCAGTCATTTGTTCCAGTTTCGTTATATTCGCTTCATCGCCGTGCAAGGCAATCATTTCCAGCACAGTTTGCAGCCGTTCTGGCAATGCTGACCAGTCGCCTAATGCGATTCCACGCATATAACCAAAACTCCACTCCTCAACGATGGTGTAGTCATGACCATCCACTTCACGATAACCAAAGAGTGGCTCAAACTGATCTGGTGCGTGGTTCAGACGTTCAGCAATATCATTCATATGCTGTAAGGCAAGATCGTTAAACCGCTTCTGTTCTGGTTCGCTTTGCCAGTTTGGGAGCTGTTCTTTACCACCCCATAACGCAGTCTGCCACTCAGAAAGTGGAATTACCACTGGTGCTGATAGAATCGCGGTGAGCATGCCGTCTAGCTCGGAAACGTCCAGTACTGAGTCGTCATTACCGTACTTGGTGAGTATCTCATCCAGCCATTCTAGTTCTTCTTCGTTTAGCGGCCCTTGATTCATACAGTATCCTCCAAAAGTGATCGATTTTCAGCCAAGGTTAACGTGACGATTTTACGGTAAATTTCGGCCTGCAATGTGCAATATATTAAACTAAAAATGGAAATGGTTTCAGCATGGATGTCATGATAGCTAGCAGGAACATAAATCGCAGAATGTAAAAAACCATTTGAAGGTCTGAATGATCCTCACTAAATCAACATCAGATTTGAGATGTCGCCCTTAATTTTAAACTGTGTCGTCGTTTAATTAACTTCTACTGCTATTTGTTACGCTGGTGAAAAATGTAATTTATGCGTGCCTCTTTGCGGGAAAATATCAATATTCAAATTTTTGATAGTCTGTGTAATAGATTCACCGATATTGATGACTCCAGCCTGGGCATCGTAGGGGAGTGCGTTGAATGAGAAAAAGGTTTTGAATATGATCTTTTTCCAGGGCCTCATGCTTACAAATGCGGCTTAATGCAAAAATGGTTTAGTGAAAAATCTGTCCGTGGCCATCCGACTACCTTTGTCCCTATTCGGACTACCTTTGAATTCGCCAGGATTAATTATTTTCCCTGGTTTTCCCCTTACTAACCGACCCTGCGTGTTAGGTCTAACCCCACACCTTAGTTGTTTGGAGATTCACTTCATAAGCGCCAGGATATGCGAACTGCAAAAAGCAAAAAACCACCCGAAGGTGGTTTCCACGACACTGCTTTATCATTGATTTTATTCTAGTATTCCCATGGTGCCCGGGGCGGGACTTGAACCCGCACAGCGCGAACGCCGAGGGATTTTAAATCCCTTGTGTCTACCGATTTCACCACCCGGGCTCGGGAAGAAAGTGGAGGCGCGTTCCGGAGTCGAACCGGACTAGACGGATTTGCAATCCGCTACATAACCGCTTTGCTAACGCGCCAAAACCTTTTACCTTCGCAGGTTGTAACAGAACTCTGTTACCTAAATTTGGAGCGGGAAACGAGACTCGAACTCGCGACCCCGACCTTGGCAAGGTCGTGCTCTACCAACTGAGCTATTCCCGCAAAATCTTATCGATGAAGCTTAAAGCTAATCATTTGATTTTGCTATCTTCTGGCAATCAGTGCTGCCGTTCGATGCGTTGCATTCTACTTACCTGACGCGATGAGTCAATGAAATTTTCTGTCACCGCGTTCCGTTTGCTGAATTTTGCAGCGTACCGATCACGGTTCGAGCAAATCACCCCTCGCCGCAGCCAAATACTGGAACATTGACCAGAAAGTTAAGACCGCCGCAACGAAGAATAAACCGATGCCGGTATACTCAATCCACATATTTGGACGCCAGAGCATACCGATCAACGCCAGCATTTGCGCCATGGTCTTGGCTTTGCCAATCCAGGATACGGCAACACTGCTGCGCTTACCGATTTCAGCCATCCATTCTCGCAATGCAGAAATTATAATTTCGCGGGCAATCATCGTGGCCGCAGGTAGTGTCACCCACCATGCGTGATAGTGTTCCACTACCAGCACCAAAGCGACAACAACCATGACTTTGTCGGCCACCGGGTCAAGGAATGCCCCAAAGCGCGTGCTTTGGTTCCAGCGGCGGGCCAAAAAACCATCAAACCAATCTGTGATAGCTGCAAACCAGAAGATAAACGCACATAGGAATGGCGCCCAACTAAACGGCAGATAAAAAGCCAGCACAAAGAATGGGATAAGGATGATACGAAACAGAGTAAGCAATGTTGGGATATTAAATTGCATAGCGCTGGTTAACTGTCTGTCGTAAGTGGAAATTGTCTCTATGTTGCTACAGAGCCCTTAATGTTTCAACGAGTAGAAGATCTTTTCTGCCAACGCTTGCGAGATACCTGGCACTTTTGCAATTTCGTCTACGGATGCATTCTTTAATGGTTGCAATCCACCCATATATTTCAACAACATCTGCCGACGTTTTGGCCCGACCCCTTCAATTGTCTCCAATGCGCTGGTATTTTTCACTTTTGCACGTTTTTTACGATGCCCGGAAATCGCGTGGTCGTGTGATTCATCACGAATATGTTGAATGACATGCAGTGCCGGTGAATCAGGTGGCAGAGAGAACCCCTCGCCTTCTGGTTCTAAGAACAATGTTTCAAGCCCCGCTTTACGATCAGCACCTTTTGCTACGCCCAACAGCAACGGATGGTTTTTATCCCACGGAACATCCAGTTCAGCAAATACTGCCTTCGCCTGGCCCAGCTGCCCTTTCCCACCGTCAATGAGAATCACATCTGGCACTTTGTTCTCGTCGATAGCCTTGCCATAGCGGCGGCGCAATACCTGGTTCATCGCCGCATAATCATCACCAGGGGTAATACCTTCAATGTTATAGCGTCGATATTCTGCACGCAGCGGGCCATTGGCATCAAAAACGACGCAAGAAGCCACGGTCTGCTCACCCATGGTGTGGCTGATGTCAAAGCACTCCATCCGTTTAATCGCAGGTAACTCCAGCACATTGGCCAATACCGCCAGGCGTTGATGAATGGTTGACTGTTGCGCCAGACGTGTCACCAGTGCGGTTGCCGCGTTGGTACGTGCAAGTTTTAGGTAACGTGCACGATCCCCTCGTGGCTTGGTCTGCACATTGATTCTTCGCCCCGCAAGTTCCGTCAGGGAATCTGACAGCAAGGTTTTATCCGGCAAATTAAAATCCAGCAGGATTTCAGCAGGAAGTGTACGCATCTGGCTGCCCTGCAAATAGAACTGTCCAACAAAAGTTTCGACAACTTCACCAAGCTCGGTACCACCAGGCACTTTCGGGAAATAACTGCGGCTGCCCAGAACCTTGCCCTGGCGGATGAAGAGCACGTGTACACACGCCATTCCTGCATCGAACGACACGCCTATCACATCCAGGTCGTCGCCCGTGTTGGACACAAACTGTTTTTCAGTGACACGACGCACCGCCTGAATCTGGTCACGGATTCGTGCAGCTTCTTCAAATTCCAGATTTGCACTCGCCTGCTCCATTCGGCCAATCAGTTGGTTCAATACCTGATCATCTTTGCCCGAAAGGAACAAACGTACATATTCCACCTGTTGTGCGTAATCTTCTTCGCTAACAAGACCGGCAACACACGGCCCAAGACAGCGCCCAATTTGATATTGTAAACAAGGACGCGAGCGGTTGCGGTAGACATTGTTTTCGCACTGGCGAATAGGGAAGATTTTTTGCAGCAACGCCAAAGTTTCACGTACTGCATAACCATTTGGGAATGGCCCGAAATATTCTCCTTTTGCGTGCTTCGCCCCACGGTGCATAGCAAGCCGCGGGTGAGTATCACCGCTTAGGAAAATAAAAGGATAGGATTTGTCATCACGCAGCAGCACGTTGTAACGCGGCTGATAAAGCTTGATGTAGTTGTGCTCCAGCAACAACGCTTCTGTTTCGGTATGGGTTACCGTCACGTCAATATGTTGGATTAATGCAACCAGAGCTTCTGTTTTACGGTTGGCAAGATTGCTCCTGAAGTAGCTCGACAGGCGCTTTTTTAGATCTTTGGCTTTACCAACGTAAATGACCGTCTCGCTGGCGTCATACATGCGGTAGACGCCAGGTTTGCTGGTGACAGTTTTGAGAAAAGCGCGCGGGTCAAAGATTTCACTCACTGCTGATTAACGTCTCCGCACTAAATAAACCATGACGAATGGCCAAGTGTGTCAGCTCAACATCGCCACTGATATTCAGTTTACTAAACATGCGGTAACGGTAACTGTTGACCGTTTTCGGGCTGAGATTGAGCTGTTCTGAGATCTCATTGACCTTCTGGCCTTTGGTGATCATTAGCATAATCTGTAATTCGCGCTCCGACAAACTGGCAAACGGTGTGTCCGTTTTTTCCGGTTCAATCTGGCTTAATGCCATCTGCTGAGCGATGTCGGATGCGATGTAACGTTGGCCCGCATTAACCGAACGAATAGCGTTGACCACATCTTGTGGCGCAGCGCCTTTACTTAAATAACCCGCAGCACCGGCTTGCATAACTTTTGCTGGTAGCGGATTTTCAGTGTGTATTGTCAGCATAATCACTTTGATATCAGTTGAATATCGCGCGATTTTGCGAGTCGCTTCAAGACCGCCAATCCCCGGCATGTTCATGTCCATCAGGACCACATCAACAGGATGACTACGGCACCATTTTACGGCATCCTCACCGCAATTTGCTTCACCAGATATCTTGATCCCTTTGATATCTTCAAGAATGCGTCGTATCCCTGCGCGCACCAGTTCGTGGTCATCAACAAGAAGTACGTTGATCAAAGGGGAACTCTCCAGAAAAGGGATAACGCTGCTAAAATTACCTGGACATATTAACGGGTTTTCCAGCAACTTTAAAATGTAAAAACAGACTTTAAGAACTTACTCGTTTTTGGAAATTTAATTGTACAGTGGAAACTGTACAAGCGCTTTCCGGAATTTGTGATTCTAAATAACAAAAACGCTTTTCATATTAAGAAAAACGATAATCCGTTAATATTAGACGTCGTAAATAATGCTGACTAAACCGCTTCCATTTAACTATAAACAAACATAATAAAAACAATTTCGCAAAATTGAGCAGTATCCAACCTACGACATAAACGTAAGCACTAATAAAATGGTTTGCGACTGTGCTATACTCCGCCGCCTTACGAAACCGTTACACGAAACAACGGTGTACCAACCGAGACCGAGGAACACAAATGAGCACTCCTGATTTTTCCACCGCAGACAACAGCAGTGAACTGGCGATTGAAGTCACCTGTCTGAAAGCTATGCTGACTCAGATGCTGAAAGCCATGGGCCAAGCCGATGCAGGCAAAGTTATCATCAAAATGGAAAAGCAAATTGCTCAGATGGAAGACTCGGCACATGCAGAAGTGTTTGGTAACACTGTTAAGCAAATTAAACAGGCTTACCGTCAATAATCGGTGAACGGCGGCCGGATGAGATATGTTTCATCAGCCGCTTCGCTGGCATAATCACGCAGTTACCAACACGCAATAAATACCCTCTTCAAATTATCCCTATCGCTGCGGCATAACAGGCAATCTGTGTTTTATTAGGTGCATTGAATTTCTTTTGCATATTTTTCTGGTGAAAATTCACAGTATTTTCTGATATCGATAAAATAATAGCGATTTCAGCTGATGTTTTCCCCTCACCCGTCCACTGTAATATTTCTCGTTCACGCTTACTGAGTTTCAACGTCATCGCATCCATCGATGAGTCATTAAGACGGGTTAATGTCATCAGGCTAAGTTCAGCCAGATATTGTAGACGTAGCTCAAGTTCATCGTCAGGTAATAACTTCCCCTTCCCGGCAGTACGCGAAACCGAGTAGAACCCCAACGCACGATTAGGTGCCATCACACACTGGCTTATACCGCGGCGTAGCCCGTGATCTCTTGCGGCATCCCAGAACACCTGCGTATCGCTAAAAAGCTCATCATCCCAGAGTAAATTCCCCCGCATGAAATTTTCAGGGCGCAGTACCGGGTCAATCGCAAAATAATTTTCTGCATGATAATGATCGAGCCACGCCTGCGGATAAGAAGACCGTAATGACATTTTTGGTCGGGTAAAAGGCACAGGGTGACGAATAAAAAGTGAGTAATAATCGAATTCCAACAGATCAGTTTGCTGATGCAGTATTTTCGTTATTTCGTCAGCCTGCGTGACAGACTGGAAGATATTAAGCGCATCCTGCCGCCAGCTAAAAAAGTTGCGATTACGCATTATGTCTGGCTCGTCTCCTGACATTAAAATCATTCACAAATGTAATGCGTAACGCTATCACATTTATCAAAATTATTAATATATTTTAACGGCCCCGTGATGGGGCCATGCAGTTTATTGCGTGAGGAATTTTTCCAGGAATTGCTTAGTGCGCGGCTGCTGAGGATTGGCGAACAATTCTCGGGCTGGCCCTTGCTCAACAATGCGACCTTGATCCATAAAAATAGCCCGATCGGCAACATCACGCGCAAAACTCATTTCATGCGTCACAATAACCATTGTGCGTTTCTCTTCAGCCAACTGGCGGATAGTACTTAGCACTTCCCCCACCAACTCTGGGTCAAGGGCTGAGGTTGGCTCATCAAATAGAATCACTTCCGGGCGCATCGCCAGCGCTCGCGCAATAGCCACGCGCTGCTGTTGCCCACCAGAAAGGCGGCGCGGATAGCTGGTTTCTTTACCGCTCAAGCCCACTTTCGCCAGCAATTCACGCGCCCGGGCAATCGCTTCTTCTTTCGGCTCACCTTTAACAATCACCGGCCCTTCAATAATATTTTCAATTACCGTGCGATGCGGGAACAGATTGAAGCTTTGAAACACGAAACCAACATGCTGGCGCAACTCGCGCACACGGTTCTTCTGTTTACTGAGAGATTGCGTCGCATCAATAGTGATTTCACCCACCTTAATGGTCCCCGCCTCCGGTTGCTCCAGCAAATTAATACAGCGCAATAGCGTCGTTTTACCGGAGCCACTCGGCCCTATAATCGCCACCACTTCACCCGCCTTAACGTCCAGATCAATGCCGTGCAGCACAGTCTGTCCGTGAAATTTTTTGACCAGCTGTTTTACGTCGATAGCACTCATTTAGGATCCCTGTCCTGGCGATTAAGCTGATTTTCAAAGTAGTTTTGCAACGACGAAAGCACCGTTGCCATCACCCAGTAAATCAATGAAGCCGCGAGATACATGGTAAACACTTCAAGCGTACGCGAAGTAATAAGCTGCGCCTGGCGAAACAGTTCAGGAACCTGAATAGTCGCGGCAAGTGAAGTGTCTTTGACCAGACTGATAAAACTGTTGCTAAGTGGCGGTAACGCAACGCGAGCAGCCTGCGGTAAAATCGCCCGGCGCAAGGTTTGCCACGGTGTCATGCCGATACTTGCCGCCGCTTCCCACTGCCCTTTTTCGATTGACGAAATCGCAGCACGCAATGTTTCGGAAGCATAAGCTGCGGTATTGAGCGATAAACCAATCATCGCCGCCGGAATAGGATCAAGCTCAATGCCGAACTGCGGCAAGCCGTAGTAGATCATAAACAGTTGCGCGATTAACGGAGTGCCGCGAAAAATCGACACGTAAAAACGCGACAACAACGAAAACGGTAAGAATGGCGACAAACGCATCAACGCCAGTAAAAAGCCGAGTATCAACCCAAAGAACATGCCGCCAATACTGAGCTGCAGCGTAAATACCGCTCCCCTGAGCAGAAAGGGTGCCGAATCCAGCACCAGTTGAATACTTTCTTGCATACTTAAATATACCCTGTGCGCTACAACGCGGTGGATGTCGCTGCGCTAATCCACCCTACAAATCTGATTATACGTGCGGATGGTAAGCAAACAGCGCAGGCGCCCCGCCGGTATGAATAAAAATTATCGGGCCGACGTCTTTAAAACGCTTTTGTGCCACGCCATCAATTAATCCCGCCATCGCCTTGCCGGTGTAAACCGGGTCGAGCAAAATCCCTTCCAGGCGCGCCAATAATTTAATGGCCTCAAGCCCTTCTTCATTGGGTTGTCCATAACCTGGAGCGAAATAATCATCCCATAGCGTTATTGGATTGTTAGCACTAACGCTCAGTGATTGAGCCACAGCTTGCTGCAATGCTTCCACTTTTGGCAACTGTTGCGCGATGGTACGTGAAACCGTGACGCCAATTAAATCGACATCCGGCATGACTTGTTCCAACCCTACCGCCAACCCCGCATGCGTGCCCGCACTACCAGAGGCAACCACCACAGAAGAAACGTTGACCGCACCTTCACACTGCTGAGCAATTTCCAGTGCGCTTTCCACATAGCCCAACGCACCCAACGCATTAGAACCTCCCACCGGAATCACGTACGGGCGGAAACCCTGCACTTCAAGGCGCGTGGCGATTTCTTCAAGTTGCTGATCTGGTGAATGCAATGCATCACACATTTCGATTTCGACATCAAACAGATCGAGCATCAAACGGTTGCCGTTAGTGAGATAGTTTTCGGCCTTGGTACCAATCGGATTTTCCAGCAGCGCGACACATTTAAGGCCGAGCTTTGCGGCAACCGCTGCGGTCTGGCGAACATGGTTCGACTGAATGGCTCCCGCTGTTACCAGCGTATCAGCTCCTTCACGCAATGCGTCTGCGGCCAGGAACTCAAGTTTGCGCAGTTTATTACCGCCCATCGCCATTGGTGTGGTGTCATCACGTTTAATGTAGATTTCACGACCCAGGTAATCAGAAAAACGCGGCAGATATTCGAGTGGCGTCGGGGCGCCGATAAATTCCAGACGCGGGAAACGCGTAAGATTGTGCAGTGACATGAGCGACTCCATAATAAAATTCTACATCCCTTCATTATGCACCAGCGCGGGCAATTGCCTGCAAATACAAATAAAAAAGGCGGATATCGCTTGCGCTTATCCGCCTCAGGCTACTTTTAAGCGTTATTTGGTCACGTCAGCGCCAAACCACTTTTCAGAAAGTTTTGCCAGTGAGCCATCTTTTTGCATCTCAGCGATGCCTTTATTAATAGCCTCAACCAAGTCTTCGTTACCTTTACGCACAGCAACACCCGATTCCTGACGAGAGAACGCATCACCCGCTACAGCCAGGGTATCTTTGGTTTTCTTCACCAAATCCAGCGCTGCCAGGCGGTCTACCAAAATCGCATCAATACGACCTACGCGCAGATCCTGATATTTGGTTGGGTCATCATCATAGGTACGGATATCAACGCCCTGCACATTGGCACGCAACCACTCTTCGTAGTTAGTCCCAAGGCCAACGCCCACTTTTTTACCTTTCAGGGAATCCGGCCCGGTAATGCTGCCTTCATTACCCTTTTTCACCAGCGCCTGAATACCGGAAACGGTGTACGGTGTGGAGAAATCGTATTTTTTCTTACGTTCATCGGAAATGGTCACCTGGTTAATGACCACGTCGATACGTTTGGAATCCAGCGAGGCCAGCATGCCATCCCATTTGGTCGGCTTGAGTGACGCTTTAACGCCCAGATGTTGTGCCAACTGCTCGGCAAATTCCACTTCAAAACCCGTCAGTTTGCCGTCGTCGCCCTGAAAGCTAAATGGCGGATAAGTGCCTTCCAGCCCAACCAACAGCGTGCCGCGCTCTTTCACTTTCGCCAGCAAGTTTTCCGCAGCAAACGTTTTAACACTCGCACCCGCTACCAACGCCACAGCCAGCACGCCCATCAGCGCCTGACGCCCCACCATTGCTAATTTCATAGTTACCCCGAATGTTTATATTATGGTTGTATTGTAACGACTTAATATAATCAATCAAAAACACTACGCTACAACTTATGCCATTTTAATATATATCAGAAGTTGATTTGTTTTCCTGGAAATGAGCGGCAGTATTTTGATTCAGGATTTGAAACTGTCCATATTTACGCAGTGCGATACGGTAGTTATTGGTGCTGGTTGGCGGCAACCACTCGTCAAATGAATCGTCGAGGTACGCTTGAGCTGAGGAAGGTGTGGGAATTTTTTGCGCAGCCAGATGATTACCCAGACGGCGCAGGCGCACCACATACTCACGTATAGTGCCGTGGCTCATCTCGGTTTGTTCAAACAGGTACTCTTTAAAGCCGATGATATCGAAATAGTGCTGCTGCTCTTTGCAGTACAAATCACCGCAAAAACGGCACAATGCGGCCCAGGACTGGCGCTCAACCTGCCAGCTATGCTCATCTATTAAGGTATCAAGTTGCGCAATTGCGGTTTTGCTGACGATTTCACCGCGATGCGTGAGCGTAATTCTGTCGAGCAATTTTGCACACTGCGCACAATGCGTTTGTGTGTGTTTAAAGTCTTTTAAATAGCGGCTTAATGGTCGTTTTTTTAATTGCTGTACCGTCATGATGTAATCCCGATTATCTCGCCAAATACCCAAATAATTCGAGTCGCACCGCGGCGGCAAGAGAACAAGCCCCGATGAGCTTACATAAGTAAGTGATTCGGGCGCATGAACGCTGCCAACAAAGATGCAACTTAAAGTATGACGGGCATTTACAACTTACCGAGCTTAGTGCGTAAGCGTTTAATCGCCTGGCTGTGCAACTGACTCACACGCGACTCCCCCACATCCAGCACCGCGCCAATCTCTTTAAGATTGAGCTCTTCCTGGTAGTAAAGGGTCAGCACCATTTTTTCGCGATCCGGCAACGCCTCAATGGCGTCCATCACACGGCTACGTAAGTTCCCTTCCAACAGCTGTTGTAAAGGGTTCGCCTGCTGATGCTCTTCCGTAATCAGTTCGATACTATCGCCATGCTCTTCACGCCACTCATCATAAGAAAAGAGTTGGCTGTTGTTGGTGTCGAGCAACATCTGACGGTATTCATTGAGCGGGATATCTAACCGCTCGGCCACTTCAGTTTCAGTGGCATTGCGGCCCAGCTCTTGCTCCAGTTGACCAATTGCCTGCGCAACGCCGCGGGCGTTACGCCTGACGCTGCGAGGCACCCAGTCACGGCTGCGCAACTCATCAAGCATCGCCCCACGGATGCGCTGCACCGCGTAGGTAGTAAATGCCGTTCCTTGCAGGGCATCATAACGGTCCACTGCGTTTAACAACCCGATGCCGCCCGCCTGTAGCAGGTCGTCAAGCTCCACACTCGCGGGCAGACGTACCTGCAGGCGCAATGCTTCGTGACGCACCAGCGGTACATAACGCTGCCACAGCGAGTGTTTATCCATCACACCTTCAGCGGTATACAGTGAATTCACGATAAACAGCCCTGCGTTAGTTGAGTTATCGGCATGATTATCCGTTTCTGGAGGGGTTTTAATCGCAAGAATAGTGGGTGAAATGAGGGGTTATTTGGGGGTTATGGGTAACAAAGGGCAAAACATTTTTTCTGAAGAGTAAAATGCATTGCCCGACGGGATCACTAACCTTTTTCGCACATCAGGAATATGCTTGAGCAGAGATCGGGATACTGCTGCCCTAATTGATAGCAGCCCTCAAGATAGTCTGAGGAAATAATGTCCGTTTGTAACAAACGATCCCACTGAAAATTGGCGAGTGCTTTAAAGAAAATACCGGAACGGTATACTACTTTAAGACCCGCAGCTCTGGCATCTCGCTCAAGAGTGTCCAGGCTATAAGTGCAACGGTGGCCATGTTCTGCTTCTGCTCCTGTCACCGCAGCATTATGTGAAATCAATCCCATTTTCACAGCAATCTGCCGAGATGGTGCATTAGCATTTGGACAAACAAGGAAAAATCGACCTCCCTCGGCAAGCCACTCGTCATTCACACGGCGAAGCACTTTAACGGGATCATCAATATGTTCAAGAACATGCGTAAGGACAATATTATCGTAGCGCCGTGGTAACTCAGCCTGCTCAAACATAGAGTTTATATATTTGACATTGCTACCCACTTTCATTTGGGCCTGGTTAATAGCTAAATCGGAGGCTTCGACACAAGTAATATCATCAAAATGCTCGAGAAGACGGCGAGTAAAATCACCTTTAAAACTGCCTAACTCAAGCAAACTTCCTTTATTAAAGAAAGGCTGAAATGAGCGAATCATAAAAGGATGTATGACGTCGAAATCAAAGTTATAGGCGTATTGATGATCTGCTGCATCATTAATTTCTTTATTGTAATCACGTGATTCAATCATTTTCTGCTCTCTACAAATTCAATATCATCATTGTCGATTGAGAGGTAACCCGTTCTGGCGTAAATCCAAATTGTCGGTAAAGTCGCATTGCAATGACATTGGTATCATCAACCTCTAGTCTTAGACTGTCGACCCCAATCTCTTTCACAGTTTCAATCGCATTGCGCACCAATTCACTCGCCATACCCCGGCCCTGAAATTCAGGAACGATACTTACATTGGTTACAA
The DNA here is from genome assembly GCF_006376615.1 of Buttiauxella sp. B2. Lineage (GTDB taxonomy): Bacteria > Pseudomonadota > Gammaproteobacteria > Enterobacterales > Enterobacteriaceae > Buttiauxella. The sequence goes on from NZ_VEXQ01000001.1 coordinate 537,282, forward strand.
AAGCCCCATTTCGGGGTTCATTACAGTAGACACAAAGCAATCCAACTAATGCACCTTGATACCAGGCTTCAAGACATAGTGCGAGATCAGTTAATTTTTTTGCGTAGTCAGTAATATTTACTTTAGTACTGAGTGGCGGGACAAAAAGGGCATCGCATAAGTTTAAATGCTCCACTACTTGTTCGATGCTCGCCCGTCCCACACAAATTTCAATAGCATTCATAGCGATGTCAATTCAGCAAGGCCAAATCCAGTGCGACCAAATTCGTTACCGTTATACAAAAGGTAAATTCTACCGTCGCACTCAAAGACATGGGGATAACACTGCATATCGCAGTTCCATTCTCCAGCTTTCCCCACTGCGGGTACCTGCGAATCATCGCGTGTCCAGATTGTCCCATCTACAGACCAGGCGTACCCCAAACGGTAGCCACGACCTGCCGCCTGACGGAAATTCCAGGATTCCCTATAACAGAAAAACATATGATAACGGCCATGTGCATGGATTACGCTTGGCAATGCCTGGCTTTCATCCACCCCGAGTACATCAGGGATAATCTGGCGTGCATCTTCACGCTGCCAGTTAATTCCATCGTTTGACTGTGCATAGCCAATTTTATAGGTGCGATCGGGTGCGGTTCCTGACTCATACTGTTTCCAGCCGGTACCAAAGATGTACCACATATGAAAAGTGTCGCCGATAACCTTCACAAACGCATCGGCAACCAGACAAGGCTCGTGCAATGAAGCCGCCATCACCGGCCCCATTCCATGTCGGCGGAAGGTTTTCCCACCATCATCACTCAACGCCAAACCAATCGCGGTATCGACCGATACAGAAACACGTCGGTTCCAACCCGTAGTAAACGCAAGAACCTTATCTTTGTGGCGCACGACATTAAAAGGAAATATGCCGTGCTCATCAAAACACCCCAGCTCCGCTTGCGAAATGACAGCCTGCTGGTTAGTTACAACAACTTCACGCAGGCTTCTATCCATATCCACATAAGATACATGGCTGAGATACTTGCCATTTTTGGGATCTACAGAACGGGTAGAAAAATAGATGCGAATAAAATCGTCAAACACCAGGGTTTGAGGAGATTGCGCAAATAGCCCTGGTCGCCCATCAAATTTATGTTCAGTCGGGTCAAAAATTTTACCGTGATGTTGCCATTGCAAAGTCATAGTAATACCCCCTGCAATTCCGCCAGGCCAAAGCCGTCGCGGCCCACACCATCTCCGAGGTAAAACATGTAAGTTTTTCCATCCAATTCAAAGACATGGGGATAGCTGATCATCTCGGCATCCCATCCTTCTTTGGAGACATCAATACCTGCTTTACTGTCGTCGCGCTCCCAATCAACAAGATTAAAGCTGGACGCATAACCGATCCGATACCCATGTTGCTTACTACGATAAAAACTGCTGTATCTATAGCAAAAAAACATGTGGTATTTACCGTTTGCAAAGATCACATCTGGACTAGCCTGCGCTTCGTCTTCTTCAATGCGGCTGCCAATCAAATCGCGGTTAAGTTTATGCCAGTGAATTCCGTCATCTGAGGTCGCCATTCTTATTTTGTACACCGGCTCAGCCCGCCCTTCGACCATCTTCCACTTGCGCCCTGCGATATAAAATAACTGCCATTGCTCATTGAAACGACGTATTTTCGGGCCGCTCATCACAAACGGTTCTTCCGGGGAATAACTAATGACGGGACCACAACCTGTTCGTTTAAAACTTACACCATTATCTTCACTAACCGCAGTGCCAATGGCCACGTTAAAAGGCACGGATTCGCAGCGTGTCCAGCCCGCATACCAGGCTCGCACGTTATCTCCATCACGGGCAATTGAAACTGGGTATGTTCCGAACTCATCGAACTCCCCAGGTCCTCCAAGTGGAAGAATAGGCAGCTCAGATACCCTTAGCACCTTTAGCAAATTGCTACGGTCAAGATCAACCCATGCTGAGTAACTGACATACTGTCCATGACTATCGGCTGGAGGACGACACGAAAAATAGACCCGAACAAAATCATCAAAAATCAATGTAGCGGGGGCTTGTGCGAACGCATTAAGCCACGGGCGTCCTTCCACCGTTTGCGGGGTGAATACCTTCCCGAGTTTTTTCCACTGGAACATCATTTATACCAAAGAATAGTTGTGTCTGACGCGGTGGCATACCGCATCAAGGGAGTTAAACATCAGTACATCGATCATCGACAACCAGGGTACAAATGCAGAACCAAACTGAGGATATTCAAACATTTCAGATTGAATAAAACTCAGGGAAATACCCTGTTGCGCAAAATCAGTCTTGTTATAAAGCTCTCTACCGCCAATAGCGTTGATATAGCACTGAGCATCCAATGCGCGACAAATCGAAAGGACTTTATCCTGGCCTTTTAATGTCGAATCGACGGGTAGTGACGAAGATATAATGAATTTTGTTTCCAGCTCAAGCAGCGCTGCCATTTGACGTAATGAATGATAGAGATAATCAAAAAGATTATTAGCTGGATAATTCACGATAGTTTCAATATGTGGAAAAACATCATGAAAGTAAGGAGCCTTAGTATAAACTCCGCGAAATTGATTGAGTAATTTAGTCTTATCAAAATCTGGCGATAATTCGCGATCAACAATATTTAGTGAATCCGATGCTTTTCTGAGGGGCAGACTAAATGTCACATCCTGGCCATTTTGCAGCATGCGGTTACGATTTATCCATCCCTTTTTGGTGTACTTTATATTGTCATAGACAACAAAAGTATCGACGGCCGCCATAAGCTGGAAATAGCCGATGTAAGGGAAAAAATAGGGCTGCATAATGGCAAGTTTCATACTTGAGTCACCCTTTACGCACTTAACAAGCTAAGCTCACGCGATGACTCAGGTAATTTATGCTGTCGTAAACTTGAAGCCATAATAGCAATAATTCTTTCTTGATCTTCACGACTAAGACCAGGATAAATAGGCAAGCACAACACAGCCTGTGAGGTCGCATCAGCCACCTGCAAACTATCATTTTTGGCAGAAGGCAAATGGCGATACATAGAAAATGAACTGATAAGCGGGAAGAAATAACGACGTGTATAGATATTTTGCTTACGCAACGCTTGATAAACTTCATCTCTTGTCGCTGCAAGTCCAGGACGAATCATGACTGGAAAATAAGCATAATTCCATTCTACGTTTTCAGGGGGTTGCAAAAAATCCACTTCAGGTAATTCGGTGTGAATCAGTTCTGCGTAGTATCGATAGATTTCAGCACGATCGCTCAGCGCTTTATCAATATACTGCAACTGTAAAACACCAAAAGAAGCCTGTACCTCATTCATTTTAGCATTAATACCCGGAGCCATGACTATCGTTTCATCTGCAAAACCAAAGTTCTTTAAATAATCAATTCGTTGTTTGGTTTTGGCATCCGGGCAGATTATTGCCCCCCCCTCAAAAGTGTTAAACACTTTTGTCGCATGGAAACTCAACACCGAAAGATCACCACAATTTAAAATGCTGCTGCCGTTATGTTTTACGCCAAAAGCATGAGCTGCATCATAAATAACCTTTAGACCATATGTATCTGCTATACGCTGAATTTTGTCGGTGTCACAGGGAATACCATAACAATGCACAGGCAAAATAGCTGATGTTTGTGGAGTAATCAGTGCCTCGATTTTATCTGGATCGAGATTAAACGTTAGCGGATCAATATCGGCAAATACCGGGGTCAGTCCATTCCATAACAAGCTATGAGACGTTGCTACAAATGAGTACGGCGTTGTAATGACCTCACCCGTAATACGTAACGTCTGAAACGCGGTTAGCAGTGCAAGTGTGCCGTTGGCAAATAAACATAAGTGCTCAACGCCAAGATAATCTGCTAACGCTTGTTCAAGCTGCTGGTGAAAAGGTCCGGCATTTGTGAGTTGTTTGTTTTCCCAAATCTGTTCCAGATAGGGAATAAACTCTTCAAGAGGAGGTAATAATGGGCTGGTTACATAAATATTGTCTTTCACGCTAATCCCCTTGAAGGTTTCCATTCAACAACAGTCTGCCAATAATAAATTGTTTAGCATTCTCTAATGGGCTAAACACAGCCCCTTTTCTACGCTAATTAGCGCAACCATTTAATGACCTGGGCGCGCTGAAAAAGTAAGCTATTAACATTCCTGGACAACAAATCCTTCAGCTATACCGGTTTCACAATATATTTCCCAGGCTTTACGCAACGTCTGCTCTAAGTACCAGGCAGGAGAGATACTGGAATCTTCCAGTGAACTGATATTGTCTCGTAAGCTCATGCGTAATTCATTGAGCCGTTGAGTGTCTTCGCTGAACGCCAATGCTTTTGCTACATACTCATCTATAGATTCTGCGACAAATTCATCCAGCCCAAACTGGCACATATTGGCCACACCCTGACGTGAAACCAGTGTTTGCCCAGCAAGCGTTAAAGTTGGCACACCCATCCACAATGCGTAGTTGGTTGTTGTGCCTCCGGTATAAGGGAAGCAGTCGAGCAGTAAGTCAACTTCATTGTGCATTTCAAGATAAGTTGAAAGTTTTGTTCTTTCGCGGAATATAAGCTGATCTTTTTTCACACCCCAGCCAAGCATTTTGTTATTAATTTCATCAATTAAGTTTGAGCCGAGCATAAAACCAATCAGCAGTTTCGCATCAGGTTTCGCAGTGAGAATTTTTGCCCATGTTGCCAGTACCGCATCATTTAATTTGCTCGGGCGGTTAAAGCTCGCATAGGTGAAATAGCCGTTACTTATGGCAGGCAGAGTTTGGATTTCAGGTGCATTATCCACTGGTTCAAACTGCTTACTAAACGGCATATAGATCAGTTTTTCTGTGAACTGTTCCTCTAATAATCCCGGCGGCGCAAGTTTGTTATGAACAATCACGTAATCCATTGTGCTCAATCCAGTCGTGCCTGGGTAGCCAATAAATGACATTGATACCGGTGCCGGCTTCAGCGCAAACGCAGGTAGACGGTTGTGATCTGTATGACCGGACAGGTCAATTAAAATATCAATTTCTGCCGCATGGATTTGTTTAGCCAGCTCCGCATTACTGATGCTTTTGGCATCAACCCAGGCCGTCGCTTTGAGTTTGAGTTGCTGCGTTACCATGTCGTTTAAAGGGGAAGTCTGCCAGGCGTAGATCGCAAATTTTTCCTGATCGAGTGCATCCCACATCGGACGAATAAAATTAGTCACCGGATGGTTACCGAAATCCCCAGAAACAAACCCTACACGTAATTTCCGGGAGGGATCTTTTTCATTGCGAAGAGCAAAAACAATATTCTGTTGTTTCGCCCAGCGGCTAGCCAGACGACCATATTTTTCATGCTCACCAAAGAGATTTTCGGGTGTGACGTCCGGGCAATGAGATAGACCAAAGAGATAGTTAGTTAAATAGGTAAAATCCTGCGGGGAGCTTTCACAGGCTTTGCGCATCCAGCTCACGGCTTCAACCACATTTGATTGTGTACTGAGCAAAGTAGCAAGGGTAGAAAGAGCATTGCTATTTGATGGTTCGATTGCCAATGCTTTGCGCACACAAAACTCAGCCATTGCTGAATTTTTATTTTCCTGGTAAAGGTCGCAAAGTTGTATCCAGATTAAGGGTTGCCTGTGGTTGAATCTCAAACAATAACGGCTCAACTTTTCCGCATACCAGTAATACTTCATCTTGCCTAGCAGCAAAGTGTAATCGTAATAAATAGCCCAGGTATTGGATTCAATCGACAATGCAACAGCATATGCGCGTAAGGCGTCGTCTAAACGTGCAACTTTGAAGTAGGTCTGCCCAAGACGATGCCATAAATGAGGGTTCCCTTTTTGCTCCTCAGAGAAGCTGGCAAGATATTCGCAAGCGTCATTGAATTGTCCCTGATATAAAAATTGAGTCACACGCTTTTCAGACTTGGAATCAAGCGGTGAGTACGCTGAATAACTGGGATGTTTCTGTCGAGTCGTGCTATTGAGCATAGTCACACTGGTTATCTGAAAACGAGTTTCCAGGCCGTAATGGGTATACAGCATCAGGCTATTCACATAAGCAAGAATATTATTCGGATCCTGCAACCCCACGACCGTTTGCATATACTTTTGCCAGGCGAAAGGTGAGCCCGTTAATAACCCTTTGCGGCGCAATGTATCCAGTCCTGGTAGCATTTCCGCGTTGATGTCCAACATTCCACCGTTCAGGAGTTGATACTCATGACTATCGAGCAAGATGCTTTGATACCAGAAATTAAAACCAAATGAGTCAATTCCATTCGGTTGATTCATCCCTAAAAGACCCGGCAGCGGTTTTAATACATTATTTTTGCTCAGGCTATACGGGCAGGGGCCGTAACAGTAAAACAGGCTATCAGAGCCCTTACGGAACAGAGAATAGAGAACGTTCAGCACACGGTCGGCGTGGTGAGTATCTGCGCTTTCCGGTTTAGTGGTATGAAACATGAGTTGCTCAAAACTCAGGCTCAGCGGCCAGGCATCACCCAGTAGATCGAGCACTTGCAAGGTCAGCTCGTCCTGAGTGCGAAGCAGGTCTCCTTGCGGGGTAAAATGGGCGTTTTCTACGCCATTCAGATCGCTAAAAAGACGCTGAAAATTGCCAGCCCAGTTCAGTTCTTTTAATTTTTGCGGCTCTGGTAAAGGAAGAATGCGGTCCCTATGATTTGCATCCACCAGCAAACTAAAGCGTTCAATGCGGTTAGTTGCAAAATCCAGGTACTGTTGTTGCACCACTTTATGGGTTACCGGGCAAATCGTTTTATGCAGTTGCGCTACGTCGGAGCCGTAAAAATCAGCCAGCTCCGTCCATGGTTGCGCATCCCCCAGATAGGCCAGGTCATTGCGCTCAACCATGGCGTTAAAGTCCACCAGGTAATTAGCCTCATTCAGGCCGGATAAGTATTTCAGTGTCAGGTCACTATCGCTATTTTGGTTAATTTCCGCGATCAAGGGAGCGAGGTTTAAACGCAGCGGGTTTTGCTTACTCATTCCCATTTCAAGCCAGGTTGCCACTGCGCGTGCGCTGGCGGTTATTTCCTCCTGAGAAGTGGCAAGGCTGCTGTGCAATAGCATCGCATCGCGTAAAATTTCATTAGTTTTAGCACCTGGATACGTTGGCCATTTAATCGCAATAACGCCACTCGCACTTAAATGCTGACGGCAATATGCCAACAGCGACTCACGCGTTTGATTATCCAGCAGCGCAAAAACACCTTGCAGAATGATATAATCTTGCTCACCTGGTGAGCTGGCTAATAGCTCTGTCAGTTGCAGGCAATACAATTCCAGATTATTGATTCCTGCCGCCGTAATACATTTCTGCCCATGGCTGATGGCATCAGCATCTATATCAATACCAATGACTGAAGCACCCGACCAGGCACAAGAAAATGGAATCAAGTTCATCCCACTTTCGCACCCCAACACCAGCACGCGAGCATTTTTCAGATCGGGCGTACTGACGCCGTACAAATGAGCAACGGCCCGCAGATGCTGAGGCGAGGCATAGTTATCAAGTAGAGGTGAACCCTGTTGAGTCGTTGTCGGCATTGCGACAGCTTCAATATCAGCGGAATGAGCCACGGGAATATCCTGTTGAGAGAAAACGGCAAATCAGCCTTACGTTAACAATAATTCTTTCAGCCAATTCGCAGAAAACAGCCTGTCCAAAGGGGTTATTCGAGCAATTCCCTTCTCTGTACTTTTCAGCCAAAAAAAAACCAACCCCGAAGGATTGGCTTTTGAGATAACAAAACGATTAACGCAGCAGAGACAGCACGCCTTGTGGTACCTGATTGGCTTGTGCCAGAACAGAAGTTCCAGCCTGCTGCAGGATCTGCGCACGAGACATGTTAGACACTTCAGTCGCGTAGTCAGCATCCTGAATACGAGATTGTGCAGAAGACAAGTTACCGCTGGTGTTACCCAAGTTGGTGATAGCAGAGTCCAGACGGTTTTGCACTGCACCCAGGGAGCTACGGAATTTATCCACTTTCGCGATAGCGGCGTCGATGGTTGCTAATGGATCAACGGAAGACGCACCAGCAAATGCTTTTGCGTTTGTTGCGCTAGCGATATCACCAACAGCACTGGCTGCAGAAGTTGTCGCAGTCGCCCCACCGTTGCTAATAGCGCCTGTGCTTGATGTATAATTTTTACCCTGAACAGTAACAAAACCAACAGCATTGCCAGAAGAGTCACTACCCACTTTGACAAGTTGTGACGCCATAGAACCAGCAGTCACACCATTTTTGGTATCAGTATAGCTAACATCGCTGGTGTTCAGAGTCACTTTACCTGTTGCATCGTCAACAGATACTGCGTAGTTGTCGCTGCCGGAGCTAACAACGTAAGTCCCAGTGCTCGCACCAGAAGAACTTTGTACGTTTTTCAACTGCAGAGTGCCAGCATCAACTTTCAGCGTGCTTGCAACAGCAGCCAAATCAACGTTTTTCAGGTTACCTGCAGAACCAACCTGAGTGATTGGTGCGCTGGTTTTCAGTGCGTTACCAGAAACAGAGAAACCGTTCAGACCCAGAGTAGAAGAGTCAATCTTTTGCAGATCGATGCTGATGGTCTCGCCATCATTAGCGCCAACCTGAATCTTCATAGAAGTGTCGTTAGCCAGGACTTTCACGCCGTTGAACTGAGTCTGACCAGATACACGGTCAATCTCAGACAGACGGGATGCAATTTCGTCCTGGATAGAGCTCAGGTCAGTACCTGAGTTAGAACCGGTAGAAGCCTGTACAGACAGCTCACGAATACGTTGTAAGTTGTTGTTTATTTCGCTCAGTGAGCCTTCAGTCGTCTGTGCAACAGAGATACCGTCGTTGGCGTTACGGGAAGCCTGGTTCAAACCTTTGATGTTAGAAGTGAAGCGGTTAGCAATGGCCTGGCCCGCTGCATCATCTTTAGCGCTGTTGATACGCAGCCCGGAAGACAGACGCTCAATAGCGGTGCCCAGAGAAGACTGAGATTTGTTCAGGTTGTTTTGGGTCAACAGCGACAGGCTGTTAGTGTTGATAACTTGTGCCATGATTTTATTCCTTATCAATTCACATTTTGTGGTTGGGCTGTTGCCCTCGGTTTCTCACCGTCTACCCATGTATCGGCACACTATTTTCGAACTTTAGAAATATTTCACTTTTTAACTAGCCGCAGAAATAACCCGCAACGCCTTCATTATTCCCACCATTAATTAACTGCAAATATCATTAAACTTTGCGTTCTGGGTGCCGATACCAACATGAATAATTGTTAGTAATGAAAAGGGATTAATTAATGGCTAGCGTTTCTTCATTAGGAATCGGCTCCAACTTGCCGCTGGATACACTATTAGCAAACCTCACCACAGCTGAAAAAGGTCGATTAACACCAATCAGTGCACAGCAATCTAGCTACAGCGCAAAACTTACCGCTTATGGCACGCTAAAGAGCGCGATAGAAAAATTCCAGACAGCAAACACCACGCTTAATGATGCAACCCTTTTTAAAAGCAGCACGGCCAGCAGCAGCACAACAGATTTAGGCGTGACGACTGCTGCTGGCGCAGCAGCTGGGAAATACACGATTAGCGTGTCACAACTGGCACAGGCTCAGTCATTAGCAACTGCAGGTTCAGCCAGTGCAACCGACAAACAAAGCGCCGTGTCATCTACGGACCGTACTGTGGTCATCAACCAACCCGGGCGTGAAAAACCTCTTGAAATCAAACTTACTGATGACCAAACATCACTCAATGGTATTCGTGATGCTATCAACAGTGCTGACAGTGGCGTGTCCGCAAGCGTTATTAAGAATAAAAGTGGTGATTACCAGTTAGTTATCTCATCTGCAGAAACAGGTGTAGATAACGCAATGACGATTAGCGTAACGGGTGATGACGAGCTAAACGCCCTGATTGGTTATGATTCAGCGAGTGCCACCGGAGGGTTGAAGGAAACTATCCCAGCAAAAAATGCACTGCTGACTATCAATAACATCGAAGTAGAAAGTGCCAGTAATACCGTTAAAGATATGCCTGAAGGCGTCACCTTAACGCTGAATAAAGAAGTAGCTAATGCGACCGTTACCGTCACAAAAAGCAACGACAAAGCGACCTCAGCGATCAAATCATGGGTAGATGCTTATAACTCAATGCTGGACACCTTCAGTTCTCTGACTGAATACACTGCCGTTGATGCCGGTGCTGATCAAAGTTCTGGCAATGGCGTGCTATTGGGTGACAGTAACATTCGTACTATCCAGGCTGGCATTCGTTCGCAGTTTTCCACCGCCACTACAGGTTCAGCATTCAGTACATTGTCGCAAATTGGTCTCACACAAGACTCTAAAACTGGCAAGCTGACAATCAATAACGACAAATTGAGCGCTGCACTAACCAACAACTCTGTGGCAACTCAACAACTCTTGGTTGGTGATGGAAAAACGACAGGTGTCACTACGACGACCGCAACACTGGTGAAAGGTTATCTTGCAGACGGCGGCATGATTAATAGCGCCACCACCAGCATCAACTCCACACTAAAAAGTTTGACTAAACAATACCTGGCCGTCAGTTCCAGTATCGATGACACCATTGCCCGATACAAAGCTCAGTTTACCCAACTTGATACCTTAATGAGCAAGCTGAACAACACCAGCAATTATTTGACTCAACAATTCTCATCCAGCAGTTCCTGATAACAAGAGGTAATTATGTACAGCTCGCGGGGTACACAAGCATATGCTCAGATTGGTGTGGAAAGCGCCGTGATGAGCGCGAGTCCTCATCAACTGATTGTGTTGCTTTTTGATGGGGCATTAAGCGCTTTGGTCAGAGCTCGCTTGTTTATGCAGCAAGGAGAGCTGACCGCGAAGGGTGAAGCACTGAGCAAAGCTATCAACATTATCGATAACGGCCTCAAAGCAGGTTTAGATAATGACAAAGGTGGCGAAATAGCCGCGAACTTATCGTCTCTGTATGACTATATGATTCGCCGCCTGATGCTCGCCAATTTGCGTAACGATGTTGAAGCAATAGAAGAAGTTGAAGGGCTTTTAACCAACATTGCCGATGCCTGGAAACAGATTTCACCTCTGAACGCTGCACGGGAGCCTGCCTAATGTCGCCGTATGTAGAACTGATCAGCCGCTGGCAGAACGTGGTGCTGTTAAGCCAGTCGTTGCTGGAACTGGCACAACGCGGGGAGTGGGATTTATTGCTGGAACAAGAAGTGGCATACCTGCAAGGCATTGAAATACTCAACACTAACCCTATCCCACCTGAGACTGCGAAAAGTGTGCAGGATATGTTGCAGCAAAATCTCGAGCAAATTCTGGCTAACGAACAGGCGCTAAAGAATCTTTTACAGCAGCGCCTGGACGAACTCAGTGCATTAATCGGCCAGTCATCACGCCAACAAACGCTTAACCACACGTATGGGCGGTTATCGGGCCAATTACTCGTTCCAGATGCACCACAATAATTTTGCTGTGTGTGGCGTATCAATCGGCCAGTAACTCCCACCTAAGTTCAAAAATCCTCCATACTCCAGTGGTCAGCTAAATGACTCCTGGAGCGTGGACTCGATGAAAAACCCAACCCTATTGCAATGTTTTCACTGGTATTACCCCGGCGGCGGTGAACTATGGCCTGAAGTTGAAGCGCTGGCACCAAACCTCAACGACATTGGCATCAATATGGTCTGGCTCCCCCCCGCTTATAAAGGCAGTTCCGGTGGCTACTCGGTGGGATATGACTGTTACGATCTTTTTGACCTTGGTGAATTTGATCAAAAAGGATCGGTTGCCACTAAATACGGCGATAAATCACAATTACTGGCAGCCATCAAAGCTTTGCAGGAAAACGAAATTGCCGTACTGCTTGATGTGGTGGTCAATCACAAAATGGGTGCGGATGAAAAAGAGCGCATTCGTGTTAATCGCGTCAATGAAGAAAACCGTAATGAAATAGACGACGAAGTACTCGAATGCGAAGCCTGGACGCGTTACACCTTCCCTGCCCGCGCTGGTAAATATTCGCAGTTCATCTGGGATTACAAATGCTTTAGTGGTGTCGACCACATCGAAAACCCTGATGAAGACGGCATCTTTAAAATCATCAACGATTACACCGGCGAAGGCTGGAACGACCAGGTTGATGATGAACTCGGTAATTTTGACTATCTGATGGGCGAAAATATCGACTTCCGAAACCACGCCGTCACAGAAGAGCTAAAATATTGGGCGCGTTGGGTGATGCAAGAAACCGGCTGTAATGGCTTTCGCCTCGACGCGGTAAAACACATTCCCGCCTGGTTCTATAAAGAGTGGATTGAGCATGTGCAAGAAGTGGCCGAACAGCCGCTGTTTATCGTTGCTGAATATTGGTCACACGAAGTCGATAAGCTTCAGGAATATATCGCCCAGGTCGATGGCAAAACGATGTTGTTTGACGCGCCACTGCAAATGAAATTTCACCAGGCGTCACAACAAGGCAGTGATTACGACATGAGTCAGATTTTTACCGGTACTCTGGTCGAAGCCGACCCGTTCCATGCCATTACCCTTGTCGCAAATCACGATACGCAACCGCTGCAATCTCTCGAAGCCCCCGTTGAAGCGTGGTTCAAACCACTGGCTTACGCACTGATTTTATTGCGTGAAAACGGTGTGCCGAGCGTGTTTTATCCGGATTTATTTGGTGCCAGCTACGACGACGAAGGTGGCGATGGTGAGACTTACCACATCGACATGCCAGTCATCGAACAGCTTGATGATTTAATTCATGCCCGTGAACGCTTCGCCCACGGTGTGCAAACGCTCTATTTTGATCACCCTAACTGCATTGCGTTCAGTCGCAGTGGCACTGATGAAAATCCTGGCTGTGTCGTCGTGTTATCGAACGGTGACGAAGGCGAAAAAGTGATTACGCTTGGGGATAATTATGGCGGCAAAAACTGGCGAGATTATCTGGGTAACCGAGAAGAAATTATCACGACCGATGAAAACGGCAACGCGACCTTTTCCTGTAATGGTGGCAGCGTCAGCGTCTGGGTAATGGAAGAAGTGTTGTAGATTGAGGGTGAAACTCCCTCTCCTGAGACCTGGAGAGGGAAATTGTCATTTACGGTAACTTGGTTTCCAGCGGGTTTTTCTGCAAATAATCCGCACATTCTTGCGTCGGGCGCTCAACGCGTTTGAGCTTCATACCTGCATACTCAAGCGTATCGCCTTCACGTTCCACGCTATAAACTTCTCGCTTGTTCGTGACGTTATACCAGTCATCTGAACGCCGCGTCAGTTTACCCGGCAGAGCAATCACGCGTTGCCACTGACGGCAATCCAGCGTATCCCCTTCAGAGGTAACCACAAGCGTGGCAATCGCTTCCGGGCTCACCATCTCACTTTGCGGCCCTTGAGACTGCCAATATCCGGCAAGTCCCGCAGGTGCTGGGGTTTTAACTACGTCGCGGTAATCATCAACCTGCACGCAACCGCTCAACGCCAGCAACACTGTCAGTAATGCAATCTTCTTCATCATCTATCCCGACTGCGGAGAAAAAATAATTTTCGCATTAAAGCACTTAACCCGCCAGTGTTTCAGCGGCTTGCAGTGAAGTGAAGATGCACTGGTTTTGTTCAGTGTGACGTTTCAGGCTTATTAAATAACTTTTTATTATCGGCTACTCAACGCCAGTTTTGCGGCAAACAGCATGAAAACCCCGCCCGTGACGCGATCCATCCATTTGACTATGGATGGGATCTTAAATAGTTCTGACGCGTAACTCGTCGCCATAATTAATGTTAATGACCAAAGCGTACCTAAAACGACATGTATAGAAACCAGCAGGAACGTCCAGATGACAGGCGAATGGCCTTCGGGGATAAACTGCGGTAAAAACGAGACGTAGAATACGCCAATCTTAGGATTTAATACGTTCCCGAGCATGCCTCTTAAAAACCAATTTCCTGAGGGAGCCCCGCCTGTTTGGTGCGTATCAAATGTTTCCCGCGGTTTGAAAATGAGGTGCAACCCCAACCAGAACAAGTACGCTGCTCCACACCATTTGAGGATATCGTAAGCCAGTTCAGATGCGGCAAGCAGCGCGCCTAAACCAAACGCGACAAGTGCACCCCAGATAAAGCAGCCGCTATCGATTCCTAATGCTGCATGAAAAGCCTTTTTGCCACCTTCAACTGTGGCTGTCCGCAGTATGAGTGCAGTGTCGAGTCCAGGGGTCAGCGTTAAGAGTAACGCGGCAAAAGAAAAAGCAAGAAGTGAGTCCGTGACAGACATTTTCTATCTCCGAAAAAGTGGATGTTACTGAAAAGTTAACAACCCCACAATTGAAAATTTTTCAGGTCATACAGCCTGTTGCGATTGTTTGTCACTACCTCAATTTTAGAAAATTTGATACGTGTAATAGTTTTTACAAACTCAATGGCGAGTTATAAATTATGAATTAAGATTATTCCTATAAACCATAAAAGGGATATTGCCATGAATGATTTCTTTTCAACATTAAAATATGACTTAAAAATCAATACTGCCAAATCTAAACTTATCATTCTTATTTTCAGGATGGCCACTATTCATGCCAAAACAAAAGCGCTTTACCCGCTATCACTGATGTTTGTGATTTTAAATAGAGTGGTTAACGAAGGGCTTTTCGGCGTGGAGCTTTCCTATCATTTAAAAATTGGTAAGGGCTTTAAGATTTGGCATGGTAACTCAATGATTATAAACAGGAGTTGCGTCATTGGCGAAGGGTTTACCATCCGACAGTTCTGCACGCTTGGCAGCAATAAAAATGGTGTCGATATCAAATTTAAAGTAGGCAACAATGTCAACATGGGTGCGCATTCATGCATCATTGGTGATGATATCGAGATAGGCGATAACGTCACCATTGGTGTTGGAACACTGATTTTAAAAAGCGTCCCATCAAATAGCACGGTTATTTCAAGCAACAAAATGGTTATTATTGAAAAACAAGAAACGTTATCTGCTTAAATTAAATATCATGCTTTAGTTGTATTTACTTATTTAAGAAAATAAAAACAAATACCAAAATAATTGAAGTTGCATCAAGGCAGCAAGTGAGCAAATCCTAATGAGCTTACTAAACTAAGTGATTTTGGGGCGCGCCCGTCGCCAACGCAGATGCAGCTTCAAGCATGGAAATGAACAACGACAAAAAGTCATGATGAAGCTGAAAATGCCGGTGCAAATATCCAGCAGGTATGCTTATCGCGCACGCGCAGCGTGTTTTATGCCCATAGCCGTCATCTGCGCCTAACCATTTGAATAACTGCCACTGATATCCCATATATCGTGAACATAAAACCTTCACCGTACTGTATTTGGATTTATGTGAGCTTATGGGTAAAACGACCGTTTGGACTTAATCAGCATATAGCTATTCGTCAGCTGTCTGAGCTGCAACTCCGTCGAATTAAGCAGTGCCTGAGACGCGGGTTGCCCTTCCGGCGTGTTTTGCAATTGCCTGATAAGCTCAGCAGCCGGGACGCTTTCATTCAGTGCCTGCGTTATTGAGAACACGGCAGATTTAAGTTCACTTACCGTCATGTATTTCCCTTTCTTCTCATCCAGCTGATTGAGCCGATCCTGAAGTTGTTGAAGTGCTGTCATCCCTTTACTCCAACCTTCGAGACCCGACTGCGGCAAAGCATTAGCGGTCAGCATTGAACGCCACTTCGTTTGAGCCTGAGCAGCTAATTGAGTGCCTGGATAGAGCTGTTGTGTCTGTTCCACTAACTGATTGCCATACTGAAGCGTCCAGAACGGTGGCAATTGACTAAGCTCCTTCAGCCGCTCATCAAGCTTCTTTCCGTATGCCGGATTGTTGCCCAGCCACGAAGGACTGTCGCTGAGTAACTGCCCTGAAGCTGAAGCGGACAATACAGACGGGAGCGGCGACACGGATGCCATTACCCTTTCCTCTTCCGGATGGCTCAGTAGCACAGGAATAACCTTGAATACGAGAACACTGATGACAGTAGCCGTCACCAAACCGGTAATGAACGCTTTCGCCGGTGTGAGCCGTGCCGGTTGTTCCGTTTTAATTTCAACATCGGCTAATGGTTGTGAATTCACGACATAAACCCAGCGAGTATCGGCGTCATCACTTGCTGAAGCGAGAGTCTTCATTGGCAGCGTAACCGCAGGCGTCTGATGTTCTGTATTTGTCGCACTTGCATCGCTGTTTTCAAGCCGAATGACTGCATTTTGCAGCATCTGGCGCAACGTATCGGTACCTGCTGCGTGATGAAGCTCCAGTCGCTGTAACAGCTCGCTAGTTGAAGTCAGTAATTGTTCGGTTTGATACAGGACCGGGAGGTCAGTTCTCTGGAGCGTCTGTGTCCGAAAAATTTGCTGAAGGCGCTTGCTCAAGCTACTGAGTATCTCCATTCGGGCATGTGCTGATGCAGGCCACATTGCTGACCACTGATAACGGATCAGGGCATCAAGAATAGCCAGCCCTTCTTTGAGCCCATGAATTCCCGATATCTGTGTTCTGGCTAGCGTGTACCATGCGGCTGTCTGAAGCTCGACCCCATTGGATTCGAAAAGATTTAATGCCAGTTTTTCAACATGCATCCAGTTCACATCTGGACGGGCCGGGTGAGATAGCTTCGCTAATTCATCACGCAGGGCTGAATAATCGGGCAAAGTTCGGGGATCACTACCTGTTTTCAGGTGATGTTCGTGTGCCTGGGACATGGTGATATCCGTGTCAAAGAGGGATTGAGGGTGTGGGGGTTAACTAAATTGATTTTGTTCCAGATAATTTTGCTGCTTCAGATGCCTGAGCATCACTTTGCCCTCGGGCATAAATTCCGTTCCATACCGAACCAGGCCGACACCTTTTAATTCAGCATCGATGGCGTAACGTAATTCACCCGGCACGTCCTGCTCCAGTAAAATGACGGCCAGTGACTGCAAACGGGGTTCGTACTTCAGCAACACCCCGGAGAGTGTGTCGATCAACTCATGAGCGGTACCTGGCATGCCCTGCAAAATTTTGGTCATGTCGGGCAAACCATAGTCAGGTAAATGGGATATGGTTTCTGCGCGCGAATTCAGGATGCGCTGGATATTATCCAGTACCGATAAAATCACCTGGTCTTCTTCATTGACTGCATCAAGTGGCAAGTCACCGGTAAAATTACCCGTGAGGATTTCATATAGAGAAGGAGATTTTCTGTTCATTATAAATTAGAACCGTAAATAAATTAGCCTGCGGGTAAAGGATGTGACAGCCATTCCAGGTGGGTGATAATGCCGTGTTAGCTTTCATCCGGGTGACTGATATAGGCACTGCCACCATCTTCTCGTTGCAACAAACTCCACACTGCGGGAATACGGATTTCAGAAGCGTACATATTACTCTGATATTGAGTAGCCACCGGCATTAAGGCTCCGGACTGAACATCAATAAATTGCTGGTGTCCTCCGGCAATGGTCACCCAGTGCCCTGAATGCGGACAGCGCTCCCCACTCTGACAGGTAATGCGTTTACCCGGTTCATCATCCAAAAAATATTCTGACTCATCCGGAATAATACCGTCGCAATAGCGGGTATCTTCCCAGACCAGTCGCCAGTGAACATCACGATAACCCCAGCCATCCTGTAACAGACTGTCTTCGTAAACCTGTCGGGGAGCATTCATCCCACGAATGAAATAGTTATATGCGCCGAGATTTTTAAACCCATTGATATCCGTTTTAATCACCAGTAATTTATGGTTGTACTGAATTTTTACCGGTTCCCAGATGCCGTCACAGGGCACCGGATCGTCAGTTTTAATAATGATGTCGCTGCGTTCTGGTACGGGCGGGAGAGTTTTAGGAAATACTGGGTAAGCCAGCTTATTTAAATTATAGTGATATTTATCTGGGTTCAGTAAAAAATCCGCATCAAAAAAGTTACTCACGTTATTGTGTGGTGGGTATACCAGATACTCGCCGTGTATTTTTGCGGCAATCTTTAATTTATTCAATTTTTCGATTTCAGGTGGATACGGTTCTCTTTGCACACCTCTTTCGTGGCACAGTGGATAAAAGAAACTTTCCACCAATCCAACCGGACGTGCAACTTGGTGAAACTCGCCAGTTAAACGTTGCCATACCTGCCTGTTGCCCGCAGCCAGTTCGAGTAACCCTTCATCATAGAGACGCAATGCATCGTAAACCCAGATGATCGTCTCCGGATCAAAACCATCCGCCCTATCCTCCGGCCAGGTTTTCAGTGCCTCTTCATACTTCTCAGCAAAATACGCCCATGCATCACGCTTGCGCTGCCACAGGCTGTAGCTGCTCAGACGTAGCAATAACCAAAATAGTTTGCGGCGCACAAGATCTTCAGTCATTGGATATTTGTTTTTTTGAATGGCAATCATTGTTCACTTCCTGTAGTCGTCTGGTGCTCAATACGGGCGGCGTTAATAATGGCTCTGTCCTTCACCTTGCTGCGCAGTTCATCGTCATGCAATTTACGTGTATACGTAGAATATGGCGGCTCAATCCCTTCTGGTTTACTGTAACCATGCACACCATTCACATCCTGCCAGATTGTTGGATAAAACTCGGCTTTCACGCCTTTAAACTCCACGCTGGTAGGCTGACCGGTGGCCTTTACCTGCTCACCAATACGATTGAGCTCATTTTTCAGCATGACATCCAGATTAATAATCACCTGTTCGCCCCCTCCTTCCAGATACTGTGCAGGGCGTTTATCACCAAACTGTTCTGCAATTTTACCATACCAGGCATTAGTGCCCGGCATTCTGGTCGCCAGGTCTTCCGGCAGATGCAGTACCACCAAAAAACCGTTACCGTTCCATTCATCCAGCACCGCCGATAATTTTCGCCACTCTTCAGCACTCCCAGGAACCTTCTGATAACCCCAGAATCCACCAGCTGCCCAGGAGCCTTTTGACGCTAAATCCGTCGGGTTACCAAAGGCTCGATAAATCGTGCTACCAGCCATATCGCGGGCACTTTTAGCGGTAATTTCTCCGCTGAAAGAGGCGATATCCGTAAACACTTGCTCATCACCAAATGCTGGACTTTTCCCTTTCCAGTTAACAATATCTGGATACCCTGCCTTCGAGTATTTAAGCCGCAGCCTGTCGTTATGGATTTCCTCAGCATGAATACTCGGATAACGCGTCCCTTGCTTCGGTGCTTCCCGTAGAGGACGCTCAATCAAATAGGCCTCTGCTTCACGCTGCACATTAGTACGACCCGCTCCCGTCGCTATCGTATGAATTTCACCTTTATATACCAACGCCTGAAGGACCCGCAGTTTGGCATCCAGCTCTTTCAGCGCCTGCGGGATCATTTTCGACGCCAGCGGCTGCAAGGCAGCAAAACCGTCCCGCACCCGGATTAAATCTGCCTGCCACTTCTCAGGTAGCATCCGCCCCACTCTGGCTTTCAGAATTTGATTAATCGCGGTGATAATGGTGTTACACAAATCGCTCATCTTATCGATAAGCTGTGCCTGATACTGAACGACATTCAGTTTATTCAACCACTTCACCGCATCGCCTTCGCCCACACGATTCAGAAACTTAATCACATCGTTCAACGTTTCTACATTCTCTGCCGCTTTTGTCGTTACCCGCAGTGCCAGACGCCCGACGCCTTTTATCACACCACCAATCACCGGGATCAGTGCAAATAGCAGGATCACCAGGAAGACCCATTCGCTGACGCTCTCCCGCTTCTTCGGTTCTTTTGCCAGTCCAATGGAGACGGCAATCAGATCGCGTACTGCCGTCACGTCACCGACCAACGGAATCATGCCAATCACCGCATCCACAATAATCTGGCTGATGGTTTGCTTTTCATTAAAGGAACCCTGAAGTGTCCCCCAGATCCATTGTCCCGTTTCCAGACTGGTTTCTTTAAACCACGCCACTCCCGGCATACTCATTCAACACCTCCGCTGTGTTTTGCGATCAACGCATCAATATCTGATTCACCCGGTTTCATGCTGATAAACTGCTGATTATCGGTCTTATCTTTACGCAGATAACTCCGGGTATCAGGGCCAAACTCCACTTTCATTGCTCCATCAGGAACATCTTCCAGATGCAGATAACCCGCTCCGTCAAGGTTGCCCGTACGCACGGAACCGTCTGCAAGGGTCGCCGTATATGGAGCCCCCATGATCGGAGCATCATCGTGATAAAGATACTGCGCCAGTGCATCGGTTTTATTTTTAACCGGGTCGGCAAGCCACGGCATCTCAGGCTGTTGCGAAGCTGTCCCCGCCTTCACCGTCCTTTTCACCTTGCGCATATAGGTCCCGGTCGTGCCGTACTCGACCTTCCCCTGTTCTAACTTCAGGTAACTGCCGCCGCCAATTAACGTGATGCGTTTCTTTCCGGCAAACGAGATGTCTTCGGTGGACGTGAGGGTGAGTTTCTTCTGAGCGAAGAATCGCATATTGCCGTTCTGGGCCTGCATCTCCACCGGGCCTTCGCTGGACTTCAGACTCAACTGCCCGGATTGGGCAAACAGCCCCAGCTTGTCACCGACCAATGCGGTCATATTGCCCATGACACCCACGCTGATATCGCCCCCGGCATTCATGGCGAGGTTCTGGGTGGCGGTCAGTTGCAGATGTTCGCCGCTGGTGAATGCCATGCCTTGTGGTGCCGAAAACAGAATTGTCTCGTTAAGCGGCTTCAGCCGTTGCTCAAACATTGCCATCTGGCTGTCAATATCCGCCTTCAGTGCCTGCGCCTGCTCTGCGGCCATTTCCAGCTGTTGCAGTTGCTGGTTGAGCTGGTCGATTTCCTTCAGCGCTGCCCCCATATCCAGCACCTCACCCTGGGCTTTGGCCTGGCTGTCCGCGCTGACAAACAGCCCTTTCCCGGCGCGTATCGTGCCCCGCTCATCGGTGCGCAGTTCGGTGCCGGTGCCGCGTGGCTGGGCTTTTGCATCCACGAGGTGACCGGTGTTCAGCTGGGTTTTGCCGTATTCGGTGGCGAGCTTGATGTGCTCTTCGCCGCGTTTATCCTCCATCCGCAGTTTGTTGTTGGCTGGCGTTCTGAGGATGTTACGGGTGTGGTTATCGCGGTTAACGTGGTCCGGGTGCTCCGAGTCGTGCAGCGCATAAGCGATATACGGCAGGTCAATGTCCCCGTTGCTGTAGGCAATCGCCACTTCCGTGCCGTCAATCAGCGGTGTGTGCCAGCCGTACGTATCACCCGAATACGGTTTCGCCTGGCGCAGCCACAAATACGCATAGCCCTGCTCTGCTCCTTCCCGGTCAAAATCCAGCTTTACCCGGTAACGCCCGGTTTCATCCAGCCAGGCGTAAGTGTCATTCGCGTTACGGCTCTGGATACGGGCTGGCAGCGTGCCGTGGACTTCCGGACGGGCGATTTCCACCGGGCGGTAGCAGTAACGTTCGGTGTACGGCAGTCCCCACACTGAGACATGCAGACGGGAATCCCGTGTGGCGCTGTAAGTGGTGAGCGTGATAATCACGCCCTCTTTCAGCGCAGTAATCACATTGCCCTGCGGTTCCAGCACCTGGCCGGGGGCGAGTTGTGGCGCGTTGCTGAACAGGTGAATGCGGGCCGACTTGTTCAGCTCTCGCTCATGATGGATGCGGGCATAGAATGCCCCGCTTTCGGTGTCAGGCGTGGAGTCGGTGTCGTCACCGGCTTCCCGATACGGTGCCGCGTAACGGTAATGTTCGCCGCTGGTCACCGCATCGTTACGTACCGTGACCGTTGCATCCAGCGGCGTGGTGGCCGTGCGGTAGTTGTAATCCCGCGTGGTGGTACTGCCGGTGACCACGTGATGCCAGGTGCGCACATCCCAGACGGATTCCGATGCGCCATCGAACAAACCCGACGGCTCGCTGTACGGCAGACGCACGTCAAACTGGTAGTTAAGCTGGCTGTCGGCAAAAATATACACATCCAGTTCACGGGTGTTATCCATCTCCGTGCGCCAGAAAATGCCGACTTCAGACAGAATGCGCTGGATAAACTGCAAATCCGTCTCACGCCACTGGGTAATGAGTTCACGCGGTGGGTAGGTCCGTTCCAGGCGGAACTCAAAGTCTGGCCCTTCCAGCTCGTGTTCCCGCAAGACCTGTTCCACCACTTCCGGTACTGACAGGTTCTGATATACGGCGCTGCGACGGGTGTGCGCCAGCAGGGCCAGGCGGGAACTGAGCGTGGCACGGTAATGCGACTGGTCTTTTGAAGTCGACAACCACTCCAGCCGGGTAATGATGCCGTGAACCGCTTTGCCGCTGAGCATCCGCAGGCTGGCATATTTCATCAGCATCTGCTCAGGGGCGATATTGTCCTGTGCGGTGGTGAATTCAATGCGCCAAGCAAACGGCTCACTTAAAGCTTCCCGTCCGTAAAAATTGAGCACATCAGGCGTGACCGGGCTGTCGTTAATGTCCAGCACGTAGCGGGTCTGTCCGTCGAACAGCGCTAACCAGTTATCCATCATTTACTCCTTTACCGGCACAAGATTCAGCCAGCCATCACCCAGCTCGAGGGTGCGCGGTTTATCCGGGTCAAGATCATCGCGGGTCAGCACCAGACGCCAGCGGTTGTCCTTTATGTCCGGACGGTTAAACAGCCCCACTACCGCCACGAACTGTGCGTTCTCATCCATTGGCGTGTTGAGCGTCACGCTGCCCCCGGGCATCACCATCACGGATTGCGAGGCCAGCAGATCGTCTTTCAGTACCGCGTCAGCGTTGCGCAGCAGGGTCTGATAATCTGCTGCGTCCAGGCTCTTGCGATCCTTGAGCTGATACACCCGCACCATGGTCGCCAGTGGCATCTGTGCCCCATCAGCGTTGACTGCCGTGCGGGGGGTAAAGTCCAGATGCAGTATTTTGATCTTCTTGTAAAAAATGGACTTCGTCATACTGACGGTGCCGTCCGTGACGGTCTGGGTCAGACCGCAGCCCGCCAGCAGGCAGCAGGCAATGAGCGTCAGCGCCCGCCACCGGGTTACTGTTGCCATTCAGAAATTCCTTTAGTGAGAAATGAAGAGGGTGTTTTATTCAAAGCGGTAGTGCCCGTCTTCAGCCGGGAGCAATGCGGAGCACTGAAGACCTTCATAGCAGCCGAGGCTAACCGTCAGGGTCTGGCGGTTATCACTGAGCTTGCCATCTTTAAGCCCGAGCAGACCGGTGCGTCCCAGCTGGATACGTCGGCCTTTGCCCAGGCGAGGCTCAGGCAGCAGCCGCACCGGAACGGTCAGACGCAATCGCGCATCACTGCGGTATCCCAGATAAACGCGCATCAGAACCAGCAGGTCAGTATGAATTTGTCCGCCAGGCAACCAGCCTTCCGCCTCTTCGGGGTTTTCCGTAATAAGCGTGACCAGCACCCGGCTGCATGCCTCTTTGCCGGTTTTACCCAACGTTGCCCGCTGCGAAAGATGGACGCGGTTGCCCGCAGCCAGCCCGCTGCGGTGTTCGATATGGACCTTCACCGGGTCGGGTTCGGTGATGACCGCCCGCGTATCGGGAGCCAGCAGGCTGACCAGGGCCCGGATACCTTCGGCGTTTCGCGTCGGTAACCGCATGGTGCCCAGCAGCGCCAGAAAGCGCGATACTGGTGTGGCTACCTGCTGCGCGGTGCCCGGGATACCGAGCCCGACTAACCCCAGCAGACACTGTGACGTGGCGTCCTGCCCACCGGCTTCAAAGGTGGCCGGGTAGGCGTACTTGCGCCAGATACGGTAATACTGGGTGGTAATGCGGTGGCTGAAGATATCCAGAAACGAGGTCACCGCTTCATGGCCGTCCCGGCGCTGCGCAATATCATCCAGATACACACCGGGCAACGGTGAGTCCACGCCGTACATGCCAAGGAATGTGGTCCGCACGGTGGGGGGTAAATTCGGGTGATCTTCGTCCGTCTCGACCGCTTTCAGCTCGCTGACCGGGAATCCCATCCCCGGCCACGGGCGAAAACGCACCGGGTCATTGCCCGGATGGCTGGTTGCACCGAGCTTTGGCTCGTCAGGATTTTCCTGCTCTAACAGCTGACAGAAGCGGTAAAAGTTGGCCCGCCAGATGTCCTTATTCAGGTGTAGCGTCAGCCCGGCACGTGCTGACTGTGGGTCTCGCGCCATCTCAGTCGTTTCCCTGTGGGTTGTAATACCAGCGTCAACTGATTGTAAAGGTGAATATCGGCATACAGCCCGAAGAAGCGGTGCAGCATCTCACCAAAGAGATTCACATCCCCTTCACCGGCAAAGTTGTCCATATTCAGCGTGACTTCGATATCCACGCCTCTGAGCATGAAGCCCTTTTCAAAGCGGCGGATAAGTATGTGTTTGACCGCAACAATCGCCTCAAGGCGACGACGGTTCATCTCATCATCGGTCCAGTCATACAGCGCCAGTGTTCCGCGCAGCACTTCCGGGTTATCCATCATGCTGAGGAAGTTTGAGCCCAGATGGCTCATCACCCGCCAGTGGAAGCGGTCGTTGGCCGGGGGATAGAGGGGCATTGTCGGGACTGACAGATTCAGCACCCTGACCGGCACCTTACCCGCTTTAACGACCCGGTCCAGCAGGGTGCTTTCCAGCGCCTTACGGGGTAACTGGCCGTTGGTGCCGGTGATGCGCATCGAGAGCGATTCCGGTTTCTCTGCCAGTTGCTCCCGTTCGAAAGAGTGCCCGCCGAGAATAAGCCAGGTATCGTAAAGACCGGAGGCACCGCGTTTGACGCGGGTGTGAAAATATCGCTCCGGTGCATCGTGGCGCATCATGCCGCCCTTGTGCCGGAAGCTGGTAAAGGGCACGTACGGATGTTTGCCGTTTTTCACCGCGCCATGAATGTCATCGACGCTGTAAATTTCCGTGTGGCCATCCTGAAGGCGCAGCGGCCGCAGCAGGTATTCATTGTCCAGAGGATCGAGCGTCAGCGGGTCGGCTTCCAGGGTGAAGAGATTAATCACCGGCGCACAGTGCAGGCGGAAGTTCTCGGTTTCGAAAGGCAAATCCGACGACCAGGCTTCACTCAGAACGATATCAATCTCAAACCAATTACTGGTTTGATTGAGCCCGATGCTGTCCAGCCCGCGCAGTTCGACAAACATAAATTTCGGACGGAAGCTGAAATACTCCAGCAGCAGCTGGTAACCACTGAAGGCAGAGTCCCCCTTTGGCCAGAGCTTATCCGCCTCATCAAACCCCATCGGCTTACACCAGCCGTCAAACTTCTGACGTTCGGTACGGGTTCCGGCGTGACGGGCATACATCGCATGAACACGGCGAGTCATGGCGAGATGCAGCGCTGAACTCACCGGGCTTTCAGCATTGAGAAAAATGGCGACCTTATCAATATCGGCTTTGGCCCAGTCCACTTTTTCCGCGCATTCAAAACGCAGACGAATAGCCGAACGGCCATCGGTTTCGGTATGCAGCCGTGCCTGCGCCAGATGCAGCGGCTGAAGCGGCACCTCCCGCGTGGTCCGGTACTGACAGGGTGTTTTATGCGGGCCAACCGGGCGGGAGAGTACGGAGAAGTCCCCGGCCAGCGCTTCTGACTGGCGAAGGTTGCGCCAGTCGGGTGAGAATTCCACTATCGCCAGCGACGGAATGGTCCGCATGTAATGCGGCCACAGCAGGCTCACCAGCCCTTCGGTCAGCTCCGGCAGGTCGTCGTCGAGCTTTTCACGCAGACGTCCCATCAGGAAGGCAAAGCCTTCAAACAGGCGCTCAACGTAAGGGTCACGGGCACCGGGTTTATCGAGGTTGAGCATCGCGGCCCGGTCCGGGTGGGCGCGCGCGAACTCTTTACCGGCCTCGCGCAGATAGCGCATTTCGGCCTCGTAATAGCGCAGGGTTAAATCATCCATGCACGGGTTTCCTTTAAATTAACCGCAGAGCACCATGGCGCGGGCGGGATCGATGGCGATAAGACCGGACAGCAGGGCGTCCATCTCGGGCATCAGACGGGTTTTATCCGATTCACTGCGACCGGCTTTCATGCGCAAGAGTTTGAGGCGGCGGGCCTGCACTTCAAACAACAGCGCAGGCTCCCAGTTTGCCAGCGTCAGTTGTGGCGCACTGGCCGTCAGTTCGCCCAGCAGATGCAGAGCCATGTCATTACGTCCGTACTGCTCAGCCACACGGGCCATCAGCAGACGAGTCAGCCAGCGGCTTCGCGGTGTGTCCGCCCCCGGTCGGGACTGAAGCCAGTCAAGAGCGGCTTGCGGGCCTTCACTGTCGCCCTTCACCATCGCTTCTGTTTCCAGCGACAGGACATCGTCCGCCTGCCCGTGGGAAACCGTCGCCGGTTCATCCCGGAAGGTCAGGGGCTCGTCGTTCACTTTCTGGGCTATCCAGCCCTGCGTCACTTCATCGGCAAACGGGGTGCCGTCATTCCAGGCCAGCCCCTCAAGCCCGGGTAGACGTTTAAGGAATAAACGCAGATCGAAGAGTACGGAGTCAGACCAGGTCTCCCAGGGCTGACCGGCATGACTGAGGCCCTGCCAGAGATACCACTGGAGATCGAGCCAGAAATGGTTGACCCCTTCGATGTACATCTGGCTGGCCTGCTCCACCAGTTCAGCCCAGTTTTTTTGTAAATACAGACGTTTAAGCTGTGCCCGGTACTCCGGTTTGGGCGGTAGCAGGCGACTGCGTCCGCTGCTGTCCAACGGAGGGATCTGATCGACCGTATCCCAGCGCACGGTTTTCATCAGCCGGTGAGACGCCAGCCAGCCCTGAGGTTGCTCGCTCAGCCAGCGGGAAAGGAGCTTTGTTTGGTCCAGCAAATCTCGCCCGGATTTGACGACAGAGAGTTGCGGTGAGGTTCCGGTGCTGTACTCACGTCCTGTTTCCTGAGCGCTGCTGTTTTGTGGAATGAGTGAGTCCATTCCCCCGGAACGCGCCAGGCGGTTTTCGAGTGCAGAACAGAGCCCGGCAAACGCGGGTCTTTCACTGTCCGGCCAGTCGCTGACGGTGCTCGCCAGCAGACTGAGCGCTCCGGCCGTCAGCCCTGCATCATTGCGGTCCACTTCCGGCCAAAGCGAGAGGGTATCGAGCACTCTGGTACTGTTCAGCCATTCCAGTGCGGACTTACGGGCATTAGCCCGCATGGGGTGACACTGCTGGCCGAAGCGGGTGAGCATGGCTGCCAGCAGCAATAAGCCTTCTGCCAGCCCTTTCTCGCCATCACGTTGCAGGCGGGCCTGAATGTACCAGGTCACGACCCGGATATCTTTGGCGGCGTCACACAGAAGCTTTTCTGCTAGTGTGCATAACAGGACCGGGTCGGTGCCCGTGAGCTTATTGATTTCTTCGCGCATCAGCTGGAAGTCATCGTTATAGGCCGGATCTTCCCCGGTTTCCTGTTCCGTGCTGATGGGATATACCCAGCTTTCCCAGAGAGACAGCGCATCCGTTGCCCGCGAGTGAAGACGCTTTTGCTCTTCCATATCGTTGGTACAGGCCGTTAGCAGGGCTTCCGATGAACTCATTATTTTTCCCGTTTATTGGTCTTATTTTATCAATGGTCAGAAGGTGTGAGGGCGGTTTCCTGCCAGGTTACTGGATCTCTCCAGCCCCGGCGTCAACGCTGAAAATGGACACTGGTAGAATGAATCCCTGAAGACTCAATAGCGCCAGCGGGCCATCACCCAGTTCGCTGCGCATAATGAACTTCAGCGGATTGCCATCCGGGGTGATCCAGACCAGCTGGCTTCGGCTGCCATCGAGCGGCGTGATCAGTGCTTTGTCCAACAGGCGAATGAAGCCCCAGTTCCCCTGATTGTTCGCGTAGAGCTGCATACCGCTCTTCACGCTGCGCCAGCTGAGACTGACACCCGGATAATAGGTATTTCCCGGCCAGACAAAGCTTTGCCAGCTTTCCATCTGATTGAAGTAGTCGAGGTTTTGCTCATCCAGGGTCAGCTGCATGCGGGCGACATCACGCGATGGCCGCGCCATCAGTTCGAAATGCACTCCGGCATCCCCCTGGGCAAAGACAACGTCTGAGATACCCGCCAGCTGGTTAATGGCTTTCAGGAAGTCAGGATTGACGACCATGCCCTGGCTGGCGGCAGGATCGACCACCCAGCGATTGCCCTCCTGGTGCAGAATGCCGCCGAGGTTGGTTTTCAGGAAGCTGGTGATACGCCCTGAATCGCTGCGCAGGAACTGGGCCAGCAAAGGCAGTGACGCGTCGCTACCGGTCGCTTTAAACGGATAACGACCGGCAAAAGCTTTGTTCCACTGATCCACTATCGTTGACTGCCAGCGGGTGTTCAGACTGCCTGCGGCCGGAGCCAGCACCTGCCGCCACGCCAGATCCAGCGGCTGCACAAACAGAGACTGACCGAAGCCACTCCATTCCTGCCCAAGGCTCGCGGAGACCAGACTGCCGTAGTCCCGGGCATCGGTCAGATCGATGGCCTTGCCCTGGAAAACGGTCTGAGCCAGCATCTGTGCCATGGCCTGGGGATCAGGGGCACTGGTGACCTGCTGGAGTTTGAGGCGAACCTGGGTGACACGGGCAAGCCAGGACTGGAAGCTGAGATTGCCGTTATTGCCCGCCCCTTCTTTACCGGTCATCAGCCCTAATACAGGGCCGAATACGCCATCGAGCGGACCACGGGGACCCTGAGCCTGTTCGATAAACTGTTTGGCGTTCTTCTTCGTGCCGATGAGGCTTTTCGCCGAATCCACCAGGGAATCAGCCAGTGCCTCGCCCTTCTGCCCGGTCTTACCCTGCCAGGCCAGCGTGTTCATCAGCGCCACCAGGGGGGACTGGCGGACATCGGCCAGTAAGTTGAGCTGGGCAATGGCTTCGGATAATGACGTGGCTTCCTGCCACTTAAGGCTGTTAGCCATGTTCAGCCAGGCGTTACCAAAATCGGTAAAGTAACGCTCAGTGAGCCGCGCCTTCAGGGCTTCCGGCGAGACATCACTCCCCGCCTGGTGGGTTTTATCCGTCAGCACCCAGTCGATTTCATCGCGCCGGGTTTTCACCACCTCATCAATGGCGCTCTCGACCTGCTCTTCCCAGGCCTGGCGGGTAAACATACCCGGCACCACTTCTTCGGTACTGAATAATGTCGACGCGTCAGTGTCCCCGGTCATATCCGCAAGGGTTAAGTCAGGCCAGTTGCTGGCAACCCGTTTGAGCATGTCCTGATACAGCCCGGACTCCGCATTACGCTGACCGATTTGCTTGAGCAGGATCTGGCGCACGGTATTGATAAGTTCAGCATCGGGCGTGATTTTCCACTCCGGATGTGCCGGAAGATTTTGCGCCCAGAATCCCAGCAGTTTGGGGGCCATTTCCTGCCAGGCACCATCCGGCACGTCCTGGCGTGTCGGCCAGGAGGCCAGCACGTGTTTCGCCAGCCACTCTGAGTCCGCTTTTTCCGGCCGCGCCATCATCAGGTAGCCCTTCAGCAATCCGTAGGCCCGTTGAGTTTCCTGTATCCGCGCATCACTGGCTGGAGGCAGTTGCACAAACGCATTCAGCTGCTGCGCCAGACGGTCGGCAGCGGCATCACGCATCAACCCGGCATTATTGCGGGCATACAAAGGCCAGAGCGCCGCCAGCGTGTCATGGTCCTGATTGAGTCCAAAGCGGGTGTACCAGGGCGCACCGGTAGCTTCACGGTGTTGCAGACGGGCAATCGCCTGTTGCAGGATCAACTGGTTACGCAGTCGTTCCGCCAGCGGTTGTCTGGTATCGGCAGCCACGCGGGCGGTTTCCTGCGCCTGATAAATCTGTGCCCGGTTAACAACCAGAGATAACAGGGTCCCGGCTCCCCACAGGGCAACCAGAACCAACAGCAACAGCTGCAGGCTTTTTAGCCAGTCGAAGGTGATTTTTTTAGCGTGGACCGCCAGACTGTCTTCGTCCAGCGCCTGCCAGGTCGGGCTGCTTAATCGGGCATGGGGTATTGCACCCACCCCGGCCAGTTCAGGGCTCATCATGACACCCCGCAGGCGGTAAGGTGCGGTTCCCTGCATCAACCCGTTCAGTGCCACGGAAAGGCTGGACTTCAGTTCACCCTGCAAACGTGATGAAAGACGCAACAGCCAGTCATGCAGTGGGTTGTTCAGCACCTGTGCCATGCCTGCCTGGCGCAGGTGGGGCACCAGTTCATCCAGAGACGCCATAGCCTGTTCCGGCGTGGCACCTGGGCCAAACAATGCTCCGGTTGCCGTGGCTTCGCCTTCTGAGCCGTGGGTGGCATCCGTCAACCACAACCAGACCGGAGCCTGCCAGCCGAGATGTTTATCCGCCTTCTGGCGATTTCGCAGGAAGGCATCCCGTTCAGCGGTTGAAGGGAATGACCGGGCATTGAGAACCTGCACGATACCGTCCAGTGGTCGATGCGGGCGCAGCAGGTTCAGTTCAGACAGGAAAGCCATATCCGGGGAAGACTGCACGTTACCGCCGTGGATGAGCACGACTCCGTCACCTTCCTGCCACCGGTCGCGATTAAGCCCGGGGGCGGCTTTCTCAATATCCGCATCATCACCCTGGACCAGCAGAATACGGACGTTCCGTTTCCAGTGACGACCGTAACGCAGATGGAGATGTTCGCTCACCGACGCTGAGTTAAATTTATTCTCGGTGCCTTCTGTAAATAGTTGAAGAGGCTTATCAGTGAGGGGCGTTTGCTGCTTTTTATTATTGAATGATACATGGACACCGGACTTACCCGCCCGCTCAAACCCCTTTTCAATAATCCAGCCTAAAAAGATGAGAATGGCGACAATGGACAGGCAGACAGTCAAAATACTGCCATGTTCCAAAGGACCTATCCCTGTCCAGCCAGCCATTTTTTCAGGCAGCGATACCAATAAAAAGCTGATAATTGCTGTCGAAAAAATTAAGACGGCAATACTCGCGCCGATGAGTGTTTTTATTTTCACGATAGACCCTGATTTATTCCTGCTTTCTTACCCGGAGTCACAGCTGCCACCCAGATTTCATCTGCGTTGGTTTCCGCAACCACAACCTGTGAGCCACCACTTTGTGCGGCGGTGGCGGCAAGGATGATGGCAAGCCATGGTGCAGCTTTACCGGTATAACCCGTCGTCTGATCGACATCCCGGTTATCTTCGGTCATGCTGAACGTCAATCCAGACGCTTCACACGCGGAACTCAATTCCCCTCCCTGCGTCACGGCCTTGCCGGTAGTCCATGTCCCCTTAACGTCTTCCCGTGGCTTCTGACACCATAACAGCGCACGATCCAGGTTATGATCGAGGGCACTGATATGGCCTTTTTCAGGACGATGCAGACTCACCGCATCCGGGAAATCGAGATGGCGACGGTTTAACAACAGGAGCCAGACGATAGCTTCGCCTTCACCTTCCTGTGGTGAAGAGCGGACGACAGCACTGAGAATGATGAGAGCGGAAGGTCTCTCCCACATTTCATCCAGCCAGATATCGAATGCTGTAAAACCTTTGGCATTGAATAGTCGTAATTTTCGCCCCGTCTGGGCGGCAAGGCGCTGTAATATTGTCTCTTCAGCATCGGCAACACCGGCGATGTCGCAGTCAATCATCAATTCACAGGGGATATTACCGGGGATTTTTTCAAGAGCCGGTTTCAGTTGGCTGATCATTGTTTTCAGCGCGGCATCAAGATCCTGCGATTGCTGCTTATCCTGGAAATCCGATAACCGTGAGTGACGAACCGGTGTGCCACCGGCTCTGGGTGGCTGCACAGTTAACTGAGACGTGGGGGATTTGACAGCACTGAGTAATTTTCCCGGCCCGCTACCGAATTGAGTGACCACGCCGGTATTGATAACGTGTGCAACTCGCTGTCCCCGGGTGGTTTCCTGCTCAGCTAACAGCGCTCGTTCCCGATCCCATGATGCAGCCCACACCTGATCACATTTATAATCGAACCGTCGAAGGCTAAAAATGAGCCCCCAAAGACAAAAGGGTAATCCGAGCGCCGTAAACCAGAAGATAAATCCCTCACGGTTTCCAGACCATTGCCAGAATGTCAGTACACCGCCGACAACGATAATTGCCGCCAAAAAAAACAACCAGCGACGAGTATCCGGCCGTCTTATTTTGGGCGCTAAATCAGGGATAGCATCCAGATACACAGGCATGATTACCCCACCTTCGCTGCCGAAAATGAGCTGATTAACGTGCAGCCACAACCACATTTATGTCCATGGAATGCGACCGGGATTTCTCCATCCAGATAATCAGGGTTACCTTCAATGATGGTCGTGGGTCCGTGTCCTTCAACCGGACAGGAAACTTTATCGCCTTTACGGGCAACACCTATGCCACCAAATTTCATATCTTCTGAGCCAGTTAATACAGCACCACCGTGGGTGGTTTTATCGCCTTTACGAATAATATTTAGCATATCCATCTCTGATATTTAATCATATAGCAATTGAGCTAAAGGAACTAACTCTATGCAAGGGTTAGTGATTCTTTGAATTTAATGTTATTCATGGAAGAGTTGATTTTATTATTTGCTGACAACTTAATATTCATGAGAATTTAAAAGAGTTATCTCGTACTGAACTGTCTGACACATCCTCAATGACATTGCTTTTAATTTCCTTTTCGCCAAAAAAATTAGATGCGCAATTTTTTAGGCTTACAGAAACTCCATTTTTTTGATATTTAAAAAAGCAACGGCGTTAGGTTTTTCTTCTGGTACGCACAAAACATAATCATACTCCCCTCGGCTAAAGCCAAAATAAGTTGTGTATGTCCATTGGTCCACCCATCTTTTTAACTTATTTTTTGAGTTAAAATTAACACTAAGTTCTGTAGTACCACCTTTTATTGGATTGTGTTTTTTCTTTCACTAGAACAAATTGTAGCAATATGTGGCACCTTTCCGGACAGATTACATGATGCAACTAATACATCATTGCCATGCCACTCCTTGGTATGAGTATATGAGTCTGATATTATTGACAAAGTAAAGACTGGTTTCTTCATAAAATCATTTTCTCATTTCATGTACTCAACCTGAGCGGCCATCACTTAATCGACTACTTGTCTATTTAAATCATTGGCCGCTTTGTAATACCTTATCCTCATTCGTTATTTATAAATTCTACTGGCAATGCCATAGCATGGGCCTAAATCAATAATCATGGGAGCATATTATTAAAGTAATCGACCTCCGTTTGATACCCCTTTAAAAGGCAGTTATTTGTCGTCGCTATTTCAGCATCTGTTCCTTTAGATTCGAATGTTTCCAGTTGACATTTTTTTTGCGTTGTTACATCCCACGAACTTCGTAACGATGAGATTTGTTCTTTTTTTTCTGGATTATTATCGACTTGATCTTTAACAGCTTTATCTAGTGCCCTAACAACATTTTCAAC
This sequence comes from Buttiauxella sp. B2, assembly GCF_006376615.1. Taxonomy (GTDB): domain Bacteria; phylum Pseudomonadota; class Gammaproteobacteria; order Enterobacterales; family Enterobacteriaceae; genus Buttiauxella. Next base: position 570,700 of record NZ_VEXQ01000001.1, read on the forward strand.
TATACTTTGAGACTTCATGTTAATTTCAGATAATTGTTTATTCTCATTTCCAGTGAAAGCGGCCATGCTACTGGCTGAATAACAGAGTGTGACGAGGAAAAATATTTTTTTAATTTTCATAAAACTGAAATCTCTGATGTTAATAGTGGTCATGAGCAAACCTCTTAATCCTACAGCAGATTCAACCAATTGAAGACATCCCCCAACTATCTAATAAGGTAAGGGCTTCATTTGTGCAATTCTTTGCTTGTTAATTCTGGATATACATTCGTTAACTAAAGTAGCATTGGCCGGAGTTTTCTGATCAGCAATAAGACCTTCCATTGAGCACCGAGAGTTTCTGTATTTTAACCAACTTCGTTGAGCTGACAACAGCTTCTCTGAATACTGCACAGATGTTCCCTTATCGGTGGAGTAACATTCTAGAACACGCCTCTTTAACTCATTGTATTCTTTGTTTAAAGAGTTCTAAGAGTCACTTCTCATCTTGGCGTAGCAAGAATCAACTTCTGAAGTCATGTTTTTTTCTGCGCAAATATCAGTTGCACACGCCACAGATGAAAAAACACTGCCAATCTGACAACTAACATACGATTATCATTCCCCCACAACTACTCCCATCTTAAATTATTTGCTCTTTGGCGATCATTTTTATAACTGGATATTGTAGAGTTATTTTCAATATATGAAATAAGTTCAGTTCGACTATTATTCATTCTAGCCCTCATTGACCACTCACCATGAAAATTTTGACATATGAAGTCAACTAAAACACCTTGAATTTTAGTTGACCACCCTGAGATAAGGCTCCAGAAACACCCGCTGTTTTGGAGTATATAGATCTACTTTCCTAAATAACTCCAAACATCCCCTGCCGTTTTAAATTTATATTTAATCGATTTTCCATCAACTAATCCGTCCTGCCCTCCTTCAAAAAGACCTGATAGTTTATCATTTTTAACAATTTTGTTTTGATCATAATCATAAGCAAAAACATTATAGTATTTACCAACAGTACTGACTTCATCTAAGTTATAGATCCAGCCAACTATTATGAATAGATTTTGTTTGTACTGACCTTTCCCCCAGAATACCGATTCAATATTTGCAGCGCTGCCATCAAACGAAAAAGAATCGAATGTAATGTTATTTTGTGGAGTGCATCTGTTTGGTGCGAAAGATGCTTGAACATCAGGGTGCTCATCACTATCTGAAAGATAATGAAAAAAAATGGAACTGCCAGAATAGATATGATCAGACTTTAAAACCTGAACAACATGCCCATGACTTGCATTTACAAACGCACTAACTTTATCATTCTCACATTTTTTGGATGAATCTTTTTTTGTTGCAACCGCACCCTCTTTTCTCTTTAGTATGATTTGTTTTGGAACGGACATATTGGCTTCCAAAAAAGGAGAGTAATCATTAACTTCATATACAAGGGTGTCATTTTTAATGGATAAGGTTGCTTTTCCAACGCCACCAAATGTACTTTCAAATGACACCAATCCGACATTGTTTTTTATTACACCATTTATATTCACCTCATTCTCTTCAGTACAATCAATTCTATTTCCATTATTTGTTATAAAACAGTACCTCCCACTAAGTTTGTCCCCGTTTTCGACCAAATAAATTGAAAATGATTGTGATTTACTCTCACTCGACCAATCACCAGAAAAATCTGCCATTGAGTGAAATGCAACAAAAAACAATGCAAACAAAATATTTCTCATAAACTAACCCTCAAGCAATCATCAACTCTATTTAGCCACCCTGTAAGGAATCTAACTTGTGAGTTAGGTTCCCCATTTGTCGTGGTCAATGAACGGTAATAATCCTTTCTGATTTCTGCAATGCGTGTCAATAACAGTCCCTGATCTTCAATTGCATTTATACAATGAACCATGTCATCATCCATTCTATTTGATACATTTAAGCTTTCATTGTGTTCATTGTGGAGCATTTTTCTTATTTGAGTTACAGCACGACCTGAAGTGATTGTCCAATCATAAATCATTAACGCTATTTTTGTGGTTTCAAGCTTACAAAAACCTTTAGGTTCCCAATAGCGATTGTAATATATAATTTCCGCTTGCTCGCTTGTCATATTTTTTAGAGTCGAGGAGGTAGCTTCAATTCCTAGATCTGAAGGCGCGTATGCTCTCCAAGTAGCAATTGTGATCCCCATATTAGTCTCACCACCTCGGTCATTGGGATCGTTAACATACCCTCCTTCATGTTGTAGTATAACTTTCGAAATTTTAGAAAAAAGTTCTCGGCATCTTTCTTTAATTTTTATCGACTCCAAAAACACCACAGGATGCATATGCCACGGCTCCGGCCCCATTCCCGGAACCGATTTCATCCAGGTTACTTTATCGATAAACGCTTCTGTATACGTCTTCCATTGCGGCGCATCCTTCGTCAGTGTATCCAGGTAGGTTTTCCACAACGGGTCGTCTTTGCCGTAATACCACTCGCTACCGTGTTTTGCGATGATCCGGTACAGGCGGTCGCGGTAAGAGACATTGTGTATGGCCTGGAGATATTCTTCTTCTGAATAATGTCCATCCTTGTTGCTGTCTATCTGTTCAAGAAGGCGCTTGTAGTTATACTCGTTCAGCGCATGACTGGTACGGGTCTCCTCCTGAGCGCCTTTATACATCTGCTCCAGAATACCTTTCACCATATTATCCGGGTGCTTTATTCCGTCTATCAGGTCAAAACTCTCCGGCGCTTTATCCAGCGTCACAAAACCCAGTTCACCTAACGCATACTGCGACACTTTCTGAACACTCGCTGCGGCCAGCCAGTCACCCTCAGGTCGCTGATAGAAGGCTGCATCTTTGTTACTGGTCAGTGCATTACCCTGCGCATCAGCACCAGGAGCCGTTGAAAGCGTCAGCGTGCCCGGTGCCTGTGTTTTGCGGCTACCCGCCGTCATGCCCTGGGCACTTTTATCAAACAGTGGTGCATCCGTCGGGTATATCAGATACGTCGGCGCATCTTCTCCCACTTTCCCGGGATTGGTGATGAACTTCGCCATATCGTCCATGCTCAGGCACTCAATATGCACCTGGTAACGCGAGCGTTTGCTGTTTTCATCCGGCAACTGGAAAAAGCCCATGTGCCCGATACAGTCACCGGCATTAATGGTAACGGTGTTTGAGGGCAGGACAACGCCGCCAAATACCGGCTGGCTGCCTGAGGCGCTTGTCGTCAGCGGCGTCAGACTGTCACCGTCAGAGACGACCCAGACGCGGTCACCCTTCTTCAGCTGTCCCACATCGCGACCCAGCGTCACCAGGCTAAACGTATGATGGTCTGCTGGCCGCGACACCTGCTGTGCCGTGTTGTCAGGCTCATAAGACACCGGGAAACCGGCAACCAGCTTACCTTCCGGCTTATTTTGCAGGACATCATCACTGCTCAGATAATACGACCAGTTCGTTCTGGCCTTCGCATGCACAATACCGGATGCCTGTGTGCCGTAAGGCGGTGCGCATGTTGCCCACCAGGACGGAACAGGCACCGAAGACGCGGATGTCAGATAACCCCGGTCAGATACCGTCCAGACTGTCGTTCCGGCAGCCAGCGTGACACCCGCCGCATTTGTCGTGCCGGTAGTGAGGGTCACTTCTGTAAACTGACGGTTGTCGCCGGGACGGGTAATGATGCTGTCACCCAGGGTGACTCGTGTATTCCCCGTCAGCGTTCCGGCCGCATTGCCTCCGTTAAGAGCCTGCACATCAGCTGCACTGGCGTAATAGCGCTGAGAGCTTTTTGTGGTGCGTTCCCGGTCGCTCCCCTGTTGCGTGTAAGCGCTGAACGGAGCGAGATTCATATACAGCGTGTAAAACGTCAGCCCGCTGGTTGCGTCCTCACCCGGTTGTATGACGTGTTTCACCAGGACAAATGAGTTTGAAAAGAACAACTGTTCATCCCGCCACGGGATAGCTGTCGACGGATAATCCTTGCATACCCGGTAAGCCACTATCTCCCCGTCCGCCATACACCGGATGAACTGCTCACCCAGATAAGGCTGACGGCGATATTCCTGCTCGGCATCCGTATTTGCGCTCAGTGCGCACCAGGTAACTGTCGCATCGGTGATATGAATGCCGCCATGCCACATGCCCTGGCTGCCCACCAGATACTGCCCTGAGCTTTCGCCACCCAGCACAGACAGCAGGTCTTCAGCAGATGAAAATGCATGACCGTTTCGGTTCGACGGAACGGGATAACTGAATTTAGGTATTATTGCTGACATACAGTGTCTTCTCTGTTATTCGCAGGCGTTTTTGGCGGAGTTCATGGTTTTCACCGTGATGTCGGTCTTTGGAAAGTCCGGCGTATTCAGCGGCAGGTTGCTGCCCGCACCCGGTACCAGATAGTTTGCGGTCTTCACGATGTAATCCCCGGCCGATCCGTGCTCTATCCCGTTCTGGCTAAGTTTCAGATACGAGCCGCCGCCGTTCAGCGTCAGCGTTTTCGGTGTACTGATAATGATTTCATCGTCGCTGCTGGTGATAGTGACCTGCTGCTCAGCAAAGAGTGCCATGGTGTTGTGCTGCGCCTGAATCTCCACATCCCCCTGGTTGGCGACCAGTTTCGCCCCGTCTTTATGCACAAACAGCCCCAGCGCCTTCCCAACTGTAATAGACAGGTTTTTCATCGCACCCATGTCCAGGTGCTGACCGGCATTGATCATCGTGTTCCGGGTACTGCTCATCTGAAGATGTTCACCAGAAGTCAGCGCCACCCCCTGCGGGGCGCTCGCCAGCAGGACAGCAGACTGAAGATTTTTAATACGCTGCGTCACCAGATCCACCTGAGTGCTGATATCAGACGTTAACGCCTGGGCCGCTTCTGCTGCACTGTTCAGCTGTTGCATCTGGCTGTTGGCCTGGTTTATCTGGTTAACCGCAGGCGTCATTTCCAGCACCGGGCCCTGCGCTTTCGGCTGTTCATCTGCTGTCAGGAACAGTCCTTTCCCAGCACGAACCGCGCCAAACTCATCCGTCCGCAGCTCAAAACCGGCACCGCGCTGTTCCCGCTGGCCATTGACCAGGTGGCCCATGTTCAGCTGGCTCTTGCCGTATTCCGTGGCGAGCTTGATGTGCTCTTCCTGGCGTTTATCCTCCATCCGCAACTTATTATTGGCCGGAGTGCGCCAGATGTTGCGCGAGTGGTTGTCGCTGGTAACGTGGTCCGGATGTTCGGAATCGTGCTGGGCATAGGCGATATACGGGCGGTCCGGGTCCCCGCTGTCAAACACCACAGAAACTTCAGTGCCATCGAGCAGCGGGGCATGGAGTCCGTAGGTATCACCGGCGTAGGGTTTCGCCATGCGCAGCCACAGGTAGGCGTAGCCCTGCTCGGGGCTGTTGCGGTCAACGTCGAGCTTCACGCGATAGCGACCCTGGTCATCCAGCCAGGCGTAGGTGTCCCCTTTCTGGGTGCTTTCCACCCGGGCAGGCAGCGAACCGGATATCAACGGGCGATTCATCAGTGCCGGTCGGAAGCAGACCGTTTCGCTGTAGGGAATACCCTCAAAATCCAGCAGGAAGCTGCCTTTACGTGAACCGCTACTGTGGACCGTTGTGATAACAATGCCGTCTTTCACGGCATCAGGCAGCGTTCCGTCTGTTTCCAGCACCTGTCCGGGAGCCAGTTGCGGGCTCGTGGAACGGCCGCTGACGGTGTATTGCGTATTCAGAATGCGCTCGTGACGTAGACGTGCAAAGTACGCGCCGGTTTCGGTACTGTCGGTATCTCCTTCGCTCAGGAACGGCTCGGCGTAGTGGTAGGTTTCACCGGTGGTGATGCCCTCTTTACCGCTGATACTCTCTGAGCTGTCCTGCGGTGTCAGTGCCTGGCGGTAGTTATAGTCGCGGGTGGCAACACTTGCGCTCACCACATTGTAGGCGGTCTGAATACCCCAGATGCTTTCCTGTCCGCTGTCACTCATCCCGGCCTCATTACGCAACGGCAGGGTGACACCAAACTGGTACTGTTCCTGGGTGTCCTGGAATATCACCACGTCCTGCTCAAGACGGCTGTCCATCTCAAAGCGCCAGAATATCCCGACCTCGGCCAGCAGCCGCTGGACAAATTCCAGGTCGGTTTCCCGCCACTGGGTGATGAGCTCACGCGCCGGGTACTCACGTGACAGGCGGAACTCAAAATCCGGGCCTTCCAGCCCGTGCTTGCGCAGCACCTGCTCCACCACTTCGGTGACGGACTGATTCAGAAATATCTCGCTGTTCTTCGTGTGCGCCAGTAGTGCGATACGCGGGACCAGCGTCAGCGCATAACGGGCTTCGTCTTTTGAGGTGGAAATACGGCGAAAAGACTGCACCACGCCAAAAACGGTGCGCACCGGCACGGCGGGTGCGCCGGTAAACATCGGGGTCTGGAGGGTGAATGAGGCAGGCTTCAACAACAGCGCATCGCAGTTGATATCCTGCGTGGTGCAGGTCAGCTGGACGTTATATTTCCAGGGTTGACTCAGCGACTCTTGCGCGTGAAAGCTCAGCACGTCCAGAAAGTGGTCGCACTCGTGAACGTCGACCCGATAGCGTGACTGGCCCAGCAGTTGCTTCACCAGGTTTGTCGCGCTGTTGATGATGGATAACTCACTCATGGATATTCACCTCTGTTTGTTCATCGCATTGCTCATCAAACGCCAGCACAATGCCATCCTCGTCATCCCAGCTCAGCAGAAGGGTCGACGGCTTTTGTTGTGCGGCCATACGACGGAGTAACTGCTGGCTGAGGACCGGCAGGATTTGCTGGTTCAACAGACTGTCGACGTTGCGGGCACCGGTATCCGGTAACAGGCAGGCGGACGTCAGTGCTTCATACAGGCTGTCACCGACCGTGGTCCTGATGCCGTAGTGACGCATCAGCCGCTGGCTGACCGCCGAAAGTTTCATGCCGACGATGGTGCGCATCGCCTCCTGCGCCAGTGGGCGATAAATCACCGTCTGGAAGCGGGCCAGTAAGGCAGGCTGGAAATGGTCACGCAGTATCGGGCGCAGCAGCTCGTGCAAATCGCCTTCTGTCGCCTCAGGCTGTTCATCAATCAGCTGCATCAGCGGGTCGCTGCCGAGATTCGACGTCATCAGGATCACGGTGTTGCGAAAATCAATTTCACGCCCTTCCCCGTCACGCATAAAGCCCCGGTCAAAGACCTGGTAGAACAGGTTCATCACGTCACGGTGGGCCTTTTCCACTTCGTCGAGCAGGACCACGCTGTACGGGCGCTTGCGCACTGCTTCGGTGAGAATCCCGCCCTGGCCGTAGCCGACGTAGCCCGGGGGTGAACCCTTCAGCTGGGAAACGGTATGCGGCTCCTGGTATTCAGACAGGTTGATGGTGATGAGCGCCTTCTCACCGCCATACAGCACATCCGCCAGCGCCAGCGCGGTTTCGGTTTTACCCACACCGCTCGGACCGACCAGCAGGAAGACTCCCTGCGGACCATTTTCCGGCGTCAGGCCGGTTTTTGATGCCCGTAAACGTTGGGCAATGGCATTCAGTGCCGGAGGCTGGCCGACCACGCGTTTTTCCAGCTGGTCTTCCAGCGTCAGCAGGTCGGTTTGCTCATCTTTCATCAGCGACGAGAGCGGTACGCCCGTCCAGTCGGCAATCACCGTTGCGACGGTGCGCACATCCACATCCAGTCCCAGCAGCGGGCTGTTATTCTGTGCCTGCGCCAGTTCGTCCTGAATGGCGGCCAGCTCTTCCTGGCGGCTGATGTCGCTGCGGCAGTCTTTCAGTTTTTCCGTCAGCTGCTTTTCAGTCTCAAACTGCGCCTGAAGCGTGGTCTGCTGGTCATTAAGCTCGAGGGTCAGACGCTCAATCTCCGGCAGGCGGGTCGCATCCACCCGGTTGCCCAGGCTGATGTCTTCCAGCAGCTCCTGCTGCTCCATCGCAAGCGACGTTAATTCAGCCTGCAAACGGGTCAGCTGTTCCGGGAGGGTGTCCAGGCTCATGCGCACCCGGGCCGCTGCGGTGTCCAGCAAATCCACGGCTTTGTCCGGCAACTGACGGCCGGTCAGGTAGCGACGGGAAAGCGTGACGGCTGCACGAACGGCGTCGCCGGTGATATGTACGCCGTGGTGTTCGGCATAACGGGATTTCAGGCCCCGGAGCATCAGGCAGGCGGTATCGTCATCCGGCTCGTCCACCTTCACCATCTGGAAACGACGCTCAAGTGCGGCATCTTTTTCAAAATACTGTTTGTATTCACTCCAGGTGGTGGCCGCAATCGTGCGCAGTTCGCCACGCGCCAGCGCCGGTTTGAGCAGGTTCGCCGCATCCGCTCCTCCCGCCTGATTGCCCGCCCCGATAATGGTGTGTGCTTCGTCGATAAACAGCAGCACCGGCACCGGGGATTGTTGTACCGCTTCAATAATATTTTTCAGGCGTTGTTCAAACTCACCTTTCACGCCTGCACCGGCCTGGAGCAGACCCAAATCGAGCGTTCGGACCACCACCGGTTGCAGGCTTTCCGGCACATTGCCGTGCGCAATACGCAGCGCCAGCCCTTCGACCAGTGCTGTTTTGCCGACACCCGGCTCACCGACCAGGATCGGGTTGTTTTTACGACGCCTGGAGAGAATGTCGACCATCTGGCGAATTTCATTGTCGCGGCCAAACACCGGGTCAATCTTGTTTTCGCGGGCGCGGGCCGTCACATCGACCGTGAAACGGTTCAGAATGGCTTCATTTTCTGAAGGCTGCTGAGAGTCATGTTGTTGACCAGCAGCACCGGAGGTTTTATTCGTATCGGCTGCGCGACCCATAAAGGTGACATTGCCGATGGGCTCATGGATTTGATTGTCCGGGCGCTCATCGGACTGTGCATCCAGCAGCGGACGCAGTCTTTCCAGCTGGCTGGTCGTCAGGGTCAACAGCGGCCACAGTCCGTCACAGCTGACCAGGGCTGGGGTTTCCACCATGGCAATGAGCAGATGATGGCTGCGGATCTGCTCGTCGCCAGACAACGACGCAGCCAGCCAGGCCTGTTTAAGCAGTGACTGAAGTGACGCTGAGAGTTCCGGCCGACTGCGGACCGAACGGGGTTGCCCGTCGAGCCAGCTGATCAATGCCTGCCATATCGCATCCATATCCCACTCATACCGACGGGCCAGTACGGTCAAATCTCCTTCCCCCTGCTCCAGCAACTTTAACAGCCAGTGCTCAGGGGTGATTTCGGCATGGGCCCGTGTCTGGCACAGCGAAGCCGCGCCTTCAAGGGCTCTCGCACAGTATTGATTTAAGCGGCGTAGCAGTACGGCAGACTGACTTTCCATATTTCTTCTCTCTTTACGGATGTATTCAGGTTCAGGACACGCTACCGCCCATCGCTGTCAACCGAAGCGCATGAGGTCAGAGGGGCAGAGTCACTTTTGTAGTCATCCACTTTGGACGGAAGAAAATACGGGCGATGCTTTGCCCGTTGGGTTGTTACCCTAAATAATTCGTGTTGCAGGCAGGCGGCAAGTGAACGAATCCCTGGGAGCATAGATAACTATGTGACCGGGGTGAGCGAACGTAGCCAACGCATCTGCAGCGCGAAATATGACGAGTAACTTACGCGGTAGTACGTTCGTTCCAGGAATCGGAATGAATGATGTTGCCGTCTTTATAGGTCCAGGTGATTTTTTCGTAGCGCAGTTCAATGCGCTCGAGGTGATTGTGCTTCTCTTTTGACGGGTCTTTGATGTCGTACATTTCCGGGTTCACTTTCACCAGCTTCACGTTCTCAAGCTTGGTATTGAAATACTCAACCTCCTGGCCTGCATCGTTGATTTTGTACCATTTGAACTCGGCAGATTTCAGGGTCTGACCTGTAGAAACTGCCTTGTAAAGATACGGGCTGGCTGAGTCGATTTCTTTGGTAAACAGAAACGGGGTGTGAATACGGGTGCCCGTCAGCTTGCCGGTGTTGTTGTCGGTCGGGATATACAGGTTGTGTTCCTGAGCCACAACTTCGATGCTGCCTTCGCGGTCTTTAACGTCAACAGAACCTTTGATATCCGCACCACCATCGTCTTTCAGCCACAGATAAACTGGGATTGCCATGTTTTACTTCTCCATTTCTTGAGTTGATACGCCACTGAGTTCCGATGACGCAGTTTTTATGTCTGGCAGACGACAGGCATCTGCCTGCGGTACCAGACTGATTTCGACACGACGGTTATGCGCACGTCCATCCGGCGTATCGTTTGAAGCAATCGGGCGACTGTCTCCGTATCCCTGTACCGCAAAACAACTTTCTGGCACATCGCCGGTGTCCCGCATCCAGTCACGTACCGAACCGGCACGTTGCAGGGAAAGCGTCTGATTAAGCAGGGCGCTGCCGGTGTTATCGGTGTGACCGCTGACGACAATCAGCCAGCCTGGTTTAGCCTTGATGCCCACCAGCGCGTTGACCAGTACTTTGGTCGAACCGTCTTTCAGTGCCGCTTTACCGGAATCAAACAGCGACATGCTGTCGAGACGCACAATTTTCGGTACCGGCACAGGTTTGGGTGGCGGCTCAGGCACATACGTGTCGACAGCCTGTTGCAACACCAGCCACAGCCGCTGTCCGGGGTAATAACCCAGACTCAACTTGAGGGGTTCCCCCTGCCGCTGCCAGCGCTCCAGCAACAATGCATCCTGTTTCAGGTCCGCTAGAGAATGCGCTTTGGGGGCGTAATGGGTCATCGGAATGGCGGCCCAGCGCTGTAAATCAGCCGATACTTGCCGGATAAGCGCTGCGTTATTCAAAGCAGAGAAGCCCAGCGCGGCCAGCGCACACAGCCACAGTAAAAGCAACACACAACGGGTACGCTGCCCGCCCTGAACGGGCGAGGCAAAGGGTGACAATAACGGCAGCACCGCATCAGGGAAACGTGGGTTCATCTCCTGACGCTCAGATGCCGGAGGCAATTGCAGGCACGTGCGCCGGTACAGCCAGTGTGACCAGACGGAGGCGTCTTCTCCGGATGCCGCACCGGTTCTTAATGCCACAGCAAACGGATGAACAGGCGGGTTTAATCGGTCAGCTTTCTCCAGTTCATCGAGCAGCGTGGCGCGAATGAAGGCGTAAGCCTGGCTGAGTAGCGGGAGTGTTAACAGGTTCTCTCCCGTCTGCTGCCAGTCCACAAAGGCCACAGGTGCCTCGTCGGCAGGAGAAACGACGGGCTTGTCTCCACGCACTACCACCCAGGGGGTGACGGGGCCGGAGAGTTTACAACTCAGCACCACCGGCAGGGTAAACCCGGTCAGCGTACTGGTCTGTCGGATCTGCTGACGCAACACCTTAAGTGATTCGCGTAAAACTGCTTCATCCCGGTGCTGGTCAGGCAGACAGATGTACATCACCGACAGCTGACCTGTCTGGCGGGGTTGTTGTGCCAGGATCTGGCGGACAACCTCCGGGAGTCGGGCTACATCCCCTACCCGGAGCCAGCAGCCCTGGGCTGTTTTGCGCAGTGTCTGATCCTGAAATAACGCGTCCAGACCATCCCCGCAGACCAGCACTATCGGCCCCTGCGTGTCAGGTGGAGGTAACTCAGCGAAGGACTGTGCCCCCTTTTCAGCGCCGGAATCCTGGCGTCGGCAGCTTTTCCATGTCAGCCAGGCGGCCAGTGCCACCACCAGAACAGTGACCATCCCTTTGAGTACAGGCCCCACAGGGATGAAATACCACAGCAACCACAACAGCGCGGCGGCACTGACCAGAACGTGCAGAATAATGGACCCGATAACGGAATTGCGCATTAGCGTGGCAACTCCGGTATGTGCGTTGACAACAGTGCCTGAAGCCAGAGATGCCCACCCCACCAGACAGCGCCGGTGATAACAGCCGCCAGCACAACCCAGAACCACACGGAACGCGCCAGGCTGTAGCGATGCTTACCGGTACGATGAACCACCAGAGACAGGCCAGCATCCGGTGGAGAAACACGTTCAGACAACGCTTTGACCACCTCATCACGTTGAGACTGGCTAACCGTTTTGACGCTGTATAACCCCTGAAAACCCAGCGCAATAACCCGGTGGTAGCAGATCAGTACGGCATCAACCGGCGCAGGCTGACGCAGGACTTCAGCAATACGGTCCCACAATGCTTCCCCGGCATGCAGGGAGCCAAAGTAACGGGCCTGAAGCGGGGCTTTACGCCAGGCAATCTGCCCTTCGTCTGTTTCCCTCTTCTCACCCGAGTTCCCCGACGCGACCTCGCCTGCCACTGCAACCTGGGGCTTGCGATTCATGACTGCTTCATCGAGCAGGGCACACTGGGCATAAGAGATATGCGCAATACTGGAATCGTCATATCCGGCCCGCGCTAGCGCCTCACGCACACTTTCAATCTGTTGACAGCAGGTGTCGTACAGCGCCGTTCCATCGGGCGTCGTGGCACCTTGTTTCAGCATCGTGACGGTCAGCCAGGTGTCCGTCATCAGTTGGTCGATATCGATATCTTTCATGATCGCAGCACCGCAAACAGTTCAAGTTCAAGCGCACCGAGCAATTCAGGGACATAGAACATACACACCCCCTGGTCCTGCATTTCCCGGGCCGCCGTGCTTTCCATGTCCAGTGCGAAGTACTGGTTTTCCATGCGCACTGGTAATGCAGCCGGGACCCGACTGACCGCGATCAGTGGGATCCCTTTAAGGGCTGCACCGTAGATTTCTTTCACATCATCAGGTGAACCCGCCTGGCAAAGCGCCGGAAATTTATCGGCAATCTGCCACGCCGGAATGTCTGAACGCACCGAGAGATACAGGTCGGCTTCTTCACGCAAACGGATATCGTGCAGAGAGGCTTTCCAGGTTTGTCCGTCTGGACGCGACATTTCCAGCGCAATCACCCGCGACGGCAGGCTGGCTTCCAGCAAACCGGTGATCAGCTCAAACAAGGGTGGAAAGGTGTTTGCAGGCTCTGCATGGTCATAGCCGGGGATGGCATCCAGGTCACTGTCCAGCGCAAAGGTCAGCATGCTGCCGGCAAGACGGGCGAGTTCTGCCCACACCTGTTCAGGATGTCGGGCCGGGAAACGTTCATATTCGGTTAACACGCGGGCATGAGAGTTCAGCGCATTCAGTAACCAGAACAGCGACACATCCGCCACCGCAAAATCAGCAAGACGTTCGTTACTCTCACGGCGCATGGACATCAGACGCAGGCGGCGGGAGCGCAACTGGCGGTTCAGCAACACCAGACGTTCGCGCAGTGTAGGGCTTGCAGAAAAGAGCGCTACAGGAGGGATGAACGCCGGATCATGACGCCATCCCCCCTGCCCGTCGCGGATAAGACGGGCCACCGGGCAGGTGGTCCAGGCCTCGTTACTTTCATGCGCAAAGCGGACGGCAAAGTTGAATCGGGCAACGGCCATGTCTTCTTCTTCCGCCCCAAAAGCATCCTGAACCGTGACCCACTCTTCCCGGTAGCGTAACGGTCGGGAAGACACTGTGGTGCCCTGCTGAACGTTGACCACACCGGGCTGCATCAGTGGCAGCGCGATGACCACCGTGATCATATCCAGACCCGCAAGGTGAGCGGGGTCAAGTTCACGAGGCTCTGGCGACAATTCGCTGCTTTGGGTATCAATCAGGGAGCCGTCTGAAAGCCAGAGTCGCAGATTTGAGACCTGAATCAGCCCGGAAGACAACAGGTTTTCATCAAACTCAACCTTCTCCACGCCCCACGGGAAGGGGGATGCCAGTGCCGAGAGACCGGCACTTCGAAAAGATTCCCATTCTGACTGCTGCTGGAACTGCTGAGGAGACAGAAGCGCCCCCTCGTTCCACAGTGGACGATAAATTTTCATCGTTTTCTGTTTATGCCTTAGCTTTCGGCATTTGCGAAACCAGCGACAGATTCACATCCATCCCTTCGACCTGGAAATGGGGTACCGCATAGAGTTTGACGCGGAAGAAGCCCGGGTTGTCCTCGATGTCTTCGACGGTCACTTTAGCATCGCGCAGTGGATGAGAAGCTTGCAGGTCATCGCCCGGATCGGTCATCTCGGTGACAAGGCCACGCACCCAGGTGTTCAGCTCCAGCTCCAGCAGACGACGGTCTTTGGTGGTGCCGATGTTTTCACGCTGGATAAGCTTCAGGTAGTGGGCAATACGTGATAGCAGGAAGATGTACGGCAGACGGGCATTGATGCGGCTGTTGGCCGTCGCATCTGTGGTGTCATACAGCGCCGGTTTCTGGGCTGAGTTCGCCGAGAAGAAGCAGGAGTAATCGCGGTTTTTGTAGTAGGACAACGGGATAAAGCCCAGATTGGCGAACTCAAACTCGCGGGTTTCCGGGATCATCACCTCACTCGGAATTTTCACCTGGTTGCCGGTACCGAGGTCATACAGGTGGATAGGCAGGTCTTTAACAGCACCACCCGCCTGTGGGCCACGGATTTGCACACACCAGCCATTGTTAATAAAGCTTTTCACCATGTTGGCGGCAAACGCGAATGAGGCGTTGGTCCAGAGGTACTTATCGTGATCCGGACCTTTGACTTCTTCCACGTAGTTGAAACTGCGTACCGGTACAGTGTCCGGGCCATACGGCAGGCGTCCCAGCACTCGTGGCATGGTCAGACCGATATAGCGGGAATCATCAGTATCGCGGAAGCTCTTCCATTTGATGTATTCTGCACGGTCAAAGTAGTTGCCGATATCTTTGATGGCCGCCACATCTTCCATCGATTCTTTATGGAAAAATTTTGGGCCAACAGAACCGATAAACGGCATATGTGCAGAAGCCGACACTTTGGAGATATTACGCAGCAGCGCGACGTCCTGCGGAGAGGCGTCAAACTCATAGCTGGAAATCACCGCGCCAATCGGCTCGCCGCCCGGAGTGTCATATTCTGCAATATACGTGTGGGCATACAAACCGCTCTGGATAATTTCCGGGCTGTCCTCAAAGTCCTGGCGCAGATCTTCTTTTGACACATCCAGGATTTCAATTTTCACATTCTGGCGGAAGTCGGTCAGGTCAACGGTATGTTTCAGCCCACGCCATAAAGATTCCATTTTTTGAAATTCAGGGTGGTGCATGACTTCATCCAGCTGGCGGCTAATCTGTCGGTCCAGCTCGGCGATATGCATATCGAGCAGCGATTTATCCAGCTTCTCGACCTTCTGGTTTGAATTGCCAATCACCTGCATAAACACCTTTATCGCGGCAGTGACACGCTCATCAGTCGACGTATCGGCCATGATGGCGTCGTTCTGGTATTCCGAAAGCTCGCCCAGTGAACTCACCGGGGTCAGGTTGATTTTTTCAAACAGCGAGGCGTAGACCCCACTAGCGGAACTTTCCCGGACGAGAGTTTCGCCGGTGGAAGCAGTCGAATTTTGTACAGACATCAGCATTCTCTCTGTGAATCCATTAAAAGACACGCTCTGCCCTTATTCAGGGGCAAGGGCACTTAATTCATCGCGCAATTCCTGAGTCAGGTCTGGGTCTTTGAGGATTTTTTCCAGCTCTTTTCGGAAGGTCACGTTATCCAGAAGATTGGACTTGAGGTCGCGAAGTAAATTTCGCATGGAGAGCATGGCGCGGAGCTGGGGGATTTGACGGGCGACGTGTTCAGGTTCGAAATCTTTAATATCTGAGAAGCTCAGGTTAACACTCTCTTCAGAACCGTCGCCCGCTATGGTGTTTTTTACAGCCAGGGAGACTTCAGGATTCAGTTCGGAAATGACGCTATTAAAATTATTTTTATTAATGTTTATCTTATTTCTTTCTGACAGCGGGCGGGATTCTTTGCCATTACTGAAATCCCCTACTGCCAACAACTTTAAGGGCAGCTCCACTTTCTTCTGAGCTGATCCGACATGCAGATCAAGTTTAATGTTTACACGGGCCCGAGGTACTTCGGACTGGAAGGTTGAGTCAGCCATAAAATTCCCTTTGATTGAACAATCGTGATGACTTCCACGAGGTTTCTTTACAAAGCGATAATAGAGCAAATAACTACCATAGATCAACTTAACAGATCAAAAGTCCAAAACAGAAAAATTCCTAAGAATATTCTGCTGCCTGTTACATTTAAGTTTGTCGCAAAGGCAACATTTTAACGCTGCGTTGACTGTCTTTTACATAAATGAAGGGGGATTCTGCTGTTGGTAAAGAAAATGTTGGTTTTATGTTTTAGATATGATCTTTTATTGATGTAGATCAATGAAAATAAAGAAATCATCAATAAAACCAGTGGTGGCGGGGTTGTTAACAACATTGAACCTAAATACTAATTTGGACACTGAAATATTATTTACACAAAAAAATATGGATATATCATTATTTCAACGGGTAAAAACTAAAAAAAAATCATAACAATTGTGCAGTCAGTCCTGTCATTTTGGTTTTGAAGAGATACCTGAGATATCTCTTGCTCTAATTACATCAGAGAGTTGCGATCTGTATCTTAGGTGATTATGTCTGAGTGGCTTAGCTGGTAGTTTCAATTTAAGGTTATGAGTTCAGTGCGGGTGTTTTTCAGCAGTTGTGTCATTTTGAAAATGGTTATCCCACCAGTATCGTTTGGCTGCGTGACACAAGCGTTGAGTATTACCATATAGCCTTCACTTCCAGGGTGTACTGCATCCCTTTGTAACGGACAACTAATAACCGGACACTGATTTAAGCACCTTGCTGTAGTCGGCGTTCATACTTATCTGGCGATATGTTTACTGGCCGATAATGCCCGGGACGTTTAGCAACCAGTAGCAGTGATTTTATTATCTGGCGAACGCGGTATCTGCCTGCGCTGAAGTCCTGTTCCCTTAACACCATACACATGCGCCGACTGCCGTATGTGGCATCTATTTCAGCATGAATATGCTTAGCCGCCGTTGTTCCGGTGTTATAGCACTGGCTATTGGCGGATCCCCCCCACGATATTGCCGTAGCTAACGCTGTAAGGTTGAACGTCCAATATTTATTGTTTCAGCAGCTTGGGTCACCGGATTATTATGCTGATTAACCAGATTGAAACATTCCTGTTTGAGCTTATGGGTAAACGTTTTCTTCGCATTCTCACCTCGTTAGTATTGCTCATTATATCTCTAACAAAGTGCCCGGAATAATTAGACAATTACACGAGAGTAGGTTTGCAATGCGGGAAGTTATGCCTTCATATCCCATGAGATCTAAATGGAGAAAACTTAGTTTGAACCAGAAATTATCGTCGCTTGTCTCTTACATGCCCCACACAAAAGCAATTTGATAATAACCTCTATAAATATCAAATAGCTTAAATCACTACACCTGCATGTTCATCACTTCCTGATACGCTGACACCAGCTTGTTTCGCACCTGGATACCCATCTGCAAAGAAACCGAAGATTTTTGCAGATCGACCATCACATCATTGAGCGCAACACCTGGCTTGCCGATAGCAAAATTTTCAGCCTGAGTTCGAGCTGCAGTTTGTGTTTCGCTGATACGCCCAAGTGCGGCCTGCAACTCACCGGCAAAGCTAACTTTAGGCTCGTTATTTTGAACCGAATTTCCCGCCGACAACGCGGTTGCCTGCAACTGCTGAAGTACACCTTCGATACCCTGAATTGCCATTTCCCTGCCCCAGTGAATTTTAACGCGGCAAGATTACCACCTTGTCAATAGGATAAAGGCGGTAAATAGCGTCAATAAATAGAGTTAATTCAGCCATCAAAAATTTTGAGAAAGAAAATAATGACGTTGCCATCTATGTGGAACTTTTGTTGTGGTTGTCGACCCGGGAGCTCGTTTTGTTCACTCTTTCTATTAAATATGTTGTCTATGCCACGCAGCGAGGTGCTCAATGACCGCTGCGGCCCAGGCACAAACGCCACAAAACAAAACCCAGGAGTGGCTGAGCCGCATTCGTGCAAATCCTAAAATCCCGCTGATGATCGCCGGTGCTGCGGCTATCGCCATTATTGTCGCACTGGTGCTGTGGGCCAAAACGCCTGATTACAAAGTGCTTTACAGCAATCTGGCCGATCAAGACGGTGGTGCCATCGTCACGCAGTTAACCCAAATGAATGTGCCGTATCGATTCTCGGATAACGGCAGCGCGATTGAAGTGCCCGCAGATAAAGTCTATGACCTGCGTCTGCGCCTCGCTCAGCAAGGGCTACCGAAAGGTGGTGCGGTGGGCTTTGAGCTGCTGGACCAGGAAAAATTCGGTATCAGCCAGTTTAGTGAGCAAATAAATTACCAGCGTGCATTGGAAGGTGAACTCGCACGTACCATCGAAACGCTCGGTCCGGTAAAAACTGCGCGTGTGCATCTCGCGATGCCAAAACCTTCTTTATTTGTCCGCGAACAAAAATCCCCTTCTGCTTCCGTTACGCTTAGCCTTGAACCTGGTCGCGCATTAGATGAAGGCCAAATCAGTGCTGTAGTCCATATGGTTTCCAGTGCTGTTGCCGGGTTACCACCGGGCAACGTGACGTTAGTCGATCAAGGTGGGCATCTCCTCACGCAGTCCAATACTGCAGGTCGTGACCTTAACGATGCGCAACTCAAGTACGCAATGGATGTCGAAAACCGCTTCCAGCGCCGAATTGAATCTATCCTTGCGCCAATCGTCGGCAGCGGTAATGTCCACGCGCAGGTGACTGCTCAGATTGATTTCGCGAATAAAGAAAAAACAGAAGAGCAGTATCGCCCGAACAGCGATCCTTCCCAGTCGGCCGTGCGTTCACGCCAGTTAAACCAAAGTGAGCAAGTGAATGGACGTAACCCAGGCGGCGTGCCGGGTGCGCTATCAAACCAACCAGCCCCGGCTAATAGCGCACCGATTTCGACACCGCCACAAAATAACCAGGCTAACGCGCCACAACAAAATCAAGCTGCTTCAACGTCAGGCCAGACAGGTTCGAGCAATACCCAGCGCGACGAAACCACCAACTACGAAGTCGACCGCACCATTCTTCATACCAAGCTCAACGTTGGCGATGTTCAACGCCTGTCCGTCGCGGTCGTCGTGAACTACCGCCAAACCGATGGCAAACCGTTGCCGTTGACCACCGATCAGATGAAGCAAATTGAAAATCTGACGCGCGAAGCCATGGGCTATTCCGACAAACGCGGCGATACGCTCAACGTAGTGAATTCGCCATTTAGCGCCACCGAAGAAACCAGCAACGAGTTGCCATTCTGGAAGCAACAAGCCTTCTTCGAAATGCTGATGTCGGCAGGCCGTTGGTTGGTGGTGTTGATTGTTGCCTGGCTACTGTGGCGCAAAGTGGTTCGCCCGCTGGTGCAACGTAAAGAAGTGGTGCAACAAGCCGAAATTGAGGCACAACGCCAACGCGTGGAAGAGGAAGACGCGGTTTCTGTACGCCTGACCAAAGACGAACAGCAACAGCAGCGCAAAATGAACCAGCGCCTCAGTGCTGAAGTGATGAGCCAACGTATTCGCGAGATGTCTGATAACGATCCGCGCGTGGTTGCGCTGGTTATACGCCAATGGATGAGTAACGAACTATGAGTATTAGCGGAACAGAGAAAAGCGCAATTCTGTTGATGACCATTGGTGAAGACCGTGCCGCTGAGGTGTTTAAGCATCTCAGCCCGCGTGAAGTCCAGCATCTCAGTGCGGCAATGGCCAGCATTCGCCAGATTTCCAACAAACAGCTGACGGAAGTGTTGGCCGAGTTCGAGCAAGAAGCCGAGCAATACGCCGCGTTGTCGATTAACGCCAACGATTACCTGCGTTCAGTGCTTATCAAAGCGCTGGGCGAAGAGCGTGCATCGAGCCTGTTGGAAGATATTCTGGAAACCCGTGAAACCACGTCGGGCATGGAAACACTCAACTTTATGGAACCGCAAAGTGCCGCCGACCTTATCCGCGACGAGCACCCACAAATCATCGCCACCATTTTGGTTCACCTCAAACGTGGCCAGGCGGCCGATATTCTGGCTCTGTTCGACGAACGTTTGCGCCACGATGTGATGTTGCGTATCGCCACCTTCGGCGGCGTTCAGCCTGCAGCGCTGGCCGAATTGACCGAAGTACTCAACAACCTGCTTGATGGTCAGAACCTCAAACGCAGCAAGATGGGCGGTGTGAGAACGGCGGCGGAAATCATCAACCTGATGAAAACTCAGCAGGAAGAAGCGGTTATCTCCGCAGTACGCGACTTCGACGGCGAGCTGGCACAAAAAATCATCGACGAGATGTTCCTGTTCGAAAATCTGGTCGAAGTCGACGACCGCAGCATCCAGCGCCTGTTGCAGGAAGTGGAATCCGAATCGTTGCTTATCGCCCTCAAAGGTGCCGAACAGCCGCTACGCGAGAAGTTCCTGCGCAACATGTCGCAACGTGCAGCAGATATCCTGCGCGACGACCTCTCCAATCGTGGCCCAGTACGCCTGTCACAGGTGGAGAACGAACAGAAAGCGATTTTGCTTATCGTCCGTCGCCTGGCAGAAACCGGCGAGATGGTAATTGGCACCAGCGAGGATACTTATGTCTAACTCGCTGCCGTGGAAAGTCTGGACGCCAGACTCTCTGGATCCGCCCTCGCAGGCCTTCGAACCGCTGTTCCAGTCAGATTTTGATGCAGAGGAGGCTGAGCATCCGCAAGAAAGTGAGCCGGATTTGCAGCAACAGCTAGCCCAAATGCAGATTCAGGCGCATGAACAGGGCCATCAGTTAGGTTACGCGGCGGGCCACTTGTCCGGAACAGAAGAAGGCCGTAAAACGGGTTTTCAGCAAGGTTTAGAACAAGGACTTACTGAAGCTAAACAGCAACAAGCCCCAGTGCATGCGCGTATGCAACAATTGGTCAGCGAATTCCAGTACACGCTCGATGCACTCGATAGCGTTATTGCTTCTCGCTTGATGCAAATGGCACTGGAAGCGGCTCGCCAGGTGATTGGCGAAACCAAAGGCATTGATAACAAAGCCTTGATTACTCAGATTCAAGCGCTTTTGCAACAGGAACCGCTGTTCAGTGGCAAGCCACAATTGCGTGTACACCCGGATGATTTACAGCGCGTCGAAGAGATGTTGGGTGCAACACTTAGTCTGCATGGTTGGCGGCTGCGTGGTGATCCGAGTCTGCACCAGGGCGGCTGTAAAGTTTCCGCTGATGAAGGTGATCTCGACGCCAGTGTGGCAACCCGCTGGCAAGAACTCTGCCGCCTCGCAGCCCCTGGAGTATTGTAATGACCGCCCGTCTGACGCGCTGGCTCAACACGCTGGACAGTTTCGAAGCGCGTATGTCGCAACTGCCGACGGTGCGCCGCTATGGTCGCCTGACTCGTGCAACCGGTCTGGTGCTGGAAGCTACCGGCCTGCAACTACCCTTGGGCGCAACCTGTATTATCGAGCAACACTCCCGCGACATTGAGTGCGAAGTCGTTGGTTTTAATGGTCAAAGACTGTTTCTGATGCCGCTTGAAGAAGTGGAAGGCATTTTGCCCGGAGCACGCGTTTACGCCCGTGCGAGCAGCGAAAGCGGCTTACACAGTGGGAAACAATTGCCGCTCGGCCCGGCGTTGCTTGGCCGTGTACTTGACGGGAGCGGACGTCCGCTCGACAGCCTGCCTGCGCCTGAAACCACCACACTTGGTGCGTTGGGTGCAGCACCTTTCAACCCTTTGCAACGTACCCCAATCGAACATGTTCTGGATGTCGGCGTGCGGCCAATCAATGCGCTGCTCACCGTCGGTCGCGGGCAACGTATGGGCCTGTTTGCCGGTTCTGGCGTGGGTAAAAGTGTGCTGCTCGGCATGATGGCGCGTTATACCCAGGCTGATGTGATTGTGGTGGGATTAATCGGCGAGCGTGGGCGTGAAGTAAAAGACTTTATCGAGAATATTCTTGGCCCTGAAGGCCGCGCCCGTTCAGTGGTCATCGCCGCACCTGCGGATGTTTCACCGTTGCTGCGTATGCAGGGTGCTGCCTACGCGACGCGTATTGCCGAAGATTTCCGTGACCGCGGTCAGCATGTGTTACTGATTATGGACTCCCTCACCCGTTACGCGATGGCACAGCGTGAAATCGCGCTGGCGATTGGTGAACCTCCGGCAACCAAAGGCTATCCACCTTCCGTGTTTGCCAAACTTCCGGCGTTGGTCGAGCGTGCAGGTAACGGTATTTCTGGCGGTGGTTCGATTACTGCGTTTTATACCGTTCTGACCGAAGGGGACGATCAACAAGATCCGATTGCCGACTCGGCACGCGCCATTCTTGACGGTCATATCGTGCTGTCGCGCCGCCTGGCGGAAGCCGGCCACTACCCTGCTATCGATATTGAAGCATCGATAAGCCGCGCAATGACGTCACTGATTACCGACCAGCATTACGCACGCGTACGTCATTTCAAACAACTGCTATCCAGTTTCCAGCGCAACCGAGACTTAGTTAACGTCGGTGCGTATGCCAAAGGCAGCGACCCGCAACTCGACAAAGCCATTGTGCTGTGGCCGCAACTGGAAGCTTTTTTACAACAAGGGATTTTTGAACGCAGCGGCTGGGAAGAAGCTTGTCAGTCTCTGGAGATTATTTTCCCGACGGTTTGATAAGGGGACATCATGAACCAAAGCACAGCACTGGATACCCTGCATGACCTTGCCCAGAAAGAAGTCGAGGATGCGGCAGTACGCTTAGGGGAAATGCGCCGTGGCTTTCAGCAGGCAGAAGAACAACTCAACATGCTGATTAACTATCAGTATGAGTACAGCTCCAGTCTCAATGACAGCATGAGCCAGGGCATTGCCAGTAACCGTTGGCAGAATTATCAGCAGTTTATACAAACACTTGAGAAAGCCATCGACCAGCACCGCCTACAGTTAACGCAGTGGACTGGCAAAGTGAACCAGGCGCTCAATATGTGGCAAGAGAAGCAAAAACGATTACAGGCCTGGCGCACGTTACAGGAACGGAAAGCCGTACAAGTGTTACTGGCTGAAAACCGGCTTGATCAAAAACAGATGGATGAATATGCCCAGCGGGCAACACTGAGGAAAGTAGAATGATTACGCAGCCCCTGATGATAACTACTCCTGATGTCGCAAGCAGTTCATCTGGTTCAGGTAGTTCAATAACCGCTGATAAAGGTTTTAGCGAAGACTTCCTGAGCCTGCTCGGCAAAGCGCTACCGGGTAAGCTTACGCTGGCGGATGGTAAAACCATGTCACTCGAAGCGGCGCTCAACAAAACTACTGCGGCAGGCACAGCCACGAATGATGAAAAAGCCACGCTCGCGTCACTGCTGGATAACCTTGATACGCCAGAAACCTTGTCTGCGCTGTTATCCAACATGAAGAAAACCAGCACCGACGAGAAAGTGTCGCAAATTGAAGCTCAGCATGAGCAAGACCATACTCTGAGCAATGCCGATATGCAGGCATTAAGCGCGTTGTTTGCCATGTTGCCGCAGCAAACACCGGCCACCAATGCACTCAATATTCAGTCTGATGGTGATAAAGGTGTTTCCGTTGATCTGAAATCACTGCTTTCAAGTAGCGGTATTAAAAATACGCTCACAGATGACGCACGTGATAACACAACTGCGTTAGATAAAACAGCGGCGCTCGCTGCCAAAAGCGCACTGCCTAACAACGGCGAGCCTCTCGCAGACGTCAAAACATTTACCGTAAGTAATACGGAAAACAACGGCAACCGTGATGCCGCAGCAAACAACACCAGCACCGCATCCCCACTTCTGACGCCAACTGTTAGTAGCGCGACTGTTGCTACACCAGCAACAACGCAGATTGCGGTACCTGTCGCACCACAAATCAGTGCGCAGCTTGGGAGCCAGGAATGGCAACAGGCTGTCAGCCAGCACATTACTCTATTCACCCGCCAGGGCCAGCAAAGTGCTGAATTACGTCTGCATCCTGAAGATCTGGGCCAGATTCAAATCAGCATGAAGATTGACGATAACCAGGCACAATTGCAGATGGTTTCGGCTCACAGCCACGTTCGTGCTGCTCTGGAAGCTGCGTTGCCAACCTTGCGTACTGCACTGGCAGAAAGCGGTATTCAACTTGGTCAAAGCAGCATCAGCAGCGAAAGTTTTGCACAACAACAGCAACAGCAATCCGGCCAACAGCAGGCGCAGACACAGCGTTCAGCTGGCAGTTTCCCATCAATGGGAGACGGTGAAGCGCTGGTCGTTCCTGCCAGCGTGCAGCGTTTAGCGTCGGGTAATAACGCGGTGGATATTTTTGCCTGAGATGCGTTCCCTAAGTTAAACGAGAAAGGTAGCAACAAATATCCCTTGTTATCGGGCCTTTGAACGCCTCCTGACACGGGATAATTATCCAATATGCAGTACCGATACAGGAAAGATGCGTTTTATGACTGACACCGCTTTGCCAAAAGGCCGCAAGCGCTCCATCTGGATGCCGTTACTGGTCCTGATTACTCTTGCTGCGTGTGCTACCGCAGGTTACAGCTACTGGCGTATGCAGCAACAACCGGCATCCGCTCAGGTTAAGGCTCCAGAGCCACCGCCAGCACCGGTGTTTTACGCAATGGATACCTTCACCGTGAACCTCGGTGATGCTGACCGCGTATTGTACATTGGTGTCACATTGCGCCTGAAAGATGAAGCGACGCGTCAGCGTCTGAGCGAGTTCCTGCCTGAAATACGCAGTCGCTTACTGCTGCTGTTTTCCCGTCAGGATAGTGCCTCATTGGCGACCGATGAAGGCAAACAGAAGCTGGTTGAAGCCATAAAGAATACGCTGGCACCGCCGCTTGTTGCCGGGCAACCTCAACAGGTAGTCAGCGACGTGCTGTACACCGCCTTTATTTTGCGATAACCCCATGGGCGATAGCATTCTTTCTCAGGCCGAAATTGACGCACTGTTAAATGGCGACAGTGATAACTCCGACGAACCCGCGACGAGTGTCGCCAACGAAACCAACATTCGCCCTTACGATCCTAATACCCAGCGGCGTGTGGTACGTGAGCGTCTGCAAGCGCTGGAGATCATTAACGAGCGTTTTGCCCGTCAGTTCCGTATGGGGTTATTTAACCTGTTGCGACGTAGCCCGGATATTACCGTCGGGGCGATTCGTATTCAGCCTTATCACGAATTTGCTCGTAACTTGCCGGTGCCCACCAACCTCAATTTGATGCACCTGAAACCGCTGCGCGGCACCGGATTGTTCGTATTTTCACCAAGCCTGGTCTTTATTGCCGTTGATAATCTGTTTGGTGGTGACGGGCGTTTCCCAACCAAAGTGGAAGGCCGGGAATTCACCCATACCGAACAGCGCGTAATTAACCGCATGTTGAAGCTGGCGCTGGAATCTTATAGCGACGCATGGAAAGCCATTTATCCATTGGAAGTGGAATATGTGCGTTCCGAAATGCAGGTGAAATTTACCAACATCACCACGTCACCGAATGACATTGTGGTAAATACGCCATTCCATGTGGAGATTGGCAACCTGACCGGTGAATTTAACATCTGCCTACCGTTTAGCATGATTGAACCACTGCGCGAACTGCTGGTGAATCCGCCGCTAGAAAACTCCCGTCAGGAAGACCAAAGCTGGCGCGATACGTTAGTGCGCCAGGTGCAGCATTCTGAACTGGAACTGATCGCCAACTTCGCTGACATTCCGCTGCGTTTATCGCAAATCTTAAAATTGAAACCTGGTGATGTGCTGCCAATTGATAAGCCGGATCGCATTCTGGCGCACGTTGATGGTGTTCCGGTACTGACCAGTCAGTACGGCACGCTTAACAATCAGTACGCTTTGCGCGTCGAACATTTGATCAACCCGATACTGAATTCGCTGAACGAGGAACAGCCCAAATGAGTGATATTAATGAACCGTCCGACGACAATGCAGGCTCCGTGGACGATCTGTGGGCTGATGCGCTAAACGAGCAAAAAGTTTCAACTAAAAGTGCTGCCGACAACGTGTTCCGCGCGCTGGAAAGCAATGACATTGCCGGGGCGATGCAAGATATCGACCTGATTATGGACATTCCCGTCAAGCTGACCGTGGAACTGGGTCGTACCCGCATGACGATTAAAGAACTGCTGCGTTTATCGCAAGGTTCCGTTGTTGCGCTGGATGGGTTGGCAGGCGAACCGCTGGACATTCTGATTAACGGTTACCTGATTGCTCAGGGCGAAGTGGTTGTGGTGGCGGATAAATACGGTGTTCGCATCACTGACATCATTACGCCATCTGAACGTATGCGTCGTCTGAGCCGTTAAGCCAATGAAAACCCAGGCAACTGTACAGCAGCAACCGGCTGCCAGCACCAGCTCCCCACTTGTTCAGGTGAGCGGTGCATTAACGGCGATTATCATTTTTATTTTACTCGCTGCCTGGGTGGCAAAACGTTTTGGTTTTGCACCCAAAACGGGTTCCAGCAAAGAAATGAAAGTCAGCGCCAGTTGCAGCGTTGGGCCACGCGAGCGTGTTGTGATTGTCGATGTGCAAGACGCGCGTCTGGTGCTCGGCGTCACCGCCGGTAAAATCACGCATTTGCATACACTACCAGCCGCACCGGTGAGCGAAGTTATGTCGCCAACGCTTCCCGCTGATTTCCAGAGTCTGATGAAAAACCTGCTTAAACGTAACGGGAAAGATTGATGAAACGTTGGCGCACCGCATTGTTGCTCGGCCTGCTGCTAGTTATGCCGACCGCTTTTGCCCAACTACCAGGTCTTATCAGCCAGCCAATGTCTAACGGCGGCCAAAGCTGGTCGTTGCCGATTCAGACGCTGGTATTTATTACCTCTCTGACGTTTTTGCCGGCAATTTTGCTGATGATGACCAGCTTCACTCGCATCATCATCGTCTTTGGTCTGCTGCGCAGTGCATTAGGCACACCGTCAGCGCCACCTAACCAGGTGTTGTTGGGGCTGGCGCTATTTTTGACCTTTTTCATCATGGCACCGGTATTCGACAAAATTTATACCGATGCTTATCAGCCGTTTAGCGAAAACAAAATCCAGATGGATGAAGCGCTGGAGAAAGGTTCAAAGCCGCTGCGTGAATTCATGTTGCGACAAACTCGTGAAGCAGATCTGGCGCTGTTTGCACGTTTAGCAAATACCCCACCACTTGAAGGGCCAGAAGTGGTACCGATGCGCATCTTGTTACCCGCATACGTTACCAGTGAGCTGAAAACAGCATTCCAGATTGGCTTTACCGTTTTCATTCCGTTTTTGATTATTGACCTGGTGATCGCAAGCGTCCTGATGGCGTTGGGGATGATGATGGTGCCACCAGCAACCATTGCCCTGCCCTTCAAATTAATGCTGTTTGTGTTGGTTGATGGCTGGCAATTGCTGGTGGGATCGCTGGCACAAAGTTTCTACAGTTAAAGGGCAATAAGATGACTCCTGAGTCGGTCATGATGATGGGCACCGAAGCGATGAAAGTGGCTTTGGCGCTCGCCGCCCCGTTGTTGATGGTGGCATTAGTTACAGGCCTGGTCATTAGTATGTTGCAGGCCGCCACGCAGATAAACGAAATGACACTCTCGTTTATCCCAAAAATCCTTGCCGTGTTTGTGACCATCATCGTTGCAGGTCCGTGGATGCTTAACCTTCTGTTGGATTACATGCGGACCCTGCTCACTAACATTCCGATGAACATTGGATGATTCACATTGATAGCGGGCAGTGGCTCACTTTACTGAGCATGGGATTCTGGCCATTTATTCGCGTCCTGGCCCTGATTTCAACTGCCCCTATTCTTAGTGAACGGTCTATTTCAAAAAAGGTAAAAATTGGCCTGGCGCTGATGATTACCTGGATAATTGCCCCTACGCTTCCAGCAACTAGTGTCACAATATTCTCAGCGGCCGGTTTTTGGCTTGCCGCACAGCAAATCCTGATTGGTATTGCCCTTGGCTTCACCATGCAATTTGCCTTCGCCGCTGTGCGTACCGCGGGTGAAATTATTGGTTTGCAAATGGGCCTGTCTTTCGCCACCTTCTTTGACCCTGGTAGCCGCCTGAACATGCCTGTATTGGCCCGTTTTATGGACATGCTGGCGATGTTGCTTTTTCTGGTTTTTAACGGCCATTTATGGCTAATTTCGATGCTATACGACACATTTCACACCTTGCCAATCGGTGGTAATCCAATCAATAGCAATGTGTTTATGGCACTCACGCGGGCCGCCGGTTTAATCTTCCTCAATGGCCTGATGCTGGCACTTCCACTTATCACATTACTGCTGACGCTCAACATCGCTTTGGGTCTGTTAAACCGTATGTCCCCCCAACTTTCCGTGTTCGTAATTGGTTTTCCGCTGACACTTGCCGTGGGAATGTTGGTAATGAGCGCCTTAATTCCGTTAATGGCTCCATTCGCCGAACACCTATTTAGTGAAGTATTTAATTTACTCTCCGATATTATGAGTGAAATCCCCGCAAATTAATTCCATACGTTTTGTATAGCCTTACTGAGGATATTCCTAAAAGCTTTGTTTAATAACATCCACCAGGATACAACTGGCGCGACTTATATGCTTTAAGGTGCCTCACATAAT
Source organism: Buttiauxella sp. B2 (assembly GCF_006376615.1). GTDB lineage: Bacteria > Pseudomonadota > Gammaproteobacteria > Enterobacterales > Enterobacteriaceae > Buttiauxella. The sequence goes on from NZ_VEXQ01000001.1 coordinate 599,210, forward strand.
GTAACATTCACTTTACTTTGGGAACATTCCTAGCAAATTATACATAACTTTACTGGATAGTAATTACGCCTAAAAATACTTAATTACGGGTGGGGGGTTATGTCAACGATCATTATGGACTTATGCAGTTATACCCGGTTGGGTTTAACAGGTTATTTAACCAGCCGTGGCATCCGAAAACGACAGATGACCAACGTGGAGACGATAGAAGATCTAGCGCTTGCTTGTGCATCCCAGACGCCTAATGTGGTGTTTATTAATGAAGATTGTTTCATCCATGACTCGCATAGCAGCGAGCGAATAAAGCAGATCATTAATCAGCATCCCAGCACTTTATTTTTGGTCTTTATGGCAATAGCCAATCTTCATTTCGATGAATATCTATTAGTGCGAAGTAATCTGCTTATCAGTTCTAAATCAATAAAACCAGAATCGTTGGATGAAATTCTATCCGAATATTTAGCAAAAAATGCGCACTGCATCGGCCATATTAATTTACCCACGTTATCATTAAGCCGGACGGAATCCAGCATGCTTAAAATGTGGATGTCCGGGCAAGGTACAATTCAGATATCTGACCAGATGAATATCAAAGCAAAAACGGTGTCATCGCATAAAGGGAATATAAAGCGAAAGATAAAAACACATAATAAACAGGTGATTTATCATGTGGTACGTCTAACCGATAATGTGACCAACGGTATTTTTGTGAATTTGCGTTAATCAGGATAGCACCCTCACCCTCCCACACTATCGAAGGGCAGGATGAGGGTATTAATCAGGCCGTCTTTTCTACAAAAATGCCGTCCGGGTGCCCCAACTCATTAAAGAACCAGATTCCCAACGGATACTCCTCGAGCGAAACAAGATACATCGTCCCTTCGCTAAATTGCTCGACAGCTAACACCACGCCTGGCCGACGCGGGCCACCATCGGTTTTTACTGTGACGCGATCGTTGATATTCATAACAAAAATCCTCCAGTTTCTTTGTGCCAGTGTAGATCAAAAACGACTCATTCGCATCGGATGATGCGTAACCCCAGGCATTTTGTTAAGCGTCTATACTTAGGTGCGGGTACACACTCCCTGGAGGACTATGGCATGAAGACCGCGAAAGAGCTCAATGAAACCGGACGTATCGATGTCGATGCGCTATTGGCGGCCATCAATGAGATTAGCGAAAGTGAAGTGACACGTGTGAGTGATGGTGATGATCCCCATCAGGTCAGCATTGGCGGCCGCACATGGCATACCTATTCTGAACTTGCGGAAGCCTTTGAACTGGATATCCACGACTTTAGTGTCAATGAAGTGAACCGCTGAAGTGAGCAACTCAAAGAAAAGCATCCCGGCAAGAAAGCCGGGATGAAACTTGCGTAAGCAAGAAGCACTTGAAAAATTCGTTACATCAGGAAATCTGATGTGCTTTCACCATACCTCAGATTTATTTCAAAACAATGAAATATTCACACTATGAATATTTAAAAAATGAAAAAGCCGAATACCCGATTCACCGCAATTCCCTGCCTGTCGCGGCGCGTCGATTCTCACGTGAATGCTCATTATGATTAACCCATTATTTTAATTAAGATTATTCCTAACCAACCTGGCCAGTCTGAGTCTCAGGAGGAAATCCATGCCGCATCTGCTCGATCCGTTATTAATCGTTTCAGATCTTGATGGCACGCTGCTGGACCATCACACTTATCGTTGGGAGGCGGCAAGCCCGTGGATTAGTGTTTTGCGCCAACACGAGATCCCGCTCATTTTGTGTAGTGCCAAAAGTGCCGCTGAAATCATTGACTGGCAGAATGAGTTTTCGCTAACGGGGCAGGCGTTTATTGCCGAAAATGGAGCAGTGATTCAACTTGATGCGCGGTGGAGTGATAGTGAGGAGTACCCTCGCCTTTTGACGGGGATGCGACATGAAGAGCTGTTTTCCATTCTTGAAAAACTGCGTCAGAAATTTGGCTTCAAATTCACCTGTTTTACCGACGTCGATGAAAACACGCTTTGTGAGTTAACGGGGCTTACGCGTAAACAGGCCAATCTTGCCCGATTTAGTGAAGCCTCCGAAACGTTAATCTGGCGTGATAGCGACGAAATGATGACGGCGTTTAGCGACCAGCTCGCAACCCTGGGTTTAATGCTACTGCAAGGCGGGCGGTTCTGGCATGTGCTGAATATGCAGGCAGGCAAAGACAAAGCTCTGCATTGGTTGCAACAACAATTTCAGCAGCGCGAGGGGAAAACGCGCATCACGATAGGGCTTGGCGACAGTCCGGGCGACGCACCATTACTTGATAGCGTCGATTTCGCCGTAATAGTAAAAGGCTACAGCCGCCAACCACTGACGTTACGAAAGGACAATCCGCAGAGAGTCTACCGCAGCCAGCACTATGGCCCTGAAGGGTGGAAAGACGGGCTGGACCACTTTATTTCCACTAAGTAGCATCGGGTTAATCCTTGCTGCAGACCTGATTGCGCCCATTCTGTTTCGCGTTATATAAGCGATGATCAGCATAAGATTGCAGCCGCTCAAAATCGTAATCGTTAAATTCAAACGCACTGCTAACACCAAATGAAGCGCTGATCCGCACCGTATTACCTTGCTTTAACAGCAATTCTCTACTGTTTATGCGTACTCTGATGCGTTCAGCCACTTTCTCCGCCTCTTCCAGACTCGTATCAGGCAATACGATACAGAACTCTTCACCGCCCACACGCCCAGCCACATCGCCATTGCGAAACGCGTCGCTAAGCATCGCTGCCGCATGAGCCAAAACTTTGTCGCCACTGCTGTGACCAAACCGGTCATTGATACTTTTGAAGAGATCGAGATCCATCTGAATGACAGAGAAAGGTTGACCTCGTAGCTGGCATTCTTTCGAGAGTTTGCGAGCAATATCGAAGAAAGCACCACGATTATATAGCCGGGTTAAGGTGTCGTAATTTGCCCGTCTGGTTAGCGTTTTTTGCAGCGTAAACATGTTATTAACCAGGCGACGAATCACTACCCATGAAACAATGAGCATTAACGAAAACAACGCCCACAGAATGCTGAGTACAATACTGATACGGCCGAACTCACCCTGAACCCCTTCTTCAAGGGTATGCACTTTTATTAGCAAGCCATCGAAGGTATCTAGCTTCGCCCAGGTGATAAAGCGGGTATCCATGCGTAATTCCCCCTGCTCCCCCCGCGTTGCTCCCGTCACAGCATTGGCAATTTTCGCCAATTGAGGAGCGGTGAATAACGTATGTTCTGGCAACTTCTCACGGGTGCCCACGATTGGATTTAACTCATTGTCGTAAAGCAGTACGGTGCCGTCATGATCGTCATACCTGGCTCGCTGTAAAAAACTGTGCAATGAGTCGATTGGGAAATCGAGTGCTAATACGCCATACCAACGATTGTTAAAATCCAGCGGTACCGCAGCGGTAACTATCTGTCCGTTAGGGCTGTTGGGATTAAAGGTGTGTGTCCATTTCAACGCGCGTGTTGGGTTGTTTTCCGGTGACTGTGCAGAAAAGTATGGCTGGGCTATCAGACGGTTATAAAGTGACGTAATTTGCGGGTCATTGGGCGGCGGCGTGCTCGTCAGAAAAAACCCGCTTCGCGACGTATAGAATATGCGTCGCGGCAACGTTCGCCCGTTATCAGATAAACGCATGATATAGCTTAACTCGAGTACCGAGCTTAATTCGGAGTGAATGGTTTGTTTATCACGTTCGAGCAATGGGATGTTGTTTACAAATTCATCCGAAACGCCATTCATTGGCAAGCCGCGAGATAAATCCGGGCGTAATTGCCAAAAAGGTTTGGTACGCAAAACATCAAACTCCGCCAGTGCGTTGCGGATTTTGTCGGTCGATATAGGGGATTCCAGCGCATAGTGCATCGCATTGCGATAAAACAGCAAACTGTCAACATTGTGCTGAAGCTGTCGGTCAAGCAAAGTGGCAACGTTATTCAGGCTATTACGTTGGTTAGCAACATAGGCACTTTCAAGCACCACGACTTCGCGCCAGGTCAGCATCGTAGAAAAAACAAACACCGCTATAAAACAAATATTAACGATTTTCTGCGGGCTTCTGAAGCGACCGATCACGCGTTGAATTGCATTGCCAAACACTCACACTCTCCCTGAAAACCGCAATGACCCGAAATCAAATCACACTTGCCGTATCCGCGATGGCCGCAAGAGCATGAACTCATTTTTATCGGCAAAATTGTACATTACCCCCCAAGACAATTCCTAAGGGTAAATATATTTATGGCAATTATATTAATTACCCTACTGTTGCATTCAGAAAGTAAAAATGCCCAGTCATTGACCGGGCATTTACGCTTATCCTGGCGAGCTTCCCCCTGTTGCCAATGGGGCTAAATCATCCTCTCGGAAAGCCTCGCGCTTTACACCATAACCATCATACCAACGACACTCCACCATACCGCTGGAAAACCCGGTAACAATCATCCTTGGGCCACCAGTTTTAGGCTGGACTTCATCGCTGACCACAAAGACCATAACTGCCTCCTGTATCAGGGGTGAAAACTTCTACAGTTATAGTCAATGAGTGACCGTTTTGCCTGGTCAATAGTGCAAATTTATGAAAATTATTAGTGTGCAGCGTTCCCACGCAGGCGATTTATGCCGTTAACGATAACCAGAACAATCGCGCCGATAATAAAACCGATAACCAGGTTAGCCACTGTCGGCCCGAGTAAATGAACAACACCGCCCATCTGTTGCGCCCAGTTTTCGATGGCGTGATGTAGCACAGGAATGCCATGCACCAGAATGCCGCCGCCGACCAAAAACATCGCCAACGTTCCGACGACGGACAGGAATTTCATCAACCACGGTGCCAGTACTAATAACCCTTTACCGATACCACGCGTGATAGCTGCGGGTTTTTCTACCAGCCAATAACCGAGATCGTCGAGCTTAACGATAATCCCCACCAGACCATAAACTCCCACTGTGACAACTATTGCTATCCCGGATAACACCAGCACCTGATTGAGTAACGGGGCTTGCGCCACAATGCCTAATGTTATTGCGATGATCTCCGCTGAAAGAATAAAGTCCGTGCGAATCGCCCCTTTAACTTTATCGCGTTCATAAACCAACGGATCCTGAGCGGCAATATCGTCCAGTCGTTGTTGTCGAACCTCAGGCGTTTCTTTGTGCTTACGGGCATGAAGGCTATGAACCACTTTCTCTACGCCTTCATAACAAAGAAATGCACCGCCAATCATTAATAAGGGCGTAATGGCCCATGGCGCAAAAGCACTGATCACCAGCGCCAGAGGGACGAGGATCAATTTATTCAGAAATGAACCTTTCGCAACACTCCAGACTACCGGTAATTCGCGATTGGCCCGTACGCCGGAAACTTGCTGTGCGTTGAGTGACAGGTCATCGCCAAGCACCCCTGCCGTTTTCTTCGCCGCCAGTTTTCCCATCATCGAAATATCATCCAGTAAGGTGGCGATATCATCCAGCAACGTTAATAAGCTACTTCCAGCCAAAATAAGCATCCTTCTTTGTTTGTATGCTTATTAGTATGGAACAAAAGTCGGCTTCAGAAAATCAAAGTCATATGTCAATAAAAATTAACATTCTGCATACAAGTAAAAACCTCGCCAGAAAGATAGTTTTGACGTTAACTATTAGCATTATTGCTAAAAGGTCGTGAGGAAACATGCGCGTTCGTTCGGGTCAATTGCTGCCGTTGGTTGCTGCTTTGTTTGCGTTATACATCATCTGGGGATCAACTTATTTTGCCATCGCCGTCGGCGTGAAAAGCTGGCCGCCATTTATGATGGCTGGCGTAAGATTTATGGTAGCGGGTGTGCTGTTGATGACTGTTTTGCTGCTGCGGGGCCATAAATTACCAGCCCTGCGCCCAATGCTTAACGCAGCACTGATTGGTGTGCTATTACTGGCAGTCGGCAATGGCTTTGTGACTGTTGCAGAACATCAGCATGTTCCATCCGGCATTGCTGCCGTGATGGTGGCGACAGTGCCGCTCTTTACCTTGTGCTTTAGCCGTATGTTCGGTATTCAAACCCGCAAACTGGAATGGCTCGGCATCGCCATTGGCCTTGCCGGTATCGTGCTGCTTAATAGTGGCGGTAATCTGAGTGGCAATCCGTGGGGGGCGCTGCTGATTCTGATTGGTTCGTTAAGCTGGGCGTTTGGTTCGGTTTATGGGTCACGTATCGAATTACCAACGGGTTTAATGGCGGGTGCTGTGGAAATGCTCGCGGCGGGCATTGTTCTGCTGGCCGCTTCGGCATTAACAGGTGAGCGCCTTACCGCAATGCCTACGCCCGCAGGTTTTATGGCCGTGGCTTATCTGTCTTTATTCGGTTCGATTATTGCGATCAGCGCATATATGTATCTTATTCGGAATGTCGCGCCGGCGGTGGCCACCAGCTACGCCTACGTTAACCCGGTGGTTGCGGTGTTGTTGGGTACTGGTTTTGCCGGAGAGAGTTTGTCACCTGTGGAATGGCTGGCGCTCGGCGTCATTATTTTTGCCGTTGTACTGGTCACGCTCGGGAAATATCTGCTGCCCCCAAAGCCGGTAGTGACCGCGTGTGAAATCGAGAAGTAATCAACTAATGGGTGGCGCTTGCCACCCGTTATCATTTAACGCATGTATTCCCAAACTATCTATTTGTGCGTGTTTCCCACCGCTACAAACCCACTCTTCCAACCGCTCGCAAAGTGCATTATGACTGAGTTTTTCACGCCCGCGCAGTGCGCATTCCCACACCAAAAGCACTCGCCAGCCTTCACTTAATAAACGTTGTATATCACGCTTATCACGCTCAACATTTTTGCCGATTTTCTCGAGCCAAAACTCGGTGCGGGTTGCAGGCACCTTGAATAAATAGCAGTGATGATGATGCCAGAAACATCCGTGCGCGAAAATAACGCAGCGATGCTCATCAATAACAAAATCCGGGCGTCCGGCAAGCGAGACATCTTGCACGCGGAAAGTGAACCCACACTCATTCAATAGCCCCGCCAACCGTTTCTCGATGGCAGTATCGCGCGTAGCAATCGCTCGCATGTTTTTACTGCGAACTGCCTTACTGTGCACATCGACCATCGCCCCGCCTTATAGAGTGAATATTGCCATAACTGCTACTTTGCCATGCGTTTTTTAGCAGCCAGTTTGATTGTTGGCTCCAGTAATTTTGCTACGGCTGCAAACGCAGGCACCACTACCGAATTACCAAACTGCCGATAAGCCTGAGTATCCGAGACCGGTATACGGAAGGCATTGCCCTGCACGGCTTCAAACCCCATTAAACGCGCACATTCTCGCGGCGTTAAACGTCGCGGACGTTGCAGCTGATTATCCGCATTATCAAAGTCTGCTTCACCGAGTTCTTTGTCCCAGCCTCTGTCGATGAGTATTTCAGCACCATCTTTGTAATAACGTGCTGACAACGTGCGGGCCACACTCGCCGGATTTTTAGGGTCAACCAGACCAAAGCCAAACCCATTGCCCTTCGCCTGGTGCTTTTTGGCGTAATAGTAGAGGTACTTCCAGAGCGTCGGCGTCAGGATATATTTGTTATCAACCGTCGGGTCCAGTAATTCACCAAAAGTTGGGCGGCGTTGCGGATATAACTCACTGAGATTACGCAGTGTGAAGTCTTTATGCAGATTGAGATCGCGGCGGAAACCTACCAGCACGATACGTTCACGATGTTGTGGCAGGAAGTGCTTACCGTCGATAATTTTCGGATCTCCGGCCCCCATTATCGCCGCATCAGCAACTTCATAACCCAGACTGTCCAACGTTTCCATAATAATGCGGAAGGTGTTGCCTTTATCATGGCTTTTTAGGTTTTTAACGTTTTCGAGAACAAAAATTGCCGGGCGTTTCGCATCAATAATGCGAGCAACATCGAAGAACAAAGTGCCCTGCGTTTCACAAGCAAAACCATGTGCCCGACCTAATGCATTTTTCTTCGACACGCCAGCCAGCGAAAACGGTTGGCATGGGAAACCCGCCAGCAGCACATCGTGATCCGGCATGGCTGCCTGAATATGAGCGGTAGCCTCATCATCATTAATATCGTTGCGATGACTTAGCGTCACATCGCGAATATCCTGATTGAACTGATGATTTTCCGGGCAGCAGTACCAGTTAGCTTTATAGGTGCGCACTGCATGCTTATTCCATTCACTGGTAAAGACGCATTGCCCGCCAATCGCTTCGAACCCGCTACGAATCCCCCCAATTCCGGCAAACAAATCGACGAACTTAAACGCATATTTCCCATGATACGCAGGCGGTGGTGGCAGCATGTTTTGTAGCATTTCGCTTTCAGCTGGAGTTAGCGTACGCGGAGACGATTTACGATTAAACCAACGATTGAGCGACTCACGTGTCCAGTCACCGCTAACCTGACGTAAGTGAAGTGCCACTGTTTTCTGGTCATAGATTTCCAGAATGCGGCTCACTAGCGCATAGTCTTCTTCTAACTGGAGTTGCTGCTGGCGGAGAGATTGCTGTGAGAGTTGTTCGGCAATTGCGTCGAAGTCGTTCATCATGAACCATTTTAGGGAGAATAGAGTGTCACTCTATCACTGATTTGACCCAGAGAAAAACAGAACTACCCGCAAGCGCTGCGGGTATCTCTTTAATTTTAAGGGATAAGCTTTTGAGAGGAGAATTGTTGTACGACATCACGCTCAATACCGCAGTAGTCACCTTTTAGTTCAGCACACAGCTTAGCCATGTAATTCACTAAAAAATCTGCGTTGTAACGAGCAAGTTTCCGCCCGGCTTCGGTTTGCATGGTGTCTGGTAGTTTGAGAAGTTTTTTCTGAAAATGGTCCAGGGCATAGGTCGTATCATCCAGTTCACGGCTACGAGCCAGGGGATCTTCACTATCAAAAAGTGGTCGCCCTAACGCCCCGGAAGTATAGAAAACACGCGCTAAACCGATAGCGCCCAATGATTCCAGGCGATCAGCATCCTGTACAATTTTCGCTTCCAGTGTCTGAGGTGCAATCCCGGCACTGTAGCTATGAGCACGTACCGCGTGAGCGACAGCATCGTATAACGGGTGAGGAAAATCAGGAAAGTGAACGTCAAGAATACGCAGTGTTTCTTGTGCGGCCTGGGTAGACGCGAGATGTCTTTCGGGATGGTTCTTCGGCAAATTGACGACATCGTGGAAATAACACGCAGTTAACACGACCAGGCGGTCAGCCTCTGTGGTTTCCATGATTTGCTGTGATGTTTTCCACACGCGACGAAAATGAGCAACGTCATGCGCTTTATCATCCTGTAACCAGTGGTGATGCAAATACTCTTCAAAACGCTCTTGCCAGTGGGCTATCGGCATACGTACTCCTCATTTCGCAGCTGGACCCGGTACTTAATATGAGTACAAGATCACAAAATTAGCAAGTTTAGCCCTGACAAGAGTCTACATTGGCACGATTAATTTATCTGGCACGCGTATACCAGGCAAGCCAACCTAACAATGCTGCTACCGATCCTAAGACCAGCAATCCCATAAATGCACCCAGCAATTTTCCACCAAGCGAGCCCATATCCCCACCGGTGACGCTGCTAACAACCCAAAAATAACGCAAAACCGCCCAAACGATGTACAGGCAAAATCCATAAAACAACCACAGAGCCAATTTTCCACCCGGTGTACGAGTTGGTTTCGTGTCCATAACGTCTGACATAAATATTCCAGTTAATTAGCTAGTGTGAAGCGACGGGTAAGCCATCTCTTGATATGTGATTTTTATCACATTTTTGTTGTTTTTTAACAGCATGAAAACTGATCTTTTAATTCGGATAATTCCTAAATTAATTAAATTTCACACTATTCCCTTATCGAATACACAAAAAATCAACATTTGGTTATTTGTGCACCACTCATTATTAATTATGTCATTTCGTTAAATATTAATATGTTATAAAGAGACGATAAATATCACTACCACTTCACCAGAAAATAAAAATATATATTCAACCTAGTGTATCACTAAACATGAAATTATATTCACACGCGTTAAAATAAAATATCAACGTATAACATTCATATATAAAATGTAAATTAAAATGGCGATTCAAATGAATATATAAATACGGCAATAAAGTAGATTTATACGGCCAGGCAGATGGTTTAAGCATTGCGGTACAATATCAGTTCGAATTCGGCCAGTGCCCAGAAGTTTCTTATCTGCAATCAGAAGGTAAGAAGCTGATGGATAACGTTTCTGTGGGATGATGACTATGACGTCTATCCATGACGCACATTCACGCTTCAAATACTCCGCTTAAAACTATTCAAAATTAAAATAATTCATATCGACCCACGTAACCTGTGACCCGCGTCGTTGAAAGGTTTTGCGGTAAGTGTTTGAATAATGTCACAGAGAATGCGATGCAATCGTCTTCTCGGGCGGTCCTGCTCAGGTCGCTGCCATGTGCCACATTAGTGCGGCATTTTCACAGTCACGGTATAGTAGTTTTCCGTTCAAGAGATGACTTTGCGAGCGAGTAACATGATTAAGTGGCCCTGGAAATCAAGTGATTCATCTGCTGTCACGGCTTTGCCGTGGGAACATGCTTTAGCTATTCCTGTACTGTCAACGCTCACTCCCGTTGAGCAAGAAAAACTGGTTCGCCTTGCCGATCGCTTTTTACAGCAAAAACGTCTGGTGCCTTTACAAGGGTTCGAACTTGATGACCTGAAAAGCGCACGCATCGCATTGTTGTTCTGCCTGCCGGTGCTTGAGCTGGGTCTCGAGTGGCTGGATGGTTTCCATGAAATCCTCATCTACCCTGCCCCGTTTGTGGTAGACGATGAATGGGAAGACGATATTGGTCTGGTGCATCACCAGCGCGTCGTGCAGTCCGGGCAAAGCTGGCAACAAGGCCCCATTATTCTTAACTGGCTTGATGTACAAGACTCTTTTGACGCTTCCGGATTTAACCTGGTGTTTCACGAAGTGGCTCATAAACTGGATTCGCGCAATGGCGATCGTGCCAGTGGCATTCCGTTGATAGCGTTACGCGAAGTTGCAGGTTGGGAACACGATCTCCACGCCGCAATGAGTAATATCCAGGATGAAATTGACATGGTAGGCGAAAATGCCGCCAGCATTGATGCTTACGCGGCATCCGAACCGGCAGAATGTTTTGCCGTGTTATCCGAGTATTTTTTCAGTGCGCCCGAGCTTTTCGCCCCGCGCTTCCCTTCACTTTATCAACGTTTTTGCCAGTTCTATGGCCAGGATCCGTTGTCACGGTTGCGTGAGAGTAAAAACACTGCCGTATCCAGTGGAAAAACGGTGCACTAATTCAACAAGTTGGGTTTAATTTAATCATTTGAATCAATGTGTTATTTTTGTCATTGACTCTTTTTGAACGTGACGTTACTATTTGCCTCGTTCAAACGATTCCTCTGTAGTTCAGTCGGTAGAACGGCGGACTGTTAATCCGTATGTCACTGGTTCGAGTCCAGTCAGAGGAGCCAAATTCGAAA
>NZ_VEXQ01000010.1 GCF_006376615.1 Buttiauxella sp. B2
CCAGTCTCAACCGGCGTGCCGCCCGGCGCGGGGCGCGTTCTGTTAACCGGCGGGTTTATCCGCCTTTTTTGGACGTCCACGTTTTCTTGCCGGTTTCACTTCGGCCTTACGCGGGCGCGGGGTTGTGCGGGGTTTTGTTGCCGGGGCAGGCTTAGGTCTCAGGGCGCTTTCCAGTCGCTCAATGTCCTTTTTCACGCCTGCCTGACCGTCGAGCTGCATCGCGCGCTGGAGTTGCGTGAGTGCCTCCGCCAGCCGTCCGGCATCACGCAGCACCAGACCTGTAATTTTGTGCAATCTGCCTCGCACTTTGTCGGGCATATCCGACGCAGCGGTCAGTGTCTGGGTACTGAGCAGAAGGCCGACATCAACCGGCTCACCGGCGGCATGGGCACGCATGGCCGCCAGCGCCACATCTTCGGCCAGTACATACGGCGTGGTGCGTTTGTGCTGTGAGGGCATGGTGAGACCGTACTGCATCGCATAGCGGGCAACCTCCAGCGCCCCGGCAATGTCACCGGCGTCGAGTTTCCACAGCATGACGGTCATCACGATGTCATCCTGCGCACCTTTGCCCCCGGACAAAACACCGGCCACCCACGGGGCATAGGACGGTAACAGCACGCGCTTTTTGTCGGCTTTGCGCTCGATGGAATGAATGGTTTTTAACGTGCGCCGGTCGGCAGCCAGTTTGACCAGCATCTGCTCATAAGCGGATGCATGGCGCAGCGGGTTATCGTCCCGCTGCGCGGTCACAATGGCCGAGACCCGCATCATGTGGCGTGCGGCGGGACTCGTCATGGCTTACGCCTCCTGCGCCGGTGCGTCTTTCGGCGGCTCAGGGAACTCACCGAGCGTGATGTTCTCAATCAGGCAACCGGCGGCGTAGTCTTCAATCACGTAATCAATGTTCATCGATTCGTAGTTTTCGATACGGTCGAGTTTGCCGTTCTCATCAATGATGCGGCGGTGACTGTCGTCCATGTAGTAAATGGACAGGTTTTCCAGCGTGGTCACCATCAGACCGTTAGCCGGGAAGTACGGCACGCGCACTGCGGGCAGGTTGCCGATGCGTTTCTGGCTGACAATCACATCGGCTGCCATCGCTTCGGTGTTGGCCTGCTCCTGGTTCACAATCGGGAAATATTTGTCGGCCAGTAACTGACGGCCACAAATGACGACTAAATCCGGATCTTCCTGGTACCACGGTGCAATCAGATTATTGGTCGCATCCATCACCAGGGCGTCGAGGTTGGCGAAATCACCGTTTTTACCTACGCGGATCACATCTGAAATCACGCTGCCATCTTCGGCGGTGACTTTATCCATCACGCGCGCTTTCGCTTCGTTGCGGTATTTCTGCAACCAGCCGACTGCCACGTCCTGCAACAGCGGATTTTTGCTGCGGTCAGAGGTTGCCGCGCGCTTGATACCGTTGAAACCCGCCATCATTAAATCGAGCGACTGACGCTTGATAATGGCGTTACGAATACGGATCTGGAAGTCCTGGAAACGCGCCCATAAATCGAGGGTGCGGAAACGGATATGGAAATCGAAGTTAATCTGATCGCATTCGTATTTGTTGGACTCCAACGCGGTGAAATCTTCGGTCTGACGCTCGTCACCGCTGGCGGTGTCGGCGGTGCTGGCAATCGAGCCGGAGACACCGACACCGATTTTTTCACCCTTCATTTCGGCAACCGGCACCATGTTGATGCGGGTCAGAAAGTCGGACGACTCCTGCATGGTGTTCATCAGCGTCTGAGTGACGGACGGGTCGACGCTGAATTTTTTGGTCATGTCACCGGCGTCGACGTTGTTGAGCTTCGCCACCTGGGTGAGATAGGCGTTAAATTTAAAGCGGGTCTGTGGCTTCATAGTGTTTCCTGATTAATTTTGGGGTCGTTCCGGTAGCGCGACCGGGCTTAACAGTTGGTCAGCATCGAGTCGCCATTGCCGCCGCTCGACGGTTCACGGCGGCGCTGCGCAAAGCTCTCGGTTTTATCCAGCGAGGTTTCCAGCGCGGCGAGTTTCTGCTGGCTTTCTTCGAGCTGACCGGTGAGTTCGCCCTTGAGGGTACTGAGTGACAGTTCCATCGCGGTGAGGCGCTGCTCAGTGGCGTCGTGGCTGGCCTGCACCTGCTCAGTGACGACCGTCACCGCTTCATGCACATCGCTGAAACGGGCGTCATCATCGGCCTGTTTACGGCTGAAAATACCCTTCACGGTATCGGTCAGTTTGTTGAACAGGGTGTCGGGCTGGTCTTCAAATTCCAGCTCGGCCAGCGTGGCGACCGAAATCAGGTTTTCAGGGCTGGTTTTGAAGCGGTTAAGCGGGTTAGATTTGGCGGTACGGCAAAACTCGAGGTATTCAGTGCCAAGGCTTGCCGGGTCGTCGGTGACCGCCAGACCTACCAGATAGCATTTGCCGGTGTTGGCAAAGTTCGGCTGAATTTCCATCGAGGTGTAAACCTTCTGGCCTTTGCCGACCATGTCGACCAGGTTGTCCAGTGGGGCAATTCTGGCAAACAATGCCCACTTGCCGTTGAGCACAGAGTCATCGTCAATCTGTGCCGCTTTCAGCTCCACCACGTCGCCGTAACGCTGAAAAATACTGTCGGGAAGGATGCCGCGCAGGTGCTCCAGATTGATGCGGCAACCATAGACACGCGGGTCGAAGGCGGTCGCCATTTCCTGAATGTCGGTGCCGCTGATGAGTCGCCCGTCACAGGTGTCACCCTCGACACCGATGCGGAATAACTTCGATACTTTTTTTGCCATGGTCAGGCGTCCTGATGTTGGGTGATTGGGTCAGGCTTAGTTTCCTGACTCCGCACCCGGCCTGCCATTCATCCCGGATGGCTAACCCCTGACACAACAGCACCTTAGCGCGCATCCTTTCCCGCTTAAGTAGCCTTGCTCGTTATCAGATAACGCGAGGCAACCATGACCATCACCACAGATACCTCCCTGATGCTTGATCCGCGTCGACAGGCATCACTGCTTTACTGGCAGGGATTTTCCGTGCCGCAGATTGCCGAAATGCTCGGTCAGAAACGCCCGACGGTGCAGAGCTGGAAGCAGCGCGACGGCTGGGACGGCATCGCACCCATTACCCGTGTGGAAAACAGTCTCGAAGCACGATTAATTCAGCTCATTACCAAGACGAAAAAAGACGGCGGCGACTTCAAGGAGATTGACCTGTTAGGCCGACAGATTGAGCGGCTGGCGCGGGTGAACCGCTATAACCAGACCGGCAGCGAGGCGGATTTAAATCCCAACGTGGCGAACCGCAATAAGGGTGAGCGTAAGAAGCCGAAAAAGAATTTTTTCAGCGACGGGGCCATCGAAAAGCTCGAGGAGATTTTCTTTGCTGAGTCCTTTGAATACCAGCTCGGCTGGCATCAGGCAGGGTTACAACACCGTATCCGCAATATCCTCAAATCCCGCCAGATTGGCGCAACGTTTTATTTCTCACGTGAGTCACTGTTACGCGCGCTGAAAACCGGCCATAACCAGATTTTCCTCTCGGCCAGTAAAACGCAGGCATATGTGTTCCGCGAGTACATCATCCAGTTTGCCCGCCTGGTGGATGTTGACCTGACCGGCGACCCGATTGTCATCGGCAACAACGGGGCAAAGCTGATTTTTCTCGGCACCAACTCCAACACCGCGCAGAGCCACAACGGTGACCTGCTGGTCGATGAAATTTTCTGGATCCCCAATTTTCAGAAGCTGCGCAAAGTGGCATCGGGCATGGCCTCACAGCAGCACCTGCGCTCGACCTATTTCTCGACACCGTCAACGCTGGCGCATGGCGCGTACCCGTTCTGGTCAGGCGAGCTGTTTAACAAAGGCCGGTCGGATAAAAGCGAGTGTGTGGATCTGGATATCAGCCACGCGGCGTTAAAAAACGGCATGACCTGCGATGACGGTCAGTGGCGGCAGATTGTGACCATTGAGGATGCCCTCGCCGGTGGCTGCAACCTGTTTAATCTCGACACGCTGAAACGCGAAAACAGCGCCGATGATTTCCGTAATTTATTCATGTGCGAATTTGTCGACGACAAGGCCTCAGTATTCCCGTTTGAGGAGCTGCAACGCTGCATGGTCGACAGCATGGAAGCCTGGACGGATGACTGGCAGCCGTTCGCGACTCGCCCGTTTGGTTATCGTCCGGTGTGGATTGGTTATGACCCGTCACACACCGGCGACAGTGCCGGATGTGTGGTGCTGGCACCGCCCGTGGTGGCCGGGGGCAAGTTCCGCATTCTGGAGCGCCATCAGTGGAAAGGCATGGACTTTGCCACACAGGCCGAGTCCATCAAAAAGCTGACCGAAAAATACCACGTCGAATATATCGGCATTGATGCGACCGGCATCGGCCAGGGTGTTTACCAGCTCGTGCGCGCGTTTTATCCGGCAGCGCGGGAAATCCGCTACAGCCCGGAAGTAAAAACCGCGATGGTGCTCAAAGCCAAAGACACCATTGGCCGTGGTTGCCTGGAATATGACGTGAGTTATACCGATATCACCGCCTCGTTTATGGCAATCCGTAAAACCATGACCAGCAGTGGCCGCAGCGCCACCTATGACGCCAGCCGCAGCGAGGAAGCCAGTCATGCCGACGTCGCATGGGCGACCATGCATGCGCTGTTAAATGAGCCACTCACCGCCGGTAGCGGTCAGGCATCCACCTCAATTCTGGAGTTCAACTGATGTCCAAAAAAAATAAAAAACACGCGGCAAAAAACACCCTCACACCACCGGCTGCGGCACCGCAAAAAATGGAAGCGTTCACCTTTGGTGAGCCGTCACCGGTGCTCGACCGCCGTGACATTTTGGATTACACCGAGTGTGTCGGTAACGGCAGATGGTTTGAGCCGCCGGTGAGTTTTACCGGGCTGGCGAAAACCCTGCGCGCCGCCGTGCATCACAGCTCACCAATTTATGTGAAGCGCAATATTCTCGCGTCGACATTTATCCCTCACCCGTTACTTTCGCAGCAGGATTTCAGCCGCTTTGCGCTGGATTTTCTGGTGTTCGGCAATGCGTTTTTAGAAAAGCGTATGAGCGTCACTGGCAAGCTATTACGGCTTGAAACCTCACCGGCCAAATACACTCGCAAGGGCACCAATGAGGATGTGTACTGGTTCGTGCAGTCGTTTATCACCCCGCATGAGTTCGCGCCGGGTTCCGTGTTTCACCTTCTGGAGCCGGACATCAACCAGGAGCTGTACGGCCTGCCGGAATATCTCAGCGCGTTAAATTCTGCCTGGCTGAATGAATCGGCAACCCTGTTCCGTCGCAAGTATTACCAGAACGGTGCGCACGCCGGTTACATCATGTATGTGACCGATGCGGCGCAGAGCAGCACCGACGTGGAAGCCTTGCGCGAGGCGATGCGAAGCTCAAAGGGGCTGGGGAATTTTAAGAACCTGTTTTTCTACGCACCGAACGGAAAGCCGGACGGGATTAAAATCGTGCCACTCAGTGAGGTGGCGACGAAAGATGATTTCTTTAACATCAAGAAAGCGAGCGCCGAGGATTTGATGAGCGCACACCGCGTACCACCGCAAATGATGGGCGTCATCCCCAACAATACCGGCGGGTTTGGTGACGTGGTAAAGGCCGCACAGGTGTTTGTGCGTAATGAGCTGACGCCATTGCAGGAGCGGATTAAAGAGGTGAATGAGTGGATTGGTGAGGAGATGATCCGCTTTAAGCCGTATAACCTCTGCAACGCCGATTGATATCTTGGTTTGAGATTCAGTGGCTCATATAATCTGCGTTTCTCGTTAATACTAATTCGTTTATTTTCATTTGCGCGGGATAACTCTTCATTTGACACAACTGTCATTTCGGTCGTAACCGACTCAGTGCAAAGGAGTTGTTAATTTTGATAGGAGGCTGCCAGATCTACTGTGGAGAATAATTGTGTTAGTTAATGGGAATGAGCCGCTAACGCGGCTTAAATACACAGAGTTTAATTTTTATATTCTGCCTGAATTTTATATCTAAAAGTGAATACCTAAATTAGCCAGCAAGTCTTTTACTGATTCTACAGGGTTGGTTATTGGTTTGAATAAGTCACTCGTAGAACCAATGCCTACAGCGTTTAAAATACTCTCTCTTACTTGATTGAAAACACTGTTATCTCCCCCAAGAGGATACCCTGATAATATTGCACCCGCATCTATATGGGTCATATACCTTGGGAGTACAGCAGCTAATCCATTAGTATAACCTATCACAACAAAATCTATTACCGTCTGGACAAATTCGACTTGATTCACACACTCATTATCAACTTTGTTATTCAGATCATTGATTAGCTTTGTTTTATTTTCATTTAGGTCAGAAACATATGCAATAAGGTCTATAAATTCATTGTGTTTAGCATCATAGTATTTACTCGGGTCAAGGTTTTTTGCTTTCATATTGGCGATAATCACACCAGCATCAATTATCAGCCCATCATATCCGGCATTAATTTTTTCAATGCCTGCATTTCTTGCTTCATCGCAGTAGCTCATATGCACCTCGGTTGAAATTTCGCGTCGTATGATTTGGCCTACACTTAAAACACCATATACCTTTGAACCTGGCTCGCTCATTAGTAGTAGTAAAATGGTTTAATTGATTTATGTCTGTAACACTTACGTATGAATTAAACATATATTATCATTCGGCCACCACCATCCCACTGCGTCACTACGTGACATAGTGAATTCTACAACGACGTGCAACTAACACTGTGCCGGATAGAATGAAAAGCACACGAAAAGGGTGTAAACCTAATCACTCCAGATGATCCATATATCATCAAGTTACTGATTTAGAAAGATCCCCCATGAGAAAGTCGCTATTATTTTATAGATACACTCAAAAGCCCTGAGCGCTCCAGATTATTATAAAAATACGAAATTGGTATTAACCATTATCCTTCCGGCGTAACTACAATATATAAAATCAGCAGATATCTCTACCTATACAAAAAAATACTTCATTGATAAATTTAACAGAAAACATTGAAGGATATTACTTAAGTGAGTGACTTATGATATTTAATTTCAATAATATCTAATGTCTTTACGACTTAACAAGAGTGAAGGCATTCAAAACTAGGGGCTGACATCATCAATCAGAAGGCAAATTACACAGTGAGTTTATACTCTTCTTCAATGTCATCGCACCAAAAAAATTATCTAATAACATCGGAACTACAAAGACTAGAGGTTAATTATGGCAAATAAAAAGACACCTACAACCAAGAAGTCCGCGAGTAAAACAACTCCACATTTGCAACGTAAGTGTGGTTGCATGTCGGTACATTATTGGCTGCTGGAACAGGACCCACAATTCCATATAGCACAAAGTGAACTCGAGCATGCCTTCGCTGCATCACGTCGTCTTGTACAAGCCATGCCTCCTAAACCGTACCGCATTAGCGTGGTCATACACATCCTCAATTCGCCTGGAGCAGAAACAGTAACGTCTTCACAAATTGAAGCTCAGATATCTATACTTAATAACGATTTTCGCGCGGCAAATCTCGACAAAAATAAAGTTCCACCCGTGTGGCAAGGTCTCATCGCCGATGCAATGATTGAATTTCAACTAGCGACACTAACTCCTGATGGCGAAGCAACCGATGGAATCTTGAATGTTCCCACGACTGTAACAGAATTTGGACAGAACGACTCTATGAAAGATTCCGCCCGTGGTGGTAGTGCACCTTGGCCTACAGATAGATATCTAAATATTTGGGTTTGCCAACTTAAAGACGGGCTGCTGGGATATGCACAATTTCCTGGAGGTCCTTCAGAGACTGATGGTGTAGTGATATCAACCTACGCTTTCGGGATAGGTGGCACTGCGAAAGAACCTTTTAACAATGGACGTACTTGCACGCATGAAATTGGACATTACTTCAATCTACGCCATATTTGGGGCGATACTCCAGATTGTTCAGGAGGGGACTCCGTGAACGATACCCCAAATTCCGAGGGGCCAAATTATGGCAAACCTGATTTCCCTAAAATTTCTTGCCAGAATGGTCCAAACGGGGACATGTTCATGAACTATATGGATTATGTTGACGATGACGCCATGGTTATGTTCACACCTGAACAAGTTGCTCGGATGCATGCGACGCTTGAAGGTCCACGTAAGCTGCTAGTGTCGTGAAAATGTATACAATATTTGGTGATTGGATACACGCATACGAGTTTGATACTGCTAATACGAAAGTATATGTCAAAATAGGAGGACCACTCCCCCCAAGTCGTGGGCGTCAACGTTTATCGTTTCACTCAGATGGTACTTTCACTGGAGCAATACCTGGCCTAGACGATCGTATTACTGATATAAGTGGTTCATATCAGCTTAAAGGCACTAAGTTAATACTAAATTATGGATCTGGAGTTCCGCCTGTAGTTTACGAAGCACTTCTCGATAGTGAAGGTAAAAATCTGAGGTTGATAAGAGCTTAAGTCTATATGATATTATTGATAAATCCGGCCACTATCTATTGATTGACATTTTGCTGTTAGTTATGTCTTCGCTGTGGTCTGAAAGCAGCCTTTACTGATTAAAATCCTGGAGTCCACTTTTCGTTGACTGTCGGATTTAATCATACCGTACTACGGAACACCGTCAGGCCCAGTGAAGTCATGTCGATAACCGCACCACTTTAGAGATGAGGCCTGAATGCTGACCGGATTAAACCACCTGACCATCGCCATTAGCGATATATCTCGCAGCTTCGATATCTGTGTCAGCGTTCTCGGTTTCCCCCCTAAGGCTAAATGGACGGAGGGTGAGTATTTATCTCTGGGAAAGCATTAGTTGTGTTTATCACTGGATGGGGTGGACACTAAACAAGATTACACTCATTACGCTTTTACTGTTTCCGAGCAGCCAAGTTAGAAGTTCATATCGGTAACCTGCATACTAGGCTTCAATCCTGCAAAGAAAATCCCTGACGGAATGACTTTTCTCTAATTAACTTTCAGGAGGAATCACTTCTCTTTTTAAGCCGCCCCACGGCAGCTTTTCGTACCCTACTCTGACGCTCTCAGACGCTTATCTTGAACTGCAATCTGCCCCGCACATAAACTTCATGCTTGCGAACAACTCAACGCCACAGAGACACTCTCAGGAAGAAATAAATTAAATCCATTTTGCCCTCAGCGCGCAATGCTATCCCCGCCACGCCTGCCCGCTTCATGGGTCAGTTTTAATGCAGGTGCATTCAGCCACGCAGAGGTTGCGTGGCACGCTAGGTCGATTGGAATAAAGATAAAAATACAGTTGCAAATTAAGGCACTCAAATGCACCAGTTACCAGTTACCAGTTAAGAGTTTCTTTTACTACGAGCCGCCACTCATCGACTAAAGTAACCAACTCATCAAAACTGTCCATCAACTCGCCATGGGAGCCTTTATTTTCTTTATATTGAAGAATATTAAGATTTAACGTGTCTTCAATAACTGGCAACATGTCCTTATGTATACTCTTATTTGATGTAACCAAAAAATGTGGCTTGCTACCATAATGTTTAAAAAACGAGTCCTCAAGTAACAACCTAATGTCAGGATCGTTAACTCCACACCCAACAAATAAAAATGTATGCGTTAGGCTTAATGCACTTAAAAGTTCGTAAAAATCTCTGCTCTCTGAGCGAGCTTTTGCATAATCAGAACGGCTAAAAATTAACTTTTGAGCATTATCAACTGTCCCATGAATTTTAAGTATTACTCGACCATCACCTTTTATATCTGTCACGATATCATTATCGTGATAATTTTTAACAACAACAGTCCCTAGAGTTTCTTTAGATGCATATGTTTCATATATTTTATCAAAATTAGGAGTGACTACAATGCGACAATCCAATTTGAATAAACTTTCATGAATTGGAGCATGCTTGTATCTTGGTGTGGAGAAGGCGGCTCTTACATTATCTTGAAACTTACCTTTCGGCAATCTTATTTTGATGAGTTCACAGGCAGTCAAATAATCTTCATTTGCAATTAATTTCTTTATTTGAGAGCTGTTATCTACATCAACCATGCATTGCTCTAAAAATGCCTTCCAACTTGGAGGGTATTTTTTGCCATCTTGGCTAACACTATTCATTGATACTCCAGCACCAAGAAACAAAATGCATTTCCTGCGAGCAAGATCAGAAATCAACGATTCAGGCCAACTAATCATTTGCCTGTTCCTTCCATTATATTAACTAGGTTAGCACATATGCCTTTATAAATTTTGCGAGCATCATTTACTTTGCTAAAGTGAGAGCCAACAACACCATCCTTTGATTTAAGCATAAAAACAGGGGAGTGAGCTAATTGAGACATAGGAATTAAACTATTCATATTCTCAATCTGTCCAAGCTCATAGTTAATGTTTTGCTTTTCAGCGTATGGTTTAATAATTTCCGTAGTTATGACCTTAGGTGTTTTTTTTGCAATTCGTTCAAATGCATTTACTTTCACTTTCACTCCACGAACTGTTTTACCCTTGTACTGCTGCATCGCATAACCTAGAAAAGATAGCTTCCACTTTATATTTTCATCATCAATACAATAGTCCTCACCTTCATTTTTTTTATATGAATCAAGGCCTTTTATAATACCATCCTTCCAATTCGCCAAAGAAAGATTAATATTACTTAATGCCATCAAACTAAACACATCGACAGACATTGGAATTACAAAATAGTCACATGATATTAGTATTGCACGATTTAAAGCACCTAAAGATGGGCCTACATCATAAAATACATAGTCATAATCTTGATATTGGTTTGAGAGGTGACTGAATACTAAGGTAGTTTGTAACCCTCGCGGATCTCCTGATTTAGCAGGAGCCCAATCAGTCGCTAAAAGATCCTCACTTAACGCTAATCTTGGATCACCAGGAATCAAATCAAAACCGAATCTCTCAGTTTTCAATGGGATTATTTTATCTTTTATATATCCCTTACCACGCCTTACTGGATTAAGAAAAGCCTCAATCGAATCTCTTTTATCATCGTCATACAGACTTGTCAGTTTAGCATCACTTAAGCAATAGGATGTTGTATTACATTGAGGGTCTGCATCCACAACCAAAACTTTTTTATTCATTTCCAAAGATAAATATGCCGCGGTATTACAAATAAGCGTTGTTTTCCCTACACCACCTTTGTTATTAAAAAAAACAATACTTTTCATCGTTTCAAATCCTTATAAGAATAAATTAAATACTTAGCACATCAAGTTGTTATTAATTATTAAAGCTATAGCTGAAAATGCTCTCAATGCCAAGTCCATTTGTCAACAAAATAATGATGAATCTTACTAAATAAGTGATCCTGCATACATTTTGAGCCTATACATCTTGAATGTAACTTGTAAAAACCTATTTTTAGTGGGTATACATTACTCATAATGTGTATTGTTCAATAATTAACAGCGAAGCTGTTGCAAGTGATAAATTATCGCAAGCACTAGATAAAGTTAGCCTTGAGATTAATACACCTCGTTACCATAGCAAATACCTCTCACTAAACACTTTAATAAAGAGCAGTTTATTTCGGAACAAAAATATACTATTTCTCGCAGATATCACTATTTGTTTAATGATACCAACCTACTCTCTAACAACATTCTTGCCCCTGTTATCACTACAATCTAACTCTCCTTCCTCAATATGATTAAGTAGGGTCGTGACTCTCTCAGATGCTGCAGTCCCTTCTGTACTGTTCCTCAAGTCACCCAACCCACAGTTATTGACAGGACTCCGAGTCGCGGCAGAGCCGCTCTTTAAGGTCAAAGAATTAAGATCAACTTCAACGGCCTTAGCAACGATGCGCCATTGAGTTGTACGGGTTACATGCACATTGTCAGAACCAAGATGCGGGGCAAAGATACCGATAACCTTCTGCACTTCCTCGTCATACGCATTCAGCTCGTCAGCCACCTTACGCGCCACACGGACGGTTTGCGTATCTCGCGGCACGTTTGCCCCACCCTGCGCTGCAATATACAAATCAAAATCACCGCCATCGGCTGCCGCCCTTGCATCTTCGACTCGCTCATCAAATTCACTGGCAATACTCACACCACGCGGCAGTTTACGTAGTTCGCGATAAGCACCCATTGTCGGGACACCAATTGGTTTAAATTGGGGGATACGCCACGTTGACGCCCAGGCGTTAACTGCTGCTGCGGTATCAGTCAAAGGTTTGCCGGTGTCTTTATCAATCTCCCCTTCCAGCGCGTAACCGTCGATATTCTTCGCGATATATTTTGCGATATAGCCAGCCGCCCCGCCTTTGTTGAGATGCTTACACTCAAAGCGATTTTTTGCTGCGCCTCGCTCATCGCCATCTTCTTTTAAAGAGTAACGACGCATGATCTCAATAACTTGCTGACGCTGGTCAGGCTGGCAGAAAAGCATCATGTGCCAGTGCGGCGTACCATCATGATGGGGTTCGACGACGCGCATCCCGTAGACATTAAGGTCATTGTCTTTGAACGCGGTACGCATCTTGCTCCAGATAGCACACAAATAACGCTGACCATCTTTCGGGCTGTAGGCTTCATCGTTCCATTTGTGGTTAAGCTGGACGGTTTTATCCGCCCCAGTGATACGCGTTGGGTGATATTTGGATGGGGTCGTGATGGTAAGAAACATGCCCACATCACCTTTGCTCGCGGCGTACCGCTCAATCCCGGCGATGGTGTTCATTAATTCCATGCGACGGATTTCAGGGTTAGAAATGCTTTTCAGTACCTTATCAATCAGGTCGATTCGCTCGCCCGTCTCAACATTCTCCAGCTCGCGGCTTTTCAGATACTCAAGATTAGCCAGACGACGCGCATGTACATCCCGAATTGCCTGTTTGCTGGCATACGGTGAGCGTTTTTTGCTGACCTCACCGACAGAGATAAATAGCGCTTCATTCCAGCGGGTACGCTGTGCTTTGAACTGGCGCACCCACCACTCGTCGTTAACCAGCCGGGAAACTGCTGAAAAGGCATCGCGTATTGTAAGCTTCCCTTTGCGATACTTTTTCCAGTGCATCGGAGTGATGTTAAATGCGCGGGAAGCACCTGCGATTTCGCCGTAAAGCCAGGATTGCGCTTCGTCGGTAAACAGCACTTCATTTTTGTCGCCTTCATGCTCGCTGGCGTAGCTGTCGCTGAGTTCTTCATAGGCATTGAATAACTGAGCTGCTATCCGGCCTGCAAACTTCTCCAGCGCTTTATCATTCATCCCCGGTAAGCGTGAATAGGCATCCTGTTCTGACAAGAAACGCATCGTCGCAACGGTATTCATTCTATGGTTGCGATTTACGCTTTCGATGCGTGGCCATAAGCGCCGTTTGAAAGTGGACGTCAGAAACCGCAGAGCATCAAGCTGGCTGGAATGGCGCTTCATCCAGTAGTAGCGATTGCTGAATTTTGCACGGAGGATATAAGGAAGCGTGTTTATGTCTGCTAAAACCGCTTGCACCTGACGGTGTTCGTCACGTGTAAGCGGTCTGTCATAGGGATCTCGCGAGATAGCCGCACGAGGAGCGTTCCAGGGATAAGCACCGACGAATGACTTGCCGGTGCTTTGATTAAGAAGAACAACTGAGGGAGCTGTGCGCTCCCGGTCATTACTGTGCATTGGCTTTAAAAGCGTGTTCGCATACCAGTGCAATGCGAGCAATTTCTGCGGCCATTGCTTCAATTGAGTCTACCGATGAGGACTGAATGTGATGAAGGATAAGACCGGAGACAAGCTGACTAATTTTCGGGTAATACCCGATAGAATCTAACCACTCCTTACCGGCCATCTTTCCTGTTTTAGCGACCTTCTTTTCCTGCAAAATAAATTGATATTGGTCGCTGGTAATTACCCATTTATCGCCAACCTGAATATGGACAGACATATTTAACCCTCAATATTATTAATTTTATTCATAGCGATCTGACACAGCTCGCCACAGTGATTTATCTCTTTCAAAAGCTCATTGGTGTTATTGATTCGTTTCAGAAAAACAGCCCGTTTGACCATCAGGTTAATCAGGTCGGAAATCAGCTTTAACTCACTGGAATAAATAGCGACTGTGGGATAAGAAACAGCACCGGTGTCTTTATCATGTTTAACATCAGCCAGAACAAAAGAGCCATTCAGCTTCATGACCGAATACCAGCTCTTGACGATAACCCGATGATTGGTCATAACCCTGCCCCACTTTGATAGCTGAGGCCTGATTCATGCAGCTTCTGCGATTCCTGGTGAAGCAGTTCCACAATCTCAACACCCGATAGTTCGTTGTTGGTAATGTGGCGGATAAGTCCGTCAATGTGCGATGAATACTTAACTGCCGCATCGGCCCGAGCTTCTGCCCTTGCATGGATGAGAAGTGAATTTAATTGCTCAGAGTTACTTTGATGATTAATTCTTGCTGGCATAATCCCTGACTCCAGATAATAAAAAGCCACACACAATGAAGTGCGTTAATTTTTTCAATGTATTAATTAATGGAGATATTGCTCAGGTTTAACGGCTGTCAATATTGCTGGAGTGTATTCAAATAAATTAAACAGCTCACGTAATGCCCGTATTAAAGCATCCCGCCATTTACACTGTTCGTTTTCGATATACCAGTAAGGTTGATTAAATTCATCTTCTGTCAGCCCCGCATGTAAAAACAAAGTACGCCGCTGGCTAACCGTCAGGCGGCCAATGAATCCTGATTTACTTACGCCAACAGCTCGTTGCTTTGTGAATGCGTTTCGTAGTTCATCAATGGCACAGACGATACGTTCACGATCACAATCGTTCATTTCTTCCAGACGCATGACTGAGTGACGTTGTTTAAGTTGCGCGTGAAAACAGACTGTCAGGCGTTCTCGCTCCAACATATCGTTGTAGAAATTACAGGACTCAGTCCAACGAGGTTTTGCCAGATGTTTAGCAACCAGGCCGCGCAGACCAGCCGGTTGGTTTTTCACTACTGCAAAGGTCATGACTGTCATTTAAATATTCTCCCTGCGACTTTCAGGCAACGTTGAAAAGCACTGGCAACGTCATAACGTCGCGGCTGACGAATGATGATTCCTTTACGTCCTTTACCGTGAGTAATTGAGAAATCCATCGGACGGCTTGCCTGATGGTTTCGCAGGAATTGAGCAATGCAACGTGGCTCATTCATCGTCAT
This sequence comes from Buttiauxella sp. B2, assembly GCF_006376615.1. Taxonomy (GTDB): domain Bacteria; phylum Pseudomonadota; class Gammaproteobacteria; order Enterobacterales; family Enterobacteriaceae; genus Buttiauxella. The sequence continues at coordinate 15,208 of NZ_VEXQ01000010.1, forward strand.
ATCTCCCAATGTTAATTTGGTTCGCCCAAGCCCAGCCACATCAACCACCCTTCCCTGATTTCTTTTGGGCGGCTCTCATACGCCATTTTCATCCCATTATTCCAGGCAGGCAGATAGACCCAATACTCGCCAGCTCGTTTCGTTGCTGACAGCGGGTCGGACATCTCGATGACGGGAAGTTTCCCTTTTTCAATCATGCCTCTGACTGCAGCCGGAGTTTTGCCAATGAGTCGGGCAAATTCAGGATATGGGACAGCATCGCTGATACTTACAACTTGTTTGCTCATCTGCTAACCTTTTATCTAGATCTAACCAATGGGTTCTAATGTTCTCTAATGGGCTTTAGTGTAATCGCACTATCCATAGAGAAACTTGATTCACACTTGAGATTTACGATGATTATTAGAGGATCTTGATAACATGTCAATCGCAATTAGCGAAAAACTGGCGCTTATGCGCGAGTCAGAAAGATTAAACAGAAGGCAATTCGCTGAAATTACAGGGGTTCCATACAGTTCTTTGACTTACTACGAAAGTGGAAGAACAACCCCTCCCACCGACGTAACGATGAAAATCCTGAATCACCCGCAGTTTATGAAATACACGATGTGGTTTATTACTAATCAAATAGCACCAGAATCCGGGCAGATTGCACCGGCACTCGCACACTTTGGGCAAGAAACAACAATCTCGCCCCACTCAGAGCAAAAGACTGGTTAATCATTTACCGGCAATACATACATTTGAAATGTATGTCATTGACAGATAAATACCCTAATCACAGATGTAAAGAGTTAAGAGCAAAAAGTAAGCACACCAATCGGAGGGTTTTCTGATGACAATCAAGAAACTCGATGATGGTCAGTGGGAAGTGGACATAAGACCTGCTGGTCGCGACGGAAAGCGCATCCGCAGGAAGTTTGATAAGAAAAGCGAAGCTGTCGCTTTTGAAAAGTACACGCAGTACAACCACCACAATAAAGAATGGCTGTCTAAACCTACCGACAAACGGCGTCTGTCAGAGCTGACGCAAGTGTGGTGGAAGTTAAAAGGGCAACATGAAGATTATGGGCAGGGTTATCTCAGAAAAATTGAACTCTTTACTGAAATAACAGGCGACCCGTGTGCATTTCAGATAACCAAATCCCTTATCAGTCAGTACAGCACTGCTCGGCGAAGCTTGGGCATCAAGCCCGCAAGTATTAATCGCGATCTGACATGCCTGAGCGGAATGTTTACAGCACTTATTGAAGCCGAATTATTCAGTGGTGAACATCCAATCCGCGGTATGAAAAGGCTCAAAGAGCAACAACCAGAAACCGGGTATCTGACTCAAGATGAAATCGCACTGCTGCTTTCAAGGCTGGATGGGGATAACAAGAAGATCGCCGTACTTTGCCTGAGTACCGGGGCAAGATGGGGAGAGGCTGTAAAATTAAAAGCTGAACATATCATTCAGAACCGCGTGACGTTTGTTAAAACTAAAACAAACAAACCGCGTACGGTTCCGGTATCGCAGGAAGTAGCTGAAATGATTTCCAGCAATAAGCGAGGGTTCCTTTTTTTGGCAGCATCTTATAAAGAGTTCAGGCAGATTCTCAAAGAAGTGAAACCTGATTTACCATCCGGCCAGGCAACGCACGCTCTCCGGCATAGCTTTGCTACTCACTTTATGATCAACGGGGGAAGTATTATCACGCTACAACGAATATTGGGACATGCGCGAATTGAGCAGACCATGACCTATGCTCATTTTGCACCTGAATACTTGCAGGATGCCGTGTCGCTCAATCCACTTCGTGGCGGAACTCACGCGAAAAACGTCCACATAGTGTCCACACTCGAGTAGTTTTTGATGGCTTTCAGTGGTCTTGTGCACCGTGCAAACCCGCATTCCACCGCTGAAAGCCTGTATTAACAACAAGAAGAAAAGCCCTTGCGCAGGCCTTCTTTTTTGTTAAACCCGTCAGACTCATCCCGTTCTTCCCCGTAGAACCCTCACATACGATACACTCTGCACTTAACTACATTTCCTGAGGTATGCCATGGAGCAGTCCCCGGTAACGCTTGTCATCCTGAACGGCAAAGGTGCTAACAACGATATCTTGCGCAGCGCAATCAACGTCATGCGTGATGAGGGATACACGTTACATATCCGTGTCACCTGGGAAAAAGGTGATGCCTTTCGTTACGTTGAAGAAGCCGCGAACCTCGGTGTCGATACTGTGATTGCCGGAGGTGGTGACGGCACAATCAACGAAGTGGCAACCGCACTTGCGCAACTTGCGCCTGAACACCGCCCAGCCCTGGGGATTTTACCATTGGGCACCGCGAACGATTTTGCCACCAGCGTCGGTATTCCACAGGAGCTGGATAAAGCATTGCAACTTGCCATTATTGGCAGAAATGTCGCAATCGATCTGGTGCAGGTGAACGACTCGGCATTCTTTATCAATATGGCAACCGGTGGTTTTGGCACGCGCATCACCACCGAAACACCGGAAAAACTGAAAGCTGCACTGGGGGGTATCGCCTATTTCGTTCACGGCCTGATTCGTCTGGATACGCTTAAACCGGACCGCTGTGAAATTCGCGGTGAGAATTTCGAGTGGCAAGGCGATGCGCTGGTGATTGGTATTGGCAATGGCCGCCAGGCCGGCGGTGGGCAGGAATTATGCCCGCAAGCATTGATTAACGACGGGTTGCTGGAATTGAGAATTTTTACCGGTGAAGAGTTGCTTCCGGCTATCTTTAACACGCTCACGCGTCCAGACGACAGCCCGAACATTATTGATGGGCGTTCATCCTGGTTTGAGATTACCGCCCCGCACGACATTACTTTTAATCTTGATGGCGAGCCGCAGACCAGCCAGAAATTCCGCATTGATATCCATCCCAATGCGCTGAGCTGCCGCCTGCCGCCAAATTGCCCATTGTTGGGTTAAAGATTTATGACTGCACAGCAATGAAGGTGAACGGCTACTTGAAATGAGCCAGCTCGCTCCTGCAATTGCTTGATATGAGATAAAACCTCATATCTCAAATTCCAATCCAGAACTAGAACCCCCTCTCCCTACGGAGAGGGGGTTTATCAGGCGATAGTCACTTTTCCATCCAGATAAACATCCTGGACGGCATTAATTAATTTCACGCCTTCAGACATCGATTTCTTAAAGGCTTTGCGCCCCAGAATTAACCCCATTCCGCCTGCCCGCTTGTTAATTACCGCAGTACGAACAGCATCGGTGAGATCTGTTTCACCACCTGCGGCACCACCGGAGTTAATCAGCCCCGCACGGCCCATATAGCAGTTCGCCAGTTGATAACGCACCAGGTCGATTGGGTTATCGCTGGTCAGTCTGGTGTATACACGGTCATCGGTATAACCAAAGTTAACCGCCTTGTAGCCACCGTTATTTTCCGCCATTTTCTGCTTCACGATATCAGCGCCGATGGTAGCTGCCAGGTGGTTAGCCTGCCCGGTAAGGTCGGCACTCACATGGTAATCAACCCCGTCTTTTTTGAAGTCCGGGTTACGTAGATACGCCCATAATACCGTGACCAAACCCAGTTCATGGGCACGTTCAAACGCCACAGAAATTTCTTCAATCTGGCGACGTGACTCTGGCGAACCAAAGTAAATGGTCGCGCCAACAGCCACCGCCCCCATATTGAACGCCTGCTCAACACTGGCATATAGCGTCTGGTCGAAAGTGTTCGGGTAACTTAGCGTTTCGTTATGGTTAAGTTTTACGAGGAAGGGAATGCGGTGGGCATAGCGGCGTGAAACTGAAGCAAGAACCCCGTAAGTTGACGCCACACAGTTACAACCTGCTTCAATCGCCAGCTCAACAATGTTTTTGGGATCGAAATAGAGCGGGTTTGCCGCGAATGACGCCCCTGCCGAGTGCTCCACACCCTGGTCGACCGGTAGAATAGAAAGGTAACCGGTACCTGCCAGCCGCCCGGTGTTATACAGCGTCTGCATATTACGTAGCACCGCAGGCGGACGGTTATTATCCACCATCACGCGGTCTACATAATCCGAGCCTGGCAGATACAACTGGTCTGCCGGAATAGTCATACAACGATGCTGTAACAAGCTGTCGGCGTCTTTGCCAAGCAACTGCGCAATATCAGTCATAATACGCTCCCGTAAGTTCAGCGAGCACCCTGCCCGCTGAGGATGAAGATTCCTGAGCCATTGAATCGGTGAAACAATGGGCAAGCACTAATCCTGGTACTGGAGCCACATCTTCGCCACTCAGGACAGCATTTTCGGCCTAATCAGTGATGTAAAGCGAAGCAGCCAGGCGTGTATTTTTGCAACGGAGGTCAAAGAATCAACACAAAGGTATTTAAAAGGTATTATTGATTGGTATGGTTATGGTGTACCCAACTCAATCATGAAGGTTCAACGTATGAAACGTACAAAAATTAGCCTTTCATTCATGATGTTTATTGAATGGTTTATCTGGGGCGCGTGGTTCGTCCCTCTTTGGCTGTTCCTGAGTAAAAGTGGATTCAGCCCAACTGAAATCGGCTGGTCTTACGCCTGTACCGCCATCGCGGCAATTCTGTCACCGATTTTGGTCGGCTCGCTAACCGACCGTTTCTTTGCCGCTCAAAAGGTGCTGGCGCTGTTGATGTTTGCCGGCGCGGTGCTGATGTATCTGGCCGCACAGCAAACCGAGTTTGTTTATTTCTTCCCCTTACTACTGGCCTATTCTCTGACTTACATGCCAACCATTGCGCTCACTAACAGCATTGCTTTTTCCAATGTTGAAGACGTAGAACGCGACTTCCCACGCATTCGTGTGATGGGCACGATTGGCTGGATTGCATCAGGTTTAGTCTGCGGATTCCTACCGCAAATGCTCGGATTTAGCGATATTTCACCAACCAATGTTCCACTGCTGATAACCGCAGCCAGCTCCGCACTGCTGGGGGTATTCGCACTCGTCCTGCCAAATACACCGCCGAAAAGCACCGGTAAAATGAGCCTGAAGGTCATGCTTGGCCTCGATGCCATCGTGCTGCTGAAAGACAAAAACTTCCTGGTCTTTTTCTTCTGCTCGTTCCTGTTTGCCATGCCGCTGGCGTTCTATTACATCTTCGCCAACGGTTATCTGACCGAAGTGGGCATGCATAACGCAACCGGATGGATGACGCTTGGCCAGTTCTCCGAAATCTTCTTTATGCTGGCGCTGCCGTTCTTCATTAAACGCTTTGGCATTAAAAAGGTATTACTACTTGGTCTTGTTACGGCAGCCATTCGCTATGGCTTCTTCGTCTACGGTGGTGCCGACCACATTTTCACCTACGGCCTGCTGTTCCTGGGCATATTGCTGCACGGCGTGAGCTACGACTTCTACTACGTCACCGCCTATATCTATGTCGACAAAAAAGCGCCAGTACACATGCGCACCGCGGCGCAAGGGCTTATCACCCTATGTTGCCAGGGCTTTGGTAGCCTTCTTGGCTATCGCATTGGCGCACAGTTAATGGAAAAAATGTTCGCCTACCCAACACCTGTGAACGGTCAGACATTTAACTGGGCGGGGATGTGGGGTTTCGGCGCAGCCATGATCGCGGTAATCACCGTACTGTTCATGGTGTTCTTCCGCGAATCGGACAAAGAGATCACCACCATTGCGGTTGCTGGCAACCCATCTGAAAAAGATTTAAAGGAAGCATAATCATGGAAAATCGTATTCTGGGGGCCTTTTACGGCCAGGCGTTAGGCGATGCGATGGGTATGCCGTCTGAACTGTGGCCACGCTCGCGGGTGAAAGCGCACTTTGGCTGGATTGACCGTTTCCTGCCGGGGCCTGCGGAAAACAATGCTGCTTGTTATTTCGAACGTGCGCAATTCACCGATGACACATCGATGGCGCTGGCGCTGGCTGACGCGATTATCGAACATGATGGCGCAATCAACCCGGACACCATTGGCCGCCACATTTTGCATTGGGCAGAAGGATTCGATGCGTTTAACAAGAACGTGCTTGGCCCAACCTCCAAAATTGCGTTGAACGCGATTAAACAAGGCACGCCAGTGAGCGAACTTGAAAACAACGGCGTCACCAACGGTGCTGCGATGCGTGCCTCTCCACTCGGCTGCTTGCTGCCGACTCACAATCTTGATGCATTTATTGATGAAGTGGCACTCGCGTCCAGCCCAACGCACAAATCCGATCTCGCAATTGCTGGTGCAGTGGTTATCGCCTGGGCGATTTCAAAAGCCATTGAAGGGGCAAGTTGGGAAACAATCTGTGACGAACTGCCGTCTGTTGCTCGCCACGCTCAGGAAAAACGCATCACGACCTTTAACGCATCTCTTGGAGCACGTATAGAACTGGCGCTAAACGTTGCCAGAAACACGCTCGGCACCGAATCTGGCATGGAGCAGATTTATCAATTGGTCGGCACGGGTACCAGTACTATTGAATCCGTAGCGGCGGCGATTGCGATGGTGGAACTGGCGCAAACCAACCCGAATCGCTGCGCGATATTGTGCGCAAATTTGGGTGGCGACACCGATACTATTGGTGCGATGGCAACAGCGATTTGCGGCGCGATTCACGGTGTGGAAAGCATTGACGTGACGCTAAAACAGCAGATTGATGATGTTAACCAGTTCGACTTTACGCGCTACAGCCGCATCTTTATGGCATATCGCAAGCAACGGGAGGTGAGCAATGAAAGCCAGTAATCTGCACGCACGGTTACCGTCGCTTGCAGCAAAACGCCCGGTTTGCGTGCTCGGCTCAGCGGTGATTGATGTTATTGCCGACGCCTACGCTCTGCCCTGGCGTGGTTGCGATATCGAGCTGCAACAACAAAGCGTGAATATCGGCGGCTGCGCGTTGAACATTGCACTTACGCTTTCACGCCTCGGTATCGCTTCGCAAAATGCACTGCCAATTGGCCAGGGAACATGGGCGGACATCATTCGCACAAGCCTTGATAAACAAGGTATCCGCAGCGAAATCCACACTGACAGCGGCGATAACGGCTGGTGCCTGGCACTTGTCGAACCTGACGGTGAAAGGACGTTTATGTCGTTTCGCGGCGTAGAACATCAGTGGAATCAAGAATGGCTGGATAAATTGCAGCTGGCACCCGGCACCCTTCTTTCACTTTCGGGTTATCAACTCGCAGGGCCGTGCGCGGAATTATTGGTAAGCTGGCTTGAATCGCTGAACGACGTGACAGCATTTGTCGATTTTGGTCCACGGATCGCCGATATCCCCACGCCGTTGCTGGCAAGAATTATGGCCTGCAAACCGATTATTTCGCTAAATCGCCAGGAAGCCGCGATCACCGCAGAGTGGTTGAACGTTGAGGGGGATGATATTGCAGGAATTTGCCGTGTATGGCTTGAGCGGTACGATTCGCCCTTGATTGTACGGCTCGACAAACAAGGTGCGTGGTTTGCTTCATCGGAAGAAATTGCGCTGGCAGCCCCATTCCCGACACAAGTCGTTGATACAATTGGTGCCGGAGACAGCCACGCCGGCGGCACATTGGCAGGCCTCGCCGCTGGGTGGAGTTTAGGTGATGCAGTGTGTCTCGGCAATGCCGTTGCTTCTTACGTGGTCAGCCACCGTGGCGGCGATTGTGCTCCACACATTGAGCAACTGAATGAGGCGCTACTCCTCGCAAACGAAGACGTATAAATCGCTGCGGCAGTAACTGATACTGTATTCGATTGGCCGGTTTTGCGCGTCAAACGCCACTTGTTTTATAACCAAAACCGGCACCGGCGTTTCCAGTTTGATATGCGACTGGAATTCGCTGTCAGGCATTCTGGCACTCACGCGGCTGCGGGTGCGCTGGGGAATAATGTTCTGGCTACGGAAGTAGTCGTACAGCGAAACACCGATATCGTCAGCATCGGCGATAAGCTCTGCAGGCACGTACGACTCTTCTACTGATACCGCATCTTCATCCACATAACGAATACGTTTAAGCAAAAAAACGTCGCTATCAGCCTTTAGCACTAACTGTTCCGCAACTTCCGGCGAGCATTTCACCACACGTTTGTTCACCCAAAGGGTGTCAGGCTTCTTTCCACGCAATACCACCTGCTGGGAAAAACCTCGCGCCTCTTTCAGCGAATATTCAAAAGTGTTGTTAATCTGCGTGCCGTAACCGCGAGAACGCGTCACCACCCCTTCATCTTCCAGCGTCTGCATGGCTTTACGTACCGTAATACGCGAAACGCCGGTCAACTGGCTGAGATCGCGCTCGCCGGGCAGAATATTTCCCTGCGGCAAAACACCGCTGCGTACTGCCGACTTCACCGTTTCAGCGAATTTCAGATACAGCGGCATGTTATCCGCCTGCGAAAAACGCTGGATGAGCTGTTCTATTAGCTGAGTGTGAACCTGTTCCATGTCATGTAAGTTCTGGAAGATTAGGTGAAAAACAGTATAACTCAATGCTCCAGGTGGATGTCACCGACTCACCACCATTCATGAAAATGATGAACTGGCCCAATTCCATGCCCGACTTCCAGGGAATCCGCCTGCTCTAACGCCTGGGATAACCATTTTTTCGCGTATTCTATGGTTTTCGGCCAATCATTAAACCGGGGATAAAGCGCGGCAAGCGCGGCAGATAACGTGCAACCTGTGCCGTGGGTATGGCGGGTTTGCACGCGTGGAGCAGTAAAACGCTGCGCTCCATTGCGCGTGAACAGCCAGTCCGGACTTTCGCTATCATCAAGATGTCCACCTTTCATTAGCACCGCTTTGCAGCCCAACCCTAACAGTGCATCGCCTTGCTCTTTCATTTCACGTTCGTTCTTTGCGTGCGCGGTATCCAGCAAGGCCGCGGCTTCTGGCAGATTTGGAGTGATCAGCGCCACTCGCGGCAACAACTGACGACGCAAACTTTCCACCGCGCAAGGAGCCAGTAGTGGATCACCACTTTTCGCCAGCATTACGGTATCAAGAACGACGTTTTGCATTTTATAAAACGCCAGCCGTTCAGCCACCGTTTCAACAATATCCGTCTGCGCCAGCATCCCAATTTTAATCGTGTCAATACGCACATCACTCAGTACAGAATCAAGTTGGGCGGCGACAAACGCGGGTTCGATACGATAAACCGATTGCACGCCACGCGTGTTTTGCGCCACCAGTGCGGTGATGACGCTGGTGCCATACGCGCCTAAGGCGGAAAAAGTTTTGAGATCGGCCTGAATCCCCGCGCCGCCGCTCGGGTCGGTCCCTGCGATAGTCAGCGCATTAATGCGTTTTAGCCCTTTCATGCCAGTGCCTCCCCATTCAGATGGTAAAGCGCATCCAGAAATGCAGGCGTAAAACTACCAGGCCCGTGGCTTGTGGCAATCGCCTGTTTACCGGCAAGTTTCATAAACTGGCAAGCCGCAGCCACGTTATCCAACCGTGAGCCCGATAACGAACAACAGGCTGCAACAACGGCAGAAAGCGCACAACCGGTGCCGACTACGCGAGTCATCAGCACGCCGCCACCCACAACACTCCAGCTTTTTTCACCGTCGGTAATGTAATCGCGCTCACCGGTTACGGCGACAATCGCACCCGTTGATTGCGCGAGTTTGCGCGCCGCAGGTAACGCGGAGAGTGCATCATCGGTGCTATCCACACCTCGCCCACCGGATTGAACACCGGCAAGTGCAAGGATTTCAGATGCATTACCACGAATAGCCGCAGGATTTAGCGCGAGAACATCATGGGCGAACTGCGTGCGAAACGTAAGCCCACCCACGGCAACGGGGTCGAGTATCCACGGCGTAGAAGATTGATTCACCGCATGAATGGCAGCAAGCATTGCACGGCTACGTTCAGTGGTAAGCGTGCCAATATTGATAAGCAAAGCGTTGGCGATGGGTGCAAATTGCGCAGCTTCTTCTGGTTCAATCACCATCGCGGGAGACGCGCTTACAGCTAAAAGCACATTAGCGGTAAAACTTTGCACTACATCGTTAGTTATGCAGTGAATAAGGGGGGATGTGTTGCGAAGTTGCTGTAAAACCGACGCGGCGATGTGGCCGGGTAGCAGGTCAGGTTGCATCATTAATCTCCTGTCCAGCGTGAAGAAGGGATACCGGACAGGCATCTGACTTCCCTACGCTGGCATTATCCAGATCAGGTGGTACGGGTATTTCTCAGCCTTCAACGAAGAAGGGCACCCCGAGTCATGTAGATTGAATCTCTTTAGTTTTTTGCCCGCTCAAAAGAGGTGGCATAATGATGTTCGCATATGCGGCGTTCATCATCAATGTGTTCACCAGGACGACAGTCTCCGACGATGGAAACCAGGTTTGTACTGGATGATGCACGGGACCAAGCTGTGTGTGTCAAATGCCCTAGCAGATCCATGCATCACAGAGCTAAAAGCTCACAGTCTACTGGCTTATACCCAGCGACTGCAGGAAGCTGAATGCCTGGATAATGGATTAAAATTTTAATTTAATCACTTCCTCGTTTGGCTGCTATAAATGAACCCTCCCTACTGCAATGCTTAAATATAGTTAAATCAGTTCGCTATTGCTTTTATTACAGTTATTTTTTAAATCTACCTTCAACTCTTGAATACTCGAACTGATTTTTATCATCTGGATTTAGAAAGTATATTTGATACCCATACGATAACGAACTTCCATTTCATCTTTCTCATGATCTTGATTGTAACGTGGAACATATCCGATTTCAGTATATGGCTTCCAGTGTTTATCAATGCTATAGCTGGCTACAACGTTATAGAGCCAATAATTATGGTCACCTTCATAATCTTCATAATTTGTGAAGCGATATTCAAAATCACCGACAATAGAGAATTGTTGATACGTATAACCAAGTTCCCAGTTAAATTGGTTATAGTTTTTGTCCTCAACACCGGCATTTTCACTCACCTCAATACCTGGACGCCACCGCAGAGAAGTCATCCAGCTATCATTAATATTGTAGATGGCTTTAACCTGCATGCGATAACCAATATAGGTATCACCAACATCCAGGTTAACTGCTGGCGCAATTGTTAACTGGTCATTGATAATGAAATTCTTACCAAATTCAAACTCGCTACCATTGCCACTGTATTTCTCAATGCCGTTTTTGTAGCCTTCATTATCGACTTCTGTTTTTTCAGACACTTTGCCTTCAACGCTCGCAAAATAGCCATCTTCAGTAGTGTGGCCTATTTTAATTCTGTCAGCATTGGTGCCGCTTTCTGGTTTAAATTCATGACGATAATCCAGTGTAACCGCACCTGAAGAAACTGAAACTAATAATGTAGCTAAAGCAGTAAGTTTAAAGAAAAATTTCATTTAGTCTTTCCCTGTTGTGAATTAAAAAATCAGTCATCGGACTGGTGACGATGCTAATTAATTTTTCTTTCAGAAAGAGATAGCTAGATCAACAAAATGAAATGATGTTTCAATTGTTTTATTCGTTATTAAATAAAATAATTATTGATTTTTTGCAACATTGGAGTCGCTCAATAGCTGCGGTATTAATAAACCGTAAGTATATCGTCATGAGAATATGACCAACATGATACAGCATGTAAAAATTGTATTATATTCAAATAGTTAACTGATGGCTTCAAAGGTAATATTCTCGATCGATAAAAGTCACGATGATTTTGTCATGCATTTCCGCAGGTTTTGAGTCACCCAGCGTCTTACGATCGAGCATCTTCAACCTGTTACGCAAGTCAGGTTTTCACGTTCAATTCACTGCGTGTAAAGCTTACCCATAATGTGTTCCTTTTTCGGCAAAATATCGTAAACCCTGAAACTATTAGTGCACCAGAAAGCAACCTTAAACCTGATTTCCTCCTCAGTAATTTGTGAAGAGTCTTCCTGCTTCGGCGACCAAATGTATTAGCAATAATACATTTCAGGCGAGTTTCCCATGCATACCAAAGCCTGCGTTGCTGCTTTTTATTGCCCACGAATGACAACATTTCATCGGCTTCGCAGATGAGCTGAACGCTCAGGAAATCCAGTGGCAGGGTGGTTGCATTTCGTGGCGAATTTTTTTAACGGCTTCCGCCTTGCCACAAAACCGACATTTTTCTTCAACTGAAACCATCAGAGTCACTCTGAAAAACCTGGAATTTCACAGATTTATCAATGCTTTGAATACTTTACTGAATCGTGACACAGTGTACTCATTCGGTATTTATTTCGTACCAGACGGCACAACAGTAACATTGCCAAAATCGAAGATAGGCGTTATCAGTCTGCAATGATCATGCAAAATGATGATTTCACCGATCAGGTTTTTTATAGCCCGGGTGCTTTTGATATTAAATCTCAGACAAAATTTGCCGCAATCATTGTACGCACTCAAGTTAACCCAAGTGACCCTGAAGATATCAACTCCGTTCATCAACTCCAGAATAATATAACTGTTACCAGGTCTGAGGGCACAAAGGTCAAAGATTATAAACCGGTAAACTGAGATCAAAAAACGTTGATGGAATTGCGAGCCAAATACCAGAAAGAGGCGGCTAAACTTCCAATTTTGAATGATACGGCAGGGGTCAGAGGGAAATTTTATCCAGTGATAATTAAATCTTAGTGCTTCAGTTGCACTCGGTTTATTCCCTCCTCAAGATGCTGTATATATTTATCGCAATTCAGGTCTAAAAGGCGATAAATGGTATAAGGCAACTGATGGGAGACCAAAGCTTAAACAAGGTGGGTTCTTCTCTTTCACAATGTATTGTGCAGACAAATACCAACATAGTGAAAACTTTCACCAGGACAATCACAGCATCCGTTCGCTATTTGACGAGGACGGGGGATAAGACGTTGCGCAGCCTGATTTTGTTATTTAGCAAGCTCACATCAATTAAGGGTCCTGGAGATAGCCGGGTTTCCCCAGCTATCTTGTTTAACGTAACAACTGTATTACTTCACAACCTCGACAGTTGGGAAAGTGTATTTACCTTCCTGAACATCTTTGCTTGGTCCGTACATTCGCATAATGATGTAGGTGTCTTTTTCCGGGATTGGCAACCAGTTCGGATTATTTACATCGCCCTTGGCACTCATTTCAATGGTGTACATACCATCTGCATCTGGTTTCAGAGTCCGATCCCCACGGCTATGGCGATTAATGGCATTGGGTGCCATTAATTTAGTGTCCGACGCATAAGACGTGAAAGACCAGAACTGGCTAACCTCAGGTGCTTTGAAATGTACGCGGTATTTTTTACCGTTAGCGCCATTGATATTTTGCCCATCTGAACCTTTAACTTCTTGCAGATAGACAGACTCTTCAGGGGGTAATCCCCACTGGCCCATCATCGTCCCTTCCGCAAAGAGATCACGCTGTCCTTCTCCCAGTTCTGCACGGGTACCGAGTAGTTTTCCTGCATTTTTCATTTGAGGAGCAAGCTCTTTAAGGTGAGCCATGCCGAGTTCCTCACCGCGTTTAGCTGCCGCGAGCTGCTCCGGCGTGAAATCTTCCTTACATGGTTCGATACCCACATCTTTGTATTGATCGAGCCACTTTTTATCAGACTGCGCCATGTCACCTTCGCAAAGCACAAAGTTGACACGCTGTAGCCAGTTAGTTTTGTCAGGATCAGGATACGTGCGTTCTGTTTCTTTAGGGCCAGGAACACCTAAGTACGCGGATAGCGTCCGTACGTTCCAGTCATCCATATAGTTGAGTGCGACTTTTTCGTCTTCTTTGTTCGTTGCCATGATTCGACCCATCAACTTGAGAAGGTCAGAGTCAACACGTATAACTTCTGTCACGCTTGGTGGTACCTCCCCTTTCCAGCTACGGGAAGCAAACATAAAGTGACCGCCTTTATTACCTCGCGTACGGGCACCGATCATCGACGTCGTGTAATGCCCCATATCCATGGTATGTAGAACCCAATAGCGACCTTTATCCATGTCCGGTACGCTGACAATAACAGGCTCAGCAGCAACATCCAGCCATCCCATAAGATGCAATGTATCGTTATTAATTGTCGGGTGAGCAGTATAGGTATCATCAGCAAGATGGCGAATATTCTGGAAACGGTTCATTGGCGTGTTGGTTTTCACTGCCGTTTCATAGAAAAATTTATACGCTTCATCCATCGAGTAACCATAGACGTAAGCATCTTCTGCATGTTTATCTGAGATTTGTTGCGCAAATGCAACGTTGCTGGTCATTATCAAAGCCAGTGGAAGTAGTAACCTTTTCATCCTAATCACCCTTTAGAAAAATTATTTTGAAGTATAGCGGCTCTTTAAAATGACGAATGGGGAATACCTGTTCTAATTCAGGAACATCATAAGATTGCGGTTATTCACCGGTCAGAATAATGCCAGCAGGAAGTCATACAAACGGCCTTTTCTCCTCAAGCCGTGTCACCAATCTCCTACTTCAACAGAACTTCATATTGCGGATTGAACTCGTCGAAGATAGGCAATGCGGCAGCACCGAGTGCGGCGGTGTCGCTGCCGGACATACCAAGGCGAATTCGCATGCCCTGTGGGCTGCGGCTGCGCACCGAGCTATAAAGCGGTGTCAGGCGTTTGATAAGCTTTTCCACCAGCGGTTTCGGCATGGTGCCGCCGATTATCACACTCTGCGCATCGAACACACATTCCATAATATTGATGGCCTGAAGCGCCGGCTCAACAGCTGACTCAAGCCATTTATCGAATAATGCTTCATCAACATTGAGTAAATCCTCTGGCATCGCCGACATTGGATCCAGCCCACAGGCTTCATATGCTGCCTGCAAAGAAACGTAGCGTTCGAGGCAACCTTTGTTCCCGCAATAACATTCGCGCCCGCCCGGTTGCACCACCATGTGGCCGACTTCGCCCGCATTGTGTGCATGTCCGGTATAAATTCGCCCGTCGGTGAAGATGCCTGCGCCCAAACCCGTGCCGATATACAAATACACAAATGACGATAATTGCTTGGCGACACCGTGAAAACGCTCGCCGATGGCTGCCACCGTTGCATCGTTTTCAAGCGTGACTGGCCAGCCGGTTATCGCGCTCAAACGCGCTTCAATATCCACATTGTCCCAACCGTGGAGCGTAGTCGGCCCTTGTGAGGAAATCCCCTCAACGCCAAATGGCCCAGGCATCACCACACCGACGCCCAACATTTTTCGCCAGTCGATTTTCACCTGTTGGCGCATTTCTTGCAGAATTTTTTCAATAAGAGCCAGAGTCGGCTCGGGCTGCGGTTTCCGAATAGGGATAAATTTGCGAAAGCGAACGGTTCCGGTGAGATCAACCAGAACAATCAGCAGCGACTGATGATCAAGATGGATGCCGATGGAATAGGCGCTATCAGGATTGAGTGTCAGTGGCGTTGCTGGTTGGCCGCGCCCACCCGCACGACGCGGGAGGTGAGATGAAAGAAGACCAGCCAGTTCAAGCTCGGTCGCAATATTGGATACGGTTTGCGGTGTAAGCGACGTCAAACGGGCGATTTCGGCACGGGTCAACTCACCATTAAGGCGAATGGCTTCAATAACCACGCGACGATTGTGAGCACGGGCGTGCTCAAGATTGGTACCAGAAGTTGTTATCACGGCCTTGTACCCAATGGGGAAACCTACGGGCAGTATGCTAAGAGTGATTACAGCAATCAATTTGATTTTATAATTATGATGAATTGAATTTGACGTCGCCATCACAGCTTTCAATGTTATTGATATGTTAATTATATTAACCAGTCATTATCACATTCAGTAATCGATTCATAGTGAAGCCCCAGTAGCAAAGCATCATCCGGCAGGGACGCAGGGACTGGCTGAAAAGTCAGCCCACTTTTTAGTCAATTAAAGCAATCAAATTGATTTAATAAACCTAACCCTGTTTCGGAGAATGACGATGAGCCTACGACTTACCCCTGCGGCCACCTTGTGCGCCCTCTCTGCTCTCACCCTGGGATTTTCAGCCACCGCGCTTGCTGAGACGACACTTAGCGCCCTGTTTATGACTCAGGCGGCGTATAGCGAAGCCGATATCCGCGCAATGACCGCAGATTTCACCAAACAGCATCCTGATATCAAAGTGAACCTGGAATTTGTTCCTTACGAAGCGCTACATGACAAAATTGTCGCCGCTCGCGGAGCGGGTGCCAAAGGGTATGACGTGGTGCTTTTCGACACTATCTGGCCCGCCGAATTCAACAAGTTCGGTCTGTTGCAGGACGTAACCGCGCGTATTCCTGCGGATGTCAGCAGCAAGATTTTTGACGGTGCGATTTCAACCGTGACCTACAAAGATAAACGCTGGGGAATGCCGTGGATCCTCGATACCAAATATCTGTATTACAACAAAGCGATGCTCGCTAAAGCCGGGATCACTACTCCACCGGCGACCTGGGCTGATGTTGAAAAACAATCTGCCATCCTGAAAGAAAAAGGCATCGTAAAGTACCCGCTGGTGTGGAGCTGGTCGCAGTCCGAAGCACTGTTGTGCGACTACACCACGCTTGTATCGGCGTTTAAAGGTGAGTTCTATAAAGACGGCAAACTTAATTTCACCAATTCGGGTGCCATGAAAGCCATTAATTACATGAAAGAAACACTGGATAAAGGGCTGACCAATCCGAACTCACGCGAATATCTGGAAGAAGACGTGCGTAAGTCCTTCTCCAACGGGGACGCCGCTTTCGCCCTGAACTGGACATATATGTACAACATGGCAAACGACCCGAAACAGAGCAAAATCGCGGGTGATGTTGGTGTGATACCTGCGCCGAGTGAAACCGCAGGCGGCGCGTCGGGCGTAAACGGTTCAATGGGATTAGGCATCGCCAAAGCCAGTGCACATCCTGATCAAGCGTGGGAATTTATCAGCTACATGACGTCGCAGCCGGTGCAGGACAGATACGCCAAACTGAGCCTGCCAATCTGGAAATCCTCTTACGATGACCCAGAGGTACAAAAAGGCCAGGAGCCGCTGATTGCCGCCGCGAAAACGTCGCTGAACGTGATGTTGTCGCGCCCAGTCACAGCGGATTACTCCCGTTTATCGAACATTTTGCAGCAAAATATTCAGGCAGTATTGCAAGGTAAAGCTCCGGCACAAGACGGTATGGAAGCCGCCACCACCGCAGCCGACCGTTTGCATTAATTACATTTAACGCCTTCACATCGCCCCAAATATTTCGGTATCAGGGGCGAAAACCACGGAAACTAAACATGTCGTCGACATTACTCCAACGTGAGAAGCGTCAGGCGTGGTTGCTCCTCGCGCCCATGTTGTTAATGATGTTTTTACTGACAGCCTGGCCGCTCGCCCGCACGCTGTGGCTTAGTTTTACTGACGCCGGATTGATTGGCGACGGTACCGCACCGAACTGGGTCGCAAGCGATAATTATCTCTATGCGTTGACTGACCCTGATTTTCGCGCAGCACTCTGGCGCACGCTCTATTTCACCGTGGTTTCGGTCGGTATTGAAGGATTTATTGGTGTGCTGGTCGCCCTGCTACTCAATCAGCAATTCTGGGGGCGCAGCGCTCTGCGCGTGCTGGTAATTTTGCCATGGGCACTGCCGACTATCGTCAATGCGACGATGTGGCGGCTGAACTTTAATCCGGATTACGGCAGTATCAACGCCCTGCTTTCACAAATCGGGCTGATTGATACCTACCGTAGTTGGCTTGGCGATCCGAATTCGGCCATTAATGCGGTGATGTTCGCTGATATCTGGAAGAACTACCCGTTGATCACCCTGCTGGTGCTGGCGGCGTTACAAACGATTCCAGACGATTTATTTGAAGCTGCGCGTCTCGATGGCGCATCGGCTTTCCGCCGTTTTCGCAAGATAACCTTGCCTGCAATTGCTGCGCCGCTGGCTGTGGCACTGATTTTGCGCACCATCGACGCGTTTAAAATCTTCGACATTATTTATGTCATGACCCGCGGTGGCCCACTCGACAGCACCAAAACCGTCAGTTTCTTCGTCTATCAGGAGTCATTTAGCTATTTGCGTGCTGGCAGCGGTGCTGCGTACGCAATACTGATGACGCTGATTTGCGCCGTGCTGATTTTGATTTATATGGTGATGCTGCTGCGTCAACGCCGTTCAGGGAGCGCCGAATGAAACAGAAAATCCGCCTGGCATTGCGATATTTCGCAGCGCTGACTCTGGCGATATCGATTCTTGCGCCGCTGCTCTGGATGTTTCTGATGAGCGTCAGCTCAGCGGAAGACTTGACCCGCATTCCGTTAGAGTGGCTACCGCGCCAGTGGGATTTCAGCCGTTATGCCAGCCTGCTGACCTTGGAAGCGGGGCAACCCGGTGCGCTGTTTTTACATGCGATCGGCAACAGTATGTTGGTGGCCTGCGGTGCCACGCTGATTTCTCTGCTGCTGTCGATTCCTGCAGCCTATAGTTTTTCACGTTATCCTGGTCGCGATGTCTGGCTGTTTGGCGGCCTGGCGATTTACATGGTGCCGCCGGTAGCATTTGTGCTGCCTCTGTACTTCATTCTGGAAAAACTAACGCTGCTCAATACTCATATCGGGCTGATTCTGGTCTATTGCTCGATGATCATCCCGTTTCTGACCTGGATGCTGAAAAACCAGTTCGATGCGTTGCCTATCGACATCGAGCAAGCCGCTCGCCTCGACGGGTTACGCTACTGGCAGGTGTTGCTGCGAATCACTCTGCCGCTGGCGAAACCGGCACTCGGTGCATCAGCGATGTTCGGCTGGCTTCTGGCGTGGGACGAGTTTTTCTACGCCCTGCTGTTTACCAACAATATTGATGCCCAAACCTTGCCGGTAACTATCGCTGGATTCACGGCTGGGCGCGCCACCGATGACGGGTTGATTGCCGCCGTCGGTATTCTTGCGGCTGTTCCGCCGCTCTTTATTGCGCTTTGGCTACAAAAAACGCTGGTTAGCGGATTAACCGCTGGCGGCAGCAAAGGTTGACGATGGACAAGGAGAATCCTCACTTATGAAAGCAAAACCTGACACCCACACCACGCTGTATGTGGTGGGTAATATCAATGTCGATTTGATTATGAGCACATTGTACGAGTGGCCGAAAAAAGGTACTGAAGCGATGCTCGAAAGCAGTTCACTGCGCCCCGGTGGTTCCGCCGGAAACTGTGCGCTGGCGCTGGCGGCACTCGAATCGCCCTATCGTTTAGTCGCCAATCAGGGTAACGATCAGTTCACGGGTTGGCTGGCGAGCCTGTTTCCAGAAAGCGCACCGTACTGGCCAACGTACGATTGTGAAACATCACTCACTTTTGGTGTGACCCATCCCGACCACGAGCGCACGTTTTTCAGCAATCAGGGGCATATTGTTCGTCTATCTATGCAAGACGTTCTGGCGCAAGTGCCAGAAATGGCACAGCCCGGCGATTGGGTTTTGCTGTGCGGCACCTGGCTGTGTACCACATTGTATGCCGAATACCCGCAACTACTGGCAACGCTGAAACAGCGTGGATATCGGATTGCCGTTGATAGCGGCTGGCCGCCGGAAGACTGGAGCGATGCACTACGCGAGCAAGCGAACAAATGGCTAAAGTACTGCGATGCGCTGCTGCTCAATGAAGTCGAAACGCTCGGTTTTGCAAATGCAAAAACACTCGAATCCGCCGCAAAAAACCTGCTCGAACAAATGGCCGACAATGCTTTTTGCGTTGCCAAGTGTGGCCCCGATGGTGCGCGTCTGTGGGCAAAAGATCTTACGCTGTATCAGCAGGCCGAGCCGGTTGAGGTGGTGGATACCATCGGTGCCGGAGACAGTTTTAATGCCGGGTTTTTATCGGCACTGATTTATGGCCTACCACCTGCTACTGCGCTGCAATGGGGTGTGCGCGTTGCCGGTTGTGCAATAAGCAGTTCCCCGCGCCAATATCCTGACTGGCAATCGCTTTTTGGCCTTGTGGAGAAGATCTAAATGGCTCAGGTTGAACTGGTAAACGTCGCCAAAAAATACGGCAAAATGCAGGTACTAAAACCGCTGAACTTGACCATCAAAGACGGCAGTTTCACTGTACTGGTCGGCCCGTCAGGCTGTGGGAAATCCACATTGTTGCGTCTGCTGGCGGGGCTGGAAACACTTTCGGGCGGCGATATTTTGCTCGATAAACAGCAAATCAATAATTTCGATCCGGCCGATCGTGATATCGCGATGGTGTTCCAGAGTTACGCGCTGTACCCACACCTGACTGTCGCCGAAAATATGGCTTTCCACATGCAGGTGAAAAAAGTACCTAAAGCAGAGCAACAAGCCAAAGTCCAACAGGCGGCAAAAGTCCTGGGTATTGACCATCTGCTGAAACGCCTGCCAAAAGATTTGTCCGGCGGTCAGCGCCAACGTGTGGCGATGGGTCGTGCACTGGTGCGCAACCCGAAAGTATTTCTGTTTGATGAACCGCTCTCCAACCTCGACGCTCAACTGCGGATGGAACTGCGGGCGGAAATCAAATCACTGCATCAGCAGTTTCGAACCACCACTGTATATGTCACCCACGATCAGATTGAAGCGATGACCCTTGCCGATAACATCGTGGTAATGAAAGACGGATTCATCGTGCAACAGGGCGACCCACTGTCCATTTACGACCAACCGGTAAACACTTTTGTGGCACGGTTTATCGGCTCACCACCCATGAATTTGCTCAGCGGCGTGTTCAAAAATATCGACGACAAACCGGGCGTAAAATGCAATGAATTGTGGTTCCCCCTGCCGGATAAATGGGCGCGACAGGCGCAGCAATCCGAAGGTAAAGCGGTAACGCTTGGCCTGCGCCCGCATGATCTGAAGCCTGTGCTGCACAATACACAGCCCGCAGCAACGTTGCGCTTGTTGGAAGTGACCGGTGAAAGCAGCCTGCTGCACGTCGACTGGAACGGGTTCCCTCTTCATGTCCAGTTCACCGGGCGTGCCCGCGCCAGCTCAGATCAACCGCTGTATCTGGAAGCCAACAGCGAGGCGATTCACCTGTTTGATGCACAGACCGGGGAACGACTCACAGACACATGATCTTTTCTTATCACAAGTAGATAGGCACATTTCGTTCTACAACGAAGCATTAACATATTTGAGGGCTCATGCTGTTTGTTCATAGAAAAAGGAGCCCATTATGTTTGCTGTTATTTTTGAAGCCGAACCCTTTCCTGATTCCCGACAGCGTTATCTTGAGCTGGCTGCGGAGCTAAAACCTTTACTCGCCGATATCGAGGGATTCATCTCGATCGAACGTTTTCAAAGCTTGTCGCAGCCGGAAAAAATCCTTTCATTATCCTGGTGGCAAGATGAAGAAGCCGTGCTCAACTGGCGCCGACAGACCGAGCATCGTTCAGCCCAGCAAGAAGGTCGCGACAGTATATTCAGCCATTACCGGCTGCGGGTAACCTCAGTTGTCCGGGATTATAGTAAAACAGATCGCGGGCAGGCTCCGGTAAAGGATGATAACTGTCATGGCTGATGTTGATGTCTTTACAACGGCACTTATCGGTACCACTTTCCTGCTTGCAGGACTGGTTAAAGGTGTGACAGGAATGGGGCTTCCAACAGTAGCAATGGGTCTGTTGGGTTCCTTACTATCACCGGTTACCGCTGCAGGTATGCTGCTGTTACCTTCTTTTGTCACCAATATCTTTCAACTGGGAAGCGGCATAAATACGGCCACTCTTTTTCGTCGACTGTGGCCCATGTTGTTAATGGTTATTATTGCTACATTCTTTACCAGTGGCTGGATTGCGCAAGGCAATAGTTCCCACACACAGTTAGCACTGGGAATTGCCCTGATTATTTACGGGTTATGGACCCTCTCAGGCCGTATCTACTCTGTCACTTCCCATCGTGAAAAATATATCTCTCCGGTCATCGGGCTGATAACCGGCATGCTGACCGGTGGAACGGGCGTATTTGTTATGCCCGCGGTACCGTGGCTTCAGTCATTGGGATTGGATAAAGATGAACTCGTTCAGGCACTCGGTATATCCTTTACCTGTTCGACCTTTGCGCTTGCCGCTGGGTTATGGTGGAACGGGGCTTTTCAGACAAGTTCATTAGCAGCATCCAGCCTGGCGGTTCTACCTGCGCTGGCTGGGTTGTTTGCCGGGCAGAAGCTGCGAAATTTTATCTCCCCATTCATGTTCCGCCGCTGTTTCCTGGTCTGCCTTATTGCCCTGGGGGCTGAGATGGTGTTTCGAGCGGTACAGTGATAACCATATTTAACGGATTCTGGTAACGAATAAGTATGATAACGCCGTCGGTATTTCCCACCGGCGGCAAGCGCCAAACAAACTGTTGAGGTTCAGATGGCCTTACACCGCGAAAAAAATAATGAGTTACAGCACGTGTCACAACCGGAGGACCTGCTTGCTGCGACAGCAGCCTTAATGGCTGATAAATCACGAGCACGTATGCTATGTGCATTGATGGACGGACGAGCATGGACCGCAACTGAACTTGGGGCCGCTGCCGATGTTTCCCCTTCCACGGCAAGCGCCCATCTGGCTAAACTGGCCGACCAGCATTTCATTATTTGCCTTGCGCAAGGTCGTCATCGTTATTATCGACTGGCTAACGCGGCTATCGCCGAATTGCTTGAAAAGTTGATGGGTGTTTCGTTCACAGGCCTTTACTCGCAACGAGTTACCACACCCAATTATCTTCGCCATGCCAGAACCTGTTATGACCATCTTGCCGGAGAGGTCGCGGTCGACCTGTATTCTCAGCTAATGCAGCGTGAATGGCTAAACGAAGAAGAATCTGGGCTTACACCTGAGGGCAAAAAAACGTTTGCTGCTCTGGGAATATGTACGGAGTCTGAAACATCACGACGCAAGTTCTGTTGCCCCTGCCTTGACTGGAGCCAACGGCGATTTCATCTGGGAGGTGCGCTTGGCGCATCTTTATTGACTCACTTTACGCTGCAAGAATGGATCGAAAAGGAACCAGGCAGCCGCAGTGTACGTATCACAATTAGAGGCTATAAGGCGCTAAAGCAGCATTTTGGTCTCAGATATTGAATATTAAAAAAGCCAGGAAAACACCTGGCTATGACTCATCCTCAGCGACTTATTAATTAGGCCGCAGGTTATTTAATCCCCGTTATTATTTTATTATGATCACTTTCTGATCTATTTCCCCAGGAAGGTCTTCATGCTTACCGTTGCAATACGAGAAAAAAACAGCCACTTTGTTCATGGTATAAAAATTATTGTTGAGCAAATTTGCAAACAACGACACGAACCATTTCGCTTTTTATCACCAGAGCATCATAATATAGCGGATATTGTCTTTATGGCGCTGGATGATAATTGGGTAACTGCAGATTGCTATAAAATGCCCAAAGCAACAAAATCCCAACGTATTATTCTTATTTGCTGTAAAAATGAACATCAGAGGCTGATGTTCCGCCCTTGCCTGTATCTGCTTCCCGTTATTTACAGGGAAGAAGAAGTTGACGAAATTACCCGCAAAATAATGCACTGGACAGAACCGACAAGACGAGGAAAGAACACGGTTGCCGTACCCAACAGCATTTGCCGTTACTGCACTACCCGCAGCTTTTCGGTGACCGAACGAGCATTACTCAAGCACATTGCCAGCGGTAATTCCTTAGAAAACTCAGCGTGGATGATGAATATTGATGAAGATACTGCAAAATTATATCGCAAGTCGATTATGAGAAAACTTCGAATTAGCAATCAGAACGAATTAATAAATTTCATAAGAACCAACCTGTTTTTCTTAATAAATTAGCCACTCTCTTTTACATCATTGTTATTGAACTGATGTTTTTAAATGACTATCCTTCCTGGCTTATCATATTTCTTAAGAAATTCCTTATGCTCGCTTAAGCCAATCCTAATACCCAATACGCTAACTTTCTGCCAGGATGTATTGCTACGATATAGTCAGAAACTGTAAACATGCAGTTTCTGATTAACCTGAAGTTAACCGCACCTCTATTCCAGTATTCACTTATACTGTTAGCGAACAATATGGATATAAATTCTGATTCAACATTAATTCAGGTCTTAATGAACGTGGATACTTGCTTCGTTCTTTTGGCGGGTGAGTAAGCTTTTGTATATAGCCGCACGCAAACGAAGATATCGCCGTATCAGCAATGGCAACCCTGCCAATTCGCACGGCACAACTGTACCTCTGGTCTTCGACCGCCTTGAGTTCCTGCAACTACAAATCCATGCAAAGCATTTGGGTGAATCGCTCGATATGGTTCTTGTCACTAACGACAGCTATCTGTCTCTGGCGTTGACTCAGTACCTTTTTAAGCATCAGCGCACCCGCGTTTGTACTTTACTCACAGAGATGGAGAATTTTCTTGTACAAAGCCCCTTACCGAAGATTCTCATCGATCTTGACGGCGTAAACGAACCCATTATTCACATACTGGATACGACAAGGCGGTGGCAGAAAACTTGCCCCAGACTCAATATTACCCTGCTCACCGCTTGCAGATGCACACACACCACCAACCTTCTCAAAGCAGCGTCATCCTCACCCGTGGTAGAACGACGGCAGGCTGTCAGCGAACTGCGTCATTTGCTGGTGCATAAAAAGAATTTGCGAGAGTGTTCTCCTGTTCCACTTTCTAACCGGGAATGGCACATTCTTCTGAAGGTGACTGAAGGGGATTCGTTGAAAACCATTGCGACATCATTAAAGAAACCCTATCACTATGTGGTTTATACGGTAGGCAAAATTAACGCCAGGATTGGGCTCGACAACAACAAAGCGCTTATACATCTATTAAATAAATTATCTTTGTAACAACGGAAAAAGAGTAATGGTACTAACCTACTGACTTTCGAGTGAAAGCTAAGAAATTACTTATTTTCAATGTTTCTATTTTGTTAAAATAGATCAAGTTGTTAACAATTATAACTATTCCTGGAATACCCCATTTCCGCAAAATACGCCACGCACCCCCGCATAACTCATGCGATTCGTCCAAAATCAGTATAACAAATAATAAACATTTGATAGTTCGCACTGTTCTTTATATTTAAAACAAACTTTTTTGCCAAACATTTAACTTAACACAGAGGCATTATCCAAATAACAAATAATTAACCTAATCAATCAGAATTTGATCGCAGAATCATTACCCTTAGTTATCTGCAGCCTTTCTCTGAAATAATATGGCTGTATAATCAAACGACCCATTCAGCCAATAAGAAAACATTCGCTCATCTGATTAAATAGTTTTTCGACTACATATTAAAATATTAGAAACACTGATCATTTAAAGGACGATTTAAATTTCAAGGGAGCACTCTGCATACATAATAAAATACTCGCCAGTTAAACATTTTATCACTTTCGCAATCTGCAACTGTGCGCCAATGCAATGTGTTCCTCAAAAATTCCAAGGCAAAAATATGAAACCTGCATCCGTAATTATTATGGACGAACACCCTATTGTCAGAATGTCAATCGAAGTACTGTTACAGAAAAATAAGAATATTGAAGTTGTTTTGAAAACTGACAATGGCCGAGAGGTCATTAACTATATGCGCAATCATCCGGTAGATTTGGTGATTCTTGACATTGAACTCCCCACTACAGACGGGTTCACTTTATTGAAAAGAATCAAAAACATACAAGAGAAAACTCGAATACTATTTTTATCATCTAAGTCGGAAAGGTTCTATGCGGGCCGCGCCATTCAGGCAGGTGCAAATGGGTTTGTCAGCAAAAGAAAGGAACAGGAAGATATCTATAAGGCAGTCGAAATGCTGCTTTCCGGATATTCATTTTTCCCCTCTGAAACTCTGGAATTCATCAGCAACCCGACATCACGTAAAGGTGCAACTGATGATACGCCATTGTCTAATCGTGAAATAACGGTATTACGCTATCTGGCTAATGGCCTTTCCAACAAAGAAATAGCCGAGCAACTTTTACTGAGTAACAAGACAATTAGCGCTCATAAATCCAATATATTTTCAAAGCTACATGTAAGCTCTATTGTTGAGCTCATCGACTATGCTCGCGTGAAAGAATTATTATAGACACGGATCACAGATTGAAATAAAAAAATGGAAATCATAATCCTGTTTTCAATCTGTATAAGATTCATCCTGTATGCACCAATATAATTTGAGTTACGGGTAGAGAGTAAGAAAATGTCAAATTTGCCGGGAGCAGATTTGAATGCGACTTGCAGCGGCCCCAAAAGGGTCAGGTCCAGGGATGGGCCTGGAAATCTTCAGACCTTACTTTAATAAGTGACTGAAGAGTATGCCTGAAGCCAATACCCCGCTGCCTGATGTACGACGGCTAGTAGTAATTAATCATAAAAGTAGCATCTGCGTTAGCCTGCCCAGGTTGTGGGTTATCGGCCAGAGCGATGTAGTTGGCAAAAAACGTTAATACTGCATTACCGTTCGCATCAACAGCCACGTCCTGACTCGCTTGCTCGAGCGGCAACTGAGTTTTATCTTTATCTCGCAACTCGACGGCCACATTGGTTGCACCGCTGCTGTCATTTAGTGCCAGCAGCCCTGGATTGCCACTGGCCTGCTTACCAGAAAACGTTATTGAAGCAGCCCCAGGCGGACAACCATTGAGTTTTAGCGTGAACGGCATACTTTGTGTGGTGCTACCTGCGGTGCGCAACTGCTTAATTGGCCACGTACCTAACTGCACCGTTTTATTTTCATCGGCGGTTTCCACATAACAGCTGAAATCCACCACATTGCCGCGCAGTTCAATATTGATTTCACCCAGAGGAGAGTCGGCCTGCGCCTGGCTCATCATCATTCCTGCAGACAGCAAAATCAGCAGCCTGTTGCAGCACCTTTGCTTAGTCATAGTCCACCCGTAAATAACCCCGCGCACTAAACGGGCCTTCCGCTGGTTTGTTCCCGGTGACGCTCACCGGCCAGGCGCGAATACCCACTTGCGCCGCTGCGGCATCATCAAGACTGAACTGGATTTTACTGTTCAAATTATTGGGCGTAAGTGGAAATCCGTTGTGATCAGAGATCATAAACCCCAGATCGTTATTGTTGGATACCATCATATTACCGGACACTTTTTCGGCCTCCAGACGCAGAGTGAGATACGCTTGCGCCGCCACGTTGGTGCATTTAATCGCCACCGTCTTACTCTGCGGCGTCACGCTCTGCGGGCGATTCCCCGCCCCTGCCTGGCTAAACAGCGCCGCACCGATATCACCAAAATCAAACTCGACGATTTGCCCGGCGTTGATTTCACAGGTTTGCGGCACTTCCACCTTGCCGCTGTAGCTAATGGTATAAACCGGCGTGGTCAGCGGATCGCTATTGCGCGTGGTGACATACACCGTAAACATCGTCTGCTTAGGGATCGGCACCATATTGATAAAACGCCGCGTCACCTTGAGTTTGAAAATCAGCTTTGAGTCATTCACCGGGAAAGGCTGCTGCTTTGATACGTTGGGGTGATTGCCCATTTGAATGTAGTTCTTCGGCGGGAAAAACTGCCCGGCGTAGCTATCGGTAATACTCATCGCCCCTTGCAGATACTCATTGATGGTCATGTACTGATAACCGCTGATAACATCCTGCACCGGCAAACTGCTGACGTAGCTGCGCATCGTGGTGTTGCCGGAAGTCCCGGACGGACAGGTAGCATTAACCCCAACCCAGCCTGATTTTTCCGCCAGCGTGACGATTTGCCCGACGTTATTATTGGCGCTGGTGAACACGTTCGACAGATCGTAGGTTATTTCGGTCGGCACGCCGTTAGAGTTACGGCAAACCGTGGCAAAAGCGGGGGCCGCGCAAATGAGTAGCGTGGCTCCGGCGAAATAAGTCATCAATTTCATAAATAGATTCCTGAATCGTGCGGCAAAGCTAAGAACAAGTGGCAGACGCCATCACGACAGCCTGTTTCAGGCTCTCCTTCGGCAGCGAGTAAGGGGCAAAACACTGTGAGCCTTTGCCGTCGCCCCACTGGATAAGCAGCTTGCCTTCCAGCGGTAAACCACTCAGATAGATTTGGCCTTCATCACCAGCCATACTGGTTGCCCCGCTGGTTTCTTCGCGCACCACAGAGCCAAACGGCACGGCTCGCCCACTACGTGTCACGGTGATAATGGCCCGCACGCCGATACGCGCTTTGAATTCCGCCCGCACCAACGCACCTTCAGTCGGCACCACGCTGCTGACGTTATTTTCAATGTCGGTATGGTTATCCATTGAGTTGGTATCCAGGGCGATGCGGTTATAGCGATAAACCGCGGCATAAGGCATGACGGCATAACCCCGCCAGTCGGTTTTCACACCAGTCTGATTTTCGACGTTAACACCGCTGGCACCCGGTGCTTTGATAAGCACATTGGTGTCCCCAAGTGGCTGGCTAAAGGTGATGCCATCGGCATGACCCACCACCCCACCCGATGCCTGCCAGTTGTAATCGTGTTGGTCACGGTCATAGTTGTAACCCAGCCCCAATGTGCCGTAAGTGGCCTGCCAGGTCGCATTCGCGCTACCGCTGTAGCCATTACTGTCGCTGTGGCCCTGAGTCACGCTGTAATTGAGGTTGCGGCCCTCAAGCAACGTGCCGCCAATCCCAGTTTGCAGGGTGCTGTCGCCATCAGAGTTGCTACTTGCAGCAAAGGTGGCATAGGCACGATCGATAGTGCTGGTGCGGGAATAACCGTGGCCCAGCAATGTGCTAAACGGCACCGAGAGGTTAAATGCCACGATGCGATCATTTTCAGAAATACCGACCGATTTACTCCACGACATCGAAAGCGAATAGCTAATACCGCGCCAACCGCTGGCGTAACCGGCCTGGTACCACGTGTTGTTTTCGCTCGTTTCCCAATAGGTTTGCTGGCTGCCGGAAACATAGAGCGAGCCATAGTCGCCAAGTGATTGAGAAATGTTAATCTGGAAACGTCCCCGCTTGCTGTTATGCAAGTTGTGATAGCTCTGCACGACTGGTTCAGCGTTGTGATTCCCCTGGTCGTCGGGTGCGTACTCGTAACCTTCGATATCTTTGTAAGCCACTTCATCCAACGTATAGAACCCGCGCGTTGAGTAACGGTAGCCAAGCAGTTGGAAGTTGGTGCCGTACCCGCTCAGAGATTTGGCGTACAGAAAACGCAGTGATTGGCCCTGATGCTCGCTGTCATCGGCCAGTTTGCTGTGAGCGTGCGTGACATCAAGCGAAATCGCGCCCCACTCACCCAGGTTTTTACCCGCGCCAAGCGCGACTGACGTATAACGTTCAGCAAGTTGCGTACCACCATAAGCGGTATAGCCATTGGGTAAACCGGCAATTAGGGTGCCTTGGGTAAAGAATGGAGTGTCTTGTTGATCGCTACCGCTACGGAAATCTCCGACAACCAGGTCGTATTTCAGCCGCCCTTCACGCTGCAATAGCGGAACGGTGGAATACGGCACGGTGTATTTTTGCTGCGTGCCATCTTTTTCTTCCAACGTAACGTCAAGATCACCGCTTGAAGATGTCGGATTCAGATCGCTAATAGTGAAAGCACCAGGCGACACATAACTCTGGTAAATCACAAAACTGTTCTGGCGAATGGTGATTTTGGCGTTGGTGCGGGCAATACCGCGAACTGTTGGCGCGTAACCTTGCAGGCTATCCGGGTACATACTGTCTGCCGAATAAAGCCGTGCACCTCGGAAACCGAGGCTATCGAACACGTCGCTGCCGGTGTTGCTGTCGCCCATCACCCATTCACTTTTGAGCGGAATAATTGTCCGCTGTGCGTAAGTGCTGATGTTGTTCCAGCTATTGGTGTGGTAGCCATCACCGCGAGTGTAGTTCCAGGCACCACTGTTGCGCAGCCGCCACGGCCCATAGTTCAAACCACTTTGCAGACTGAGATAATAGTTATCGTCGCCGCTGCCACGGTTACCCGTAAAGTTGTAATTAACCAGTGCCGCAGGGATCCCTTCGTCCCATTCCTGTGGGGGAATATAGCCGCGTGCGCTGTTGAGCAAAGAGGCTTGCGGCAGGCTAATATCCAGGCGAAGTTTGGCAAAATCAAACGTGGTTTCTGAGTCCGGAATCATATCAGCCAGCGGTACGCATTCCCCTTGCTTAAACTTCGCAAGACTGGGATAGGCAAGCATGTTCAGGCCAAGGCGTTTTAGCCAATCAACATCCAGGCACGGTACAAGACCACTTGATGTCGCCTTACCGGCCGCCTTATCGCTTGCCATAAAACGAATATCCTGGGTGGTGATAAATTCACCGTTACGCCAGATGTCCACGCGATATTCGCCTGGAGCCTGATGGCTCCCTTTTTCAAAACGCGATAAGTCTGCAACGGAGGCGTCTTCTTCCGACAAAAAACCGGGGTTAAAGTAGCTTGCTCCTAAGCTTATCCCAGGCCAAAGCACTGCCATTATCATCGCCACAAGCGGAGTGACTGACTTGTTGTTCATTTGCCAGATTTCCTTTTGGTACCGCTTTACTGCATCACGCCAGCTTGCACAGGCGTTACCGCACCATAATCATTCACATTCTGGAAAGAAATAGCTCCTCTCACTCCTGCCGGAACGGGCACCTTTGATTCACTTTTTGGTGCAACCATTGTGTTGGCCAGCTTCTCCTTGCCGACTTTCAGATTGACCACGGTGACGTAGTACGCAGAAGGGTTGTGAATGCTTAGAGAGCTACTGTTGCGGCTAAAGCGCAGTTGTTTAAATGCCTCTTCTGGCTGCATTTGCAGGTTTTTAGGGCGCACAAACAACTTGATGCGTGACAGGATCGCCAGTTGCAGCACGTTACTGCCGTCAAGACTGTCTTTATCAACCGACGGAATCGCTTTTACATTCATCCAGAAAATGGATTCGCGGTCAGACGGTAACGGTGGGCCTGCGTAAATAATACGCAGCGTGTTTTCGCTTTTAGGTTCGCTGACGAACAACGGGGGGGTCACGATAAAACTCTTGTCTCTTGCACCGAGATTATTCTCAATCCATGAGTTAACCAGATAGCGTTCTTTGCCGTCGCTATTATTAATAGAGAGCGATGTTTGTTTAGCATCGGCAGGATAAACAACCCGCGTAGCACCCAGAGCGATTCCCCCACTGGCTTGCACACTAAAAGATGTCATTAAAAGGCTCAGCACTATGCCCATGCCTGATTTAAATAAATTATTCATCACGAGATACCATTATTATAGTCATTCTTAATACCCTGGGATATATAAGTACAAAGTAAACACCATGATTAACACCCCAAATATCATGCGTTGCATTGGGGATAATTAATCTCTATTCGCTATCAAATGACGAGCGGTATTTTCCTTATCATTGTCGCCTTCCAAATCACCTTCCGAGGGTTAACATCTGGTCAGCCCCGTCCGTGGAGCTGTGGTCATCCTTGTACTATTCGATTATTCGTATTTCATCACGAAAGTGGCGTCAGCGTTGGCCTGGCCTGCCGTTGCGACCGCAGCTGTTGCTTTATAGCGTGCGGTAAATGGCAAAGTATTGGTGCCATTAATCAAAGTTTGTGCTGTTGAGAATGTAGTGCCGTCAGGCTTCAGTACTTTAGACGCACTATCAAGAATTTCGATACCTACACCTGTAGCTGTGGTGCTGTTATCGCTAGAGTTAATTGACAGTAGCGTTGGGTCAGTTAAATCAGTCTGCCCGGAGAAAGAGACTGACGCCATGGTTGAGACGTCTGTATCACAGTCGTTCAGAACGATGGTGAAAGGGATCTGAGCTGAAGTGTCACCTACTTTAGTGAAAGCCGCAGTACGATATTGACCCAGTTTCACAGTCTGGTCAGAAGACTGCGAGCTTACAGTACAAGCTGCATTAACCAGTTCACCTTTAAAGTGAATAGTACCGCCATTGACAGTAACCGGATCTGCATGTGCCGCACTGCTGACTAATGCAATACCAGCAATTAAAGATAAAGTGATTTTGCTGAATTTCATGGGTATTCCTTCATTATTAATGATGCGTTCGAATAATGCATCCTTCATTATTCTGGCTGAAACAATAGAGTCATAAACAGACCTTGCCACTCCCCTATCCTTGTGGAGATATTAAATTATCTTTGATAGTGATGAATAAATATCATTGCCAAAAACACTATCTTTAGACCTGAATACTTTAAGAGCAATTTAAGTTAAATAATATATGTGAAGTCTTTATCTTGCCTAGGCAATGTCTTAATAAGCACTAAGAAAACACTTGATATTTTATTCCCGCCATACTTCTAACTTCATATTTTTAGCTGCGCAAGCACCCTTGCTCCATAGAATATCGATAGATATTTACATCAAATAATTCGAGCTGCAGGCAGGCGGCCTGGGAACTTATCTCGAGGAACTTATCTGAACAAATGATGGGGGTAAGTGAGTGCCCCTGCAGTTCGAGGTATCACGGGTAGCGGAAACACAGATAAACAGATAAAACCTGGTACACTCTTCATGGATAACAGATATTCTTAGCATATTGTTCTTACGCCGTTACTTTATTGATTTCCAGGATAGATCCTGACTATGCAAAAATTATTAAGATTGCCGCTACTACTGGCATTGTTGTCTTGCTTGATGATGACACCTTTACTGTCTCATGCGGATGAACCTACAGGGCAATCGGCCACTGAAGAGCCCGCTAAGGTGAATGCCACTACCGCTCTGCCTGCACTGCAAAAGCGGCTGGACTCACTCAAGCAGCGTGTATCAACAGCAAAAACTGATAAGCAATTCACCAGCCTTAACGATGATTCTCAAAAACTGGTGACTGAAGCCGATAAGCTTGCTCTCGCTCTGGCCCCGCAATTAACCCAGGTTCAGGCGCAACTGGATGTCCTTGGGCCACCTCCGGCGCCGGGCACACTTGCGGAAACCCCACAAGTTGTCAGCCAGCGTAAGCAGTTGAACAGCAGTAAGGCCTTGCTTACGACGCAAATCGAACAAACCAAAGCCATTTCCATTGGCGCCCAGAACCTGTCTTCACAAATTTACGGGTTACGTCGTGAAGCGCTGAAAACACAAATCGCCCTGAACACTGGCAGTATTCTTGGCGAGAAATTCTGGTCACCGGTGTTTGATCACAACGATAACGATGCCGCACGCTTTAGCGAATTTGGCACACAAGTTAGCGACGCCTGGAATCAAGCCTGGAGTGACGACTGGCGTTGGGGCACCGGTATCTATCTGCTTTTAGCGCTAGGGGTTGGGCTGTTTGGCCGCTATGGGCTGGATAAACCCATGAACTGGGTTCTGCCTCGCTGGTTGCCGCAAGGGCGTTTTCGCCGTAGCTTCCTCGCCTGTTTCACCACTTTAAGTACCACCCTAACTCTGGGTATCAGCGTGCAGTTGCTGTGCTTTACCTTCACGCGCCTGCCCGATACTTCGCAATGGGTGAATGAATTCGCCGAACAGTTGATCGAGCTGACTTATTTTTCAGCGGTGATTGCTGGCCTTGGTATTGCTTTGCTCTCTAATAGCCATCCTACCTGGCGTCTGCCAGGGATTGCCGATCCGCTGGCAAAAACGCTGGGCTCGTTCCCCATTTTGCTGGCCACGTTCATCTTTATCTTCGGCATTATTGAGCAGCTAAACGCGCTGGTAGGTGCGAGTTTAGACGCCACATTGTTTGGCAACGGACTCGCGGCTTTACTGGTTGCGCTCAATTGTCTGATTGCACCGATTCGCGTCAACCGAATACGCCGTCAGATGCTTTCTGACGGTGAGCACACGGAGGCCCGTTCAACGGTTGCAGGTCTGATTCACCTGGTCATCAGCCTCACGGCCTTCGTTATCCTGCTGGCATTACTAATTGGTTACATTCCGTTAGCCCGCTTCGTCACCTTCGAACTGCTGTGGATAGGACTGGTGATTTGCAGCCTGTATCTGCTGATTCATTTCGTGGTGGATTTATGCGAAGCAATATTCTCACCCACCACTCACAGCGGAAAAATCCTCAAAAGCACGCTGAGCCTGAATGACCGCCATTTGTCACTCGCCGCAACGCTATTTTCAGCCGTGGGGAAAACGTCTCTATTAGTGATGGCGGCAGTCGCGCTGCTTAACGGTACTTTCGGCACCACCACTCCGATGGAATTGCTGACTAAAATTGCCGAGATGTGGGGAGGAAAAGGCCTCGAGGAGATGAAATTCATCCCCGCACATGCTCTTAACGCGATGCTGTGTCTGGTGATTGGCTGGTATGTGCTGCGTTCCACACGCCGCTGGCTGGATAATGAATTCCTGCCAAAAACCATGATGGACCGTGGCCTGCGCGCGTCGCTTGTAACGCTGTTCACCAACGTTGGCTATGTACTGATTATCATGTTGACACTGTCGATGCTCGGCATTGAATGGGACAAACTGGCATGGATAGTCAGCGCCTTGTCGGTCGGTATCGGTTTTGGCTTGCAGGAAATTGTGAAGAACTTTATCTCCGGTTTGATTCTGTTGACTGAACGGCCGGTAAAAGTGGGCGACCTGGTGAGTATCAGCGGCGTCGAAGGTGATATTCGCCGCATCAACGTGCGCGCCACTGAGATTCAACTAGGTGATAAATCGACGGTTATTGTGCCGAACTCGCAGCTAATCTCGCAAAACGTGCGTAACGCTACGATGGGGAATGCGCAAGGTGTGGCGACGATTGCGCTTACGTTCCCATTAGATATCGACCCTGAACAGGTACGCAATTTACTGCTCGAAGCGTACAACCTGCATGAATCTATTCTGGAAACACCATCACCGTCGGTCAGCTTCAAAGAACTGGGGCCGACCGGGATTGTGCTGAGCGTGACAGGTTATGTGAACAGCCCGCGTATGGTGAGTTCGACCCGCAGCGATCTGCTCTACGAGATTCTTAAAATGCTCCGTGCGCAAGGAATTAGCCTGAGCCAGACGCAAACCATGATCCTTGAACAGCCTGTGAATAAAACCGTAGCTGAGGAATAACAGCCAGAGCCACGGTTGAAATAGATCGTGGCTCGCGCCTCACTTCGAATGAAAGCTGAAAAAGGTCATCTGAAGGGCTACGCCTGTTAGAAATAATTATTAGGAATAATTACCAAGTAACACATTCAGCAAATTGATTTATGTCAACATCAGTATCTCTCCCCAAAAGCATTATCTCGCCTGGAAAACATTCCACTTCTTATAGTACCGACAAGGTATTAATAAGCAGTGCTATTCAACTATAAGAGAGTTTATGATGAGCAAATTAAAAGCGATCGCACTGGTGCTGGGCTTGGTTGCCTTTTCTGCTAGTGCTGCACTGCCACTGTTTAATGGTGCTGGTTCCCCGGGCGACGTGCATATTGATGCGGGTGGTCCTGTTTACCTGAATGGTAAAGAGATGAAACTGAAGATAATTAATGACAACTATTATGAAGCCACCGGCCAGGGTGTGACACTTTCCATCGCTGTTTCACCAGACGGCAGTGCTAGTGTTAGCTGGACTGGCAAGAAACGCGCGCACGGCGAAATCCTTTCAGCGGCTGAAAAAGCAAGCATGGCAAAGGGGCCATCTGGCCGTGAACTGGATTGCAGCCGTAAAGATCTGACTAACGCCGAAATTAAGGCCTGCCAATAAAAAAGGCCGGTCAGGGATGACCAGCCTTCTGCGTAGTTATCAGGAAAGTAATTCGATAGGCTCATCATTCCCGCGAGCACGCCACAGCACAAACCAGCGTTGAATCGACGCAATCATAATAACCAGACCCAGCGCCACCATTACAATCGAAATCGTCCCGTTGAAAATGTTGAAACCTTTCGCCGCGCTATTGAAGTAGACGTTTTTTACCATCCAGTAAGCTGCGTAGTTCACCGTCACGTACAGATAAGACAGCGGTACCAGGCAAGTCAGCACATACCAGCGTTTTTCAGACATGCGCAAAATGATAGTCGCACCAATCATCAGGCCGATGGATGCCATTAACTGGTTGGATACACCAAACAATGCCCACACCGAGTTGATGTCGCCCGAATTCAGCAGATAACCCCACAGCAAGCAGGCCACGATACTGCAACCAATTGCGCCCGGCATCCAGTTAGTGCGTTTTAACGGAGCCCAGATATCGCCAAGGAAATCTTGCAGCAAGTAACGTGCAACACGAGTACCGGAATCCACCGCAGTCAGAATAAATACCGCTTCAAACATCACCACAAACTGGAAGAAATAGGATGCCAGGTGGCTGAACCACGGAATACGGGTAAAGATATCCGCCATACCAACTGCCAGCGTCACTGCCCCACCGGTACGACCATAAAGATCAAGGCCGATAGATTCGCTAAGTTGCGGTAAATTCACAACATTCATACCCAGACCTGCAAACACTTCAGGTGAGGAGTTAATGGCGAAGTAATCCGCTGGATGCAGCGCGGTTGCAGCGATCAACGCCATCACACCGACTACACATTCAGCAAGCATGGCACCGAAAGCAACCGGCAGAATATCGTTCCATTTGTCGATTTGCTTCGGCGTTGTGCCGGAACCGATAAAGGCGTGGAAACCAGAAATTGCACCACAAGCAATGGTGATAGAGATAAACGGCCAAACTGGGCCAGCCAGCACAGGGCCATTACCGTGGATAAACTCTGTCACCGCCGGGAACTGGATTTCCGGGTTGATGAACACCACGCCAACCACCAGCGCACCGAATACGCCAATCTTCATAAAGCTGGAAAGATAGCCGCGCGGGGTCAACAACATCCAGACTGGCAGCGCCGTTGCGAAGAATGCATAGAACGGCAACACCAGGCTAACCGTGGAGGCACGCAGGCTCAACCATTCACCAAATGAAGATTCCTGGATATACGGACCGATTATCACGCAGGCAAAAATCACGATAATACCGACCCAAGTTGCACCACGCATACTACCGGTAAAACGCTCCCACAGGCCGACGCAAATCGCCACAGGAATGGTCATGAAGACCGCAAAGGTGCCCCACGGGTTACGTTCAAGCGCGTGAACCACCACCATCGACAAACCCGCCATGGTGATGGTGATGATGAACAGCATCGCAAGACCAGTACACCAGCCAGCAACAGGGCCGAGCTCCGCTTTTGCCACTTCTGAAAGTGACTTACCACGGTGTTTCATGGATGCGAACAGCACTACGGTGTCGTGTACCGCACCGCCTACCACACAGCCAATCAACAGCCATAAAAAGCTAGGCAGATAACCGTATTGTGCCGCCAGTACCGGGCCAACCAATGGGCCTGCGGCAGCAATTGCGGCAAAGTGGCTGCCAAAGTTAACCCATTTTTTAGTCGGGACGTAGTCTTTGCCGTCCTC
This sequence comes from Buttiauxella sp. B2, assembly GCF_006376615.1. Lineage (GTDB taxonomy): Bacteria > Pseudomonadota > Gammaproteobacteria > Enterobacterales > Enterobacteriaceae > Buttiauxella. The sequence goes on from NZ_VEXQ01000010.1 coordinate 52,449, forward strand.
AAGAACATGCGACGGTGTAATTTCTGAGTCATCGGCATTCAGAACTTTACGGACAAAGAACACCCCGTAAAGGCGATAGCAGATGGCAAGAATACACAGAGTCGCGATAACAAAAGTTAGTGCGTGTTGCATAACCCACTCCAGAGCCATAGATAAAAAGTTCAGCGCTATGCTGGCATGGGTTTGGTAATCAATAAGCAGGAGTTTTAGTGAGCGGTCAAATGGGGAGTTAAGTGGTTAGATAGCTGGGGTGAGTGGTTTGAGGCAGTTAAAAACAGGGCGGGGAAGCTTGCGCCATCCGCCCTGGGACATCACTTCTCTGGGCGTAATGCCTTCACCTGCTCTGCGGTCACATCACCCGGTAATCCACCCCAGGTTACACGCAGGTAGTTCACCAGTTCAGCGACTTGTTCGTCGTTCAGACGATCGCCAAAGCCAGGCATACTTTGCATACTTTCGCCGTTCGGGAAATTCTGCGCAGGCAGGCCGTCAAGCACCGAGACAATCAGGTTTTTCGCGTCTGGCTGGCGCAAGGTGGCGTTGTTTAGCATCGAAACGGCAACGTGCGGTTTGCCTTCGCCTTCACGCGCATGGCAACCGGAACACTGATCCAGATAAGTCATACGCCCCGCTTCGCTACCTTTACCAACTGGCGCGGGAACTGCGGCCGGAGGCGTTTCGCCCATCAGATATGTCGCCATCGCTTTTTGGTCTTCAGGCGTCAAGTGCTGGGTACTCAAATCCACCACCATATGCATTTCGCTAAATGCGCTGCCCTGTGGTGCAAAACCTGTTGTAAGGAATTGCTTCACATCCTGCGGAGTCCAGCCACGTTGCGCTAACGCTTTAGGTGTTATATCAGGAGCCATAAAACGTCCTAATTCCCCACCCTGCATTGCTTTATCCAGCTTCATCTGGCCCAGTAACCCGCGCTCGGTATGGCATTCGCCACAATGCCCAAGCACATCTGCCAGATAACGCCCACGATGCCAGTCAGCTGAATCGCCAGTTGAAATCGCCGGAAGCGGATCTTTGCTGTGAAACATAATATTCCAGCCAATCAGTGCGATACGTTGGTTGAATGGGAAGCTCATCTCGTTATCTGGCGTCGCAACATTCACCACGGGGCGCGTCATCAGATAAGCATAAATATCGTCTGAATCCTGGCGAGAGATATTTTTATACGAGGTGTACGGCATTGCCGGGAACAGGTGACGCCCGGTTGGCGTAACACCTTCGGTCAATGCTTTGTAGAAATCATCCTTCGTCCAGCGCCCAATCCCATAGTCAGCAGAGGGTGTCAGATTGCTGCCGTAAATCGTGCCGTAAGGGGATTCCAGAGGATATCCACCCGCCAGTGGAGCACCGCCAGAGGCTGTGTGGCAAGCCGCACAGTCAGCAGCTTTGGCCAGGTAACTCCCGCGCTCGATTTGCTCTTTACTGGCAGTCACTTTTTGCACCGGGCCATCATAGGTGCGATATTCCCGCCAGTACAAAATCGCTACAATAATGACGACGATTGCCAGCACAATTAGCGCAAGACGCTTTTTCATTTCACCGCCTCCTTCACCAGCCCCGGTGTTTTCAGCACCACGTCACGCACCGCTTCGTAGTAACGCACATAGCCCGTGCAGCGACAGATGTGATTTTCCAGCGCATGAGAAATTGCACCTTCCAGATCTTCACGGTCGATAGGCTCACGTTTAAGTTTTTCAACAAAAATGGTCGCCGCGTTGACGAAGCCTGGCGTGCAGTAGCCGCACTGGAAGCTGTAGTGATCAAGGAATGATTGCTGAATTGGCGACAGTTCGACGACCTCGCCTTGTTCATCGACTTTGGCATGGCCTTCAACGGTACGCACTTTTTTACCGTTAAAGAAATGAGCGCCGGTAATGCAGGTACGCACTTCTTCGCTGGTGCCGCTTGAGTTATCGACAATCGCAACACAGGCGTGGCAAATGCCTTGTCCGCAGCCCAGACGTGAACCGGTCAGATAGACATATTCGTGTAGGAAATCGATCATCATCAACCCTTCTGGCACGTCAATCGGGCCGTACGATTTGTTGTTGATGGTCAGGCTCATTGGTTTAGTTTTGATGCTCATGGTAATACCTCACGAATATTTTCAGCACGGACGGGCAAATCACGGAAACGGTGGCCGGTTGCATCGGCGATGGCGTTAACCAGAGCGGCGACAACCGGGATCATCACGACTTCAGCCATACCTTTTGGTGGGTCGGTTTCCGAAAGTGCTGGCAGCACATCGCCGGTCTGTTTCCAGACCGCAACATCGCTTGCCCGCGGCAAGTGGTAACGGTTGAAGTTCCATGTCCCGTTACCTGGTCCGTCTTCATAAAGAGGTAAATATTCGTGTAGCGCGTGGCCGATACCCATTGCCAGCCCACCTTGCAACTGCCCGGAAACCAACTCCGGCACGATTAAGTTACCGCACTCCATAATGGAGTGATGGTTGAGCAGTTCAACTTCACCAGTGGCAAGGCTTACTGCCACTTCTGCCAGCGTACCGACGGCACTGTAGTACGTCACCGCAGCATTGTTTCGCTGTGTTGGAGGGTAATAAACATGAGCGCGAGCCAGTGTTGCGAACTCACCATCACCGTAGCGTACCGCCAGGCCATCAATCGGTAGGCGCTTACTTTGTTGATTAAGGGTGAAATCGGCTTCTGCCCACTGCCAGCGGTTAAAGACGTGAACCACGGCACCCGTCATCAGCCCCATTTCATGGGCTTTTTTCGCCAACAGTTTGAGGTCTAAAACTTCCATTCCGGCGGCGGTTAACCCCCCTTCTACCCAACGGGCATCTTCAATGCGCACCACTAATGGAGCCGCCTGGCCGCCACCAATGCCGGTAGTCCAGATAGCCATCGCTGCAGGCCATAAACCTTGTTCAAACACTAATCGCGCCGCTTCACGCGTGCTGTGCGAGAAGTAATAGGCGGAGTTACTGGCGCTGGATGGCGAGCAGTAAGACGGTGACCAGGCTGGGTTTGCAGCCAGTTTATCTTGTTCTTCTTGCGACATAATGTACGGGTCGCCACTGGTGACAATCGGAAGCGCAGACCAGTCAGTGATTGAGAAATGCGCTTCGTCCGCCGGTTTACCCAGCCATTGTGCGCAAAGTACAGATTGTGATGTCGACATACCGGTGCCCATTTCCGCACCGCTATGGTGCAAAGTAATGCGCCCATCGGCACTGACTTCCACACGGGCAAACGAGGTTTCCGCGCCAGTACCAAAGTCTTTTTGCACACAACCAAAGCCCACGCCATAGCGTTTGCCTGGGTTTTTCATTTCAAATTCAGCTTTGCGTTCTGCACGTTTAAGCCAGATTTCGTTTTTCGCAGCTTTCGCCAGCACTTCATCGACGCGAATCGCCCCAGCAGGAATCGCACCTTGGGTGTTTTTCATTCCAGACTTCAGTGCGTTTCGCATACGGAATTCAATCGGATCAATATTTAAGGTCGCAGCGATTTCATCGACCATCATTTCCGTAGCAGCCATACTTTGCAGCGTGCCATAGCCGCGAGCCGAACCGGCATCGATGGCGCGAGAAGCCACACCCACTGCCGACAAATCACTTTTCGGGAAGTAATAAATGGATTGTGCCGCCGTCGCGCCAACCATCGACACGGACGGAGTAAAGTTGCTGCGCCCACCGCCATTAGCAGTCATCTCACCGAAGAATGATTGCAGGATGCCGGTCTTTTTATTCACCGCGATGGTGTAATCCATGTCAAACGCGTGGCGTTTGAGTGAACTCTGGAACTGTTCGTAACGGTCGTTGGCAAGGCGCACCGGATGTCCGTCACCATACATTGCCGCCACCGCACCGTAATAAGGGAAGTTATAGTGATCTTTGGAACCGTAACCCACGGTGTAACACGGATGCAGTATCAGCTGTTTTACCGGTTGGGTACGTTTTGCCAGCATGCGCGGCATCTCGTCAGCGACTTCCTGCGGTGACTGAGTGGGTATCACAAGATGTAACGTTTGGGTTGTTTCGTCGTACCAGCCGTTGGCGTTATCGGGCTCAAGTGCTGCGGTGTCGATTGATTGCGTGGTGTAGCGACGTTGCAGGACCAGCCAGTCTTCTGGCGGGTTCTTCAGTTCATCAGAGATTTGGCCGGCGTAGTACATTCCCTCTTCATCAAGCTTGCCGCCTTCGCGCCCTTGCGGCCAAACCGGCAGATGTTTCCTCATCGAGACCGGGAAGATAGGCATGTCTTTCAGGCTGGAGAAGTGGTCATCATCTTGTGAAGTCGCACCGCCCACGCGCACGAAACGGAAGGTTCCCCACGGGTCGCGTTCTAGCGGCCCGGTTTCGGCACCGTACTGGATAACTTCATCTTTGAATTTCAGCTTGTCTTTGGCAAAACGGAAACGGGCAAAGTCGTGGTAAACCAGAATGGCCACGGCCTGGCCAAGATACGCCGGAGTTTTGCCGGTTGGCAACAGCATGTCTTCGCCATAAAATGCCGGGAATGCCAGGCCATCTCGCGCCAAATCTTCAGCGGTGACAAGACGGTCAGGTTGCAGATCGTCGCCGAGCAAAGTGAGATCGATTCCGCTAAACAACCGGTCAGCTTTGGTGGTACGCAAAATAAAGGCGTGCGCCTGTTTCTGCGGCCAATGCGGCATGTCTACTGCGCGAATATCGCGCGCGAAGACTTTATGTCCCATCACTTTCGACTGCCCGTCGATTCTGAAACGGATGCGTTTATTTTTAGCATCCCAGTTCGGGGCAAGAAGGATCTTTTCTTCAAATAATGCGGCATAGGCGCGGCTATAAAGCGGGGCAAGATAAACTGCAACCCCTGCTACTACAGCGCTTTTAATAAAACGACGCCGTGATGGATTAAAATTGCTCATAAAACATCCCATTTAAATTTTTATTGTCTTTTTTTTGAACTACTTGAGCGCATTTAATTACATCTCCGTAGTGATTATAAGTATATGCATTTAAGCTAAATCATGTGAGAATTAACATCTCATTTTCATAAAAAAAACATTGTTGCGCAAATTAGTGCTGTTGTAACGCAACAAAAAAGCATTGAGGTATCAATCTTGAGCATGAAGCCGGGCATTATCATCGCCGCCGCAGGGCGAGCTGAACGCTTCAGAAAAGCAGGTGGGCAAGGTAATAAACTCAATGCTCAGCTCACTGACGGCAGTGTTTTTGCGCAAACGCTGCGTCATGCGCAGGCATCAGGTCTGACCGTTCATGTTGTCACTCGCCCAGAGAATACTCAGGTTCAACAGCTGTGCCTTGAACAACAGATTCCTTTTACGCTTATTGATAGTGCCGGTCTGGGCGAGTCTATCGCCGCAGGGGTTTGCGCAACCCAGCACTGGCATGGCTGGCTAATTCATCTGGCTGATATGCCTTTTGTTCCCCCTGAGTTATTTGTACAGGTTGCTGATGCACTTGAAACCCACGAGCTGGTGCGGCCTTGCGCTAACCAACAACCGGGTCACCCCGTAGGCTTCGCCCGCAGTCACTACGAAAAACTTTGCCTGCTATCGGGTGATAACGGCGCGCGTGAATTGCTGCGCGGTGAAGCGGTACATTTTATTGATGTGAATGATGCCGATTCTCAGCGTGACATCGACCTCCCGTTGCAACTGGCTCAACGGAGTGGAAATAATCATGCAGCATCTTGATATCAGTGTGATAAGCCAGGCGCGTGAGTGGCTTGTTCAACAACCGGTCTGGTTATGTACGGTGTTAAATACTTTTGGTTCTTCGCCCCGTTCACCCGGTGCCTTGATGGCTGCTACTGCAGACCGGCGCTTTTGTGGCTCGCTTTCAGGCGGCTGTGTAGAAGAGGATTTTTTGCAGCGAATTGCACAGGGTGAGTACCAGCAAGCCAGCCAGATTGTGCGTTATGGTGAAGGCGGCCTGGAACCGGGTATCGCGCTGCCCTGCGGTGGCGTTCTGGATATTCTGGTTGAATATCTGCCTGTCACAACCGGTAATGTGCAGTATCTCGAAAAAATGGCGGATGCATTGAATGGTCATTTTGCGTTGCAAAAATGCCTCACGCTTCCCGAACCGTGCCGCCATCTTGAAGTCACTGAGTTTGCCGATATAACCCAAGTCGAACGTAACGGACAACAGGTGACGGTGCACGTTGCCGCAGCACCTCGCTTGCTGATTGCCGGGCTGTCGAGCGTCGCGTTGTACTGCGCCGATTTTGCAAGTTCATTGGGTTTTGAAGTGTTGGTTTGTGAAAATCGCCCGGACGCGTTAGAGAATTTCGCTACTTCCCTTAAATCAGACATTACGCTGCTCAAGCAATTCCCCGCGAACTACCTTGAACAATACGCGTGCCACGCCAACACGGCAATTGTCGCACTGACGCACGATCCGCGCATGGATGACCTGACGATGATGGAGGCGGTAAATACGCCTGCGTTTTATATTGGAGTGATGGGGTCGCAGAAGAACAGTGCGCGAAGACTGGAGCGTTTGCAGAAGATTGCGGAATTAAACCCAGCTCAGCTTGAACGCATTCACGCGCCTATCGGCTTGCCATTAGGCAGCAAAACACCCGCAGAAATTGCCCTGGCAGTGATGGCTGATATTGTGAAGATGAAAAACGAAGCGCGGGGTTAATTTTTGGCGGGCTGCGCGTTGCGCTTATCCGCCCTTCAATAAATATACCCATTAGCATTCGAGTTGCAGGTAGGCGGCAAGGGAGCTTATCCCGATGAGCTTACTAAGGTAAGGGATTCGGGTAAGTGAGTGTAGCCAACACCCCTGCAACTCGAAAGATGATGGGTATTACTTTTTCGCAACGTGAACGCGTGCCGTTAACCCACGCAGGAAGTAACGCAGGAACTGGTCACCACATTCGCGGAAGTTCTTGTTCTCTGGTGCACGCATCATCGCGGTAATTTCTGGCATTGAGATGCGGAATTCCTGGCTTGTCAAAATTTCCAGCACATCATCAGTTTTCAAATCAAACGCAATACGCAGTTTTTTCAGGATGATGTTATTGGTCATCTTGCGTTCAATTTTTGGTGCTGGTTTGCTTTCATCCTTGCCACGCTTGAAGTAAATCAGGCCGTTAAGGAAGTTTGCCATCAGGATGTCAGGGCAAAGTTTGAAGTTATCTTCGTCTTCTTTTTTAGTCCAGGAAACAATTTGCTCTGGGGTAACGGCCGTGTCGGTCAGGGCGAAAATTTTCACCATATCGTCGTTACCCAAATTCAGCATGTAGCGCACGCTGCGTAATACATCGTTATTCATCATAGTGGTGATTCTCTCGTTCCAAATCTTGAAAGCGGGCAGTATATAGGGATGTGGCAGTAATGACATAAATACTACACAGCTTTAAGCCCCAACGCCTCTTTCAGACTTTTTAGATAACGGCGGCTGACTGGAACAGATTGCCCGTCGCGCAACATCAATTCAGCTTGCCCGCCCTCTTCAAAGCGGATCTCTTTGAGATGCGCCATATTCACCAGGTATTGCCGATGACAGCGCACTAATGGTGTGCGGCTTTCCAGCGTGCGTAACGTAAGCTCGGTAAAACCTTCAGCTCCCTGCGCGTTGGTAACATACACGCCGCTCATCCGGCTGCTGGCAAACATCACATCATTCATTTGCAGCAGATAGATACGACTCTGACCGGTACAGGGAATAAATTTGAGATCTTCCTGGTTCGGCGTCAGCAGAGTCATATCCTGGTCGACACGCTCATGGCGTAGGCGGTGCAAGGTTTTCTCCAACCTTTTACTGTCGATTGGCTTGAGCAAATAGTCGAAAGCATGTTCTTCAAAGGCCTGCACCGCGTATTCGTCAAATGCCGTGAGAAACACAATGTAGGGCCGTTGTTCAGGATCAAGCATGCTCGCCATTTCAAGCCCACTGATACGCGGCATCTGGATATCCAGGAAAACCACATCCGGGTGCAAACGATGCACGGCGCCAATCGCTTCCACCGCATTACCACACTCCCCTACGATCGAAAGATCAGGCTCGCTTTGCAGCATTATTCGCAGATTTTCACGCGCCAGCGGCTCGTCATCGACAATCAGCACTTTTAACATGGGGTTTCCTCCAGTGGTAAACGTAGGGTAATACGGGTAAATCTGTCGCTCTCAAAATCCACTTTAATGCCGCAATCGTCGCCATAACGGGCGCGCAGGCGTTTATCTACCAGACTCATACCCAGCCCGCTGGCACTGGTGTTTTCCTGGTACAAACCCGCGTTATCCTCGATGGAAAGATGCAGATGCCCATCTTGCTGGTAGGCATTCACAGTAATTTCACCCACGCCGAGCAACTGTGAAGTCCCATGTTTAATGGCGTTTTCGACGATAGGTTGCAAAGTGAAAGCCGGCAGCCGAACCTGCGCCAGCGCCTGCGGAATGTTCAACTGGACGCGCAGACGTGTCTGAAAACGCGCCTGTTCTATTTGTAGATAAGCATTCACATGTTCGATTTCGTCGGCAAGCGTCACTATTTCACTGGGGCGCTTCAAGTTTTTACGGAAGAACGTTGAAAGATATTGCACCAGTTGACACGCCTGTTCGTTATCGCGGCGGATAACCGCCACCAGCGTGTTCAAGGCATTAAACAGAAAATGTGGGTTCACCTGCGCATGCAGCAGTTTGATTTCCGACTGCGTTAGCATCTGTTTTTGCCGCTCGTACTGGCCCGCCAGAATCTGCGCGGATAACAACTGTGCGATACCTTCGCCCAATGTGCGGTTAATCGAACTGAAAAGGCGGTTTTTTGCTTCATATAATTTGATGGTGCCGATGACGCGGCTATTTTCACCGTATAGCGGGATAACCAGCGTTGAACCGAGCTTACAATTCGGATGCAACGAACAACGATATGGCACTTCGTTACCATCGGCATAAACCACTTCGCCGCGTTCAATCGCCTGCCAGGTGTAGCCAGAAGAGATAGGCCGCCCCGGCAAATGGTGGTCTGCACCAATGCCGGTAAACGCCAGCAGTTTTTCATTATCAGTAATCGCGACTGCGCCGATATCCAACTCCTGATGCAGCACCTGCGCCACTTTCATGCTGTTCTCCTGGTTAAAACCCTGGCGCAAAATCCCTTCGGTGGAGGCGGCAACTTTCAGCGCAGTGGCAGAGAATGCGGAGGTGTATTTCTCAAGCATCGCGCGCTTATCGAGCAGAATGCGCATGAATAATGCAGCACCCACAGTGTTAGTAACCACCATCGGTGCGGCAATGCTTTTCACCAGATGTAGCGCGTCGGCAAACGGGCGGGCAATTAGCAGAATGATGCCCATCTGGCAGATTTCGGCAACCAGTGTAATACCGCCCGCTGTCAGCGGATTAAACAGCAAATCGCTGCGCCCACGGCGAATCAATAAACGGTGTAACAGCCCGCCCAACAACCCTTCAACAATGGTTGAAAACATGCAACTCAGCGCGGTCATACCACCCATTGAATAACGGTGCAAACCGCCGGTTAACCCGACCAGCCCACCAACCAGCGGCCCGCCGAGCAACCCGCCCATTACCGCCCCAATTGCTCGTGTGTTAGCGATAGAGTCGTCAATGTGCAGGCCAAAATAGGTGCCCATAATGCAGAAGATGGAAAAAGTGACGTAGCAAAGTAACTTGTGGGGTAAACGTACCGTGACCTGCATTAGCGGAATAAACAGCCGCGTTTTACTCATCAACCAGGCGATAACCAGGTAGACACACATCTGCTGAAGTAGCAGTAACACCAGGTTAAATTCGTACATATTTGGCGCTCGCCGGGGTCAGGTATAAAAGCGGCGGAGCATACAATGATGCGAAATAACTTTCTTTGAAGGGATTCAATAATTTTTGATTTAGTACCCACAATTACAGGGTTTATTCAGGATGGAGCCACTCATTTTGCGTATTCGAGCTTTTGAAGCCCTGTATTTATAAGATGAACAAATTTGGATAGCAGGAAAAGACAGAGTTATAGCGAGGATGACGAGTATTTTTTGATGCATTTTACGGTTTAAATGTTTGGCGGGTAGGCATTTGCTCACCCGCCATGACTATCAAACTGCTCTGAAGGCGATATCTGCCGGGATCACTTCACCTTCCCAGTAAAGCTGTGCTGCAACGCTTCCCGCCAGTTGACGATAAATCGCTGTAAATTCGCTTTCCGGGCGGTTGATAACTGTCGGTTTACCGGCGTCGAGATCTTCACGCAACGTGATATGCAACGGCATCTGGCCCAATAGTTTCGTATGGTATTGATCCGCCAGTTTCTGTGCGCCACCGGTGCCAAAAATCGGTTCGTGATGACCGCAGTTGCTGCAAATATGCATGCTCATGTTTTCAACGATGCCCAAAACTGGCACATCCACTTTCTCAAACATCACAATGCCTTTGCGTGCATCAATCAGCGCAATATCTTGTGGCGTTGTTACGACCACAGCACCCGTTACCGGAATATTTTGCGCCAGCGTCAGCTGAATATCACCAGTACCTGGCGGCATATCCAGCACCAGATAATCCAGATCTGGCCACATGGTTTCTTGCAGCATTTGCATCAGCGCTTTGCTGGCCATTGGGCCACGCCACACCATGGCGTTTTCATCCGTCACCAGGTAACCAATAGAATTGGTTGCCAGGCCATGCGCCATAATTGGCGTCATGTGCGTGCCGTCCGGTGACGTCGGGCGTTCGTGTTCGGCACCCAACATGGTTGGGATCGACGGGCCGTAGATATCTGCATCCAGAATGCCGACTTTCGCTCCTTCGGCAATTAGCGCCAGTGCCAGGTTCACCGCCGTGCTCGACTTGCCAACGCCGCCTTTACCGGAGGTCACCGCAATAATGTTCTTCACGCCGCTAATGCCGGGGTGGTTTTTCACACGTTTTAAGGTGGCAATATTGTGGCTGAGTTTCCAGTCAACCGCACTCGCCCCGGTGATACGCAGCAAATCCGAGCTGCATTGCTCTTGCAGCGCTTCAAAACCACTGCGCCAGACGAATGGCATCAACAATTCAACATGTAGCGTGTCGTCTAACATCGCGACATGATGCAGTGCTTTTAGTGCCGTCAGATTATGCTTGAGGGTTGGGTGCTGAAAATTGGCCAGTGTCCCGGCGACCATAGCGCGTAGCTGCTCGGGGGATTTGCTTGCCTGGGATTGAGAGTTCATCCCGACTCCTTATTTTTTTGTAGGACATTGCAGTTTGTTAAGCATACCAGAAGCCATGATGTGCAATAAAATTTCCTTGTGCACCTTGTGTGGTTTACCCCGAGGCGGCACTCAGTTAACATCTAAAGCCCTTTTATCTTTAGAAGATGCAATTCCTACTATGGCTCAAACCGCGAAGAAATTATTGGTAACGTGCGCATTGCCGTACGCAAACGGCTCAATCCACCTTGGTCATATGCTGGAGCATATTCAGGCTGACGTCTGGGTCCGTTACCAACGAATGCGCGGCAATATGGTCAACTTCATCTGCGCAGACGATGCACACGGCACCCCTATCATGCTGAAAGCACAGCAGTTAGGTATTACGCCAGAGCAGATGATTGCCGAAATGAGTCAAGAGCATCAGACTGATTTTGCTGGTTTTAATATCAGCTACGATAACTATCACTCCACGCACAGCGACGAAAATCGCGAGCTGGCGGAGCTGATTTATGGCCGTCTGAAAGAGAACGGTTTTATTAAAAATCGCACTATTTCTCAGCTTTACGATCCGGAAAAAGGCATGTTCCTGCCGGACCGTTTCGTTAAAGGCACCTGCCCGAAATGTAAAGCACCAGACCAATACGGCGATAACTGCGAAGTATGTGGCGCGACTTACAGCCCAACCGAGCTGATTAACCCGCAATCTGTGGTTTCTGGCGCAACGCCTGTGATGCGTGACTCAGAGCACTTCTTCTTTGATTTGCCATCGTTTAGCGCAATGCTGCAAGCCTGGACACGTTCTGGCGCACTGCAAGAGCAAGTGGCAAACAAAATGCAGGAGTGGTTCGAATCTGGCCTGCAACAGTGGGATATTTCCCGCGATGCACCATACTTCGGCTTCGAAATCCCTGATGCACCGGGCAAATATTTCTACGTCTGGCTGGATGCGCCAATCGGTTATATGGGTTCATTCAAAAACCTGTGCGACAAACGCGGCGACACTGAAAGTTTTGACGAATACTGGAAGCAAGATTCTACCACCGAGCTGTATCACTTCATTGGTAAAGACATCGTTTACTTCCACAGCCTGTTCTGGCCAGCCATGCTAGAAGGGAGCGGTTTCCGTAAGCCAACCAACCTGTTTGTTCACGGTTATGTGACAGTAAACGGCGCGAAGATGTCCAAATCTCGCGGTACGTTTATTAAAGCCAGTACCTGGTTGAACCATTTTGACGCCGACAGCCTGCGTTATTACTACACCGCGAAACTATCTTCACGTATCGACGATATCGACCTGAATCTGGAAGATTTCGTGCAGCGCGTGAACAGTGACATCGTCAACAAAGTTGTGAACCTGGCTTCCCGTAACGCGGGCTTTATTGCTAAGCGTTTTGATGGCCAGCTTTCTGCTGAAATTGCTGACCCGGCACTGTACAAAACCTTCACCGATGCAGCGCAAACTATTGGCGAAGCCTGGGAAAGCCGCGAGTTCGGTCGTGCCGTGCGTGAGATTATGGCACTGGCTGACGTGGCAAACCGCTATGTCGATGAACAAGCTCCATGGGTTGTGGCAAAACAAGAAGGCCGTGATGCAGACCTGCAAGCTATCTGCACCATGGGCATTAACTTGTTCCGCGTGCTGATGACCTGGCTGAAACCCGTGCTGCCTACGCTTTCCGAACGTGTTGAAGACTTCCTGAATTGTGAACTAACCTGGGACAGCATCAATACACCGCTGCTGAATCATAAAGTGAATACTTTCAAAGCGCTGTATAACCGCATTGAAATGAAACAGGTTGAATCGCTGGTTGAAGCATCGAAAGAAGAAGTGAAAGCTGCGGCTGCTCCAGTAACTGGCCCGCTGGCTGACGACCCGATTCAGGAAACCATCACTTTTGATGATTTCGCTAAAGTCGATATGCGTGTTGCGCTGATTGAAAAAGCGGAATTTGTTGAAGGCTCTGACAAACTGCTGCGCCTGACGCTGGATCTTGGCGGTGAGAAACGTAACGTGTTCTCAGGTATCCGTTCAGCCTACCCTGACCCAGCAGCGTTGGAAGGCCGTTTGACTGTAATGGTGGCAAACCTGGCACCGCGTAAAATGCGCTTTGGCATCTCCGAAGGGATGGTAATGGCAGCAGGTCCTGGCGGAAAAGATATCTTCCTGTTGAGCCCGGATAGCGGTGCGCAAGCAGGTATGGCTGTTAAGTAATTTCCCATCCGCAAAAACAAAATACCCCGGCATGCCGGGGTATTTTTTTATCAACAATAAAGCTAAATATCGGTTCTGTTACCCACGGTCTTATCTTTCAAAAACATAAACATCAAACCTAGCCAGATAACGCCGCCCAGCAAGTTCAGCAGACTGAACAAACCGTTACCACCTAACAGGTAAGCGTGTTTGCTTATTTCGATACCCACCGTGAAGATAAACATCTGCAACATCCCCATCGCAGCAGATACCGTGCCTTTGCTCATGTCGCTGGCAAACAGCGTCAAACGCACCAGGCCTGCGTTGGCAAGGCCAATACCGAAGGCGTAAATGCTCAAACCGGCAGTCATCCACAAATAAGCATGAGATGAGGCAACCGTCGCGACAGCCGCAACCGCCAGACCCGGTACAATCCACCAGCCGCCAAGGATAATCAGTGAACGCACGCTACGACGTGAGGTTAAACGCGCCAGCACCAGGTTGCCGATGATCAGCGCACCAAAGATAGGAACCTGTAGTAAACCGTACTCGTAGGTCGACAGCTTTTCACCGCTGATGATGATAATCGGCGATTGCGCAATCCACGCCAGTAAAGGCAGGCTGACAAAACCAATTGCCAGCGCACCGGCAACAAAGCGGCCGTTTTTCAGCACCAGTTTGTAGTCATGGCCTAAATCACGCAGCGAAAGCTTTTCGCCCAAACGCGTAGCCGTTTCCGGCATGGCTCGATGCAGGCCGTAGAACGAAAACGCCGCAAGGGCGGCAAACAGCACAAACATCGTTTCCCACGGCGCGTAGTGAATCCAGGCAGCACCCACTAATGGGCCTAGCAATGGCGCGATCAGCGCGACGTTCGCCATCAGCGCCGTGATTTTAATACACACCGCTTCTTCGAAAGATTCCTGAATCGCCGCGTATCCCACCGCACCAATAAAGCACAGGCTCACGCCCTGCAAGAAACGCAGGATGGTGAATTGTTCAATGTTTTGCGCAAGCAATGTCGCCAGACAGGTGACGATAAACCACACAACCCCGGTCAGCATCACTGGACGGCGGCCAATTCGGTCTGACAACGGCCCCAGCAACCACTGCAAAAACATGCCACCCGCCAGGTATGCGGTCATGGACGTTGGCACCCATTCGATTCCCGCGTTGTACTGTTCGACAACCGCCAGCATGCCCGGCTGGATCATGTCATTGCCGATGTACGTAGAAAATTCATAGAGCACCAGACACAGCGGGAATAGCAGTGCCTGGCGACCTAGTCGCTTATTATTTTGCATTAGTAACTCGAGAGATAAGAAAACGCGCAAAGTGTAATAAATTGCCCGCGCTGTAGATAGTGAATTATTGGTAACACATCGCCGATTGTTCTGTTGTTTAAGGTTTTCTTAATATCCTCTACGTATTCTTTCCGATAGATGTTGATCGAATAAGCCCGTGCTGTTTGAACAATCCCATGACAAATAAGACAAAGCTGCTTTATCACTTACCGATACGGCTTTATCTTTCACAGTTCGCCATTCTGTGGGTTTGTGGTTTGGCGCGTCCAGGGTTCTCCCAAATTGGGGTGTACAGCATTGTCTCCATATGGCTGGTTAAGGAACAAAAATCGTTATGTTAGAACAGCTCAATCAGACACTTTTCCTGCTGATTAACGCTACTCCCACCTCTCCGGAGTGGCTGATTAAGCTCGCTATTTTTACCGCTAAAGATTTGATTAGCATCGTGCCACTGTTGATAGTCATTCTTTGGCTGTGGGGGCAACGCCGCCAAATGACCGCCCAGCGTGCAATGGTGATTAAGACCACTCTGGCGATTATCATCAGCGTGTCGTTGTCGTGGATAATCGGCCATCTGTTCCCGCATGACAGACCGTTTGTGACTGGTTTTGGCTATAACTTCCTGCATCACGCGCCGGACGACTCCTTCCCAAGCGATCACGGCACTGTAATTTTCACCTTCGCGCTGGCGTTTTTATTCTGGCATCGCGTGTGGTCGGGAGTTGTATTATTTTCTATTGCCTGTGCGATTGCGTGGTCACGCGTTTATCTTGGTGTGCACTGGCCGCTGGATATGCTCGGCGGTTTGCTCGTAGGTCTGTGTTCTTGTCTGCTGGCACAAATGGTATGGAATCTATTCGGCGCACAGATTTACCTGCGAATGCATCAGGTTTATCGTTTCTGTTTTGCCCTCCCCATCCGTAAAGGCTGGGTGCGTGACTAAGCCTTTGAGCAAAGGTAAGATGCGTTAATTAACGCTCTCACTCAAACCCTCGCATCTGGCGGGGGAATAACAAAGGTTTAGCTGCTTACATGGAAACCCGGCGCGACGAACGCATCAATCGCCTGATTCAGGCGCTTAAACGCAGCGACAAAATTCATCTTAAAGAGGCGTCTGCTTTGCTGGGCGTCTCTGAAATGACTATACGCCGTGACCTCAGCAGTGAGCCTGGGCCCGTCGTGTTATTGGGGGGATATGTTGTACTTGAACCCCGTAGCGTGACCGCCAACCACTATCTTTTAAGCGATCAAAAAACCCGTCGTGTTGAAGAAAAACGCCATGCTGCGCGCCTGGCTGCAGCATTGGTTCGCCCCCATCAAACAATATTTTTTGACTGCGGAACCACAACGCCCTACATCATTGAAGCGCTGGATGATGGACTGGAATTTACCGGAGTATGTTACTCGTTAAACACTTTTCTGGCGTTGCAAGATAAACCCGGCTGTCGGGTTATTTTAAGCGGCGGCGAATTTCACGCCAGCAATGCGATTTTCAAACCTATAAATTTCCAGGAATGCCTGAACAACTTCTGCCCGGATATAGCCTTTTTCTCGGCGGCAGGCATTCATACCCGTCACGGGGCGACCTGTTTTAATCTGGACGAATTGCCGGTAAAACACTGGGCATTAGAGATGGCACAGCAGCGTGTGTTGGTGGTGGATAGCAGCAAGTTTGGCAAAGTGCGCTCGGCCTGTATGGGGCCACTTTCTGCTTTTGATTTGATAATCAGCAATGAACAACCCGACGCGGCCTTTATTGACTACGCCACGTCGGAGAGTATTCAAATAGAGTGGTAATTGTTGACGATACCCAAAATATTTTGAGCATGCAGGTTGGCAACAAGAGGTGAGGGCGTATAGCCCACACCTCTGAAACTCAAAATATGAAGGGTATTAAGCGAACCAGCTACCGAACCAGCCATGAAACTTCATCAACACGTAGTCCCACATCCGGCTAAAGAATCCACCCTCCTCCACTGCCTGCATGACCATCAGCGGGCGCTGTTCGATTGATTTACCGTTAAGCTGGAAGTCGATAGTCCCGACAACCTGGCCTTTTTTCAGCGGTGCGGTAAGTTGTGGCTGAGTTAGAGTGAAGCTCGCCTTCAGGTTTTTCAACTGGCCACGAGGAATAGTGACCGAGCCACCTTCACCGGCACCGAGGTTCACTTCGCTGGTGTCCCCAAACCACACACGTTGCGTCACAAAGGTGGCGTCAGGTTTAATTGGCGTGACGGTTTCGAAGAAGCGGAAACCCCACGTCAGCAGTTTTTCACTTTCATTGAAGCGAATACGATCAGTTTTGGTGCCCAGCACGACAGAAATCAAGCGCATGTCACCGGAAGTTGCCGATGCAACAAGGTTGTAGCCTGCGCCGGTGGTGGTGCCTGTTTTCATACCATCAACGTTAAGATTTGAACTCCACAGCAAGCGGTTACGGTTCGGCTGCTTAATGTTGTTAAAGGTGAATTCTTTCTCTTTGTGGATGGCGTACTCTTCTGGCACATCATGAATCAACGCCTGGCCCAGCAACGCCATATCACGCGCGGTACTGAACTGACCCGGCGCATCAAGGCCATGTACGGTTTTAAAGGTGGTGTTGGTGAGATTGAGCTTTTGCGCATAGTTGTTCATCAGGCTGACGAACGAATCCTGGCTACCTGCGACATAATCAGCAATAGCAATACTGGCATCGTTACCTGACTGAATGATCACGCCTTTATTCAAATCTTCCACCGAGACTTTATCGCCCGGTTTGAGGAACATCAGCGACGAACCGCGCAATGCAGGGTTACCGGTGGCCCAGGCATCTTTACCGATAGTGACCATATCGGTAAGCTTGATTTTATCAGCCTTGATAGCCTGGCCAACCACATAGCTGGTCATAAGCTTAGTCAGACTAGCAGGATCCAATTGAAGATCGGCATTCCCTTCCGCCAACACTTTGCCGCTGGCGTAATCCATTAAGATCCAGGCTTTAGCATCAACTTGTGGTGCATCAGCAGTCTGTTCTGCACTAACCGCAGGTGCGGCCACCAAAAGCAGGGTCGTACCTGCCAGTAATGCTCGTAGCGAAGCAGGGATTTGCAAAGTTTTCATAACACCACCCAGTATCCATTCTATAAAAGTCACGACGCACGCCGTTACTTAATCATCAAGTTGCCAGTAAGCTAACGTGTGAATCCGCTTAAAGAAACAAAGCATTGGTAAAGTTTTTTAAGTTTATTCGATAAATGCGTCGCGTGCCGCCACGTTGACGAGTTTTTTACCTGCCGTTGAACTCACGTGCTGTTTTCTTCGCCAGCGCACGGCATACTGAAGTGCAAACTAACAATGAGGAAACAAAATGATCACAGTTTGGGGCAGAGACAATTCAACGAATGTGAAGAAAGTACTGTGGTGCCTGGAAGAGTTAGGCCTGGCGTATCACTCCATCCCGGCTGGCGGCAAATTTGGTAAAACGCATGATGCAGAATATCTGGCGATGAACCCAAACGCACTGGTGCCGTGCATTCATGACGACGCCACCAGTCTGACACTTTGGGAATCCAATACCATTGTGCGTTATCTGGCAGCTCAGTATGGCAAAGACTCACTCTGGGTTGCAGAACCTGCCGCACGCGCACGCGGTGAAAAATGGATGGACTGGGCAGGTACAGCGCTTGCAGGCCCGCATCGCGGCGTATTTTTCAGTCTGGTACGCACTCCACCTGAACAACGAGATGCAAAGTTGATTACTGACAGCATTGCTCAGTGCAATACCTTATTTGCCATGGTTGATGCCGGACTTGCGAAACAACCGTGGCTAGGTGGTGACGAATTTGGCACAGGAGATATTGCGCTTGGCCCGAGCATTTACAACCTTCTAAATCTCGATATCCAATGGAATGATTTCCCTAATTTGCAGCGCTGGTATCAACAATTG
Organism: Buttiauxella sp. B2; assembly: GCF_006376615.1. Lineage (GTDB taxonomy): Bacteria > Pseudomonadota > Gammaproteobacteria > Enterobacterales > Enterobacteriaceae > Buttiauxella. The sequence goes on from NZ_VEXQ01000010.1 coordinate 71,013, forward strand.
ACCCAACGACCGGCGTTCAAGAAAGTGGTTATGATCCCACTAAGTTAACGCATTAAGCTGATGGGCTAATTTTCAGTAATTGCCCGTCAGATTCGTCGGTCAGGACATAAAGATAGCCGTCCGGGCCGACTCGCACATCACGAATACGCTCGCCACGGTCGTCCAGTAAACGTTTTTGTTCTGTGACTTTTTCGCCGTCCAGTGTCAGCTCAATCAGGTTTTTCTCCTTCAACGCGCCGATGAACAACTTCCCCTTCCATTGTGGGAATTTGTCTGCGTTATAGAACGCCATACCGCTCACCGCTGGGGATACTTTCCAGTAATAAATCGGCTGTTCGGTGCCCGCAACGATTTCACCTTTCGCTTCAGGAATAGGCAAACCGCTGTAATTAATACCCCATGTTGCGAGCGGCCAGCCGTAGTTTTTGCCAGGCTTTGGTACGTTGATTTCATCGCCGCCACGCGGGCCATGCTCATTGAGCCACAGTTCGCCATTGGTTGGGTTAAACGCAAGACCTTGTGGATTGCGATGCCCATAAGACCAGATTTCGCTTCTCGCCCCTTGTTTACCGACAAACGGGTTATCTGGTGGTATGCCACCATTTTGTGTCAGGCGTACGAGTTTTCCCTGGAGTTTATCTAAATCCTGCGCGGTTGAGCGTTGGTTATTTTCACCCAGTGCGATGAACAAATAGCCTTTGCCATCAAAGGCCATACGCCCACCGAAATGATTACCCGTCGAGAGTTTTGGCGTCTGGCGGAAAACCACTTTGAAGCTTTCCAACTGCTGCATGTTGCTGCTTAATGTGCCGTATCCTACTGCCAAGCCCGCTTTGTCATCATCACTGGTAGCTTCGGCAAAACTTAGCCAGACGCGACGGCTTTTTCCAAAATCCGGAGCCAGTACTACGTCCAACAATCCCCCCTGCCCATGCGCCCAGACCTTAGGCACGCCGACTATCGGCTCGCCTAAACCTTCGCCAGTCTGCCAACGGCGCAATTGACCATCACGCAGCGTGATAAGCATGCCCTGATTATCCGGTAAAAATGCCAAAGACCAGGGATTAGCAAGTTTGCTTTGCAGCACATCGACTTTGACCTCGGCGGCCAGACTAACGTTTGCCCAAACTAATAACGACGGGGCGATGAGTGAATGCAGTAACGACCGTGGCATACCTTCTCCTTATCGGATATACCCGATAAGGTTAGTCTTCCAGGAATTGAAGGTTGGCAATTTTACAAAAGCTTAAGTTGGGGGAGTCCTCTCCCCCAAAAATCATCAGGTTTCTACAGCCAGCGGGTTGTCCATAAGACTTTTCAGGCTGGTGGAAAGCTCTGACAAGCAGTTATCGAGTTTTTCAGCATCGACAGCGATATATTGCGGGCAATCGTGACGCCCGGTCATCAAACAAACGGCTGCAGAACACACTGCATTCATTCCCTGGTTAATATTCTCCATTTCTTGTGCTGCGAGGTGGGACCTGAGACGTAGAGACTTCTCGTGATACTCATTGGATAAATCGAACAAGTTATCGCGTAAATGCTCAGTTTCAACGACAGACATATAGCCTTTGGCTTTTCTCAGGGCAAGATAAGCGGCTACGTCTATTTTGGCGATAATCATCTTTTTCAAGAGATCGCGTTTGATTGGCTCCCCAGTCATACATTTACCCTCCGTGTGGTTTGAATCATTACACACACTTATAGTATGGATAAATTTTAAGCTGAATAGGCTTTTTCGCTGATTTTTTTGATCCACAGCAAAAAGTTTTACAATTGCTAACACTTCCTGAGAAACAAGGTCTTACGCAGCGGTAATTACACGGCAAGTGGCGGATTGACGCTGTTCCTCGAGCATTTGGCGTAACACACTGTGCCCAAGATTATTTTGCCAGGTGAAGCTGTTTTGCAAAACCACGACGGCAAAATGATTCACGCGGTCAATACCAATGTAACTGGAGTATCCGCCAATATACCCCACCTGATAAGTGATGGATTGCTCGCCATAAGTATCCGTCACCCAGGCAATATTGGCCGCTTCTTTGTCACGGGGATAATAGATTTGCATCGTATCGTGAATTGCTTTATCCAGCGTGGCATCGCCGCTGCCATCAAGATGTGCGGCGGCAAAGGTCAGCAAATCGGCGGTGTCAGTGTACAAGCCACCCGCCCCGATCATATTGCCGGTGAACTGCCAGTCAGGCACCACTTGCCCACGAGGAATAAATTTTGGCTGGCTGCCCGCATGGCCGATGGCGCGTTGCGGATAACTTTTCAACTTTTGCGGGGTAAAACTGCTGTTCCGCATATCCAGAGGATTAAAGATTAACGACTCAACCAGTTGATCAGCACGCTGCCCGGTTTGATAACGCAGAACATAATCCAGCACGGCAAAACCCAGGTTCGAATAGCGTGGCTCATCGCGGGATGGTTTCGAAAAATCAGCCAGGTCGGCAACCACATTGTCGCTGTCGAGATGGGAGTAGAAATTCTCGCCGTTACCCAGATAGCGCACAAACGCGGTCAGCATTGGCAAATCCATGTTCTGCCGTGGCAAGCCAGAGGTATGCGTAACCAGTTGGAGCAAAGTAATTTTTTTAGCGTCATCGCTTAATGCAACCGACGGCGGCAGCAAGGTTTCGAGCGTATCTGACCAGTGCAAACGCCCTTGCGCCACTAACACCGCTGTTGCCTCGGCGGTCATGCCTTTACTGAGCGAGCCCACGGCAAAAAGCGTATGTTCGTCGACTGGAATAGGGTGTTCGGCATCAGTCATACCAAAATGCCAGTAGTGACGTTGGTTATTAGCGCCAATAACCCCAACCACCATCGCGGGCGACTGCTGTTCAACCATGGTTGGCAGCCATTGATCAATATTACGACTTGCGGGGTCACCGCACACACGCTGCGCCTTTTGCGGCACTTCGGCCTCGGGCGCGACATTTGACAGCGTTCCACACCCCGTCAGCATAAAACCGAGCAGCAAGGTACTCAGGCGCGTCAGGTGACGTGGCGATTTCATTAATTATTGCACCGCTTTACAAGGTTTAGCATCAAGACCCATCATCAACGTGCGATTTTCCCCGACTTTTTTCAGACCGAAGTTGCTGCTGTGATAGCGATAAAACGCCTGCCCACCGATCATATTCTGGTAGGAGTAACGGTTGCCATTAAGCCAGGCATAATCACCGTCTATCGCGAGCTTATCGCTGCTACCACAGACAAATTTTTGCGCGGTCGCAGGAGGTGTGTTGAGTGGCGTAGGAATTACATTGCAGGCTGACAATAAAAGGACACCCGTTAGCATCCCGGAAAGGGTTAAAATCTTGCGCATAATGCGGTTCTCTCTTTGAGCGGGACGTTATGTATATACAAAGCGGGAAGATAATAAAGCGAGCATCGCAGGTAAGCAAAAGGAAGGCGCTTCCATTAGTCCGAATTTGCTCGCCAGACGCTTTAAAAAAACAACCTGTAGAGCCTTGCCACAAACCCGTGTAGAATCGCTCGGTTTTTATTTTCTGTTTACTTTGTGAGCGTGACCTGTATGCAACAACCCCGTATTGGCTTTGTCTCCCTCGGCTGCCCAAAAAACCTCGTTGATTCTGAACGAATCCTGACTGAGCTGCGCACCGAAGGTTACGATGTAGTGCCTAGCTATGATGATGCCGATATGGTTATCGTTAACACCTGTGGCTTTATCGACAGTGCCGTACAAGAGTCGCTCGAAGCGATCGGCGAAGCGCTGAATGAAAATGGTAAAGTGATTGTCACCGGCTGTTTAGGGGCCAAAGAAGATCAAATCCGTGAAGTGCATCCTAAAGTTCTGGAAATCACCGGCCCGCATAGCTACGAGCAAGTTTTGCAGCACGTTCACCACTATGTGCCAAAACCTAAACACAACCCATTCCTGAGCCTGGTGCCGGAACAAGGTGTGAAGCTGACTCCGCGTCACTATGCGTACCTGAAAATTTCCGAAGGCTGTAACCATCGTTGCACTTTCTGCATCATTCCTTCCATGCGTGGTGATCTCGACAGCCGCCCAATTGGCGATGTGCTGTCAGAAGCTAAACGTCTGGTCGATGCAGGCGTGAAAGAGCTGCTGGTTATCTCTCAAGATACCTCCGCTTACGGTGTGGACGTTAAACACCGCACCGGTTTCTACAACGGTGAGCCGGTGAAAACCAGCATGGTGAGCCTGTGCGAACAACTGGCTAAACTCGGCGTGTGGACGCGTCTGCACTATGTTTACCCGTATCCGCACGTTGATGATGTGATTCCATTGATGGCAGAAGGCAAAATCCTGCCGTACCTGGATATCCCTTTGCAACACGCCAGCCCACGCATTCTGAAATTGATGAAGCGCCCAGGCAGCGTTGACCGCCAGTTGCAGCGCATTAAGCAATGGCGCGAGATCTGCCCGGATCTGACTTTGCGTTCAACCTTCATTGTTGGCTTCCCAGGCGAAACCGAAGAAGACTTCCAGATGCTGCTCGACTTCCTGAAAGAAGCACGTCTTGATCGCGTTGGCTGCTTCAAGTTCAGCCCAGTTGACGGTGCAACAGCCAACGAACTGCCAGACCCTGTGTCGGAAGAGGTGAAAGAAGAACGTTGGAACCGTTTCATGCAACTGCAACAGCAGATTTCTGCTGAACGTCTGCAAGAAAAAGTGGGCCGAGAAATTCTGGTTATTGTTGATGAAGTTGACGAAGAAGGCGCGATTGGCCGCAGTATGGCTGACGCTCCGGAAATCGACGGAGCTGTGTATTTGAACGGCGAAACCAAACTCAAACCTGGTGATGTGGTACGCGTGAAAGTTGAAAACGCGGACGAATATGATCTGTGGGGTTGCGTGGTTTAAGTTCTACAATTTGCACCCTCTTCCTCTGTGAGGGTGCAAAACATCCCTACCCTTTTATCTTCGGATCCAACGCATCCCGCAAGCCATCACCCAGCAAATTAAACGCCAGCACCGTCAGGAAGATTGCCAGACTTGGGAAGATTGCCACATGTGGTGCAATCACCATGTCAGCTCGTGCTTCGTTGAGCATCGCCCCCCACTCCGGCGTTGGTGGCTGCGCACCTAAACCCAAAAACGAAAGGCTGGCGGCCGAGATTATCGACGTGCCAATACGCATGGTGAAATAGACTACTATCGAGGAAACTGTCCCCGGTAGGATATGGCGAAAGATAATTGTCGCATCAGAAGCACCGATACTGCGGGCAGATTCAATAAAGGTTTGATGTTTCAGTACTAGCGTATTGCCACGCACCAGGCGGGCAAATGCCGGGATACTAAATATGGCAACGGCGATAATCACATTCGACATACCGCTCCCCATCACCGCGACCACAGCAATAGCCAGCAAAATGCCAGGGAAAGCGAACAGCACATCGCAAATTCGCATAATTGCGCGATCCCACCAGCCTTCGTAATAACCCGCCAGCAAGCCGAAAAAGGTGCCAATCAGTGCGCCGATTAGTACCGAAAATACACCTGCTGCTAGCGATATTTGCGCACCAACCAGCACGCGACTAAAAATATCGCGCCCTAGCGAATCGACACCAAACCAATGCAGCATTGATGGACCATCGTTAAGACGGTCGTAATCAAAATAGTTTTCGGCATCAAACGGGGATATCCATGGTGCAACCAGCGCGATGACAATCAGGAATAACACGAATGTCCCAGCGAACATCGCCACCGGTTGCTTGCGTAAGCGGCGCAGAAACTCGTGCCACGGAGTGCGCACCTGGTTTGGCCGAACAATCGGCATCGCATTCAGTACCGCCTGGCGTCGCCAGTTAAAGAGTCGCATCCTTACTTGTACCTGATGGCCGGGTTAATGGCGGCGTACAGCAAATCCACCACTAAGTTGATAACAATAAATTCCAGCGAGAACAGCAAGACTTCCGCCTGAATGACCGGATAGTCGCGCATTTCGACTGAATCCACCAGCAAGCGCCCAAGCCCCGGCCAGTTAAATACTTTTTCGACGACAATTGAGCCACCGAGTAAAAAACCAAACTGCAATCCCATCATGGTGACAACTGGGATCATTGCGTTACGCAGCCCGTGTTTTATCACTATCAGCGTTTCGCTCACCCCTTTGGCACGCGCAGTGCGCATGTAATCCTCTTGCAGCACATCAACAAACGAGGCTCGCGTAAAGCGTGCCATCACTGCGGCTACAGCTGCACCAAGCGTTACCGAAGGTAAGATGTAATGTTGCCAGGTGTCAGCACCCACGGTGGGAAGCCAGCCCAGTTCCACTGAGAAAATCTGCATCAGCAACATTCCCAACGCAAAGGCCGGGAAAGAAATACCGGAAACGGCAATCGTCATGCTTAATCTGTCCGGCCAGCGGTTGCGCCAGACTGCGGAAATGATCCCGGTGAACAAGCCGAAGATAACCGCCCAAATCATGCTGGTCAGCGTCAGCCACAACGTAGGCATAAAGCGGCTGGCTATCTCTTCAGAAACTGGACGGCGTGACACCATTGAGGTGCCGAAGTCGCCCTGCACAACGTTGCTGATAAAATGCCAGAACTGCTGCCACAGTGGTAAATCCAGCCCAAGCTGTTTGCGCACCATTTCAATAACACTGGCATCGGCCTCCGGCCCTGCAATCAACCGCGCCGGATCACCGGGCAACATGTGGACGAACAGAAACACCAGCACCGCGACGATAAGCAGTGTAGGAATCAGACCCAGCAGACGTTTGAGAAAATAGTTAAACATCTTCTTTAAACACCCTCGCCCTAACCCTCTCCCTTAGGGAGAGGGTTAGGGTAATATCCATCACCTTATTTCAAATCCGCGTTATCAAAACTAAACCCGGTATCTGGCATCACATAAAAACCGCTTAGGTTTTTACTGTGCGCGGAAACCAGTTTTTCGACCACCAACGGCACCCACGGAGATTCTTTCCAGATGGTGTCCTGTGCGTCTTTGTACAGTTTCGCTTTCTCATCACGGTTAGTTGTTTTCAGCGCTTCAACCAGGTCTTTATCAACCTGCGGATTGCTGTAGAACGCAGTGTTGAACAATGTTGGGGGCCAGTTAGATGATGCAAACAGTGGCGACAACGCCCAATCTGCTTCACCTGTCGATGCCGACCAACCGGTGTAGAACATTCTTACACCGCTCTCTTTTTGCCCTTTGGCCTCCACTTCTGCGGCACGCTGCCCGGCATCCATCGCCGTGACTTTCACTTTGATCCCGACCTGGGCCAGTTGCTGCTGAGTGAACTGCAACACTTTTTGCGCCGTACTGTGGTTATGCGATGACCACAACGTGGTTTCGAAACCATTCGGATAACCCGCTTCTTTTAGTAATTCACGCGCTTTCGCCGGATCATATGGCCACGGCTTGTATTTTTGTGCGAAGTCGATAGACGGCGGCACAACACCTTCTGCTGGTGTCGCATAACCGGCAAACGCCACTTTCACCAACGCCTGGCGGTTAATTGCGTAGTTGATAGCTTCACGTACTTTTGGGTTATCAAACGGTTTTTGCGTGACGTTCATGCTGAGGTAGCGCTGCATGATAGACGGCGAAGCTACCAGTTCCAGCTTGTCGTTTTTCTCAAGCACTCCGGCCTGTTCGTAAGGAATCGGGAACGCAAACTGGGCTTCGCCGGTTTGTAGCATTGCCGCACGAGTGTTGTTATCCACCACCGGACGCCAGGTGATCGAATCCAGTTTAGGCAGGCCTTGTTTCCAGTAACCGGCGAATTTCTTCACTTTCACAAAGTCAGTCTGGTTCCAGGTTTCCAGCTGATACGGGCCGGTGCCTACCGGATGGAAACCAATCTCTTTGCCGTATTTTTTCAGTGCTGCCGGGGAAATCATCGCCGTTGCCGGATGGGCCAGAATATTAATAAACGCCGAGAACGGCTGTTTGAGCGTGATTCTTACCGTGTTGGCATCTACCGCTTCGGTTTTAGCAATCGCCTTGTACAGGTTATAGCGCTTGAGGTGATTTTCAGGATTACTGGCGCGATCCAGGTTTACTTTCACCGCCTCGGCGTTGAAATCGGTGCCATCCTGGAATTTAACGCCTGGCTGCAACTTGATGGTGTAAACCAGCCCATCATCAGAAACGGTGTAGCTTTCAGCCAGCACATTTTGCAGTTTCATCTCTTTATCCAGGCCAAATAGCCCCTGATAAAACGATTTCGCCACTGCCTGAGAAAGAGTGTCGTTAGCATCATACGGGTCAAGCGTGGTGAAGTTGGATGCGACGGCGACAACAACATCTTTAGCAGCAAATGCCGGAGCGGCAATGACGCTGGTCGCAAGACCCGCAGCCAATAACCACTTTTTACTTTCAAATACGGTCATTGTGTTCTCCTGATTATTATTGTGGCAGGGCAACAAAGTGCCCGGGCCCGACATTCACAAGCGTTGCAACATGCGGTTCATATCCCAGCTTATGCGTGGTACTGGGGATTTCATCAGAAAGCAAAACAGGTCTTGGACGACGATGGGCAGGGTCTGCAACCGGAACAGCCGCCATTAATTTACGGGTGTATGGGTGCTGCGGATTTTCGAATACCGCACGACGTGGGCCGATTTCGACAATTTGCCCGAGATACATCACCGCAACGCGATGACAAATTCGCTCAACCACCGCCATATCGTGTGAAATAAACAAAAAGGCGATGCCAAACTCGCGCTGTAGGTCGAGCAATAAGTTGATGATTTGCGCGCGAATCGAGACATCCAACGCTGAGACAGACTCGTCGGCAATCACTACTTTTGGATTGAGCGCCAACGCACGGGCAATGCAGATGCGTTGCCTCTGTCCGCCAGAAAACTCATGCGGATAACGCCAGGCATGTTCGGGCATCAGGCCGACTCGCTCAAGCAACCAGGCTACGCGTTGTTGCGCCTGTTCTTTGGGCATTACATTGTGAACCAGCAACGGTTCCATAATCGAATAGCCGACGGTCAAACGCGGATCGAGTGAAGCGTAAGGATCCTGGAAAATAAACTGAATGTCTTTGCGCACATGTTGCATATCCGCATTCGAAAGCGTGTCGATGCGCTGGCCGTTGAAATGAATGCTGCCGCCTTGGGTTTCTACCAGCCGCAACAGCGCACGCCCGGTAGTGGATTTACCACTACCCGACTCCCCAACCAGCCCCAACGTTTCACCTGGCCACAAATCAAAACTCACTTTTTCAACTGCGTGTACTCGGCTGGTGACTCGGTTAAGAATGCCACTACGAATGTCAAAACGTGTCACTAAATCACGAACTTGCAGTACAGGTGTTGACCCTGGGGTAACCGTGTCTTGCTCGGTTTCAGTCTCGGGATTATGCGGATTGTCTGGGTTAACCAGTGGAAACTTGCAGGGTAAATCACGGCCATTCATCGCGCCGAGGCGCGGTACTGCCGCAAGTAACGTTTTGGTATAAGGATGCTCAGGTGCGCGGAAAATTTGCTCAACGGTACCGGTTTCCACGGCCTGACCGCGATACATCACCAACACCCGGTCGGCAATATCTGCAACCACGCCCATGTCGTGGGTGATAAAAATCACGCCCATATGCATTTCATCTTGCAGAACGCGAATCAGCTGGAGGATTTGTGCCTGAATAGTGACATCCAGTGCGGTGGTGGGCTCATCGGCAATCAGCACCGCCGGACGGCAAGATAGCGCCATTGCAATCATCACGCGCTGGCGCATACCACCGGAAAGCTGGTGCGGATAACGGCCCAGAATCGCTTTTGCTTCCGGAATGCGCACCCGCTCAAGCATGCGTTTAGCTTCTTCCATTGCCTCACTTTTACCCAACCCTTGATGCAAGCGGATGGATTCGGCAATTTGCTCGCCGACAGGAAACACTGGGTTTAGTGACGTCATCGGTTCCTGGAAGATCATCGCAATATCGGCACCGCGCACATTGCGCATTTGCGATGAATTCAGCGTTGCCGGTTCAATTACCTGGCCATTGCGGCGGCGCAGCAGGATTTTATTGCTGTTGACCGAGCTTGCTGACTTTTCCAGCAAGCGCATCAACGCCAATGCCGTAACCGATTTCCCAGAACCCGACTCCCCAACAATCGCCAGTGTCTCACCGCGTTTTAGCGTAAACGACAGCTCAGACACCGCCTGGGTGTCGACCTTTTCCTGGCGGAAACTCACGTTCAGTGCACTAACAGACAGCACTTCGTCATCGGGCAGTTCGTGACTGTGGGGCATCAATGCTCCTGGCTGCGATAAATTCCGACGCTCGGGGCATCACCGACATAACCGTAGCCGCGGTACATCCCTTCGCTGTTAAATGGCAATGCGACGTTGCCTTCAAGATCAACGGCAATCACTCCGCCGCTACCTTGCAGCGCCGGAAGTTTTTCCATCACCACGCGTTCACTCGCCTGATGCAGGCTGAGGCCGCCATACTCCATCAATGCTGCAATGTCGTAAGCCGCCAGGGCTTTCATAAACACTTCACCCGTTCCGGTACAAGACACCGCAACGTTAGCATTATTGGCGTAGCATCCAGCGCCGATAATCGGGGAGTCGCCGACTCGGCCAGACATTTTGTTGGTCATGCCGCCAGTAGATGTTGCTGCGGCCAGATTACCGTGTTGGTCGAGTGCGACAGCACCCACGGTGCCAAATTTGGTGTCCGGATTAATGGGTTCGACACCATCATGATCCAGCAGCGTCTGTTGATTCGCCCTGGCGCGTTGCAGTTGTTCCCAACGCTCCTGAGTAGAGAAGATGTCGGGCGATACTGGCTCCAGCCCTTGCTGCTCGGCAAAATTTTCCGCACCGCGGCCAATCAGCAATACATGCGGGCTATGTTCCAGAACCTGACGCGCGGCCAGAATGGGATTGCGAATATGGCTAACGCCCGCAACGGCCCCCGCTTCAAGGGTGTTGCCGTCCATGATGCAGGCATCCAGTTCATGCGTACCGTCATGGGTAAACACCGCACCGATTCCGGCGTTAAACAACGGGCATTCTTCGAGCAGGCGAACCGCTTCGGTAACCGCATCCAGCGCGCTGCCACCGGCTTCGAGTAACGCCTGTCCGGCCTTAACGATTTCCGATAACGCTTTAATGTAAAGCAGCTCTTTTTCGGGGCTGAGTTGCGCACGGGTGATGGCTCCTGCGCCACCGTGAATAGCGATTACTGCTTTGCTCATTTCGACGTAGCCCTGTCATGGTTATCCGGTTTTCATTTTCTCTATAAATATCAGATTCGTTGAACCGGCTTGAGACGATTTTCGAATATAGAAAGATGTAAATGTGATGTAAAGAGAAATGGCATTTTGGATTACTCCTAATGGGACATTCAGCCATTTGCATTTCTCTGCCATAATGTCCGACATATTTTTTCCCGCGCTGCAGGAGCTTTTAATGGAATTTACCGCCGGGCTTATCCCCCTTGAAACCGCAATGGAACAGATGTTGTCGCGAATTGTTCCTGTCACCGAATCTGAGTCAATCCCTTTGCTACAAGCTGCTGGGCGCATTACATCGCACCCTGTCACTTCACCTTTGGACGTACCTGGTTTCGATAACTCAGCGATGGACGGCTACGCGGTACGCCTGAAAGATTTAGCATTAGGCGTGGCCTTGCCGGTGGCGGGAAAAGCGTTTGCTGGACAACCCTTTGCAGATGTTTGGCCAGAAGGGACCTGCATTAGAATTATGACCGGAGCGCCAGTGCCGCCAGAAACTGACGCGGTAGTGATGCAAGAAGAAGCCACCGTAACCGAAAGCGGTGTGCGTTTTAACGAACAAGTTAAAAACGGGCAAAACGTTCGTCTGCGTGGGGAAGACATTCGCCAGGGTGCAAGCGTGTTACCAGCGGGTAAGAAACTCAGTGCGGCTGAATTACCCCTGATTGCGTCGTTGGGCATTGCACAAGTGGCTGTGCTGCGTAAGGTGCGCGCTGCGGTATTCTCAACCGGCGATGAACTGCAACTCCCAGGCCATCCGCTTGGCGAAGGCCAAATCTATGACACCAACCGTCTTGCGGTCCATATCATGCTTGAGCAACTAGGCTGCGAGGTTGTCGACTTAGGGATAATCTGCGATGACCCCGAAGCCCTGCGCGCGGCGTTTATTGAAGCCGATAGCCAGGCTGATGTGGTTATCAGCAGCGGCGGTGTTTCCGTCGGTGAAGCGGATTACACCAAACAATTGCTTGAAGAGTTGGGTGAAGTCGGTTTCTGGAAGCTTGCGATTAAACCGGGCAAACCTTTTGCTTTTGGCCGCCTGAAAAATAGCTGGTTCTGTGGCCTGCCAGGTAATCCGGTTTCAGCGGCGTTGACTTTCTATCAACTGGTTCAACCGCTATTAGCTAAGTTAAGCGGACAACAAGGTAACGCCCTGCCGCCACGCCAGCGCGCCCGAACTGTTGGCAAATTGAAAAAATCTCCGGGTCGCCTCGATTTCCAACGCGGGATTATGCGCACCGGTATTGATGGGCAGTTAGAAGTGCTGAGCACAGGGCATCAGGGTTCGCATATTTTCAGCTCCTTTAGCCAGGCTAACTGTTTTATCGTGCTGGAGCGTGAACGCGGCAATGTTGAAGCGGGTGACTGGGTTGAGATTGAACCGTTCAATCACCTGTTTGGAGGCTAAGCATGACCGCTGAATTAAGCAATCAAGAAATGCTGCGCTACAACCGCCAGATTATTCTGCGAGGTTTTGATTTTGACGGCCAGGAAGCGTTGAAAGCAGCGCACGTGTTGATTGTTGGGCTTGGCGGTCTGGGAAGTGCTGCAGCTCCGTATCTGGCCGCTGCGGGTGTTGGTCACCTGACGCTGCTAGATTTTGACACCGTGGCACTGTCCAATTTGCAGCGCCAGACGCTGCATTGTGATGCCACCATTGGACAGCCGAAAGTTGACTCCGCTAAAGCGTCACTGGCGACAATCAATCCGCATATTCAGCTAAACACGATTAATGCATTGTTAGACGAAGCGCAATTGTTAGAGTTGATTGCCAGCCATGATTTGGTGATGGATTGCACCGATAACGTAGCCATTCGCAATCAGCTCAATCAGTGCTGTTTCACATTGAAGAAACCGCTGGTTTCAGGTGCGGCGATTCGCATGGAAGGGCAAATCAGCGTCTTCACTTATCAGAAAGGTGAACCCTGTTATCGCTGCCTGAGCCGCCTGTTTGGCGATAATGCTCTGACTTGCGTAGAAGCGGGTGTAATGGCTCCGCTGGTCGGCGTGATGGGTTCATTGCAGGCGATGGAAGCCATCAAACTGCTGGCGCATTACGGTGTGCCAGCAGCGGGAAAAATCGTGATGTACGATGCGATGACTTGCCAGTTCCGCGAAATGAAACTACAGCGTAATGCACAATGTGAAGTGTGTGGCGATCATTCGTCATAAAGCCCCACGCTGCTGACCGCCGTATGGCTTTTGTTGGGGCGAATACGGCGTACCGAATCACGCACCACCAGCGTCCCGTTTAGCAATAAATTCCCCACTGGTGCATCGGGACGGATTAAACGTTGCTGAAGAATATGTACTGCTTCCTCTCCTAGTGTGTCGCGCGGGACATGCACCGAGGTCAGCGGCACATCGTGAATGGCTGCAAGGTTAAAGCCGTCGATACTCATTACTGAGATGTCATGCGGAACGCGCAATCCTGCGTTTTGCAGAGCGCTCACCGCTCCTGCTGCCATAAAATCGCCGCCAACTAACAAGGCTGTGGGCAACAAATGGCGCGGCGTTTTCTCCAGAAACTCACTGATTAACTTTTCACTCTCTTTGGCGCTAAAACTCTGCGCAGTAATCAAATGCTGCGCGTCATCAAAATGCAAATTGTTGGCATCCCATGCCTCACGTATGCCCGCCAGACGTAACTCCATGGTGTATCGCCGCAGGCAAAGTAAATTCACTACTGTTTTATGGCCCTGCTCGAACAAATAGCTCGCTGCAAAATCACCAATCAATTTGTGATCCGGTGCCACTCCCGGCAAGCGCATTTTGCGATCACGGCAGTTGATCAACACGCAAGGCTTACCGAGATCAACGGCCAGGTCGTGGATATGCGGTGAGTCGATACCGAGCAAGATCGCCGCTTCTGTTTCCACCTCATTTATTTTGCTCAGAAACAGGTTAGCGTCGCTGTCGTTTTCTTCGAGAGCACAATAACGCAACCGGACTTCATGGGGCGACAGCGCCTGGCTCAGCCCTTGAATGACGCGATAATAAAAGACGTCAGTTCGCTCATCAAAAGCGCGTTGGGGCGCAAAAACAACCAAACTGTTAAGTAGCAAGCGCCCTGCCGCCATTCCTGCCAGCACACCTTTTTGCCCGGCACAATTCAATACCTGTTGGCGCGCCTGTTCACTGGTGTTTGATTTTCCCGCCAGCACACGTGAAACGGTGCTAATTGAGAGCCCAGTTTCCGCAGCAATTTCGGCGATTTTTAGCTTTTTACTCATTCTGTGATCTGCACCCATTTCGGCAATGAAAAATTTTTCATGACGAAGTGTATGGCTTAATCACTGAGATTTTCGTTATCAAACGCACGTATTTCTCTTTCGTATGAAAATTTTTTCACCAAAGCTGCTATTGAGCATTTTCTAACTGTTTTACGCTCACTCCATTGCCATAACTGAACCTGCTATTATGTGGCGATAAGATAATAAAATAATTATTAATCAATTAGATACAAATTTACGCAGTCATATGACTGTAGAAAATATTCCGACAGAAGATGCTTCTACGTGGAGAAAGACATGAGTCATGGCATAAATTCAGGTGTTGCCGCCGTTAAGGGCAAACGCACTATCCGCAACTTGCGCTGGTGGGTTCTGGTGCTGTTCTTGTTAGGCGTTACCGTTAACTACATTACCCGCAACTCACTCGGTATTTTGGCCCCTGAGCTGAAAACCAGTCTTGGTATTACCACCGAACAATATTCTTGGATTGTCGGTGCGTTTCAACTGGCCTATACCCTATTCCAGCCTATCTGCGGTTGGTTAATTGACGTTATCGGCCTCAAGCTCGGTTTCTTAGTTTGTGCAGGTATTTGGGCTGTTGTTTGCATAATGCATGCCGGTGCAGGGAGTTGGCTGCAACTGGCAATTTTGCGCTTTTTTATGGGTGGAGCAGAAGCCGCAGCAACGCCAGCGAACGCCAAAACTATCGGTGAATGGTTCCCGAAAAAAGAACGCCCGATTGCAGCGGGTTGGGCAGGTGTTGGCTTCTCGATTGGTGCGATGCTTGCACCGCCAATCATCTATTTTGCACACGCCTCTTTTGGCTGGCAGGGCGCGTTCATGTTTACCGGTGTTCTGGCCATGCTGTGGGTCATTTTGTGGTGGTTGTTCTATCACAACCCGGAACAACATCCGAATCTGAGCAAAGAAGAACTGGCGTTTATCAAGCAGGATAACGAGCCAGAAGCGGTAAAACTACCGTTTCTGACCGCACTGAAAACTGTAGGTAAAAACAAACGTTTCTACGGTATCGCCATTCCCGCTTTTATGGCTGAACCGGCCTGGGCTGTGCTGAGTTTCTGGGTACCACTGTATCTGGCAAGCGAACGCGGGATGGACCTCAAACAAATCGCCATGTTCGCCTGGCTACCGTTCCTCGCCGCCGATCTCGGCAGTATCGCCAGTGGTTATTTGACCAAAATCTACACCCGCTGGTTTGGCTGCTCACGCACCAACTCCATCGTGGCAAGTTCAGTTACCGGCGCGTTCATGATGATTGCCCTGGCACTGGTTGCCATCACTAAAGACCCGTATATCACCATCGCGCTGATTTCCGTTGGCGGCTTTGGCCACCAGATTATCTCGTGCATGTTGAGCGCACTGGTTGTTGATTCCTTTGATAAAGGCCAAATGGCGACGGTTAACGGTATGCGTGGCTCTGCCGCCTGGATTGCCAGCTTCCTGTTCTCGCTGTTGATTGGCGTAACCGCCGACAAAATTGGCTACAACCCCCTGTTTATCGCCATGGGCTTCTTTGACCTGATTGGCGCTGTATTCCTGGTTTCTTTTATTGCTGAACGCCGCACTAAGCGCGCTTGATAGATGGATTGTGAACAATGAAAACTTTGAAAAAATGGGCACTGTTGAAATCGGATTCCAACCACGTTGAGTTAAGCGTGGACGGCAAACATCGCCTGAATCTTTTTGTTCTGGAACAAGGGATGTTCCGCGTATTAATTAAGCGTGAGAACAAACTGGCGCTTAATCGCACCTGGAGTATTGCGCCTGAAAACGATGTGCCGTGGGAAGGCCGCGCACGCGAAAGTCTGGAAGGTTTTGCATTACCTGGTTTCACGATTGAAGAACGTGATGAAATGCTGCGTATTAGCACCGATAAACTGCGCGTTACCGTTCACCAGCCGCTGTGGCTGGAGTGGGAATATAAGAACGACAGCGACGAGTGGCAAATGCTGGCAAGCGACCGCCCAACCAGCGCTTATTTGCTCAATGCCCATGGCGACGGTGTGGCACATTATCAGCGTCGTTTTAAAGATGAGAGTTATTACGGCCTGGGCGAGAAAGCGGGCCCACTTCAACGCACCGGTAACCGTTATGAAATGCGTAACCTGGATGCGATGGGCTATAACGCTGAATCTACCGACCCACTGTACAAACATATTCCGTTCACCATCACTAAGCGCCCGGATGTGAGTTTCGGGATGTTTTACGACAACCTGAGCAGTTGCTGGTTGGATTTGGGTAACGAAATTGACAACTATCACCTGCCCTATCGTCGTTGGCAGGCAGAATCGGGAGATGTGGATTATTACTTGTTCCTCGGTCCGCAAGTGCTGGATGTTACCAAAGCCTTTGTACGCTTGACGGGTAAGACATTGTTTGGCCCGAAATGGAGCCTCGGCTACAGCGGCTCAACCATGCATTATACCGACGCACCGGATGCGCAAAACCAGTTGATGAGCTTTATCCGTTTGTGCAATGAACATGCTATTCCGTGCGATTCGTTCCAGCTTTCGTCGGGTTACACTTCCATTAATAACAAGCGCTATGTCTTTAACTGGAACTTCGACAAAGTGCCGCAGCCGAAAGTGATGAGCCAGGCGTTTCACGATGCGGGCATTAAACTGGCGGCGAACATTAAGCCATGTCTGTTGCAGGATCACCCGCGTTACCAGGAAGTCGTTGAGCAAGGTCTGTTTATTAAAGATTCCGAGCAAGATAGCCCAGAAAGATCCATCTTCTGGGATGACGAAGGATCACACCTCGATTTCACTAATCCGGCGACCGTGAAATGGTGGCAAAACGGCGTCACCAAGCAACTGCTGGAGATGGGTATCGACTCCACCTGGAATGATAACAACGAATATGAAGTGTGGGATGGGGAAGCCCGCTGCAACGGTTTTGGCGAAGAGATTGCCATCAAAAATATCCGTCCAGTCATGCCGCTGTTGATGATGCGCGCCTCGCTGGAAGCGCAACAAGCTTTCGCACCGGAAAAACGTCCGTACCTGATTTCACGTTCAGGCTGTGCTGGAATGCAGCGTTATGTGCAAACCTGGAGTGGCGACAATCGCACTAACTGGAATACGCTGCGCTATAACACCCGTATGGGCGTGGGCATGAGCCTGTCTGGTTTGTATAACGTTGGGCACGATGTCGGTGGCTTCTCTGGCGATAAACCTGAAGCCGAGCTGTTTGTGCGTTGGGTACAAAATGGCGTAATGCACCCACGTTTCACCATTCACTCGTGGAATGATGATCAAACCGTCAATGAACCGTGGATGTATTCATCTGTTACTCCGGCCATTCGCAGCGCTATCGAAACACGTTATCGCCTGTTACCGTACTTCTACACCCTGCTGTGGCAGGCCCATGCAGATGACGAACCCATGCTGCGCCCTACTTTCCTCGACCATGAACATGACGTAAAAACCTTCGAGGAGTGTGACGACTTCATGCTAGGCCGCGATTTGCTGGTGGCAAGCGTAGTAGAAGAAGGCCAACGCCGGCGTGAAGTTTGGCTGCCAGAAAATAACACGGGCTGGTATGACTATTACACCGGTCAGTGGTATAGCGGCGGTCAGAGTATCGTGGTTGATGCCCCCCTGGAACGCTTGCCATTGCTGGTTCGTGCCGGTGCTGCCCTGCCGCATTCCGCACGAATTACTTACATAAAAGCAAGCGCTGACGATGTGCGCGAGCTGAAAGTGTATCCGCTGCAAGGTACGGGCGTTTCACACGGCAGCTTGTTTGAAGATGACGGTGAATCATGGGGTTATCAGCAAGGCAACGCGCTATGGCTGAACTGGGAAATTCACACCAACGCAGATGAAATTCATGTGACCTTTAGCCGTAAAGGTGAATATCAACCTGCATGGAGAGAGATGAAGTTGACACTCCCGGCAGGCGAAAAACGCCGTTTACTGGTCGATGGGAAAGAGCAGGATTATTGGCAATAATAACGGTCAGCCCCATAAAAAAACCGCCAATTAGGCGGTTTTTTTATTTTAACTATTAATCAGCTAGCTGACTAACCGTCAATACCTTTACTACGCAGGTAATCTTCGTAGCCACCGGTAAAGTCAATCAAGCGCTCTGGCGTAATCTCAATCACACGTGTTGCCAGCGAGCTAACAAATTCACGGTCATGAGAAACAAAGATCAGCGTGCCTGGGTACATTTCCAGCGCCATGTTCAGCGATTCAATGGATTCCATATCCAGGTGGTTAGTCGGTTCATCCATGACCAGAACGTTAGGACGTTCCATCATTAATTTACCAAATAACATGCGGCCTTTTTCACCACCAGACAGCACCTTCGCAGGTTTTTTAATATCGTCCTGGCTGAACAGCAGACGGCCAAGGATGCTGCGCACCGCTTGCTCGTCGTCACCTTCTTGCATCCACTGGCTCATCCAGTCAAACACCGTCAGGTTATTTTCGAATTCGTATTCGTGATCCTGTGCGTAATAGCCTATTTGCACATTCTCAGACCATTTCACAGTACCTGCGTCCGGAGTCAGTTCGGCGACCAGAGTTTTAAGCAAAGTGGTTTTACCCACGCCGTTAGTACCCAGAATGGCGAGTTTTTCACCCACTTCCAGCAGCATGTTAACGTCTTTAAACAGCGGGCCGTTATCAAAGCCTTTAGACAAACCTTCAACTTCCAGCGCGTTACGGAACAGTTTCTTATCTTGCTCGAAGCGAATGAACGGGTTCTGACGGCTGGATGCTTTAACTTCGTCCAGTTTGATTTTATCAATCTGACGAGCACGCGAAGTCGCCTGGCGAGATTTAGAGGCGTTGGCGCTAAAGCGGCTAACGAAGGATTGCAGGTCTGCAATCTGCGCTTTTTTCTTGGCGTTATCAGACAACAGACGTTCACGCACTTGTGTCGCCGCCGTCATGTATTCGTCGTAGTTGCCTGGGTAAACACGCAGTTCGCCGTAGTCCAGATCCGCCATGTGAGTACAAACCATGTTCAGGAAGTGACGGTCGTGCGAAATGATGATCATTGTGCTGTTACGTTCGTTAAGCACGGTTTCCAGCCAACGAATAGTGTCGATGTCCAGGTTGTTCGTCGGTTCATCGAGCAGCAGAATTTCTGGGTTTGAGAACAGTGCCTGCGCCAGCAACACGCGCAGTTTCCAACCTGGAGCAACTTCGCTCATCGGGCCGTAATGCTGTTCTACAGGAATGCCTACGCCTAACAACAGTTCACCCGCGCGAGCTTCGGCAGTGTAACCGTCCATTTCGCCGTACAGGACTTCCAGGTCGGCAACTTTGTAGCCGTCTTCTTCGCTCATCTCTGGTAACGCGTAAATGCGGTCGCGTTCTTCTTTTACTTCCCAGAGTTCAGCATGGCCCATGATTACCGTGTCGAGAACGGTGAATTTTTCAAAGGCGAATTGATCCTGACGCAACTTACCGAGGCGTTCGTTCGGATCAAGTGAAACGTTACCCAGCGTTGGCTCTAAATCGCCACCGAGGATTTTCATAAAGGTAGACTTGCCGCTACCGTTAGCGCCGATCAAGCCGTAACGGTTGCCGCCGCCAAATTTGACAGAAATATTTTCAAACAACGGCTTACTGCCGAACTGCATTGTGACGTTACTGGAAACTAGCACAGAGATGTCCTGGTAAAATAAGTTATTTAATATGTGAGATCGGGCACATTATGCCATAACTCAACGTGCAGATCGCTCTGCTTGTGCTCTGGTGATAAAATAATCAATACACAAAAAAATGTGATTTAATCCACATCTGATTTCCCTGGTTGATGGAATGCACATATAATGCGCGCTCAAACCGCTCCGTTTCTTCACTAACTAGCCTGCATGGCCATAAATACTTCGCATACATGAATATGAAACTACGCACAATTTTACTGGCATTTGTGGCTGTTGTGGCTTTTAGCAAAACAGCTTCTGCCGTGACCTATCCTCTGCCAACCGATGGCAGCCGTCTGATTGGTCAAAACCAAGTCGTCACCATTCCTGAAGGTAGTACCGCACCGCTGGAGGAATACGCAGCGCGTTACCAGATGGGTCTTTCCAACATGTTGGAAGCCAACCCAGGTGTTGATCCATACCTGCCAAAAGCTGGCACCATCCTGAACATTCCTCAGCAGTTAATTCTGCCGGATACCGTTCATGAAGGTATCGTTATCAACAGTGCTGAAATGCGCCTCTATTACTACCCAGCAGGGACTAACACAGTCATCGTGTTACCTATCGGTATTGGCCAGTTGGGTAAAGACACCCCACTGAACTGGACGACAAAAGTAGAACGTAAGAAAGCGGGTCCAACCTGGACGCCAACCGCGAAAATGCACGCAGAATATATTGCTGCCGGTACTCCACTGCCAGCCGTTGTTCCTGCGGGTCCAGACAACCCTATGGGTCTGTACGCGCTCTATATTGGCCGCCTGTACGCAATTCATGGTACCAATGCTAACTTTGGTATTGGCCTGCGCGTGAGCCACGGTTGTGTGCGTCTGCGTAACGAAGATATCAAGTTCCTGTTCGAGAAAGTACCAGTCGGCACACGCGTCCAGTTCATCAACGAACCTGTTAAAGCAACCGTTGAACCAGATGGCACGCGCTATATTGAAGTGCACAACCCACTGTCTACGACTGAACAGCAATTCAACTCAACTGAAATCGTGCCAATCACGCTGAAAAGCAATGTGACTGCGATTACCGCTCAGCCTGATGTGGATAGCACCGTATTGGATCAAGCAATTCAGGGCCGTTCCGGTATGCCGGTACGTCTGAATTAATCAACGGTTTCAAGCCAAATAAAGCGACCCCACAGTGGGTCGCTTTTTTTATGTCTGCAAAATGTGGAGTTGTAAGATTGCCCAAAACATTCTGGAACGTTCCAAACGGGAATATTTGGTATGCTCATAATTCATGATGTGATCGGTAGCACATTTTCAGCTTTAATTGTATGATGAATGCGTTTATTAAAGGGTAATCACCATGCGTAACACTCTCACCGTCATTTGGCAGTACCTGCGTTCTTTTATATTAATTTACATATGCTTATATGCAGGCATTGCGATTGCTTCACTGCTTCCGATCACTATTCCTGGCAGCATTATTGGCATGTTAATTCTGTTTGTATTGCTCTCACTACAAATCCTGCCAGCTAAATGGGTTAAGCCGAGTTGCCACTTGCTTATCCGCTATATGGCGTTGCTTTTTGTGCCAATTGGCGTTGGCGTGATGCAGTATGTTGATGTAATAAAACAGCAATTTGGCCCGGTAGTGGTGTCGTGTTTTATCAGTACGATAGTGGTGTTCGTTGTGGTGAGTTTAAGTTCACAATTAGTACATGGTGAGCGAAAAATTGTGGGTGAATGTGAGGGCGACACAAAATGATTCATCACATCTGGTGGTCTTTACCGTTAACCCTTGTAACCTTTTTCCTCGCACGCCAAATCGGTAAGCGTTTTAAAACGCCAATTTTGAACCCATTATTGGTTTCAATGATTGTTATCATTCCCATTTTGGTGTTTACCCACACACCTTACGAACATTACTTCCAGGGCAGCAAGGTGTTGAATGACTTACTACAACCAGCAGTCGTTGCTCTTGCTTTCCCGCTGTATGAACAGCTTCATCAGATTCGCGCACGTTGGAAATCCATTATCACTATCTGTTTTATTGGCAGCATGGTGGCGATGATTACCGGTACGTCGGTTGCATTGCTAATGGGCGCAACACCTGAAATTGCAGCGTCAGTATTACCTAAATCAGTAACCACGCCGATTGCAATGGCCGTTGGCGGTAGTATCGGTGGTATCCCGGCGATCAGTGCCGTGTGCGTCATTTTTGTCGGCATTTTGGGTGCGGTATTCGGCCATACTTTGCTGAATTTGATGCGCATCAAAACCAAAGCTTCGCGCGGGCTGGCAATGGGTGCAGCCTCACACGCCTTAGGTACCGCACGCTGTGCCGAGCTGGATTTCCAGGAGGGTGCTTTTGGCTCATTGGCGCTGGTCATTTGCGGTATCATAACGTCACTGACTGCCCCGTTAATTTTTCCGGTAATTTTGGCTGTCTTTGGTTAAAACTTGCGAGAGATCGCGCATTTTCATTCTTTATTTCATATGTTGCATTTGTAATTAGATAAAGATCACATATAAAGCCCATACAGAACCGTAAACTACGGTTCAATTACTTGTTATGAGGCTATGACCCATGCGCTCACGTTTTCAGGCTGCTCTCGCACAACTCCCGGCTTCCCTGCAAGCCGCTTTGCAACCCTTGATTGCTGATCCCCACTTCCCCGCGATGTTTAGCGCAACGGAAGTGGAATCATTGAAAGCCCAGTCAGGACTGGATGACGATGCGCTGGCATTTGCCTTATTGCCACTCGCTGCGGCCTGCGCCCGGGCAGACTTATCCCATTTCTACGTGGGTGCTGTGGCCCGTGGTATAAGCGGTAATCTGTACTTTGGCGGCAATATGGAGTTTCTTGGATCTACCATGCAACAAACCGTCCATGCCGAGCAAAGCGCAATTACCCACGCCTGGATGCGCGGTGAAAAAGCACTAACTGCAATAACCGTTAACTACACACCATGCGGGCACTGTCGCCAGTTTATGAATGAGCTCAATAGCGGCATTGCATTACGCATTAATCTGCCAGGCCGTAAACCTGCAACGCTGGGCGACTACCTACCAGATGCATTTGGCCCGCGTGATTTAGAAATCAAAACCTTGTTACTTGACGAAATGGATCATGGCTTTGTGCTGCAAGGCGATGAGTTGAACCATGCCGCTATTGCTGCGGCAAATCGTAGCCATGCACCATACAGTAACGCGCCATCGGGTGTGGCGCTGGAAATGCGTGACGGAAAGATATTCACCGGAAGCTATGCGGAAAATGCCGCATTCAACCCTTCCCTGCCACCTCTGCAAGCGGCACTGAATCTGCTGAGTCTTTCAGGTTACGACTACAACGAAATCCAGCGTGCTATTCTGGCAGAAAAAGCTGAAGCACCTTTGACACAGTGGGATGCGACTGCCGCAACGCTGAAGGCTCTGGGCTGTATGAATATCGACCGCGCACTTTTAAATTGATCCCCACTGCGGGTGCGCTAGCACCCGCAGTGATGAAAATTGACGCAACCAATTCCGCGAATCTTGCTCTTCACCATCAGGTAAAGTAGCCTTGAATAAAATTTCATCCCTTTATTGAGCTGCAAGTCCATGTTGAAGCGCGTGTTTTATAGCCTGTTGGTGATAATCGGCTTGGCTGTGGTAGCTGCGCTGTGTCTTGACCGCTGGATAAGTTGGAAAACTGCGCCTTACGTTTACGACGAATTGCAGGATTTGCCCTACCGCCAGGTCGGCGTTGTGCTGGGCACAGCCAAGTACTACCGCACTGGCGTGATTAACCAGTACTATCAATTCCGTATTCAGGGTGCGTTAAATGCCTATAACAGCGGCAAGGTAAACTATCTGCTGTTAAGCGGTGATAATGCGCTGCAAAGCTACAACGAACCGATGACCATGCGCAAAGACCTGATTGCCGGAGGCGTTGATCCTGCTGATATCGTGCTGGATTACGCAGGTTTCCGCACTCTGGATTCCATCGTTCGCACACGAAAAGTGTTTGATACCAACGACTTTATTATTATCACTCAGCGTTTCCATTGTGAACGTGCGTTATTTATCGCCCTGCATATGGGTATTCAAGCGCAGTGTTATGCCGTTCCTTCCCCAAAAAATATGATGACGGTGCGTATCCGGGAATTTGGAGCGCGTTTAGGAGCGTTGGCGGATTTGTATCTCTTCAAACGTGAACCGCGTTTTCTTGGGCCATTAGTGCCCATTCCTGCATTATATGAAGTGCCGGAAGACGCGCAGAGTTACCCAGCTGTCACGCCGGAGCAGGTTTTGGAATTACAAAAGAAAGAAAAAACACTCCCTCACATTGATGCTCAATAAGCTACCAACGCGTAGTCCTTATCAATAATGATAGGTTCAGGTATTCCCGAGAAAAGTATCAGCATTATAAAAATACTGGTTATATTCCTGCATCAAAAACTCCAGTAAGTAATTAACATTAGCTGGCGAATGTCGAATGAGACACATATAAAATGGATGCTGCTGAACGAATTGTATAAAACTTTGAGCGGGCTCTAACGTTGCTTCAAACACACTGTTCCCACGACGCAATCCAGTCAAGTTACAGACTGCCAGATGATACTGCCGCTGAGAGTAATAATACCAAGCATCATTCCAAACGATATCTGAGACAATCATTTCAGAGTGAACATTCTTTCGACATTTCCTGTCACCCTGCTCGTAAACAAAAGAAATATGGCAATTCCCGTCCTGGACACTTTTTAAATTCGCTACCAAACATCCGCCATAGATGAAGCACTCATGCTCCAGGTAATGGTGAACATATAAGCTATACCTATCCGTAAGTGTTTTGACAAGTTCGAAATGCCGATAGGCTGCAAGAACAGGTTTGACAATAGCTCCAGAATCATTACTTTTTAACTGTGCAGTACCATAATGTGTATCAAAATATACATCACGCCGACTCATTAATCTGTCTTTAGCAAATATCCGCGAAACTAAATTTTGTCCAATACAACTTTCTTCATCAGTTATTTTATATTGAAAATCTACAGGGATAGATGTAGCCGAAGGTGCATAATTTGTAGAGATAGCAATAATGCGTCGACTCCTTTTATCAGCTGTCACAATGGCATACATTCGATTAGACGAAGCGTTAAAGTTAATTAAAAATGCCGCTGTAGATAGCTCAGAGTCTATTGATATAGAAGATGATTGAGTTTGGATAAGGCGAGAAATCGATGCCATTTTTGATAGATCACGCCCTAGTACTGTACTGCTGTATTCTGATCCATAGGGTAATTCTTTTAAAGATCTACCATTTCGAACGAGCTCCCCAATAATCAATAACCGTGGCGATATGGGAAAATCACAATAATGGATGAAAGTGATACTGCAATCAGGGCATTTGATCCGTTGCAATCCATTTTTCGAACGCCCATGACGAGTAAGCCCTTTGCTTTTCCCGCAATGAGGGCATGACAAAATGATACCTTGATAGCCTTTGTTAACCTGAGCTTTGAAAACATTCAATGCTCTTGCACTAATAACAGGAAAAGAGAACCCACATTCTAAGCACAATATATTTAATCCACTTTTCTGGTAGGACAAACTATTGAGCACTCCGAGATTTTTACAACCATATGTTTTGCAAAAATTTACATCCGTGTACTTGAATATCCCTGAACTCACAGTAAATGTATCCGTATGTTAAAGAATAAGGTTTTTTATCTCAGTGGGAGAAATTCCATTGTCCCAAAGAGACTTCATCATGAGCATATAAGGTTTTGCATAGTGAAAGAAGGCTTTATAGCCAGAACAAAAATAATTCAGATTCTCCCCACCAGAGAGTGAGGGTGTAATACGATGTTTTGGGCATCCTCCATAGCAAGCAAATTTGAACTCACATACTTGGCATTCATTAGCCAGTTTTTTACTTTTAGCTATCGCAAAGTTGGTATTATTCTGCCCATCCCGAATATTCATAATACTGTCTGAATGAATGTTTCCGGCCTTATACTGCGGATAAACATAATGATCACAATGATAGACATCTCCATTCATTTCTAAAGCTAAAGCTGTACCACATTGCTCCGCAAATATGCATATCTGCGCGGGTAGTTTGCACCATACTGAAAATATATGTTCGAAAAACTGAATGCCAATATTACCAATATCACGCCTTAACCAATGATAAAATATTGTTTTCATAAACTTAGAAAAATCATCGGGTGTAATGGATTGTGCGGATACTTTAGTTTCCCCCTGAAAATCAGGGGGTACCCATGTATAATCACTTGTTAAATCACTCCTGGCCTCACGTTCTAGTAAGGGAATAAATTGCATATCTGTGCTACCAATTTCTTTAAGGTAATTATAAACTCTCAATGGATGCTGAACATTAACATCATGGAGAACAGTCAATGTATTAAAACCAACCTCATGATCTACAAGTTTTCTAATTGCTTTAAGGACTTGTTGATGTGTCGATTTACCCGCTTGAGTTTTCCTATAACAATCGTGAAGTTCTTCATCCCCATCTATTGAAATACCAATCAAAAAATTGTGCTCGCGAAAAAAATTGCACCATTTATCATTAATTAGCACTCCATTAGTTTGTAGAGTGTTTATTATCCGCTTACCTTTCGCATATTTTTTTTGCAATGTACGAGCTCTTGAAAAAAAATCTATCCCTGCCAACGTAGGTTCTCCCCCTTGCCAGGCAAAAATGACTTCATCTGTTTGCTGCGCATCAATCTGCTGTTGGATAAAAAGATCCAACGTAGCATTATCCATACAGGATGACTTTCGCAAAGGGTACAGGTGAGATTTCTCAAGATAGAAACAGTAGTCACAGTTGATATTACACTGTGACCCTGTAGGTTTAGCCATAACATGGCAACTTTTTTTCATATTAATTCCAGTTTACCGCTACTGGTTTTTCGCCACGGGCAGCCATCAGTGCATCATGTTCTATACTATTTTTATACTCTTCAAAATCTATCAAGAGTTTTTTCTCAACATCAGATTGCTTCCCAAGTAAATTATTTACTTCTCCAATATCATTCTTCATATTGTATAAATACTTAGGTTTCCCATTACGATCGATAATCATCTTCCAATCACCTTCACGTATGGCCCACATATCAACAGGATCATCCTGATAAGGCATGTCAATTGCCCAAATCAATGGCTTCGTTCGCGTGATTGTTTGCCCTGCAAGAATTGGTTTAATCGATTGACCGTCAATAATGCGATCTGTTGGCAGTGTAAAATTGAGCATGCTTGCTAATGTTGGTAAAATATCCAGTCCTGTGACCGGTATATCACTTACACTACCAGCCTTAATATGATGGGGATATTTTATGATAGCAGGCACACGAATCCCACCATCCCATAAGTTATCTTTTCTGCCACGCAACCCTCCTGTTTCTCCTGCCATATTGAGTTCATACCATTTTCTAGCCTCGCGCGTGACTGGCCCGTTGTCACTGGTGAAAATAATAATTGTATTATCTTCCTCACCTATTTCTTTCACTTTTTTGAGAATCTTCCCGACCTGCTCATCGAGATAACTGATGTTCGCATAATATTCTCCAGCTCCGCGCCATGGTTTATCTGCCCAATCTGCATAAAATAGATCCTGATTTTTTTTCTCATACTCACTCATATATTTACTGTATAAATCTAGATATTTTTTAGGCGAAGCTAGAGGTGAATGAACTTCTGTAAATGCAACGTACATGAAAAATGGATTATTATCTTTACGATCGGAAAGCCAATGAAGTGCTTCGTCACTGACGAGTTCGCCACTGAGCTGTTTAACTGTTCCAATTGGCTTCCCGTTTCGAACAAAACCGTTAGGATATACGACACCATAACGCGGACGTTCTTTGCTTTTTTCCAGGTCATTGGAAACATAACCACCAGCATTAACCAGAGAATAATCGAACCCCATATCTTTTGCCTGTGGTTGATCGATTCGTTCTGCGCCTGCATTTAAATGAAGTTTCCCCATCATTGCAGTATCGTAACCTTGGTCTTTTAGATAATTAGCGATGGTTTTTTCATTGCGCCCTAATGCGACATTTTTGCCCGCAGGGATCCAGGATCGAATACCTGTTCTAAATGGAGTGCGCCCGGTTAATAATCCGGCTCGAGAAGGTGAGCACAATGGCGAAGGTGCATAATACTGTGTAAAGCGCATTCCTTCATTTGCCAGAGCATCAAGATTAGGTGTCTGAACTATCGGATGTCCATAGACTCCCAAATCACCGTAGCCAAGATCATCAGCCATAATGATAATCACATTAATTTTTTTCTCAGATGTTTCTGTGGCTGGCTTAGATGTTTCACTAGCATGCAACAAGGTAGAGCTAAATAATAAAGATCCAATCATGCTC
This sequence comes from Buttiauxella sp. B2, assembly GCF_006376615.1. Taxonomy (GTDB): domain Bacteria; phylum Pseudomonadota; class Gammaproteobacteria; order Enterobacterales; family Enterobacteriaceae; genus Buttiauxella. Next base: position 99,470 of record NZ_VEXQ01000010.1, read on the forward strand.
GACAACAATTTCTTTTTCATGATAATTCCTTTTAATAATTAAATTCAGAACTCATAGCCCAACATATAAATCATCTGATCGCCGAATCCGTCATATCCCAATTTATTTTCGAAATAACGCCAGGTCATACTGGCCTTCAGATGGGGGTAAAATTTCCATGTCAGTGTCAACCCACCATTAATGCCATTTTTACCGTGCTGTTGTTCGGCATAGGCATCATTACGATCAAATTCAAACTCATTCCAGTTAGATAAAACAAATTTTTCTTCCCACAGAGAAAAGAAATAAGCACTAGTCCAGCCAACTGTATATCCATTTCTTCCGCTAGCACTTTTACCACCCATTTCTTTTGATTTATAATCAGAAGATTCATTATGGAAAGCAATGTATGGTTTAAAAAAACCAGATTTCCCACTCCAGCCTAAATACCCAAGGCCATATAGCATATCTAAATCATCACTCCATTTATTATCAAACTGCCCATAGAGTTTCCCCATAAGACTAAAATCAGAACTAAGCAAGCGAATATGTGTTTGCGCAGATACAACATAATTTTGCCCTTCGATATCATGATTGAGTACGTTATTCTCATAAAAAGAATAAAATTCTCCTTTATCGAAAATGGCTCCGAAATCAGCTGTTAATTTCCATACCTCACCACGCGGCACATTTACAAAACCACTGTTCCAGTTTGCATACCCCGCATTTACAGAGCTATATGCATTCTTCAAATTTAATTCCAAAGCTTCTGTTCTTTTACAGAATGACATTAAGGAAAGTAAAGCCACAAAGGATAATATTATTGCGGTATATTTTTTATTGCTAACACCAAACATATTTAAGTTCCTTTTAATTTATTCACACCCCCACGGCCGTGCCATTCTAATTAAAGCATAGAAAGTGTTTTGTGATAAAAATCACATCAAATCTGCGTCTGACCAAGAGTGACAAAATGTGTTGTTTTTTGTTATTTAACTAATTGAATTGATGTGCTTGTTATTTGTAAAATAAAACAGGGAGAGTCATTTCATTCAGCATATTCGTTATTAACTGAACGCATAATAAAGCAGGTGAGGTTTACAAAATATTTTAGGTATGGGATAGGTAATGTGCACCTCGCCATTATTACTTTTTCAACTAAAAGGATTTCATTATGATGCTCTCAACCCCTCCCTTGCCAAACCCGCGAACTGCTATTAACCAAGGCATAGATCCAGAAGATTCACTTGTTGTCGCACACACTCAGGTATATGACAATTTACTCGCAGATATCAGCACCTTTATCACCCAAGAAAATCCAAATATCACGCTTGACCCCTATGGCACTGCCCCGCTGAGTCTCTATATTGGACTCTGGTCTGAAACAGCAGAAATAGTGAATATTACTGTTGTTGACGAAAACCTGTTGGCTCCTGCATTGAACTTCACTCAGGAAATTTCTGTGGGAGTAAATTTAATCCCGGTAGCTGGGTTATTACCGGACACCATAAATATAATTACGCTCGAGTCGTCTCTCGGGGTGAATAATTACTCGACTCTCACTAAACCGCTGCCACCAACCGATGCTCAAGATCCGCTCGGCTACGATCTCTTTCCTCAAATAACCTTGAAGAAGCCCGTTGATAACCCTGCTACACTAGCTGATGGGCTCTATTTCATATCTTGCTTTGATCGCAATAATTTAGCACTCGACTATAATGCAAATGTCCGTTGGTTTACGGTTAAAGATATCCCTTCAAATAATTTACTGCGTATCGCTAATGGTCACTTTCTCTCTTCCGCAGTGGCTCAAGATAATTATCTAAAAATGTATGAATTCGATATGATTGGTCGAATTCATACTATGTATCTATTGGACAATGCGTTACACCACTCACTCTATCAACAGTCAAATGGTTTACTGACCGGTGCTTCAGAATATGCGCTGGGTACACGCCCTGACGGTGGTACAAGTCTTGAGGATGGTGTATCTCTTATAGATCTCAATACGGGACTTGAGACAGCTTATTATGACATGGCCAAAGTTCTGGATATTTCACGTGCAACACGCCCTTCAAATGCGCCTTCCACAGACGGCAGTATTGACTGGTTGCATATCAATCAATGTTATATTAATGAGACAAATAATATTCTCGTGACCTCTGGTCGTAATCAAAGTGCAGTCTTTGGTGTCGATGTTGCGACATCCATTTTACGATTTATTATGGGAACACATGAAGCCTGGGCTTCAGATTATCTGGACTATTTACTGATCCCTGTCGATGGTACCGGAACTCCGCTATACGATTTTACAGACCCGAATGATGTTAATGAGGCAAACCAGGTATTCTGGAACTGGGGTCAACACAACGTTCTTGAGATCCATAACGATGCGGCCAATATTCTCGAGATCTCAATTATTAATAATGGCAATTATCGCTCGCGCGATGATGCTCTGAGTATTGCCCCCTGGAATAATCAAAGTCGAATTGGTCATTATCGAATCGACCTTAATACCATGACGGTACAATTATTGTCAGAGTACGAATCAGGTTCTGAGGGTTACAGCAGTCTGTGTGGTGCCAAACAAATTATGTCGAATGGCAACATTGTGGTGTGCTTCGGTGGTGCTACTTTTGATGGTACAGGCTTGGCATTCACCTGTGATCCAGGCTTTAGCGATGTTGACTATGCTGTCTGGGATGGATCAGCGGAGGGAAAATTACCGTTGCGAGAGATGGATGCAGAAGGGAATATTTTGGTTGATATCACAGTGGGCTCAGGGCTTGCGCGAACCGCAGCAGACAGCAATATGTATCGCTACAATATAACTTGCTTCCGGGCTTATAAATTACCGCTTTTTGGCTGAAATCTAATTCACTGGCAGATTCAAAAGAAAAGATAACTCATCTATCTATATAATATTTCCCCCTTACCCAATATATGGAATAAGGGGGAATGTTAATACTTACTTCTTACGGGCGTATTTCAATGAATCCAGTGCAACCGCGAAGATAATAATCGCACCCTTAATAATGTACTGCCAGTAAGGGTTTACACCGATATACGTCAGGCCGTAGTTGATTACCGTAAAGATGATTACACCGGTAACCACCCCCACAACAGTACCCACACCACCGCTGAACGACACGCCACCTACCACGCACGCCGCAATCGCATCCAGTTCGTACATAAAGCCAAGGTTGTTGGTTGCAGAACCGATACGACCTGCTTCCAGCATCCCACCAAAGGCATAGAACACGCCAGACAGCGCATAAATCATAATCAAGTTAAGAGCCACGTTTACGCCAGATACTTTTGCTGCTTCCGGGTTGCCGCCGATGGCGAAAATATTTTTACCAAAGCGCGTTTTGTTCCACAGGATCCAAACGAAGCCAATCGCAATCAACGCATAAAACGTGATGTACGAAAGCTTAAAGTTGCCCATCTTGATAAAGCCCTGGGCAAAGGTCGAGAAGCCGCTATCGAAGCCCGCAATCGGTGACGCCCCCACAAAGTCGTAATACAGGGAGTTGATACCGTAAACGATGATCATGGTGCCCAACGTTGTGATAAATGGCGTCACATTCAGATAGGCAATAATAATACCGTTCACGAGACCGATGATTGCGCCAATGGCACAAACGATTAGGATGACCAACGGAATTGGCATAGTGCTCATTTCAGGGAAAACTTTATTTACGTTCTCCATGGATTGCAGAAACGTTGCCGCAACTACCGCTGCCAAACCCACCTGACGACCCGCTGAAAGGTCAGTACCCTGAGTAACAATCAGCCCTGCCACACCCAGTGCAATAATAATACGCACTGATGATTGGGTCAGAATGTTACTTAAGTTCATCAAACTTAAAAACGTTGGGTCCTGGAAAATAATAATTGCCAGCAGTACCAGCAAAACGACATAAATGCCGCCTTCTTTCAGATAAGTTAGAAAACTTTTCTTATTTAACGCACTCATTTTTAATAGCCCCTAAATTATCAAAGATGCACAGACGCAAGACGTAATATTTCGTTCTGCGTGGTTGTTTTAGTGTCTACAATTCCCGCAACGAGACCATTACTCATCACCAGAATACGATCTGTAATCCCTAACAACTCCGGCATTTCGGACGAAATAATAATTATTCCTTTCCCTTTTTTGGCAAGCTCAGCGATTAGCTGATAAATTTCAAACTTAGCACCAACATCAATCCCACGAGTGGGTTCATCTAACATCAAAATTTCTGGCTGTGTTAATAACCAACGACCGATAATAACTTTTTGCTGGTTACCACCTGACAGCGAACCGATAGCGGTACGGTGACCGGGTGTCTTTACACGCATTGAGTCGATTACCCATTGGGTATCACTTTTCATGCGTGAGTTATCTAGCAAGCCGACTTTATTTTTATATTTACTAATATTAGAAATCAGCGAGTTAAAACCGATATCCAGGTAAGCATAAATTCCCGTAGAGCGACGTTCTTCTGTGACTAACGCAAAACCATGGTTAATCGCTTCATTCGCAGAATGGTTATTAATTTTTTTGCCGTGCAGGGTAATGGTTCCGGTAGATTTTTCGCGGATGCCAAATAATGTTTCAACGATATCAGTACGCTTTGCACCGACCAGACCCGCAATGCCGAGGATTTCCCCTTTATGTAAATCGAAGGAGATATCACGAATTGAAGGTTGGCGCAGAGAAGTCAGATTACGAACTTCCATAATCACTTCGCCTGGGACGTTTTCTTTTGTCGGGAAGCGTTGGTTCAGAGAGCGGCCAACCATCATGGAGATGATTTTGTCCATATCCAGCCCTTCTAATGGCTGGGTGGTAATCCACTGTCCGTCGCGCAAGATGGTGATTTCATCACATAACTGGAAGATCTCTTCCATTTTGTGAGAAATATAAACAATACCGCAACCACGCTCTTTTAATTTACGAATGATTTTGAAAAGGTGATTAACTTCCTTTTCTGTCAATGAGGATGTTGGCTCATCCATAATGACAATTTTGGCATTGTAGGAGAACGCTTTGGCGATTTCGATCATCTGCATTTGTGATACTGACAACGTACCAACACGGGCGCGTGGGTCAATATCAATATCCAGCTCATCAAAAATATGTTTGGTATCACGGTACATTTTGTCCTGATCGACAAATATACCTTTGGTTGGGTAACGCCCCAACCACATGTTGTCCATTACGGTACGTTGTAATACCAGGTTAAGTTCCTGGTGCACCATAGAAATACCATTTTCCAGCGCTTCTTTGGTGCTGGTGAAATTTACTTCGTTTCCCTGAAAAAGGATACTGCCGGAATCCTTGCTGTAGATCCCAAATAGGCATTTTAATAATGTCGATTTGCCCGCTCCATTCTCACCCATTAATGCGTGAATAGAATGAGGACGAACTTTCAAATTAACATTATCTAGTGCCTTAACGCCGGGGAATGATTTATTAATGTTGGTCATTTCCAACAAGAATTCCGGCGACTGATTTATAGTATTGTCGACCATAGTTGTACCTGGTTCCAATAGTGTCACTGAGTATCAGGCTTGATACCGGGCGCGAATATGCGCCCGGTAATCACTGTAAAACTTATTTGTTTGTAAATTCAGCCAGGTTGCTCTGATCAACACCGACATAAGGGATACGAACGATTTTGTTTTCGATCTTCCACTTAGTGCCTTCAGCGGCAGGCTTACCATCGGCCAGGTTTTTCGCCAAATCGAAGGTTGCTTTAGCCTGGTTGTTGGCATCGTTTAGAACGGTACCGGCCATTGCGCCAGATTTAACCAATGCCAGAGCTTCTGGCAGGGCATCCACACCAAATACTGGAATAGAAGATTTGTTGTGTGCTTTCAGCGCTTCAACAGCACCCATTGCCATCGCATCGTTGTTGGCAATAACCACTTCGATTTTGTTAGCGTTCGGGCCAGACAACCATGCATCCATCTTATCTTTCGCCTGAGCGGTATCCCACATTGCGGTATCTAACTGCAGCTGTTGGGTTTTCAGACCTTTGGTGTTCAGCTCTTTGATAACGTAAGTAGTACGTGCTTCAGCATCCGGGTGGCCAGGTTCGCCTTTCAGCAGTACGAACTGAACTTGGCCATCTTTGTTCAGATCCCAGGCTGGGTTAGCCGCCCAATGTTTAGCAATCAGGTCGCCCTGAATGATGCCTGATTCTTTAGAGTCAGTACCGACGTAGTAAGCCTTGTCGTAGCTATCCAACGCTTTGCGAGAAGGTTCTTTGTTATAGAAAACGATTGGAACGTTTTGACCACGCGCTTTTTCGATAACGGTGCCAGCAGCAGCAGGGTCAACCAGGTTGATTGCCAGCGCTTTCACACCTTTTGCCAACAGCACGTCAATTTGATCGTTCTGCTTGGATTGGTCATTCTGTGAGTCGTTCATCAGCAGTTCAACGTCTGGTGAAGCTTTTGCGTCTTTTTCGATTGCCTTGCGCACGACGGACATAAAGTTATCGTCGTATTTATAAATGGTCACACCAATACGGGTATCAGCTGCATGAGCGGTTGCGCCAAACAACATGCAAGACATAACGGCGGACAGGGTCAAAACCTTCTTATTCATGGTATCTCCGGTTTTTTGCAGGGTAGTTCTAGGGGTATTCAGGCAGGCAGCAATGTTATGAAAACGTTACTGAAAGCCGAAAATTTTCTATAATTAAAAAACTCTTCCGTGTTCGGTAACGATCCATAACTGCTTTTATTGATCTTTTTTGCTGGATACCTATAGGCAAACTGATTAATCACCGTTACATATAGTTTCAGCTGATAAAACGCTGACATCATAGTCATCGTAATGTTAATTAACTGTGAATTTACTCACAAATTGAAACCGGTTACATAAAAGACTTTGTTCAGAGAGTGATCGGTGCCGCAATTTGTCGTGGAGCCACAGAATGACGTCGTACTAAAGTTGGCATAAAACAGTGTGTTGCACCATTATCGAGCGTTCCTGCCGCGCCTTGTAACGCCAGTTCTGTTGCCAGTCGCGCCATTGAAACAATGGGGTATCGCACCGTGGTGAGTTGCGGATCGGTGTAACGCGCGATAGGAATATCATCAAAGCCAATCACTGATACATGATGTGGCACGACAATTCCGTTGTCTTTCAAAGCAGTTAATGCCCCGGCGGCCATGCTATCGTTATAGGCAAATACCGCACTGAGTTGCAGGTTGCGCCCCAGCAATTCCACCATCGCAGCTTCCCCGCCCTGCATATCGGGTGAACCCACGCCAATCCAGCTTTCCGGCGGTGTTATCCCCTGCTCGGTCATGCCGCGTAACCACCCTTCACGACGCTGTGCGTTATCTTCAATTGCATGACTTGAGGCAAGATAACCAATGCGTTGATGGCCCTGATTAAATAGCATTCGAGTCGCCATCAAAGCACCGCTGACGTTATCAAGCCCAACACATCGGTGTTCGTAACCCGGCACAATGCGGTTAACCAGCACCATACCTGGAATGTGTTCGAGGAAGTCGCTTAACTCTTGGTCACTGAGAGCTTTAGCATGAACAATCAAAGCGTTGCAGCGTTGGCGAATCAACACTTCAATCGCATGACGTTCTTTTTCTTCCTGGTGGTAACTGTTGCCAATGAGAACGTATTTGTTGTGCTCTTGCGCCACAATATCCACCGCTTTGACTAATGCGCCAAAAAACGGATCGGATACATCCATCACCACTACGCCTATGGTGTCACTGACTTGCGTTGCCAGTGCCTGGGCATTTGCATTCGGGCGATAGCCCAATTGCGCCACTGCCTGCATCACACTTTCACGGGTATCAGCACTGACCAGCGCGCTGTTATTGAGTACACGGGACACGGTCGCCACGGAGACGCCGGCGATTCGGGCAACGTCACGAATGGTGATCATAGATATCACCAGGCGAGGAAGGAGTAAGTCTCATGAATGCACCCTGTATTTGGCAAGGTGGCTATTCTGGCAGCGACTCGGGATTGACTACGTGAGGATGATCACATCAATGAAAACGGTTACATACAAATCGTTAACGTTTGTGATGTATATCATTATCTTGCTGGATGCTTCAGGGATACCCCTGCGGCCCGTGCGGTTAGCTGTCGCCATAGCCATTCTACTGGCCCCTGGCGGAAATAACGCAGCCAAATTAATGAGAACAAAATGTTAATGGCCCATACCACAGGCACAAAACCTAGCAGCGCAAGGCGGTCAAACTTCATGAACCACCCCATATGGAAGAAGAAGGTGGTACAAATCAGCGTTTGCAGCAAATAGTTCGACAGCGCCATGCGCCCGACATGAGCCACAGCATTCACTATCCGCAGACGCGACAGCTGCGGCCAGTAGCCAAATGCCAGCGCGGCATAGCCGATAGTTTGAAACGGTGCACTCAATTCACGCGGCGCTTGCAGCAAGAACGCGCACCAACGATACGTCCAACCGACATGCCATTGGGCATATATCGCCGGAATATTAATTAGCATACCGACCAAAATCAGCCAGAAACCAATGCGGCGATAATGATGCAGGCTAAACCCGCCGCGCAGCCAACCGCTGCGCATTAATGACGCGCCCACAAGCATCATTCCAGCCAATTGCCAGCCGTATTGTGCGCCCAGTGCAACCAGATTAGATGACAGCAAATCAATGCGATTAGTGATGGCCTCGCTGCCGCCGCCCAGTTTCCACCACTGTTCGTACTGCAAGTTAGCAGCATCCGGCACCCAGGAACGGTTTGGCGCATCGCCAGAAATAAATCCTAACAGCAGCAGAATTCCCACACCCGTGAGGTACAGCATCACACCCGTATTAAATAACGGGCGGATCCCCGGCGCATCACGAATCAAGCGCCAGCACACCAGCCCAACCAGACCATAGGCCAGCAAAATATCGCCATCCCACAAGAAGATAGCGTGCATGAAACCGAGCAAGACTAATAACGTCAGACGTGACTGAATCCAGCGCTTGCCACGATGTAACAACATCTGCAAACCGGCACCGAATAACAGGGCAAATAAGGTGAGAAATTTTACCTGAGCGAGAAGATCTAAAATCGCCCATGTCCAGGCATCACGATCGGTAATTGAACCGGACCAGGCTGGATTGAGGTACGCTGCCTTCGGTAAACCGAAGGCTACGATATTAAGCAACAGGATGCCGAGAATAGCGACGCCACGGACAAAATCCAGCGTAACGTTTCTCTCCATAAATCCTGCCTGCTTAACGATTAGTTGTGACGAACAGCGCGCAGAAATTCCTGGCGTGTATTTTGACTGGATTTGAACAACCCACCCAGCGACGTGGTTGTCGTTGCACTTGTTGCATCCTGTACACCACGCGCTTTCACACAATAATGGACCGCATCAATAGATACCGCCACATTGTTGGTGCCAAGCAGAGTTTGCAGAGCAATCAGAATCTGCTGCGTTAAGCGTTCCTGAACCTGCGGACGCTGCGCAAAGAATTGCACAATACGATTAATTTTCGACAGGCCAATCACGGTATCTTTCGGTAAGTACGACACCGTTGCTTTACCGTCAATCGTCACGAAATGGTGTTCACAAGTACTGGTGAGCGTAATGTTGCGCACGGTGACCATTTCATCAACCTTCATCTTATTCTCGATGACGGTGATTTTCGGGAAATTGGCGTAATCAAGGCCGGAGAAAATCTCATCGACATACATTTTAGCGATGCGATGCGGCGTTTCCATCAAGCTATCGTCGCTCAAATCAAGATTCAGCAACTGCATGATTTCCGTCATATGTTCGGCAATCTGGCGTTTGCGAGTTTCGTTATCCAGCTCACGCAAAGGTGGGCGCAGCGGTGTTTCTAAACCGCGAGCAACCAGTGCTTCGTGAACTAATGCGGCTTCTGGACTTAATGCTGACATGTTGTTTTCTCCTGCAGGTGTGACTGACCTCTACCCTACCTGGGGTAAAGTGTGCGTTCATTGTGCGTGAGCGCGGTCGCATAATCCAGTAGTGCGAACGATAATTATTGAAATCGTCAATACCTTCTCCAGACCAGACCGCCACCAATCAGTAATGCGAATCCGGCGACATACAATGCTGGCTCGAGCTGTCCGGTGAGCGACGTCGATAATGCCGATAGCATCGGCCCAACCAACTGCCCCATCGCATAGCCCGTCGTCAGGAGACCTGCCAAATAGCGAGTATGCTTTGGTGCCAGTTCGCGGCCATAGAGCAGCGACAATTGCACCGCACACAAGAAGCCACCGCCCACCAGCAACGCTCCCAGAACCAGCCCAGTCATGCCGGGAATCATACCTGAGGCGAATACCCCGAGCGCCTGTATCCAGAGAACCAGCGCCAGGCGTTGATGGCTTTGTAACCAAAGTCTTGCAGCAATACCGAGTAAAATCCCGCATACCGCCGCACCGCCGAATATCGGCCAGACGAATTGCGCGAACGCACTGCAAGGAAAACGTGCGCTGGCCATCTGCGATAAGAACGTCGCGGGCAGAATATAGCCAAACCCTGCGAGGCTATAGCTCCACACTAATCGTTTGAGCTGTGGCGTTAAGACCAAAGGTTCCGGTGCTGTTTCTGGGCGATGCAACTCCCCTTTGCATGGTAAGTTGCGGGCAATAAACACAATCAATAACAACGCCAGAACGCCGTAAACCAGCCATGCATAGCTCGCTGATAATCCATAGCTGTGGATGGCAACCGCCAGCAATCCACTGATAAATATCCCGGCTCCGGGGCCTGCGAACACCGCAGCACTTAATCCCGGCTTGCCTAAATGTGCCAGTTGTTCATTGCTCCAGGCGGCAATCAATACCATCGCCCAGCCGCTAGCTACGCCGATGAGAAAACGTACCAGCGCATGCCACAGTGCGGAATCCACGGCTGCTGAAAGTAGCGTTAAAACGACCGCACCCCAGACGCCAGCCATTAAACGTAACTCTACACGCCGATGCGTACGCATGGCATCCCACGCGCCAACCAGATAACCAAGGTAGTTAATCGCCGCTACCAAACCCGCACTGGTTAAGGTAAGTTGCCCTTCAGTTATCATCCGCGGGACTTGCGGGGTAAACGCAAAACGGCCAATGCCCATTGCGACTACCAACACCAGAAATCCCGTCAACGCGATACGTGCCGCCACACCGCCCCCGATTGTTACGATTTCGTTGCCAGCATGATGCAGCATGACTAGACTTGGGTGAAGTGAAACTTGTTCATTGATATTGAATATAAATAAGGATCCGTCTTAATGGAGCTCCTCGAAGAACACCGATGTTTTGAAGGCTGGCAGCAGCGTTGGCGCCATAATTCCACGGCACTAAAATGCCCGATGACGTTCAGTATTTTTCTTCCAACACCGCGTACCACTCCTCCTCCCGTTCTGTATTGGCTGTCTGGTTTAACGTGTAACGACGAAAACTTCACCACTAAAGCTGGCGCGCAGCGTGTCGCGTCTGAGTTGGGAATTGTGCTGATTATGCCAGACACCAGCCCACGCGGCGAAAATGTGCCGAATAACGAAAGTTACGATCTCGGCCAGGGAGCAGGTTTTTATCTGAATGCCACCGAACAACCGTGGGCGCAGCATTTCCGCATGTACGACTATATCAACGACGAGTTACCAGCTCTGATTGCCGATAACTTCAGCATCAGCGATAAAGCGTCTATCTTTGGGCATTCGATGGGCGGCCACGGTGCTTTGAGCATCGCGTTGAAGAATCCGGGACGTTATTGTTCAGTTTCCGCATTTGCACCGATTGTTAATCCGACACGCGTGCCATGGGGGCAAAAAACCTTTGCCGCTTATTTAGGGACTGATGAAGAAAAATGGCGCGAGTGGGATAGCTGCTGCTTATTGATGCAGGTCGATTGCGCGAATGCCATTCCCATTCTTATTGATCAAGGCGACGCCGATCAGTTCCTTGCAGATCAATTGCAACCGGCACAATTCGCGGAAGTTGCACGCCAAAAGAATTGGCCGCTGACCTTGCGCGTGCAGCCAGGTTACGATCACAGCTATTATTTCATTGCGTCGTTTGTAGAGGATCATTTGCGATTCCACGCTGAGCATTTAGCGTAACAAGAAAGTCGGATGTCGCTCTCGCTAATCCGACCTACAAAACCGCAATTGTAGGGTGGATTAGCGCAAGCGACATCCACCGCTAACTCTCTAAATTAGAACGTGTAATCCACCGCCATAAAGTAACGACGGCCATCTTCGTTGTAACTGTAATCATCACGACTCAGATCTTTATCGCCCAGGTTCATGACACCCGCACGTAGTTTGATAGCTTTCGTTGCCTTCCATGCCGCGCCCGTGTTCCACACCACATAACCGCCAGGCGTTGCTTCACCGTCGGTGGTGGCACGTTGTTCACCGGTATAGTTTGCAGAAACGTAGAATGACCAATCATCCAATGGCGCCCAATCAACCGTACCGTTTGCAGTATGGAATGGTAACGAGGCCAATGGTTTATTGCCACCGCCACTCAAATCACGGCCATCGTTGTAGGTGTAGTTCAGCGTCAGTTTCCATTGCTCGCTAAACGGCACTTTCAACTCGGTTTCGACACCACGAACACGCGCTTTGTTGACGTTGTAGTATTTAAAGATTGGGCGGCCAGCACTGTCAAAACCAACAAAGTTAGGATATGACGGAGCCTGGCTGATGTTCGAAGTACGATTAATATCAATCATATCGTCGAGGTTATTTTGGAAAGTCGTGATGCTGCCGGATACGCCGTCCAGTAAACCTTCATCGCCTGCGTAGTACAGACCGAATTCGAAACTTTCACTGGTTTCTGGTTTCAAATCTGGCGTGCCCACAATCTTACAAGAACCACGGCAGGAGTTACTGGTCCAGTCTGGGCTTAGCTGTAATAAAGAAGGTGCTTTAAACGCCGTTGCCCAGCCACCTTTCATGGTAACAGTGTCTGTTGCGCTATAGACCAGGTACGCACGCGGGCTCCAGTGGTCACCGTAGGTTTCGTGGTCGTCCATACGCACGCCAGTGGTCAGCGCGAGCGGTTCGAAAATCCGCCATTCATCTTCCACAAACAACGCATACTGGCTGGCAGAGGTTTCAGTGCTGTTGCTTCCGGTAAGGTTTACCGGGTCAGTCAGCTTATCGTGTCGCCATTCGCCACCAAAGGTCAGCAGCTGGTTAATTTCACCCAATGGCAGAACCAGTTTGCCATCCAGGCTGCTATTACGTGAGGTAATAGGCGAGCTATTGCCAGGATTGAGGTTATCAATCTTGTCACCGTAGAAACGCAGTTCGGTATTACCGTAATCCCAACGACCATTATGGGAAATAGAGTAATCCTGGCGTTCCATGCGGTTTTTATTCAAAGAGTCGGAATCGCGGTCCTGGCGGTCAAAGCCATAACCAAAGCTCATGTCCTGGTTTTCAGTTGGTGTTAGAGAAAACTCAGCGCTCCCACTGCGCGTGGTGAAGCCTTCAATACGCGGCGTTTCACCCGTTGCGGCGGTGCTGGAAGGTTCTGGTTTGTCTTTCTCGCGCTTACCAAGGTTGCCGTATACTTTCACCCCGAGCAGATCGTCAATGATCGGGCCGCTGGCGAAGAAGTTGCTGTTATAGGAATCACCGCGATCGCGATCTTCCTGAAGGGTTGTATCCGCCGTGACGGTGCCGTGCCAGGCTTTGCCTACTTTGCGCGTAATGATATTAACCACGCCACCTAACGCATCTGAACCGTATAGCGAAGACATCGGCCCACGCACCACTTCGATTCGCTCGATGGCATCCACCGGGATCCAGTTGAGGTCAAAATCGTTATGACGGAACACGGCATTACGGGAGTTAACGCGTTTACCATCGACCAGGATCAGCGTGTAGCTGCTGTCCAGACCACGAATACTGACGCCCTGACGGTTATCCCCTTCATTGGTAAGTTGCACACCCGGGACTTCCTGCAAGACATCTTTCAGGTTCTGGATAGGTTTCTTTTTCAGGTCTTCTTGAGTGATAACGCTAATACTGGCAGGGGCATCTTTGAGGTTTTGCTCGGTAGCAGAAGCTGTAACAACCATAGTGTCTTCACGTTCTTCGGCAATTACCGGAAACGCAGCACTGATTATTGACGCGCAAAGTCCTCCCCGGACGATGGGATTCAACCTTAACATTCCTTTCTCCATGAGGTGAATAGCAAACAAAATAGATGGATTGCGCTCACATTCCTGATGCGTCATTTGCTACTTTGGCAAGCGACTGCGGCCTTTACTCACCGACATCCAGCGGTGATAAAGAGTGGCGACACCATAGATTAAACGAGAATAGTTATCAATCAAATTGTTAAAATTTGTAATACATAGAAAGGAAGTTTGCGGGGGAGAGATAAAAAAGGGCGCGATAATCGCGCCCTTCTGGGGTTACTTTTTAAACGTCTTTGGGAAGGTCATTTCACTGTATTTAACGAAACGAGTTCCTTTTGTAATCCGGTAACCGAACCAAATAGCCAGGAACAGCGGGATACCAATGTAGGTCGCCGTTACACCTGCCCAGTCGATTCTATCGGCCAGGAATGCTTCGTAGTTCTGACCCAAAGTGATAACAAGGCACAGGACGAAGGCAAAGATTGGCCCCACAGGGAAGAAACCGGAGACATACGGTAAATCTTTAAGATCAAGCCCTTGCTTCACATAACCACGACGGAAACGGTAGTGGCTAATCGCAATCCCCAACCAGGCGATAAAGCCAGTCATGCCGGATGTATTGAGCAGCCACAGGTAAACAGTCTGGTTGCCAAACATAGAGGTCAGGAAGCACAAACCCGCCACAACGGTAGTCGCGTACAGCGCGTTACGTGGAACACCGCCTTTGGACAACTTCGAGAAAATGCGCGGCGCTTTACCGTCGCAAGCCAGGGTATAGAGCATACGAGTAGATGCGTACATCCCGGAGTTACCCGCAGACAGTACCGCAGTCAGAATAACCGCATTCATTACTGCCGCAGCAGACAACAGGCCTGCGTGTTCAAATACCAGAGTGAACGGGCTAACGCCGATATCTTTTACATCGTTACGCAGCAGGCTCGGATCGGTATAAGGAATGATCAGGCTGATAATCAGAATCGCGAACACATAGAACAGCAGGATACGCCAGAACACCTGACGCACCGCACGTGGGATGTTCTTGCCTGGATCTTCAGATTCGCCCGCAGCCACACCAATAAGCTCGGTCCCCTGGAACGAGAAGCCGACTATCATCGCCACACCGATCATGGCGGAGAATCCACCGGCAAACGGTGCATCACCAATCGCCCAGTTGCTCCAGCCCGCAGGTTGTGCACCTTTAAAGATGCCAAGAATCATCATCAGGCCGACAATGATAAAGATAATTATCGTCGTCACTTTAATCAGTGAGAACCAGTATTCTGCTTCGCCAAAGCCTTTAACGGAGATGTAGTTGAGCAAGAACATAATGCCGAGGAACAGCGCACTCCAGATCCAACCAGGGGTGTCCGGGAACCAGTAGTTCATCACAAGTTGTGATGCGACAAGGTCAACGGCGATAGTTACCGCCCAGTTGTACCAGTAGTTCCAGCCCAGTGCGAAACCAAAACCTTCTTCTACGTAATGTTGCCCGTAGGTAGCAAAAGAACCAGAAACCGGCATGTAAGCCGCAAGCTCGCCCAAGCTTGTCATCAGGAAATACACCATCAGACCAATCAGCATGTAGGAGAGCAGCGCGCCGCCAGGGCCCGCCTGAGAAATGGTTGCGCCAGAGGCAACAAATAGCCCAGTACCGATGGAGCCGCCGATGGCGATCATCGTTAAGTGGCGCGCTTTTAGCTCACGACGTAAGCCAGGCGCTTGTGTTGTTTTATCTTGAGAAACCATAGAAAATTGCGGTCCATACAAAAAATGAGGCGAGATTGTAGCAAACCAGTCTGATACTTATAGTAGAAATGCGCTGTTATAAGACAGCTTCATGATCGGAGGTGAATTATAAGTAATGCACTTATGACAGGGGATGGTGAACGGTTTTTGAAGGAGTTTGAATGAGAGATGGGAGTCCCTTCCCGGGCATATAACGCAGTGGCTGCTATTTAAAATCGACTTTCATTAATTCGGGAATGGTGGCATCGCGTGTCGTTTCCACGCAACGGTTGATGTAATCAACGAAACGTGGTGGCGGTGACATACCTAAATCAAGCAGCTTTTTATTTGAAAAACGCACATTCAACATCGAAAACTCGCCATACAAACGCATTGCTTTTAGCATTAACCTTTCATTGCATGGGCCGTAAATTGTTTTGAAATCTCTACGATCTTTTACCAGTTCGCTGTAATCCACCTGCTGGTAAGTTGAATAGATAGGTTTTTGATTGAGCGCCACAGCCATTGCCTTATCTATTTCGACAAACGGCGTGCTTCCGGTATCACCAGCCGATATGTGATAAACCTTTTCAGTAAGCCCTGGGCGTTTCGTTAATAACAACAGCGCTTCGGCACAGTAGTCCACTGGGATAACATCTATTTTATCATCCATTGAACACATGAATTTACCGAGCATCAGCACCATGCGGAATACCCAAAAAATGCTGCTGGATGGACGGCAACCTTCTTCGCTGTGCCCCACCACGATTGAAGGACGAGCAATCACCAATGGTAGTTGCGGGCAGTGCTCTATAATCAATTGTTCAATGGTAGATTTAGACCACGTATATTGCACCAAATGTTCTTCTTCTGGTTTACGCGTCATGCTTTCAGTCACCAGCGTTCCCGCTTCTGGAACGCATGACATCGCTGTTCCCACGTGTACAAAGCGAACCAAACCCTGAACATCCGCCATTCTCTTTACGAATTTCAGTGTCCCTTCTACGTTCACTTTCCAGATCAACGCATTATCGCCAAATGAAGCAACAGCGGCGGAGTTGATCACATGAGTGATATAAGGAAGCCGGGCATCATCCAAAAAATCTTCTGACGTTGCCAAATCACCAAGCAATATATTTTCTTCATTAATTTTATTAAGTAAGGCTTCACTGCATCCAAACTTAGCAAGATTGTTTCTGACTCGAATGACACCTTCTTCGGGAGAGTTTGCTCTCACCAACAATAGAAATGAGTCAATCGAAGAGTCAGAAAGCGCTCGCGCTAATACAGCACCACCCAGGAAGCCAGTGGTTCCGGTAATCAATAGATTGCTCATTTTAGAAACTCTGAATTTAAAAATACCATACTAAGTTGCGATTTATAAACAGTGCATAAATAAAACCAGCAACAAAAAATCACAGCCTTTATTATTTGTAACTTATTGTATTTTTAATAGAGCTATTAAGTTTAAAATCAAAGTTGTTTAAATACGGTATATTGATTATAAAAAAATTTAATGTCTTAACACACCAAACAACCAACATTAAATTAACGAAAACAGTCAGGCTGTTTTCATTAATTAACCTTTATGCTTACGCCCCTACGCTTCGCAATACTTCAAAAAGCGCAGCAATGCGTTGGAAATATGTTTTTGACGATGATGAATACGGTACAACGTGCGCACCAAACGCGGCAGTGGAACAGGCACTACCACCAGAGATCCGGTTTCCAGTTGTTCTGCAATGACTCTGCGCGACAGACAGCTAATGCCAAGACCATGACGCACGGCATGTTTAATCGCCTCTGAATTCCCCAATTCCATACCAAGATGGAACTGCGGCAAATGCGAAAGCAGTAGGTAATCGACAATTTCACGCGTACCGGAACCTTTTTCACGTAAGATCCACGGCTGTTCTGCCAGGCTTTGCAACGTGACCGGTTTTTGCAATAAAGGCGCGTCTGGAGGAGCAAAAACCACCAGCTCATCTTCCAACCACGGCTCTGTAACCAGCTCAGTCATATGGCTCGGGCCTTCAATCAGGCCGATATCGACACGGAAATCAGCCACCGCATTAATCACATCCTGGCTATTACCGACACTCATATCCAGCGGAAGTGAGGGAAAGTCACGGCGGTAGTGGGCAATCATTTCCGGCAGGATATAGTTGCCAATAGTACTGCTGGCATAAACGCGGATGGCTCCGTTGTCTTCTTTAAAGAGTTGTTCGACTTCCGTCGCCTGTTCCAGCAAACCCACCACGCGCGGGTATAACAAGCGGCCATGTTCGTTGACCACCAGGCGCTTGCCTACCCGGTCAAACAATTGCACGCCCAACTGTCCTTCCAGGTCGGACAATGCCGCACTCACCGCAGACTGCGATAGCGCCAGCATCTGCGACGCCTGAGTAGTCGACCCGCTTTTAAGAACTTCGGCGAAAACTTCAAGTTGCCGTAGCGTGATATGCATGGTGGATGCGCCTTAACACTTATTCAGATTGATTATAAATATATAATCAATTTTATTTTTAAGCCAGCTGGCCTTATCCTTATGCCAACAAAAAGGAGAAGGTTATGGCTACGTTATCAATTCCCACTCGTCGACATACATTGTGGCATTTCCTGCCAGGACTGCTGCTTGCAGGCGGCATTACAGCATTGGCGCTATGGTTGGGTAACATTCCCTCCGTTGCAGGCTTCGGCTTGGGTGCGTTAACACTCGCTATTTTGTGTGGGATGGTGATTGGCAACACGCTCTACCCGAAAATCTGGAAGCACTGCGATGGTGGCGTGCTCTTTGCCAAACAACATTTGTTGCGCCTGGGCATCATTCTTTATGGCTTCCGACTGACGTTTTCGCAAATTGCTGATGTCGGTGCCAGCGGTGTCATCATCGACGCCCTGACATTATGTAGCACTTTTGCCCTTGCCTGCTGGCTCGGCCAGAAAGTCTTTGGTCTGGATAAGCAAACCAGTTGGTTAATCGGTGCCGGTAGTAGTATTTGCGGTGCGGCAGCGATTCTGGCAACAGAGCCTGTGGTTAAGGCGGAGGCCAGTAAAGTCACAGTTGCCGTTGCGACGGTAGTCATTTTCGGTACGCTGGCTATCTTCATTTATCCAATGATTTATCCGTACGTAACACAGTGGTTTACACCGGAAGCCTTTGGTATCTACACCGGTTCAACCATGCATGAAGTCGCGCAAGTAGTTGCTGCGGGGCATGCGATTAGCCCTGAAACTGAAAATGCGGCAGTCATTGCTAAAATGCTGCGCGTTATGATGTTGGCTCCGTTCCTGATTTTCCTGGCAGCTCGTGTTAAACAGCTGGCTCCCGCAGGCGAAGCGCAGAAAAGTAAAATTACTATTCCATGGTTTGCAGTGCTGTTTATTGTGGTGGCGATGTTTAACTCGCTGCACCTGCTGCCAGCCTGGGCTGTCAATGCTTTGATTACTTTGGATACTTTCTTGCTAGCCATGGCGATGGCGGCGTTGGGTTTAACCACTCATTTCAGTGCGCTGAAAAAAGCCGGTGTACGTCCACTGTTGATGGCGCTGGTGCTGTTTATCTGGCTGATTGTTGGCGGTGGTGCAATTAACCTCGGTATTCATCACCTGATGGCATAATTTGGAACGGTAAAATACTGTCTAACCCGCTATCATGGTCGGTTTCCCGGTAGCGGGTTTTGACAGGAGAAAGAATGATGAAGTTTATTGGCGCACACGTCAGTGCCTCTGGTGGTCTGGAAAATGCTGCAATTCGTGCATACGAGCTGGAAGCCACTGCTTTTGCCCTGTTCACCAAAAACCAACGTCAGTGGCGTGCAGCACCGCTTACCGACGAAGTTATCAGTAATTTCAAACGCGCCTGTGAAAAGTATAATTACGGTCCAGGCCAAATCCTCCCCCACGACAGCTATCTGATTAACCTCGGTCATCCCGTTGAAGAAGCGTTGGAAAAATCCCGCGAAGCCTTTATTGATGAGATGGAACGCTGCATGCAGTTGGGTCTGACGCTGCTGAACTTCCATCCTGGCAGCCACTTGAAACAAATTCCCGAAGAAGAGTGCCTGGCCCTTATCGCGCAGTCGATAAACATCGCGCTGGATAAAACCGAAGGTGTGACGGCAGTGATTGAAAACACGGCAGGCCAGGGTAGCAATCTCGGTTTCCACTTTGAACATCTGGCAGCGATCATTGATGGCGTAGAAGATAAGTCTCGCGTAGGTGTTTGTATTGATACCTGCCACGCCTTTGCGGCGGGTTATGACCTGCGTACCGAGGCTGACTGCGAACAGACTTTTGCTGAATTTGACAGAATTGTTGGGTTCAAATATTTGCGCGGCATGCATCTTAACGACGCGAAAAGTGCCTTTGCTAGCCGGGTAGACCGCCATAACAGCTTGGGAGAAGGCAATATTGGCCACACGCCATTTAGCTGGATTATGCGCGACAACCGCTTTGACGGGATCCCGTTGATTCTGGAGACGACCAATCCGGATATTTGGGCTGAAGAAATTGCCTGGCTGAAAGCTCAGCAAACAGAAAAAGCCGTCGCATAACCCCGTATTATATAACGGCTAACTCCACAATGACGGAATAACGCGCCAGTCACCACTGGCGCGCATTTCTGTCAGGCCAGACCGATAAAGAAACCGGCGATGGTGGCACTCATCAGATTAGAGAGCGTAGCCGCAGCCAGTGCCCTTATTCCCAGTTGAGCGATTTCTGGCGCACGCTGGGGCGCAACGGCAGAAAACGCCCCAACCACCACCCCGATAGAACCAAAGTTTGCAAACCCGCACAGCGCAAACGAGATGATAGCGATCGTCTTCACATCAAGTGTACCGCCAGTTTGCAGATACGGAGAGAAATGGAGGTACGCGACAAATTCGTTTATCGCCAGTTTCTGTCCAATCAAGCTTCCAGCCAGTGTCGCATCACTCCAGTCTACGCCCATTAACCAGGCCAGTGGCGCAAGCAGATAGCCAAAGATCCCTTCCAGTGTGGCGTGACCAAAACCAAACCAGCCGCCAACACCACCTATAACGCCATTAATCAGTGCGATAATGGCGACAAATGCCATCACGACCGTCGCCACGCCTGCTGCGATTTTCAGTCCGGTCATCGCCCCACTTGCTGCAGCTTCAATAATGCTTTTCGGCGGTGTCTCGGTGAACGACAGATTCTCAAAAGTAACCTGTGTTTCTTCCGTTGCCGGGCTCAGCATTCGAGCAAACAGAATCCCCCCGGGGATAGCCATCAATGAAGCTGCCAGCAGATAATCAATTGGCACACCCAGCCCGGCGTAACCAATCATTGTTGATCCAGCAATAGAGGCCATCCCGCTACAAATTGCGGTAAACAGTTCATTGCGATTGAGGCGGTCGATAAAGGGTTTTACTATCGCTGGGATTTCATTCTGTCCAAGAAAAATGGTAGTGACCGCAACAAAAGATTCGATCTTACTGATGTTCAGTGCTTTCTGGAAAATACCGCCAAGAATACGGATAAGTCCCCCCATCACACCGACGTAATAAAGCAAGCTCACCAACGCGGTAATAAAAATAATTGCCGGTAGCACACGAAAGGCAAACACAAATCCAGCACCATCAAATACCTGGTCCATTCTTGGCCCCACCAACGAACCAAAAATAAACGCGCTACCGGCATCGCTGTAGGTCATGACTTTATGCACGCCCAACGCGGCTTGTTCGGCCAGCCATTTCCCTGGAGGGAAATAGAGCATTACACCGCCGATGGCGATTTGCAGCACCAGCGCCGCCCCTACCGTACGTAGGCTAATGCGTTTTTTATTTACTGACAGCAAAAAAGCTATCGCCAGTAATACAGCCATACCCAGAACACTTCTCATTACATCCATAATGATTTCCCGCCATGCCAGGTCTGAACTCGTTATGGGCGACCGCTTACTGCCCATCAGGTTTGGGCAGTTACCTAATGCTGCCACTAATACGTCGGTGTTGGATTAGATGTACTTGCGCACACACTCTTCCACCAAATCCCAGAACCAGCCGGTATCGATAGCCATACCGACTTTTACATTTACCGGTTTTCCCAGAACACCCAATTCATCACAGACAGTACGGCCATAGCACGGGCCACTGTTTACATCGACCTCCACATACATGTCCTGTGTTTTGATGCCCTGAGGATTAATGAGATAGCCAATACAGGTCGCGTCATGCACTGGGCCACCCGCCAGGCCGTAGTTCTCATATTGCGTTTTGAGGGTAAAATTCATGATGTCGCTGAACAACTGGCCGGCGGGGCCACCTACCTTTTCCATACGGGTAATGACATCAGCGGTGCAGACGGTTTGGTTAGTCAAATCAAGCCCCATCATCACCAGTGGCACGCCAGAGGTGAAGACAACACGAGCCGCCTCAGGGTCGGCGAAAATATTGAACTCTGCCGATGGGGTAAAGTTACCTGTGCCGTATGCCCCGCCCATCAGGACTATTTCACGGATTTTTGGCAGGATGGCGGGCTGCATACGCATTGCCACCGCAATGTTGGTCAATGGCCCTACCGGCACCAATGTAATATCGCCGTCGCTTGCCATCAGCGTATCGATAATATATTTAACTGCATGAGTACTTTCTGCTTTACGGGTTAACGGTGCAAATACCGGCCCATCCAGACCTGATTCGCCATGAATATTATCCGCAACAATCTGCTGTCGCATAATTGGCTGTGGCATCCCGGCATAAACAGGAGCATTAATATTCAGTTGCTGACAGACATTTAATCCATTAATTAATGTTTTATCCAGCGTTTGGTTTCCAGCAACAATGGTTATACCCAGTAATTCAATCGCCGGATGTTTCGCCGCCATCATTATAGCAATGGCATCATCATGACCTGGATCGCAATCCAGAATAATCTTTCTTGTTTCCATATCTTATTTCCCTTGTTCGCTGTTACGTTATTTTAGGTTCACCAAAGATGATTAGGTCTGGTCGATGATTGAATCATAACGACAGAAAACGTATGCTGAATATGAGAAATCTCATACCGGAAAACTATTGTGAAAGAAATCCAAAATGACGATCTCAGACAGCAACTGATTAGCAATTCTGGTTATAAAGAATGCTTCTCTGTTGATGTTATACGCGATACCCGGTTGCTACATATCGCAGCCGGAGACTACATTGTGCGGGAGGGAAATCAACCAGGATACCTGTTCTATCTGGTTCGTGGGCGAGCCAAGCTCTATGCCACGTTACCCAATGGACGAGTCTCACTGATTGATTTTTTTGGTGCACCCTGCTTTATCGGTGAAATTGAATTAGTCGATACCGATCATGAACCGCGCGCTGTCCAGGCTATTGAAGAGTGCTGGTGCCTGGCGCTGCCCATGAAGCAATATCGGCCCCAGTTATTAAACGATGCCAAATTCCTGCGCAAACTTTGTGTAGCGTTAAGCCATAAGAATTACCGAAATATTGTCTCACTCACCCAAAACCAATCATTCCCGCTGATTAACCGCCTGGCGGCTTTTATTTTACTGACGCAGCATAGTGATCTGTATAGCGAAAAACACACACAGGCTGCGGAATATATGGGTGTCAGCTATCGTCACCTGCTATTTGTGATAGCACAATTTACTCGAGATGGTCTGCTGTTAAAACAAAAAATGGGTTATGGAATTAAAGATAAGAAGAGATTAATGGCGCTGGCACTTGAGATGGATCCTGAGAATAATTTTACTGACTTATTACATTAACTAAATATCTTAAATAACTCGAGCTGCAAGGATGATGGGTATAAAAGGGCAGAGAAATCTCTGCCCTGAATATATGCGTTAACTTAAGCCGTTTTTACTGCAACTTCCACTTCCGGACGCTTGAGGAAGGCATAAGACAAACCTGCCAACAACGTCCCAACAACTATCGCAATCAGATAACCCAGAACCGGTGTAATTGCACCAGGGATTAACAACACGAACAAGCCGCCATGTGGAGCCATTAGCTTGGCACCAACAGCCATGGAGATTGCGCCAGTCACCGCCCCACCAATAATACAGCTAGGCAGAACACGCATTGGGTCACGAGCAGCAAACGGGATGGCCCCTTCGGTGATAAAGCACAGGCCCAGAACTAAAGCTGCTTTGCCGCCTTCTTGCTGTGCTTTGTCGAACTTACGACGCGCGACAATTGTCGCCAGTCCCATTGCCAGCGGTGGTACCATACCTGCAGCCATAATGGCGGCCATTGGTGCGTAAGTTTGGGTGCTGAGTAAGCCGACACCAAATGCGTAAGCCGCTTTGTTCACCGGCCCTCCCATGTCAGTACACATCATGCCACCGAGAATTGCGCCCAACAGTACCGCGTTCGCCGTGCCCATGGTTTGCAGCCAGTGAGTCAAACCTTCGAGGATTTTAGCAACCGGCGTACCGATCAGGTAAATCATCGCCAGACCCACAACCAGGCTTGAGAACAGTGGAATGATAAGGATCGGTTTCAGCGCTTCCATACTTGATGGCAGTTTCAGCCTGGTACTGATCATCTTCGCAATATAGCCTGCGAGGAAACCCGCAATAATACCGCCGATAAAACCAGACCCGGTGCTAACCGCTAACATACCGCCAATAAGACCCGGCGTCAGACCTGGGCGGTCAGCAATTGAGAACGCGATGTAACCGGCAAGAACCGGAACCATCAGAGCAAAAGCTGAGCCCCCACCGATTTGCATCAACGCCGCAGCCAGTGTGCCCGGCTCTTTAAACGCTTCAATACCAAAAGCGAACGAAAGCGCGATACACAGGCCACCTGCAACAACCATCGGCAGCATATATGAAACGCCGGTTAACAGATGGCGATAGGCACCCGCTGCCTCTTTTTTGCCTTCTTTAGCGTTAACAGCGCTTTGCCCTGTTGCTTCAAAAGGTGTCGCTTCAACAACCGCTTTATCCAGCTCTTGCGCAGTTTTCTTCAGCGCCAGACCCGTTGAGGTACGATACATCGGTTTGCCAGCAAACTTCGCCAGGTCCACTTCGATATCAGCCGCAACAATCACCAAATCCGCTTCCGCGACTTCTTCTGGTGTGATGGCATTGCCCGCACCCACTGAACCACGTGTTTCAACTTTTACCCACCAGCCGCGTTTTTTAGCTTCGGTTTCAATGGCTTCCGCCGCCATAAACGTATGCGCGACGCCAGTCGGGCAAGCCGTTATGGCGACAACACGCTTTGGCCCTTTTGCCACGGCGACTGGGGCAGTACTGACCGGAGCGGTATAAGGCTTCGCTTTATCTTTCGCTTCACCTAAAAAAAGCTCCGGGTGCTGAACGGCACGGTCGATATCACCCAGAAATACTTTCTTGCCATTAAGCGAGCTATCAGCAGGAATGGCGCTACCCACTACGATAGCCATTTCGGCATCATTCGGGTTGTCGATAATCTGCAAGCGCGCTTTTAGAGCGGCAGAACCCAGCAGCGTTTTCGCAAGGTATGCGCGAGCTTGCCCGAGGCCAGGTTCGATAATCAGCAGCGTTTTCATTGTTCCTCTCCTGAATCAGTTAAACGGTTGCAGATCAACACGAGCCATCATGGCTGCCAGTTGAGTGCGATCGGTGATACCGACATTGCTCTGGCTTACCGCCAGCGCCGCAACTGCGGTTGCAAGACGTAAGGTATGTTCGCTGGATTCACGCATTAACAGGCCATAAATAAGCCCGCCGACCATAGAATCCCCTGCCCCAACGGTACTGACGACTTCGCAAAACGGAGGTTTCGCAATCCATTCACCAGAAGCGTTAACCCAAAGCGCACCTTCAGCACCCAGCGAAATCACCACATGCGCAATTCCCTGTTCACGCAGTGCGTGAGCGGCTTCAATTATATCTTTCATTTCTGGAAGCTTGCGACCCGCCCAGATTTCCAGCTCGCGGCGGTTTGGTTTTACTAACCATGGAGCGGCTTTCAGCCCGGCGACTAACGCTTCGCGGCTGCTGTCGAAAATGATGCATGGGCATTGGCTACGCAGACGCGTCATCCAGTCGGTGAAGGCTTCAGGGGAAACGCCTGAAGGCAAACTGCCGCTTACGCAGACCATGTCAAACTGGCCGAGCCAGCTCAAGGAATCAGCGACAAATCGTTCCCAGTCAGATGGGGTTACTTCAAAACCAGAAAAGTTGAAGTCGGTAACTTCACCATCTTTTTCAGTCAGCTTAACGTTGATGCGGGTACGTCCCTGCACCACCTGGAAGCGGTTGGCAATACCCAGTTCGCTGAACAATTGCTGAAAACCGTCCTGATTGTCTTTACCCAGGAAGCCGCCAACGGTGACATCGATACCAAGATCTTTGAGCACCTTGGCAACATTGATCCCTTTCCCAGCTGCGTGCAGGCCGGTAGTACGAACCAGGTTAACTTCACCTCGTTCAACTTCCGGGGTGTAACCGACGAGATCATAAGCCGGATTTAGTGTGATTGTTGCAACGCGACGACTCATGCTGCCCCCTCGCCCAGACCGGCTGCTACCGCTTCACCAATGGCATTCAGCGCCTGTTCAGCATCTTCACCCACCGCTGTGAAACGCAGGTGATGGCCTTTCTTCACGCCCAGAGCGACGACTTTCATCAGGCTGCGGCCATTGGCTGGTTTGCCAGTACCATCTAGGTTTGTCACGGTAATCTCACTATTAAATTGTTTTATGGTGTTCACCAGCACAGTACCTGGACGTGCGTGCAGACCATGTTCGTTTCGAATCTGGAATTCCGCGCTCAGGCTGTTTTGTGCAGGTTCAACGTCCGTTGTCAGCAGCGTCAGCAATGCTGGCGCATCTGCGTTCAGCAAACGGTCAGCCGTGTTGCTAATCAGCATATCGCTAAGACGATTAAGAACTTGCAAAGGTTGGTCATCGACCACAGCAACCGTCATCAGCATAGATACCGGCTGGCCTTCAGCTTCAAACACAGCAGCAGGACGGCTGATAGCCACAGCACTGGCGAGGTTGCCTTCGGTGCTGTCGTTCAGCCAGATGCCCTGGCCAAGATAAAGTGGTTTGTTGGAAACAACGTGGCTGACAAATGCAGTATCTGCCGCTCCGGCCTGCTTAATGCGCCCGGCGTTTAAGGCTTGCAGCGTCATCAAGTCAGTTGCAGTCACATCCAATGCCAATAATGAGTTATCAAACAGCAAAGATGCAGATTGTTTTTCGCCCATCAGCAAAGCACGCAGCTCTTCTGCTGAAGTTGCAGTTTTGAGTTGTTCAGCCACTGCGTCATCGCTGAGCACATGTGTCAGCTGACGCAGTAAACCCAGATGCTCGTCAGAGCGCGCAGCAATACCAATGACGACATAGGCTTTTTGGCCTTCGCCCCACTCAATACCCTGCGGGAACTGAAACACCTGAACACCGGTTTTCAGCACCAGATCACGGGTATCTGTGGTGCCATGTGGAATGGCAATACCATTGCCAAGATAAGTGGAGGTTTGCAGCTCACGGGCCAACATACCTTCAACGTAGCCAATACTGACGTTCCCGGCCTGCGCGAGCGCAGTGGCAACCTGACGTATGGCTTCCTCTTTATTTCCGGCGCTAACGCCCGGATGAATATCCTGCACTGATAACTGGAACATGGTTCTCCTCTCCGCTGAATTGAAACGATTCAGCTATAATGAGAAAAAATGCGCCATCCCACTCCTGATATCAAATAAGACGACGCTGAAACGTTTCAATGAGTGTGAGGATTCCTCGCGATTCAGGCAAGAAATGTTGTGATTCCGTTACCAGAATTTAGAGGTTACGCACATTTTTACCGCTAACGAGGCGGGAAAAGTGAGCCGTATTGCATTACGTTCAGCACACAATTTAGAAACTTCAGCTTTTGCTAAACCTTAACAGGAACGGCGTTTTAACTTTTTGGGGTGCTTTTGATTTGAACAACTGTTTATTTGCTGACAAGGCGCGTAAACTCCGCGCGTTCATTGATTATCGACGCAGAGCGCATGCAAAACACCCCCATAGCAGCAACCCGTAAACCTCTTGATTTAACTTCTTCTGCCTTTTTGATTGTAGCTTTTTTAACCGGTATTGCGGGTGCATTACAAACCCCGACTCTGAGCCTGTTTCTGACTGAAGAAGTCCATGTACGTCCAGCGATGGTGGGTTTCTTTTTCACCGGCAGTGCAGTCATCGGTATTTTGGTTAGCCAGTTTCTTGCTGGTCGCTCTGACAGGAAAGGCGATCGTAAATCGCTTATTTTTGTCTGCTGCTTATTGGGCGCACTAGCCTGCGTGCTGTTTGCGTGGAACCGTAACTACTTTGTATTGCTGTTTGTCGGCGTATTCCTGAGTAGCTTTGGCTCGACCGCCAACCCGCAAATGTTTGCCCTGGCGCGCGAACATGCTGACCGTACAGGCCGCGAAGCCGTGATGTTCAGCTCCATTCTGCGTGCACAAGTTTCACTTGCCTGGGTCATTGGCCCACCCATCGCCTACGCACTGGCTCTGGGCTTTGGCTTTACCACCATGTATTTGAGCGCGGCGTTTGCCTTTGTGGTTTGCAGCGTGATGGTGCGAATGCTGTTGCCATCAATGCGCAAAGAGGTGTCCAGTAAAACAACCACGTTAGAAGCGCCACGACGCAATCGCCGTGATGCCCTGCTGCTGTTTGTTGCCTGCACCATGATGTGGGGCTGTAACAGCCTCTACATCATTAATATGCCGCTATACATCATCAATGAATTACATCTTCCGGAAAAACTAGCGGGCGTGATGATGGGGACGGCGGCTGGGCTGGAAATCCCAACAATGCTAATTGCCGGTTACTATGCCAAACGCTTTGGTAAGCGCTTCCTGATGCGCATAGCGGCGGTAGCGGGCTTGTTGTTTTACATTGGGATGCTGACGTTACATAACGAAATCATGCTGCTGGGTCTGCAACTACTGAACGCGATTTTTATCGGCATTTTGGCTGGTATCGGCATGCTGTATTTTCAGGATTTAATGCCTGGTCAGGCTGGTGCGGCTACCACGCTATATACTAATACAACACGTGCAGGCTGGATTATCGCCGGGTCAATGGCGGGTGTGGTGGCTGAAATCTGGAACTACCACACAGTGTTTTATATCGCGCTGGGGATGATTGCTATCACGGCTTATTGCATCGTGAAAATCAAAGATGTTTAAGGTGATGTCGCAGCTTCGAGATAAATAAGATAATCCATCGCCTGCTGGCGCGTGGTGCCACACATTTCGCGGCTGGCCTGCAAGCTCGCGCAAACCTTCGGGCGTAGGGGGGATGTGAATATCTTGCACATGTTGTTATCTGCAAGCTGAACACATTTTGTATTCGCCGGTTTGCCATTTGGCATGCCAGGGATCGGGCTTGATACAGATGGCGCAGTGCAACACGCGCCGCAATCGGAACGACAGTCCATCAACAATACTCCGGTGGGCTGACAAGGAACCGGACTGTAGCAGTAGCGGCGCGGCTTTACCATGTCGATTTATCCATTATCAGCGATGAAATCCGCTTGCCTGAAATGCGCCTCGCGAGTAATTTGTCGCAATATTTTCGCTCCTCAATTTTTCACAGGAAACATCGATGGCCAGAGCTAACGAAATCAAAAAAGGTATGGTACTGAATTACAATGGCAAACTACTGATTGTTAAAGACATTGATATTCAGGCGCCGAGCGCCCGTGGCGCAGCAACGCTGTATAAAATGCGTTTTTCTGATGTCCGTACCGGCCAGAAAGTTGAAGAGCGCTTCAAAGGCGACGATATCGTCGATACCATCACCCTGACCCGCCGTTACGTTGATTTCTCGTACATCGATGGCAACGAGTACGTGTTCATGGATAAAGAAGATTACACCCCGTATATCTTCACCAAAGATCAGATTGAAGAAGAGCTGCAATTCATTCCTGAAGGCGGCATGCCTGACATGCAGGTTCTGACCTGGGATGGTCAACTGTTGGCGCTTGAGTTGCCGCAGACTGTAGATTTGGAAATTGTTGAAACCGCACCTGGCATCAAAGGCGCGTCAGCAAGCTCCCGTACCAAACCTGCAACCATGTCTACTGGCCTGGTGATTCAGGTTCCAGAATATATGGTCACTGGCGAAAAGATCCGTATTCATATCGCTGAAAAGCGTTCTATGGGTCGCGCAGACTAAGAAAACGTAAACGCTCCCGAGGGAGCGTTTTTTATCTCCAGGTTATAACGGCTTTTTAACGGGATAGCTGACCTGTGGCTTAATTTCCTTAAGCACAAACATACTTTGCATCTCTTTGATACCCGCTAAACGACGAATCACCGACATCGCAAAATCCGCGTAGGAATCCAAATCGCGCGCGACGACCTGCAACAGAAAATCCGCATCACCACCGATGCTATAGCACGCAACCACATCCTCCAGGGCAGTGACTTCCTCTTCAAATTTTTTCGCCTCGGCCTCGCTGTGGCTGTCTATCACTACGCGAACAAACACCATGACACCCAGGCCGATTTTCTTGCGGTTAAGCACCGCACGATAGCCTTGAATCACCTCATCCTCTTCCAGCTTGCGAACTTTGCGCCAGCAAGGCGAGGCAGAGAGGCCTATCGTATCGGCTAGAGTCTGGTTGGTCATGCGTGCGTCATCTTGCAATAGCGTCAGAATCTTTATATCTGTCGGGCTGAGCGTCATAAAGGGCAGATCCTTTTCTTAAAATTGCACAGAGAGGTAAATCCTGCCTAAATCCGTCTATTTATCAAGCAATATAGACAGCAATTTTCTTTAAGACTGATGCATAATAACTGCTCATTCCCAATAAATTCATTATGTTAAGCCTAAAATAGATAAGGATTAATCATGCAATTTGATGCCAGCCAACACCGCTGTACTATCATTATTGACAAAAATCTAAGGGCTGGCCTTGCCATCAATGCTGCGAGCGTCATCGGCATTAGCTTTGGCCGTATGGTCGAAAATCTCGTTGGGCCGGACATGCAAAGTAAAGATGCCGTGAATTATCCAGGCGTGGTTTACGCCCCGCTACCCGTTTTACTGGCCCCAGGCAGTTATGTGCATGAATTGTTAGATATTGCTGAGCAAGATGATGAGTTTTACGCGATGCCATTCAGTGCGCTGGCACAATCGTGTAAAACCTATGATGAATACGGGGAGCGAATTTCTTCGGCAAGTAGCGAACGTATTGAATTGGTAGCGATTGGACTCATCGGCCCTAAGAAAAAAATAACCAAATTGACGGGCAACCTGGCTTTATATAAGTAACCGACAAAAACAGGCGGGTGAACGCACCCGCCTGTTTTCAAATTACTTCAGCAAATCCGGGAACATCATTTGTTTCAGCGCCAGTTCCACACCGCGGACTTCAGCCAGACCTTTCAGGCGACCAATCGCAGAATAACCTGGGTTGGTTTTCTTGTGCAGATCGTCCAGCATTTGGTGGCCGTGGTCCGGACGCATTGGAATCGGACGCAAATCACCGCGATTTTTACGACGTTGCTCTTCTGTCAGAATCGCTTTCACTACCGCAACCATGTTCACATCGCCTTGCAGGTGTGCGCCTTCATGGAAGGTTTTCGGGTTTTCTTCGCGGCACGTTGCGCGCAGATGGGTAAAGTGAATGCGGTCGCCGAAGGTTTCAATCATCCGCACCAGGTCGTTATCCGCACGAACGCCATAGGAACCGGTACACATGGTGAAGCCGTTATAAATACTGTCGACGGTTTCTTTCAGCCATTGCATATCTTCAATGGTAGAAACGATGCGCGGTAGGCCGAGGATTGGGCGCGGTGGATCATCCGGATGAACAGCCAGGCGAACGCCAACTTCTTCTGCTACTGCAACAATTGCGCGCAGGAAGTAAGCCATGTTTTCGCGAAGATTATCTTTACTGATGCCGTCATATTCCGCCAGGCGTGCACGGAACTGGTCAAGGGTGTAACCCTCTTCGGCACCTGGTAAACCCGCGATGATATTACGTGTCAGTTTCTCTTTTTGGGCATCGGACATATTGTTGAAATAGTCCAGTGCCTGACGCTGTTCTTCTTCGCTGTAATCCGCCTCAGCACCTTTGCGCTTAAGGATATGCAGCTCAAATGCCGCAAAAGCAATTTGGTCGAAACGCAGCGCTTTTGAACCATCTGGTAATTCGTATTCCAGATCGGTTCGCGTCCAGTCCAGAATCGGCATGAAGTTGTAGCACACGGTGTCGATGCCACATTCAGCGAGGTTACGAATGCTTTGTTGGTAGTTTGCAATATGCTTATCGTAGTCGCCGGAATGAGTTTTAATTTCTTCGTGTACCGGAATACTTTCGACCACAGACCAGGTCAGACCTTTTGCTGCCAACACAGCCTGGCGCTCTTTGATATCAGCGACTGGCCAGACTTCACCATTTGGGATGTGATGCAGAGCAGTAACGACACCGGTCGCGCCCGCCTGACGCACATCATCCAGAGAGACCGGGTCTTTCGGGCCATACCAACGCCATGTTTGTTCCATCGACAGTTCCTCAGTTAAGTTGTCATACCAATTCGATAATGCTGTATTGACGACTACCATACCGCAAACTTCTTTATGGTCAAATTTTGCGATGACATTGGTTGATCCAGCTCACATTAAAGGGATAAAGGCAGCACACCAATTTTATTTGTTGTCATATAACTTTAGACTGCACAATGTTACTAATTCGTTAACCAGGATTTGCATTTATGAAAACAATTGCTTCAGTCACGCTCCCCGCCAGTGTTCAGCAGCCACGCTATGATCGCCAGGCGTTAAAAACTCGTATCGTCCATTTTGGCTTTGGTGCATTTCATCGTGCACACCAGGCGCTGCTGACCGATCGGGTGCTCAATAAGTTAGGGGGAGACTGGGGTATTTGCGAAATTAGCTTGTTCAGCGGTGACA
Source organism: Buttiauxella sp. B2 (assembly GCF_006376615.1). Classification (GTDB taxonomy): domain Bacteria; phylum Pseudomonadota; class Gammaproteobacteria; order Enterobacterales; family Enterobacteriaceae; genus Buttiauxella. The sequence continues at coordinate 132,192 of NZ_VEXQ01000010.1, forward strand.
AGTTAATGAGCGCGTTACGTGCACAAGATCATTTATATACCGTGCTGGAAAAAGGTCGTGAGGGTAATCAGGCGATTATTGTCGGGGCGGTGAACGAATGCCTGAATGCAAAGCTTGATGGCCTTGATGCCATTATAGAGAAATTCTGCGAACCGCAGGTGGCAATAGTCTCCCTTACTGTGACTGAAAAGGGATATTGCATCGATCCTGCGACTGGCAAGCTCGACAACAATAACGAACGAATTATTCACGATTTGCAAAATCCAACTGAGCCGCATTCTGCGCCAGGTATCCTGGTAGAAGCACTCAATCGCCGACGCGAACGTGGGCTGCGCCCGTTTACCGTACTTTCATGCGACAACATTCCCGACAACGGCCATGTAGTGCGCAATGCAGTGATAGGCATGGCTGAAACACGTAGCCAGGAATTAGCCGACTGGATTCGTGAGCATGTGACCTTCCCAAGCACCATGGTCGACAGAATTGTGCCTGCCGCAACGCCTGAGTCTTTACAAGAAATCACTGATACATTGGGTGTTGAAGATCAATGTGCAATTTCAGGTGAGCCGTTTATCCAATGGGTGATTGAGGATAACTTCGTCGCAGGTCGTCCAGCATGGGAAGAAGTTGGGGTCGAAATGGTCGACGACGTGATGCCGTGGGAGCAAATGAAGTTGCGTATGCTCAACGGTAGTCACTCATTCCTTGCCTATCTCGGCTACCTCGCGGGCCACCAACATATTAATGATTGCATGGCTGACGCGAATTTCCGCAAAGCCGCACACCGTTTGATGATGCAGGAACAAGCGCCAACGCTGCGCGTTACCGGGGTGGATTTTCAGCAGTATGCCCATAATTTGCTTGAGCGTTTTGATAACCCTGCCCTGAAACATCGTACCTGGCAAATCGCGATGGACGGCAGCCAGAAACTGCCGCAGCGCATGCTGGAGAGCGTTCGTTGGCATCTGCAACAGGGCGACGAGTGGCCTTGCCTTGCTCTGGGAATTGCCGGGTGGATGCGCTATGTCAGCGGTACCGATGACGCAGGCAACGAGATAGATGTTCGCGACCCGCTGGCGGGAAAAATCAAAACGTTGGTCGACAACAGCACTCCTGAAGAACGTGTGTCTACCCTACTCAGTCTGCATGAAATCTTTGGCAGCGACCTGCCTGCAAATGAACAATTTGTGGAGCGAGTGACTACTGCATGGAATGAGTTATGTAGCAATGGTGCATGTGCGGCAGTCGCAAAACTTACTGCTTAATTTAACGATCAATGCTTTTAAGCGTGCATCGCAAGGGTGTGAGCACGCTTAGGCTTCAAATTTAGGCAAATGTTGTTCAGGATAGAGGGGAGTAAATACAACAATCCGGAGCGCTTGTGACTAAAACCAACCTGATTACCGGTTTTCTCGGTAGCGGAAAAACCACCACCATTTTGCATCTGCTGGCCAATAAACCTGAGCATGAAAAATGGGCTGTGCTAGTCAACGAATTTGGTGAAGTCGGGATTGATGGCGCATTGCTCGCCGACAGCGGTGCATTATTAAAAGAAATCCCCGGCGGTTGCATGTGTTGTGTTAATGGGTTGCCGATGCAGGTTGGCCTGAATACTTTGCTCCGCCAGGGTAAACCTGACCGCCTGCTCATCGAACCGACCGGATTGGGCCACCCGAAACAAATCCTCGATATGCTAACCGCCGCCATTTACCAGCCATGGATTGAACTCAACGCCACGCTTTGTTTGCTGGACCCTCGCCAGTTGCTTGATGAGCGGGTCGTGAATAATGATAACTTCCGCGATCAACTCGCCAGTGCCGATATCATCATTGCTAATAAAGAAGACCGCTCAAGCGAAGAGAGCAGCCAGGCTCTGGCCGACTGGCAACAACTTGAAGGTGCCGGACGCGAAATTATCACCGCACACAACGGCGATATCGATATCAGCCTCCTCGACAAACCGCGTCAAAATCTGCGCGAATTACCCTCCAGCCCCGATCATAACCACAGCCATGCCGCTACACGTGGACTTGCGGCATTAAGCCTGCCCGAGCACCAACGCTGGCGACGCAGTATTAACAGTGGCCAGGGTTATTTCGGTTGCGGTTGGATTTTTGATGCCGACACTCAATTTGACACAGTTGGAATTTTGGAATGGGCAAGACTTGCGCCAGTCGACCGAGTTAAAGGTGTGCTGCGCATTGCGGAAGGTTTAGTTCGCATTAATCGCCAGGGTCTTGATTTCCATATTGAAACACAAAACGTCGCGCCGCCAGATAGCCGCATAGAGTTAATTCATAGTAGTGAAGTAGACTGGAATACGTTGCAAAACTCACTGTTGAAACTTCGTTTAAGTTTGTAAGTCTACCCTTTCGCCTTTGTTAAAAAAGCTTGTGATTTTGTATGAATAATATTCGACTACCTCTAATCCTGTTGCTGAACGCGCTAGGGTTAGCACTGTTTTTCAGTTGGTATCTGCCTGATGGGCATGACCTATGGTTTACGCTCGATTCCAACATCTTTCATTACTTTAACCGCGAGCTGGCAAAAAACTACACCTTCCTGGTGCTGGTTGCCGTGACGAATAATCGCGTGTTCGATGGCATTTCGCTTATAACAATGGGGGCACTGTTTTTCGGGTACTGGCGCAAAGAGTCAGCAACAGGCCGCCGACGCATGTTCAGCATGGGTATTGTGATGCTATTTTGCGCAATTGTTATTAACCAACTCGGTCATTTAATTCCCGAATCTCACGTTAGCCCAACGCTGTATTTCACCGATATTTATCGTGTCAGCGAATTGCTGCATTTCCCTACAAAGGATGCATCTATGGACAGTTTCCCAGGTGACCATGGATTAATGTTGCTGATTTTCGCCGGCTTCATGCTGCGCTATTTCGGCAAAAAAGCGTTTGGTATTGCGATTATTATTTTCCTGATTTTCATCATGCCGCGCATGATGATTGGCGCACATTGGTTTACTGATATCTTCGTCGGTTCGTTATCAATTGTGCTTGTTTGTTTGCCGTGGGCGCTATTAACCCCATTAAGTAATGGGTTAATTAATCTACTTGATCGTTATTTACCGCGCATAAAAAGAACAATTAACTAACATCAAATAAACATGATTTAACGCAAACCATCAGAGATCGGAAACGATCTCTGTTTTTTTTCACCTTACGAGCATTTGTTTAATTTTCAACCTTCCATCTTCCTCAGATAAATGAAGTACCTGAACAGATAAGCAACAGCTCTGGTTAACGACTGTGCAATATTACTTTTTGGCTTTTAACATCACAATTTCTTATAAAATTTCAGATAAAACCGCTCGCCATGCCTGTGTTGATAGGGTAACCTCGGTTCGTTCTGCGTTGAGGCAGCTCCATTTGTTGTGTGAATTATTTTGTGCGACAAACCACAGTTTTGCTCATTGGCAATTGTTTCAAGGCGCTCAGGTAATTAGTCTCGTCGAGTTGGTATTTTTATATAACGATATTTATCGTTAAGGACATCAAGGGATAACAAACATAATGGTCAAGTCTCAACCTATTTTGAGATATATCTTGCGGGTAATTCCCGCCGTTGCTGTGGCAGTAATGCTGTCAGCATGTAGTTCGACAAACACCGCAAATATGCATTCTGAGACGCATGCAGTAGGCAATAAAGATGGTTTTTTACTGCAAGCTTCTCAGGATGAATTCGAAGAGATGGTCCGTAATGTAGATGTGAAATCACGTCTTATGGATCAATATGCAAGTTGGAAAGGCGTTCGTTATCGTCTTGGCGGCAGTAATAGAAGCGGTATTGATTGTTCTGCATTCGTGCAGCGTACATTCCGCGAACAATTTGGTTTAGAGTTGCCTCGTTCAACGTCTGAACAGCAGGATTCAGGTAAATCGATTTCACGTAGTAAATTACGTACTGGCGATTTAGTTCTGTTCCGCGCAGGTTCAACGGGTCGACATGTTGGTATCTACATCGGCAATAATCAGTTTGTACATGCTTCCACCAGCAGTGGTGTGACGATTTCAAACATGGACGAACCGTACTGGAAAAAGCGTTACAACGAAGCGCGACGTGTACTGAGCCGCAGTTAATGCAAATCTTGCAGATGGTTACTCCCTTGGCTGTTCTGCAAGACAGCAATATGACGAGACAAGAAACGCTGCTTATGCAGCGTTTTTTATTGCTTAAGTTTTAGTCAGTTAAACAATTATAAAATGATTGTAGTTTCTGTTCTAAACTCTATGACGCAGCGACAGTTTTTGCGTTATAGTCCAAAAAAACGCATATAAACAATAAGTCTCTTGCGCCTGCAGGAACCACTCATCCATGTTTTCGAAAAATATTTTTTCACGTTATTTCACCTCTGTCCGGCAGATTGCCGCCTTCAGTATTTTGACGGCCATTCTTGCTGCGTTACTGATAGGTGGAATCACCAGCCTGACCCTTCACAGTAAGCGTGAAACGGGTTATGACACACTCACTGAAGATGTACGTAAGTATCTCAGCACCTTTTTTGAGGACCTTCAGTCCACTGCAGCCAGCATTCAACCGTTAACCCTTTCTGATTGCCATCAAGTCTCAGCTGAGCTGACTTCGCGCGCCGCCTTTAATGCCAACGTCCGTGCCTTTATATTAGTGCGTGGCGGTGAGGCCTACTGCTCTTCGGCAACCGGAAGTATGTTGATGGGCATGCACCAGTTAGTTCCTGATATCAACACCAATGAAAATGTTGACCTTGATATCATGCAAGGAACACCGATGATGCCAGGCAAACCAACAATTGCAGCATGGTTTAAAAACCCTGTGATAGAAGGCCAGGGGATTTTCGCCACCCTGAATGTTAATCTCACACCTTATTTATTATTCACCACCCGCCGGAGCGATATGGTATCTCTGGCAATTATCGCGAGCGATAAAGCGCTAACAACGATATCCAATAATGTGATGAATGTGTCAGAGCTTCCCCCTCATCCTACTCGCGTCGTCTCCATTCCGGGTTATCCCATCAAAATAGCGCTTTATGGCAAAACCTGGCCTACTGAAGACATTCAACTATCCATATTGACCGGGTTGGTCTTTGGCATCCTCTGTGGAGCCCTATGTGCTTATTTTCTGACGGTGCGTGTGCGCTCGGGCAAAGAGATATTGACCGGCATTAAACGTGACCAGTTTGACGTCGTCTATCAGCCCGTCGTGGATGCTGAAAATTTAAAAATGTCCGGGGCTGAAGTATTAATGCGCTGGAACCACCCAATTGCCGGGTCAATTCCCCCCGATGCGTTTATTGCTTTTGCAGAAGCTCAGCAATTGATCGTTCCCCTCACCCGCCATTTGTTTGCACTGATTGCTCGTGACGCCAAAAGGCTCCAGCATGCTTTACCTCCAGGAGCCAGGTTGGGTGTCAATCTGGCTCCCAGCCATTTGCACTCGCCCACCTTCAAAGAGGATATTCTCGCTTTTGCCGCTTCGTTACCCCCTAATCATTTCCAACTGATCTTTGAAATTACAGAACGCGATATGGTTAAGGAAAACGAGGCCAGTAGCCTTTTTACCTGGATGCATGAGCAAGGGTATGAAATTGCTGTTGATGATTTTGGTACCGGGCACAGCGCGCTTATTTATCTGGAACGCTTCAAGCTGGACTATCTCAAGATTGATCGCGGCTTTGTTAATTCCATTGGCCTCGAAACTGTCACTTCTCCGGTATTGGACGCCGTGCTTACGCTTGCGCGTAAGCTCAGTATGACAACCGTTGCAGAAGGTGTGGAAACACCTGAACAGGCCAAATGGCTGATTGACCAGGGGGTAAACTACTTGCAAGGTTACTACTTCGCACGCCCGTTAACCCTTGAGCAATTGAAGGTGTGGGAAGGCCAGCAAAAAGAATACGACGAGCTTAGGTGAAAACCGCCAACGAAGATGCAGCTTGAAGTATGGCGGGTATAACTTATGATTTACCATCATGATGTTACAAGGATTGACCCATACGATGTTTGCTCGCGCCCTTGCTCTGCTGAGCCTTTGCCTGATTTCTGCCAGTAGCCAGGCTGAAAACATCAAGGAAAGTTATTCCTTTGCCGTTTTAGGGGAACCTAAATACGCCATCAACTTCACTCAGTTTGATTACGTCAATCCCGCAGCACCAAAGGGTGGTGATATCACGCTTTCGGCAATTGGCACTTTTGATAACTTCAATCGTTATGCCCTGCGCGGCAACCCAGGTGTGCGAACCGAAACCCTATATGACTCGCTGTTTACTACCTCAGATGATGAACCAGGAAGCTACTACCCTCTGATCGGTGAAATGGCGCGTTACCCAAGCAACTTTGCGTGGGCTGAAATAGAAATTAACCCACGAGCCCGTTTTCATGACGGGACGCCCATTAAAGCAAGCGACGTCGCTTTCACCTTCAATAAATTTATGACCGAAGGTGTGCCACAGTTTCGCCTGATTTATAAAGGGGCAAAAGTGAAAGCGATCGCGCCTTTAACGGTTCGAATCGAACTGGTGGAACCCAGTAAAGAACGTATGTTGGGGTTATTCTCACTGCCAGTGTTCCCTGAAAAATTCTGGAAAGACCATAAACTTAGCGATCCCCTTTCGGCTCCACCTACAGCAAGTGGCCCTTACAAAATAACAGCATGGCGCATGGGGCAGTACATAACTTATTCACGCGTCAGAGACTACTGGGCTGCTAATTTGCCGGTAAACCGTGGCCGCTGGAATTTTGATTCCATTCGTTATGACTATTATCTCGACGATAACGTCGCCTTTGAAGCCTTCAAAGCCGGCGCGTTCGATTTCCGCAACGAAGCATCCGCTAAGAACTGGGCTACGCGTTATATCGGTAAGAACTTTGCTAATCATTTCATCGTAAAAGAAGAACAGCCAAACGATGCCGCACAAGATGCACGCTGGCTGGCGTTTAATATCCAGCGTCCCATCTTTGAAGACCGGAAAGTACGTGAAGCCATTGGCCTGGCCTTTGATTTTGAATGGATGAATAAAGCGCTGTTTTATGGGGCTTACAGTCGGGCAAACAGCTACTTCCAGAATACAGAATATGCCGCTCGTGACTATCCCAATGCTGCTGAACTTACGCTATTAGGGCCAATGAAAAAGGATTTACCACCAGAAGTCTTCACCACCATCTATAACCCACCAAAATCCAGCGGTAATGGTTTTGACCGGGACAATCTGCTCAAAGCGCTAACGCTGTTAAAAGAAGCCGGATGGGAATTAAAAGACCAGAAGCTAATCAACGTTAAAACGGGTAAACCGTTTACTTTCGAGTTGCTGATTGGTACCACAGGTAATACGCAGTGGGTTCTGCCTTTCCAGCACAACCTTGAACGGTTAGGTATCACAATGGAGGTTCGTCAGGTCGATAACTCGCAGCTCACCAATCGCCTGCGCAAACGTGATTACGACATGATGCCTACGCTTTACAGCGCCATGCCCTATCCCAGTGCCGATGTACAAATTGCATGGGCCTCTGAATACGTGGACTCCACCTATAATGCACCTGGCGTGAAAAGCCCGATTATCGACAAATTGGTCTCTCAGATTTTGGCTAATCAAGGGGATAAGCAAAAACTGTTACCATTAGGCCGCGCGCTGGACCGAGTGTTGACGTGGAATTATTACATGATTCCAATGTGGTACATGGCCGCAGACCGCTTCGCCTGGTGGAATAAATTTTCCAAACCAGCGATTCATCCGTTGTACACCACAGGGTTTGATACCTGGTGGTATGACGTAAACAAAGCTGCTCTATTACCCGAAAACCGGCGTTAAGGGATTCTATGGGAAGTTATCTATTACGACGCTTGCTGCTGATAATCCCTACTTTGTGGGCGATTATCACCATCAATTTTTTCATCGTACAGATAGCCCCTGGCGGGCCTGTTGATCAGGCGATTGCAGCGATACAGTTCGGCCATGGTGCGGGTGTCCCTGGCATGGCTACCGATACAATGGGAAGCGGCCATGCACGAGTGGGCGTGGGTAACGTGGGTGACAGCCAGTACCGTGGCGCACGCGGTCTCGACCCGGAAGTGATTGCGGAAATCACTCACCGTTACGGTTTTGACAAACCCCTTCATGAACGCTATTTCAAAATGCTTGGCGATTATCTGCGTTTTGACTTCGGCGAGAGCCTGTTTCGTAGCGCCTCGGTTTTGCATCTGATTAAAGAAAGCCTGCCGGTTTCAATTTCGATTGGCTTATGGAGCACCTTGATTATCTACATGGTGTCGATCCCGCTTGGTATACGAAAAGCCGTCAGCAATGGCAGCAGTTTTGATATCTGGAGCAGCACTTTTATTATCATTGGATACGCTATCCCCGCGTTCCTGTTCGCCATCTTGCTGATTGTATTATTTGCCGGCGGCAGTTATCTGGATTGGTTCCCTCTACGCGGTCTGGTGTCGACTAATTTCGATACGCTGCCGTGGTACGGTAAAATCATTGATTATCTCTGGCATATTACTTTACCAGTGCTGGCCACCGTAGTGGGCGGCTTTGCGACGTTGACTATGCTGACGAAAAACTCATTTCTCGATGAAGTTCGCAAACAATACGTGGTCACCGCACGTGCCAAAGGGCTGGATGAAAAGAAAATTCTCTATCGCCATGTGTTCCGTAACGCCATGCTACTGGTGATTGCTGGTTTTCCTGCCACGTTCATCAGTATGTTTTTTACCGGCTCGTTGCTGATTGAAGTGATGTTCTCACTTAACGGACTGGGCCTGTTGGGTTATGACTCGACCATTTCACGCGACTATCCGGTGATGTTTGGCACGCTGTACATCTTTACCCTGATTGGGTTGCTGCTGAATATTTTGAGCGACATTACTTACACGCTGGTTGATCCGCGTATTGATTTTGAGGGCCGGGGATGAATCACTTCAGTCCAGTTAATCAGGCCCGTTGGGCGCGTTTTCGTCACAACAAACGCGGTTATTGGTCGCTGTGGATTTTCGCCGTTCTTTTTTTGATGAGCCTCGGTTCTGAACTGATTGCCAACGATCGTCCGCTGATCGTGCATTATCAAGAACGCCTCTATTTTCCGTTTATTGCTAATTACAGCGAGAGTGATTTTGGCGGCCCTTTGGCAACGCCTGCCGATTATCAGGATCCGTGGCTTGCGCAACGTCTTAGCCAAAAAGGCTGGGTGCTGTGGGCCCCTATACGCTTTGGCTATAATTCGATTAACTTTGCCACTACCGTTCCCTTCCCTTCACCACCAAGCAGCCAGAACTGGTTAGGAACCGATGCTAATGGGGGCGATGTACTGGCACGGATCCTGTACGGTACGCGTATTTCTATTCTCTTCGGTCTAATGCTGACGCTATTTTCGAGCGTTATTGGAATACTCGCGGGCGCAGTACAAGGTTATTACGGTGGGCGCGTGGATCTTTGGGGACAACGGTTTATCGAAGTCTGGTCAGGAATGCCAACACTATTCTTGATTATCCTACTTTCAAGCGTTATCCAGCCGAATTTTTGGTGGCTGTTAGGCATCACAGTGCTGTTTGGATGGATGAGTCTGGTGGGCGTGGTACGCGCTGAGTTTCTGCGTACCCGAAACTTCGATTACATTCGTGCCGCACAGGCAATGGGCGTAAGCGACTGGTCGATAATGACCCGTCATATGCTGCCAAATGCCATGGTCGCCACTCTGACATTCCTGCCATTTATTCTTTGCGGGTCGATTACCACCCTCACCTCGCTCGATTTCCTTGGTTTTGGCTTGCCGCTGGGTTCGCCGTCGCTGGGCGAACTGCTGCTGCAAGGTAAAAATAACCTTCAGGCACCCTGGCTAGGTATCACAGCCTTTCTCTCGCTGGCAATATTGCTGACGTTACTCATTTTTATCGGCGAAGCAGTGCGCGACGCCTTCGATCCCAGCAAGGCGCACTGATATGACAACACCACTGCTTTCCATCAAACATTTGTCCGTAGCTTTCCGTAGCGGCGACACCGTTCGGCAAGTCGTGGATGATTTATCGCTTGAAGTGAACTCAGGTGAAACGCTGGCGCTAGTCGGTGAATCAGGCTCAGGGAAAAGTGTTACGGCGTTATCTGTGCTGCGCTTACTTCCCTCCCCCCCAGTTGTTTATCCCGCAGGTGAAATATTCTTTAAAGGTCTGGAGTTGCTACATGCTCCTGAGCGCACGCTGCGCAGCGTACGCGGCAATAAAATCGCGATGATTTTTCAGGAGCCGATGGTTTCGCTAAACCCACTGCACAATATCGAAAAACAGCTTTATGAAGTGTTATCACTGCATCGTGGAATGCGCCGGGAAGCTGCACGAGCGGAAATGCTGACGTGTCTGGACAGAGTAGGCATTCGTAATGCTGCAAACCGTTTAACTGATTTCCCACACCAACTTTCTGGTGGCGAACGCCAGCGCGTAATGATTGCGATGGCGTTACTGACGCGCCCTGAATTGCTGATTGCCGATGAGCCCACGACCGCACTGGATGTCACGGTGCAGGCGCAAATTCTGCAATTGCTCAAAGAGCTCAAACAAGAATTGAACATGGGGCTGCTGTTTATTACCCACAACCTGAATATCGTCAAAAAACTGGCTGATAACGTGGCGGTGATGCGACACGGTAAATGTGTCGAACAAAACTCAACGCACTTATTGTTATCAGCCCCTCAGCACCCTTACACGCAACAGTTACTGGCCGCAGAGCCTGCGGGTAGCCCACGCCCGATTGATGAGACCAGTACACCGTTATTAACCGTTCAGGATTTACAAGTCGCCTTCCCTATTCGCCGTGGATTGCTGAAAAAAACGATTGGCTACAACTACGGGATAAAAGATCTGAGCTTTACGCTGCGTGCTGGTGAAAGTATCGGTCTGGTTGGAGAATCGGGCTCCGGTAAAAGCACTACCGGGCTTGCACTGTTACGCCTTATTCATTCCAGCGGTGAGATTTGGTTCGACGGGAAGCCGCTCCATCAGCTCAATCGCAAAAAGCTGCTGCCGCTGCGTCATCGTATTCAGGTGGTTTTCCAGGATCCGAATTCGTCGTTGAATCCGCGTCTGGATGTTTTACAGATAATTGAAGAAGGTCTGCGCGTCCATCAACCTGCTTTAAGCGCGACTGAACGCGAGCAAAAAGTTGTCGTGGCAATGCAGGAAGTGGGATTAGATCCGCAAACAATGCACCGTTATCCGGCGGAGTTTTCTGGTGGGCAAAGACAGCGCATCGCTATTGCCAGGGCGCTCATTTTACAACCTGAATTGATTATTCTTGATGAACCGACCTCTTCGCTCGACCGTTCAGTGCAAGCGCAAATACTTGCGTTGCTAAAGTCGTTACAAGAAAAGCATCAGCTGGCCTATATTTTTATCAGCCATGACTTGCGAGTCGTGAAGTCGTTATGCCATCAGGTCGTGGTATTGCGGCAGGGAGAAGTAGTAGAGCAAGGGGCATGCCAACAGATCTTTTCAGCGCCACAGGCGGAATACACACGCCAGTTACTTGCGCTTGCCTGACAAGCAGGCTTAAAAATCAAAAAGGATTTGTGCTGGAGAACGACTCAGCAATCGCTACGCCAAAATTTTTAAGCCGGCAGGTGGCTGCCAGTTCATCCTGACGATTAACAAACAGGCACGGCTCGCCTTCACATTCCACGACAGAAGAATCTACTTCTATATCTCGCAATGCCTGGCTTAGCTTATGCATGGTCGGCCACGCTGAATCGCTATTATTATCACTTAACAATTTCAGGCCAACTAAGCAATTTTCAGCGCTCTGCCCATTTTGCGGAATCGGTTCAACTCTGGAACCAGCAAAACCCGCCAGCCAACGATAGCGATGCGGTAAGCGATGAACGATGGAAAGTTGTAACGTATTCACTGTGGTATCCCCGGGAAAATCCAAAATTATTTCACAAACAGTTTACACAAAGGTTAACACAATGTTGATGTTTTGTGTGTAAACACTCTGGAAACCGCTTACATCCGTTGTAATTATTTGTCTACCATTTCATATTTAACGTTTTAATTTTGTGGTGCTGCACACGTTTCGGCGCTATATGTAACGCTTTCCACGATCTAACTCAACCTTTTTAACTACAAGAATGTGACTTTTTGTTGTTGATGCGTTTACATTTGAGAAACAAATTGTAGGCGTTCATGGAGGAATTTCGTTGATTTGGATTAACGAACGGGCATCTGGCGATGCCCGTTTTAGTACTTTAGGATTATTTAGCGGCTAATCGAGGGCGACTGGCGTAGAGATAGAAAACGATAGAGCACGTTGCGCACACCGCAATTGACCAAATCATTGGCCACGCAGAGTTAAAAGTGGCGATAGATAACAACGCTCCTGTTAATGCCCCGATACCGAAGCGGAATGTGCCAGCCAATGAAGACGCCGTCCCTGCCATGTGAGGGAATTCATCAAGAATGACAGCCATCGCATTAGACGACACCATCGAAACACAACCGACGAACACCGCAATCCCCAGCACCATCGACCAAAAACCGAGATCCAGCCCGGTGCTTACCACCAGCCAGATTGCCATGGCAAACTGTACAAATAGACCGAAGCGGAACATCACCAGCGGGCCAAAGTGACGCACAAAACGGCTGTTGATTAGCGTCATCACGATCAAGAACACAATATTCAGCGCGAAGTAGTAACCGAAATGCTGAGGTGCAACGTGGTTTAGCTCGATGTAAACAAACGGCCCAGCGCTCAAAAACGAGAACATTGCCGCAAAGCTAAACCCGCTCGCCAGCATGTAACTCAACACTCGTTTGTGGCGGAACAGGGTTGCGAAGTTTCCTATCGTGGTTCGCAAATGAAACTTCTGCCGACGTTCAACCGGTAGCGTTTCATGAATCAGGAAGAAAATCATCGCCGATGCGAGCAGCGCAGCAAGCGCCAGTATCCAAAAAATTGCGTGCCAGCTAAACCACACCAACACCGCACCACCGACCATGGGCGCGACAAGCGGAGCAATAGTGGTTATCAGCATGACAAACGACATCATGCGCGAGAACTCTTCTTTTGGATAAATATCGCGCATCAAGGCATTAATCACCACGCTTGCAGCCGCCGCAGAAAGGCCATGCAGAAAGCGCATTGCAATCAGGTGATCAATGGTTTGTGAGAAGGCGCAAGCAATGGCCGCCGCAGCAAAAACGAGTGTTCCCCCGAGTACCACCGGCTTACGGCCAATACTGTCTGCCATCGGGCCATAAAATAGCTGGCCAATTGCAAAGCCGAGAATATAGGTACTCAACGTCATTTGAGCGCTGCCTGCTGGCACGCCAAATTCTGAGGCGATTACCGGCAGTGCCGGCAAGTACATATCTATTGATAACGGCATTAACATGGCCAGCAGGCCAAGTATCACCACAATGCCAATAGACGAGTTTTGCTTGCTACTCAACTCTTCCTCCCGGAATTAACGTGGCGGCATGCCAACACTGGCAATTTCTTCTTCGGTTAATGGACGATATTCACCTGGTGCGAGATCCGCATCCATGGCAATGGCACCAATGCGCTCACGGTGCAAACCAACAACATGGTTACCCACAGCAGCGAACATGCGTTTTACCTGGTGGTAACGCCCTTCGCTGATGGTCAGACGCACTTCAAGCGGAGTAATAACTTGCAGAGTCGCAGGCAGCGTCAGGTCTTTTTCATTATGCAGTTGAACACCCGCGGCGAATTGTTCTGCTGTGTCATCGGAGATTGGGTTCTCAAGCGACACCAGATACGTTTTTTCGCAATGATGGCGAGGCGAGGTAATACGATGTGACCACTGGCCATCATCGGTCATCAACACCAGACCGGTGGTGTCGATATCCAGACGCCCTGCGGCATGCAGTTTGTGCGCCATTGGCACATCGAGGAAATAGAGCACCGTTGGATGATCCGGGTCTTCGGTGGAGCAAACGTAACCCTGCGGCTTGTTAAGCATAAAGTAGCGCGGGCCAATTTGCTGAGTCAGGCTTCTGCCATCAAATTCAACCTGATGTTCAGGAGTAAGCTTGAAAGCGGCATCACGCACCACTTCACCATCAATGGTGACACGGCTAGCACGGATTTCACGGCCAGAGATAGCACGGCTCACGCCAAGCTGCTGAGAGATAAATTTATCGAGTCGCATTAAGTATTGCCTGTTTCAAAGAGGTGCCAGCACAAAATGGCTGACAGGGCATAAGCCCGTTTTATAAGGTAAAAATCGTTTGCCTGTTAATTAGTTTGCCAGTATAGCGGCAACAAAAACTCTCTCAAGGTAAAACGTGATTCATGGCATAATTGAGTGCGTTATTTCCCGAGTCTGAGTACCGATGTCTTTTACTTTACGCCCTTACCAACAAGAAGCTGTGGACGCTACCCTGCACTATTTCCGCAAACACATCACACCCGCGGTGATTGTGTTGCCTACCGGTGCTGGAAAAAGTCTGGTGATTGCAGAACTCGCTCGCGTGGCCCGTGGGCGTGTATTAGTGCTCGCACACGTCAAAGAATTAGTCGCGCAAAACCATGCTAAATACTGTGCGCTAGGCCTTGAAGCCGATATTTTCGCGGCGGGCCTGCAACGTAAAGAGAGCCACGGCAAAGTGGTTTTCGGGAGCGTACAGTCCGTGGCCCGCAATCTTGAGAGATTCCACGGTGAGTTTTCACTGTTGATTGTCGATGAATGCCACCGTATTGGTGATGCCGACGATAGCCAGTATCAGCAAATTCTTACTCATTTGCGCACCACCAACCCTAAACTGCGTTTGCTGGGGCTGACCGCCACACCATACCGCCTTGGCAAAGGTTGGATTTATCATTTCCATTATCACGGCATGGTGCGTGGCAACGAAAATGCCCTGTTTCGTGATTGCATCTACGAATTACCGCTGCGCTACATGATCAAACACGGCTATCTCACGCCTCCAGAACGGCTGGATATGCCCGTAGTGCAGTACGACTTCAGCCGCCTTCAGCCACAATCTAACGGCTTGTTTAGCGAAGCGGATCTTAACCGCGAGCTAAAACAACAAAAGCGCATTACTCCGCACATCATCAGCCAGATAGTTGAGTTTGCAGCCGACAGACGTGGCGTGATGATTTTTGCCGCAACCGTTGAGCACGCCAAAGAAGTCACTGCCCTGCTCCCCGCAACTGATGCGGCATTAATTACCGCCGACACACCAGGGCCCGCACGCGATACATTAATTGAAGCGTTCAAAAATCAGCAATTCCGTTTTCTGGTTAACGTTTCAGTACTCACCACCGGCTTTGACGCGCCCCATGTTGATCTCATTGCAATTTTACGCCCAACCGAATCCGTCAGCCTTTATCAGCAAATTATCGGGCGGGGTTTGCGCCTGGCTCCGGGCAAGAAAGATTGTTTGATTCTGGATTACGCGGGCAACCCTCATGACTTGTTCACTCCCGAAGTCGGAGCGGCGAAGGGCAAAAGCGATAATGTGCCAGTACAGGTTTTTTGCCCTTCCTGTGGTTTTGCCAACACCTTCTGGGGAAAAACCACCAGCGATGGTACGTTGATTGAGCACTTTGGCCGCCGCTGCCAGGGCTGGTTTGAAGATGACGATGGCACTCGAGAACAGTGTGATTTCCGCTTCCGCTTTAAAAACTGCCCGCAATGTAACGCTGAAAATGATATTGCTGCACGACGCTGCCATCAGTGCGATCACGTTCTGGTCGATCCTGACGATATGCTAAAAGCCGCGCTGAAATTGAAAGATGCGCTGGTACTACGTTGTGGGGGAATGACTCTGCAACACGGCGGTGATGATAAAGGTGACTGGCTGAAGATTACTTATTTCGATGAAGATGGTGCAGATGTGAGCGAACGATTCCGGCTGCAAACACCTGCCCAGCGAATGGCTTTTGAACAGCTATTTATTCGCCCACATAGCCGAGCGCCAGGTGTACCGCTGCGCTGGATAAACGCCGCTGATGTGGTGGCACAGCAATCGGCACTTCGTCACCCTGATTTTGTCGTTGCACGCAAGAACGGCAACTTCTGGAACGTGCGTGAAAAGGTATTTGATTATGAAGGCCGCTTCCGTCGGGCGAATGAATTACGCGGCTAAAGGTTCTTTTCATTGAAGCCCGGGCCAGATATGGCTATAATCCCGCCCGCTTTTGCATCCGCAAAGCAGAAAACTTTTCCTGTTGCTGGGTCGCCTGTAACAGGAGTATTTAAGAGAGAAACAGTTAATGTTTACTATCAATGTAGAAAAACGCAAAGAGCAGGGCAAGGGTGCGAGCCGCCGCCTGCGTGCAGCTAACAAATTCCCGGCAATCATCTATGGTGGTTCCGAAGCTGCGATCTCTATCGAACTGGACCATGACTCCGTAATGAACCTGCAAGCAAAACCTGGTTTCTACGAAGAAGTTCTGACTCTGGTTGTTGACGGTACAGAAGTTAAGGTTAAAGTTCAGGCTGTTCAGCGTCACCCGTTCAAGCCAAAACTGAGCCACATCGACTTCGTTCGCGCTTAATCGCGAATTTAGCTCGAAAAAAAACCCGCTTCGGCGGGTTTTTTTATGCTTATTTGCCGGAGCTTCGGCGTTGTAACTGATCGCGTAAATTAGGTGGCGTGCCTTTAATTGTCAGCGTATCGGTCGCAGGATCCCAGAAAATGCGCTCGCCTAATAACATGGAATCAAAGCTAATCGTTAATCCACCGCCACTACCGGAAAATTTGGTTAACTGGCGCAATGTACTGCGATCTGCCGGGAAGCTTTCTTCAAGCTCATAGCCTTTATCAGCAGTGAACTCCTGGAAGTTTTTGTCATCAACAGCCCACGGTAACTCATCAGCAAGTGAAGAAAGTTCGATTTCTTCTCCTGCCTGGAGCTGCTCGTTGCAATAAGCATAAACTTGCTGACGCGCGGCCTGGCGTTCGTTTTTATCCAACTGTGCTTCATTCGTGAAGTCATCCAACGCCTGCAACAAACCTTTGTTTTGCGCTTTGGCGTTCAACCCTTCGCTGGCACCAAGAAAATCCATAAAGAAATCAGAAACTTTTCGCCCTACTCGCCCTTTCAGGAACGTCAGGTAGCGAGTGGATTCCGGGTTGGTTTCCCATTCTGTCAGATCAATTCGCGCCACAATATCTGCATGATTGATATCCAGATGATGCGTTGAACTGATATCCAGCTCTTCGTTAACGCGCATGCTGCTTAAATTATTCAGCACCGCCACCAGCAAATACTCCACAGCCAGGTAGCGATATTGGCAAAACAGCACGATGCCGCCATCAGCAAAGGGATATTTCGCCAGCTCATCACGCAGACGACCGGTCGCGGCACGGCTGAACTCCAGAAAATCCTCGTTGCCTTTACGTTGCGAACGCAACGCATCTGCCAATTCACTCTCTTCGCTGAACAGACCATATGCTTTATTTTTTGCACTATAGACACGGTGCAATTCGGCCATCATTTCTTCTACGGCGCCATTCGTTGCCAACAGAGAATCGCGCAGCACAACTTCAAGGGTCTGTTCGCCGCGCTTGATCAACTGGTGTAAGGCAATCTGGTTGATATCCAGACTCATGATAAACTCTCCTTTTAGACTCGGCGGTATTCAACCATTGCCAGAAGCCATGTGCAACCTCCCCTAAATAATTCAGGCTGCAAGAAGGCGGCAATTGAGGGAATCCCGATGAGCTTACTCCAGTAAGTGATTCGGGTGAGCGAAGGCAGCCAACGCACGTGCAACTGGAAGTATGAAGGGGAAAGATAAAAAAGCAGAAAAATAGGTCCTGCTACGGTAAGATAACGCCCTTTCCTGAATCTAATTGATTGTTAATTTATGCCACAAATATCCCGTTATAGTGACGAACGCGTCGAAGAACTGTTGAGTGAACTGGCTAGCGTGCTGGAAAAGCACCAAACGCCTACCGATCTTTCCCTGATGGTACTGGGAAATATGGTCACCAACCTGATTAATACCAGCGTAGCTTCAGCTCAACGCCGCTCGCTGGCTCGCTCATTCGCAGAGGCGTTGCAAGCCTCCGTGAGCGAAGACAAAGCTCATTAAGGGATTGTAGTTACACGTTATGGTGACTAACCGTCAGCGCTACCGCGAAAAAGTTTCCCAGATGGTCAGCTGGGGACATTGGTTCGCCTTGTTCAATATCCTGCTGGCAACGCTGCTGGGTAGCCGCTATCTGTATGTCGCTGATTGGCCGGCAACGCTCACGGGTCGTATTTATTCCTGGCTGAGTGTTATCGGCCATTTCAGCTTTGTGGTGTTCTCTGCCTATTTGCTGATCCTCTTCCCACTGACGTTCGTTGTGATGTCGCAACGGTTGATGCGCTTTGTCTCGGCAGCACTTGCTACCGCAGGCATGACACTTTTACTTATCGACAGTGAAGTCTTTACTCGCTTCCATCTCCATCTTAATCCGATTGTCTGGGAACTGGTGATTAACCCCGACCAGAGTGAAATGGCGCGAGACTGGCAGCTGATGTTTATCAGCGTGCCGGTAATTCTATTAATTGAAATGTTGTTTGCGACCTGGAGTTGGCAGAAATTACGCAGCTTGGGGCGCCGTAGGCACTACGCGAGACCAGTCGTCGTACTGTTCTTCATCGCATTCTTCAGCAGCCATATTATGTACATCTGGGCTGATGCGAATTTCTATCGTCCGATTACAATGCAGCGTGCCAACCTGCCGCTATCCTACCCGATGACAGCCCGCCGATTCCTCGAGAAGCATGGCTTGCTCGATGCCAAAGAGTATCAGCGCCGTCTTGTGGAGCAAGGCAACCCTGAAGCCGTGTCGGTGCAATATCCACTTAGTGACCTGCAATTCCGTGATATGGGCACAGGCCATAATGTCTTACTGATTACCGTCGATGGTTTGAATGCTGAACGCGCGAAGAAAGATCTGCCGAACTTAAGCCAATTCGCGACCAGCAATATTAACTTCACACAGCATATGAGCGCGGGTAATGGAACAGACAACGGCATCTTTGGCCTGTTCTACGGCATATCCCCTGCCTATATGGATGGTGTGTTATCAGCCCGCATCCCTGCGGCGTTGATTACCGCATTGAACCAGCAAGGCTATCAATTGGGGCTCTTCGCCTCCGATGGTTTTGACTCGTCAATGTATCGCCAGGCTTTGTTGTCAGACTTCTCTTTACCTTCAGCGCAAAGCCAGTCTGACGGGCAGACAGCAACACAGTGGATTAGCTGGCTGACACAGTATGCTTCTGAGGATAACCGCTGGTTCTCCTGGGTTGCCTTTAATGGCACCAACATCACAGCAGACAGCAATCAACAAGCCTTTACCCGTCGTTATGCCCGTGCGGCGGGCAACGTTGATGAGCAAATCAAACGCGTGCTTGATGCACTAGACGCTTCCGGAAAGCTCAAAAATACGGTTGTTATTATTACCGCCGGCCATGGTGTCCCGCTTGGTAAAGAGCAGGATTCTTTCGCCTGGTCACGCTCGCGTATTCAAGTACCGTTGGTAATTCATTGGCCAGGGACTCCGGCGCAGACTATCTCGAAGCTTACCGACCATCAGGATGTAATGACGACGCTGATGCAGCGCCTGCTGCATGTTAAAAACCCTGCAAACGAATATTCACAAGGTGAAGACCTGTTTGCCGCAACGCGCCGCAATAACTGGGTGGTGGGTGCAGATAACAACAGCCTTGCGATCACTTTGCCAGCCATGACGTTGGTGCTTGATAATAATGGCAACTATCGAATGTACGACTTGCGTGGTGAAAACATTAAAGAAACCAAGCCACAACTTGGTTTATTGCTGCAAGTGCTGACAGATGAGAAACGTTTCATCGCCAATTGATTGTTTGTTAATCATTTAGTGAGGTGCTGTTTTGCAAACGATCACTAAAAAAGCACTATTCTTTGCCAGATGTCAGCACGTAGCGCACCGTCATGAAGTGTCAGAGATAGATAATGTAATTATTATCGTACTGTTCAAATTTTTATATCAGTCAAAGGGTTAAATCTTTCCGGTTTAACCTTTTTGTTTATGAAAAGTGTGCATATACCCATTGAAGATACATCTTTTCTAACGAGTATTCTTCCACCGTGACAGATGCAGCGTATAAACGAAGCCAATTAGACGGTTTGTTTGACTCAACATATCCCGAAGTTTTATGTAAAGTATTAAGGTTATAACGACCACCTGAATCAGGGGCTAAAGCAACTTCACGACCTTCAAAAACTACTGTAATACTCTTTTATGGTACTGTTCATCGTTTACTTTTGATACGGGGTTGGTAGAAACATGCTTCATAGTTTCACGATTAAATAAAGAGAATGTTACAATATCATCATGATGAAAAACCAAATCAAATTCATTGTCATTTATTATAACTGCACCTCTGAAAGCATATTCAACTAATGATGTAGGGGGATCAGATAAAAATACACTAATAGATTTTAATTTCCTCCTACCAAAGATAGATTTCTTATGGTTTAAGGTTATGACTACATACCTATCATTTTCATCTAAAGATTTTAACATTATTTTCATTTAATTAACGCTTTGGAATCATGCCCATAGGCTAGAGTACAATGTAAAAATAATTAAATAAATTGCGCAAAATGTGTATTTTTCCACATTACAATGGGATGCTCTCCAATTACAAGGTACTTGCAATAACCATTGATTCAATCTCTTAGCCATTGTCATTCAAACGGTCTGCTGTGAAGCTTCCTTAGTGAGGTTGTCTCGTGTACCAGTTCGCACCTCTTACCATTATGTATAATGAAGTAATTATTTCTCGCTACATGAGACAAGGGAGATTAATGTTAATTCATTATTGCTACATTAAGTAATATTGAACAAAAACACTGAGTAAGGAGTATTTATTATTTTTAATATCCCATTAGCTAGCTAAACATCATAGTTTACAGAGGATTGTCTACTCTCTCACCGATGGCTAAAAATCACCACAAAAAAAACAAAATGAAGCATAACATATATATAAAAGAGATAGTCATGAGGTGATGGGAACATGTTGACTTCGCTGTAATGTTAAACTAACCCCTATATTACTCACATCAATTTACTTTAATGCCAAATGCAATATTTTCTTTTCGATAAGATTATTTTCGGAAATTTAATGACTTTACTTCTTGTTGGCGTAAAAAAATTGACGTGAAGTTGTCGTAAATACCCTTCAATGATTGCTTTGCTGTAATTAGACGAAACATCAACATGGATTAGCGGGAATATATTCAGCTCAGAACCGGATGAATCGCAGCTCAAATTTACCCTACCGCTTCGGCGCTTGCCGTTCTATGCTTAGCTGATGGAGAAAATGACTGAACTAAAGCGCACCAAGCGCCTTGCGCTTTCCTTACTGCTGATTGCTGCTGTAACGTTTGTGACTACCCTCTTTTTGCCACCAGGGTTTTGGGTTAGCGGTATAAAAGCTATCGCCGAAGCAGCCATGGTGGGCGCACTTGCTGACTGGTTTGCTGTTGCAGCACTCTTTCATCGTGTACCGATTCCCTTTATATCCCGCCATACAGCGATTATCCCGCGCAACAAGGATAGAATTGGCGAAAATTTGGGTGTTTTTGTACAAGAGAAGTTTCTCGACACGCAATCCCTGATTACCTTAATTCGTCGCAATGAACCGGCACAGATGATTGGTAAGTGGTTTAGCAATCGTGATAATGCCCAGCGAGTCGGGCAACATCTATTACAGGTGATGAGCGGATTTTTGGATCTGACAGACGATGCAAGTATTCAGCGTTTAATCCGCCAGGCCGTTCACAAGGCTATAGATAAAGTCGATTTAACGCATTCCAGCGCTCTGTTGCTAGAAAGTCTGACCAAAAACAATCGCCATCAGGAATTACTCGATTCTGTTATTGCACAGATGTTGATACTGATGAAACGTGAAAGCACTCGTGCTTTTATCGCCCGTCAAATCGTACGCTGGTTGGAAACGGAACACCCGCGCAAAGCTAAAGTACTGCCAACGGAATGGCTAAGTGAACATAGCGCCGAACTCGTTTCCAATGCGGTAAATTCGTTTCTTGACGACGTTAGCCACGACCAGGGCCACCAGATTCGACAGGCTTTTGATCGTGCAACATTAAAGCTAATTGATAATCTCAAAAATTCCCCACAAATGGCCGAGAAGGCAGACAGTATTAAAAGCTATTTGAAAGAAGATGAGGCTTTCAACCGCTATATTGGCGAACTGTGGGGCGATCTGCGCCAGTGGCTGAAAGTTGACGTCAATTCTGATAACTCGCGATTGAAACAACGGATTGCGGAAGCAGGACTTTGGTTGGGGGAAACACTGGTTGCGGATAGTGCACTGCGTACTTCACTCAATGAGCATCTGGAACAAGCCGTGCAAAAAATCGCGCCGGAATTTGCCACGTTTCTGACCCGCCATATTAGCGATACGGTCAAAAGCTGGGATGCACAGGATATGTCGCGGCAAATCGAACTCAATATCGGCAAAGATTTACAGTTTATCCGCATTAACGGCACGCTGGTTGGTGGCTCAATCGGACTGATGCTTTACCTGCTGTCACAGATACCTTCGGTACTACCTTTGCTACATTTCTAAGTGGTGGGATGAAACTGGCGGGAGTGTTCTTGAGGAGAGCATAAAACAACGCCCGCATAAGCGGGCGCTAGAGAATCAATGGTTTTGTTTTGGTTGGTCGTTATGACCGACTTTTGAGAAGACGTTAAAGACTTCACCCAATCCATAGATAAGACCGAGGATCACCGCCATAACGATTGGCACCATGATCACGGCAAACACCAAGCTTTTCAATAACTCTAACATGGATGCCTCCAACAAAAGTGAGAGCAGCTATTCTAACGACCTGACAGAAAAACGCACTCTCCTTTTGTGCGATTTGCCCAACCCCTCGCAATAGAGGAAAATGGCGTTTTCATTATTGCGGAGAGGTTATGCAAGCTGAAATTTTACTGACGCTGAAACTCCAGCAGCGGCTGTTCGCCGACCCACGTCGTATCGCGCTACTTAAACAAATACAACATACCGGCTCAATTAGCCAGGGTGCGAAGCTCGCAGGCATCAGCTATAAAAGCGCCTGGGATGCCATCAATGAGATGAATCAGTTAAGCGATGAGACTTTGGTTGAGCGTGCAACGGGCGGCAAAGGTGGTGGTGGTGCGGTGATTACTCGCTATGGCGAACGCCTCATCCAGTTGTATGAACTGTTAGCGCAAATCCAACAAAAAGCGTTTGATGTGCTGCGTGATGATGCGCTCCCACTTGATAGCCTGCTCGCCGCAATTTCACGTTTCTCTCTGCAAACCAGTGCCCGTAACCAGCTTTTTGGCACCGTGCTGCACCGCGATAGTGAAAAAGTTCAGCAACACGTTGATATCTTACTGGCTGATGGTTCAACGCGTTTGCAAGCCGCAATTACGCGTCAAAGTGCCGAACGCCTGGGGCTGAGCGAAGGCAAAGAAGTGTTGGTGCTGATTAAAGCGCCATGGGTGGAAATCACCACGGATCCTCAGCGCGCCAGCGGTGCAGACAACCAGCTCACCGGCACCATCAGCAATATTCAACAAGGTGCCGAACAAAGTGAAGTTCTGGTGCAATTGCCGGACGGGCAAACGCTGTGTGCCACCGTTCCGAATAGCGTAGTAGAAATCCAGGGGCTGGTAGAAGGTGCTGAAGTCATAGCATTTTTCAATGCCGACCGCGTGATTATCGCCACTCTGTGCTAAAACCTTTTTGTGAATTGACAACAACGCAGGCAATCCGTAACTCTGTGAATAATCACTGCAAAAAATGGGATGATATATGTCTGTGTTGCAAATTTCGCAAGGTAGATTTCACCTAAGCGACACCCGAACGCTTACTCTCAATGATTTAACGATTAACGCCGGTGAAAGCTGGGCGTTTGTGGGTGCTAACGGCAGTGGGAAATCCGCCCTTGCCCGCGCGCTCGCCGGTGCCCTGCCGCTGCAAAAAGGCGAATGTCAGTGTACGTTTGCACGCATCGCTCATTTATCATTTGAGCAAATGCAAAAGTTAGTCAGCGATGAATGGCAGCGTAATAACACTGATTTATTGGGCCCTGACGAAGACGATACTGGCCGCACTACCGCAGAAATTATTCAGGATGAAGTCAAAAATGAAACTCGTTGCCAGCAATTAGCTGAACTTTTTGGCATCACTCCATTATTTAACCGTCGCTTTAAATACCTTTCGACTGGTGAAACACGCAAAACCTTGCTCTGCCAGGCACTGATGCCACATCCTGATTTGCTTATTTTTGATGAGCCCTTTGACGGGCTGGATGTGAAGTCCCGCGAACAGTTGGCCTGTTTATTGGGTGAACTGAGCAAGCAAGGTTATACCATCGTGCTGGTACTTAACCGCTTTGATGAAATTCCTGATTTTGTACAACATGCTGGCGTGCTAGCCGATTGTGCGCTGATTGAAGTTGGCGAGAAGCAAACGTTGCTCGAACAGGCACTGATTGCACAACTTGCTCACAGCGAAAAACTAGCGGGCGTTGCGCTTCCTGAAGCAGACGATCCAAGTGCGCGTTACACTCTGCCAGAAAACCAGCCGCGCATCGTCTTGCGTGATGGCGTGGTGGAATATAACGACCGCCCTATTCTGCATAAGCTTTCATGGACGGTAAATCCCGGTGAACACTGGCAAATCGTTGGCCCAAACGGTGCAGGTAAATCGACATTACTGAGTCTGGTAACCGGTGACCATCCGCAAGGATACAGTAACGACCTGACGCTATTTGGTCGACGTCGTGGCAGTGGTGAAACCATCTGGGATATCAAAAAACATATCGGTTATGTCAGCAGCAATTTGCATCTGGATTACCGCGTCAGTACCACGGTGCGAAACGTTATCTTGTCTGGATATTTTGATTCGATTGGGATTTACCAGGCTGTTTCTGACCGCCAGCAAAAACTTGCCCGCGAATGGCTAAATATGCTCGGCATGAACAACGCTATTGCTGATGCAGCATTCCACAGTCTTTCATGGGGGCAGCAGCGTATCGCACTTATCGCACGTGCATTGGTGAAACACCCAACGCTGTTGATTCTGGATGAACCGCTGCAAGGGCTGGACCCGCTAAATCGCCAGCTAGTGCGTCGTTTCATTGATATTTTGATTGGCGAAGGGGAAACCCAGTTGCTGTTTGTCTCTCACCATGCAGAAGACGCGCCAGAGTGCATCACCAAACGGCTAACCTTTGTAGCTGATGGCGAGGCTTATCGCTATCAGTTTGAAGACTTGCCGCAAGCCAAATAAAGCACCAATCAAACATCCGACATTCATGTGATGCTCAGGGCAGCACCCATTTTCAGACAACCCGCAGCATCACTCCCCCTACGCTCTGTTTTATAATCATATTTTCAGATGATAACTGCTACCGAAACATTAGTGTAAGCGATTCCACTAATTTAGCCCGTGTCACACTTTTGACATCTCTGTTATGCTATGTTTATTACATACCATACGCGTAATGGAGCGAAAAATGAGAGTATTGGTAACAGGTGGTAGCGGTTACATTGGTAGTCATACCTGCGTGCAACTGCTGCAAAATGGCCACGACGTCGTCATTCTGGATAATCTGTGTAACAGCAAGCGTAGTGTGCTACAGGTGATTGAGCGTCTTGGCGGTAAGCATCCGTTGTTCATTGACGGCGATATTCGTGATGAAGCGCTGCTGGCCGAGATTTTCCACGATCACCAGATTGATGCCGTTATCCATTTTGCTGGACTCAAAGCAGTTGGTGAATCGGTTAGCAAACCACTGGAATACTACGACAACAATGTTGTCGGTACTTTGCGTCTGATTTCTGCCATGCGCGCAGCTAATGTCACCAATTTTATCTTCAGTTCTTCCGCCACCGTTTATGGTGACCAACCGCAAATCCCTTATCTGGAAAGTTTTCCAACCGGCACACCTGCAAGCCCATATGGCCACAGTAAGCTAATGGTTGAACAGATTCTGGCTGACTTACAAAAAGCCCAGCCAAACTGGAGCGTGGCGCTGCTTCGTTACTTCAACCCGGTGGGAGCTCATCCATCAGGGGATATGGGGGAAGATCCACAAGGTATTCCAAACAACCTGATGCCTTACATCGCGCAGGTTGCTGTAGGGCGTCGTGATTCGCTGGCTGTTTTTGGTAACGATTATCCAACCAAAGACGGCACTGGCGTACGCGACTACATTCACGTTATGGATCTCGCCGATGGCCATGTTGCAGCAATGCAAACGCTACAAGGTAAACCAGGCGTGCATATTTATAACCTCGGCGCAGGTATCGGCAGCAGCGTGCTTGACGTTATCAACGCCTTTAGCGCCGCTTGCGGAAAACCCGTGAATTATCACTTCGCCCCGCGTCGTGATGGTGATCTTCCCGCTTACTGGGCTGATGCCACGAAAGCCGACAAAGAACTTAACTGGCGTGTCAGCCGTACACTGCAAGAAATGGCAGATGATACCTGGCGCTGGCAGTCTCGCCATCCTCAAGGTTATCCAGACTAAGGAAATGTGATGGAGCAGTTTAACCCGGTGGATCATCCACATCGCCGTTATAACCCACTGACAGGGCAATGGATTCTGGTATCCCCACATCGCGCTAAGCGCCCGTGGCAAGGGGCACAGGAAACAGCCTCAAAAGAGACATTACCGGTGCATGACCCAGATTGTTTCTTGTGCCCTGGCAATACACGCGTAACTGGCGATAAAAATCCGCAATACACCGGCACATTTGTTTTTACTAACGACTTTGCCGCACTGATGACGGACACCCCTGATGCGCCTGAAAACAGCGATCCACTTTTACGTTGTGAAAGTGCGCGTGGCACCAGCCGGGTTATCTGTTTTTCACCCGACCATAGCAAAACACTGCCGCAGCTTTCCGTAACGGCGTTGGAAGAAGTGGTTAAAACCTGGCAAGAGCAGACTGCAGATTTAGGGAAAACCTATCCGTGGGTGCAAGTTTTTGAAAATAAAGGCGCGGCAATGGGTTGCTCTAACCCGCATCCGCACGGCCAGGTGTGGGCAAACAGTTTCCTGCCAAACGAAGTAGCGCGTGAAGATGTGTTGCAGCGTGAATACTTTACCGAAAACGGTTCGCAGATGCTGGTTGATTACGCTGGGCGCGAACTCAAAGATGGCAGCCGCACGGTTGTAGAAACCGAGCACTGGATTGCCGTCGTGCCTTACTGGGCTGCCTGGCCGTTCGAAACACTGCTGCTGCCAAAAACACATATCCTGCGTATCACCGATCTGAGTTCAGAGCAAAGCAGTGATTTGGCGCTGGCGCTGAAAAAACTGACTAGCCGTTACGACAACCTTTTCCAGTGCTCATTCCCATATTCCATGGGTTGGCACGGCGCACCGTTTAACGGTGAAGAAAATAGTCACTGGCAATTGCATGCCCATTTCTATCCACCACTGTTGCGAAGTGCAACTGTGCGAAAATTCATGGTCGGCTATGAAATGCTGGCTGAAACCCAACGCGATTTAACCGCAGAGCAAGCCGCAGAACGCTTGCGTGCCGTATCCGATATCCACTTTCGCCAATCCGGAGAATAAAAATGAGTCTGAAAGATAAAACCCAACACCTCTTTGCCGAACAGTTTGGTTATTCGGCAACCCACACAATTCAGGCTCCGGGCCGCGTTAATCTGATTGGCGAACACACCGATTACAATGACGGTTTTGTACTGCCTTGCGCTATCGACTATCAAACCGTGATCAGTTGCGCGAAACGTAGCGACCGCATGGTACGCGTTATTGCAGCTGATTATGACAATCAAGCAGACGAGTTTTCGCTGGATAAACCGATCCTGAGCCACGATACGCAACAGTGGTCTAACTATGTTCGTGGCGTCGTTAAACATCTGCAAAAGCGCGATAAAAACTTTGGCGGCGCAGATTTAGTGATCAGCGGCAACGTACCACAAGGTGCAGGGCTCAGCTCATCCGCATCGCTTGAAGTGGCTGTAGGTACCGTGTTCCAGAAACTTTATCACTTGTCGCTTGATGGCTCGCAAATTGCCCTAAACGGCCAGGAAGCAGAGAACCAATTTGTTGGTTGTAATTGCGGGATCATGGATCAGCTGATTTCAGCGTTGGGTAAAAAAGATCACGCGTTGCTAATCGACTGCCGCACGCTCGGCACCAAAGCCGTTTCAATGCCAAAAGGCGTAGCCGTTGTCATCATCAACAGTAACTTCAAACGCACTCTGGTGGGCAGTGAATACAATACTCGCCGTCAGCAATGCGAAACTGGCGCGCGTTTCTTTACTCAGAAAGCACTGCGTGATGTTGAGCTGTCCAAATTTAATGCCGTGGCACATGAACTTGACCCAATTGTTGCGAAACGCGTGCGTCATGTGCTGACCGAAAATATCCGCACCGTTGAAGCTTCAGACGCACTGGCAAAAGGCGATTTGCAACGTATGGGCGTATTAATGGCTGAATCTCATGCTTCAATGCGTGATGATTTCGAAATTACGGTGCCGCAAATCGACACCTTAGTTGAAATCGTTAAAGCGACTATTGGTGATAAAGGCGGCGTGCGTATGACCGGTGGCGGCTTTGGCGGCTGTATCGTTGCGTTGATCCCAGAAGATTTAGTGCCTGTGGTTAAGCAAGCGGTCGAAAAGCAGTACGAAGCAAAAACTGGCATCAAAGAAACCTTCTATGTATGCAAAGCTTCGGAGGGTGCTGGCCAATGCTAAAAGAAACTCCACAGCTCGCACCCGATGGGCAGCCCTTTCGCATTTCTACCCTGCGTAATAGCGCAGGGTTGGTTGTCACGGTCATGGACTGGGGCGCAACTCTGTTGTCTTGTCGTGTACCGATGAAGGACGGAACCGTTCGCGAAACGCTGCTCGGCTGCGAAACGCCGGAAGATTATCTGAATCAGGCCGCTTATCTGGGTGCAACAGTTGGGCGTTACGCCAACAGGATTGCGAACAGCCAGTTTGAGCGGAATGGCGTTACCATCAACGTGACTGCGAATCAGGGTGCGCATCAGTTGCACGGTGGGCCAGATGGTTTTGACAAGCGTCGCTGGCGTATTGTGCGCCAGAACGAACAAGAAGTACTTTATACCCTCGATTCTCAGGACGGTGACCAGGGTTTCCCAGGTGAGCTGCGTGCGACTGCACGTTATGCACTAACCGAAGATAACTGCATTACCGTTGAGTTCCGCGCCAGAACCAGCAAACCGTGCCCGGTGAATCTGACCAATCATGCTTATTTCAATCTTGATGGTAATCAAAACGATATTCGCCAGCATCGCCTGCAACTTTTCGCTGACCGCTATCTGCCGGTCGACAGTAATGGTATTCCACAAGCCGGGCTGGCAGATGTGTCCAGCACTGGTTTTGATTTCCGGACGCCAAAGACTATCGACGCAGATTTCCTGCGCGATAACGATCAAGTGTTAGTGAAAGGTTATGACCACGCTTTCTTGTTGCAGACGCAGGGCGATGCCAGTCAACCCGCAGCTCATGTATGGTCGAGCGATAACAAACTGCAAATGACGGTCTATACCACAGCCCCTGCATTGCAGTTTTATAGCGGCAACTACCTGGACGGAACGCCTGCCAGGGAACAAGGTACTTACAACGCTTACCAAGGCCTGGCGTTGGAAAGTGAATTCCTACCGGACAGCCCAAATCATCCGGAATGGCCGCAGCCAGATTGCTGGTTGCAGCCGGGTGATGAATATTTGAGCGTCACGGAATACGAGTTCATTCCGCTATAAATTTCTTGCCCTCCTCTATGGAGGGCAAGTCTTATTCAAATCGCTGGATTTCCCGCCATTTAGCGACAAAAATATAACAACCATTCACACTCACC
Source organism: Buttiauxella sp. B2 (assembly GCF_006376615.1). Classification (GTDB taxonomy): domain Bacteria; phylum Pseudomonadota; class Gammaproteobacteria; order Enterobacterales; family Enterobacteriaceae; genus Buttiauxella. The sequence continues at coordinate 162,067 of NZ_VEXQ01000010.1, forward strand.
TTACACTTCACACTCTTTTTCGCTATGTTAAACGTTTAGCATTGCCGCTGGCCCCTTCGCGGCAATATAATGATAATCGTTATCATTAATCGCAAGCTTATTAAGGAGTAAACTATGGCTGTTACTAAGCTGGTTCTGGTTCGTCACGGTGAAAGCCAGTGGAACAACGAAAACCGCTTCACCGGTTGGTATGACGTTGATCTGTCTGAGAAAGGTCAAACTGAAGCAAAAGCTGCAGGTAAGTTGCTGAAAGATGAAGGCTACTCCTTCGACTTTGCTTACACTTCAGTGCTGAAACGTGCCATCCATACACTGTGGAATATCCTCGATGAATTGGACCAGGCCTGGCTGCCAGTTGAGAAATCCTGGAAGCTGAATGAGCGTCACTACGGTGCACTGCAGGGTCTGAACAAATCGGAAACCGCAGAAAAATACGGTGATGAGCAAGTGAAACAATGGCGTCGTGGCTTTGCTATCACGCCTCCAGAACTGACTCGTGATGACGAACGCTTCCCAGGCCATGACCCACGTTATGCAAGCCTGACCGATAAAGAGCTGCCGGTAACTGAAAGCCTGGCGCTGACTATCGATCGCGTGATTCCTTACTGGAACGAAACCATTCTGCCACGAATGAAAAGCGGCGAGCGCGTGATTGTTGCAGCTCACGGTAACTCTTTGCGTGCACTGGTTAAATTCCTTGATAACCTGAGCGAAGAAGAAATTCTTGAACTGAATATCCCAACTGGCGTGCCATTGGTGTATGAGTTCGATGAGAACTTCAAACCTCTGAAACGCTACTATCTGGGCAATGCTGATGAAATTGCAGCAAAAGCCGCAGCGGTAGCAAATCAGGGCAAAGCGAAGTAATTCGTTAGATGTGAAAAAGGCGTGGTGAAAACCACGCCTTTTTTATGTTGCCACGTATGGATTACCCGCGACGAGCTTTCACTGCCTCTGCCAGTTGGCGCAGTACAGTTTCAGTGTCTTCCCAACCGATACACGCATCAGTCACGCTCTTGCCATAAACTAATGGCTCACCACTCTCAAGATTCTGATTGCCTTCAACAAGGTGACTTTCAATCATCACACCAGTAATGGCTTTGTCGCCACTCGTGATTTGCTGGCAAACATCGGTACAGACTTCAATTTGCTTTTTAAACTGCTTACTGCTGTTAGCATGGCTGAAGTCGATCATAACCTGTGCTGGTAGCCCTGCTTTCTGCAAATCAGTCTTAACTTGTGCGACGTGAGCAGCACTGTAGTTTGGTTCTTTACCACCACGCAGAATGATATGGCAGTCACCGTTCCCGCTGGTGTTAACAATGGCAGAATGGCCCCACTTCGTCACAGACAAGAAGCAGTGTGGCGCGCCAGCCGCATTTATCGCATCAATCGCCACTTTCATCGTGCCGTCGGTGCCATTTTTAAAGCCAACCGGACATGACAAACCTGATGCCAGTTCGCGGTGAACCTGAGATTCTGTAGTACGTGCGCCAATGGCACCCCAGCTCATCAGATCCGCCAGGTACTGCGGGGTGATCATATCTAAGAACTCACCCGCTGCCGGCAGGCCTGAGTCATTGATGTCTAGCAACAGTTTACGAGCGATACGCAGGCCATCGTTGATCTGGTAGCTGCTGTCCATATGCGGATCGTTAATCAGCCCTTTCCAGCCAACCGTGGTGCGTGGTTTTTCGAAGTAAACACGCATAACAATTTCCAGCTCACCTTGCAATTCTTCACGCAAAGTCAGTAAACGCGCGCCGTACTCTTTCGCCGCCTTAACATCGTGAATAGAGCATGGGCCGATGACTACCAGTAGGCGATCGTCATTTCCTTTCAGAATTTTATGAATCGCTTTACGTGCGCCAGATACCGTTGCGGCTGCTTTTTCAGTGGCGGGGAATTTTTCGAGCAACGCTACTGGAGGTAGAAGTTCGTTGATTTCTTTGATGCGTAAGTCGTCGTTCTGATAATTCATGAGATTTCCGGAAATGGCCTTGAGATTTAACTTAGTTGCAATCCCTTCAATCTATCGCTTCAAGCCTGAAGTGTAAACGGGCTTTTACACTTCAGGCAGAATATTCCTGAAAACGGCCTAAAAGGCGTCAAAAAATGGTAAAACACCCATTTGTCGCTACAATTTTTAATTGTTAACACTGAAAAGTAGTCATTTAGCAAAATTGTATTCTGACTTGGGTTTTATCACCGACATGTTTATCCGATAAACGCCGCACGCTCAGAATAAAACAAGTGCACTGTTGGAAGAAGTTATCCAGCAATAACGACCAGAACAGGAGCATTCAGATGAATAAATTAACCGCACTTTTCCTGACAGCAACCCTTTGCGCCACAAGCAGTCTTGCAATAGCCGCAGAGACAGGCGGTTCCAATAACGGCCAGGCAAATGCAAGTGCCGAAGCAGGACAGGTCGCCCCTGATGCAAATCAGAATATCGCACCTAAAGGCGTCGATAACAGCAATATTAATAGTGGCGGCACAATGCTTCACCCTAATGGCTCAACCAGCAGTAGTGGTATGACGGGGGATGGCATGAGCAAAGATGAAATTCATAAAAACTCGATGTGTAAAGACGGTAAATGTCCTGACACTAACAAAAAGGTTGAAACCGGTAGTGGTGATGATGTGGATACGAAAGTAGATGGTACATCGCAATAATATTGCCCGGTTCGAAACCAGGAGAGCTCAGGCTCTCCTTTTTTATTTTTACGGGCTTTATTCAATAAGTTAATCAGCGTTAGTGGTTATAATTAGCGCATTATTGTTTCCAAAACTGAGAAACCATGGCGCATACACATCAACATTCCTCGAGCGATACAAACTCCAGACGTCTGTTATGGGCGTTTGTCATCACTGCGACTTTTATGGTGGCCGAAGTCATTGGCGGTGTACTTTCAGGCTCATTAGCCTTGCTTGCCGATGCAGGCCATATGCTGACCGACGCGGCGGCATTGCTGGTTGCTTTACTCGCAGTAAAATTTGCCCGTCGCCCACCCAATGCTCGCCATACCTTCGGTTGGTTGAGGCTGACCACACTCGCTGCTTTTGTGAACGCGATTGCTCTGGTGGTTATTACGGTCTTAATTGTCTGGGAAGCGGTAGCCCGTTTTTATCATCCGCAACCTATCGCCGGTCGGACGATGCTGGTTATCGCGTTTGCCGGATTGCTAGCGAATCTGTTTTCATTCTGGATTTTGCATCGCGGAAATGAAGAAAAGAATATTAACGTTCGCGCCGCCGCCCTGCACGTACTGGGGGATTTGTTAGGTTCGGTGGGCGCCATTGCAGCAGCGCTAATTATTCTGTGGACTGGCTGGACGCCAATTGACCCGATTCTTTCGGTACTGGTGTCATGTCTGGTTTTGCGCAGTGCGTGGAGTTTACTTAAAGAAAGCGTCAATGAGCTTCTCGAAGGTGCACCTCACGCCATTGATATTCCAGTGTTGAAACGCAAACTCACCAGAACGATTCCCGAAGTGCGCAATGTTCATCATGTGCACATCTGGTTAGTAGGTGAAAAACCACTGATGACGCTACATGTTCAGGTGGTGCCGCCACACGATCATGATGCTCTGCTGGAACGTATTCACCATTTTCTAAAAGATGAATATCAGATTGAACATGCCACGGTACAAATGGAGTATCAGCTTTGCCACGGTCAGGATTGCGATTTAAATGAGCATGACCACCAAGGCCATGCTCATCACCATCACTAATTAAGACAAGGCGCGTGAGCCGTGTTCGCGCGCACTGTTAATCCACATCCGACTACCGTTGAGCGCAATAAACGTCAGGATCAAATATTCCAGCGACATCGCGTAGACGCCTTGCAAGGCAAAGATCACCACGCTAATCATGTTAATAATGACCCACAGCAGCCAGTTTTCGACATATTTGCGGGTCATTAGAATCATCGCCACAATCGATAACACCATCATGCAGGAATCCCAGAATGGAAATGCATCTGGCTGAAGCTCTGGCATGGTCACATTGAGGCCCAGCGCCTGCATTACCGAAACCGCCGTATGGGTAAGGAAAGCGAATACAGGGTCAATAAATACCGTCATTAATCCAATTGCGCCAACGCAAATCGCAATCCAGGCAAACGCTTTGGGTAGCGGTAACCAGCGAATACGAAGAGCTGCCTGATGTTCGTTGGTCTGTCTCGACCACGCGTACCAACCGTAAATATTGGCTGCAAAGAAAAACAGCTGCAACAGCAGGCTCGCGTAGAGTTGGATTTGAAAGAAAATGACCGCAAAAAGCGTGACGTTAATTAAACCGAACGCGTAATTGCTTATTTTCTCAAGACTTGCCAACCAGATACACAGCAAACCCGCAAGGGTTCCAATCGCTTCAATCCACGATAAATCATATCCACCCGTTCCGATGGGGATGTGGACTAAAATATTCTGCGTGCTAAAAAAATCCATATTAGCTCCTGAACGTAAAATCCTTACGCGTTGCCCTTTATGTTGCGTCGCAATTCGGCGGCAAAGCCTAACATTCTATTTAAAGGCACCAGAGCCCCCTCACGCAGCGCAGCATCAACATGAATCTCATGTTCCGCTCCGCCCTGCTCGAGGCCCTCAGCGATAGCTTTGAGGCCGTTCATCGCCATCCATGGGCAATGCGCACAGGTACGGCAAGTTGCACCTTCACCCGCTGTCGGTGCTTCGAACAATTCTTTATCCGGACACGCCTGCTGCATTTTGTAGAAAATGCCACGGTCGGTCGCCACAATCAGTTGCTTATTCGGCAATGTTTGCGCTGCCGCAATAAGTTGGCTGGTAGACCCAACAGCATCTGCCAAATCCACCACGGCTTGCGGTGATTCAGGATGTACAAGAATCGCAGCATCAGGGTACAGGGCTTTCATACGGGCCAATGCCTGGGTTTTAAACTCATCATGCACGATGCAGGCGCCCTGCCAGCACAACACGTCAGCACCCGTCTGCTTTTGTACATAATTGCCAAGATGACGATCCGGTGCCCAAATAATTTTCTCGCCAAGACTGTCAAGATGTTCAATTAATTCAACTGCAATGCTTGACGTGACCACCCAATCCGCGCGCGCCTTCACCGCCGCAGAAGTATTAGCATAGACCACAACAGTACGGTCGGGATGTTGATCGCAAAAAGCATTGAACGCCTCAATGGGGCAACCGAGATCCAATGAACACTCTGCATTCAGAGTTGGCATCAGGATGGTTTTTTCCGGGCTCAAGATTTTCGCGGTTTCGCCCATGAAACGCACCCCCGCTACCAAAAGCGTAGATGCTGAATGATTAGCCCCAAAACGCGCCATCTCGAGTGAATCAGAGATGCACCCGCCCGTTTCTTCTGCTAGCGCCTGAATCTCAGGGTCGGTGTAGTAGTGGGCCACCATCACAGCATTGCGTTCTTTTAACAGGCGCTTGATCTTCTCACGGTAGAATTGCTTTTCGTCCGGGTTTAAGGGCTGTGGTTTAGGTGGGAAGGGATAAATAGCTGTTTCTGGATCGAACATTACGCTCATAGTGCTTTCTCGTTTTCCTGACTTAACCAAATTAGCATTATTCCGGCGAGTTTTGCCAGAAATGGCCAAAGTTGTTTTGTATGCTAAACAAGATAGCGAATTATGAGGGAATTGTCGTGAGGAATTTGCTATTGCAGAAACAACAAAGGCGCCTTGAAGGCGCCTTTGTCTAAATTTGGTGGGGCGTGCAGGATTCGAACCTGCGACCAATTGATTAAAAGTCAACTGCTCTACCAACTGAGCTAACGCCCC
>NZ_VEXQ01000011.1 GCF_006376615.1 Buttiauxella sp. B2
CCTAAATTCGCGTTAATTTTACTGACTGCTGCATTCCACAGCAAAACCCCGCCTTATACGCAGTTGTGCACAAAGTTATCCACAATCACATCGGTATTTTCAACCGAGAGCCCTAAATGATGCACTAAGTTTAGTTAACATCACCCTTAAGGTAGCCCTACACACATTACCTGGCCTGTAGATAGACCCGTTTTAGTTCCCTGCCCTTTATGAGATCCCGGCCAAAAAGGAATATCGTCTATATATAAAGGATAGATAATGTGAGTCTGTACCGCATCACGGGGTTTTACGTCGTTGTAGTCGGGAGGCAACATCGAGTTTACCGGCCTTTACCACCCTTCTTTTCTTCTTTGTGTTCTCCCGTCGGCTTTATCTCTTCTATATATATGCATTCAGATCTACAGGGGTGACCCTGACCCCGAATCTGTTCCAATCATAATCAGGAGTAACCGTCTTCGTATACTGGCAACCCTATCCAACGAAAAGCGTTTACGAAATACAGGGCTGCCAAAAGGAAAATCGAATTGATGCCGTTTGAGCGGGCATCCCAATTGTGGGGACAGACACTGAAAGAAACATTCCTGGCCGGTCACAACGGTATTAAGTAATAAGACCCCCTCAGAAATGAGGTCTATTTACATACATATGGTGCAAAGGCGACCCACGTCTGGACAAGCTGGCTGGAATCGTAAAACCTCAGCGCATTATGCCAACCACCATGGAATTCGTTGATATTGCAGTTCTGGTAAAAGGCGCGTCGAAAGACGAAGGCCTGGGCAACCAGTTCCTGACCAACATTCGTGAAACCGAAGCTATCGGCCACGTGGTGCGCTGTTTCGAGAACGACAACATCATCCACGTGAATAATAAAGTGGACCCGGCTGATGACATCGACGTTATCAATACCGAGCTGGCGTTGTCCGACCTCGATACCTGCGAACGTGCGATTCACCGCGGACGGAAGAAAGCTAAAGACGGCGATAAAGACGCAAAAGCTGAACTGATTGCGCTGGAAAAATGCCTGCCACAGCTTGAGAACGCTAGCATGCTGCGTTCGTTGGAGCTGGCCGAAGAAGACAAGGACACTATCAAATATCTGAACTTCCTGGTGCTGAAACCAACCATGTACATCGCCAACGTTAACGAAGATGGTTATGAAAATAACCCATACCTCGATATCGAGCGTGAAATCACCGCAGCTGAAGGTTCCGTTGTGGTTACCGTCAGTGCTGCGGTTGAATCAGGCAGCGGGTAAATCCACACCGACTTCGAAAAAGGCTTCATCCGCGCACAAACTATCGCGTACAAAGACTTCATCACCTACAAGGGTGAGCAAGGCGCGAAAGAAGCCGGAAAGATGCGTGCTAAAGGCAAAGACTACATCGTTAAAGATGGCGATGTGATGAACTTCTTGTTCAACGTCTACATCTCCTTCTTCGTATCACCCTTAAGAAAATCCGCGCAATGGCGTGGATTTTTATTTTCAGAACGGTTCAAACCGTGGAAAAAAAATATTCTTAGCTAAAACGAGATATTGAATAGGGTGAAAGATCGAAGTTTGCGTTCTTTTCAAACACCAGATCGGCAATTAATCTGCCGGTCGTTGCCGACTGCGTCAGCCCGAGATGCCCATGACCAAAGGCATAAAAAACGTGCTGGTGTAAACCAGATCGGCTGATGACTGGCAGGCTGTCTGGAGTACTTGGACGGTGCCCAGCCCAGGCAATACCTTCTGTATTTTTCAGTGTTGGCAAATACATTTTTGCCAGTTTGGTCAACACTGCTGAACGCTTATAGTTTGGTTTATTCTCAATCCCTCCGAACTCTGCTGCTCCGCCAATGCGCAAACCACAGCTGAGAGGGGTGACGACAAATTTTCGTTCGGCAAAGATCACTTCACGAGACAGAGTTATTCCCGACTGCTGAATGGTGGTGTTATAACCCCGCTCGCTCTCCACACAACTCTTCTCGCCCAACAAATGGGCCAGCGATTTCGACCAGACACCTGCGGCAATCACCACGTCATCCGTGGAAAAAACTCGTCCATCAGTCAGTTTTATCTGCTGAACACCGTGATCTGCGACATGGAGGTTTTGAACTTCACCCTGAATAACTTTGACACCCTGTTGAGTCAGCCACTGGCGCAACTCATCAACAATGACCTTCGGGTCGCTGACATAAGCCGCCTGAGAGGCAAAAACCGCATGTCGAACCCGCTCACCCAGGGCAGGCTCAAGCGTCCTGGCCTCGTTAGCGGAGAGATACTGCATCTCCACCCCCGCCTTTTTCCGCATCTCCCAGGTCGGTTTATCCGCCTCAAAACCGGCGTCACTCTCATAGACAATCAACGCACCGTTGCGATGTAGTTTGTCGGTTAAGCGAGCCTCTTCGAGCATCGGCAGCAGATCGTCGTACACCCGAAGATTCAAGGCTGATAAAGCCCGATGAATACGCAGCGACTCTTTTTGCTTGCCCGCCTTATAAAACCGATAAAGCCAGGGAAGCAGTTTTAACGCATAGGAAGGTCTGACGGAGAGTGGTCCCAGAGGGTCCAGCATCCAACCAGGCACTTTCCAGAATACGCCGGGGACAGCTGCTGGATTCACTTCCATAACGGCTATCGAGCCAGCATTACCAAATGACGTTTTATCCCCCGCGGGATCTCGGTCAATAATGGTAACTTGTGCCCCTTCTTTATAAAGATAATAAGCGACTGAAAGTCCGATAATCCCTGCGCCAACGACTGTCACTTTTTTCATGTCTTTACCTTAGCCTTGCGGTTATGCAGGCTGCTGTTTTTCACACAATGAGGAGTCATCTTTCACAGCCTTAACGCAGATTAATCAAGTCCTGATACAAGGAGTCACTAATATTCAGCCCCTGAGCGAGGCTTTGTTCACGCGCAGCGTAACGCCGTTGTGAAGGAAGACGCGCCCCTTGTCCCACGATGGAATCAAACAGCACTTCTGCTCGCTGCAGATTATCTTCTGTAGAAGCCCCCAGGAAACCCTGCGGGTTGAAAGCTATCAGCAATTCACCATGGTAAGGCGATGAGTTCGTACCCCGATCGTATTCCAGTGATTCAGCACTGGTCAGGTCACCAATCAGTGGACCAGCAATCAGCTCAATCATCGCCGCCAGAGCAGACCCTTTATGGCCGCCGAAGGTCAACATCGCGCCATGGTCAATAACCTCGGCAGCATCGGTGCAGGCGTTGCCAGCACGATCAATACCCCATCCTTCCGGGATCGTTTTACCCTCACGCCGATGGAGTTGAATCTCCCCCCGAGCCACCTCACTGGTGGCAAAGTCGAAGATAAAAGGAGGGAAGTTTTTACGTGGCCAGCCAAACGCCATTGGGTTGGTACCAAATACCGGGGATTGTCCCCCAGCCGGTGCAACCCATGCATGGCTGGGCGTAAAGGCCATCGCCACCAGATCGGCATCAGTCAGCTTTTCAATTTCTGCCCACAGGGCGGAAAAGTGCACGCAATGATTAATCGCCATCGCCGCGATCCCCTGAGCGCGCGCTTTCTTCTGCAACAAAGGCAAACCTGCCTCAAAAGCTAACGGAGAGAAGCCCCCCTGAGCATCAACTGCCAGCAACCCTGGGGCGAGATCTTTGATTTTTGGTTGTGCATCGGGGATCACTTTGCCGTTTTTCAAGGTGCTCACACAGCCCAGGGTTCGCCATAATCCGTGTGATGCACAGCCATCAATCTCGCCCGAAACAATGGTTTCCATCACAGCATTAGCATTGGGTTGGTCGAGCCCGGCATTGAGTAGAATATCCAGAACCAACTCTTTGGCCTGATCAATACTGAGTTTCATGCTGGATCTCCTGGAGCTGATCGCAGGTGTAAACGCCGTTCACCAGACGCATGATCCCCAGAGGGTTTCCATCCTGCAACGCCTCTGGCAGCAAGTGCTGAGGATAGTTTTGGTAACAAACTGGGCGCAGGTAGCGATCGATTGCCAGCGTGCCTACCGAACTACCACGAGAGTCAGATGTCGCAGGATAAGGTCCGCCATGTACCATGGCATCACAAACTTCCACCCCGGTAGGATAGCCATTTAGCAACAGACGTCCGGCTTTTTGCTCCAGTACCGGCACCAAAGTAGAGAATTGCTGTAAGTCCTCCGGCTCGGCAATCAGCGTAGCGGTGAGTTGCCCGCGCAGCCCTCGTAGAGTTTGCAGTAATTGTTCAGCATCCTGCACTTCTATCACCACAGTAACTGGACCAAAGACTTCTTCTTGTAATAGCGCATCACCCTCAATCAGCAATTGAGCTTCAGCCTGAAACAGCTGCGGGCTAGCCTGTTTGCCGTTTTGCTCTTTGCCCGCCAGTTGGATAACTCCATCATGCTGGCGTAGCGCTGACAGACCTTTTTCATAACTGGCCAGCGTGCCCCGATTTAACATGGTTTGCGGCGGGCTGGCATCGATTCTGTCTTTCAACGTCTGCATAAATGCACTGAATGCCACAGAGCGAATGCCGATAATCATGCCGGGATTAGTGCAAAACTGCCCACAACCTGCGGTCACAGAATCAGTTAGCTCACCAGCAATTTGCTCCCCACGCTGGATTAACGCCTGTGGCAATAAAATTACCGGATTGATGCTGCTCATTTCGGCAAATACCGGAATGGGATGTGGGCGTGCAGCGGCCATGTCGCAGATAGCACGACCGCCTTTTAAAGAGCCGGTAAAGCCTACGGCCTGTATAGCCGGATGTTTAACCACGACCGCGCCAATATCCTGGCCATAGATCATATTAAATACACCAGCAGGCATACCGCATTTATCGGCGGCACGAAGAATGGCATCAGCTACATATTCTGCGGTGGCCATATGGCCTGAATGAGCTTTCATCACAACCGTACAGCCAGCCGCCAGCGCCGATGCGGTATCGCCACCTGCGGTAGAAAAAGCCAACGGGAAGTTGCTGGCACCAAATACGGCAACTGGCCCTACTCCCATACGCACCTGGCGGAGATCAGGACGCGGTAAGGGCTTTCTTTTCGGTAGTGCGCAGTCAATGCGTGCGCCCAGGTAATCGCCACGGCGCAACACGGTAGCAAACAAACGCATCTGCCCGCTCGTACGCGCCCGCTCTCCCACAATACGTCCCTGCGGTAATGCAGTCTCGCGCATCACCAACTGGATAAAGTCGTCACCAAACGCATCAAGTTCATCAGCGATAGTTTCAAGAAATTCCGCTCGTTGCTCAGGAGACGTCAGCCGGTACTCGGCAAAAGCCGATTGAGCGCCGTCACAGGCCTGGTTAGCCTCACTTTCGGTTGCCTGGTAAAAAGAGAAAGGCAAGGCTTCCCCACTGTGCGCATCATAACTGGTCAGCGTTTGGTTACTTTGGCCGCTTCTCTTACCTTTGATGTAATTTTTTCCAACAATGCTCATCGTGATGATCCTGTGTCCATGTGATGATAAGTAAAGGTTTCAGTGCTTACCCTGCGAGGGCAATCATGTAACGCCCCAGGCAAAAGGATCCTCTTTATCAATCAATAACGTTGTTTCTGCACAGACCGAGGCACTGCCGCGAATAACAGGCTGAATGCCTTTTTCCAGGGGTTCATAGTGAGCTTCAAAGACGCTGCCAATCACGCTGGCTTGTCGCCAGATCTTGTGCGCAGGCAATTTCCCGTCGGCAGCCAGACAGGCAAGCTTAGCGCTGGTTCCTGTTCCGCAAGGCGAGCGGTCATAAGCTCCACCGGGGCACATAACAAAACTGCGGCTGTCGGCAGAGTCATCACTGGAAAACAACTCAATATGATCAATCAGCTCGTCATTTTCAGCGAAAATGGCTTGCCGCTGTAACTCTCTTTGGATCTCCACAGTGAACTCGGAAAGCCTGGAAATATTCTCTCGGGAAATCGTCAAGCCATGGTCATTAACCAAAAAGAACCAGTTTCCTCCCCAGACAATATCACCGGTTATCCTGCCCAAGTTTGGGCTTTCCAGAACCACCGCTTTTTTATATCGCCAGGAAGGAACATTACGCACGCTGACCGAATAGTCTTCATGCAATATAGCCGTGACGTCGCCAACTGGTGTTTCCAGCTTGTGCGTTCCGGGGGAGATTTTCCTCATATAGGCCAGCGAGCGCACCAATCCGATAGTGCCGTGTCCACACATGCCGAGATAGCCGGCATTATTGAAAAAAATGACTCCAGCACTGGCCGAAGGATCGACCGGTGTGCAAAGTAAAGCGCCAACTAACACATCATTACCACGAGGTTCAAGAATGCAGGCGCGACGATAATGGTCATATTCGCGAGCCAAAATTTCCCGTCTCTCTTTCATTGAGCCATTACCCAGGTCAGGAAAACCGTCTATCACCAGACGAGTCGGTTCTCCGCCGGTATGAGAGTCGATAATGGAAATTCTTTGCATAATTATTTCCTCAAGGATGCGTGTTATTTTTGATTTAGGTTGTCCAGTAGCGACTGGCAAACACCGTATATATGTTGTTTCAGTATGGCGACGACCTTTTCCACCTCTCCTTTGCGGCATAAGGCAATAATTTCGGCATGTTCGCGATCGGCTCTGGCTTTGCCGTCAGAGAGACTGATCTGCATGCGCAGATATCGTTCCAGTTTCTGGTTGATCATCCTCACTGTTTCCACAATCAGTGGGCGATTAGCCGCATGATAGAGCGCGGCATGAAACTCCCAGTTCAGATTCGACCAGTTCTGGATATTGGTATCAGAAACATAGCGCTCATAAGCTTCGTCAATAAGGGCAAAGTCACGATCCTTCATCGCAGGCACCGATAACTCCAGAAGGCGAACCTCCAGTAAGATCCTTATTTCGAATAACTGAGCCAGCTCATCGTCACTCATCCTTGTCACAATGGCGCCGCGATTCCTGACAAAAATAACCAGCCCTTCCGCCTCGAGTTTTTTTAAAGCTTCACGGACTGGAATCTTGCTGACATTAAACTTTTTGGCTACCTCATCCTGGCGAATAGGTTCATTTTCATCGAAATATTCACTGAGAATGGCTCGCCTTAAATATTGAGCAATGACCTCTGAGGTCGAAGGCACTTTTGTCAAATCAGGTGTGTCAAATGGCTTCATATTCACCTTTCACTTTTAACCGTTGGCCTTCTTCCTCAATTGAAGTCATCAATTCAATCAAAGTCGTGACAGACCAACATCAGGAAGCACTGGACGATTTTCCAGAGCTATCCGCATAATTTCATAGACATGCTCACGATCTGCACCTTGTAATGCCAGACGTGGCGGACGGGTTAACGCGCTCCCTCGACCTGCGATTTCTTCACACAGCTTGATACATTGCACTAAATCAGGGCGGGCATCGAGATGCAGGATAGGCATCAGCCATTCGTAGATAGGCATGGCCTCAGCAAAGCGGCCCTCTTTGCACAGGCGGAAAATGGTTTCACCTTCTTTAGGGAAGACGTTAGACATGCCGGATATCCAACCCTCGGCACCGACAGCGAGACTTTCCAGTACTACATCATCGAGGCCTGCAAACAGAATAAAGCGATTACCCACACGGTTGCGGACATCAATAAAACGACGGGTGTCGCCTGAGCTGTCTTTGAAGCAAACAATATTCTCGCAATCAGACAGCGAAATCAGAATATCAGGGGTCACATCATTCTTATAAATTGGTGGGTTGTTATATACCATCACCGGCAGATTCGTGTTGTTAGCCACATATCTGAAATGCTGAGCTGTTTCGTGGGGCTTGGAACTGTAAACCAATGCTGGCATGACCATGATGCCATCAACCCCCACAGCTTCAACGGCTTTGGCTACTTTTGCCGCACCCACGCTTGTAAATTCAGCAATACCACAAATAACAGGGATTTTTCCGTTGGCCGCATCTTTAGCGACTTCCGTGACAGCCATTTTCTCGTCAATGGTCAGAGATGTGTTTTCACCCACGCTGCCACAGACAACCAATCCTGAAACGCCATCTTTTACCAGATTACTAATAACTTTATGCGTCGCGTCCAGGTTGACCGAAAAGTCCTCATTGAACTGAGTGGTAACCGCAGGGAAAACGCCAGTCCAGTTAACATTGTGCGTCATTATCATTTCCTTAATAGTTAATTAATTAAATAATTTTTGCATCATGCAATAGCGAACCTGTTTCTACAGATCCTTCATTTTGGAAACTTTCTTCATCTTCACTTTCTAAATCAACAAGGGGTTTAGGCAGGCCTACCGCAGCACCCCAGTAATAAATAGCCAGTGCGGAAACTGCCACGACGAGCGTATCAAACGGGTGAGTAATATAACTATGGCCGCCAAAGGTTCCCGCCCAGGATAAAACCATCATGACAATATAAAAACCGACCAACCATGAAGAAGAAATAATCTGTTGCTTCAAAGATATTTTTTTCGTTGGCGCAAATCTTGAGAAAATAATATAACCAACAAAGATGACCAACTGCACGCCCAGCAACCAGGAGAGAGTATTCCATCCTGACCAGTAAACAATGAACGAAGCAATAATAAAGGATAATGGGCCGATAACTGTAAAGCCTGAAACCCTGAATGGACGAGCAAGTTCAGGATGACTCTTCCTTAATGCAGCAGCAGAAATTGGTGCCAGAGCATAGCTGAGTACCAGCGCTGCCGAGACGACGTTAATCAGGGCCTCCCATGAAGGGAATGGCAGCGTCCAGAAAATTGACAACCCAAAGGTCAGCCACAATGCAGGCCGTGGTATCCCTGATTTTTCATCAATATTGGTAAATATACGAAATAGCGTTCCTGACTTTGCCCAGGCATACACAATACGTGGTGTGGCATTCATATAAATGTTGCCACATCCAGCCGGAGAAATAATCGCATCGGAAACCACCAGGTAGCTCAACCAGACTACACCCAGAGTCAAAGCAATATCACGGTAAGGCAATGAAAACTCCTTACCGATATTATGCCAACCTTGCGCTAACATTTCGGTCGGGATACTACCGATAAACGCGAGCTGTAATAAAATATAAATTACCGCTGACAGCAATACCGATAGGATCATCGCAATAGGAATTGTTTTCTGCGGATTCTTAACTTCACTGGCCACAGAAATAATCGGCGTCAAACCCAGATAGGCAAAAATCACCCCACCTGCGGAGACCGCCATTTCAATACCGCTCATTCCAAAAGGGGCAAATCCGGCAACTGTTAAGTTAGCGGGTTTAAAGAAATAATACAGCGTCAGAATAACCAATAGAGGAACGACAAACTTGAAAATACTGATGATATTGTTAGTTCTGGCAAAAGTTTTCACGCTGTTGTAGTTGATGTAGAAAAAACCACAGAGGAGCAGAAACTGAACAAGCCAGCCAAGAAGAGTAGGATTACCTGTCCCAGCAAGGGTTAATTCGGGGAACCAGGCCCCGGCATACTGCCTTGCAGCGACAACCTCAATGGCAACCAGGCTAGTAAACGCGATGACGGTGATAGACCCCATCAAATAACCCAACAGCGGGCCGTGCGAAATAACCGGGTAGGAAATGACGCCACCAGCTCTAGGCAAAGCAGCACCCAACTCGCAAAAAACAAGCCCCAACAGGAAGACAGCAAAACCCCCGATCATCCATGAAAAGATCCCTGCCGGTCCTGCAATCGCGGAAACATGGCTGGCGGCAAACAGCCAACCCGATCCAAAAATTGCTCCCAGACCAATAAACGTCAGGTCAGTGAGTGTGAGCTGCTTCTTAAATTTTCCAGACATAAACACCCCTACTTCATCAGGTTTGATCGTGCTTTACCGTTCTTTTTTATCCGCCCACAACAAAGTATATCGTATACGATTTAACTTAGAACAAAACACGAACTCCTGTGGAGTAGTCGTGTTTTGATTTTTTTCGATTAACTTTAGATGGCTGACGAGAACGATCACTTTAGGTGTATCAGTCGTACCAATACCGCACAGCTCGGAACGATTTTTGAAACACTACATTTACATTAGCAACATTTCTGTGACATGTGACTCATTCAGGCGAATTTCATCCTCGATGAGGCTTTGTTGAATAAATCGAACTCTTGGTCGCCACCAGGATCAGATCACCAAATTCCTGACTCTGTAGCGGTATCCCGTGACAAAACAAAAGTTCAAAATCACCAACTGGAACACCTACAACAAGGCGCTCGGTGGCGGAAACGGCGATGTATCGTGTAAAGCAACTATTCGGTGGTCATTTGACCCTGTGGGGTTACGATGCCCAGGTTGGAGAGGCTATGGCGATGATCTGTGCCTTAAACAAAATGACACGTGCAGATATACAAGAAAGTGTCCGGATTACCTGAGGAACTGACTGACATGGGGCCTTTTATCTAAATCTGATTTATTCAACAAAGCCGGGTTCTGTGTGGGTACAAACATTATCGAACCAAGATATACCCGCATCAGTAAGTTGATGTAGATTGAATCAGGTTGACTTATGTTGACTGAAAAAGCGAGAGGAGCCTTACGGGGACTGGATTTTAGGCATAAAAAAAGACCTCAGTTGAGGTCTATTTACATACTGTTGGTGCGAAGGCCGGACTCGCATAAACCAATCAATAAACTGTTTTCAATACGTTTTATTTTCAACGCTACTGCTTTATACCCGCACTTGTACCCACAAACAGAAATCCGTACAAAAATCAGACACTGCTAACGGGCACAAAGCCATACCAGTACAACACCAATATGGCGGCCAAGACAAGGGTTAAGCAGGTAAGAATGTTTTCTTCAGAGGCACCAAAAGTTTGGTCTCAATATCAACTTGCTCGTAGTTTTCAATGAGCGCCCGAACGAGATCATCAAGCGTCCAAAGAGTCAGAGGAATCGTCGAGCGATCGGCCTCATAGCGAGCATCCTTACTAAAGCCGCCGGTACTGACATAAAGTCCGCGATCATCTTTATGGCGACCACCAATAAAGCTACGAATCTGTTGGCTTCCCATCTGCTCTCTACGATGTTTCACCTCAACTATAATAC
The DNA here is from genome assembly GCF_006376615.1 of Buttiauxella sp. B2. Classification (GTDB taxonomy): domain Bacteria; phylum Pseudomonadota; class Gammaproteobacteria; order Enterobacterales; family Enterobacteriaceae; genus Buttiauxella. The sequence goes on from NZ_VEXQ01000011.1 coordinate 10,985, forward strand.
GCGGATTTTCAAAACCAAATCCATCGGGCGAAGCAATAATATCTTTACCCCGGTCGGCCCCCGCTGGAGAAACCTGCGTTTTATATCCCATGCTGCGCAAGACTCCAGCAACAAGGTTCTGCATTTCGTCCCAATCGAGAGAGTTGATTCGATCTTTGATACCCTCAAACGCTAGCATTTCCATGTCACGAAGCGGATCAGAAACGACTTCATCTTCATCCATTGCATTTGGATTCTGAACAATAACATCTATGGTAGGTTTCTTATCCTGCAAAAGCTCTTCTAGCGCATATTCCGGGAGTTGGAAAACCGTCAGTGTGGAGCCCAGAGTATTTTTTGTAGCAACAGACAATCGGTCACGGTCGATTTCTTGAGTATTCCATTTAACCTGCCGAGCGATCCCCATTCCCTCTTCCACCCATTCAGGATGATATTGGAAGTCTGATGTAACTTTGCCTAGCAGATAAGTACGGTTGGCTGGAGAATAGGTAATAACCCAATCACTCTTTTGGATTTCGTTCACAAAACGCCAGACCTGCGATGCTCCAGAACGGGCTGTTCCTAGCTTCGTTAAGGGGTCTGCTTCCTGGTATAAAGCGAGCAACTGGGATCGGGACAGACCGGGTTTGACCAAAGGAGCCAGCTGAGGCCAACCGATTCCCACAATTTGTTTATCGCGGAAATCGTCATAGAGTTTGCCGCCGTCACCGCGAATCATCCACATTCTGTTGCCCATACCCGTCCCTTCATGAGGAAAAGAAATTAAGCTGGATCATAATCTTGTTCGCCGCATGCGTCAAAACCATCAACAACGACGGACCAGCATTCCCGGATTGTGTTTGCGATGATGTGCCCAGTTAAAATTACAGCCTCAAGTTGCATGATATTTCGTCCATATAAGCAAAAGCACCGGCCCGCATCAGCTGGTGCTTTTGTAATAAGTAAATAAATATGTCTGGAATATGAATCAGGGAGGCTATTCCCAATATTCAACGTGTTGCGTTAATACGATTTTCAATAAACCAGTTGCCTGTCGCGCCCGCAGAATATCGACAGCCCGCAGGTATGGGGACTGTTCTTGCCAGTTGAATCCCCTGCGATCAATACGAACCAGTTCGTACTTATCCACCAGAAAGTTAACGGCATCAGCCAGCGTAATACCAGCAGTGATATGTTCCTGAATAACAGTCTCATCACTGAATGGTGTGTCGTTCAGTGTCAGGCCATAGTGCTGTTCCAGCAGGCGTGTCAGTAACATTTGCCAGACAGACACGGGCGAAAGACATAGCTTCGCCGCCTGCGGAGTCGTTGCAGGTAGAGTTTTCATGTTTGCTCTCGTGAAATTAGTTAGCGTTGAGTGGGATAAACGGCGATGTATATGTAGCCGCAACTGCCAAGGGTATCGGCTTCACAGGTAAAACCGTTGTGGTACAGGGTGACACAGTTGGCATGGTGAGGATTCATTTCACCAGTGGTCAGCATCAACTCCATCTGGCTAATAAAATGCGGAAATGCCGCATCCAGCTTCAGACATTCGGCATTACTGAATTTGCCGGTCATACTGGCCCGGTCAACCAGATAGTGCAGCCGGTTGCCCTCCTGCACCAGACGTGCTCCCAGGTGCGGCGTGATATCCCGCTGCAGTCCCCATGTGACATTACTTCTCATCGGGCTTCTCCTTTAGGGTGATACTCATCAGACAGGCATAGGGCCCGTTGCGGTCCTGGCGGCGTTCGGCGTATACCGCCAGCACGCCGGGAATATCAGGAACTACCTGACCAGTGTAATGACAGACACTGCCATGCCAATGGTATCTGCCTGTGCAGTATCGAAAAATGCGGGAGGCCGGATGTCGACGGTGCCCGGCGTTTACTGATAATTTTCATGTAACCCCTCACAGCAGACCATGTTCAGCAAACGACAATATCTGCGTGCCACCGACGATAAGATGGTCAGGCACACGGATATCAACGAGCTGGAGCGCCTGCACCAAACGCTGCGTGATGGTCTTATCGGCCTGACTGGGTGCGATGTCGCCGGAGGGATGGTTATGCGCCAGTATCACTGCTGCCGCATTGAAATACAGGGCGCGTTTGACCACCTCACGGGGATGTACCTCGGTACTGCTGATGGAACCGGCAAACAGGGTTTCGTGGGCAATCAACTGGTTCTGCTGGTTCAGGTACAGCACCATAAATTCTTCGCGCTCCAGTCCCGCCATTTTCAGTTTCAGCCAGTCACGGGCAGCCTGGGTGGACGTGAATGCTACACCTGTTTCTCGCAGGTGTCGGCCAAGTAGCGTTAAAGCACGTTTTACCGTGCGTTGTGCGGTCAGTGAGAGTACCGGAGCCAGTGGGGTAAGTGACTGTTCCATAGTGAGTATCCTTAATCAATAATGCGTAAAATGGCGCTGAATTCAGGGTGCTGCAGGGCGTAATCCCGCAGGCGGTAATAGTGCTCCGTCATGGCATCGCATTCGGTGCGACAGGCATGATGACTGTACTCGATCAGGCACACCGCAATGCCCGCCGCCTCAGCGCTCATTTCCGCGCTATTGCCATTCATGTTATTGAACAACTTCCATTTCTCGTCATCTTCAGCTTCAGGTGCCAAAAATGCGCCACCGTTACTGAGTGTGCGGAAGTTCCAGATACCGCCGCTGTAGTCTCCGCAGAAGCGGTCCATCCAGCCAAAGATTCGGGGCTCGAGAACTATCCACTGTGGGATACGCCCAAAGTGCTGTGGCCAGAAGCCAGTACGCTGCTCATCAGGTACGAGGCTGGTAGCGATTTGTACATCAGCAATAATAGATGTGTGGGTGTTCTCAGTTTGTGTGGTCATGGTTTTACTCCGTAATAAAAAATGCCTGCCTGTCAGGACTGGCATCAAGTGAGTTATGGATTAAAAGCGCGGGACAGGAAGGCAACGAAACCGGCTCAGACATCACACCCTCCTTAAATGCAAAAAGCCCCTGTTGCGTGAGCAGCAGGGGCTGTGTTTATTTTATGTCGATAGCGGTATCAGTATCCGGTTTTCACTTTATACATCAGCAGTGTTTTACTGCCCCGGGTGACTTTCACGAACAGGGCATTATCCTTCACGGTCCGCACGAAACCGGCCTTCACATCACCCTGACAGTCACCGCCATCGTAGGGCACATTAATGCCGGTCCCATGTACCAGGTCGATAACACCAAAATTATTATCAGCACAGGCAGTACCCGGCCAGTCCTGAATCAAAGCAAATTTATGGTCGTCACTGACACCGGTCAGCGAGCAAACGGAGCTGTTGATATCGTCTCCCTGACACCAGTACGACTCGCCCGGGTTATCTTTATCCATCAGTTGTTCGGGTAACTGTGCGGCACTGGTGGGAAAGGCGGCCAGAGACAGCACAATGGCGGATACTGCAGTTATCATTCTGAACATGGTTTACTCCCTGAACCCTCAGTGGCGCATGGCTGCACTGATTTGTTCTGTGCCAGTCATGGCATGATTAAAAGCGTTTATAGCGGAACAGTTCTTTTCCCTGGTACAGCACCACCAAGTCGTCGTAATCTGGCTTTTTGTGGTTAGGCAAAAAGGTGACAGTCGTTCCCGGACGACACAGGTCTTTCACGGTGACACCGAATTTCTGGTCAGGTGTGATGGTGAAGCCTTTTGACGCTTCATCACGCCTGATGCTTATCCAGCCCCACAGGCCGCCTTCGCAGTCTTTAAGCGGCGCTGAGCGTATCGTTACCATTACGCCCATCCGGTCGACGGACATAGCCTCACACTTCCCTGTAACCTGACGGTGTGCATCACACCAGAATATATTGCCGTTGTTGTCATTGACTGCAGCAGGTAGTACCCGGTTATAGGGTGCAGCCTGCACAGTGACGCAGGTCAGCAGACTGCCTGCTATGAGCAGCGCTCTGAACAGATTTTTCATGTTGATTTCCTTAAAAGAGAATCCACTGGTTTAAGGCCGGTGGGAATACGTCAGGCCACCAGCGTCAGGAACAGCATGACCAGCCAGACCCAGAAATAAGCTGGTTTCTGCCCCAGTGATTTCGCCCGTCGCCAGAGATAGAACGGTACCAGCCACGCCAGCTTGCCGAAGGCTGCTGTATCCACCCCTGCCTTACGCAGGCGTCTTTCATCCAGATAACCCAAGGCAATATTGAGCAGCAGTGTAATAAACCAGTACTGCCCACCCGATACGGCGTCATATGCTTCCTCAAACGCCATCCCGCTCAGTCCTGCCGTCCACAGCTCAAGCGCGTAGCCAATGATCGGGGCAAAGGCCAATGTCCAGACGACACCACCCGGAATACGGTGCCCCGGAAGTGCAGGTGGTGTGATGCGCTGTGCCAGAGCGGCCATCAGCGGGGTGGCGGATAAGGGCTGCCAGTCGGTCATGCCCAGCTGCCACACCAGTGTGGAGGCGGTAAGTTCGCCGCATTTGATGCGCTCTGTCATTTCTTCTTCAGTCACACCGTCGTGACGGACGCCATTTTTCTCGTAATGCCAGTTCATGATTCTCCTTATCTCTGAAAGACCGGCACAGGCCGGAGGCTGATTAATTAGCACTACCCGCTGAGCTTCTGTTAGTAGAGGTCAGTAACAGGGCTTCGCGAATAAAACTAAAGTGAGGAAGTGCGTGGATGAAAGCAGGCTGACTGGTCAACTGGCTGATGGTTTTTCTGGGCGTAAAGGTGGTGTTCAGCACCGTGACGGCGTGAATGTCCGTCAGCGGATGGACCGTGATATGTCCCCGAAACTCACCGGCCAGATACCAGCAACCTGACTGCGAAATCAGCCGATACGGAGCCAGACTCTCACAGCGTTGCCCCTCAGCCAGCAGCGTCACCCGCTGGCGGGAGGTAATGGCGGTTACCAGTCGGTAAAACACTAGTGAGCCGGAAGGACTCACCCCGTGTGGCAGTTGCCACACCAGACAGGGTGCATCATCCGAGGCCAGCAGGGCACTGACCAGCCTGCGATCAAAGCCCGGAAAGATATCAGCGAGCCCGGTGCGGTGAGCAAAAGTCAGCACATCCAGTTCACCCTGCGCACCGTTACCTCCGGTACGCAGACGGCAGAGACCCTGACGGTACTCCAGGTCCAGATACATCAGCCGCTCTCGAAAATCCCGCCGCAGGGTGCGGACTGACACCCCGAACTCGACGGCAAGCTTCGTCACATTCAGGGTTTCGCCCGCCACCAGGCGACCGATGATGAGTGACAGTCTGACCGCCAGCCGGTCATGGCGACGTTCTGCCTGTGTCATGGAATATTCTCCGTGAAGGATTAACTGACTGAAATTAATGTGATTACTTTACAGAGGGGGGCGGACAGGGAATGGACACTGCGGGAACTATTTTTTGCATCTGCATAATGTTAGAGCAGGCGCGACCTACAGCGGTTCCTGGCTATTTTATCAACAATCACTACAAGGGAAAACGGACAGGTGGTGTCCATCGTTAACGAAGTGGTAACAATGCCTGTGTTGCAAAGAGTACAACTCGCCCCGTTAGAACTGCTCCAGCATGGTTTCTGCCATCACCCACAGGGCACGATTAAGTTTCACATCACCATCTATGCCACGTACTGCCCGGGTATGCATGCGCTTCCCTTTTGCCGATTCACCCCGTAAACCGCCTTTAACCAGGTTCTCTTGAATGCGCTGATACGTGGTCCACAGGTCATCGCTGTAATCCTCATAGCGCCGTGGCGTCAGGACCTGTGCCGGAGTCACCGGCTGGTGGTCTTCACCAAACCGGTAAGTAATCGCCGCTTTAGCCAGCGCCTGTCGGGCCGTAGGGGATAGCATCAGCGACTGCATGGCATCGCGTTTTTCCTCCACCCGCTCAAAAATACCCAGTACCTCATACGCCCCCTCAATCACCTGACTCACTACGTCTCCTTTATGCGGAACACGTACCTCGCCAAAAGTCTCACCGCAAATCAGTCCGTTCTGGCAAACCTGACGAAACAGCCCCGGCAGCATCTGGTACGAACTGGAGCCATCATGGGAGTTGAGCAGAATAATTTCCGGCACCTGCTTTCCGGTGATTTGCCCCTCACGTCGCAGGCGCAACATATGTTTAGTGTGTTCCCGACGCTCCGGGTCACGCACCCGGGTCTGGCAGGCAAAAAATGGTTGAAAGCCTTCGTGCTGCAGGCTGTCCAGTAGGGAAATTGTGGGGATGTACGTATACCGCTCGCTGCGTGAGACGTGTTTATCCTCGCTGAAGACACTGGGAACTGTGCGGAACAGTTCTTCACGGGTTAGCGGGCGGTCACGACGGATAACATTTGCTGCGCCAAAGCGCGAAGCCAGACGGGCCATAAACAAACTCCTTACGGAAATTAAATATAGAAAAACCCCGTCGCACAGGCGACAGGGCTCAGGGAACGGCAGAAAGTAGAATAAAGCTCAGAAGAAGAAATTCCAGACCGTACGGGCAACCGATACCACCGTGTCGCGCACAGCCTGAATAACGGTACGAACCGGGGTTGGTACAAACGGCAGGCTGAGCAAGGCATCCAGTACTGTACCTGCGGTTTCACCAAAATCGTCACGGGCTTTTTTATTCACCTCATCGGTACGAAAGGGATGCTGGAGTTGCGCCACTACAGGGCTACTGGCCTCACGAGGAAGGCTGTAGATCATGCGTTCAACCATCACCCTGAGTCCCCACGTCATTCTGACGGACACAGCACAGACGGGGTTCACTGGCTGGAAAAGCTCATGCAGCAGGCCGATTTTGCGGCTGATATTTTGTTTCTGTTCAGTGGATAATTTATTGCCACTGCTTCCTGGTTCGACTTTATCTGACTGACTAATAACAAACAGCACCTTATGCCAGTAAGCTTCTCCAATTACCTGACGGTAAAAATGTTCATCCACCGCCAACGCTCGGTCATCGGCCTTAATCAGCCACAGCACCAGGTCAAGCCGGGGAAGCTGTTGCCGGTACAGCGTGGCATATTCCGCATCACGACTTTCGCTTTCACCGACACCTGGTAAGTCCACAATAGTCATAAAGCGCTCGCCAACCTGCAAACGAAAGCGCAGGGGGGCACGGGTACAGGCCACCACATCGCTGACCGGCGATACCTCTCCGGCAAACAGGGCATTGCACAGACTGGATTTACCAGCCCCGGTTTTACCCATAATGCCGATCATTGGTTCATAGTGAGTAAGCTGGTTTATCTGCTGCAGAATGCGTTCAGATACCCACTGGGGCAGGCCAGAAAGCGAGTTCTGCAGGGACTGTTGTCCTTCACTTTTATTCATAGCACTTTCTCAGACAGAAAAAGAAAATCCCCATTCCAGTGAAGGAGTGGGGACGGTTCGTAGAGATAATATCTGTCTGAAAATATTTGGATTATTGCTTCCATATATCGTAAGGGAAGTTCACTGTAAAATCTCCTTCTTGTCTGACCACATAGTTTGAGTTTTCTTTGCGTATTGCAGCCATAAACAGATACCCGTCAGCAACTTTTGTTAGCGGAGCCCATGAGAGGTGCAACCGGTTTTTGTTTTTAAGATTTCTCTTCATGTAATCGTTAATGCCGCAATAAAAAAAATCTTCCTCTCTGACAAAACACAGCGAATTAATATCGAAGCAATAGTCATCGACAATTAACGACCTGAAATTAATTATAATTGATGTGTACGTTTCCTTCCTCAGGTAATCAGGGTACAGAACACAAGCATAATAACCATTGTCACATGGCCTGTATATATCGAGCATTTTGTTTACTTTACTTTGAAATTGCTCTCTCATATCAGGCCATCGGTCTCTATCCGGCAATGTAAACTGAATTGAATCTTTGCTTATAACGGAATAAGAAATGTTTTTTATATTTTGATAAAAATGCCTAAAGAAAATTTCATCTTTAGATATTTTTGCCTCTACCTCCTTAAGTTCATACGCAAACAAGTTTAATAACTTAGTCTCCATTTCGCGTTTTAAATCATTTTGGAAAACCAAATAATCGAGAGCGGGTGATATTGAATCAAGCAAATCAGAAATAACTTTCGATCTTGATATTCCATAGCTTTTTGCATATCTGTCAATTGTATTAATTGTCAGTTCGCTATCTGAATTAAATGTTATTCTCATGGTGATGGTCCGTTATGCATTTTTAATTTTATGCATAACAATAACATAAGCCTCTCACTTTATGGTGATGTGAGTCACATTTTATCTGCAAGATACGGATAGCACTCCCCTATTCGTCGTCAACGCAGATCTGATAGAAGGAGTAGCCAGTGCATTATTTTTACGTCATCACCGGTTGCTATAGAGAAACAAGGGCCATGATAAAAACTTAGCGGTGCTTACTGAAAAGTATCAGGCCAACGCATTCAGGAACTCGATAAAAAGTACTTCATCGGGTCCAGTCGCAAGGCATGTCGGCGATCAAAGAGAGACTGTTTGTCTTAAAATTGATAATTAAGGTTAATTGGTATTATAGGGAAGTAGATCTCAACGGAAACCAACTATCCCCCACCAGGGGATGGCACATATTTGCCTGAAACGATTTCAACCTAAAGCCCCTCAGTGTCAGAAAAAAACAGTTCTTGCCGTTCCTTTGAACTCATCCAAAGGAACAGAACAATGCAAAGACATTACCCACACTTCAAAAAAATCACACCCAATGATTTTCTCCTGAATATGATCAATCACCATCTTAATCAGATTCTAAACTGTCACTCCAAAATACTGGCGTTCCGAATGGATTTTGATTACCAGCGAGGTACTAACCGATTCATTCGTAATTCATCATTTGAGATACAGGATGACCTCCGGGAGTTAACTCAGGCTGTAATGCAAATACCTCAACTCTGTGGTTGTTTCTGGGTGCTGGAATGGACAAAGACAAATACCATCCATGCTCATGCCATTTTTTATCTCAATGGGCAGAAGCACCAGAAGTCATTTCCGTTTATTCAGCAAACGGGTGAATTGTGGTTGAAGATAACTAACAACGAAGGGAAATACGAGCGTTGCAAACCGAAGGAGTACTGCCGGGACAATATCAATAACGTCGTTGATTATGACAACGACGAAGACGTTAATAGCCTGAGACGTATTGTCAGCTATTTGACGAAAGAATCTCAGAAGGACGGTTATCTGATTTGGGGATCTAATGAGGTCCCTGCACCTGCACGACAGGGCAGACCCAGAAGATCCAAATAATCTAACGACGCTTTTTTTACAGCACCACCGGTACCTATGCCGGAGCGGACAGTAACAACAATCATCCCTGCTCCGGTTCCCCTTTAGCTACCGGAGAATCAAATAATGACCATCAAACCTTCCCTACTTGAAGACCAGTTCATCGATATGGTGTTTATCACACGCCTACTTGGGGTTAGTGATAAATGGATATACCGACTCATCAAGGAGGGGCTTTTTCCTAAACAGATAAAGCTGGGACGCAGCTCTCGCTGGTTGCAAAGTGAAGTGGAAGCCTGGCTTCAGGCCCGTATTGAAGAATCCCGCAAACAATAGTAAGCCTTACTTCACCAAATAACATTCATCCTGGCCGTGCTTGCACTATCCGCTCTCTGCGGAGGCTTACGGCTGCCTGAAATTTAATAGTCAAGGAAAATCACCTATGAAAAACATCCCATTGCTTAACCATTACCAGGCTTGGCTCAATGATTTTACCCGCATCAATTTGTTCCATGGTTTGTGTCAGCAGGAAATAGAGCACTGGCACAAGCTGGCAATTACATCGTGCCGGTCGTCGGGTGGCATGGCATCGGTAATTGTAGTCCCACAGTATCTGTTAAAGGTCACTCAAACATCCCAGGAGGAAGAGTGTGCTGTTATCCCCCGACTGAACAAACGTACTGACTATTCTCTGTTACCGGGAGTGTTGCTCAGTGAATGTTACCGCCTTGGGAAAAGCAGACTGGCGGAACAATTACAGATGTTATTCCGGCTGCATACGCAACCGGGCTTTCGACAAACGCTGACACTACTCTGCTGGTGTGAACTGGTTGCAGGCCGGGATTTGGATGAATGGTATTCGCTGCACTTACCGCTTCCTGACACGCTGAAGCAATGGATGTCAGAAAAACAGAAATCTTATCGGGGTCTGAAGACACTGACTGAAAATTATATTCGTACCACCAGGCCAATGTGAGGGCTGGTAAATGCGAATACAAAAGTGTTATATCGCGCAACGCAGCACCGGCGAAATTGTGCCAGCCCGCCAGGTGAATATGACCGAAGGTGAAGAGTGGCGCTGCCATCATTGTCAGTGCCCATTGATATTCCACCTCCCCACCAGAACGTCACCGCCCTGGTTTGAACACGATATCCCACGGGGACAACCGATAGCCCTGTTGCAATGCCCCTGGCTGGCACCAGCAAGTGGGAAGTCTTCTGCCATACAGAAACTCCAGCAACTCGTGACACAGCTGCCTCCGGTCATTACGACCACCCGGTGGCGATGCACCATGTGTGGCCTGTCGTATGGTGGTGAGAAACGCTGCCCTCAATGTGGAAAAGGGATATATAGTCTGGAGGCATGAATTTATTGATACGTATCAGTCACTCATGAGATTTGCCGGTGCAGCAGAACTTTATTATATGGGGAATATAACTTTGGAGTAAAAATCAACCTCTTTTCGTCATTCGCCCCTTAGTGCTGGTGGATTGGTCATTAGTAGCCCATGACGGGTTGGTAATATTAATTAACCAACTGATATATAAACAATATTATCTCAATACCACGCCCATATACGATTACGCATACACGAAAGCCTTAATGGCTGGTATTACCACCCTTTAAATCCTTTAAACCCTTTAACGACCCACTACGGGTCAGGCTTTGCCCTACCCGTAATTTATTACCCAAGTAAAATTATATGTTTGACAATATCTGTCTCGATAGACGGCATACACCATTCAACACCACATACCTGCCGCGTATTCTGCGCGTTATAGATAACGCGACAGCAGAGCACATACGCACGATGGCGGTACGGGTGGACCTGCGTCTTCCTGACGATATTCTCATTACACGACAAGGCCTGATATCTCGTTTCATTGAATCCCTTGATGCGAAGATTGCAGCACGCTACAGAAGTAAGCAGAGGCAAGGTAAACGAACATACCCGAGCCATCTTCGTGATCTCTGGGTTCGGGAGGTGGGTGAGATTAATCAGAAATCGCATTACCACATGGTGTTGTTCGTGAATAACGATACGTTCAACGGACTGGGAAGTTACAAAGAAGACGGGACGGGCCTGGCGTCTTTGATACGAGAGGCCTGGTTGAGTGCTTTACAGTTTAGTCACCGCCCAGAGCACTGGACGCTAGCCCGCTTTCCCGATAATCCACTTTATTACCTGGATATTAACTCACCCGGTTACAGAGAGGTTTATGATCAACTGACGTTTCGGTTAAGTTATTTTGCGAAAGAACGCACCAAAGATTACAGCAGGGAGGAGCGGTCTTTTGGATGTAGCCAGTCGTGACAGCTGGCTGGAGTATGCCTGGGAATAGGTGGGAAAATCCATTTAGCAAAATAACAAACCCATTCTACATCAGCGAAAGAGCCTTGCATTTATGAGGCTCACTACGTTCCTGATACACACCATAGAGTACTCCCACAAGCACCCTGCCATTACGTAGAATGAGTTTGTCCCCTTGATGTACTCCCGGCTGGTATACATAGACAAAACCCTATTCAAAGTAAGATAATAAAATTTTATTAATCTTAACAGTGACTATATGGCTAAATTACCCGGTAAAACAACATACTCAGGTATCAGAAGAACTACTACCAGAAAATCAGGATTCAAAAGCCATCCGGACAGCACTGGGGGTGAATATAAACGTGAGGAGGTAACTCCGTTTCTACTAGAAGCAGGCAAAACATTGACAGTGTGCTTTCGGTTCCCCGTTAGCGACGGACAGACATATGTTGGCTTTGGTGGCTTCTTCCAATGTGAAAATTTTGTTGAAATAGTTTTTCATAACTCCAACTCAGTAAAGAATGAGTTTTCAAGGCGAACCTCAACTGATACGTCAAAATTTGGCTCAATGTGGAAACGTAATGGCATCTCAGAAAATGTAACTATTAGTTTTTATTCGAAAGTAGACACATACGTTGCTTTATATGGGTTGGAATGCGGTTTAATCTGGCATGATGCTTTCGATACAGCAATCGAAAATGATCAACTTGGATACCTCGATAACATGTATTCAATTATGCCTGAAGCAGGTTTTTACACAAATGAGGGGGAGGTGATATTATCGTACGATGGCCATTTAAAACTGCACAATCACAATATTATTTTCCACCTTAAATCATGCAACCGCTGTGCTAGGTTTCTGCCCATTAATGTAAACGATGAACGAGAGCACTTATGTTTCTCGAACCATTGTGTCGCCAAGGCACCTTGCAGACATAAAGGGTTTGGTATAGTTACTGATGTTGATACTGGCGAGACAAAATTACTACATTTTGGATATCAACTTGAATGTCGTTTCTGTAAGAAATATTACGTAAATATGCCATTGAATTGGCAAAGGACGGCAGCGCAAATGAAGGAGGATGGTCAGCGGCGCAGAAATTTTGAATTACTAATTGCTGAAATTTATCAACTATCACCACAGTTAAGCTATCGTGCAAAAACAGGTCGTGAATTACTAGATGACATATGGAATAGATTCAATGGTCATTGTTTTAATTGTAATGATCCCTTAGAAAACAAACGAAAAATGCACCTTGATCATACACGCCCATTAGCTCTTTTATGGCCACTTGACGGAACTGCCACGGCTCTATGTGCAACTTGCAATACTAGAAAACGTGACAGGCCACCATCACAATTCTATAATCCAGATCAGATCAGTCAGCTCTCGCAATTGACCGGTCTCTCTGTAGATGAACTCATGGCTCCAGAGCCTAACCATGAAGTTATCACCGAAATACTCAATCGTTTAGATTGGTTGTACGAGGAGTTTCTAACAAAGCCTTCGTTACTCATGGAGCGTGACGGTAAAATTGCAGCTGAACTTGTTGTTAAGGCTTTGGATAAAGTATTGATACGCTCAAAAATAGTTAAATACAACTTTTCATTCGTTGATGAATATAACCGTCGACGAGACAGACATATCACTTTCGATATCAATGAAAATACTGACATTATTGTTTAGCACATAAAAAAAGGGCAGATGCTATTTCTGCCCTTACTCTGTCAAAAGCCAGTCGATTATTTTCGCAATACTAAATATTGGTGACCAGTAACCCCTCCTTTGTCAGCGATACCGTGTTTTTCACAGTGCTCTACAGACTCAGTAAAGATATCCACCACACTAAAGTATTTTTCTGCATAGGGTTTTAACGAATCCGCCATATTACATTTATCCGAATGCCCCAAATGGAATACAGCATAACCACCAAACTTTAGCCTTTCATGACACTGACTAAATATAAAGTCATAAGCATCAAACGACTTTTTCTGAATCACTTCAACAAAGCTCTTTGGTTGAGTATCAAAATCGTTCCTAGTCCAACCACAAAACCAGTATCTCATCCAGTTAGTCATATAAAATTTTGTACTGTCAAAGAATGGAGGTGAAGTAATGATCGCATCTAAATCCTGTATTTCTTCTGGCCATTGAACAAGTATGTCAGCTTGATAGCAATTTCCCGGAACAAAGCTGTCGCCAACCTCAGTGTCCAAAGACTTATTTACCTTAACCCACAGTTTTTCAATTAATTTTTTGTATACGAAATCGCCAGAAGGAGCATATGGTGTAATTGGATGACTTATACGGCTCAAAGCATAAGGTCTATTACCATGTAAAATATGCAACATACATGACATAACCAAAGCCCAATCGGCTGATTGAGCATCATGATTTTTGATAAAGAAATCTCGGGCGCAGATTATTTCTTTGAATGTATTCTCATGAAAATACTCAGGAATAGTCTTATTGAATTTTACTTCAGTTGCATCTTTAATCGATTTCTTACTAGGTTGAGAGCTAGCAATATACTCCTCCAAAGAGTCAATTATTTCAGTGACCTTAGCACGACTTGGCCGCTTCATTTTGGCGTTACTAAGACTTGTTGCCAACAAACCAATATCCATACCAAATGACTTGCGCCCATTTAGTGCAGCTTCAAAAGGAATGGTTCCTGACCCACTAAAAGGGTCGAGGATTCTGTCACCTACTTTAGAGAATGCTTCTACAAGTTTAAATGCTAATGCAGGTTTCATCTTCCCCTGGTATGAACAAACTGAGTGCAGAGCATTGCCCCAGTTACGCTTCGAATAAGGATGCTGAAGGTGTGGCAAAGACTCTTTGAACATATCCCACTTATGAGAAATATCACAACCTTGTATATCAACTCCAGCAACAGATATTTTATCGACATTAGTCTTTTCCAAGACAATTAATGACTGAGTTAAAGGGGCCCCTGATTTAGATTTCCTCCCCCTCAACCTTACAATATCAAGAGTTCCAAAACCAAAATCCTCTGCTATTGCACTGAGGATGTCATGCGTAGGGACGTGTATACCGCCATAAAGTGAATCTCCAATATCAATAGCAGCAATACTGCCTGCTTTCATATGCTTGGAAAGCCCCTTAAATACAAGCCCCATTTCCTCAAAATATCCTGCAGCCATTTTAGGAATGCGTTCATCATATGCATTGGCTGCAAGTTCAGAAACAACAGTTTGGGCAGCTGGGTGGACAATATTACCTTTATTTTTTGTTACATCATTAATTCCCGAAGTCACAACATCATCTCGAAAACTGCGTAAACAATTAGCCGTAGTAATAAACCCCATGTACCACAACTCTAACTTAGTATTCCTAAAGTAGTTCGTCCCATTCAAGTACGGTGGGCTTGTAATTACACCATCAACATTAAGTGGCTGCAATTCATGAAGTTGTTTTGCGTTGTGCGCGACTAGCTTTGCCTCGACTAAAGATGTTGGACAACGTAAGCAATCTTCTGCTAAAAGCATTAATTGCTCTTGAACTGATTTAATAAATTCAGGTAGGCCTTTCGCAAGTTCTTTAGTTGTTTTGAACCGAACATCGCCAGCACGTTTTAAGCGAGAGCAAATGATAAGTTTCGAGATAACAGCCACTTCAAGTGCTAACCCTACTACTGGCTTTTTAGATAATAACTCATCGTTCAAAGTTCTAATTTTCAGAAGCTTTAAAAACATGTCATCATCAAAATATACGCTATCTTTGAATGCTATTGTATAATGTTCTCTCAACTCTTTTTTTTCACAAAAACTACCATACATATTTGGCAATTCTTTAGATAGCTGCCTAATTTCATTGTAAAGATTAATTTTTTTATCTTTTGGCAAAGCTGCAATTGTTAACTTTGCATTAATAACTTTGCGCATTGCTGGGTTTATTTCACAATAAAATGTCTGAATATTTTGAAAACCAAGCGTCAAAGGAGTAGTTCCTACTCCAGCAAACGGTTCTAGGATACTTTTAGCTCTAGGCATATATGTATCTAAAACAGAACGAACAAATTCAGATGAATAACCTTCAAGGTATGCATACCAATCATGAAGGAACTCCCCTTTACCACCAACATGGGTAACATCTTTGGGATCAACTTTTAAATCTAAAGGTAGGTAGTTAGACACAGACATTTTTTAACCTTTTCAGCGTTGGCGATAACAGCGAAGGATATTAATAGTTGTCTCGCTTATATCAACCACTTCATCAACTTGATACTGTATTAATTAACAGTATTGCATATGTAAGCAATTATGGATATTGCAATTTCGTTAGAGAAAATTTTTCTGAGACATATTTGTTGTAACTTCCGAAGCTACTGCATACTACGTTGTTGAATAAAAATGATTTTTCTGATGGCAAGCGAGGCTACAGAGAAAATCAAATCATGGGATTCCCCAGTAGTCCGCGCTTAACCCACATGTTTATGGGCATTAGTTTTTCCAAAATCAAACGGACTAATCCCCTTATCCCGATTCGTATCCAGATAATCCGCCCACCACTGCAGCATTAGCCTGCGCTCCCCCAGATGCTCGGCCTTATGAATATAAGCAGCCCGCACAGAGTTACGTTCCTGGTGACTCATCTGTCGCTCTACCGCATCCTTCGACCATAGCCCCGACTCAATCAACGAACTACATGCCATCGTCCTAAAACCATGCCCGCAGACTTCAACTTTCGTATCATAGCCCATAACCCGCAAAGCCTTATTGACAGTGTTTTCACTCATCGGCTTACGTGGATCGTGATCACCAACGAAGATCAGCTCACGGTTTCCGCTCATACTTTTGATCTTTTCCAGAATGGCAAGAGCTTGACGCGATAAAGGAACAAGATGTGGAGTCTTCATCTTGGATCCACGCTGAGAGTGTTTAACGCCTTCCAGCGGTTCACGCTCTCCGGGAATCTTCCACATAGCCGTTTCAAAATCCACTTCTGTCCAGCGAGCAAAACGTAACTCGCTCGAACGGATGAAAACCAGTAACGTCAAATCCACAGCTAACCGCGTTAATGGTCTGCCGGTGTAGTTATCAATACGATGGAGTAACTCAGGAATGCGGTTGAGATCTAGCGCAGCGCGATGCTTTCGTTTAGCTGTTGCGATCGCACCAGCGATCTCTTGTGCAGGATTGTAATCAATTAAGCCGTTCTGTACCGCAAAGCGCATTATTGCCGTTGTTCGCTGTTGAAGACGCGCAGCCACTTCAAGGCGTCCTGACTTTTCCACTGCTTTAATTGGAACCAGTAAGTCACGAGTACCAATATCTTTGATATTTCGCTTCCCAACTGAAGCAAATAAATTGTCTTCCAGGCTTTTCAATACACGAGCACTATGCGATGCCGACCACTTCTGATTGCTGGCGTGCCAGTCTCTGGCTACCACTTCAAAAGTTATCGCTTCTTGCTCCTGCTCTACCTGAACGGCTTTCTTGTTCTCACTGGGATCAACGCCGTTAGCTAAAAGCTTACGAGCTTCATCACGCCGTGCCCTGGCATCAGCCAGCGACACTTCAGGGTATTTCCCTAAAGC
The DNA here is from genome assembly GCF_006376615.1 of Buttiauxella sp. B2. Taxonomy (GTDB): domain Bacteria; phylum Pseudomonadota; class Gammaproteobacteria; order Enterobacterales; family Enterobacteriaceae; genus Buttiauxella. The sequence continues at coordinate 28,042 of NZ_VEXQ01000011.1, forward strand.
CAGCATCTTTTCTTTACCGCCGAAGCGATAACGCAGCCGCCAATATTTCGAACCGTTCGGGTGAACAAGCAAAACCATGCCGTCACCATCCGTCAGCTTATAAGCTTTTTCTTCGGGCTTGGCTGTACGAACCTTCACATCACTCAGAGCCATGTTGAGTATCCTTTCAAGGGTTCTGTGTGGGTACAAACATTATCGAACCGGGATATACCCGCATTTGTACCCGCATCAGTAAGTTGATGTAGATTGAATCAGGTTGACTTATGTTGACTGAAAAAGCGAGGTGAGCCTTGCGGAGACTGGATTTTAGGCATAAAAAAAGACCTCAATTGAGGTCTATTTACATACTAATGGTGCCGAAGGCCGGAATCGAACCGGCACGTATTTCTACGGTTGATTTTGAATCAACTGCGTCTACCGATTTCGCCACTTCGGCACGAAGAGGTATGCGGAAAACGTTGGGGATTATACCTGTCACAGACCGCCTTGCAAGCCCCATTCTACCTTTTGCGTGCTAAGTGCTGAAAAAACAAACGCATTATCGCTTTATTATGCGTATGGAGCTGATATAGCGGTGATCTATCTCATCTGAGCACCTCAAATCTGCGGCGCCCAGCACTGGTTTTCCCATCACATCATGATAGTCTTTCAAAGATAATCCCCTTCGGAGATAGCACCCGTTTATGATACGCCTCGCTGTTATTGGAACTAACTGGATCACCCGTCAGTTCGTCGATGCTGCTCACGAAAGTGGCAAATATAAACTCACCGCGGTCTACTCCCGCTCACTTGAACAAGCGCAAACCTTCGCCAGCGACTATCCGGTGGAGCATCTGTTTATCGACCTGAATGCGATGGCGCAAAGCGATGCGTTTGATGCGGTTTACATCGCCAGCCCGAATTCCCTGCACTCCCCGCAAACGCTGTTGTTCCTTAGCCATAAAAAACATGTGATTTGCGAGAAGCCGCTGGCGTCTAATTTGCGCGAAGTGGAAGCGGCAATTGCCTGTGCGCGTGAAAACCAGGTGGTGCTGTTCGAAGCGTTTAAAACTGCTAGCTTGCCGAATTTTATCGCGCTTCAGCAGGCGTTGCCGAAAGTGGGCAAGATCCGCAAAGTACTGCTCAACTATTGCCAGTATTCATCTCGCTATCAGCGTTATCTGGATGGCGAGAATCCAAATACCTTTAATCCGGCGCTCTCTAACGGCTCGATTATGGACATTGGTTTTTACACCCTGGCCTCTGCGGTTGCGCTGTGGGGTGAGCCGTATTCGGTTCATGCCACCGCCAGTCTTCTGGAAAGCGGTGTTGATGCGCACGGTTCAGTGCAGATGAATTACGGTGATTTTGATGTAAATCTGCTGCACTCCAAAGTGAGTGATTCGGTGATTCCAAGTGAGATCCAGGGTGAAGCGGGTTCGCTGGTTATCGAGAAAATATCTGAGTGCCAGCGCATTACATTTATTCCGCGTGGTGGCAAACCGCAGGATCTGACGCTGCCGCAGCATATCAATACTATGCTTTATGAAGCCGAAGTCTTTGCTCGTTTAGTCGCTGGCAACGAAGTGAATCATCCAGGTTTAGTCACGTCGCGTTCCACTGCGGCGCTGAGTACGGAAATCCGCGCCCAGACTGGCGTGAAATTCCCGGCGGATGATGTGCCGGCACATTCTCCTGTGTGATATACGGCGTAAAGCTGTGTAAAACAAAAGGTGAAATGTTGACGAAATGTGTGCAATGTAATAATTTCCCGCCCGCAAAGGGGAGTAACTTCATTGCCGGTTAATCGTCATTACGGTGCTACTAAAGCACCCGGTTGCCGGGCAACGTTTTATACGTTGTAAGTGAGACCTTGCCGGAAGGCGAGATCCCTGTTGCAAGCATTAGCGGCTGGCGTCTTCCGACGTTGGCCGTTTTTGTTTTTGAAGGAATAATTTTTATGAATAGTGTCGGCACTCCATTACTGTGGGGCGGTTTTGCCGTTGTGGTCGTCATCATGCTGGCTATCGACCTCCTGCTCCAGGGGCGTAAAGGCTCGCACACCATGTCCATGAAACAGGCAGCAGCCTGGTCCCTGGTCTGGGTTTCGCTTTCGCTGCTGTTTAACGCAGCATTCTGGTGGTATCTCACCGGAACATCTGGCCGTGAAGTGGCGGACACACAAGCTCTCGCCTTCCTCACTGGTTATCTGATTGAAAAAGCGCTGGCAGTAGATAACGTCTTCGTCTGGCTGATGCTGTTTAGCTATTTCGCTGTTCCTGCTGCATTGCAGCGCCGCGTGCTGGTCTACGGTGTGCTGGGTGCGATTGTGCTGCGTACCATTATGATCTTCGCGGGTAGCTGGTTGATTTCCCAGTTTGAATGGCTGCTGTATATCTTCGGCGCGTTCTTGCTGTTCACGGGTATCAAGATGGCGCTGGCAAAAGCAGATGAAGGTGGTATCGGCGATAAGCCGCTGGTGCGCTGGATTCGTAGTCACCTACGCATGACGGATAAAATTGAAGGCGAGCACTTCTTTATTCGTAAAAACGGCGTGTTGTTCGCAACACCGTTACTGCTGGTACTGATTCTGGTTGAACTGAGCGACGTGATTTTCGCGGTCGACAGTATTCCGGCTATCTTCGCGGTGACAACTGATCCGTTCATCGTGCTGACGTCGAATCTGTTTGCAATCCTGGGTTTGCGTGCGATGTACTTCCTGCTGGCAGGCGTAGCAGAGCGTTTCTCAATGCTGAAGTATGGTCTATCGATCATTCTGGTATTCATTGGCGTGAAGATGATGATTGTCGATTTCTACCATATCCCAATCGCGATTTCGCTGGGCGTGGTGGGTGGCATTCTGGCACTGACGCTTATCATCAACGCCATTGTGAACTACCGTAACGATCAGAAGAAACTCGCGAAGTAACCCTTCACGATTGAAAAACCCCGCCATTCACTTCAATTGGCGGGGTTTTCTTTTTAAGGCACGTAAATCTGGCAAGTCAATTAGCCGTTCAGCTCAGGCTTTGCGATTTGTCGCTAATATCACACATTTGTTAATAAACAGTTAAAAAATCTAACCGATGCCGAAATAATCAGTGATTACTACTTACTACCCTGCGACATTTCCTTATACTCAACCAGGCAAACACAATTCTTTACATCCGGTGAATTAAGTACCTCAGAGTACCAATGCTGGATGGGACGACATACAACACAGGAAGGTTATTCATGGCTACACAATCCCCGGGTATTTTTCAACGCCTGGCACAGGGCAGTCTGGTAAAACAGATTTTAGTTGGTCTGGTGCTCGGTATCGCACTGGCGGCAATTTCAAAACCAGCGGCAATTGCCGTCGGTTTGCTCGGTACATTATTCGTTGGTGCGCTGAAAGCTGTCGCCCCAGTATTGGTTCTGATGCTGGTGATGGCGTCGATTGCCAACCATCAACACGGTCAGAAAACCAGTATTCGCCCTATTCTGGTGCTTTACCTTCTGGGCACGTTCACTGCGGCACTCACCGCGGTCGTGGTCAGCTTCCTGTTCCCTTCCACACTGCACCTGGTGGCTGGCGCGACAGATATCACTCCGCCATCGGGCATTGTGGAAGTTCTGCGCGGCCTGCTACTGAGCATGGTATCTAACCCAATTAATGCGCTGCTGAACGCCAACTACATCGGCATTCTGGTGTGGGCTGTGGGCCTGGGCTTTGCTCTGCGCCATGGTAACGAAAGCACTAAAAACTTGATTAACGATGTCTCCAACGCAGTCACCTTTATCGTGAAAGTGGTGATTCGCTTTGCCCCAATCGGTATTTTTGGTCTGGTGGCGTCAACACTTGCCACAACTGGCTTTGAAACGCTGTGGGGTTACGGACAACTGCTGCTGGTTTTGGTTGGTTGTATGTTCGGCGTGGCACTTATCATCAACCCGCTGCTGGTGTTCGTGAAAATTCGTCGCAATCCGTATCCACTGGTGTTCGCTTGCCTGCGTGAAAGTGGCGTAACAGCCTTCTTCACCCGTAGTTCTGCGGCCAACATTCCAGTAAATATGGCGCTGTGTGAGAAGCTGAATCTGGACCGCGATACTTATTCCGTGTCCATCCCGTTGGGCGCAACCATTAACATGGCTGGTGCGGCAATCACTATTACCGTTCTGACATTGGCTGCGGTAAATACTCTGGGTGTGCCAGTGGATCTGCCAACAGCCATACTGCTGAGCGTGGTGGCTTCTCTGTGTGCATGCGGGGCGTCTGGTGTGGCGGGCGGTTCTCTACTACTGATCCCACTGGCTTGCGGCATGTTTGGCATCCCAAATGAGATTGCCATGCAGGTGGTTGCAGTCGGCTTCATCATCGGCGTGTTGCAGGATTCTTGCGAGACTGCACTGAACTCCTCAACCGACGTGCTGTTTACTGCGGCGGCTTGCCAGGCAGAAGATGCACGCCTGGCTGATAAAAACCCGTTACGCGGTTAATGCTCAACACTCCCTGCCTTTCGAGGCGGGGAGTTTTTATTCCTGTTGTTGCACTTCTTTTTCAATTTTAAACGGATCAATTCCTCGCCTTTGCATACGCCAGAAGCGAATGATGGTCAGGCCGTTCATAACCAGAAAACTCCCTTCGATTAATGTCCCGCCAATCGACCCCAACCAGAAGTTATGTGTCACCCAACAAGCCGTGGAACACCACATTACGCAGCGCGTGGTTAGCCCTTTGCAACGGAATAATGCCCAGGTACTGGCAACTGTTCCGGCAATCGGCAGTAATTCCATTGCATGGTTAAACTTCGCAAGGCCAAATCCCAGCGTTAAGGCAATAAAAATCCCCATAACCCAGAGGCTACGGGTGCGTAGGGAAATCACGGTTCGTATCGCGTTAAGTTCCGCACTCATGCCCGCCGGGCTTGCTCCCATCAAAAAGAAGTGAATACCAATGATGGCGCTATAACCTGCCAGTTGTAACTTAAAACGCCGTTCATCGCGGTTGATGAAGGTGGTGATGCCAACCACAAAGGCGAGAACGCCGACGCCCTGGGCAACCCAATACGCGGTCATGACATGTCCTTGTTTGTAAACTCAAGACGAAAAAAAACGGCATTCTGAATATCAAAATGCCGTTTCATGGTAGCACCTATAATGCTACTTACAACGTGACGCCGCTTTTAAAGATGGCTAACTCGCGGAAATCATTACGTTCGTTGCAGGTTTTCTTGCCGTTAGCGAAATCAACAATGGTGTCGATAAACTCTGTCAGCAGTGTGTTCATGTCGCTACCATGCAGCAGTTTGCCTGCGTCAAAATCAATCCAGTGTGGCTTTTTGGTCGCCAGCTCACTATTGGTTGCGATTTTAACTGTCGGCACAAAACCGCCGTATGGCGTGCCGCGGCCAGTGCTGAACAGCACCATATGGCAGCCTGCTCCAGCCAGCGCACTGGTGGCAACAGCATCGTTACCTGGCGCGCTTAACAGATTCAGGCCAGGCGTTTTCAGGCGCTCGCCATAACGCAGCACATCGACCACCTCACTCTCACCGGCTTTTTGCGTACAGCCGAGGGATTTTTCTTCAAGCGTGGTGATACCGCCAGCCTTGTTCCCTGGTGATGGGTTTTCGTAAATCGGCTGATTGTGTTCAATGAAGTACTGTTTGAAGTCGTTCACCATGGTGACCGTTTTTTCAAACGTGGCTTCGTCTCGGCAGTGGCTCATCAGAATGCGTTCAGCGCCAAACATTTCTGGGACTTCGGTCAGTACAGTCGTACCGCCATTTGCCACCATATAGTCTGAGAAACGACCCAGCATTGGGTTAGCCGTAATACCGGACAAACCATCTGAGCCGCCGCACTCAAGGCCGAATTTCAGCTCGCTGAGTTTGCCCGGCTCACGCTTGTCGTGGCGCATCACTTCATAAAGCTCTTGCAGTTGCTCAAGCCCGGCTTCTACTTCATCGTCTTGCTGCTGGCAAACCATGAATTGCACGCGAGACGCATCGTATTCACCCAGCGTTTCGCGGAAGGCGCTCACCTGGTTGTTTTCACAACCCAGGCCAATCACCAGTACTGCACCCGCGTTTGGGTGATGCACCATGTTTTGCAGCATGGTGCGGGTGTTAACGTGGTCTTCACCCAGTTGTGAACAACCGAACGGGTGGCTGAAAAGGAATACGCCGTCGATATCTTCGGCGTCGTTGTTCTGTTTCAGGAAACGGTTCTGAATCTGACGCGCGATGCCGTTTACACAGCCTACAGTTGGCAGGATCCACAACTCGTTACGCACACCCACCGTTCCGTTATCACGACGATAAACGCTTACTTCGCGGTCTGCAGCCTGCTTAGCCAAAGACTGGAAATCAGGTTGATAGCGATACTCGTCCAAATCGCTCAGATTGGTACGCGCGTTGTGTGAATGAATGTGCTCACCGGCTTCAATCGTTGCCAAAGCGTGGCCAATTGGCAAACCGTATTTAACGACATTTTCACCTTGCGCAATGGTGGTAAGCGCAAATTTATGGCCACGTAGCACCGGTTGGCGCAAAGCAATTTCTGCACCGTCAACGGTAACGATTTCACTTTCGGCCAGGTCCACTAACGCAACAGCGACGTTATCTTGCGTATGGATCTTGATGTATTGCATATCAACCTCAGAGCCTGATTAGTTCAGTTCAATGCCAAAGTAGTCTCGGGCGTTGTTAAAGCAGATGTTTTCCACCATTTTGCCCAGCAACTGGATATCTGCCGGTGCTTCGCCCGCTTCAACCCAACGGCCAATCATCTGGCACAGGATACGGCGGAAATATTCGTGGCGGGTGTATGACAGGAAGCTACGGCTGTCAGTCAGCATCCCGACGAAACGGCTCAGTAGACCAAGCTGTGCGAGCTGCGTCATTTGACGCTCCATGCCATCTTTCTGATCGTTGAACCACCAACCGGAACCAAACTGCATCTTGCCTGGCATACCTTCGCCCTGGAAGTTGCCAATCATGGTGCCCAACACTTCGTTATCGCGCGGGTTCAGACAGTACAGGATAGTTTTTGGCAGTTCGTTGTTTTCGTTTTGCTTGCTAAGCAGGCGAGAAAGTTCTTCAGCCATTGGACGGTCGTTGATGGAGTCAAAGCCCACATCAGGCCCCAGCAGTTTGAACTGGCGCAGGTTGTTATTACGCAGCGCACCAATGTGGTACTGCTGAACCCAACCGCGACGGGTATATTCCGCAGCCAGCCAAACCAGAACAGCAGTTTTGAACTGTGCAACTTCGTGCTCGCTTGGCGTAGAACCTGAAAGACGACGAGCCAGAATGCCGTCCAGAGTCGCTTCGTCTGCTTCGGCAAACAAAACAACGTCTAATGCGTGGTCGGAAACTTTACAGCCGTGTTCTGCGAAGTGGTCCAGGCGCTTGCTCAGTGCAGTTTGCAGATCACTGAAACGACGGATGTCGGTATCGGAAACTTCTGCCAGTTTGCCCATGTACTCAGCAAAGGTAGCTTGTTCAATGTTAAACGCTTTATCCGGGCGCCAGCTAGGCAGCACTTTGGTTTCAAAACCGTCGAGTGCGATTTGGCGGTGGAAACGCAGATCGTCGATAGGGTCATCAGTCGTGCCGACCATTTTCACGTTCATCTGCTTCATGATGCCACGTGCGGAGAAGCTATCCTGAGTCAGCAACTCATTACATTCGTCCCAGATTTCATCAGCAGTTGTAGGAGATAACAGTTTGCCAGTGATGCCGAACGGCCGACGCAGTTCGAGGTGAGTCCAGTGATATAGAGGGTTACCGATGGTGTGCGGAACCGTCGCGGCCCAAGCATCGAATTTCTCACGGTCAGTCGCATCGCCAGTACACAAGCGCTCTTCCACCCCGTTTGCGCGCATACCACGCCACTTGTAGTGATCACCTTTTAACCAGATGTCATACAGGTTTTTAAAACGATAGTCTTCAGCAACTTGCTGCGGTGGTAAATGGCAGTGATAGTCAAAAATAGGCTGATCGGCTGCAAACTCATGATACAAGCGGCGGGCAAATTCGGTGTCCAGGAGAAAATCTTCAGTCATAAACTGGGCCATTGTAGGGTTCCTCTGTTCATAGCAGTTCGATGCTTGCGCATAATGCAAACAAAGTTATCACACCAATTTCTTGAGACCGAGTGGATTTTTGAGGTATTCATCACAAAAACCACACTTTTATTGTTAATACTCTGTTTAAAACGAACCCGTATCCCGCGCCAGTTCTGGTCTGCAAGCCCCTACCCCCTTGGAGTGAGCTGATCAACACTTTTGTGATATCACTCAACTTTTAAAGCTGTATGACAAGTTATCTTTCTGCCGTCGCAATGCATAAGTAACGGAAATACTTCAGACGCTGATATCACGAACAGCGCAACACGGTACGGAAACCGGAATTGCCGCAGGCAGTTTTTTTATATGGCAAGGTACGGGTCGTACCGGGTGATAACCCCCGGATATGAACCCTCTAAATAGAACAGACGATCGGGCAGCAATGTCGGACGTGCAACCGCATGACATGCGGTTGATTATTAAGACGGGATGAACTTCAAAATGCGAAAGATTCAAGGCTTGCGCTGGTACATGATTGCCCTGGTAACCATGGGCACCATACTGGGTTATCTGACACGTAATACTATTGCGGCGGCTGCACCAACATTGATGCAAGAGCTGCATATTTCCACTCAGCAATATTCCTACATCATCGCCGCCTATTCAGCTTGCTACACCATCATGCAACCTGTTGCCGGTTATGTACTTGATGTGCTGGGCACGAAAGTTGGCTACGCATTCTTTGCTGTCGCATGGGCAATTTTCTGCGGTGCAACTGCACTGGCGGGAAGCTGGGGTGGCCTGGCAATCGCTCGTGGTGCCGTGGGTGCTGCTGAAGCTGCCATGATCCCTGCCGGCTTGAAAGCCAGTAGCGAATGGTTCCCGGCTAAAGAGCGTTCTATTGCTGTTGGCTACTTCAACGTTGGCTCATCTATCGGCGGCATGATTGCTCCACCATTAGTGGTTTGGGCGATTGTCATGCACAGCTGGCAGATGGCGTTCATCATCTCCGGTGTTCTGAGCTTTGCCTGGGCAATGGCATGGCTGATTTTCTACAAACACCCACGCGACCAGAAACACCTGTCAGAAGAAGAACGTGAATATATTATTGGTGGTCAGGAAGCGCAGCACCAGACCAACAACAGCAAAAAAATGAGTGCCTGGAAAATCTTACAAAACCGTCAATTCTGGGGTATCGCTCTGCCACGTTTCCTTGCAGAACCGGCCTGGGGTACTTTCAACGCCTGGATTCCACTGTTCATGTTTAAAGCATATGGCTTTGATCTGAAACACATTGCGATGTTTGCCTGGATGCCAATGCTGTTTGCTGACCTGGGTTGTATCGTTGGCGGCTACCTGCCACCTTTCTTCCAGCGCGTATTCGGCGTGAACCTGATTGTTTCTCGTAAACTGGTTGTGACCATGGGTGCGATTCTGATGATTGCTCCCGGGACTATCGGTCTGTTCACTAGCCCATACGTTGCAATCGCCCTGCTGTGTGTTGGTGGTTTCGCTCACCAGTCGCTGTCTGGCGCACTGATCACCCTGTCTTCTGATGTGTTTGGTCGTAACGAAGTAGCAACAGCAAACGGTCTGACCGGTATGGCCGCCTGGACCGCAAGTACCCTGTTTGCTCTGGTTGTTGGTGCGTTGGCCGATACCCTTGGCTTCAGCCCGCTGTTCGCCGCTCTGGCAGTATTCGATATCCTCGGTGCTATCGTTATCTGGACTGTGCTGCAAAACAAACCTATCAGTGAGTTAAATGACTCGCAAAAATCGAAACAAGCATTAGCCTAATCGGTGTCTCAATTTGCATACAAAGCCGCCGTACAGGCGGCTTTTGTGTATCTGGGATGTGGAGCCTAACTTTGAAAAGTGGTATAACAAATAAGGTTACCCGCAGGGTCTTTCCCGGAGCTACAGATGGAAATTATGGAACCACGTCGTCTTTATCAGCAATTGGCCGCTGAACTTAAACAACGCATCGAAAACGGTGTTTATCTGGTCGGGGAAAAACTCCCGGCTGAGCGCTTTATTGCTGAAGAAAAGAACGTGAGCCGCACTGTGGTTCGTGAAGCGATTATCATGCTGGAAGTGGAAGGCTACGTCGAAGTCCGCAAGGGTTCCGGCATCCACGTTATGTCTAATCAGGCAAAATATACCAATATTCCTGATGAGCGGTTTGAGTTCGCAAGCTTTGGGCCATTTGAACTGTTGCAAGCTCGCCAGTTGATTGAAAGTAATATTGCTGAATTTGCGGCAACTCAGGTCACCAAACAAGATATCGTCAAGCTTATGGAAATTCAGGAAATGGCGCGTAATGAGCATAATTTCCAGGATTCAGAATGGGACCTTCATTTTCACACTCAGGTTGCGCTGGCCTCTCAGAATAGTGCCCTCGCCGCGATTGTAGAAAAAATGTGGAGCCAACGTATCCACAACCCGTACTGGAAAAAACTCCACGAACATATTGATAAGCGCACCGCTGACAACTGGTGTGATGATCATGACCAGATTCTTAAAGCACTGATTCGTAAAGACCCACATGCTGCTAAACTGGCGATGTGGCAACATCTGGAAAACACCAAACAGATGCTGTTTGATGCAACCAGCGATGATTTCGAATTTAATGCCGATCGCTACTTATTTGCTGATAATCCTGTTATTCATCTCGACACAGCCGCAAACGGTCAAAAATAGCCATTTCCTCGCGCGAGGGTAAGCAAACCAACCAATAGTGTCAGCGTTTGTAAATACCCTCGCCAGCCCCTCTGCTAGTCAGCAAAATCAGCCCTCAACAAAGCACAAATACTGTGACGCATACGGCAGAGCTTTGTTACAATTAGATGCAATTTCTCCGTCGGTGTTAGCTTTGCTTCCACCAACCTGGCCCGCATTCACATGGAGTTGTGACACGACCAGGTAACAAGCGGTGGATTACAATCGGCAACAACACACACATAACAATGCCGTGCTCTACCAATCTGACTTTGATCAGCGGTCTTAACCGATGTGCCAGGAACACTGAATGGAACTTTTCACGCAACTGTTGAACGCTCTCTGGAGCCAGGATTTTGAAACACTCGCCAATCCAGGAATGATTGGCATGCTTTACTTCGTGTTATTCATGATTTTATTCCTTGAAAACGGCCTACTGCCAGCAGCTTTCCTGCCAGGCGATAGTTTGTTGGTTTTAGTCGGCGTGCTGATTGCTAAAGGAGCAATGGGTTTTCCGGAAACACTTCTTCTGTTAACAACAGCTGCGAGCCTGGGTTGTTGGCTCAGTTATATTCAAGGGCGCTGGCTTGGAAACACGCGAATCGTGCAGAACTGGCTATCGCATCTTCCCGCACATTATCACCAGCGCGCGCACAACCTGTTCCATAAACATGGCCTGTCTGCATTACTGATTGGTCGCTTTATTGCTTTTGTTCGAACCTTGTTACCAACTATTGCTGGTTTGTCTGGTCTGAACAATGCGCGCTTCCAGTTCTTCAACTGGATGAGCGGCCTGTTATGGGTACTGATCCTCACCTCGCTAGGATACCTGCTCGGCAAAACGCCGGTGTTCCTGAAATATGAAGATGCATTGATGTCCTGCCTGATGCTATTACCTGTCGTGTTACTGGTATTTGGCCTGATCGGTTCGTTGATTGTGCTTTGGCGTAAAAAATACGGAAATCGCAGTTAAGAGGGATGACGATGAAACCACATTTTTTCCGTGGCCTGAGGGCTACGATGCTGATAGGCGCCATTGTGCTGGCCGCCATCCTGATATGGTCAGGGATGCAAAGCACAGAATCCACGCTGGAAATACGCACCAGCCAGCAAGGCATTAGCATGCCAGATGGTTTTTCTGTCTGGCACCATCTTGACGCCAATGGCATTCGCTTTAAAAGCATTACCCCGGACAACAACACGTTGCTTATCAAGTTTGACTCTATTGCGCAAAGTGAAGCGGCCAAAGAAGTGCTTTATAAAACGCTGCCGCATGGTTACGTGATTGCTCAACAAGAAGAAGATATCAGCGCCGGCAACTGGCTTACGCGTGTGCTCAACGAAAATATCCGCATCGGTTAACCCTTTCCTGAAATCCTAATTTGTTAACAATGGATTGGGTTTTTACTCAATTTCTGACTATGCTTGTTCTGACCTAAATCGCTATAAATCAGTATTTTCGTTAAGTTTCTGGATTCTATGTGTGTTTAACCTTGCGGCTTAACGTACATTCACAATGGAAGGTTTTTATCATGAACTATCGTACCGTATTGGCTATCGCCTTGTTATCCCTGACATCTGCAGCACATGCGAGCTCGCTGTGCAGCGAAAAAGAGCAGGATATTCAGCGAGAAATTGGCTATGCGGAGAAACACCAGAACAAAAGTCGTGTTGATGGGCTTAACAAAGCGTTGAAAGAAGTTCGCGCCAATTGCACCGACAGCAGTTTACGTGCGGATCACCAGAAGAAAATTAACGAACAAAAAGCTGAAATCGCCGAACGCAAAGCAGATCTTAAAGAAGCGCGCGAAAAAGGCGACGCTGACAAAATTTCGAAGCGGGAGCAGAAACTGTCTGAAGCTGAACATGAGCTGAAAACTTTGCAGGCCCGTGATTATTAAGTTTAAGGATCAACCTCGAACACCTGGAGAGAACCATGTCAAAAGATACTACATCAGAACATTTGCGCGCTGAGTTGAAATCCCTGGCAGATACCCTTGAAGAGGTGCTGAGCGCATCGACGGACAAGTCCAAATCCGAATTGGAAAGACTGCGTGGCAAAGCGGAAAAAGCACTGAAAGAAAGCCGCATACGTCTGGGAGATACTAGCGACATTATTGCCAAACAGACGCGCGAAGCTGCAGCAAAAGCTGACGACTATGTCCGTGAAAATCCGTGGACTGGCGTTGGTATTGGGGCGGCGATTGGCGTCGTACTCGGTGTCCTGCTCACTCGTCGTTAATTATGCCTGAATCTCATCAAACTCAGGGGCCGGGTAAAAGTGTCCTCGGTATAGGTCAACGTATTGTCACCATCATCGTTGGGATGGTGGAGACACGTTTACGCCTTGCTGTTGTAGAGTTGGAAGAAGAGAAAGCTCACATCATTCAGCTCTTATTGATGCTTGGATTAACCATGCTGTTTGCAGCATTCGGATTAATGAGTCTGATGGTGCTGGTTATCTGGGCAGTCGATCCTCAGTATCGCCTGAATGCCATGATTGCAACGACAGTCGTACTGCTGGCACTGGCATTAATCGGTGGTATATGGACACTCCATAAATCCCGGCAGTCCACATTGTTACGCCATACCCGGCGCGAGCTCGACAACGATCGTGCGTTGCTTGAAGACAACAAGCCATGAGTGACCGTGAGCGCGAACAGCGCAAAGCATTTTTGCTCAGCCAAATTCAACAACAGCGGCTGGATTTAAGTGCAGGCAGGCGCGATTGGCTTGAAGTGACAGGCACTTATGATAGAGGCTGGAACACGCTAGTGAGCTTACGGCGCTATGCGTTAGCCGCCAGCAGCGTGATGGCTATCTGGACGGTGCGCCACCCTAGCTTCATGATGCGCTGGGCCAGACGTGGTTTTGGAGCCTGGAGCGCCTGGCGCCTGGTCCGCAACACTATTCAACAGCAATCGCGTTAATTCTAAACGCCGCCTGATTCAGGCGGCGTTTTTATATCCAGCATCACTCAATATATTTGAAGAACATCGACAGTTTTCCTTGCTAACAATCCTTTAACCTCACGTCTATTATCCTCCCCATCAACCGCAGTTAACGGTAACCACCGGAAATTGCAAAAACAAACATCCCTGGGTTGATAGCACCCACAAGAGATTCGCTGGAGAGTAAAATGAAAAAATTAGATGATGCTGGTGTACTGTTAGCTCGTGTTTTGATGCCGATTCTGTTCATCGTTGCAGGCTGGGGCAAAATTAACGGTTATTCCGGCACTCAACAATATATGGAAGCGATGGGCGTTCCAGGGTTCTTACTGCCGTTGACCATTTTGCTTGAGTTCGGTGGCGGCCTGGCGATTCTGTTCGGTTTCTTCACTCGTACAACAGCGATTATTACTGCAGTGTTTACGATTCTGACTGCGTTTTTGTTCCACGGCGATTTCAGCCAGGGAATGAACTCCACCATGTTTATGAAGAACTTCACCATTGCAGGTGGTTATCTGTTGCTGGCAACCTTCGGGCCGGGTGCTTACAGCATCGACCGTGTACTGAATAAAAAGTGGTAACAGTTCTATACTGAGTACTGATAAAAGCGAAGGTTAACCCCTTCGCTTTTTTGTTTTTAAAGGCAACACAAAGAGGAGTGAAACATGGGACAGCTTATTGATGGCGTCTGGCACGACGTCTGGTATGACACCAAATCGACGGGTGGCAGTTTCAAGCGTTCGGAGTCTGCATTTCGTAACTGGCTGACTGCTGATGGCGAAGCAGGCCCGACCGGTAAAGGAGGTTTTGCTGCCGAAAAAGACCGCTATCACCTCTATGTTTCCCTCGCCTGCCCTTGGGCGCATCGCACGTTGATCATGCGCGCGCTAAAAGGCCTTGAGTCTTTTATCTCCGTTTCGGTAGTTAACCCACTCATGTTGCAAGATGGCTGGACGTTTGACGATGACTTCCCGAACGCGACTGGCGACGGCCTGTACCAACACGAATATCTCTACCAGCTTTACCTGCAAGCCGACCCAGAGTACACAGGCCGCGTTACCGTGCCGGTTTTATGGGACAAGAAAACACAGACGATTGTCAGTAACGAATCGGCTGAAATCATTCGCATGCTGAATACCGCGTTTGATGCAAAAGGTGCCCGCGCAGGGGATTACTACCCGACTCAGTTACGCAGCCAGATTGATGAATTGAATAGCTGGATTTACGACACCATTAATAATGGTGTGTATAAAGCGGGTTTTGCCACATCGCAAGAAGCCTATGATGAAGCTGTGACGAAAGTGTTTGAAGCACTGGCTCGCGTAGAACAAATCCTGGGCCAGCACCGTTATTTAACCGGTGACCAACTAACTGAAGCGGATATTCGTTTGTGGACAACACTGGTGCGTTTCGACCCGGTTTATGTCACTCACTTTAAATGCGACAAACACCGCATAAGTGATTACCTGAATCTGTACGGTTTCTTGCGCGATATTTACCAAATGCCAGGCATTGCTGAAACCGTCGACTTCGCGCATATCCGCAATCACTATTACCGTAGCCATAAGACGATTAACCCGACCGGAATTATTTCCATTGGCCCCGCCCAAGATTTAAACAAACCACACGGACGCGACGAACGGTTTAACAAAGGTTGATTAAATTCATCAAGACTATGATTTACGTGAAATCCATTCACGGCTACTCTTGAAATAGATTGATGACAAATCAAGGCAGGCTAAAAATGGATTGGTATTTCAAAGTATTAAAAAATTATGTTGGCTTTAGTGGGCGCGCACGCCGCAAAGAGTTCTGGATGTTTATCTTGGTTAACCTTGTGTTGACCGGGGTATTAGCCATTCTGGATAAAATGTTAGGGCTGCGCATTGCAAAGGATGAAGGTCTGCTCACCACAATTTATGGTGTGCTCATATTCTTACCTTACTGGGCCGTACAGTTCCGACGCCTGCACGATACCGATCGTTCAGCCTGGTGGTTGTTACTGCTGCTAATTCCAATTGTCGGCTGGCTGATTATTCTGGCATTTAACTGCCAGAGCGGTACGCCAGGAGTTAATACGTTTGGTCGCGATCCAAAAATATTGGATGCCAGAATAGTGACTGATTAATAAATATTGTGGGTGGATGAACCACCCACTTTTTACTTCAACAGTTTCGGTATTTCACGCAGGCACCAGGCTTTTGCCTCGCCCATACTATCGCGTCGCCACGCCATTATTATGTCCAGTTCGTTGGTATATTCAGGGCTCACCACACGTAAGCGCCCTTCGGCAATATCCTGCTCAACCATCGGATAAGGCATGGTCGCCACGCCCAAGCCCGCCAGCAACGCCTGACGCTTATCTTCCATGCTACTCACCGTTAGACGCGGTTGTTTATCCAGTAATCGTACCGTCAGAGCTGGCCGTTCACGTGCGGTATCCGCCACTGCGATTCCGCGATATTTAACACGCGTCATTTCTGAAAGTGGCTCAGGTTCGCTGTGAATCGGGTGATCTGGGGCAGCGACATACACGCTCATGGTTTTATACAGTTTGCGCGAGTTAATTTCCGATGAAGAACGGAAATGCATATCCGGCGCAATGACAATATCGGCACGCCCCTGCTCCAGACTCTCCCACGACCCCGCCAATACCTCGGTAATAATCGACAGTTGCGTATCCGCTTTTTCAGCCAATTTTCGCACTAATGGATAGAGCTTGGCCGTCGGCACCAGAGCCTCAGTCACAATAGTGAGATGTGTTTCCCAGCCTCGCGCCAGCGCTTCTGCATCGGTGGTAAGTTTTTCAGCTGCTTCGAGCAAAACTCGCCCACGTTCCAGCAACATTCGCCCGACGTTAGTGAATTTTGTGCGATGGCCTGAGCGATCAAACAGCACGACATCTAATTCTTCTTCCAGCTTTTGCATGGTGTAACTCAGTGCCGACGGCACGCGCCCCAGCTCATCAGCTGCAGCGGCAAAACTCCCGCGCCTGTCAATTGCGTCCATGACCCGCAATGCTTCCAGCGTCAATGCTCTCTCTTTTGCCATCTCGTTCTCATTCAGGAAATTTGAACATACCAAGCAGATTAACTGGCTAACAATGCATCGTCCAGAGCTTTACCATGGGTTTAGTGTAAAAAGAGGCCAAGACATTATGATTACGCCAAGAACTGCCAAACAATGCGGGAAAGCGGACTACGGGTGGCTACAGGCACGCTATACGTTTTCCTTCGGTCACTATTTCGACCCTAAATTGCTGGGCTATGCTTCGTTGCGTGTACTCAATCAGGAAGTATTAGCACCAGGCGCATCTTTCCAACCGCGTACCTACCCAAAGGTCGACATTCTTAATTTGATACTGGAAGGTGAAGCAGAATACCGCGATAGCGAAGGTAACCACGCTCAGGTTAAAGCCGGTGAAGCCCTGCTGCTTTCTACCCAGCCAGGGCTAAGTTACAGCGAGCATAACCTCAGCAAAGAGAATTCGCTGACACGGATGCAGCTATGGTTGGACGCATGCCCGGAACGTGAAAACCCTCTGGTGCAAAAAATCACGCTTGCAGATCAACCGCAGCAATTACTGGCTTCGCCTGATGGCAGCAAAGATAGCCTGCAATTGCGCCAACAAGTGTGGATTCACCAGATTGAACTGGAGAAAGGCCAGCAGCTAAGTTTCCAGCTACATGGCCCGCGAGCGTATTTGCAGTCGATTCACGGAACCGTTCACGCGGTGACTTCGGCCGAGGAAAAAGAAGGGCTTACCTGTGGCGATGGGGCTTTTATCCGTGACGAAGCTAACATAACGCTGGTCGCTGATACCTCATTGCGTGCATTGCTGATAGATTTACCGGTCTGACCAGTACCGGCCGGCATACCAACAGGAGTCATTTGTGAGTAAGAAATCAGCAGCAAAACGAAGCGAGAAAAATACAGTGTCGCCAGCAGCGGCTGCCATTGTAATGGAAACCGCCGCCTCCGAACTGAGTTACGATGAAATGTTGACGGAGCTGGAAGCGATTGTCAGCGAAGCCGGTGTGCGGCTGGCTGAAGAAGAAGCCAGCCTGTAGTTGCCTGATTTAATTAAGCAACCTTGCTCGCCATTATCTCAATAATCTGACGATCTGTGTGCTGCATAGCATTGCTTGCCAGCGCACACAGATTGCGAATCGACTGTTCCACATCATTCGCGACAATCCCTTCATTGCCACTGACAGCGGTATTGTCCAGCGCCATCAAAACCGCCTTCCATGCCGAAGCAGCACTGGTAGTGACTTTCATTGCGCAGCTATTTGATGCGCCATCACAAATCATGCCGCTGACATCACCGATCATATTGCTAATCGCCATTGAGATACTCTGATAGCTGCCCTCGATTAGCCAGGTTATCCCTGCCGCAGCTCCCATTGCAGCCGTTGTTGCGGCACACAAGGCAGAAAGCGAAGGTAGCTGATGGTGGATATAAATCGCCGTGAGATGTGAAAGTATCAGTGCCCGCGCCAACTGCTCGCTATCACATCCAAGGTGTTCAGCCACCACCACAACCGGCATGGTCGCTGTAATCCCCTGGTTCCCGGAACCTGAATTACTCATCGCAGGAAGACAAGCGCCTCCCATTCGCGCATCAGACGCAGCCGCGGTGCGGATCATTATGTCGGTTAACAGATCTTTGGCCATTAAGCCTCGTGAACGCTGCCGCTGTAATGTCGAACCAATATGCAAACCATATTGGGCACGAAGCCCTTCGCGAGACAACTCACTATTGAGCAAGGCTGCATCCAGAATGAAGCCAATTTCAACGAAGGGAACACCTTGCGTAAACTCAACGAGTTGCTGAAGGTTAAATCGTTCCATATGGCATTCCTGCCCGTCCTCAACTGGCTGACGTTCTCCTTTTGCATCAAATAGCACTATGCCGTCTTTTTCGATTCTCGTTACTTTTGTGTGCTCACCAGAAATGACCACGGTTGCCGACTCATCTTCGGTATACACAGTGGCGCTGGCGTACAGTATTTCGTCGCAAGGTTTCTGGATTGCCACCATCACTTTACCGCTCGCCAGCAGAAGTTTTCCGGCAGCAATAGCCTCTACCGGTGCACCTTTTAGCACTTCTAAACCAGCGTGAGGATCTCCGCCCAGCGCACCTACTGCAGCGGCAATAGGCAGGCCAACCATACCCGTTCCAGGAACCGTCACACCCATACCATTTTTCATCAGATTCGGTGAAACTTTGGCTTCAATTCGAATCACTCGCCCTGCCAAATGTGAGGCCGCCAATGCACTTGCCAGCGCCAGTGAGACAGGTTCTGTACAACCAACGGCTGGCTTCACATTTTGTTTTACAGCACGGATTAATTCGGCCCATTCAGGACTCATTTCATGATTTGCCATTTTTTAGCCTTAATACTTATAACTACAATACAAACACTCGCTTCTCATGAGAAGGCGAGGAACGGAGAAATGCACAGCAACAACCCGGTAATAATGATGATGACCAGTGAAGCGCCTTTGTATTTATGCAATGCAGGGACTTTATAAACCAACCATGCCGGAATTAAACATCCCACCATGCCAAATATTGGGCTGCAAATTGAAGTGAAGCTTAATACTGGAGCATTGAGTACAATTGCACTCCACGCCAACAATATGGCAAACACCATAATTCCTCGCTGAACCCATTTCTCGTTAATTTTTTCCTCGGGTATTTTGCGGCGTAGAATATTAATAACGATACCTTGAGTCGCCTCACGGAAACCAAGATAAACACCAAAGAAGGCCGTCACCACTGCAAAGATATTTAATATCACGCTCACAACCGTAACCCATGCACCGGAGGTTCCATTAATGAATTGAGCCGCAATAGCAAGTGCAGAAATATTTTGCTCGTAGGCTTTTACTGCTTCGTCATGTCCCATTGCGAGAGTAAAAGATACCGCGTAAAAGAAGACAGTGACGAAAAGCACGCCAAACGCAATATTCATGGCGCGCAGCGCTTTAAAGCGCGCAACCTCCCGTGATTTTTCCTTTGAACGATAAGAAATAACCATTGGACTAAGCGTTTGAATAAACAAAATGGAAGTCAGAGTAAAAGGCAATGTAATGATAGCATTCTTGATAAGTAGCCCCATTGGCGGCAATGTCCCTGCGTTATACAGGTGCCACATGCCTATCATTGATACACCTAGTGCTGCGACGACCAGGAGTTTGGTCAAAACCATAAAGCTCGAAACTTTAAATAAAAGTTTTTCCCCACGCGAGGAGATAGCGACCAAAATACAAATCAGCGCCAGACCATAAAAAGGGTTATCAGACAAAAGCCCTTTGGTCACACCGAAAGTATGTAAATAGGAGGCACTGTCATTCGTAATAGCTGTGGAATAAACGAACATCCAGATAACCAGCATAATGAAATAGAGCGCACCTAATAACACACCCCAGTTCTTACCGAGATATCCACTAATAACACTGGGGTAGTCCTTACATTCCGGTGACTCAGCAAGCGTATTAATAAACAATCGCTGGAAAAGATACATCGCCGGATACCCGACTATCGAGGAGAGCAGAAATACCCACAGCCCCATTAATCCAACCTGTACGGGTAAAAAAACTATCCCTGCACCAATTGCCATACCGATACTCATGATTACCCAGCCAACATCGGTACTATCAAACTTGGTTGCTGCTTGCCACTCACTCTCTGTCATTCCTGCTCGGCCAGATGCTGGAATATCAATCGCAGTAATGCTTCCTATTTCCATAAAAGTGCTCGCTTATATTTGTAGGTTTTAATTGTGATTATTAATTACAGAGTTATTTCCCAGACGATAGAATTCCTGAAATCAATGTTTCCCAGGTCTTATTAGAATTCGAAAAGGATAGCGCGAGCACTGGAGAAAAAATTTGCTACTCCATACAAACAATATGGGTAAAAGAGGAAAAATTTCTCCATTCAGTGAAAAATCCACATATTTACTTTGTATTTTTTGCGATTATGTAGGAAATAATTATTGAGGGGTATTTCTTTACAGTATAACAATTTGTTTTTAAAGGCTTTTATCTAAATCGTATTTCTTAAGGGAAACGGCTTTCACATAAAGGGGTGTGAGCCAGCGCACCAACCGAGGTTAATACCATGTAACATCGCCGGCTCCAGTTTTTGAAGCACTTCACACTCTACAAGCCATTCAGAATTAACATCTAAATATTGTAAATATAAAGTTAAGGTTTAGTGCTTTTCACTGCCATCATGCCATTTCCTTACAGCTAACTATTATGAAAGACGGTTCACGGACGTCTCGCCGTTTTCAATGGCCAGTTGATAAAGCGTAAACGGCGTATGTTTTCCGATAAGCGTGGCCAGCTCTGGCGAATGGCTGGTTAGCCAAATTTGTGTATAGCGGCTCGCTTGCGCAATAAGGTGCGCAAGTGCAGGCAACATTTGTGGGTGCAGGCTATTTTCAGGTTCATTCAATGCAATAAAAAGAGGCGGGCGTGGGCTAAGCAGCGCGACGGTCAGACACAGAAAACGCAGAGTTCCGTCCGAAAACTCAGCTGACTCCAGTGGGCGGTTGATCCCCTGCCGGTGCATCATCATCTGGAAGCGTCCGTTACTGTTATCACAGAAGAACGTACATTCCGGGAACGCCTCATCCAATACCGCATACATCAATTCGCTATCACCAATCTCGACGATAGTCTGGAAAGCGGCGGCCAGGTTTAAGCCATCACCCGCCAGCACTGGCGAACGATAACCCACCTGCGGCAAACGTAAACCAGCCCCTTTAGAGATATCGAACTCATGATAAAAGCGCCAGTTACGGAGCGTTTCACGCGCGCTGGATACTTCCGGATACAAATGCGGTTCACCCAATTGGCCAAACAGAGATTCGTTTTCGTAAAGCGTGGCGGCATGAGTCACTTTTTCACCGTTAACATCGTTGAGAAAAACGGCCTGGTTGCGGCGATGCATAATGGAAGACGAAGGGCGGCGGCGAAACCCGCTCAGCCAGATTTGCTCTTCTTTGACGATAGGATCGAGATCGAACATTGTCGGATACGGCAGTTTGTCGGGGAAGCCGACCTGCAATTCATACTCAAAATCGTCGGTATCCACCGCGAGCGTCATACGACGTGGCGCACTTGCATACCCTTTTGCACGAGCTCCCGCCCACATGACTTTCTGAATCCCACCTTCATCTGACAGCCAGTGCGACAGCATCCCGCCCGCGGCACCATGCATCAAATGGATCGCTTTATAAATGTTGGACTTCCCACAGCCATTCGGACCGACAACCACGTTCAGTTGTCCCAGATCGATGGAGAGTTTGCGCACTGAACGGTAATTGTCGATATGCAGGGATTTGATCATGCAGGGCAGTCCAATGGTGGGAAGAGGTTCTATTATGGCAATAGTTCGTCCTCGCCCCAAAAGAAAAACCCCACACAATTTACATTGCGTGGGGTTTTTATGAATGGTTGAAGCTGACCGATAAGCCGGGTTTGTATCCCATCTAAGCAGGCATCAAAAGCGGTGGTAGCGTGGTTGTAGCCCACAATGTATCCCATTGTGTATCACATTTGCAGTTTCCTATTTTAATATTTTTGCTCCTGGTTTTAAGGACATCCCCCCAGAAATGGAAGTCATGCGTACTGACATATGTTCATCGATGGGGTCATGTCAAAAGTGAAGAAAAGTGAAGCTGATTATCTTTGTAAGACGGAAGGTCTAATCAAAAGACGAGTTTGAATGGTACGGGTAGTGAATATAATATTTTTTGGTGAAGGTGATTATTTTTTCAATTTGTGGTAAATGTTTGAAAAAGTGGATTTAATGCTTTTAGTATCTTTATGAACTACTTCTTAATATTTATCAGAATGTATTTTGATCTGCTAAAAATCATATGGCAATGTTCTATCGATTGAAATAAGCTTTCCTTTTTTAACGGTGATATACCCCCCTTCCTTTAATTCTGCAAGAACACGAAAAACATAACTTCTGGAAATATTGGTCCTTCGAATTATAAAGTTAGCAATACCTTCATTTTCTTGCGTATTTACTGTTCTTCTATAGAGATAACGACGTAACATTGCTTTAATAGTGTGATAACCAGAATCTGCTCTTCTTTCGACATGGACATCTAAAACAACAATGAGCATATATGAAAGAATGGTAGTCAATTCCTTCATGTAGTCCATTGAAGTGTTAAAAAAAATTCGTTCAAAATCACTGGTACTTATTTTTAATATCTTTGCGGAGGTAAGTGCGGTGTAGTTAAACGAAACCATTGGACACAGATACTCCAGTAATCCAACAGGCATATATTCGATGGTTGTACCAATAATTCTGGGATCCTCATCCATGGCGATAGACAGTACACCCTCCGGAACATAATAAATATAACCTGCTTCAGGCATAAGTGGCTCATTGACCTTGAGCATGAAGGATTGAGCACAGGAAATAACTTCACCTTGATGTTTATTTAACTCAAGAGTCCTGTAATGTTCATGAATATTTTCAAAAACAAAGCGCATAAAATCCCCCATCTATGATTGACGCAAATATGCCATCATATTTTCCACGCAGCAACTGCGGTCGTCAATTTTCCCCATAAGTCCCTGCATGGACTATCGAATGTAAAAAATCTGAGTAGACTAACTATCAAGATTAACCCGTAGGCCTTCAAATATCCTGAACGTTTTATACTCATAAAAACGAGTGTTACGGCTATCTGCAACCTCAGAATGGCTTTCCTTCCAGTAGAAGCAGACTACGCTAATCTAAAACTTAACTCTTTGTATAATGGGGTTTCCAATGTTCAATCAACAATTTGCTAAACGATTGATAGAAAGTGCAGTCATAGCGGCTTGCCTGGCGTCTTCTGTCGCTATTGCGGCTGATACCTCAGCGCCAATGTCTCCACTGATGAAGCAACTGAATAACGGTAACTGGTTACCACAACAAGAAGCGACGAACCTTAGTGATGAACTGTATTATCAGGATGCTATTCATGCTTATATTCAAACGCTTCCATTGCTGAACACTATCGGTTTGCGCGATGGTTCAGAGGCCGCGTTTGGTAAAGGCTACAATGTCCTGCCGATCTGGAAAGAGCGTATGGATAGCCGCGCCGTGGTTCCAACACCTAATGGCGATGTCATTTATTCGATGAGCTACTTGGATCTGAAAGAAACGGGTCCTCTGGTCGTGAAAGCACCAGCCAATGTGATCGGTATGTTTACCGACTTCTTCCAGAAAACGATTACGGATGTGGGTGCCATTGGCCCGGATCGTGCTCGTGGAGGTCTGTATCTCCTGTTACCGCCTGATTATGAAGGACCTATTCCTCAGGGATACTACGCGTTCAAATCCTCTACTTATAACGTGTTCTTGTTCTTCCGTACCATTATGGGGAAAGGTGATGGCAAACCAGATCCGACCCCTGCGGTGAAAAATGCCGAAACAACACGCATTTACCCGCTGTGGGACGTGGAAAAAGAAGTGAAGCCGATGCAGTTCCCGGACGCCAGCGGAAAACGCGTCAATATGATGTACCCAACGGATAGCAGCTACTGGAAAAAGCTGAAAGACTTCGTGGACTACGAACCACTGACCGCGATTCCGGATGATACCCGCAGCGCGCTTTTAAGCGTTGGTATTGTGAAAGGCAAACCGTTTAAACCAACGGCTAAACAGCAGGAACTGCTGAAGAAAGCGGTAGAAACAGCGCCACGCATGATCCTCGCTCGCCGTCAGGTGGGTCGTGATGATCAACGTCAGCTGTATTACAAAAATCGCCAGTACGAAAATTCATGGGCAGGTGCAACCGCCGAGTGGATGCAGTACGGCACGCTTGATGCAAACCAGCGTGCATCTTTCTTCCAGATTGCCTATTCCAGCGCTGCGGCGATGGTGATGCACACGACAGGTGCAGGTTCAAAATATCCGTACACAACCAAAGATAATACCGGTAAGCATCTTGACGGAAGCAATACCTATAAATTGCATCTTCCGCCGAATCCACCTGCGGGTCTGTTCTGGGCGGTGACGGCTTATAACATCACCGACGGCACCATGCCTGAAACCGATCAGCTGCTGCCATCCACCAATGGTTACTACAACCTGCCGAAAAATAGCGATGGTTCCCTTGATATCTGGTTTGGTCCGAAAAAACCGGACGGTGTAGCTGATAACGCCTTTATCAAAACGGTGTCTAATCGTAACTTCCTGGTGGCATTGCGTCTGTATGGCACGGGTGATGGATTCTACGATCAGACTTGGGTGCCAGATGATCTGGTGCAAACCAATAAGTAAGAGGTTTTTATTATGAAATTAAAGCATTTGGCACTTTTAACCGCACTGGCATTCAGCGCTGGTGCAATGGCACAGTCTGCGCCGCTGGCCATTCCTCATCCGACTAAGTTTGAAGAAATGGCAACCACACCGGCAGAAGTCACTATGCCGGAAGCCTATGTGAAGGCGATCGCGCAACAGGCTTATATCTGGGGTTGGCCGATGGTAAACCAATTTAACCGTCGCGAAACAATTACCAAAGCTCCATATCCTGCGCTTAATGGCGGAATGGTGCCCGTTGCACCGATGGGTCAGTTGAGTATGTTGACGGACTACATCAAGCCCCAGGAAACCTTTGTGACCTGTCCAAATCAGGATGTGGCTTATGGTCTGGGGTTCTTTGAGCTGGATAAGGGACCCGTCGTCATTCAAGTTCCTGACTTTGGGAAGCGTTTCTGGGTTTATGCCATTTATGATGCCCGAACTAACCAGATTGGCAATATAGGTAAGCCGTACGGAACTAAACCCGGTTTCTATTTGTTGGTCGGGCCAAATTGGAAAGGGGAAAAACCGAAAGGTTTTAATGGTGTAATCCGTTCCAGTACCGAAATGGCGAACATGATCCCACGCATTCAGATGGACGATACGGCTGAAGATCGTACGGCAATTCAAGCCCCGATCAAACAGGTAATGAGCTATCCATTGAGTGAGTTCACTGGCAAGATGAAGTCATATGAATATTCAACTATCCCGTCTATTGGTGGTAAACCTGATCCAGATGCTGGTGAAACAAAATGGGTTATTCCTGAGAAATTCTTCGATCAGCTGGATAATGTGCTGAATAAAGTTCCCGCATTGCCGGGGGAAGAAGCCATGTATGCTCAGTACCATCATCTGATTGAAGCTGGTAAAAAAGACCCGCAGATTCGTAAATGGATGGATGAAGCCGCGGCAGAAACAGATAAGAACGTTATTGCTGAATTTTTCAAATGGAAAAATAACGGCGTACCGGCAGGTAATGGCTGGAACCGTTCGAAGAATAATGCTCAGTTTGGCGTGGATTACTACAACCGCACAGGCACGGCAAAATCGAACATGTTCGATAACAAACCTGATGAAACTCAGTACTTCTACACCGATAATGATGCTCTAGGAAAACCGCTTTCAGGGGATCACGACTATACCGTGACCTTCCCGAAAGGTGGCATTCCGCCGGTGAAGGGATTCTGGTCGTTGACCCTTTATAACAGCAAGCATTTGTTCAGCCCGAATGAACTCAATCGTTACTCTCTGGGGACGAAAAATAAAGATCTCCAATACAATAGCGATGGTTCATTGACGCTGTATGTCAGCAAAACCAATCCTGGAAAAGATAAAGTGAATAACTGGCTTCCGGCACCAGAAGGGGCATTCTCACTTTACATCCGAGCATATTGGGGTGAGAAGGCTATTCTCGATGGCACCTGGCAGCCACCGAAAATTGAGATGGCTAAATAATTTTTTTGAAAACCGATAAGCCCCCTTGTTGGAGTGTCCTCGATTCCATAGACAGTTTCTGTCCTCACGACGAGGCCTTCTCGAAGGCCTCAGGACTGACACCACCGAGATGGCTATGGCGTCGGCTTCGGTTGTAGAACACTTCAATGTAATCGAAGATATCCGCCCGGGCCAGTTCCCGGGTTTTATACATCCGTTTTCTGATACGTTCTTTTTTCAGTGAACTGAAGAACGATTCTGCCACCGCATTATCCCAGCAGTTGCCACGCTGGTGAGCGTCGGCGGGGATATTCTCAACATAGCCAAAAACCTCCGCATGTTGCGCGACTACAAAAGCATCAATGTCATGCTGGGAGAGTTATTTCATCCTTCGTATGATTCTCTGTAATTGATCGCGGTGGATAGTACCAGATCGTAAAAGAGTGAAGAATGGAGTTAGTCGAGAGATGAGGAACTGACATCGGCGCGGGCTATCCGTACCAAGCGAGCAACGGAAAAATTGATTATCAGACAATCTGAAGTAGGCGTAAAAAACGCCGTTACGCTGAAGCGTATGAGGTAGGTAACAATCGTTGATGTATCCCATTCTGTATCTCACTTATACTTCTAAGCACCTGAGATACATCAACTTATTGTTTTTAAAAAAGTTGAAGCTGACCGATAAGCCGGGTTCTGTCGTGGACAGTCATTCATCTAGGCCAGCAATCGCTCACTGGCTCAAGCAGCCTACCCGGGTTCAGTACGGGCCGTACCTAGTGAACCCCTATTTGGCCTTGCTCCGGGTGGAGTTTACCGTGCCACGGACTGTTACCAGCCGCGCGGTGCGCTCTTACCGCACCCTTTCACCCTTACCTGATCCCACTTGCGTGGGCCATCGGCGGTTTGCTCTCTGTTGCACTGGTCGTGGGTTACCCCCCCAGGCGTTACCTGGCACCCTGCCCTATGGAGCCCGGACTTTCCTCCCCTCCGCCCGTCTCCCCCCGAAAGAGGACGACGACGAAGCGGCGACTGTCTGGTCAGCTTCGGCGCGAAGTATAAAGGGTTTGCACCCCGCTGTCACGCCTATACCCGTCATACTTCAAGCTGCAGGGGTGTTGGCTGCAATCACTGACCCCAGTCACTTACTAAAGCAAGCTCCTGGGGTTCATCTCCCTTGCCGCCTACCTGCAACTCGAATTATTTAGGGTGTGTTAGTGATTGATATTCATGCCTATTGCAACCGTTGCTGCAATATTGCGCGATGCGCGATAAATATTATCAAATGCATTTTTCAGTGCTTCTTCCAACGTACCAATACTATTGAGCACGCTATAAACCGCGTCGATGCCATATTGATGGACAACGGCTACATCGCAGGTCAGCGAACCTGCGATGCCAATCACTGGTTTGCGGTACTTTTTCGCCACTGCCGCCACACCTACAGGAACTTTGCCGCGAATACTCTGGCTGTCCATGCGCCCTTCACCAGTCACAACCAGTGAGCAATCATGGATATGTTCTTCAAGATGCAGAGCTTCCGTCACAATCTCTACACCGCTACGTAACTCGGCACCGAGGAACGCCATTAGCGCAGCACCCATACCGCCTGCTGCACCCGCACCTGGTGCGTTTTTCACATCAACACGTAAGTCTTTTTTAATCACATCAGCAAAGTGGGCTAGATTGGCATCCAGCTCAACAATCATTGCTTCATCGGCCCCTTTTTGGGGCCCGAAAATACGTGATGCGCCGTTGTCGCCGATTAATGGATTAGTCACATCGCAGGCAACATTAATTATGCAGTCAGCCAAACGGCTATCCAGGCCTGAAATATCGATGCTGTTCAGGCTCATCAGGCTGCCGCCGCCGTAGCCGATTTCTTTGCCTGTTGCGTCGCACAATTTTGCGCCAAGCGCCTGCACCATGCCTGCGCCGCCGTCGTTCGTAGCACTACCACCGATGCCGATAATAATGTTGCGCGCGCCGTTATCCAGAGCATGCAAAATCAGTTCGCCAGTACCGTGCGAGGTCGTAACAAGAGGGTTGCGGTCCTCGATTGGCACCAGAGCAAGTCCACTGGCTTCGGCCATTTCGATAATCGCGGTTTGGCCGTCGCCGGACATTCCCCAGTACGCCGTAACCGGTTCACCCAGCGGCCCTGTCACTGTAGTGGTGATTTTTTTGCCCTGCGTGGCACTGATCATGGCATCGACCGTCCCTTCCCCGCCATCTGCAACCGGGACCGATATATATTCCGCATCAGGAAATATTTCGCGGAATCCTTTTTCAATCGCCTGTGCCACTTCAACCGCTGAGAGGCTTTCTTTATAAGAGTCGGGTGCGATAACGATTTTCATAGTATGTCCATGCCAAAAGGGCCGAGAAAAACTGGGCATCTGGAGATGCCCATCTCTTTTATTTACCGACTTCTACTTTCGCCAGTTTTTCGTAGTAGCACGCGATAGCACTGTGGTCATCGTTACCGTGTCCGTCTGCACGCAAAGCTTGCATCATTTCCATTACCGCAGCAGTCAGTGGCAGTTGTGCACCAACACCGTGGGATGTATCCAGCGCGTTCGCCAGGTCTTTAATGTGCAGGTCGATACGGAAACCTGGCTTGAAGTTACGCTCCAGCACCATTGGCGCTTTAGCTTCCAAAACGGTGCTGCCCGCAAGGCCGCCACGAATAGCCTGGAAGACTAATTCAGGGTCCACACCCGCTTTGGTAGCCAACACCAGGGCTTCAGACATCGCCGCAATATTCAGCGCCACAATCACCTGGTTTGCCAACTTGGTCACGTTACCCGCACCAATATCACCGGTATGCACGACGGAACCCGCCATCGCTTTAAGCAGGTCGTAATACTTGTCGAAAATCGCTTTATCACCACCGACCATAACTGACAGTGTGCCTTCAATCGCTTTTGGCTCGCCGCCGCTTACTGGTGCATCCAGCATGTCGATGCCTTTTGTTTTCAGCGCTTCGCTGATTTCACGGCTCGCCAGCGGCGCGATGGAACTCATGTCGATAACGACGGTGCCAGGTTTCGCACCTTCGATAATGCCGTTTTCGCCCAACGCGACTTCTTTCACATGTGGGGAGTTAGGCAACATGGTGATAATCACATCACACTGCTCAGCAATCTGTTTTGGTGTGGCAGCAGTTTCTGCACCAGCGGCGATAACTTCAGCAATCACCTCTGCATTACGGTCAGCAACCACCAGGGAATAACCGGCTTTGATGAGGTTTTTACTCATTGGTTTGCCCATGATGCCCAGACCAATAAAACCAACTTTCAGTGTCATAGCGTTAATCTCTCTTTAGATACAGGTGGACGTTATTTTTTAAACTGGTCGCACAACTTTTGTGTGGCAGAGCGGAATACGCCCAAATCACTGCCTACGGCAACAAACGTTGCGCCCCATTCCAGGTAGCGGCGTGCATCGGCTTCGGCTGGAGCCAGGATGCCTGAAGGCTTACCGTGTGCTTTCGCACGAGCAAAAATATGCTCAATTGCGCTCTGTACTTCCGGATGTGACGGGTTGCCGAGATGCCCTAATGCCGCAGACAAATCGCCAGGGCCGACAAAAATGCCATCTACACCGCTGGTCGCGGCAATCGCATCCAGGTTGTCAATACCTTCCTGGCTTTCGATTTGCGCCAGGATGGTGATGTTCTGATTTACTTGTTTGAAGTAATCCACCACGGTGCCGTAGCCGTTACTACGGTGTGAAACCGACACGCCACGGATACCTTCTGGTGGATAGCGGGTTGAGGACACCGCCAGCTCCGCATCTTCCTGAGTCTCAACAAACGGAATCAGGAAGTTATAGAAACCAATATCCAGCAAACGCTTAATCACAACAGGGTCGTTGGTCGGAGCACGCACTACAGGAGCGCTGTGGCTGCCGGTCAGCGCCATCAGTTGCGGAATAAAAGTCGTGATGTCGTTTGGCGCATGTTCGCCATCCAGCACAATCCAGTCGAACCCAGCCAGGCCCAGCACTTCAGTGCTGATAGGATTTGCCAACGCAGACCAGCAACCGATTTGAGTCTGATTTGCTGCCAGTGCTGCTTTGAATTTATTTGGGAAAACGTTGGTATTCATCTGTTGCCCTTATTTATCCAGTTATCTGTTGAGTTAATTACTTCTGCAATTCCATACGTTTAATGTCGCCAACTACGAACAGATAACAAACCATTGCCATCAGCGCCGAGCAGCCAACAAAGATCAGCGCCGCATTGAAGGAGTGAAGTTCAGAAACCAGGTAACCAATCACCAGTGGCGTCACGATAGAAGCGATATTGCCAAATACGTTGAACACCGCACCGCACAGGCCAACCATCTCTTTTGGAGCGGTATCAGCAATCACCGGCCAACCCAGGGCACCAAAACCTTTACCGAAGAATGCGAATGCCATCAGTGCGATAACCAGTGCAGTGCTGTCGGTGTAGTTACAAAGAATGATGGTAGAAGCGAGCAACATCCCGAGAACAATCGGTATCTTACGAGCTACGGTCAGCGAGTAACCGCGTTTGATTAACGAATCCGAGAATACGCCGCCCAACACACCACCAGCAAAACCACACAGCGCCGGTATTGATGCGACCATACCCACTTTCAGAATCGACATGCCTTTATCTTGAACCAGGTAAATCGGGAACCAGGTCAGGAAGAACCAGGTGATGGTGTTAATGAAGTACTGGCCAAAGAACACGCCCAGCATCATACGGTTAGTCAGCAACTGCTTGATGTAATGCAGTTTCGGCCCTTCGACGACTGCGCCGGGCTTTTTGTGGTCCATATCAACCACTGCGCCACCTTTGGAGATGTATTCCAGTTCCTCTTTAGACATACGAGGATGGTCAGTCGGGTTGTGGATAAACTTCACCCACAAGAAGGTAAGAACAAAACCAATGCCGCCCATCACGGTAAATACATGTTCCCAGCCCCATGCGAAGGTCAACCAACCGAGCAATGGAGAGAACAGCGCCAGCGAAAAATACTGTGCAGAGTTAAAAATTGCTGAAGCCGTACCGCGTTCTTTTGTCGGGAACCAGGCGGCAACAATACGGGCGTTAGCCGGGAAAGAAGGCGCTTCAGAGAAGCCGAGCATAAAGCGCATGATGAACATGGAGATACCGGCGTAGGCCAGCGGCACCATATCGACAAAGCCTTGCATGAACGTAAACAGTGACCAAAAGAACAAGCTGTAGGTATAGACTTTCTTCGAGCCGTAGCGGTCAAGTAACCAACCGCCAGGAATTTGCATCAACAGATAAGCCCAACCAAACGCCGAGAAAATATAGCCCATTGAAATTGCACTGAGCTGCAATTCTTTAGCAACTTCAGTACCCGCAATAGAAAGCGTAGCGCGATCTGCATAGTTAATTGTCGTCACAATAAAGATAATTAATAATATTAAGTATCGCGTGTTCTTACCTTTTTTTGATTCGACTACTGTATCCAAAATCATTTTCGACATCCTCTGTAGCGGGCACTTAATGCAAGGATTTTTATTTATATAAAGCGGTATTTCACAATTATCTTTTCGATATAAAAGCTTGGGATAATACCGCTAATTGAAATTAACCTGGTGTTTGTCATTCGCAACACAGTATAGCCAGCACAGAACAAATGAACATTAGGCATTTGCACAATGGATAACACTTTAAAAGCCAAATAATTAAACTTGTGCACATGTTTGTGGGGTGTATTGCACAAATTCGTCGATTGCCCCCGCTGCTGGATAAGGTCTCACAATATTAAGTGATCTTGGTCACATTTTTATTTACCTCGCCCTGACATTCTTTATTTAGCTTGTGAGAAAATCACGATTAGAAAATTATTTTATTAACATTCAGGTAATATCTGGAGAGTAGCGACAATGTCAAATATAGAAATTAAACAGCAACCGCCAGGGTCGTTTTATATAAAAGTTCATGAGACAGATAACGTCGCTATTATTGTTAATGACAATGGTCTGAAAGCAGGCACTCGCTTCCCGGATGGACTGGTGCTCATCGAACATATTCCGCAAGGCCACAAAGCCGCACTGGTGGATATTCCTGCCCACAGTGAAATTATCCGTTACGGTGAAGTTATCGGTTATGCGGTGCGTGATATTCCTCGCGGTAGCTGGATTGACGAATCATTAGTGGAGTTGCCAAAAGCACCTCCACTCAACACCCTGCCATTGGCCACTAAAGTGCCAGAACCCTTACCGCCCCTGGAAGGTTATACCTTCGAAGGTTATCGCAATGCGGACGGCAGTGTAGGCACCAAAAACCTGCTTGGCATCACCACCAGTGTGCATTGCGTTGCGGGCGTGGTGGATTATGTCATCAAAATTATTGAACGTGATTTACTGCCGCGCTACCCGAATGTAGACGGTGTAGTTGGCCTCAATCACCTGTACGGTTGCGGTGTGGCTATCAACGCACCTGCGGCGGTTATTCCAATTCGCACTATCCATAATATTTCTCTGAACCCGAACTTTGGCGGCGAAATTATGGTGGTGGGCCTGGGCTGTGAAAAGCTACAACCAGAACGCCTGTTGGAAGGCACCGACGACGTTCAGTCGATTAACGTGGGCGATGCAAGCATTATGCGTCTGCAAGACGAACACCACGTCGGCTTTAAATCGATGGTCGATGACATCCTGACTGTAGCAGAGCGCCATCTGGTCAAGCTGAACCAGCGCCTACGTGAAACCTGCCCGGCTTCTGAGTTAGTTGTGGGGATGCAGTGTGGCGGTAGCGATGCATTCTCCGGCGTGACAGCAAACCCTGCGGTGGGTTACGCATCTGATCTGATTGTGCGTTGCGGTGGAACAGTGATGTTCTCTGAAGTCACAGAAGTGCGTGATGCCATCCATTTGTTAACGCCACGCGCCATCAACGAAGAAGTCGGTAAACGCCTGCTTGAAGAGATGGAATGGTACGACAACTATCTTGAGATGGGCAAAACTGACCGCAGCGCTAACCCGTCTCCGGGCAACAAGAAAGGCGGCCTGGCAAACGTGGTGGAAAAAGCACTCGGTTCAATCGCCAAGTCAGGTCAAAGCGCGATTGTCGAAGTGCTTTCACCAGGACAGCGCCCAACCAAACGCGGCCTGATTTTCGCGGCAACTCCCGCCAGTGATTTCGTCTGCGGCACACAACAGGTGGCATCCGGCATTACGGTGCAAGTGTTCACCACGGGCCGCGGTACACCGTACGGCTTGTTGGCGGTTCCAGTGATTAAAATGGCAACCCGCACCGCTCTGGCAAACCGTTGGTATGACTTAATGGACATCAACGCAGGCACCATCGCCACCGGCGAGGCGACCATTGAAGATGTCGGTTGGGAATTGTTTAAATTTATTCTTGATGTCGCAAGCGGGCGTAAGAAAACCTTCTCGGATCAATGGGGCCTGCACAACGCCCTGGCAGTATTTAATCCAGCACCAGTGACCTGATTCGTTATCTCTTTCTCTTAGGAGAAGAAACCTTATGGGTTTTACCCCGGCACACGCTCGCGGCAAACTTTCATCACCAGTTGCCGTAACCAGCGATGTGCCGGGTCAACTTCCGAGCGAGGATGCCACATCAACGACACTGTAATTTCATTGGTTTTTACCGGCAGCTCAAAAACATGGAGCCTGGCCTCACCAGAATTCCCATTCATACCCGGCTGATTTAACAGGAAAGTTCCTGGCACCAACGCCACCAAATCGGACGCCTGAGCCACTGCCAATGCAGCAGGAAAACCGGGCACCATCGCCGCAATCTTGCGGGTTAGATTAAGTTCTGACAGCAACACATCAACCGGGCCGGTGCCTCGTTCATGACGGGATACCACCACATGCCCTAACGCGGCATATTTCTCAGGGGTAATTTCCCCGTCTTGCTCCAATGAATGGCCTTTTCTGACCACACCGACGAACCTGTCTCGGTAAAGCGCCGTTAACCGTATTTCTGGCCCCATTTCCCCAAGAACACCCACCTCAAGATCAATCAAGCCTTCACGTAAATACTTCGCGGTTTTCTCCGGTTTTGGCATAAAACGCAGTTGTACCAAAGGCGCGACGACAGCAACGGCGGCAATCAGCGCTGCACCGAAGATTTCGATAAACCCGGCGTTAGTTCGCAGGGTAAAACTGCGTTCAAGTGTCGCAAGATTCAGTGCATGTGAAGAAGGACGAAGAATGGCCCGAGCTTCAAAGGCCGCATTTTGCGCCCGCTCACGGATTTCCTCGGCATACGGTGTCAGCACCATATTACGCCCTGCCCGCACCAATAGCGGGTCGCCAACCGTGGCGCGAAGGCGGCTTAGTGTCCGGCTCATCGCCGAAGCACTTAGCCCCAGGCGATGGGCAGCACCAACCACACTTCCTTCGGCAAGAAGCACATCAAGCGCAATGAGTAAGTTCAGATCGGGTTCAGTCATACGGCATAGTAGCTTGCTCTTTAAAATCAGAGAAGGCGTTTCATGCATGTTATTAATGCAAATGCTGCGTCTTCCGCCACATCTCCAGCCCAGCTATATTTCTGGCACCCACCAGCGAAAAAGAGTTTGAACAGATGGCACTATTTTCCGATAAGCCAGGCGATGAAGGATTACCGGGCCGCGAGCGCGGTTTAGCGATGGCAGCAGTCATGACAATGACAACAATGGCCGTGTTCGATGGCTCGATGATAAACATAGCATTACCCCAAATCGCACGTTCGCTTGATGCCTCAGTGGGTGCCACCGTCTGGGTTTCAAATGGTTATCTGCTCTCTGCGGCGATGACACTTGCGATATTTGCCGCACTTTCCAGCCGCATCGGATTCCGTTCAATTTTCACCTTTGGCCTCAGCGTTTTCACACTGGCCTCCGTAGGCTGTGCGCTTTCAACATCGCTGGATATGCTCATTATCATGCGTGTGTTGCAAGGCATTGGCGGCGCCGCCACATTGAGCATTGGCCCGGCAATCTTGCGCTCAGTTTTCCCCAACCGCCTGCTGGGGCGAATACTCGGGCTGAACGCATTGCTGATTGGCTCAAGCACCGCTATCGCCCCCATTCTTGGTGGAACAATACTCTCAACGATGAGCTGGCAATGGCTGTTTGCGATTAATATTCCGCTGGGCATTATTGCGGTTACCCTTACGCTGCGTGTTATCCCTGATAACCCAGCGTTAAAACGTGAACCATTCGATTTTGCAGGAGCCTTGTTATCTGCCATCGCCTTAGGTGCGCTGATCATGGCCGCTGATGCCTTTACCCATCCTGGCAACGGCGACCTGGCCACGGCGATAATTTACGCCAGCACCGCCATTATCACGGGCATGGCTTTCGTCTGGGTTCAACGACGTGTGACGAAACCTTTACTGCCTCTCGACATCTTCGCTTCTTCGCGGTTTTCACTGGCAGCACTCACGTCACTGGCCTCTTTTGTCAGCCAGGGCATCACCTTCATCGCCTTACCGTTCCTGTTTCAAAGCGTATACGGCTACAGCGCACTGGTTTCAGCATTGCTTTTCACTCCGTGGCCGATAGGCATTATTTTGGCCGCACCGCATGCCGGGCGCCTCGCTGACCGCTATTCTGCGGCGATAATTTCTACGATTGGATTGTGCATCTTCGCCATTGGTCTGGCATTGCTGGCGATGCTGCCAGAGCATGCGCAGGCCTGGGATATTTGCCTTCGTAGCTTGCTGTGCGGCATTGGTTTTGGCTGCTTTCAAAGCCCGAATAATAGAGAGATGTTGTCGAATGCCTCGCGGGAAAACAGCGGATATGCTTCAGGTGTGTTGGCAATCATGCGCACCTTTGGGCAATGCCTGGGTGCCGCGTTTGTCGGTGTAATGATGTCGATTTATGCGCAGAACAGCGCAGTGCATTTAAGCTTGTGGATGGCGGTTATCGCTACGGTTTTAGCGATTATCCTCAGCGTTAGTCGCTTGCGGGGGTATAAATTGTCAGAAGTGTAGTTGCCAGAAATAAAGTGAGAAAATGGCCAACGATGTGTTTAGCGTTGGCCTTTAAGAAATCAGTTACTCATCAACCAGCACCACTTCAATCCCACCTTTACGCAACCCATTGAGGCTTTCAGCTGGAATGCCTGCATCGGTTATAACCATATGAATCCGTTGGGTATCAATAATTTTATGCAGGCTGGACCGGTTAAACTTGCTGGAATCAGTCACGACAATAATACGTTCTGCGACTTCACACATCCGGCGGTTAAGGCGTGCTTCATCTTCATTGTGGGTGCTAACACCACGTTCAAGATCGATGGCGTCTACGCCAAGAAACAGCATGTCAAAGTGGTAATTTTGTAACGATTGATCAGCCTGGTCGCCATAGAACGAAAGCGATTGACGTCGCAAATGCCCACCGGTCATCAGCACCTCCACACCTTCCGCCTCGAGCAGTGCATTCGCTACGTTCAAGCCGTTGGTCATCGCAATCACTTCTTTATGGTTGCGCAGATGGCGAGCAATTTCGTAGGTGGTGGTGCCGGAGTCCAGAATCACACGGTGACCGGGCTTAATCAGGTCGGCCGCCGCACGTGCAATGCTGCGTTTCAACGACGTATTAAGCGAGCTTTTATCCTCGACCGTCGGTTCAACCGCCGCCATACCTGAATCACAAACTAATGCCCCGCCGTAAGCACGCACCGCAACACCCTGCTTTTCCAGAAAAGCCAGATCGTTACGAATAGTCACCGTCGAAACACCAAAAAATGATGAGAGATCATTAACCTGTACGCTTCCTTGTTGACGAAGGCGCTGAATGATCTGCTCGCGCCTTTCACTTGTACCCGTTATACGCTTATCCGTTGCTGCGTCGGTATTATTCATAAATGATCCTTTCACAAAGCCTTTCGTTTCATTTCACTTCGCCTATTAACACCTTTCCTTTCACGAAAAGCAAGCCTTTGCATCGCGTACTGCATTCACTGCAACCGTGTCAAATAGCCTTTCATTATGTTTCTTTTGCGAAACAGATCTCAATTCTATTATCTTTCGTTTTGTTTTTATAACACTATACACCACTATCAAATGAAACAAATCGAAAGATAAAAACATAACCAACCCATACGGAGAGGAAAGTGAAACACTTAACCGCGTTTGTGGCAGACCATAAACAGGATTCACGATGTGGCATTTTTGCCGTTTGTTCTGCTCACCCGTTGGTTCTCGAAGCGGCAATGCGCCATGCCCGGGATGCTAAATCACTCTTATTAATAGAAGCGACATCCAACCAGGTTGACCAGCACGGCGGCTACACCGGAATGACACCGGAAGATTTCCGCGGTTTTGCCGAGCAGATGGCTGATAAACACCACTTCCCGCGCAACCAGTTGATTTTGGGTGGCGACCACCTTGGCCCAAACCGTTGGCAAGCGCTGCCCGCTGAAGAAGCCATGTGCAATGCTGAAGAACTGATTCGTTGCTATGTCGCCGCTGGTTTTAAAAAAATCCACCTTGATTGCAGCATGTCTTGTGCTGATGACCCCGTTCCTCTAACCGATGCCATTGTTGCCATGCGTGCGGCAAGGCTTGCGAAAATTGCCGAGCAAACTGCTATTGAGAAGTTCGGTGAATCCGATTTGGTTTACATTATTGGTACCGAAGTGCCCGTCCCAGGCGGCGCACATGAAACGCTCTCAGAACTTGCGGTCACCACGCCACTGGCTGCAAAAGCAACGCTTGAAGCCCATCGCCATGCCTTTGAATTACAGGGTTTAAGCGAGCTGTGGCCACGTATTATCGGGCTGGTTGTCCAGCCCGGTGTTGAGTTCGACCACACTCACGTTATTGATTACCAACCTGAGAAAGCGCTATTCCTCAGCCAGATGATTGAAGCGTTTGACACCATGGTGTTTGAGGCGCACTCCACTGACTACCAAACCCCGCAAGCATTGCAGCAATTGGTTGCAAACCACTTCGCAATTCTAAAAGTTGGCCCAGCACTCACCTTTGCATTACGCGAAACGCTGTTTTCACTGGCTGCTATCGAACGCGAATTACGCCCGGCACATAAATGCTCAGGACTGCGGGAAGTTCTGGAGAGCGTGATGCTTGAACATCCTGACTACTGGAAACATCACTACCACGGCAGTGACAGCGACCGTCGTCTGGCTCGCGGATACAGCTATTCAGACCGAGTTCGTTACTACTGGCCGGATCAAGATATTGACGAGGCGTATTCCAAACTTGTTAGCAATCTGGCTGATGAATCTATTCCTTTGCCGTTGATTAGCCAGTATCTGCCACTTCAATACGCTAAGGTCCGTGAAGGAAAAATCGCGGCAATGCCGCATGAACTGATCATCGACCATATCCAGGATGTGTTGCGTCAGTACCACGCAGCCTGTCAGAGCTATGACTCAAATAACTAACATAATGATAATCGGGGAAAAAATGCCAAATATTGTATTAAGCCGCATTGATGAGCGATTGATCCACGGCCAGGTTGGCGTTCAATGGGTCGGTTTTGCCGGAGCAAATCTCGTGTTGGTTGCCAACGATGAAGTTGCAGAAGATCCGGTACAGCAAAATCTGATGGAGATGGTTCTGGCTGAAGGGATCGCCGTCCGTTTCTGGTCGCTGCAAAAAGTTATCGACAATATTCACCGCGCAGCCGACCGCCAGAAAATCCTGCTGGTTTGCAAAAACCCGGATGATTTTCTGACGCTGGTGAAAGGGGAAGTGCCTGTAACGCGAATTAACGTCGGCAACATGCACTACGCAGAAGGCAAACAACAAATAGCGAAAACCGTCTCTGTAAATGACCAGGATATTGCCGCTTTTAATGGCCTACAAAAGGCCGGAGTGGAATGTTTTGTTCAGGGTGTGCCGACGGAATCCGCTCAGGATCTCTATAAACTCCTCTGAGGAATTTTCTATGGAAATTAGCTTATTACAGGCATTAGCGTTGGGTCTTCTGGCCTTTATTGCGGGCCTGGATATGTTCAACGGCCTGACGCATATGCACCGTCCGGTCGTGCTTGGGCCACTGGTTGGTTTCATTCTTGGCGATCTTCACACTGGGATTCTGACGGGCGGTACGCTGGAGTTAGTCTGGATGGGGCTTGCGCCTCTTGCTGGTGCACAGCCACCTAACGTCATCATCGGCACCATTGTTGGCACCACTTTCGCTATCACTACCGGGGTAAAACCTGAAGTTGCCGTCGGCGTTGCTGTGCCGTTTGCTGTCGCCGTGCAAATGGGGATTACTTTCCTGTTCTCCATTATGTCAGGTGTGATGGCCCGCTGCGACCGCATGGCGGCCAACGCAGATACCGATGGCATTGAGCGTGTGAATTATCTGGCATTACTGGCGCTCGGCATCTTCTATTTCCTGTGCGCATTCCTGCCCATCTATTTTGGTGCAGAACATGCGAAAACCGCCATCGATATGCTACCTGCTCGTCTGATTGACGGTCTGGGTGTCGCAGGCGGAATCATGCCAGCAATTGGTTTTGCCGTGCTGCTGAAAATCATGATGAAGAATGTCTACATCCCTTATTTCATTCTCGGCTTTGTGGCTGCCGCCTGGCTGAAACTACCGGTGCTGGCGATTGCCGCTGCCGCGTTAGCAATGGCGCTGATTGATTTCTTACGCAAAGACCCGGCACCACAACAACCTACACACGTGAAGCAAGAGGAATTTGAAGATGGTATCTAACGAACAGACTCTGCAATCCGTCAATGTAACGGACACCGATACAGCCGATAAGAATGACAATATTTATGAAGATCAAAGTATTGGTGCGGAACTGACCAAACAAGATATTAACCGGGTAGCCTGGCGTTCCATGTTGTTACAAGCGTCATTCAACTATGAGCGTATGCAGGCATCTGGCTGGCTCTATGGCTTACTGCCCGCACTGAAAAAGATCCACACCAACAAAAATGATTTGGCACGAGCCATGAAAGGCCACATGG
Organism: Buttiauxella sp. B2; assembly: GCF_006376615.1. Taxonomy (GTDB): domain Bacteria; phylum Pseudomonadota; class Gammaproteobacteria; order Enterobacterales; family Enterobacteriaceae; genus Buttiauxella. Next base: position 68,436 of record NZ_VEXQ01000011.1, read on the forward strand.
GGTTCTTCAACACTCACCCTTTCCTCGTGACTTTTGTCATCGGCATTATTCTGGCGATGGAGCGTTCAAAGCAGGATGTGAACAGCATCCAGAGCACTAAAATTGCTGTGGGTGCACCGCTGGGTGGGATTGGTGACGCCATGTTCTGGCTGACCTTGCTACCTATTTGCGGCGGTATCGGGGCAAGTCTGGCACTTCAGGGATCAATTCTCGGTGCGGTGATTTTTATTGTACTGTTCAACGTAGTGCATCTCGGTTTGCGCTTCGGCCTTGCTCATTACGCTTATCGCATGGGTGTGGCGGCTATCCCGCTTATTAAAGCCAACACTCGCAAAGTGGGCCATGCCGCGTCTATTGTGGGGATGACGGTAATTGGTGCGCTGGTTGCGACTTATGTTCGCCTTTCTACCACGCTGGAAATCACCGCGGGTGATGCGGTAGTGAAACTACAAACCGATGTTATCGACAAGCTGATGCCAGCATTTTTACCCCTGGTTTATACCCTGTGCATGTACGCACTGGTGCGCCGTGGCTGGAGCCCTCTGCGTCTTATCGGTATCACGGTTGTGCTGGGTGTTGTCGGGAAGTTTGCCCACTTCCTGTAAGCGAGAGAAAACAATATGTTAAGTATTATTCTTAGCGGTCACGGTGGCTTTGCCACCGGGCTGGAAAAAGCGATGAAGCAGATTCTTGGTGAGCAAGAGCAACTTATCGCCATTGATTTCCCCGAAACGTCTTCAACAGCACTTCTCACCCAACAGTTTGAAGAAGCAATCGGCGCATTAGATGAAAATGAAGGGCTAGTGTTTTTAACCGATTTACTCGGTGGCACACCGTTCCGCGTGGCATCAACCATGGCATTGCAGCAGCCTGGCCGCGAAGTTATCACCGGCATTAACCTGCAACTATTGCTGGAGATGGTGCTGGAGCGCGACGGGTTAAGCAGTCAAGAGTTTCGCCTCCAGGCACTGGAATGTGGCCATCGTGGGTTAACCAGCCTGGTCGATGAAATGGGGCGCTATCGTGAAACTGAGGCAGTCGAGGAAGGAATATGACTACTCTGTTACGAGCCAGGCGTGTGCTCACCGAACACGGCTGGTTAGACGACCATCAGTTACGCATTGATAACGAAACGATTGTCGCCATCGAACCTATTCCTGTGGGAATAATGGCGCGAGATGCCGAGCTGTTAAGCCCGGCTTACATTGATATTCATGTTCATGGTGGCGACGGGGTTGACGTGATGGACGACGATCCCGGCGTCCTCGACAGACTCGCTCTGCACAAAGCTCGTGAAGGTGTAGGTGGTTGGTTGCCTACAACCGTCACCGCACCACTTGCCAACATTGAGCAGGCATTGCGGCGTATCGCCCAACGTTATTATCACGGCGGGTCGGGTGCCCGCGTGCTGGGAAGCTACCTTGAAGGGCCGTATTTCACGTCTCAAAACAAAGGTGCTCATCCGCCCGAGTTGTTCCGCGAGCTGAATATTGCCGAGCTAGACAGGCTGATAGAGATATCGCAAAACACTTTACGAGTTGTGGCCCTGGCGCCTGAAAAACCTGCAGCGCTGGAAACCATTAAGCATCTGAAAAACCGCGATGTACGCGTGATGCTCGGCCATAGCGCGGCAAGCTTCGAACAAACACTTCAGGCAATTGATGCCGGAGCAGACGGTCTGGTGCATTGCTTTAACGGGATGACGGGCCTACACCACCGCAATCCGGGTATGGTCGGAGCGGGTTTAACCGACAAACGCGCCTGGCTTGAGCTGATTGCCGATGAGCACCACGTTCATCCTGCTGTCATGAATATTTGTTGTAGCTGCGCTAAGTCCCGGACTCTGCTGATAACTGATGCCATGAGTGCTGCGGGAATGCCTGACGGCGACTATTCGATTTGCGGATATCAGGTAACAATGCACAACGGGATCGTACGAACGGAAAGCGGTGGGCTTGCCGGAAGTACCCTAACGCTTGATGCAGCAGTGCGAAATATGGTGAATCACGTTGGAGTCTGCGCGGAAGATGCCATCCATATGGCATCACTACATCCGGCAAAAATGCTTGGGTTAGACAAAGAGTTAGGCTCGTTAGCCGTGGGAAAACGTGCCAACTTGATTGCGCTAAACTCACAGTTACTGCTTCAAAACATCTGGGTTAATGGCCAGCCCCCCCCGTTGTAGTTCTTTCGTTACACTTCACTTTTGTCTGTCGCCCGCCTGCGGCAGACCTTTCCTTTCCTTTCGATTAACTTCGTACCAGTAATCCACTTATTAATAAAATTAAATTAAATCAATATGTTGAATGAATGTAACTATTCACTTGATCACATTTTTCGTTTTATTACTTTTCTTACATTGACCTTTCGTTTTCTTTTCTATAGATTTTATTTAAGCATGAAGTTGAGTAAATGAAACAAAACGAAAGATTGTCCTGTTCTGCTTTGTGCTACTTCCGATGATCTTGCACTGCTAAGGACTGAGTAATGAGCGAAACCCAATCTGCCTGTCTTTCCGGCACATCCACCTGGACCGAAAAAGAGATCCGCCAACAGCCGGAAAGCTGGATCCGATCGTTAAAAAACATCAGTAACCAACGTAGCAGCATCGATGCGTTTCTCGAGCCTTTGCTGCAAAACACCTCTCTAAAAATTATCCTGACGGGTGCAGGAACCTCTGCTTTTATTGGCGATATTATTACGCCGTGGCTGTCACGCCACACCGGGAAAAACTTTGTTGCAGTACCAACCACCGACCTGGTCACCAACCCACTGGATTACTTATCCCCGCAGGAACCAACGTTACTGGTTTCTTTTGCACGCTCTGGCAATAGCCCTGAAAGCGTTGCAGCAGTCGATTTGGTCAATCAGGTTATGGAACACTGCTACCATCTGATAATTACGTGTAACGAAGCCGGTTGCCTGTATCAGAACGCGGCAACAAGCAGTAATTCTCTGGCGCTACTCATGCCGCCAGAAACGCACGATCGCGGCTTTGCCATGACCAGCAGCATCACCACCATGATGGCAAGCTGCCTTGCCGTATTTGCCCCTGATGTTATCAACAGCACCACTTTCCAGGACGTAGCCAATCGCTGCGAACAAATCATTGCCTCACAGAGAGGGTTCAACGAAAGCGTGTTTGGCGATTTGCCATTCAGGCGTGTTGTCTATCTTGGCAGCGGCGGGTTGCAGGGAGTTGCACGTGAATCTGCACTGAAAGTGTTGGAGCTAACCGCCGGAAAACTGGCTGCGTTTTATGACTCGCCAACCGGATTCCGCCACGGCCCGAAATCGTTGGTCAACAACGAAACGTTAATCGTGGTCATGGTTTCAAACCACCCATACACCCGTCAGTATGACCTTGATTTACTGGCTGAATTGCGTCGTGACCAACAGGCCCTGCGCGTCGTGGCTATCTGTGCGTCACCCTGCCCGGAAGTCGAAACAGGGCCGCATATCTGGTTGCCACCTTCCCGTGAATTTATCGACGTTGAGCAAGCTTTCTGCTTCCTGATGTATGCACAGATTTTCGCGCTAACCGAATCAATCAAAGCAGGCATCACCCCTGATACGCCTTCTGCCAGCGGCACGGTGAACCGTGTTGTGAAAGGTGTGATTATTCATCCGTGGAAAGGCTGAGAGGATTACAATATGAGTATTATTTCCACCAAATATCTTCTTCAGGATGCGCAAACCCGCGGCTACGCCGTCCCTGCATTTAATATTCACAATGCAGAAACCATCCAGGCGATTCTGGAAGTCTGCAAAGAAATGCAGTCGCCAGTTATCCTTGCAGGTACGCCAGGCACTTTTAAACACATCGCGTTTGAAGAGATTTACGCCCTGTGTGAAGCCTATTCTGAAAGCTACGGCATGCCGCTTGCGCTACATCTTGATCACCATGAATCACTGGCAGACATCAACCGTAAAGTGAATGCAGGTGTGCGCAGCGCGATGATCGACGGCAGCCACTTCCCGCTTGCCGAAAACGCGCGTCTGGTGAAATCCGTAGTCGATTTTTGCCACCGTCATGATTGCAGCGTGGAAGCCGAATTAGGTCGACTGGGTGGCGTGGAAGACGATATGGACGTTGACGAAGAAAGCGCTTTCCTTACCGATCCGCAAGAAGCACGCCGTTTCGTAGAACTCACCGGTATCGACAGTCTTGCCGTTGCGATTGGCACCGCGCACGGGCTCTACACTAAACGCCCGAAAATTGATTTCCAACGCTTGGGTGAAATCCGCGAAGTTGTAGATATCCCACTGGTTCTGCATGGTGCGAGCGACGTACCGGATGAGTACGTAAGACGTGCCATTGGGCTGGGAGTGTGTAAGGTGAATGTCGCTACCGAATTAAAAATCGCGTTCGCCGACGCAGTTAAAAAATGGTTTGCCGATAATCCGGAAGGCAACGACCCGCGCTATTACATGCGTGTCGGGATGGATGCGATGAAAGAAGTGGTGCGCAGTAAAGTCACCGTTTGCGGTTCTGCCAATAAATTAATTCCTGAAACTGAAACCTCGCTATAAATCTCATGTTTTACAGCGTTACCTGGAAAACCGGGTAACGCTGTCAGTTTGAATCTTGACCCGAAAATCTCGAATCACAAGGACAAACGATGAAGAAAATCATAAAGAGCTCGGTATTATTACTTCTGGTTAGCAATGGCGCTTTCGCTTCCGAATATCTACTGAATAACAACAATATCTCTATTTCATTTGACGATACTAATTCTGCTGTAGTGGTGAAGGATAAACTTTCTCAGAGCAAACTCGCCCCCAAAGAATTGTTCTTTCTGACGCTACCGAATGAAGATGTTATTCACGCGGCTGACTTTAAAATTAAAAACGTCAGCCAAAAAGATGACGCTATTCATATCGATTACGACCATAAAGATTTCGCTGTCACCGTGGTATTGAATGTCCTCAAAGGCAAATACGCCAGCATCGACTACACGATTAAAGCGAAAGATAAAGCGCGGGAAGTTGCGAAAATAACCTTCTTCCCCACTAAGGGACAATCGCAAGCGCCTTACGTTGACGGCGCGATTAATAGCTCGCCGATTATTGCCGACAGCTTCTTTATTCTGCCGGAAAAACCTATCGTTAATACTTATGCATATGAAACGACAACCAATCTAAATGTCGAGCTAAAAACCCCGATTAAAACAGATGCACCGGTTACCTTTACGACCTATTTCGGCACCTTTGAAGCAACTAATCAGCTGCGCCGTAACTTTAACCAATTCATTAATGCAATGCGCCCACGTCCTTATCAGCCATATCTGCATTACAACAGCTGGATGGATATTGGCTTCTTCACCACCTATACCGAAAAAGATGTACTGAACCGGATGGATAGCTATGCCAATGAGCTAATTAAAAAGCGCGGCGTCAAGCTCGACGGTTTCCTGCTGGATGACGGCTGGGATGACCGCACAGGAAAATGGCTATTTGGCCCGGCGTTCAGTAATGGCTTTGGTGTCGTGAAAGAGAAAGCTGACAGCCTGCATACTTCCGTTGGTTTGTGGTTGTCACCATGGGGTGGCTATAACAAACCACGCGATATTCGTGTTTCTCATGCGAAAGAAAATGGCTTTGAAACCGTTGATGGGAAACTTGCTCTTTCCGGTCCAAATTACTTCCGTAACTTTAACGAGCAGATAATTAAATTAATCAAGAATGAACATATTACCTCGTTCAAACTTGATGGCATGGGAAATGCCAACAGCTGGATTAAAGGTAGCCAGTTTGCATCCGACTTTGATGCATCGATTGAGCTTATCAAGAACATGCGTGAGGCAAATAAAGACTTGTTTATTAACCTCACCACCGGTACTGACGCCAGCCCTTCCTGGCTATTTTACGCCGATTCTATTTGGCGCCAGGGCGATGATATTAATGTGTATGGCAAAGGCTCACCAGTTCAGCAATGGATGACCTACCGCGATGCCGAAACCTATCGTTCTATTGTGCGTAAAGGCCCGCTGTTCCCGATAAACTCGCTTATGTATCACGGAATTGTTAGCGCTGAACATGCCTATTTCGGACTTGAGAAAGTGCAAACCGATAGCGATTTTGCCGACCAGGTCTGGAGTTATTTTGCGACTGGAACTCAGCTACAAGAGTTGTACATCACGCCATCCATGTTGAATAGCGCCAAATGGGACACACTGGCTGATGCTGCGAAATGGTCACGCGCAAATAGTACGGTGCTGGTCGATACCCACTGGATTGGCGGTGATCCGACAGCGCTGGAAGTGTATGGCTGGGCCTCCTGGAGTAAAGATAAAGCCATCTTTGGTTTACGTAACCCGTCAGACAAAGAACAAAGCTACTATCTGGATTTAACCAAGAGCTTTGAAATCCCGGATGGCGAAGCGACAAGCTTTACACTGAAATCCATCTATGGCACGAATACGACGCTGCCAGGTGGCTACAGCAAGCCTGTGATTGTTACCTTGAAGCCGTTGGAAACACTGGTTATTGAAGCAACGCCGGGTACTGGCAAAAAATAATCCCGTTTTCATTGATACATAAACAAAAACCCGCGAAAGCGGGTTTTTGTAAGATAAACACAGACAGAGTCCTATCGCTCGAAAAACGTTATTTCTCACTGTTTTCCAGAGCATATTTATACAGCGCATTTTTCTTCACACCATGGATTTCGGCAGCCAGTGCAGCCGCTTTTTTCAATGGCAGTTCCGTTTGCAGCAGCGCCAGAGTGCGCAATGCATCGGCGGGAAGCGCGTCATCGGCAGGTGCTTTAAAGCCTTCGACAATCAGTACCATCTCACCTTTACGACGGTTTTCGTCTTCTTTCACCCATGCTGCCAATTCACCAATGGGTGCGCCGTGAATCGATTCCCAGGTTTTAGTCAGCTCACGCGCCAGCACCACATAACGTGATTCACCCAGCACTGCGCATATATCGTCTAAACTATCGAGCAGGCGATGCGTAGACTCGTAAAATATGAGCGTACGCGGTTCTTGCTCGATTGCCTTGAGCGCGTCGCGGCGGCCTTTAGATTTGGCAGGCAAAAAACCTTCGTAGCAGAAGCGATCGGAAGGTAAACCGGCGGCACTTAATGCAGCAATAGCAGCGCAAGGGCCCGGCAGCGGTACGACACGAATACCGGCTTCGCGACACGTGCGCACCAAATGGTAACCAGGATCGTTAATTAATGGCGTTCCTGCATCAGAAACTAACGCGATACTTTGCCCTTCTTTAAGCTTAGCCAGCAAGGTTTCTGATTTTTGTTGCTCGTTATGATCGTGCAATGCGAACATTCGCGCATTAATGGCAAAATGTTGCAGCAGCAAACCGGTATGGCGAGTATCTTCGGCGGCAATCAGGTCAACGCTTTGCAACACGGATAACGCCCGCTGTGTGATATCGCCCAAGTTACCGATGGGGGTCGGAACGATGTAGAGCGTGCTGGCAGAAATAGCCGCCGTTTCGAGTTGTTTCATTGTTTCATCCGTATTGCCGATTTAATATTGAACACTGAGATAAAAATTACACTGGATACAGAATGGTACCGTCTAAAATTATTCGTTCTAAAGCCGGGCGCTGTCTGCCTGTTGTGCTGGCCGCGCTTTTCTTCGCTGGCTGTACCACTAAAGCACCAGATCAGTCGACTGCGCATATGCAGGGCGAGGCCACTGCCGATTCCGCGTATTACCTGCAACAGATGCAGCAAAGCGGTGATGATAGCAAGACCACCTGGCAATTACTCGCCATTCATGCGCTGTTAAAAGAAGGCAAAACTCAGCAAGCTGTTGATCTCTACAATCAGCTGCCAAAAGAGATGGACGATACTCAGCGTCGCGAACAGGCCCTGCTGGCAGCCGAAGTGAAAGTCGCCCAGAAAGATTATGCCGATGCCAGTACGCGTCTGGGCAAAATCGATCCTTCCGCGCTTAACAAAAATCAGCAGAGTCGCTATTACCAGGCGGTTATCGACGCCAACCAGAACCGCCCATCGCTTGAATTGCTGCGTGCCTATATCGCACAAGAACCAATGCTGACAGGCCCTGCGCATCAGAAGAATATCGACGGTACATGGCAGGCTTTATCTCAGATGACAGCCGCGCAAATGAATTCGTTAGTCATTAATGCAGATGAAAATACACTGCAAGGCTGGCTGGATCTGCAACGTGTCTGGAACGATAACCGTAACGATCCAGAAATGCTGAAAGCCGGGATCAAAGACTGGCAAACGCGTTATCCGCAAAATCCTGGTGCGAAAACACTGCCGACTCAGTTAAGTAATATGCAGAATTATAAACCTGCCTCGACTGAGAAAATCGCGCTGCTGCTGCCATTAAGCGGCCAGGCTGCGGTGTTCGGCCGTACTATCCAACAAGGTTTTGAAGCCGCGAAGAATATGGGTTCTGCACCAGTGGCGCAAACCACTGCATCTGCCCAAGCACCTGATGCGACCGCACAACCTGGTGATACCACGCAAGCGGCACTGCCACAGCCAGTAGATCCAAATGCGGTGGCAAGCCCTGCAGCGGCATCCGTTGAAGATTTAACGCAGCAGCCAGTTGCTGCACCTGCGCCTGCGGAGCAGGCGCCAACATCGCAAACACAGCCGGCAGCTCCGCAAGCAGCAGCTCCAGCTAATCCATCAGCAGAAATTAAAGTCTACGACACAACCACGCAGCCACTGGCGCAAATACTGGCACAAGCACAGCAAGATGGTGCAACGTTAGTCGTGGGGCCACTGCTTAAAAATAATGTCGATGAGCTGGCGAGCAGCACTTCTCCTCTGAACATTCTGGCGCTCAACCAGCCAGAAAACGTGCAGAACCGTGCAAATATCTGTTATTTCGCGCTCTCTCCTGAAGATGAAGCCCGTGATGCAGCAGGCCATATCTGGCAGCAAGGGCACCGCGCGCCGCTGTTATTGGTTCCACGTAGCGCACTGGGCGATCGTGTCACCAAAGCCTTTGCCGATGAGTGGGTGAAATTAGGTGGCGGAACAGTACTGCAACAGAAATTTGGAACAACAGCTGAACTGAAACAAGGGATTAACAGCGGTTCGGGTATCGCGCTAAGCGGCACCCCGGTTAACGCTGCATCAGCTCAACCGGCAGGCGTAACCATTGGTGGCCTAACGATTCCAGCACCGCCAACTGATGCACAAATTACCGCAGGGACTTCCGGTGGCGTTGACGCAGCGTACATTGTGGCAACCCCGGACGAAGTTGCGTTGATTAAACCGATGATCGCGATGCGTACCGGTAGCCGCAGCCCAGCACAACTGTACGCCAGCTCGCGCAGCTCTCAGGGTGTGAATGGCCCAGATTTCCGTCTGGAAATGGAAGGTTTGCAGTTCAGCGAAATTCCGATGCTTGCAGGCAACAACCCGTCGCTGATGCAGCAAGCGTTAAGCAATGTGCGTAACGACTACTCGTTGGCACGTTTGTACGCAATGGGCGTGGATGCCTGGTCACTGGCAAATCACTTCTCCCAAATCCGCCAGGTGCCTGGTTATCAGGTGAATGGCAACACCGGCACGCTCTCTGCAACCCAAGATTGCGTCATTAACAGGAAGTTAAATTGGCTGCAATTCAGTCAGGGTCAAATCGTTCCAGTGTCCTGACCCGTCAACAAGCCGGCGCGCATTATGAGTTAGAAGCGCGCCGCTTTCTTGAGCGCAAAGGACTGCGCTTTATTGCTGCCAACGTCCATTCCCGCGGTGGCGAAATCGACCTCATCATGAAACATGCGAAGGTTATCGTCTTTGTAGAAGTTCGATATCGACGCACCAATCACTTCGGTGATGCTGCCGCCAGCGTCACACGCCGCAAGCAACAAAAATTGTTACATGCGGCTTCGTATTGGTTAGCCCGCACATCAGGAAGTTTTGATACTGTGGATTGCCGTTTCGATGTGTTAGCCTTCACCGGCAATGAAATAGAGTGGTTAACCAACGCGTTCACCGCAGATGTTTAAAGTAACCAGGTAAATAAACGTGCTCGAAAGAATCAAAGTCTGCTTCACGGAAAGTATTCAAACCCAGATTGCTGCAGCTGAAGCCCTGCCAGATGCTATCTCCCGTGCAGCAATGACACTGGTTCAGTCGCTGCTTAACGGCAATAAAATTCTTTGCTGTGGTAATGGCACCTCTGCCGCTAACGCCCAGCATTTTGCCGCCAGTATGATCAACCGCTTTGAAACTGAGCGCCCGAGTTTACCTGCCATTGCACTTAATGCTGACAATGTCGTCTTAACCGCGATCGCAAACGATCGTTTACACGAAGAAGTGTATGCCAAACAAGTACGTGCGCTAGGTCATGCCGGTGATGTGTTGCTCGCCATTTCGACCCGTGGCAACAGTCGTGATATTGTCAAAGCGGTAGAAGCTGCCGTGACACGTGACATGACTATCGTTGCACTGACTGGCTATGATGGCGGGGAATTGGCTGGATTATTAGGGCCGCAGGATGTTGAAATCCGCATTCCTTCTCACCGCAGCGCGCGCATTCAGGAAATGCATATGCTGACGGTAAACTGCTTATGCGATCTGATTGATAATACGTTATTCCCTCACCAGGACAATTAAGGAGTACAGATGAAGGCATATAAGCCACTTGCAGTCCTTATTACTGCGTTACTGCTACAAGGTTGTGTTGCTGCCGCAGTAGTGGGTACCGCGGCTGTCGCCACCAAAACCGCGACAGACCCACGTTCCGTCGGTACTCAGGTTGATGATGGTACTCTGGAATTACGCGTAAATAGCGCATTGAATAAAGACGAACAAATCAAGAAAGAAGCGCGTATTAACGTCAGCGCATATCAGGGTAAAGTACTGCTGGTAGGCCAGGCGCCTAACACCGAGCTTGCATCCAGGGCCAAACAAATCGCGTTGGGCGTTGAGGGCACCACCGAGGTGTACAACGAAATCCGTATCATGGCACCCATTGGTCTGGGCACGGCGTCATCAGACACCTGGATAACCACCAAAGTGCGTTCGCAATTGCTGGCAAGCGATCAGGTGAAATCGACCAGTGTGAAAGTCACGACCGAGAATAGCGAAGTATTCTTGTTAGGTTTAGTGACAGACAGAGAAGCCAAAGCAGCGGCAGATATTACCAGCCGGGTCAGTGGCGTGAAGCATGTGACCACAGCGTTTACGCTTCTGAAGTAATTTCGAAATATCCCTCTCTTCTGGAGAGGGCTCGCCCCTTAAAACCGACTCAAACAATCCATTGCCACCATTTTAAACTCCTCGAAGCTCTGGCTGTCGCGTAAACGTGGCATCGCCCTTTCGCGCAGGAAAGTGACAAACAAATCGTAAATTGCCATCGCTTCTTCGTACTCGCTTTTGCTGATTGCCAGCAAGAAGATGACATGCGCCGTTTCATCACCCCAACTTATCCCCTGCGGTGCAAGAACGGTGTATACCACGGTTTTATTCGCCATTAACCCCAATGAGTGAGGCAGCGCAATGCCCTCGCCCAACACGGTGCCGACAATTGCCTCACGCTCAACCACTGATGGATAAAAATCCGCACCAACATACCCTTCCTGCTCAAGCTGCTGGCAGAGCGCACTGAACAATTCCTGCTGTGTCATCGGTTTATCAATTACCCGGAAATGGCTGGCATCAAAGAATTTTTCCAGCATGTACGGGCGTGTTCTATCCACCAATACCAGCTTCCCTAGCTGTTCGAGTTGATACTCCGTTGGGAAGGGTGCGACCACCACTGTCGGTTTTTGTTTATCGCTGACGCGAGCCGTGGAGATAACAAAATCTTCATCCACGCAGTCTAACTGTTCATAGTCACGCAGCGAGATAATGCGCGTGACCTCAATTTGTGGGTACTTGCGCAGCAGCATGGCCTGAATCATACGTACAGTTGAATTACCGGTATCGCACACCAGCAGCACGCGCGGATGGCGTTGGTAGCCGATGTTGTAATGCCGTTCCAACCCGACACCAATATGCAGCACCAGGAAACCAATTTCGTTTTCGCTGATGACATAAGGCGTGTATTTCCCCCAGCTCGACACCGCTGCCAGCGTCATGTCATAAGCCATTGGATAGTGCTGTTTGATATTGTTGAGCAAAGGATTGGGGATATTTATCTGATAACGCACGCGGGTGATCATGGTTTTGATATGCGTAAGCAAATCCGCATGCAACTGCTTATCTGTCAGCAAGTTATAGTTATAGTTGCTGTTGATAAAACTCAGAATGTAGTTCACCAACGCCTCGTCATCGTCGGCGCTAATAGCGCTTGCGGCTACCTGTTGTACCTGGCGTGACGCGATATGAACTTGCAGCCACTGTTCTTCCGCTTCAGATAGCGGTTTTCCGGCCAGTATCTGCAATAACACCGCTATTTGCCGTGCGGCTTCGCGCACCGCCTCGTCAACATTGTCGGCGCTAAACTCCGGCAGTGGATAGCCCTCGCTAATACGGCGAACCGCGACGGCACAGTACAAACGGATGAACTGTTCCCCCTCGTCAGTCAGGCGGATTCGGCAACGAGTGAAACAGTTATGCAGTTCAGCCGCCAGTTGTTCCGGCACGCCTGCGTTAAGCACTTCTTCGGTCAATAACGGGTTTTCGCTGTCTTCTTGTGTCAATTGCCAAAGCAATTCAGTCAGGCAGGCACGAACGGACATTTCGCTGCCGAATAGCTTCATACCGTGACGGGGACGGGTTTCAATTGTCAGGTTATATCGAGCAAGCCAGTCGCGCACTTCGGCCATATCACTTTGCAATGTCGCACGGCTAACAAACCACTCTTCCGCCAGATCTTCGAGTTTTATAGAGAAAGCAGATGTCAGAAAGCGCACGACCAGATAATGCACACGTTCCGGGGAGTTCCGTGGGATGCGCAGCTGGCGTGAAGGTTGCTGCACAAGAGCCTGGTAAAGAGCGGGATCCTCAATATTGAGCTGATAACCCGCGCCGCGACTAAGAATAAATTGCGCACCATGCCCAGCCATCAACGCATTTAAAGCAGTAATATCCGTGCGCACCGTGCGGGTAGAAACGGATAAACGCCGCGCCAGTTCATCCTGGGGCAGCGTCTCGTTTTGTAGCATCTCAAACAACTGGGCCAGCCGAAGGTTGGGTAATCTCACTGACATTTCCTTTCGTTAAACGGGCGCAGAAAGCGCCCGGCACAACAACTACTTAGCAGGTGTGAAGATCATCTGTGACGGGCTTCCTGCCGCACTGTAATCCTCAACAAAAGTCAGTTTTCCACTCTCAGGTGCCACACTAAAACGAGTAATGTTGTCGCTGCGCTGATTCATGACATACAGGTACTTACCATTATTTCCAAGAGTTACACTGCGCGGGTAATCACCACGCGTCCAGATATCGTCCTGATGAGTCAGTTTGCCGTTCGCTGTAACGCTAAAGTGCCCAATGCTGTTATGCAAACGGTTAGCAACATACAGCTGTTTCCCGTCCAGGCTTTGCACCAGACCCGCAGCAAAGTTGGTTCCCCTGAAGCCTTTCGGGAGCGAAGAAATACTCTCGCCTTCAGTTAACGTCCCTTTACTAACATCAAGCTGATAGTGGGTAAGCGTAGAAGCCTCTTCGTTGATTAACCATAAACCATCGCCTTTTGGCGTGAAAATAAAGTGGCGTGGACCGGCACCTTTCGATGAGGCATCAATAAAGGGAGGATCGTTCGGCGTGAGTTTGCCAGTGGCATCATCGAAACGATATTGGTAGATCCTGTCCAGGCCAAGATCGGTGGTGAAAACAAACTTCCCACTCGGATCGGCGGCGATCATATGCGCATGCGGGCCATTATGATCACTTGCCGCAAAACTGCCTTCCACGGCAGCTTCAGGTTTTGCTGCACCCGCAGGTCCAGAATCTTGTCGAGTATCGGTAGCTTCACCAAGGCTGCCGTCCTCTTTCACCGGTAATACCGCAACGGAACCGCTAATGTAATTAGCCACCAGCAAATGACGTTCGTTTGGCGTAAGCGACAAATAAACCGGCCCTGCACCGCTCGATGAAACCTGGTTTAGTTCTTTCAGGCTCCCATCATCCTCTACACGCAAGGCAGCAATAACGCCTTTTTCTACTTCACTTGCCACATACAGCGTTTTGCCATCTTTCGATGCCGTCAACTGAGCTGCATTTGGCAATGCACTGACTAACGTTTTATTGCTCAGTGCGCCCGTTTTTGTATCAACCTGAAAACGGTACACCCCTTCACCGTTGGGATTATAGGTGCCAACCCAAGCGAATTGCGTTTGTGCCGCAGCTGAACCGGCAAGCAGAGCAAGTGAAGCGATAAGAAGATTACGTGTTGCAGGCATCGGAGATCCTCATCGTTTATATGATTTGTCGCCCTCACCCAACCCCTCTATCCAGGAGAAGATCGGGGTGAGGGTTATTTCAACCAACCAACTTCTTCGTCATATCCAGCAAAATACGCACATCTTCCGGACGCGTATTGCCGCTCGCTGGATCAATAATCGAGCTATAAATGTGCGGAATGACTTTGCTTACTCCAGCGTCCAGAGCGATCTTCAGAATGTCTTCGTAGTTTTCCAGGTCGATCCCGCCGGTTGGTTCAAGCCAGAAATCGTGTTTCGCGCAAGCAAGTGCGACCGCACGGAATTCGTCCTGGCATTTCAAGCCGCCCATCGGGAAGTATTTGATTGAGCTACCGCCCATATCTTTCAGCAACTTGACCGCAGTTTCGACCGGCACGATGCCATCTGGTGCGCCAGAACTCAATGGCCCGGTAGAGATTTTCACCATCCCCACCATCCCTGTAGGGGAAACGAGGCCATTCACCACTGTATCTTTTTGCCCAAGTAACGCGCGGCTTGTGCCAACACCCGTAAATACCTGATTTACATGCTGTGGCTGCACCTGGGCCGAGATTTCGCTAACCATCGCTGACTGGTTCGGATCGCCCGCCCCCAAACCCACAGACAGCGCGTTATCAATTAACGCGGCATACTCGCGCATATCCGCCACCGCGCTGGCAACATCGGGATAGTTTTTTGACAGCACACCAACCAGCACATGGCCTTCCGCTGCTTCATAAATCTCTTTGGCATTCTGTTTGGAGCCCGCCAGCACATTCAGGCACACACGGTCACGGTAAAAATTGGGGGTCAGTTTCATGCCTGTTGCTCCTTGCAGGTGTTTGCTTTAATGCAGCGGTAAATAATGTCGAGTTGTTCTGGGCTTACACTGCGCACATCGGCTTCGATAATCCCTTCGTTGGCCTTATAGCCACGGAAGTAAATTGCGTATTCGCCTTGTTTTAGGGCGCTGACCAACTCGCCCGTGCTGATACCAATAATCGCTTCGTCGAATTTGATTTCACTACGGGCGATGTCACGACCTGCGGCATCCCACACTACACGGGCGCTCACGCCATCAAGCGTGTTCAGGCTGGTGATAAACGGTGCCATTTTTTCGGCCATCTGAGCACCGCTTTCTTTCGCCGCAGTAAGGTAGTGTTCGATAGCACAAGTCAGCCCAAGAATGCCCTCTTTACCCACTTTCATCGCACGGCCAATGCCGCCGGTTTGTAGTTTCACCCACTCGACGTACTGCTCTTTACCTATTACCAGCCCGCTGGTTGGCCCTTCAATGGCTTTTGCGCCACTGTAAATCACCAGTTCCGCGCCTGCACGGTAGTAGCACTGCAAATCTTCTTCAGCCGCAGCATCCACAATCAGCGGTAAATTATGTTTCCGCGCGACCACTACAGCCTGCTCGACACTGAGCATGCTTTTCTGTACCGAGTGGTGCGATTTGATATACAAAATGGCGGCGGTACGTGGGGAAATCGCCGCAGCCAATTGGTCTGCTGAACATTCGTTGGCGTAACCGGCTTCCACGACTTTACCGCCACCGAGATTCACCATGGTGCCAACCGGCGCGCCAAAGTTCACGTTATGGCCTTTCGGCAACACGATTTCGTTGTTCTCAAGCGGGGCGGCGTGAAGGTTTTCAATCAGCCAGGCGTTATCTTTTACCAGCACCGCAGCCACCGATTGTGCGATGCCAGAAGATGCACAAGACACTACAGTCGCCGCTTCAACGTCCAGCAGTTTTGCAATGTATTCCCCGGTTTTGTTCACCAGGTCTTTCATTTCAAAGTAATGATTCATTCCGGTCGTCACGGCTTCAACCACTTCCGGGCGGGGGGTAGAAACACCAAGCGCCGTCATGCGACCAGAAGCGTTAATCACTTGTTTTAAATTGTATTTTTCATAAATCGAAGGCATGTTCTTCTTTCCCTTGTTCGGTTGTAAACCACTTCCCGGCACGAACCGCGGCGAGCGCGACCAGCAACTGCTCACCCGTGAGCGTCTGAAGTTCTGAATCGGTAAATACTGTCGGCTGTTGGCGCAAAGCAAAAATGGTCAGGTCACCGTCAAGGCCAACGGACAAACGTCCTTTATTTGCCAGACGCAAGCCATCGGCTGCTTGCTCAGTAACGCAATCAATCACTTGTGGCATAGACATGCCAATCGACAGGAATTTGGACATCACCGCACCAAGACTGTGAACCGGGCCATTTATGCGGTTACGGCAATAAATATCGGAGCTGATGGTGTGAGGTAAAATACCCTGACTGATAGCGACTTTCGCCACGTCAAAACTGAAACTAGCGCTACCGTGGCCGACATCAAGACGCACGCCACGAGCAATAGCATTGGAAATCGACGCTCGTAATTCACCGCCTGGCGTAAGAATGCGGTTCGGTTTACCGTTATAGCAGTGGGTAATAATGTCGCCGCTCGTCAGTAAATCGGCAATCTCGTCAAGGTCAGGCGGGTTGTTGCCGATGTGAACCATCAGCGGTAACTCACCGTTTTCACGCTGGATTTCTTTGGCACTTTCCAGCGGTTTAATACCGTTGGCACCTACAACGCTGCTGCTCATACGCGCTTTAATGCCGACGATAAAGCCTGGGTGGCGCTTTATAGCGCCGGACACCGCGGCTTTGTCGATATTTGCCATATCAGACAGTTCATTCTGTGCAATCAGCCCAACGCGAGAGATGTTCAGTAACGCGTAAACATCTGTTCTGGCTTTGCGAGTTATCTCGTAAAACTCGTCAATGTCGTCAGCGCCAGTGCTTCCGGCATCCACCACGGTTGTCACGCCCGTATTGATGCCGATGCTGTCAGGCTCATCATGATAAATCGGGGATTTTTGGTAACAGTGAACGTGAGAATCAATCCAGCCTGCGCTTACATAGTATTCGCCATTAAGCTGGCGTTCTTCTTTTGCCTCGCCGGTTACTTCACCCAACGCGGCAATTTTTCCGTCTTTCAGCGCGATATCGATAACCGTTTCGTCCACCAGACATGCGTTGCGCAGGATTAAGTCGAACATGTTTTTCTCCTTCAGGGACAGAGGGTGGAGAAGCGCGAAGCTTTCCACCCATCCGTGCTACAGAGCAATCGGGAAGAATGCCCCAAAGATCATTGCGCCAAGAATTGCGCCACCAGTAATCGGTTTGTTCCACAGGTAAAACAGCAGCGAACCAATCAGCGAGCCGATACCAATCGGAATGGAAGCGGTCATGGCGCTCAGGATAATCAACGGCCCAAGGAACCGGCCCGATGCGTTACCCGCGCCCATCATTACGTCTGCACCGTAAGTGGAGTCGCTCTGGTTGATGGTGAATTTACGCGCCAGGATTATCAGGTAGCCAATCGCCACGCCAATCACCAGGCCGGTAGCCAAGGAAGCTGCAAAGTTCGCCACCGGGAAGACATAGCCAGCACCCAGCAGCAGCGCCGGAACACCAAGCCCTACGCCGGTTTGAATCGCACCACCGATATCCAGAATCCCGACCAGCGAGCCTTCAATGATGCGCGCAAACAGGAAGCTGGCACCAAACGCCGCGACTGCCCCGTAAACTCCGGTATCCATCCCGGCACGCAACATGGAAACAAAAGCCACTTCGTTAAACGCACCAATGCCGTACAGGTAGTACATGTGTGTCCCAGCGAATACGCCGGAAGAAAGCAGGCCAACAAAAATCGGGAATGACCAGTCGGCGTACCAAAAACCTTTATTCTCTTCCATCACAGGCTCCGTTATTTTCCGCTCAGCGAGTTATGAATCAGATCCAGCCAATTCGGCACGGTCAGATGGAAGGATTCGATCATTTTCATATCGAAGCCACGGAAGAAGGCGCTCAGCACAAACAGCGCGATAATGGCGGCCATCATCACTTTCGTGACACGGTTCCAGCCACTTTCTTCCACACCTTTACCAATCAGGATACCGAGCACCAAACCAGGTACTGCGTTACCCATAATCAGTTGTGCGCAGCCACCGAAAATCGTGGCCCAGAAGCCTGATTTCTTACCGGCATCAATCGCCGCCAGCCAGAAAATAACCGGCATCACTGTGTTAACCAGCAAGTTAGCGGCAGGAACCAGAACTTTTACCGCGGTAACCTGTAATGCTGCCGGAACAGCGGAAGCAGTGGAGTTAAGGAAGGCAACAACAATCATGCCGATGACACCACAAGCGATGGCCATCTTTCTTGGGTCATGCAGGGTTTCAGCCACATTACGGTTTTTCACCATCAACGCGGCAGCACCCCAGTTTGGGATAATGCGGTGGTCAACGTCCTGGGTAAAAGCACCCGCTGCAACCGAGGAGGCCCAGGCGTTGAAGAAGAAACCAAGTCCAAAGGAGAAGTGTGAAGCAGGATCCCCTTCGCAGGAGTTCAGCTCACCCAGTGTACGGAAAGCGCCCATCCCTTGAGTGGTTGGCGCGTGAAACATACGTGCAGCCCCGGCGCCAACACCTACACCGACGAGCCCCCCGATTATTAGCGATTTTATTAGTATAATTAAGAACATCTGTCTGTCCTTTCTGTGTGATTTTTAAGATGCGATGAAGTCTATTTTGTCCATATTGATGGCTGTAACGTTGACGCTAACATCCAGCTCTACGCTGAACATTCGCTTTTCGCGCTTCAGAAAGAAGAACAAAAATGCCTCTTTCTTTACCTGGACTCGAGCCTGAATGACCTGCACATCCTGTGGCTCGATACGCAGTAAAATGTGGGGAGAAGATTTCAGAACCGAGCCCTGAACATGATTCAGGGCGTCAGAAAATGCTTTGGCTTTGGTATCGCCACGCCCCTTCACTCTCACCGTTTCTGAGAAGTGTTCTTTCATACTCACTTTCCGTACTTCTTGGCCCAGGCCTGCACCAGACGCTCGCCCAGCTCTTCTTTGTCCATAAAGCCGAAGCCCAGAACATTGTTACCTTCGTTAATTGCAGTAACACCTTCTTCCACTGAACGCATGCCGTACTTGGCTTTATAGCCGTGTTTGGTTTGTGCAGTAATGGCACCCGCACCGCCGCTTCCGCAGAAAGAAATACCAAAGGTGGCATTTTCTGCTTTCATCACATCGCCCAGTTTCATATCAGCGGCAACGCCTGCAATAACCACGGCGCGACCACCCGCTTTTTCAATCCCTGCGGCCACTTTCTGGCCTTTACCCAAACGGTCGCCAATAACTACGGTAATTTGTTCCATCTGAATCTCCTGATTATTTAAAGATTGTCTTTCGCGACTTCAAAATGCACTGATAACAACCACGCCTCTTCAACCGGCAAATTGCCAAACTGCTCCACGACTTCTTTTGCCATCTCCAGAGAATCATCAGAGATTTCCTCGAACAGACTCTCTTCAACTTCTGGCAACGGTTCACCGGTCAGTGACCGATGAGCCATGGCGCGAACGTGGGAAGTCAGCATCTGTTCTTGCACCGCATTCGGCGTGATGTTTCTGGTCTTTAGCAGCGCATTGATAAACGCCAGCACTCGTTCTGTGAGCTGTGCAGCCTCGGTACTCCCGGCTTCATTAACCATTACCGCTCCGTTATTCACACTACGTACCTCTTCGCTGTCAGGCTTTTAAGGTATCGGGAGGGGATGAAGGTTTGTAGCGAGTTGTTTTCCACTTTGAAGCGGAAATCCCAGAGGCAAGAGTGATATGCACCACAAAAAAGGGCTGAATCATGATAATTCGCTAGTTTAATGTGATTACTGTCACGGATTAAGGAGGCCGAAATCATTAACTACAGTGATAGTTTTTGATCGAAAGTGTGATTTGAGGAATGTTTTGGGGGAAATATTGGAAAGGCTTATGGTGGGGTTACGAAAACGGTCTTCAAGGTGAGGGCTATGGTGGATGTCGCTTGCGCTAATCCACCCTACAAATCAGTTCGGCTTTTGTAGGTCGGGTAAGCATCGCGCAACCCGACACAATACAGAAAAAAGGTGACCTTCAAATCAGTCTGTCTTATTTCACCAGCCCCATGCTTTGTGGCAGCGCCATAGAGACTGCAGGTAAGTAAGTCACCAACATCAAAACAATCGCAATCACCGCAAAGAAGGGCAACAGCGGTTTTATTACCCGTTCTATCTTAATATCGCCGACTTTACAGCCGGTAAATAAGATAGGGCCAACCGGTGGCGTAAT
Source organism: Buttiauxella sp. B2 (assembly GCF_006376615.1). GTDB lineage: Bacteria > Pseudomonadota > Gammaproteobacteria > Enterobacterales > Enterobacteriaceae > Buttiauxella. The sequence goes on from NZ_VEXQ01000011.1 coordinate 88,923, forward strand.
CGTCCCCAGCGACAAGTTAAACACCATCATGATACCGAAATGCACCGGGTCCATACCAAACTGCATGCAAATTGGCAGGAAGATTGGGGTGAATATTAATACCGCTGGAGTGGGGTCCATAAACGTTCCGACCAACAACAACACCAGGTTCATAATCAGCAAAATAACAATGAAGTTATCTGTCGCGGAAAGTAAGCCAGAAGCAATCAGCGCAGGTATTTTGGTGAATGCCATTACCCAGGACATGATGGACGAAGCGGCTAGCATGAAAATAACAATGGCCGTCATTTTGGCGGTTGCCAGGAAGATTTTCGGAATATCTTCTGCTTTGATATTGCGATAAATAATGCCGAGCACCAGGGAATAAACCACCGCGATTGCCGATGCTTCTGTTGCTGTGAATATCCCACCCAGAATGCCGCCAATAACCACGACAATCATCATCAAGCTTGGAATCGCATCAAACAGAATACGTAAGGTCTGGCCTTTATTGGCTGAGCGGTCAGAAACATAACCGCGACGTTTAGCAATAAAACCGGCCACCAGCATAACGCCCAGACCCCACAAAATACCGGGAACGTAACCCGCCATAAACAGCGCAGAGATAGAAACGCTGCCTGCTACGGTTGCGTAAACAATCAGTGAGTTGCTCGGTGGAATCAGCATACCCGTAGGTGCCGAAGCAATGTTAACCGCTGCGCTAAACGCCGGGTCGTACTGCTCTTTTTTCTGAATTGGCGACATAATCCCGCCGACAGCGGCAGCAGAAGCCACGCCTGAACCACTGATGGAGCCAAACAGCATATTGGCAACCACGTTAGTCTGGGCCAATGGACCTGGCAGGAAATTACTGACCATCTTCGCGCAGTTAATTAAACGAATGGCTATTCCACCATTATTCATTAAATTCCCCGCCAGAATAAAGAAAGGAATGGCGAGTAACGCAAAGGAATCAAGGCCGACAAAAACGCGCTGTGCGGAAGTTAATATCGCACTATCAAACGGTAAAATAAGTAACATTGCAGCGAAAGACGAAATCCCGATGCTGATACTGATTGGCGCTCCGGCCAATAACAGGAACAGAACTCCGCTAAACATTACTAAGGCAACAATAATCGCAATATCCATGTCGACACCTAATCAATCTTGTTTCGAAGAAAATTTTCTGAACAGCCCATATTGGTTATACAGGCAATAGAACAGCGTCATTGCACCGCTCAATGGAATAGCAATGTAGATAATGCCGATTGGAATTTGTAATGCAGAATCAAGCTGCGCCATCTGGCGGCTCATACCGATATAACCCCCGAAGGTCAGTACCAGTAATGCAAATATTGAGGTGGCAAGTTCGCCGACTATCTCAAGCGACAGGCATATTTTTCGCGGCAACTTATCGCGCATAAACGTAATAGCCATATGCTCGCGTAGGCCGAAGACATAAGCCCCGCCAATAAGTACCAGCCAGATAAATAAATAACGCGCCAGCACTTCACTGACCGCACTTGGGCTATTAAACAAATAACGGGAAGCAACCTGCCAGGTGACCAGCAAAGTCATTAAACCCACAAGCAGAATACATAGCAAAGACGCAACTTTATCGACGGCCTGTTTTACTCGTGTGATGTACGAATAAAAATCAGATTTGGACACGGCGGCGGAGGGGACAGACTGAGAACTTTTCATAAAATCTCCACTGGGGGCCAGAAAGCCCCCTGACTTCTAAGCCGTATTACTCGGCCAACTCACGAATTTTTTCGTACAACGTTTTTTGTTCAGGTGTGGTTAACATGGCAGATTGCAGCGGCTTGCAACGTTCCTGGAAAGGTTTGATATCCACATCCGTGAAGACTGCACCGTTATCTTTTGCAACCTTGCGTGCACCATCAAGCGCCTGATCCCACAGTTCAAACTGGGTTTGGGTGCTCTCTTTGGCCAGTTTACGGAACAGGTCTCGGTCGCTATCCGTCATTTTGGCGAGGAAACTTTCGTTAGCCACTAACAGGTCCGCTACCATCACGTGGCGGGTTGTAGAGAAGTAAGGTGCAACTTCGTATTGCTTGAGGTCAGCGTAGGTAATTTCGTTGTTTTCAGCGCCGTCCAGAACGCCCTGCTGAATTGCGGAATAGACCTCACCTTGCCCCATTGGGACACCGGTTCCCCCCATGCAATCCAACATTTTAATCATGGTGTCGGACTGCATGACACGAATTTTCTTGCCCTTCATATTTTCTGGGCTGGTGACAGCGGCACCTTTGGTGTAAATGCTGCGCGCACCGGCTGTATACGCGGTGACGACTTCAAAACCGGTGCCTTTAGTAGAAGCAAACAAACTGTCCAGCACACCGGAAGTAAACACTTTGCGCTGGTGCTCTGGGTTGTCGTACACATACGGCATTGCCAGCACAGAGAAGTTCTTATTAAAGTTTTCAACCAATGGGTTTGCGACAACCGCCATTTGAATTGCACCGGACTGAACCAGTTCCAGCGATGCACGCTGGTCACCCAACAGCTCGTTAGGATGGATTTCTAATTTGTAGCGGCCATCTGTCGCTGATTCCAGCTTATCGCTGAATGAGACTAATGCTTTGTATTGTGGGTTATTTTCAGATTGGTTAAACGCTGTTTTCAGCGTTACAGCCCCTGTTGGAGCTTCGTCATCGCCACATCCGCTCAGTAAAATCGTTGCCGCAACAGCGTTAGCAACCAGCGAAATTTTTGGCAAAACCTGTTTCAAATGCAGCATCCTTATGACTCCCTTATCCATAATCTCTGTGTGGCACTAGTACGTTTTGATGCATTTACTCACTGAATGAATTAAAAATGAAACATTATTTTAATTAATAAGAAATTTTGATTCACTTTGTAATTGAGATCTCAAATTACAGAAAATCCTGGATAGAAAACTTACAATTTCTGACAGGTTTATTAGAAAGGAAAACTCACAAGCCGTGATGACATTGCAATTTTAGAGTGCTTTATGGCAATCGTGCAGAGGTGAGGTAGATTTAGCCTTTCGCCGACTGGAGGAAATGAAGTATGAAACTCTCATGCGTTACGCTCGTGCATGCGGTGTTAATTTTAAACTGCAGCAAATATAAAAGCGGATACAAAGCCCAGTGACAGGTTTGGAACGAATTCCCCCTTTCCCGCAGAGCAGAAAGGGGGAAAAGCATTGGAAGGGATTACTTAGCGGCGTTAGCCTTGATTTGAATAGAATCGGTATAAGTCACACGTACACTTTGGTTTACTTTCAGATCTTTCAAACGAGCCTGAACATCCGGGTCAACAACAGTGATTGTCTTCTGCTGGCCTTTAGGGCCTTCAAACGTAATTTCGTTATTTTTCAGATCAATGTGTTTGATTTTGAGCTGAACGTTTACCTGGCGGAAAGCTTCATGCTCGCGGTCTGCTGGAGTGGCTTTCTCGATACCTTTGGTAGACGATGCAGTCGGTGCGGATTTATCAATATTCGTATCAAGAGCAACGGCTACGGAGCGCGTAACAGTGGTGTCGACAATATCACCCGCTTTCAAATTGGTCAGCGTACCAGCGTCTTCAGGAACGTTGAGTGACACTTTATTCCCTTCAGTTCCTTCCAGCACCACAACATGGTTTTTTTGATCAACTGAAACCACTTTTGCGGAAAAGTGATCGGCCTGAAAATCACCGGAAATTGGCAGCAGCGCGGCGTTTGCGGCAAAAACACTGAACGCAAGCAGCGAAACGGTAGCGGCACTTTTGATAATCGTATGAATTGGTTTCATAAATCAGATGTCCTTATAAATTAAATGAAAATACACAAGCCCTGAAGGCAGAGCTAGTATCAGCTTAGCGGTATTTTTTATGGTAGGCATTGCGAGTGGTTTTAAACTCTTCTGCCGCCGCCTGTGCTTCTTTTACTTTACCTTCATTGGCAAGTTTCAGCGCACCGTCAATTTGCCCTACCAGCAACTCAAGGCCGTGGCGATAATCTTTCATTTTTGCGCTGTCTGCTGCTTCGTTTTCAAGCTTAGCTGGAGCGCCTTTTTGCGCGTCCAGTGCTGCGGTGCGCATGTTGTTTAGCGAGGTTTTTAACTCAGCCGCGTTGTCAGTACTTAACACGGTTTTGTAATTCTCAGCGATGGTATCCATATCATCGCCAACTTCTTTTGCCATTACAGCACCTGTGAATAACACAGATGATACTGCCAACATTGCAATTAGTTGCTTACGCATTACATCACCTTTTTATTATGTCGAAGAAGGGCGCTGCAGGACGCGCCCATTACCGTTCTACTGACCGGCGATCTTCATCTCCGGTAACAGCACTGAACCACACTGAATATTACTACGCTTCTCAATATCACTGCCCACTGTGACAATTTCACGCCACATATCTTTTAAGTTACCGGCGATGGTGATTTCACTCACCGGATACTGAATTTCACCGTTCTCAACCCAGAAGCCAGATGCACCGCGTGAATAATCGCCCGTAATGCCGCTCACGCCTTGCCCCATCAGCTCTGTCACAACCAGACCGGTGCCCATCTCTTTAAGCATGCCGTCGAAGTCCAGACCGCGCCCTTCGATGCGCCAATTGTGGATACCGCCCGCATGACCGGTGCTTTTCAGGCCCAGTTTGCGTGCTGAATAGTTAGTCAGCAGCCATTGTTGCAAGATGCCATCTTTAATAATGTCACGGCGTTCTGTACGCACACCTTCGCTATCAAATGGTGTAGAAGCTAACCCTTTGAGTAAATGCGGATGTTCTTCAATTGTTAGCCATTCAGGTAAAATTTGCGTGCCCAGAGAATCGAGCAGGAAAGTCGATTTACGGTAAACAGAACCACCCGCAATCGCGCCAACCAAGTGCCCGAACAGGCCAGTTGCCGCTTCGGCTGCAAAGATAACCGGCGCTTTCATAGTAGAAAGTTTACGTGGCGACAGGCGTGCAAGCGTGCGGCGTGCACACTCGATACCCACAGACTCCGGGCTATCCAGGTCTTCCATCGCGCGGCCAATGGTGTACGCGTAATCACGCTCCATTTCACCGTTCACTTCTGCAATCACGCAGCTTGAAAGCGAGTGGCGCGTTGAACAATAGCTTTGCAGCATGCCATTGCTGTTACCGAAAACTTTAATACCGTAGTGGCTGTTAAAGCTGCCACCTTCGGTATTGTTGATGCGCTTATCCACATTCAACGACGCATTTTCAGCGCGAGCGGCCAGCTCAATAGCGCGATCGGCGTCCATTTCAGTCGGGTGGAAAAGATCCAAATCTGGTGCTTCGAAGGCCAGCAACTCTTTATCTGCCACACCGGCAAACGGGTCTGGGGATGTGTAACGGGCAATATCCAGCGCAGCCTGAACGGTACGCGCAACGGCGTCCGGGCTGAGATCGGTCGTGGATGCACTACCTTTACGGTTTTGATGATAGACGGTGATGCCTAGTGCACCATCGCTGTTAAATTCGACGTTTTCCACCTCACCGTATCGCGTGCTTACGCTGATACCAGTGGTTTTACTGACGGCAACTTCTGCGCCGTCTGACTGAGCGGAAGCTAATTCCAGCGCCTGAGATACCGCTTGTTCCAGAACCTGACGTTGTTGTGCTACTTGCGTGTTTACTTTCATCGCTACTGCCATAATGTAAGGTGAGTGATTTAAGTCTAACAGGATCAGAACAATTTCGCAGTGAACAGGCTTTACTGGTAGAATTAGCCACTTTTTTTAAGGAGCCTAATATGACTAAGCAGCCCGATGACTGGCTCGACGACGTACCAGATAACGAAAATGAAGACGAAGATGATGAGATTATCTGGGTCAGTAAAAGCGAAATTAAGCGTGATGCCGAGGAATTAAAACGCCTGGGTATGGAGCTGATGGAGTTGGGCAAGAACGCGCTCGACAAAATCCCGCTTGATGAAGATTTGCGTGCAGCAATCGATCTGGCGCAGAAGATCAAGAAAGAAGGTCGCCGCCGTCAGGTGCAGTTGATTGGCAAAATGATGCGTTCGCGCGACATGGACCCTATCCGCCAGGCGCTCGACAAACTGAAAAACCGTCACAACCAGCAGGTTGCACTGTTCCATAAACTGGAAGCGCTGCGCGATCGTTTGGTTGAAGAAGGTGATGATGCGATGAGTGAAGTGTTAAGACTTTACCCTGAGGCCGATCGTCAGCAGTTACGCGTGTTGATCCGCAATGCACAAAAAGAAAAAGCGACTAACAAGCCGCCAAAATCTTATCGCCTGATATTCTCGTATCTGCGCGAACTGGCTGAAAACCAGGTCTAAAAAAATGCCCGCAAATCTGCGGGCATTTTTATTGGTGCCTACCGCGTGAAAATGATTTAAAGCCGATTACTGATTTGCAGCTTTCTTTTCCAACGCATCCAGCAATTTCTGATGAATACCACCGAAACCACCGTTGCTCATCACCAGAATGTGGTCGCCTGGTTGTGCGGTTTTTACCACCATATCAACCAGCGTATCGACATCCGCACTCCAGTGCGCAGGCTGGATACACGCTTCTGCCACTTCTACTACTTGCCATGGAATGTGCGGAGGCTGAAGCAGGAAGACTTCATCTGCTCGGCCTAAAGATGGCGCGAGGTCATCTTTGCTCAGACCCATTTTCATGGTGTTTGAGCGTGGCTCAAGTACCGCAAGAATGCGTGCTGTACCGCCAACTTTGCCACGCAATGCGGCAAGCGTTGCCAGAATCGCCGTTGGATGGTGAGCAAAATCGTCATACACCGTCACGCCATTCGCTTCGCCACGCAGCTCAAGGCGACGGCGAGCATTAACAAAGCTATCCAGTGATTTTGCTGCATCAGCAGGTGTCACACCTACATGGCGTGCGGCGGCAATTGCCATCAAGCCATTATGCATGTTGTGTTCGCCAACCAGTTGCCAGTGCACAACACCCACGCGCTCGCCATCCAGATACACTTCCCAGTTGGACGCATCCGGATTAAGTTTCTTCGCCTGCCAGTGGCCTTGTTCACCCACCAGCTCTTGCTCACTCCAGCAACCCATCGCCAGAGTTTGTTTAATGTTGGCGTCGTTTTCAGGCCAGATAATTTTCCCCTGCCCTGGTACGATGCGCACCAGATGGTGGAACTGTTTCTGAATCGCTTTCAGATCGTCAAAAATATCCGCGTGGTCGAACTCAAGGTTATTGAGGACCAGCGTGCGCGGGCAGTAATGCACGAATTTGGAACGCTTATCGAAGAACGCACAATCGTATTCATCGGCTTCAATCACGAAGAATGGGCTATCACCCAAACGCGCAGAAACGTCGAAGTTACCCGGTACACCGCCGATCACAAAACCAGGCTTGTAACCGCAAGCTTCCAGAATCCAGGTTGCCATACCCGCAGTGGTGGTTTTGCCATGCGTCCCCGCCACAGCAATCACCCAACGGTCACGCAGTACGAAATCATGCAGCCATTGCGGCCCAGACATATAAGGGATGCTTTTCTCCAGCACCGCTTCAACACATGGGTTCCCACGCGTCATCGCGTTACCGATGATTACCAGATCCGGTTGAGAATCGAGCTGGCTTGGGTCGTAACCTTGAATTAACTCAATACCCTGCTCTTCTAACAGAGTACTCATTGGTGGATACACGTTGGCATCCGAGCCTGTCACTTCATGGCCGAGTGAACGTGCCAGCATTGCCAGGCCGCCCATAAAGGTGCCGCAAATACCCAGAATATGAATGCGCATAAAACTATCCTTTCATTATTTGGCGCACATTCTAACCGTATGTTGGAGGCTGGCAAATCGCATTTAAGTTAATTCTGCATTTTGCTGGCGCGATTCACCTGTACGCTACTATTTGAATCTTTGTTAGGATTGTTGCAATCGTTTTACTCAACTGACTGACTGCAGGGAAAGTGTTATGAAAACGTTAGGTGAATTTATTGTCGAAAAGCAGCACGAGTTCTCGCACGCAACCGGTGAACTGACTGCATTGCTGTCGGCAATAAAGCTCGGCGCAAAAATCATCCACCGCGATATCAACAAAGCAGGTCTGGTTGATATTTTAGGTGCCAGCGGAGCTGAAAACATTCAGGGCGAAGTGCAGCAAAAGCTCGACCTGTTCGCAAACGAAAAACTGAAAGCAGCACTGAAAGCCCGAGGGATTGTGGCGGGTGTGGCTTCCGAAGAAGAAGATGACATTGTTATTTTCGACGGCGCGGAACATGCCAAGTATGTGGTGCTGATGGACCCGCTTGATGGCTCATCAAACATCGACGTTAACGTGTCAGTGGGTACGATTTTCTCTATCTACCGTCGTATTACGCCGGTAGGCACGCCAGTAACCGAAGCTGATTTCCTTCAGCCTGGCAACCGTCAGGTCGCAGCAGGTTATGTGGTTTACGGCTCTTCGACCATGCTGGTTTATACCACCGGTTGTGGCGTGCATGCATTCACCTACGATCCCTCTCTTGGTGTATTCTGCCTGTGCCAGGAACGTATGCGCTTCCCGGAAAAAGGCAATACCTATTCCATCAACGAAGGGAATTACATCCGCTTCCCGACCGGTGTGAAAAAGTACATTAAGTTCTGTCAGGAAGAAGATGCCAACACTCAGCGCCCTTACACTTCGCGCTACATTGGCTCTCTGGTTGCAGATTTCCACCGCAACCTGCTGAAAGGCGGCATTTATCTCTATCCAAGCACTGCCAGCCACCCGCAAGGGAAACTGCGTTTGCTGTATGAAGGTAACCCGATGGCGTTCCTGGCTGAACAAGCAGGCGGCAAAGCCAGCGACGGTAAAGAACGTATTCTGGATATCATCCCAGAAACCCTGCACCAGCGCCGTCCGTTCTTTGTCGGTAACGAACATATGGTTGAGGATGTAGAACGCTTTATCCGTGAGTATCCGGACGCCTAAGACTTTAAAATAGCCTCTCCTTAAAAGGAGAGGCTATACGGCTAGCAGCGAAACGTTGCCATTGCCGCCACGAGTTGTTGCGACTGATCTTCGAGCGAACGGGTCGCCGCTGTAGATTCTTGAACCAACGCCGCATTTTGCTGAGCGGCTTCGTCCATCTGACTAACAGCAATATTCACCTGCTCAATACCGTGACTCTGTTCATTTGAAGCGCTGGCGATTTCACGCACCAGACGCGTCATACGCATGACTTCTTCTGCGATTTCATCCATCGTCTCACCGGCTTGCTGCGCGAGTTCCCGGCCTTCACCAACGTGATTTTGCGAATCTGAAATCAGCGTGCGGATCTCTTTTGCCGCATCTGCACTGCGACTGGCCAATGTGCGAACTTCACCCGCAACGACAGCAAACCCACGTCCTTGCTCACCGGCACGAGCCGCTTCTACCGAGGCGTTGAGCGCCAGAATATTGGTTTGGAAGGCAATACCGTCGATAACGCTAAGAATGTCTGCAATGCGGTCAGAACTGCTGGAAATATCACGCATTTTTTCAATTACATAGCACACCATTTCGCTGCCACGGTCGGCAGTATCAGAAACGTCTTTCGCTAATTTGTGCGCCTGTTCGGCGTTATCGGCATTCTGTTTTACCGTCGCAGTAATCTGTTCCATGCTGGCTGCAGTTTGTTCGAGCGACGTCGCGGTCGATTCGGTACGTTGCGCCAGATTCTGGTTACCCGCCGCCAGTTCACGGCTGCCAGTGTCAATTTGCGAGCTGGCATCACGCACGCGGCTCACAGATTCCATCAGGGAATCACGCATCACGGTAATTGCCGCGGCCAGGCGACCAAACTCGTTATTGCCCGCAGGTGGCAATGGCTGGGTTAAATCACCTTTGGCGACAAACTCCAGTTGTTCAATCGACTGATTAAGCGGTTTGAGCAATAAATGACGCAGCGCCAGCCACACCAACACGATAATCCCTGCGGTGAGCAAGGCTGCAATAATGATAAGAGTCAGGACGATAGTTTTGTGTCTTTGCACCGCTTCAACTTCGTTGTTGCCGCGCTGTTCGCCCCACTGTTTGATAATATCTACATCAGTATCAAACTTCTGCGCCTGTGGGATCAGCACATGCTCAAGCAAATCGTAATAATCATCGGGGCTTTGTTTGGTGAGTGCGACCAGCATCGGGTTAATACCTTTTGCGAGGTATTCCGCATAGCTTTGCGATAAGTTCTGAATGAGTCGGTTGCCCTCTTCATCACCTACGCCGCTGTCGATAAAATCTTTGAGCTGCTGCTGCGCTGAAGTGACGTCACTGGCTACGTAATCGGCGGATTTTGCCGCGTCTTCCAACATGCCGATTTCCATCTGCCGAACTGCCTGCCCTGCTCCGTTACGCGCGCGCAATAATGAAACATAACCATCAGACAAGCGCACCATCTGCTCGCCCTGTAATCGGTTGATTTTCTGGAGTGAAGTAGAGCTTTGTTGCAGAGCGTAAATGCCCATGCCGCTGACAAATAACAACAGAAAGGTCATGACTGCTAATAACGTCAGCAGCCCCGTGCGAATAGACAAATTTCTCAACATGCTCTTTTCCCGGTGGCAGAACGATGGATCAGTTATCGGCCACCACCGGAAAAAATTTATATCCTTCATACTTCGAGCCGCATCTTTGTTGGCTACGTTCACTCGCCCAAATCACTTACTTTAGTCAGCTCATTGGGACTCGTTCTCTTACCGCCTCAATGCAACTCGAATTATTTTGGATACGGGCTGCTTACGCTAATCCGCTTCACAGGTGAGCTTTGGCGGTTTTCCCACAGCACCGTCAGGCCGCGTTGTAGGGCAATAAAGATAAACAGCAAAATGCCGATGGCGATTTTCGTCCACCAGGAACTGAGCGTGCCGTCAAAGTTGATATACGTCTGGATAAGCCCCTGAATTGCCACGCCAAACAGCGTACCTAATACGGTTCCTACGCCGCCACTTAACAGAGTACCGCCAATCACCACTGAGGCAATGGCGTCTAACTCAACACCCATTCCGGCCAACGCATAACCCGCTGAGGTATAAAGTGAAAAGACAATTCCAGCGAGTGTGGCAAGCCCAGTAGAAAGCATATAAATGCGGATGGTGGTGCTGCGCGTTGAAATCCCCATCAGGTTTGCCGAGATGGCGTTGCCACCAATTGCGTAAACCTGGTTGCCAAAACGCGTTCGATGCGCCAGAAATATACCGATAACGACGACGGCTAACATCAGCAAGCCCATCGCGCTTAAACGCCCACCGCCAGGAATTCGCCAGGCCAGGTTTGAAAGCGTGTCGTAAATCGGGTGATCAATAGGAATAGACTCTTCTGAAACCAGATAGCTAACCCCACGCAGGAAGAACATCCCAGCAAGCGTGATGATAAAAGCAGGGATTTTTAGCGCGTCGATAAGCAATCCCATAAACGCCCCGAATGCACAGCCCATTACCAGGACTAGCGGGAAAGCGACAAGCGGCGATAATCCCCAAAAGCCAATCGCTTTAGCGAGAAATACGCCAGTAAATGCGATCACTGAGCCGACTGAAAGATCAATACCACCGGAAAGGATCACAAAGGTCATGCCGACGGCGATAATCCCAAGAAAAGCGTTATCAGTCAGAATATTGCAAATCACTCGCGTTGACGCAAAACCAGGGAATTGCGTCAGGCAGTACAGATAACCCAGCACAAACACCGCCAGGGTAATCATCAACGGTAAGTTACGTTTGATCATGGCGACGGAGTCCTTTGAGCAAAGCAATAAAACGCGGAGACTGAACAATCAGCACGCACATCACCACCACCGCTTTCACCACCTGGTTAAGTTCTGGTGGGAAGCCGGAAAGCAGGATACCGGTGTTCATTCCCTGGATAATTAGCGCGCCAATGATCGAAAGCGCGATGTTAAAACGCCCGCCCATCAGCGAGCCACCGCCAATAACAACCGCCAGAATGGCGTCCAATTCTAGCCACAATCCGGCGTTATTGGCATCAGCACCACGGATATCGGCGGTGACGATAATCCCGGCGATGGAGGCACACAGGCCGCTCAGCACATAAGTGAGCATCACGACGGTGCGGGTATTCACTCCAGCATTCTTCGCCGCTCGAATATTAATCCCCACCGATTCGATAAACAGACCAAGCGCCGTTTTGCGGGTGAACAGCCAGAAGATTAGCAGCGTTGCCAGCACAATAATCACTGGCGTCGGGAAGAAGAACAGCGAGCCGCTACCAAGATAAGAAAGCTTAGGTGAATCAAATGTCACGATTTGCCCGGCGGTAATCAGCTGAGCCACCCCGCGCCCGGCAACCATCAGAATAAGCGTTGCAACAAATGGCTGAATTTTCAGGATTGCTACCAGCACACCGTTCCACAAACCCGCCAGAATCCCCACGCCAAGCGAAGCCAGGATCACCACCGCCAGGCTGTGCCCGTCAACGGTTAAGGTTGCCGCCGTGGCTCCGGCAATCGCCATCACTGCGCCAACAGAAAGATCGATACCACCAGTGGCAATCACCAGCGTCATACCAATCGCCAATAATGCGACCGGCGCTGCACGGTTAAGAATGTCTATCGGGCTGCCAAAAAAACGCCCATTCTGCACAACGATGTCAAAGAAGTGGCTGGCGACCAGGCTGTCGACCAGCAGCACCAGCACTAATGCGACCAGCTGCGGTATGCCCGGCGGCCAGCGAAAACTGTGTTTTGGCTTTTCGGCGTCCGTCTGTGGCAATGAACGAGGCATCACGTTTAACTCCTTATGCCGCTATGGCATTCATAATTGCCGATACGGAAAGCTCAGCGAGCGGGATCTCCGCCACCTGCTGCCTGTCGCGCATGATGATCACGCGATCTGCGTAACCCACCAACTCCTCAAGTTCAGATGAGATAACCAGCAGCGCCAGGCCATCGGCGCAGAGCGTTTCGATCAAGCGGATAATTTCGGCGTGCGCGCCAACGTCGATCCCACGCGTGGGTTCATCGAGGATCAAGAATTGTGGTTTGGTCAGTAGCCAGCGTGAAAGCAGAACTTTTTGCTGATTGCCGCCAGAGAGAAATTCAATCGGCTGATCCGGGCTGGGCGTGCGGATCCCTAACTGGCGGATAAACCGTTCAGCTATCTGATATTGCTCGCGCTTCGGAATCGGTCTTAGCCAACCACGCTGGGCCTGCAAAGCGAGGATAATATTTTCACGCACCGAGGCGGCAGCAACGATCCCGTCTGTTTTCCTGTCTTCCGGGCAGAAACCAATACCGAGCGACGAGGCTTTATGCGGCGAGCGCAGTGACTGCTGTTTGCCTTTGATCCACGCATTACCGCTATCTGACGGTTTGATCCCAAAAATAACTTCGGCGGTTTCGGTACGTCCGGATCCAAGCAAACCCGCCAGGCCGACGATCTCACCTGGGCGGACTTCAAGATCGAACGGGTTGATCACCCCTTTCTTGCCGAACTCTTTAAATGCGGCGATGGGTTTATCGCTCAATAATGTTCGGCCCGCACGGTTCAGGGCGTTTGTTTCGAGTTCGCGTCCCAGCATCATTTTTACCAGTTCGATCTGCGGGAGATCTTTCGTGTTGCGCGTGCCAACAAATGCACCGTTACGCAGCACAGTTATCCTGTCTGTGACTTCATAAACTTGATCGAGGAAGTGAGTGACAAAGATCAGGCTAACGCCCTGGGAGCTGAGCTGGCGCATCAGGGTGAAAAGCATCTCGACTTCTTTGGTATCAAGGCTGGCGGTAGGTTCATCGAGGATCAACACTTTGGCTGAGAGATCAATGGCCCGGCAAATCGCCACGATCTGCTGCATCGCCACGGAATAGCGGTTGAGCGGTTCGGCAACATCCAGCGAAAATCCATAGGATTCCATCAATCTGGTGGCGCGCCTTTCCATTTCTTTGCGTTGTAAAAAACCAAAGCGGCGTGGTTCACGGCCAATAAACAGGTTATCGGCCACCGACATATTCGGCAGTAGGTTCACTTCCTGATACACCGTACCGATGCCAAGCTGTTGGGCATGCGCGGTGTTTTTCGGTGAAATAAGCTCACCTTCGAGGTAAATATTCCCGCTGTCGCGTTGATAGACGCCGGTAAGTGCTTTGATAAGCGTTGATTTTCCCGCGCCGTTTTCACCAAGCAGCGCCATGATTTCGCCGCGATTCAGGCTGAAGTCGACTTTATCGAGCGCTTTGACCCCTGGGAAATGTTTCGATAAGCCTTCCGTGCGCAGAATTTCCTGATTGTTTGTGTTCATCTGCGAGCTCCTGCCAACGTAAATCTGTAGGGGGATAAGCAACAGCGTCATCCACCTTTCGCCATTCACAGTGGGCTGCGCTTTGAATGGCGGATGGCGCTACGCTTATCCGCCCTACATAAAACCGGGGTGAGGGAAAAAATCAATAACCCATTGATTTCTTCTTCTCGAGCTCTTCTTTTGCCGTATCCGGGAGGTATAAAGTGGACTTGGTAATAGTGACTTTTTCCGGCATGGTGCCATCTTTTTTGAATTTCTCGAGCGCGTCGAATGCTGGGCCCGCCATGTTTGGTGTTAGCTCAACGCTTGCATTCGCTTCGCCCTCCATCATCGCTTTGTAGATGTCAGGCACGCCATCAATAGAACCGGTTAGAATGTCTTTGCCAGGTTTCAGGCCTGCTTCTTTGATTGCCTGAATCGCACCAATCACCATGTCGTCGTTATGCGCGAAGACCATGCAGATGTTTTTGCCATTGTTCTCAGCTTTGATAAAACTCTCCATCACTTCTTTACCCTTGCTGCGGGTAAAGTCGCCAGACTGAGAACGAATAATTTTCACGTTAGACGCTTTGGAAATGGCATCGGCAAACCCTTTCTTACGATCGATTGCCACGCTCGCACCCACAGTGCCTTGCAACTCAACCACATTACATTGCTTGCCATTCAACTCTTTAAGCAGCCACTCACCAATTAACTGGCCTTCCAGCACGTTGTTGGCGGTAACTACAGTCATATATAGCGATTTGTCTTTTACATCGATATTACGATCAAGCAGGAATACCGGGATTTTTGCCTCTTTTGCTTCTTGTAATACAGGCTCCCAACCAGTGGCGACGATTGGCGCGATGAAGATAGCGTCAACGCCCTGGGCGATAAATGAACGTACGGCTTTAATCTGGTTTTCTTGTTTTTGTTGGCCATCAGCGATCTTCAGCGTGATTCCACGCTTCTGAGCTTCGCTCTTCGCCACCGACGTTTCTGCTGCACGCCAGCCGGATTCAGAACCCACCTGCGAAAATCCGACGGTTAACGGAGCAGCTATCGCCATAAACGACATGGCTGCGGAGACAGCAGAGACCAAAAGTAAGCGCTTCCACATAGGTACATCCTCGTAGGGTTATTGTTGGTTAAAAGCTGGGTATCGAAAAAACTATAGACGACGTGTGGTGTAACAGAATGAGTTACATCACAATTCAAACAAGTCGTATGCATGCTTGTAACCGCTTACACAATTTTATAAAGAATACGGCTATGTTTATGGATTTTCGCGTTATCGGAGGGCTCTGAAAAAGAAACCAGGTGCCGAGCGGGGAGAAAAACAGGTCAAGACATTTAAAGCCAGTTGGCTATAATACCGGGCACTTGAATGACACCAGTTTAAAGGAAAAAGACATGAGCTTACTCAACGTCCCTGCGGGCAAAGATCTGCCAGAAGACATCTATGTTGTTATCGAAATCCCAGCTAACGCTGATCCTATCAAATATGAAATTGATAAAGACACCGGCGCGCTGTTCGTTGACCGTTTCATGTCTACTGCAATGTTCTACCCTTGCAACTACGGTTACATCAACCACACCCTGTCTTTAGACGGTGACCCGGTTGACGTTCTGGTTCCAACTCCGTACCCACTGCAACCAGGTTCTGTAATTCGTTGCCGTCCAGTTGGCGTGCTGAAAATGACTGACGAAGCGGGCGAAGATGCCAAGCTGGTTGCAGTTCCACACACCAAACTGAGCAAAGAATACGATCACATCAAAGATGTGAACGACCTGCCAGAACTGCTGAAAGCGCAGATCTCCCACTTCTTCGAGCAGTACAAAGCTCTCGAAAAAGGCAAATGGGTTAAAGTTGAAGGCTGGGCAGATGCTGCTGCGGCTAAAGCTGAAATCATTGCTTCATTCGAGCGCGCTAAGAAGTAATTCTCGCCTTGGAAGATGCTTGTAAAAACACCGCCCATTGGCGGTGTTTTTTTATGTTCGCAAGAGAAACGGCCACTCATTCGAGTGGCCGTTTTGGGAATGGTCTAGTACTTTTCTTTATCCAGCCAGTTTCCGCTGTCGATACGGGTCAACCCATCGACCGGCCTTTGATAAACATACATCCATGCACCGCCGTACGGGGTCTGAATAAGCTGGCGCTTATATTCGCCACCTTTGGTGCGCAAAGCGTCGAGCTCAGAGAGTGTAGAAGCATCAATACGATACACTTCACCCACCACTTTCCCTTCACCCGGCACTGCCCCCGGATAATGGCCGAGACTGTAGAGATCATAATTTTCAACATCATGATCCCCAAGCCACTGGGCGTTAGTCATCCAGTGGCTGTTACCTTGCTTGCGTCTTAAACTGCCGTAAACAAATATTCGCATTGCTAAAACTCAAACTGATAAAGCAGATCAAGTGCCTGATCGATACCAGACACCGCTTCCAGATACAGCTTGGGCATCAGGCGATAACGCAGTGTTAGTGTCGCCAATGAGTCAAAAATACCCACTCCATATTTCACCTGGAGACCAGGCAGAACATAGCCACTGACCACCACTTGTGAGGAATCCCCCACCCCTGCGGTATCAAGCGCCAGATTGCTTACGCCAAACGTCTCGCCGATTTTACCCACAACCTGACCACTTTGTGCAACCCCCAAGCCAACAAGCATTGATGTCATGGCGTTACCATCGTCGCCAGAATTATCTAAACCTTGCCCGCGAAGCAGGTAGGACAAGGCTTCTTGCTGTGACATAGCCGGATCAGAAAATATTTCAGCTTTTGGCTCATCGGCCGATCCTGTGACGCGAACACCGGCAATTACGTCGTTTTCCGTCGATTCCGGGTTACGAATCGCTTCGATATTTAGCAAAGGTTGATCCGGTGGACCGGAAAATAGCAGCACACCTTTGCGCACGATCAGATCCTGTCCGTATGCATGGAAGCGTCCTTCCGGAATATTGATCTGCCCGTTCAGACCAAGACCCTGGCGGTCCTGCACCATTTTCAGATCGCCGTTCAAACGCGCTTTCAAACCAAACGCATCCAGACGCACGTTATTTCCGACGTGAATCACAAGGTTGCTGTTGATCGGAATACCCGCCGATTGCGGTTTAATCGGCTTCAGATTTTGATCCAGCATCACTTCGTCGCTGGAAACACCCACAGAGCTTTCCGGAACGTCATGCACCACGATACGCGCCCACGGAATATCAACACTACCATCAAGCGTAAATAGGCTCGGTGTTGCGACAAACTCGACATCTGGCGAAACGTCCAGACGCACCATCGGCGGCACCGTAATGCGCACCTTATTGCCTTTCGCCGCCACACGCGCACGCCAGTTGTCGATTTGCGTCCAATCCGCATCACCACTCAGAGCAATATCTCCCTGTTTGGTGCGCACAGTACCGGCAAGCGTCGAGTTCATCCCGTTGAAGTTCATCGCCACCTGACTTGGCTGCATATCAAACGGCATAAAGTTGCCGTCGATATCCACGCCGTTTAGCTGCAATTGGCCGAACAACTGTGGCCGCTCCGCATTTCCCGCAAGACGTAAGTTAGCGTTGAGTTTCCCGGCAGCTTTTTCCCCGCGCGAGAAAATGGAGTTAGCGATAGCCAAATCAAAGTTACGCATATTCACGTTACCGCCAAGATTCCGGCGGCCTTGAGGATCGGTAATTTGAATCTGACCGTCGAGCTGGCCGTTCTTAGCAACACGAATCAGCCAGCCAATCTGCGCCTGATTATTTTTAAGCTCCGCATTCAGATTTAGCGTGTCGAATGCCACCGGCAACGGGCCGTCGTTGACTATCTGGGTGACTTTCACGCCACTCCCTTGCAGTGTGACTGAACCCTGCGGCAAGCCTTTAGATTCACTATCCCAGCTAACATCCGCACGACCACTGAATGTGCCTACTGCTTGTGTGTCTTCCGGCATAAACGGTTTTAGCATCGCCAAATCAAAGCGATTCAAGTTAACGACCGCACGCCCTTTCTTACCGGCATCAATCGGTTGTGGCACACAAAGCTCGGCATTCGGGTTCGTCCAGCAATGCGCACCAATATTGATTTTCTGTTCTTTATTGCGGTAATCCAGCGCCAGGTTACGATTTAGCGACCATGGGCCAACTGGCGTTTCAAAGCGCGTGTTGCTGAGGCTTCCACGCCAGCGTTCTTCTGCACGATCAAAACTACCGCTCAAATCGAGCTGTCCGGATACCGGCTTACCCTGAATACGCAGTTGTAACTGGTGCTGCTTTTCTGAACCTTTTGCTGCCAGTGTAACAAGGTTGATATCCACACCTGGTTGAGAAATACGCTCGACGCGCAGATCCAGATTTCCGGCAATCTGATCGCTGGATTTCACATCCCCTTTCAGCAGCACCCGCGCAATAGACAGCTCCTGCCAGCGCAAATTATTCGCGGTGACATCTGCTAACAACTGCGGAGCTTTCACATCGCCACGCACCTTAATCGTGCCTTTCGCCGTGCCGCCAAGACCTGGCAAGGCATTGTCGAGTCCAGGTGCGTCGATGGTGGCATCTAACGCCAAATCTTTCTGGCCCAGTTCACCTTTTACATCAGCGCTGTTGCGCCCCAGCTCGAGGTGTAGGCCTGGGATTTTCCACTGCATATAACTGTTGCCGTTGAGCTTCCCGGCCACATTCACTTTGTTATTTTTAACGTTGCCCGCAAGTTTTAGCTCGGACACATCTACCTGCCAGCTCCCGCCATATAAACTGCCGCTAGTTTTCACCAGGCCGTCGAGTTTCGCAGGCCAATCAGGGAATTGCTTCGCCGTATTGATGCCGTCGAGCTTCAGCTCTGCGCGCCAACTAATGGCTTTGCTCCAGTCAAGCACCGCTTTCAGATCGGTATTGCCCTGCAACGCAGCAACGCGCAGCTTATCGAGATTGAGCTGTTGCTCATTGCCTTTAGCATCAAGCGTAATGGTAGCTGGCGGGATTTGTTCCCCTTTCACGTCGCCGCGTAATGACAGTTTGTAGTCCGTCATTTTGCCGCTAAATTTCAATTTGAGGTTATCGGCCTGATACTCTTTTTTCCCGGTAAACGGCCAATAAAGCTGCTTGCTGACCACTTCCAGATTGAGCGGTAAACCAGCCTCGGCAAGCTGAGTCTGCGCGGTGAGTTCCATATCGACCGGGCCTGAAAGATTTATGCCGACTTTAAGCACATCCCGCAGTTCCCCACCGATCTTCATCTTCACCTTTTCGCCTTTAATAGGGTCGATGTTAAGCCGGGTGTTTAAAGTTAAATCGACCGGCCATTTGTCGCGAAGCTCAGCACTACCGGTGGCGTTGACCAGGCCCTGTGAGGAATCGACATCCAGCGCATCGAGCTTAAGAGAGCCGTCGATACTGCTGACTTTCAGCAACAGGCTGCTGACCAGTAGATCGGTATCCCCCGTCAAGCGCAGCTGTGAACCACGAAATTCCTGAATATTCAGGTTCAGTGGCAAATGCACGTCGGTCATTTCTGGCAAAACAGGCTTTTCAAACAGCTGTTTGAGCGTTTCGCCTAACGGTAACTCTTCCGGTTTTGGATTTTGAATCTTCGGTTCGACAACCTCTTCCTGAGCAACTTTGGCGACTTTCGGCAAAGCAATCAGCAAACCTTCAAGGTTGGTTGGCGTGACAGTCAGGTTACGGTCTTGCCAATTCAGGCCAGAGGTAAACTCCATCACCGAAACCGTCGTGTTATCAATCTTGATATTGACGTTATTGAGCGCCACCCGGCTAAGCGTAATTGGGTATGGCGTGGTGAGGTTCAGCGGGCCGGTGTCTTCTTCCTGAACAGGCGCTGACGGTGGCATTTTTTTACTATCAATCACCACGTCGATATCTTTGAGCGAGAGATTATTCACGCACAGGCTGCTGTCGCGTAGGCAGCCAAGTTTTACCGCAAGGTTAATTTCACCGGCATTGACGTCCACGCCCGGCTGTTGGTAGCGCAAACCTTTGATGGTCAGATTGCGCCAACCACCGGTTACGCTTGTGATATCAAGCCCTGGCACCCAGCGGTTAGCTGCGTTAAAGAGTACGTGCAGCCCGGTCGTTGTCCCCACCAGGAAGCCCACTGCGCCAATCAGCACCACCACAAAGATCAACACTGCGAGGCTTATTTTCTTCCAAAGACTCATAGCTCAGGCCCCAAACCGATGTAAAACTGTAAACCGTGCTCATCTTTATCACCCACCGGAACGGCAAGATCGAGCTTAATTGGCCCAACCGGTGACTGCCAGCGCACACCGAAACCTGCGCCAGTCTTGAAGTTGCTCTGTTTGATATCATTGACGGCTTCGCCGGAGTCGACGAACACCGCACCCCACCATTTCCCACTGACGTTGTACTGATACTCAAGCGAACCGGTAACCAATTTTGAGGCACCAGTCAGCTTGCCGTCATCATTTTCAGGCGAAATAGATTTATAGGAATAGCCGCGAATACTACGGTCACCACCGGCAAAGAAGCGCAAATCTGGCGGCACTTTTTCGAAGTCATTGGTTTCAATCCAGCCGAGATTACCGCGAACCACAAAGCGGTGTTTTTCCTGCAAAGTACGGATCCAAACTTGTTGCGCCTGGAACACGCCAAAGTCGACATCAGAACCCCAGGTGGTATCAGACCAGTCAATGGAATAGCGCTGTGAATCGCCCCACGTAGGCATCAAACCGCCGCGTGAACGGGTGCGGTTGAGGCTCAAACCTGGATAAAGCAGCATCGTGGTGTTAGTAACGTCTGCCTGGGTAAAGTGATCGAGGCTCCAGCGCAAGTTAATCGCATGCTGCCAACCGCTGGATAAATCCCAGTAACGTGAGACAGCAAGCGTGCTGGAATCTGACTTGGTATCGTTAAGGTCGGTTCGTTTAAAACCGCCTTGCATCAGATAATATTGTTCCAGCGGATTTTTCAGCAGTGGCACTTTGTAGCTGAAATCAAGAATTTGTTCGGGGGCAGAAAGGCTAACGCTGCTGGTCAAGCTGTGGCCGTAGGAGTTCATCCATGGCTTATTCCACGCCGCTTTTACGCGCGGTCCCACATCGGTGGAATAACCCACACCGGTTTCAATTGTGTTTTCAGTACGCGGCGAAACCACACCGTGTAACGGCAGCACTTTGGTTTTACGAGATTTATCAAACTCAGGTGCGACAACCACGGAATTAAACCAGCCTGTCGCTGAAAGGCGGCGGTTTAATTCCGCCAGGTCGTTCGACTGGTAATAATCGCCCTGCTTAAACGGCACCAGATTTTGCAGATATTCTTCACGAATTTGTGAGCCTTCAAACGTGACGGCACCAAAACGGTAGCGCTCACCGCTGTTGTAATCGATATCCCAGAATGCCTGGCGGCGCTCCAGTGAAACACCCAACTGGCTTTTAAGGAATTCACTGTCGAAATACCCTTTACGTAGCGCAATGCTGGAAAGATCCTTCTTGAAACTTTCGTAATCCTGATGATTGAGAACAGTGCCAATCTTCGGGCGTTCGCCCAATAACGTGATGTAATCTTTATCGTCACGCGCGCCGCCACGCAGAATCACTTCGGTTCCGCCGATTAACACAGGCGGGCCGGGATCGACTTTGGCAATCAAGACCTGGCGTCCTTTGGCTGGTGGTGGCCGCAGGTCGAAATCAATAGTTGGTTCGTAATAGCCGAGTGCTTTCAAGCCATTACGGATAGCGTCATCCACGCGCGCGCGGAAACGCCTGTCAGGTGTTACTTCATCACTTTGGATAGTTGAAAGCTGGGCGCGGACATTTTTTTGCAATTCGCCCGTTAAGCCTTCAACTTGTAAACGTACGTTGGCCGCGTTAGCCCACGTACTGACCAGGCACAGACTAGCCGCGCAAAAAGTACGAATTCGTGGCACGTTTTCTCCTGAATATCCTTGTTCCCACCCCTGGAAGGAAACGTTATAACCGCCCTTCGGCTTAACAAAACCCCAACAACTGGGGTTGAAAACTGCACAATAACCCAAATAATTCTTATATGTACTGTAGTCTCATAAAAGCGTGGTTATTGTCTGCAATTACACGCTTGGTTACAACCGCGTGACGGTTGTTGTTAAATTTTGCCTACATCGGGAGAGCATGACTGATGAAATTATTTGAGAAAACCCACCCCGTGACACAGTCTGAAGCGTTGCCCGGCCGCAACACCCCGATGCCAGTCGCCACTTTGCACGCAGTTAACGAGCATTCAATGACAAATGTACCAGATGGCATGGAAATCGCTTATTTTGCGATGGGCTGTTTCTGGGGCGTTGAACGAATATTTTGGCAATTACCAGGGGTTTACAGCACCGCCGCAGGTTATGCGGGTGGTTTTACGCCCAACCCAACCTACCGTGAAGTCTGTAGTGGAATGACAGGACACACCGAAGCCGTACGCGTGGTTTACGACCCACAAGTAGTGAGTTACGAACAATTGCTGCAAGTGTTCTGGGAAAATCACGATCCGGCCCAAGGTATGCGCCAGGGTGGAGATGTCGGTACACAATATCGCTCTGCCATTTACCCGCTGACACCAGAGCAAGACACCTCCGCACGCGCCAGTTTTGAACGCTTCCAGGATGCTATGACGCTCGCCGGAGATGACCGAAAAGTCACTACCGAAATCGCCAATGCTGGCCCGTTCTATTATGCCGAGGATGACCACCAGCAGTATCTGCATAAAAATCCGTATGGATATTGCGGCATCGGTGGGATTGGCGTTTGTTTGCCACCACAAAACTAACCTTTTGATTTAACAAGCGGATTGGTCTTTTTTCCGTCCGCTTTTTTGTTTTAAAATCTCCCCCTTTTCAGAAACTGTACAAACAGTTACCCGCGCTGCGTTTACGGGCAATTCGCGTTCATGATATGTTATATGGTAACAATTAAACCTCAATGACGCAGACGTCGTGCGCCTGAAAGTAATGACTCCATGCAGCCCTCCCAAATTTCTGAACCTGCGCAACCTTCACCGCTAACCTCTCATGCTCGTTACTCTTTGGCCAAAACCCAGGCCATGCTGACCGCAAGATTAGTCTTCGGGTTAAGCGCATCAATTTTTCTGATGATTGTTGTGGCATTGATTGTCAGCATGTTCGAGTCATCATCGCGCTGGACTACTCTATTAAGCAGTAATGCAGCAGTGCTCATTTTGCTGGCTATCTCTTTCTATAATGCGCAGCGAATTTGCCAATGGCGGGCAGAGGTTTACTCACCATCGCAAAAAATCGAAATTCCAGCTGATGAAGCCGAACCATTGCCGACGGTATATCAGCGGCTGGCAGCACTCATTCCCATCAACTTTAAACGCATCAATACGTTGCTCAAGAGTGATGGCATATGGCTGGGCTCGATGTCGGTATTTGTGTTGTTTGTCACACTGGTGAGTTGGGGTGAACATTATCTTCCCCTGGATGAAGGAAATCTGCGCTGGTTTGCCGTGGGCTGTATTGCAGCGGCGATGTTTGTCACATTGGTTGCCGAACGCCACTTAGCCGCAACAGTGAACGAAGCCTGGCCGGAAGCGAAATACCTTGCCCCCATAGTGCGCCTGACCCTCGCCGTCCAACTCCTCACGTTACCGCCGCTGATTTTTCCTGGCGCGAACATGTCACTGCTGGTCAATCTCCCAGCCATTCTTGTCGTGCTGGTGGCGATTGAATTCTTGTTGCGCGGGCTGTTTTCATTATTCACACCACCTCGTGAAGAAGGTGATGAACCCGCGTTTCTCGCACAAAGCCAGTTGGCGGCACAGCTTGTTTGGCCTCCGCGCCCCCTGCTTTTCTTGCAGCATGAACTGCATCACCACTTTGGTATTGATTTGCGCCAGCTTTGGGCTTTCACGGTGCTGCGCCGCGCATTCTTGCCGGTGCTGGCGGTAATGATGCTTTGTGGTTGGTTACTGACTGGAATGCAGCAAATTTCTGCTACCCAACGGGGCATTTATGAGCGTTTTGGCAATCCGGTAGCCGTATTGTCTTCCGGACTGCATTACGGGCTGCCGTGGCCTTTCGGGCAAGTCATGCTGACGGAAAATGGCCAAGTGCATGAGTTAGCCGCCGGAGAAGAATCCGATACCACGCCTGAACCGCTGACCAGTGCCGAAGGTAAGGCACCCGCAAGTGCAGACCGCCTATGGGACGCCATCCATAGTTTTGATAAAGCACAGATTATTGCCAGCCAAAGCGGCAGCCAACAAAGCCTGCAAATCATTAACAGCGATGTGCGATTTATGTGGCGCATTGGCTTAACCGACGGCGCAGCACTGGCGGCAACGTATCACAGCATTAACCTCCCGGAACTGATTCGCAGCACCGCGAATCAGGTGTTGGTACATCAGTTTTCCTCACTGACACTTGAGCAATTGCTGGGTGAGCAGCGCAACGATTTAGCGCTGCAGATTAACCGGGCAGTGCAGCAAAAACTCGACGATCTTCACAGCGGTGTAGAACTGCTTTCGACCGTCGTCGAAGCTATCCATCCACCAGCAGGTGCGGCTGATGCATTCCATGGTGTGCAGGCGGCACAAATTTCTGCGCAGGCCCTGATTTCCCGCGAGCGGGGCCATGCGGCAGAACTGGCAGCCAGCGCACAAACTACCGCTACCACTCGCCAGAATCAGGCCCAGATGAATGCCACCGATGTGACCAGCATAGCGCAATCAACCGCCGTGCGTTTTGCCGCGCAGAAACAGGCAGTCGCGCAGTCGGGGCAGGTGTTTGTCGATGAATTATGGTTTAGCCAATTACGTCAAACGTTGGGCCACAGCCCGTTATTAATTATTGACCATCGCATTGGTGCGGATTCGCCGCCGACTATCGACCTGCGCGAGTTTCCCTCATTGAACGAAGCAGCACGGCGCGATGCGCCTTCTAAATCTACACAGGAGTCTTCCCGTTGAGCCATTCCCATCATCATGGTTGCAGCAGCGGTTGCCATCACAGCCATCATTCTGCCTCTAAGGCCGCGAAAACGAAGGTCTGGAAACGCATTACGGGCGCGGGATTGCTGGTTATTATTCTGGCGGCGGCTGCAAGTCTGGTTCAGGTGCGCTCGGGCGAATCGCTAATCATTACCCGCTTTGGTAATCCGGTGCGTGTGTTGCTTAATCCAGGTCTTGCCTGGCGATTGCCCGCACCTTTTGAAATGTCGACCGCCGTTGATTTGCGCCTGCGTACTACGTCGAGCGGCTTGCAGGATGTTGGCACGCGCGATGGCCTGCGAATTATTGTCCAGTCGTTTGCCGTCTGGCAGGTCGATAACACGCCGGAGCATGTGCAACGCTTTATGCGCGCAGTGCAAAACCAGCCTGATGAAGCGGCGCGGCAAATCCGTGCGTATCTGGGCTCGGCGCTGGAAACCACCGCCAGCGGTTTCACGCTCTCTCAACTGGTAAATACCGACAGCAAACAGGTGCAACTCAACCAGTTTGAATCGCATTTACAGGCGCAAATCAGCCAGCCACTGCTGGAAAGCTATGGTATCCGGCTAGTGCAAGTCGGAACCGAACGCCTGACACTACCGGCTGTAACGCTCAATGCCACCGTTGACAGAATGCGTGCCGAGCGCGAAACCATCGCCACAGAACGCACCGCTGAAGGCAAACGCGCTGCCGCAGAAATTCGCTCCGCAGCGCAACGAGATGCTCGTATTGTTGAAGCGCAGGCGCAGGTTCAGGCGGCTGATATTGAAGCGCAGTCTCAAGCACAGGCGGCAGAAATTTATGGCAAGGCGTACGCCAGTTCGCCACAACTCTATAGCCTGTTGCGCCAGCTTGATGCGCTCAGTGGCGTGGTGAACTCCAGCACTCGCTTAGTGTTACGCACCGACGCCGCCCCTTTCCGCCTGTTAGTGGAAGGGCCAAAGCTGGATAAAAACCATGAGTGATAATCGGACAAAAAAGTCTGCTGGCCCATGGACGCAATCAATAGGCCTGGCGTTTTATGCGCTCTATGGGCTGACGTTGCTGGCAGCTGCGACATGGCTGTTCTCTAACGTCCGCCAAATCCCCGCAGACAGCCGGGCGGTGGTGCTGCATTTCGGTGCCCAGCAACGCATTGCAGAACCGGGTTTGCTACTGACCTGGCCAAAACCGATTGATGATGTGGTGATGGTGCCTGCGCCAGACCGGGTTATCGAACGTCACGTAACCGCGCTATTGCGCTCCGCCGATGCGCTGCACGCGGATATGCGTGAAGATAACAGCAACGATGCGCTGGCGGGTTCTGGTTATCTGCTCACGGGCGATGCGGGCGTAGTGCAGTTGGATATCAGCGTATTTTACCGCGTCGCCACGCCAATGGATTATGTGTTGCAGGGCGAGCATGTGCTGCCGGCTCTCGACCGCCTGGTTGAGCGTGCCGCCATCGCGGTTTGTGCATCCAGGGATCTCGATACTATTTTGGTGGCGCGCCCGGAAATGGTCAGCGGTGATTTAAACGTTGCCCAACAGCGTGAACGCCTGCGTGCCGACGTACAGCACAACATCGAACACAATCTACAACGCCTGGCACAATCGGGGAGCTCGCTGGGCATTACTCTTGAGCGGGTTACCGTGCAATCCACCTTGCCTGCAACGACGGCCACCGCTTTCAATGCCGTGTTAACCGCAAGCCAGCAAGCATCGCAGGCCATCGCCACTGCGAATACAGATGCCTCTTTAATACGGCAAAAATCCACCCAGCTGGCCGACCAGTTACGCCAAACGGCACAAGCTCAGGCGCGAGAAAAAGTGGCCAAAGCCCAGTCCGATACGGCGATGGTGAATCGCCTGGCCAGTAGCCATAACGACCCCGACTTGTTAGCGCGAATTTACCGCGAACGGATTGCAGCAATTCTGGCACAGGCCGAAGCCGTCATCACTGTCTCACCACAAGATGATGCGCATCTGATATTGCAAGCCGCCGGGCAAAAGGAACCTTCTAAACCATGAGCACCCATTCAGTTAATCCTGGCAGTGCCTTGTCTCATCAGGAACAGCGACAAATTGCCCGCCAACTGATACTCGCGCTAGTTGCCAGCGGCACGTTAATTCTTGGTTTGCTGTGGCGATGGCTGGTACCGGGACAAGTCGCTGTCGCCGATATTTTACTGGGGGCTGCATCACTGATGGTTGGCATCCCCGTTTTGCGCCACGCCTTCTACAGCCTGCGTTACCCAAGCCTGCACGGGATTACCGATCAGTTGATTGCTTTAGCGCTGCTTGGTGCATGGGCGACGGGCGATTTGCTCACCGCCGCACTGTTACCGCTGATTATGATAGTGGGCCATATTCTCGAAGAACGTAGCGTGATTGGTTCCCAGGAAGCGATTGAAGCGCTGGGTAAACTTACCCGCAGCCGGGCACGTCGCTTTGATGCCGAGGGCAATCTGCATGACATCGACAACCATGAACTGGTGGCGGGCGATATCGTAGAAGTGCGTGCAGGCGACCGACTACCCGCCGATGGACACGTGCTGGAAGGCCAGGCAAGTCTCGACACCGCGCCCATCACTGGCGAATCCGTGCCGCTAGAAGTCAAACCCGGTATGAATGTTTATGGCGGGGCAATAAATCTGGATGGCCGTTTGCGCATTGAAGTGACTCGCACGGGCGAAACCTCAACACTGGGACGAGTTATCGCACTGATGCAGAGTGCCGAACAAGCCAGCCCACCGATTACGCGTTTGCTGGAACGCCACGCGGCACGTTATCTGCTGCTGGTTTTACTGATTGCCGCTAGCACCTGGTTTTTGACCCAGAATAACCAGGCCATGTTGGCGGTGCTGGTTGCCGCCTGCCCGTGTGCACTAGTGCTTTCTGCACCTGCGACATCCATCGCTGGGCTGACAGTCGCTGCGCGCCACGGAATTTTGATCCGCGGTGCGGCGTTCCTCGAAGAATTAGCTGAACTCAATGCCGTCATTATTGATAAAACCGGCACACTTACCCACGGCAAACTACAACTTCATGAATTGCTACCAGAAGACGGTGAATCACCAGCAGCGCTGTCTGCACTGGCGGCAAGCCTGGGTGCGACCAGTAACCATCCGGTAAGCTGCGCGTTGGCCCGTATCGCCCCGCAAAGCGAATGGCCTCTGCTTGAAAATGTGCATGAGTATCAAGGATTAGGCGTCGCAGCAACTACCGCTGCGGGCGAAGCATTTCTTGGCAGGCATGAGCTATTAAAAACGCAGGACACGACGCTACCGGAAGAACCGCCACATGATGGGCCAATCGTTGGCCTGGTGCTGGCAGGCCGTTTTCGCGGCTGGTTTTTGCTGGCCGATAGCCTGCGGGACGAAGCCGAAAACGCAATGGCAGACCTACGCGAACTGGGCCTTAACCGGCAGATATTGTTGACTGGCGACCGTCAGGCCGTTGCTCAACGCATCGCCAAAATAGTGGGCATAAACGATGTGATTGCTGGGGCACTTCCTGCCGATAAACTGCATCAGGTAAGCGTGCAAATCGACAATGGCTACCGGCCAATGGTCGTGGGCGATGGCATCAATGATTCGCTGGCGCTAAAAGCGGGCGTGGTGGGAATAGCAATGGGCGCAGGCGGTTCAGATATCGCCATGGCGTCAGCCGATATTGTGTTGATTGGCGGGGATTTGCGCCGCCTGGGAACCTGCGTGCGCCTAAGCCGCCTCTGCCGCAGGACACTACAGATGAACGTGCTGATAGGCCTGGGCTGGACGCTGGTGATTGTCGCCGCCGCCGCCTTCGGCTGGCTCGGTGCCTCGGGTGCCGTGATCGCTGCCATACTGCATAATCTGAGCACGCTACTGGTGCTAGGTAACGCCGGACGGTTATTGCGATTTGAGGAAAAAGTGAGTGGGTAAGGATTGATAGCTTCTGCGCAAAATTAACCCTGGTGTATCACATGAAACGAAGCAAATAGCAGCCTGAAGTTACCCTCTAGCCCCCTCACGCACCCTTACGCTATACTACCCGTTGAAATTGCTGGCCCAACCTCCACGGACCAGCAGCCAACACGCTTTAACCCATGGATATTCAACTTCCCTTCCGAGGATTCGGCTTTTAGCTGAAAAAACTATGTTAAACAGTATTTTATTAATACTTCTTCTTATTGCTATAAGTGCGTTCTTCTCAATTTCGGAGATCTCGCTGGCGGCGTCCCGTAAAATAAAACTCAAGCTGCTCGCTGATGAGGGCAACGTTAACGCGCAACGCGTACTGAAAATGCAAGAAAGCCCTGGCATGTTCTTTACCGTCGTGCAGATTGGCCTGAACGCAGTGGCGATTCTCGGCGGTATCGTCGGCGATGCTGCATTTTCACCGGCCTTTAAGGTACTTTTGGAGCGTTTCTTCTCACCAGAAATGTCTGACCAACTGAGCTTCATTATTTCGTTTACCCTTGTTACCAGCCTGTTCATTCTGTTTGCAGACCTCACCCCGAAACGCATCGGTATGATTTCGCCTGAAACGGTTGCTTTGCGAATCATCAACCCGATGCGCTTCTGTCTGTTTATCTTCCGCCCGCTGGTGTGGGTCTTTAACGGCCTGGCAAACGTGATTTTCCGTATTTTCAAACTGCCAATGGTGCGTAACGATGACATCACGTCCGACGACGTGTATGCCGTATTTGAAGCCGGTGCGTTGGCTGGTGTGCTGCGTAAACAGGAACATGAGCTGATTGAAAACGTGTTTGAGCTGGAATCGCGTACCGTGCCGTCATCAATGACATCACGTGAAAATGTTATCTGGTTTGATTTGCACGAAGACGAGCAGAGCCTGAAGAACAAAATCGCCGAGCATCCCCATTCCAAATTCCTGGTGTGTAATGGTGATATCGACCATATCGTGGGTTACGTTGATTCAAAAGAGCTGCTGAACCGCGTGTTGGGCAACCAAAGCATGGCGCTCAACAGCGGTGTGCATCTGCGTAACACGTTGATTGTGCCGGATACGCTGACGCTCTCCGAAGCGCTGGAAAGCTTCAAAACTGCGGGTGAAGACTTTGCGGTTATCATGAACGAATATGCATTGGTGGTGGGTATCATCACGCTAAATGATGTGATGACCACGCTGATGGGAGACCTGGTTGGCCAGGGAATGGAGGAGCAAATTGTTGCTCGTGATGAAAACTCCTGGCTGGTTGAAGGCGGCACTCCGATTGACGATGTGATGCGCGTGCTGGATATCGACGAGTTCCCGCAGTCCGGCAACTACGAAACCATCGGCGGCTTTATGATGTTCATGCTGCGAAAAATCCCGAAACGCACCGATTCGGTGAAATTCTCAGGGTATAAGTTCGAAGTTGTGGATATCGATAACTACAGAATCGACCAGTTGCTGGTAACGCGTATCGACAATAAACCGACACCGCTGACGCCAAAGCTGCCTGATTCTGAAGAGCAAACCACCGCGTAACCGTCATACACCAGAAACACTAACGGCACCCATGGGTGCCGTTTTATTTGGTTCCGCTAATGGCTTTACGCCATTTCCGCCTGCATACGCAGAACCTGGCGGTTTACTTCAGACATAACAGATAGATGCTGCTTATCTTTCACTTTTGGGATAAGAATTTTGCCCTTATCAAATTCAAAAGCGCCAACGTCCTTGATGTACAACCGTCCACGGAACAGGATTTTCACGTACTTCGCCACCTGAAGCGGGTTGTACCGTTGGAAAATTTTCATTCTTTTTCTCTCCTGCAGTGTTAACGCCCCTGCGGTTCCACATTTGGTCCGACAAAACGAGGCGAAAAATTTGGTGCCTGGAAACTATAGTCCATATGCAAACCGACACCTAGTTTGCACAATCTTATTTACGGTTTAATTACAATTTCTCAGAACATTCTTTTCAAATGTAACTAAATCTTAGTTTAAGCCTTCAAATTACAGGGATATGTGCGGTCACCCGCAAACTGGCATTGCTGTTGCGGGACAGAAAGCTATTCAGCACATATGCTTAAAACGTCACGACAAGTGGTCGGATCACCTGCCAATAAAATGAGAAGGAGTCATCATGTCCCTACGTTCAACTCTCGCACTTTCCTTGCTGCTGTTACCCCTCATGGCATCGGCCCATAATTTTGAGAATAATCAACGGGTCTCACCTATTGGTATTACAGATAAAGGTGAGTTGATGCTCGACAATGATAAGTTTAGCTATAAAAACTGGAATAGTGGGCAGTTGGTGGGAAAAGTGCGAGTGCTGCAGCATATTGCCGGTCGAACCAGCGCAAAAGAGAAAAATGCCGGGCTGATTGAGGCGATTAAAGCCGCCAAATTCCCACATGACCGCTACCAGACGACGACTATCGTGAATACTGATGACGCGATAATTGGCACGGGAATGTTTGTGCGCAGCAGTCTTGAGAGCAACAAGACACAATATCCATGGTCGCAATTTATCGTCGACAGCAACGGTGTGGCACAAAAGTCCTGGCAGTTGGAAACCGGCAGTTCAGCGATTGTGGTGCTGGATAAAGAAGGCCGCGTGCAGTTTGCAAAAGATGGCCCACTCACTCAGAAAGAAGTGCAGCAGGTCATCAGCCTGCTGCGAGAACTGCTTAGTAAATAGAAACGCGGAAGCCTGGATTTAGGAATGATTCACGCGGGGTGTAGTCGAGAGGCTTACCCTGCCAGTCATGCACATGCGCACCTGCCGCTGCCGCAACGGCATGGCCTGCTGCGGTATCCCAGATATTCGTTGGCCCAAAGCGCGGGTAAAGTTGCGCCTGCCCTTCTGCTACCAGGCAAAATTTTAATGATGAGCCAATAGATGTGGTTTGGTGTTCACCCAACTGATGCAGATACTCTTTCAGCTCATCATCGCTGTGCGAACGGCTAATCACCACCAGCGGTGGGCGAGCATCGCGTACGTGAATCTGGTTGCGTACACCATTTTCTTCTTTCCATGCTTTACCTTCTGCCGCGCTGTACATCACGTTCAGCACGGGTGCGTACACCACGCCCAACACCGCTTTGCCTTTTTCGATAAGGGCGATATTAACGGTGAATTCCCCGTTACGTTTGAGGAACTCTTTAGTGCCGTCCAGCGGGTCTACCAGCCAATAGCGCTGCCAGTTTTGGCGGGTCTCCCAGGACTGCGGATCTTCTTCTGAAAGCACCGGAATTTCCGGCGTGAGCGTTTGTAGCCCCTTCAGGATAATAGTATGAGCCGCAATGTCAGCCGCAGTCACCGGCGAGTCATCTGATTTTTGCGTCGCTTCCAGCGGTTTCTCCCCCTGGTAAACGTCCATAATGGCGGCTCCCGCCACCCGGGCTAGTTGGCAAATTTGCTCTAACATTATCCACCTCATGTTGTGTCGCAGTGTTGCTTGTCCTGCGCGTAATTAACTTATTGTTTTGCGAGAGTTGTTTTTTATATCGCAAAGCGCCTGGTTGCGCTATCTGTGAAGCGATTCCGGTTTACCAAACCCCATTTCTGGCACACTTCACATTTTTGTAAGCAACAACGTTTATATACATAATCTTTTGTGGCCTACCTCGAAAAAGGACCTTTAATCATGATTAAGTTTAGCGCAACGCTTGTTGCCATGCTGGTTGCTTCCAGCGTTCATGCGGCAACCGTTGACCTGCGTATCCTGGAAACCACCGATCTCCACAGTAATATGATGGATTTCGATTATTACAAAGACACACCAACAGAGAAATTCGGACTGGTGCGTACGGCAAGCTTAATCAATGCCGCTCGTGGTGAGACAGTAAACAGCGTACTGGTGGATAATGGAGACCTGATTCAGGGTAGCCCACTTGGCGATTACATGGCGGCAAAGGGGCTGAAAAAAGGCGATATCCACCCAGTTTATAAGGCACTCAATACCCTGGATTATGCCGTTGGCAACCTGGGTAATCACGAGTTTAACTATGGACTCGATTACCTGCATATGGCGCTGTCCGGCGCAAAATTCCCTTATGTGAATGCCAACGTTATTGATGCTAAAACCAATAAGCCACTATTCACGCCTTACGTGATTAAAGAAACCGCCGTCAAAGATAAAGACGGCAAAGAGCAGACGTTGCGCATCGGATATATCGGTTTTGTTCCACCGCAAATTATGACGTGGGATAAAACCAATCTGGAAGGCAAAGTCACGGTGGCAGATATTACTGAAACTGCCCGTCTTTATGTGCCGCAGATGCGTAAACAAGGCGCTGATTTAGTGGTGGTTATCGCCCACTCAGGCCTTTCCAGCGACCCATATCACGCTATGGCCGAAAACTCGGTTTATTACCTCAGCGAAGTTCCGGGTGTCGATGCCATTCTGTTTGGTCACGCCCACGCCGTTTTCCCTGGTAAAGATTTTGCCAATATCAAAGGCGTAGATCTTGAGAAAGGCACGCTAAACGGGATCCCTGCGGTCATGCCTGGTATGTGGGGCGACCATCTTGGAGTGGTCGATTTAGTGCTGAATAACGATAGCGGCACCTGGAAAGTGACAAGCAGCAAAGCCGAAGCGCGCCCAATTTACGACAGCGTAGCGAAGAAAGCTTTGGTGTCCGAAGATGCCAAATTGGTAAAAGTGCTGAAGCACGACCATGACGCGACGCGTGAGTTTGTCAGCAAGCCTATCGGTAAGTCATCCGACAATATGTACAGCTATCTGGCACTGGTACAGGACGACCCGACCGTGCAGGTGGTGAATAACGCCCAGACCGCGTATGTAGAAAAATACATTCAGGGTGATCCGGATCTGGCTAATCTGCCGGTGCTTTCCGCCGCTGCGCCATTTAAGGTTGGCGGACGTAAGAATGATCCGGCCAGTTTTGTGGAAGTGGAAAAAGGCCAGTTAACCTTCCGTAATGCCGCCGATTTGTATCTTTATCCCAATACGCTGGTCGTGGTGAAAACCACGGGCAAAGAGGTCAAAGAGTGGCTGGAATGTTCCGCAGGCCAGTTTAATCAGATTGATGTAAACAGCACGAAACCGCAGTCACTGATTAACTGGGATGGTTTCCGCACCTATAACTTTGATGTTATCGATGGCGTGGATTACCAGATTGATGTGTCACAACCTGCGCGTTACGACGGCGAATGCCAGATGGTGAACCCGAAGGCCGAGCGTATCAAAGAGCTGACGTTCAAAGGTAAGCCAATCGATCCAAACGCGACCTTCCTGGTAGCAACCAACAACTATCGTGCTTACGGCGGTAAGTTTGCCGGTACTGGCGATAGTCATATCGCGTTCGCATCACCAGATGAAAACCGCTCAGTGCTGGCGAACTGGATTACCGCGAGCAAAGAGATCCACCCTGCCGTCGATAACAACTGGCGCCTGGCTCCGATTCACAGCAACCAAAAGTTAGATATTCGCTTTGAAACTTCACCGGGCGAAAAAGCCGCAGCCTTTATCAAAGATAAGGGCCAGTATCCGATGAAAAACGTCGGCAGCGATGAAATTGGCTTTGCGCTTTATCAGCTTGATTTGAGTAAGTAAGATCTCAGGCGTCCCGTTCATTTCGGGACGCCATTACCTGCGGCAAATTCACTTCAACCCAATCGGCTAACGCCGCGACTTTTTCACTCACTTCATGACCCAATGGCGTCAGGCTGTACTCCACATGCGGCGGCACAACCGGGTACGATTTCCGATTTACAAAACCGTCGGCTTCGAGCCATTGCAGAGTTTGTGCGAGCATTTTTTCACTCACCCCGCCCATCTTGCGACGCAAATCGCTGAAGCGATGCGTCCCTCCCTGTAATGCCACCAAAATCAACACGCCCCATCTGCTGGTGACATGCTTTAGCACATCCCGCGATGGACACTGTTCGGCGAACAAATTGCCGGTACGCATTTGCTCGGTTAACGACGGTACACGAGTTTCAATTTCACTCATTTCATACTTACCTTTTTGTGCGTACTTACTAAAAGTTAGTGCTGGTGATAGTGTGACACAACTTAACCAGAACCTCCCAGGAGATTTACCATGATCGCTATTACCGGCGCTTCTGGCCAACTTGGCCAACTCGTTATTGAAGACTTGCTGAAAACCGTTGCCGCCCTGCAACTGGTTGCCATTGTGCGTAACCCTGCAAAAGTGAGCCAGCTTGCTGAGCGTGGGGTTCAGGTCCGCGCTGCCAGTTATGAAGATAAAGCTGCACTGGTGCATGCTCTAACAGGCGTTGAAAAATTACTGCTGATTTCCTCAAGCGAAGTAGGACAACGTGCGATTCAACATCGCAATGTCATTGAAGCGGCTAAGGAAGCGGGTGTGAAGTTGATTGCCTACACCAGCCTGCTGCATGCAGATACTTCCCCACTAGGTCTCGCTGAAGAACACGTCGCCACCGAGAACATGCTCCAGCAATCAGGCATTCCATTTGTGTTGCTACGCAACGGCTGGTACACCGAAAACTACCTCGCCAGCGTACCGCCAGCTCTGCAACACGGCGCGTTTATTGGTAGTGCAGGCGAAGGAAAAATCGCTTCTGCAACACGTGCCGATTACGCAGCAGCCGCCGCAAAAGTGATGACGCAAGATAACCAGGCTGGCAAAGTTTATGAACTGGCAGGCGACAACGGTTGGACGCTAGCAGAACTGGCAGCTGAACTGACAAAACAAAGCGGCAAAACCGTGGTGTATCAACATCTACCAGAAGCAGATTTTAAAGCGGCATTGTTGGGTGCAGGACTGCCGGAAGGACTGGCTGCACTGTTGGCAAACTCCGATGTCGGTGCGTCAAAAGGTGGCTTATTTGATGACCGCCGCCAGTTAAGTGAGCTGATTGGCCGCCCAACCACCACGCTTGTTGATAGCCTTCGCACTGCGGTGTAATTGTTAACTTTCCGTTAAACATGGACATCCCTATACTCAACGGATGTCCTGACGGAGGTGATATCTTGCAAGGTGTTCCAGAACAGTTCAACGATGAAAAAGACAGCGCCCAGTTTCGGCATTTGCCGCAATTGCCTGGCATCGAGTTGTATCACGCCCATATCTCTCGTTATGCCTTCGAGCCGCACACCCACGAAGCCTTTGGCATTGGCACGGTAACCAGGGGCGCGGAGCGTTTTCGCTATCGTGGTGCCCAGCATGTGGCGGCACAAGATTCTCTGGTACTGATGAATCCCGATGAACTGCATACCGGGGAAGCAGCAACTGAAGACGGCTGGCAGTACCGCATGATTTACCTCGAACCAGAAATTCTCGAGACAGTTACCGGTTCGCGAAGCTGGTCGTTTAGTGAGGTGGTCAAGCACGATCCGCTACGTGCTGGCCGCATTTCGCAATTGATCAATGGGCTATGGCGCGAGAGCGATTCGCTGGCTCAGCAAGGACTGCTGCTTAATCTCATCGACACTTTCCGCCCCTACGCTCGTCATTTGCCTTATAGGCCACAAGGATCAGCGCATCGTTTTGAGCAAATTCGGGACTATCTGCACGACAACTATATGCATCCGGTGACGCTTGATGAGCTTGCTGCCGTCGTTTCGCTAAGTCCATATCACTTTCAACGGATGTTCAAAGCACATTTCCATGTAACCCCTCACCAAATGCTGATGGCAATTCGCCTGTGGCGTGCCAAGCAGTTTCTAACCGACGGTATGCCCGCAGTGCAAGTCGCGCTAGTGAGTGGATTAACCGATCAAGCCCACCTGACCCGCGCTTTTTCCCAACGTTATGGCATCACGCCTGTACGTTATCAGAAACAGGTTGCCCGCTAGCAATACCGCAAGCTGATACAATATTTCCCCCCGCACTCCATCTACACTCTACGCAAAGAGTTAAGTGGAAGAAAAAGATGCTAACTGGCGTGCTGTACGCTCTGCTCGCAGGGTTGATGTGGGGGTTGATTTTCGTTGGGCCACTGATTGTGCCTGATTATCCGGCAGCAATGCAGTCCACCGGGCGCTATCTGGCGCTGGGATTAATTGCACTCCCTTTGGCCTGGTTTGGACGACAACGTCTGCGCCAGTTGTGTCGCGAGGATTGGTTCACCGCACTCAAGCTTTCAACCATTGGCAATCTCATTTATTACGTTTGCCTCGCCAGTGCTATCCAACGCACCGGGGCACCAATTTCAACGATGATTATCGGCACCCTTCCGGTCGTGATTCCCGTATTCGCCAACCTGCTTTATAGCAAACGCGATGGCAAGCTACCGTGGCACCGTCTGGCACCTGCGCTGGTGATTATTGCGTTGGGGCTAGTGATGGTGAATACCGCAGAATTGCGCAGCGGTGAGCTCGAATTTAGCTGGTGGCGCTATGTGAGCGGCATTGGGCTGGCATTTATTTCCGTCGCTTGCTGGGCGTGGTATGCGCTGCGAAATGCTCGCTGGCTGCGTGAAAACCCGGACAAAAATCCGCTAATGTGGGCTACTGCGCAAGGGCTTTCAATCTTGCCATTTTCACTGTTGGGATATATCGCCGTCTGCCTATGGATGTCACGCACCAACACCGATTTTACTCTACCATTTGGCCCGCGCCCTGAAGTGTTTCTGACACTGATGCTCGCCATTGCGCTGTTTTGTTCCTGGCTTGGCGCGTTATGTTGGAACATTGCCAGCCAGCGTTTACCAACCGTTATCGTCGGCCCATTGATTGTCTTCGAAACCCTCGCAGGGCTGGCGTACACCTTCATACTGCGTCACAGCTGGCCTCCGTTGCTGACATTATTGGGCATTGTTTGTCTGGTCGTCGGCGTGGTGATGGCCGTGTTAACAAAACCGCAGAAAAATACACTCACTGAAGTCGTGATCACGACGGAGAAATAACCTTTACCTCGAAATAGTCATAGCGCCGCCTTAAAGATGCATTTAATATGCATCTTATATTATCAACAACGAGGTATTTGCTCATGGCTTTCCGCGACCAACCTTTAGGTGAACTGGCTTTAACTATTCCACGCGCATCTGCGCTGTTCCGTAAATTGGATCTCGATTTCTGCTGCGGTGGAAAGCAGACGCTTGAGCGTGCTGCAACGCGTAAAGATTTGGATCTGGATACCATTGAAGCAGAGCTGGCAAAACTTGCTGAAGAGCCCATAGAGAAAGAGTGGCGTGCCGCACCGCTGGCCGAGATCATCGACCATATCATCGTGCGCTATCACGACCGCCACCGCGAACAACTACCAGAATTGATCCTTCAGGCGACAAAAGTTGAGCGCGTACATGCCGATAAACCTAACGTACCTAAGGGTCTGGCGAAGTATCTGACTATGCTGCATCAGGAGCTGAGCAGCCATATGATGAAAGAAGAGCAGATTCTGTTCCCGATGATTAAGCAGGGAATGGGGTCACAGGCCAATGGCCCGATTAGCGTGATGGAAAGCGAGCATGATGATGCAGGTGAGTTGTTGGAAGTTATCAAGCACACCACTAATAACGTGACGCCACCGCCGGAAGCCTGCACTACATGGAAAGCGATGTATAACGGGATTAATGAGTTGATTGATGACTTGATGAATCACATTAGTCTTGAGAATAACGTGCTGTTTCCACGCGCGTTAGCTGGGAAATAACCGTTTTCGCCCTCTCCCTGAGAGAGGGCGTTAACTATTACTTACGCATTGACGCGATACGTTTCTTACCGACAAAGACCCAGAACACACCTAATACCACAAACCACAATGGCGTCACGATCAGCGCCTGGCGGGTATCTTGCTCCAGCGTCAGCAGTACAATCACAAATACGAAGAACGCCATACATACCCAGCACATCAGTTTACCGAGCGGCATTTTGTAGATGGATTTTTCATGCAGTTCTGGACGCTGTTTGCGGTACACAAGGTACGAGCACAAAATAATTGTCCAGACAAACATGAACAGAATCGCCGATACAGTAGTGATCATGGTGAAAGCTGTAATCACGTCCGGATTAACGTAAAGCATCACCACGCCGCCCAGCAGGCAGATACAGGAGAAGGTCAAACCCTTCGCCGGAACCGCATTCTTAGACAGTTTTCCAAAAGCTTTTGGCGCAGCGCCGTCTTGCGCCAGACCAAACAGCATACGGCTAGTCGAGAACACGCCGCTATTTGCCGAAGAAGCCGCCGAAGTCAGTACCACAAAATTGATGATACTCGCCGCAGCAGGCAGGCCCACCAGCACAAACAATTCAACGAACGGGCTCTTATCTGGTACAACCGAACGCCATGGCGTTACCGCCAT
Organism: Buttiauxella sp. B2; assembly: GCF_006376615.1. Lineage (GTDB taxonomy): Bacteria > Pseudomonadota > Gammaproteobacteria > Enterobacterales > Enterobacteriaceae > Buttiauxella. Next base: position 128,201 of record NZ_VEXQ01000011.1, read on the forward strand.
AATCACGACCAGCGCGAACACATAGAACATGATGATACGGATAGGAATCGAGTTGATTGCACGCGGCAGAGATTTTTCCGGGTCTTTGGTTTCGGCAGCTGTTGTCCCCACCAGCTCAACACCCACGAATGCAAACACCGCTATCTGGAAGCCCGCGAAGAAACCGCTAAGCCCTTTTGGGAACCACCCGCCATCGTTCCACAGGTTGTTGAGAGAGGCTTCAACACCAGATGGTGAATGGAAATTCGTCAGAATCATCACCAGTCCGATAACAATCAAACCGACGATGGCGACGATTTTGATCATCGCAAACCAGAACTCCATCTCACCGAACATTTTCACCGTGGCAAGGTTCAGGCTCAATAGCACCACAATTACGGCAATCGATGCCACCCAATCTGACAGGCCAGGGAACCAGAATTGTGCGTAGGAGGATATCGCCACTACGTCGGCCATACCGGTCACTACCCAGCAGAACCAATATGTCCAGCCGGTAAAATACCCGGCCCATGGGCCGAGTAAATCCGCCGCAAAATCGCTGAATGACTTGTATTCGAGGTTCGATAACAGCAGTTCGCCCATCGCTCGCATCACGAAGAACAGCATAAAGCCGATAATCATGTAGACGAAGATGATGGATGGCCCCGCGAGGCTAATCGTTTTACCAGAGCCCATGAACAGGCCAGTTCCGATGGCGCCACCGATGGCAATAAGTTGAATATGGCGGTTGGTTAAATTACGCTGCAGCGATTGTTCAGCCGGAGCCTCAGCCTCGTCTGCAACTTTTATCTGATCTACCATGTTGTATTTTTCCTGTGCCTGTCTGTTGTGTTCAGGCTCTACTGGCCTTTATTAAAATATTGAGGATGTGATGTTGTTGTTCCGGGGAACTCAAAGATAGTAGGGAAGAATTGGCAGAATGAATACTAACAATAAATCAGATTGTTAATTTAATGTTTATTTTGAGTACAAAATCACGGGTAAAGAGTGAGGAACATCACACAAAAACTCAGGAAGGGAGTGTTTACCAGATAAAATCACGCTTTATTTGTTAACGACCAAATAAAAACCCCGCCAAAGCGGGGTCGTTTGAACGCTTACAGAATTTCCAGCAGTTCAACTTCAAAAACCAGAGTGCTGTACGGAGGAATTGACGCACCAGCACCACGCTCACCGTAAGCCAGGTTATGAGGGATAGTCAGTTCCCACTTTGAGCCAACTGGCATCAGAGTCAGTGCTTCAATCCAGCCAGCGATAACACCGCTTACCGGGAATTCAGCTGGCTCGCCACGTTGTACGGAGCTGTCGAACACGGTGCCGTCAACCAGCTTGCCGGTGTAGTGCACGCGAACGTGATCTTTACGCGCCGGGATTGGACCAGTGCCTTGAGTCAGAACGCGGAATTGCAGACCAGACTCGGTGCTGCTCACGCCTTCTTTGTTGCTGTTTTCTTGCAGGTATTTCTGCCCTTCAACAGCCATTTCTTTCTGGCGTTCCTCGCGAACAGCATCAGCACGTTCGTGAACTTCGCGCAGTGCGCGATGAACCACATCAACCGGAACTGCCGGAGCATTCCCTTCCAGCGCATCACGCAAACCCGCAACCAGTGCTTCTGGCAGCAGACCTTGCAGACCAGATTCGCTCAGTTGTTGACCTACCTGTAAACCAATACCGTAACTTGCTTGCGCTTCGACGCTGTCAAAAGAAGGGGTCGTCATGAGATTTCCTTTAATGGTATTTAAAAGCAAGCCCGCAGCATAGCAGCGTCAACCAATTGGGTAAAATGCAAAAGCGGCAAAGGTGACAAATGCAGACGAAACAGGAACAATGGTTTGAATGAGCGTTAAATTACGGTTTAGCATCACGTAAACTGGGATTGTGCAATGCATCAAACAGTTAGCGTTCTATAATGGGGTGGGTAAATGAACAGAACACATTGTGTGAAAATGAGGAGGGTTGCCAATGCGATTCGCTGTTAAACCTTGGCTTGCGAAGATTTGGCATGCACCCGATCATTTCCGGCTGATGGACCCACTGCCGGTCATGCACCGTCGTGGCATTATTATTGCGGCAATTGTCGTTGCCATCGGTTTCCTGTGGCCGACCGCTGACGAGCCAACCCGCCCGGTGACTCGTGATGCACAGCTTTCTATTGAGTCACAATCACCGATACATGCAAAGCTGGTAAATCCACCTACTGACACGGTCCCAGCGGCTCCCGTAGAGCCTTCCCGCGTGGTAGAACAACCGCAAGCAGATACTCAATCCCCTGTTACGCAACCTAATAACGATATTCAGCAGCAATGGCGTTCGTACCGTGTTGAGTCCGGACAAACCATGGCGCAGCTTTTCCGCGATCATAATTTACCACCAGCAGATGTCTATTCGATGGCGCAAGTAGAAGGCAGTAACAAGCCGCTGAGCACTTTGCAAACCGGGCAAATGGTGCAAGTTCGTCAGAATGCGAATGGAGTGGTGACGGGGCTGACAATTGACATTGGTAACGACCAGCAAGTGCTGTTTACACGTCAGCCTGATGGCAGCTTTATTCGTGCTCGTTAATTATATTTCGATTTACTCTACATAATTTGAGTTGCAGGAACGTTGGCGGTTTGAAGTATGGCGGTTAAATGCAAAACGCCGGCACGAGGCCGGCGTTTTAACGTATCTACATCAGCGTAAATTACGCTTCAGCAACAACGTTTACAGTCAGTTTAGCGAATACTTCGCTGTGAACCTGGAAGTCCACTTCGTGCTCACCAGCGGTACGCAGAACGCCGTTCGGTAAACGAACTTCGCTCTTAGTCACTTCAACGCCAGCTGCAGTTACAGCGTCAGCAATGTCGCGAGTACCGATGGAACCGAACAGTTTACCTTCGTCGCCAGCTTTAGACGCGATAGTAACAGTTTCGAGTGCGTTGATCTTCGCAGCGCGAGCTTCAGCAGCAGCCAGAACGTCAGCTAATTTAGCTTCCAGTTCTGCACGGCGTGCTTCGAAGAATTCAACGTTTTTCTTGGTAGCAGGAACAGCTTTACCCTGTGGTACCAGGAAGTTACGAGCATAACCCGCTTTAACGTTAACCTGATCACCCAGGCTACCCAGGTTTGCTACTTTATCAAGCAGAATAACTTGCATTACCTTATCCTCTCAAAGTCGTTAATGGACAGTGGCCGATTACTGATGACGATCAGTGTATGGCAACAAAGAAAGGTAACGAGCACGCTTGATGCAGCGAGCCAACTGACGCTGGTATTTTGCACGAGTACCGGTAATACGGCTCGGGACAATTTTACCACTTTCAGTGATGTAGTTTTTCAGTGTAGCGATGTCTTTATAATCGATCTCTACAACGCCTTCCGCGGTGAAACGGCAGAACTTGCGACGACGGAAATAACGTGCCATTAGGCTAGTCTCCAGAATCTATCAATTCAATCTGCTCGGCATGCAATACCACTTTGTTCAGACCATTTTTTGCCTGATGGCAACTAATGAAACCGTGAACCGTGAGTACCGTGCCGACCGTAATACTGTGAGTAATGGCTGAAAGTGCGTGCCCGCTAATAATAACTGGCATACGGCACCAAGCCTGCCGGCTTAAACCGGCTTCCTCTTGCACAGAACGGTGCTCAAGCACGAACTGGCAGTGAGGAATTCCTGACGGGCTGACCTTACGAAGAGGCGTCTTGCACACTGTGCCAGACAACACCAAGTGGTTGGCCGTCATTGGAAATTACTCTTCAGAATCCCCAGCATCTGCATCATCAGCAGTTTCGCTAGCGAAGTCATCACGGCGATCGCGACGTTCGTCTTTAGCTTTAACCATTGGAGATGCTTCGGTAACCGCGTGTTTAACGCGCATAACCATGCTGCGGATAACGGCGTCGTTGAAGCGGAAGTTAGTTTCCAGCTCATCGATCACTTCCTGCGGAGCTTCAACGTTCAGCAGAACGTAGTGTGCTTTGTGCAGTTTGTTGATCGGGTAAGCCAGTTGACGGCGGCCCCAGTCTTCCAGACGGTGGATCGTACCTTCTGCTGCAGTGATTGCAGTAGTGTAACGTTCGATCATACCCGGAACCTGTTCGCTCTGGTCAGGATGGACCATAAAAACGATTTCGTAATGACGCATCGAATTGCTCCTTACGGATTATTCAGCCTCCTGTCAGGGTCAGCCGCGGCCCATGGAAGCAAGGAACGTGTTTATAAAGGCGGCTGAAAAATTGACGCGTAATCATACAAGCGCAGCTCCGCAAACTCAAGGTTATATATAAATTAATTCTTTTGCATGAAGGTCAAATTTTGCGTAATGCGCTAACTCAGTGAAATTTATAGCATTGCCTTGAATAGCTTAAAAATTTTGACCAACACCATCAGAAATGGTCACTTTTTATTCAACGCTAAGGCGTTACACTAATTGTCATAGGCCGCCACTATTCATTAACAGGAGCGACGACCCACAGCTAACACATTAAGTTGTAGTGGAGCGGATTATGAAAACTATCGCCTTAGCCTTTGTCGTGGCACTTTTACTTTGCTCGAATGCGACAGCTGCTATCAAAATTGACAACCATCAGGCCAAAAATATGGATGATGTGATGAGCTTAGGTGTGATTTACATCAACCATAATTTTGCTACCGAACACGAGGCTGAAGTCGCGATTAATGACGACGCAGACCAACACGGAGCAAAGTACTACCACACAATACTGATGAGAGAGCCTGGAAGTCACGGCAATATGCGTGTCAGCGCTGATATTTATCGGTAACAGATGCAATGAGGTAATGAAGTAACGCGTTAACACCAGGAATACCACAACGACATAGAAAGCCAACGTTTGACTTGCCCCCGCTTGCGGGGGCTTTTTTATACCAGGTTACAGGTGTTCACTAAAGAAACGTCTGGTAGCATCCAGTGCCGTTGGAGTAATTCGATGTTTTACCCCCGGCTCCCGTAAGCAGACCATCTGTTTATTCAGTCCATTATCAATAAGTGCTTGCTCCAAACGCCAGGTCTGTTCCGCCGGAACCACATCGTCTTCCTCGCCATGCCACAGCAAAACTGGCCGGTTGCCGATACTTTCCAACTGATGGCTGATGTCATAATCAGCCAATGCATTAAGCGAATCGAAATCCTGCGCCCGAGGAGGAAACAGCGTTTGTCCAAGCGACATAAAATATCCGGACCCCATCAGGCACGCCACACAGCGAACTTGTGAGTAACGCGCCATAATGCCAAGAGCAGTCATTCCTCCCATCGAGGCGCCCCCCACAGCCACTCTTTTTTCATCAATGGGGTAACGCTCAGACAATGCCAGGTGAAGAGGAGAAAATTCATCAATGTTTTGTTTGAGAATCGACCAGAATTGATACAGGCGTGCCGTGTCATCACCAGTGAAACGGGCCCCGTGCTGCTCAGAGTCAGGCATAATCACCCGCATTCCTGCCTGAGCAAGAGCTACAGCAAAGTAGCTGTAAACCAGTTTGGATGACGTAAAACCATGGTAGAAAAACACGACAGGAAGTTTGTTATCTTTTTCCCCAGCAGGCACTGCATGCAAAACTTCAATACCAGCTAACTGCTCTGTGTAGATTTCTATCATGGGATTCACTCCATATCATGGGGAAACATCCTTTGTATGCCAGCACTTACAGGATGGCAAGCCATTAACGGCAGTGATTATTCTTCACTATGAGATCTGCTTAGCGATTTTCATTCGAAAGTGATTAAAAAGCGCGGGGAAGCTAACAGAACGGGAACATTCCCCCTTCCCAGAAAAAAACCGGGGCTACAATATGGCTATTAAGAGACGAGAAACGATCATGCGACTGCTATCAGCTTTGTTACTTGCGACAACGCTCAGTGCCTGTAGCGTATTGCAAGGTACACCACAACCCGCACCTCCGGTCACTGGAAGCCCTCAGGAAATTCAGCGTTCGCAAACGCAGGGGTTAAACAAAATAGGGACTGTAACAGTACTTGAACGTGGCTCCCCAATGGATTCTGAAAGGGCGCTAAAGGAGAAGGCTGTTGCAGCAAAAGCGGACTACTACCTCATCATATTGAACGATGAGACAGTGGTGCCAGGACAATGGTATGCGCAGGCGATTTTGTACCGCAAGTAATTCAACGCTTCGCTTATTTATTGATATTTACACAGCTTTGCGCCAATTGATCGTTTGTTATGCACAATGAACTTCGGCCTACGGAAAGCGCTGAAGTTCATCTAAGCGAAGGAATGCCCTGTTGATTTAGGGTACGTAATAAAGGAGCTAACTATGAAACGATCACTGGCCTTAACCTCATTGCTGTTGTCCGTAGGGCTTATTACGACATCGGCACAATCGGCAGAAGATGTTGCAGCAGATTGCGTGACGGGTTTGAACGAAATCGGCATGATTTCTGTAAATGGCATCGCAGGTAGCGTGCAGGATGTCGAAAAAGTCATTGCCCTGAAGGCGGATGAACATGGAGCATCGTACTATCGCATTATCAAAATGCAGGAAAACCAGCTTGCAGAAGGTTGGCGTGTACAAGCTATTATTTATGCATAAATAAGCCAGCGACCATTTAAGTAAACTCTATGGCGCTGGCTTTTATGTTTTTATCCCGTACGACCCGTCGCCCGTAGCAGTACATCAAGTAAAACCTGATTGGGCAAAACACTTTCTCCCCGCGAATCCAACATCATACGACACCAGGCCTCGCCTAAAGGCGGAGACAAATGCTGTAAAACCTGAGCACCCGTCGCAAGAAGCGCTAATAGCCGGCTTAGCTCGCGGCTCCATTCCTCTTGTGGCTTATGCAGTCGCTGTTGTAATTGCCGCCAGCTTCGATCGAAATGTCGGTTCTGCCCTTTCACCTCGTCAAACTCAGCATGTAGCATTTCCATAACGCCAGGCTGTTTTGCTAACACCCGCAGCACATCCAGACTCATGATATTGCCTGAGCCTTCCCAAATACTGTTCACCGGCATTTCACGGTAGATACGTGGCAATTCGCTGTCTTCGCAATAACCGATTCCACCAAGTACTTCCATCGCCTCTGCAACAAACGGAATGCCCGATTTACAGACGCTAAATTTAGCGGCTGGAGTAAACAGGCGGCTGTAGGCCAGTTCATGCGGGTTACCCGGTGATTCCCAGGCACGAGCCAGGCGAAACAGAAATGCCGTTTGTCCTTCAAGCTGCAAAGCCATACGCCCAAGAACCTGGCGCATAGCAGGTAAATCAATTAGGTTTTTGCCAAAGGCTTGCCGTTGATGTGCGTGATAGAGGGCAACCGAGAGCGCACGGCGCATCAGGCCGTGACTGCCAAGCGCGCAGTCAAAACGTGTATATCCGCCCATTTTCAATATAGAACGAATCCCCTCGCCTTCTTCGCCGATAAGCCAGGCGGTTGCATCGTAAAACTCAACTTCACTGCTGGCGTTCGAGCGATTGCCTAGTTTATCTTTCAAACGTTCAAAACGAACCTGATTGCGTTGTCCGTCAGGTAAAAACCGAGGCAGGAAGAAGCAAGACAACCCACCTTTTGCCTGAGCCAGAACCAAATGCGCATCGCTTTGCGGGACAGAGAAAAACCATTTGTGACCAACTAAGCGATACATCTCGCCAGGACCGCGTTTCTCGATGGCCTCAGCACGCGTAGTATTACTCAGTACATCTGATCCCCCCTGTTTCTCTGTCATCCCCATACCAATCAACAGACCGCGTTTCTGGGCTCCAGGTGAGAGATGTGCGTCGTAACGATCACTGAGCAAGGGTTTTAGCCAAGACTGGAATTCTTTGGGTAGGTGTTGTTGTAATAGAGGAATAGCACCGAACGTCATAGTAATGGGGCAAAGCGTGCCCGCTTCCACCTGCGCATGCTGAACAAAGCGCGCGGCACGGGCCACAAATGAGCCCTGACGGGCATCTTCCTGCCACGGTAAGTTGTGCACCCGATTGGCAAATAGCCCTTGCATCAGTAGATGCCAGGCTGGATGAAAGCGAACGTCATCAAGCCGTTCTCCGCTCGAGTCATAACGAAGTAATTCGGGTGGGTTTGTATTGGCCAGCCGCCCTAATTCCAGCGATTCAGCTGAACCAAGTTGCTGGCCAATACTTGCCAAAAGCTCAGCATCCCAGCTAGCACCTTCACGAGCAACAGCCTCGGTTAACGAAATATCAGAGAGAAAGAGGTTACTGTTGTTGAGGGGTATCGGTTGGTTAAAAACGGTATGAGTTTGCCAGCGCATCGTGTTCCCTCCTGTAATGGCAATGCCATTAGTATGGACGGTGACAGCACTTATGCATGGAGGGGGATCACAAAGCGGGGTGCAAAAGCACCCCACGAAAGATTAACTGCGTTGACGCACCGCTTCAAACAGGCAAATACCGGTCGCAACGGAGACGTTCAAGGAAGAAACCGTCCCGGCCATTGGGATACTAATCAGCTCATCGCAATGTTCACGCGTTAAACGACGCATACCTTCACCTTCAGCGCCCATCACCAGTGCCATTGGGCCAGTCATTTTGCTCTGGAACAAGGTGTGGTCTGCTTCGCCTGCAGTACCTACGATCCAAACGTTCGCTTCCTGCAACACACGCATGGTGCGCGCCAGGTTAGTCACACGGATAAGCGGAACGTTTTCAGCTGCACCACAGGCCACTTTTTTGGCCGTTGCATTCAGCTGTGCAGAGCGATCTCTAGGAACGATAACCGCATGGACACCGGCTGCATCAGCACTACGAAGGCAAGCACCCAGGTTGTGTGGGTCAGTAACGCCATCCAGAATCAGCAGGAATGGTTGGTCGATGCCAGCAAGCAGTTCAGGAATATCATTTTCCTGATACTGACGGCCTGGTTTAACACGGGCGATAATACCCTGGTGCACAGCACCTTCGGATTTCTCATCCAGCCATTGGCGGTTTGCCATTTGAACCGGCACACCCTGGGCTTCCAGCGCATGAATTAAAGGCATCAGACGTTTGTCTTCGCGGCCTTTAAGAATAAAGACTTCTTGAAAACGCTGTGGGGCGTTATCAAGCAGCGCCTGGACGGCGTGGATGCCGTAAATCATTTCACTCATTGATGTCACTCGTTTCAGACGCTGATGCGCCTGTGTTGATTTGTTCAGTAGTCGCTAAATTGTAGGGTGGAAAACGTTTCGTTTATCCACCCTACATAGGCGACAGCGAAAGCAGGTAGATTAGCTCGGCTGCTTCTTCGCCGCGCGCTTGGCTTTCGTGGCTGCCGCTATTTTACGCGTTTTATCAGAAGGAGTTTTTGCTTTCTTCTCTTTCTTCTCAGTCTTATCGACTTTCGCTTTCTTAGGCTTTGCAGGCCCTTTCTCTTTACGGAAAGTGCTGTCTTGCTCGAAGTTTACGCGTTTGCCGCCTTGACGGCGTTTTGGTCCGTTGCCGTTTGCGCCTTTTTTAGCTCTGTCTTTTTCAGTTTTCCCGGCACCGCGAGGTACACGAGTACTTGAAAGCAAAGCAAAATCAATCTTGCGCTCGTCCATGTGGACCGCTTCTACGCGCACTTCTACGCGGTCACCCAAACGATAAGTTTGTCCACCGGATTCACCAATCAGGCGTTGTCCAACCTGGTCGAAACGGTAGTAGTCGTTATCAAGTGTTGAAACGTGTACCAGACCGTCAATAAACAGATCATCAAGGCGCACAAAGAAGCCGAATCCAGTAACGCTTGCGATGATCCCGGTAAAGGTCTGGCCAACCTGATCCTGCATAAAGTCACATTTCAGCCAGTCAGCAACATCACGCGTTGCTTCATCGGCACGGCGTTCAGCCATGGAACAATGCTGACCAAGTTGCAGCATCTCTTCCATGTTGTAGTGCCAACCACCAGATTCGGTGCTACTGCCTGTATGGCCCTGCTCTTTCGCCAGCAGATATTTAATCGCACGGTGCAGCAACAAATCTGGGTAGCGACGAATCGGCGAGGTAAAGTGCGCATAAGATTGCAACGCAAGACCAAAGTGACCACGGTTTTCTGGATCGTAAACCGCCTGTTTCATGGATCGCAGCAACATGGTTTGCAGCATTTCATGATCCGGACGATCGGCGATAGAGTTCAGTAGCTCTGCATAATCACGTGGTTCTGGCTTCTGCCCGCCTGGCAGTTCCAGACCCAACTCAGCCAGCACAGAACGGAACGCGGTGATCGCGTCGTTGCTTGGACGATCGTGATCACGGAACAGTGACGGTTCATTATGTTTTTCAACAAAGCGAGCCGCTGAGATATTCGCGAGGATCATGCACTCTTCGATGAGCTTGTGCGCATCGTTACGCACGGTTTGCTCAACGCGCTCAATGCGACGTTCAGCGTTGAAGATAAACTTCGCTTCTTCGCTTTCGAAAGAGATACCGCCACGCTGAGCACGGGAAACATCCAGCACTTTATACAGGTTATGCAGCTCTTCGATGTGATTAACCAGCGGTGCATACTGCTCACGCAGTTCCTGATCGCCCTGCAACATATGCCACACTTTGGTGTAGGTCAGGCGTGCATGAGAGCTCATAACTGCTTCGTAGAATTTCGAGCCAGTCAGGCGACCTGTCGAGGAGATGGTCATTTCGCAAACCATACACAGACGGTCAACCTGTGGATTCAGTGAGCACAAACCGTTGGACAGCACTTCCGGCAGCATTGGGATAACCTGCGACGGGAAGTAAACTGACGTGCCGCGGTTGCGAGCTTCATTGTCTAACGCTGTTGGTGGACGAACGTAGTAACTTACGTCAGCAATCGCAACCCACAAGCGCCAACCGCCGCCACGTTTCTTCTCACAGAATACGGCATCATCAAAGTCACGCGCGTCTTCACCATCGATGGTGACAAGCGGCAGATCGCGCAGATCCACGCGGCCCACTTTAGCTTCTTCCGGCACTTCTTCTTTAAGCTTAGCCACTTGAGCTTCTACTTCTGGTGGCCAGACGTATGGGATTTCATGAGTGCGCAGTGCCATATCAACAGCCATGCCAGTACCCATATTATCGCCCAAGACTTCGACAATTTTACCCACGGCTTTGGTGCGACGAGTTGGACGCTGAGTGAGTTCTACCACCACCACAAAGCCCATGCGTGCACCCATCAACTCTTCTGGTGGGATAAGAATATCAAAGCTTAAACGGCTGTCGTCTGGTACCACAAAACCAATGCCTGCATCGGTAAAGTAGCGACCAACGATTTGCCCGGTTCTTGGCTCCAGTACGCGCACAATACGCGCTTCACGACGGCCTTTACGGTCGGCACCCAGCGGCTGCGCCAGTACGATATCGCCGTGCATGCACATTTTCATCTGCTCAGATGAAAGGTAGAGATCGTCTTTACGACCTTCTACACGCAAGAAACCAAAACCATCGCGATGGCCAATGACTTTGCCTTTTAGCAAATCAAGACGTTCTGGCAGGGCGTAACACTGGCGGCGGGTAAAGACCAACTGTCCATCGCGTTCCATGGCTCGCAGACGGCGACGTAGCGCTTCAAGTTGCTCTTCACCAGTAATATTGAGTTCTTCAGCCAGCTCGTCACGATTAGCTGGTTTTTCACGTTTGGAGAGATGAGCGATTATAAATTCCCGGCTTGGAATCGGGTTTTCGTATTTTTCGGCTTCTCGTTCCTGAAAAGGATCTTTTGACATTGCGGTTCCTCCGTTGTCATCTGCTGAGGAAATTGTGATTTATTCCACCAGCAATAATTTGTATAGCGGTTGGTTTTGATCCACCAAATCGGCCAGCGTGTGCTTGTCAAGCTCTGTTAGAAAGCTTTGCACCGCCTGGGCCAGCGCCTGCTTTAGGCGACATGCGGGGGTGATATGACAAAACTCACTGCTACAGTTCACCAAAGATAGCGGTTCCAGCTCACGCACCACGTCACCTACACGAATTGTTTGCGCAGGTTTTCCGAGGCGAATGCCACCGTTTTTGCCGCGCACTGCTGTTACATAGCCCGCGCGACTGAGTTGATTGATGATTTTCACCATGTGATTACGTGATACTCCGTACACTTCTGTTACCTCAGAAATGCTCGTCATTTTGCCTTCTGGCAAAGACGCCATGTAAATCAAAGCACGTAAACCGTAATCAGTAAAACTCGTTAACTGCACATCAACCTCTTGGGTGGGAGGGGAAACGCTGATCGCCATCAGGGCGATATATTGATGATAAACCAGCCATAAGGTTGCCAGCTAATTTATTTAACGGGGAAGGTGGATAAAACGACAGGGGAAAACAATAAGGGGCGTGCCAGGCACACCCCATTACATGATTATGCGTCGAACGGGTCGCGCAGAATCATGGTTTCAGAACGGTCCGGGCCGGTAGAAATAATATCTACTGGAACTTCGGTAAGTTCTTCAATACGTTTGATGTAGTCCAGTGCAGCTTGTGGCAAACCACTACGCTCTTTCACACCGAAGGTCGTTTCTGACCAGCCTGGCATGGTTTCGTAGATTGGTTCAATACCTTCCCAGTCGTCCGCAGCCATTGGGGTGGTGGTCACTTCGCGGCCATCTGGCAGACGGTAACCGATGCAGAGTTTCACTTCTTTCAAGCCGTCCAGTACGTCCAGCTTGGTCAGGCAGAAACCTGACAGGGAGTTGATCTGCACTGCACGACGCACAGCAACGATATCCAACCAACCTGTACGACGGCGACGACCAGTGGTCGCACCGAACTCGTTACCTTGTTTGCACAGGAACTCGCCGATATCATCAAACAGTTCAGTTGGGAACGGACCTGCGCCAACGCGAGTAGAATACGCTTTGATAATACCCAGAACGTAATCAACATAACGTGGACCAATGCCGGAACCTGTTGCCACGCCACCCGCGGTGGTGTTGGAAGAGGTCACGTACGGATAGGTACCGTGGTCGATGTCCAGCAGTGTGCCTTGAGCACCTTCGAACATGATGAAGTCGCCGCGCTTACGTGCCTGATCCAGCAGATCGGACACATCAACTACCATGCTGGTCAGAATGTCAGCAACTGCCATGACATCGTCCAGAACTTTCTGGTAATCAACCGCTTCAACTTTATAGAAGTTAACCAATTGGAAGTTATGGTATTCCAGAACTTCTTTCAGTTTGTCTGCAAAGGTGGCTTTGTCGAACAGGTCGCCAACGCGCAGGCCACGACGGGCCACTTTGTCTTCATATGCAGGACCGATACCACGACCGGTAGTCCCGATAGCTTTAGCACCACGAGCTTTCTCACGAGCCACATCCAGCGCTACGTGATAATCAAGGATCAGTGGGCATGCTTCAGATAACAGCAGGCGCTCACGTACCGGAATCCCACGGTCTTCAAGCCCTTTCATCTCTTTCATCAGTGCCGCAGGAGACAGCACAACGCCATTACCGATGATACTGGTAACGTTATCACGCAGAATACCTGATGGAATAAGATGAAGAACGGTTTTTTCACCGTTGATTACGAGAGTATGGCCTGCGTTGTGACCGCCCTGGTAGCGCACAACATATTTAGCCCGTTCAGTCAGGAGATCGACGATCTTCCCTTTACCTTCGTCACCCCATTGGGTGCCCAGTACGACGACGTTGTTACCCATTTTTCAAAATCACCGTTTGCTTAAAAAAGGATTCTACCATCGGTTTCTCCGATGATCAGCCCTTTTAGTATACAAAATGGTAATCATCTACCTCAATGCAGCTCAACCGCCGCTTCGACTCAACATGTAGTAGATAACGATGCCAGCAACCACTAGACCACCACCAAAACGGCGCAGTGTATTATCCGGAAGCTGAATTAAAGCTGCAATCATACGGCGCCACATGCGTGGATAAAGCATAGGCCCGAGTCCTTCGAGCACTAATACCAACGCTAATGCTATCCAGATAGTCGAATTCATAATTCCCTCAAACACCAATAAAAAAAGAGCCGGTTATACCGGCTCTTGAGTCACTCGCGAATATTAACGTGAACTGTTCGCAGGTGTTTTCATGTAGCGGAAGAAATCATTTTCCGGGCTTAACACCATGACATCCTGGCCAGACTGGAAGCTTGCTTCATAAGCGCGCAGGCTACGAATAAAGGCATAGAAATCTGGGTCCTGGCTGAATGCGTCAGCAAACAGTTTGGCAGCTTCTGCATCACCTTCACCACGGCTAATACGGCCCTGACGTTCGGCTTCAGCCAATGTACGAGTCACTTCGTAGTCGGCGGTAGCACGCAGCTTTTCAGCTTCTTCCTGACCTTGTGAACGGTGGCGACGAGCAACGGCTTCACGCTCCGCACGCATACGGTTATAGATGGCTTCAGAAACTTCTGCTGGCAGGTTGATTTGCTTGATACGCACATCGACCACTTCAATACCCAGCGCTGCCATACTGTTCGGGTTAACCACTGGCACTTTACCTTTGGTTTCCGCCGTTACACGCGCAGCAGCTGAGGCAATCGCATCATCCGCAGCAGGCGTTGATACTTCATCATCAGTGCCCGCAGAACCAGAGTTCAGTGCATCACGTACATCCAGAGTCAGACGACCACGGGAATCGGTCACGATGTCTTTAACATCAAGACGACCAATTTCAGAACGCAGACGGTCACTGAATTTACGTTTTAACAGCACTTCAGCCTGGGAAACATCACCACCACCGGTTGCCAGGTAGTAGCGGCTGAAGTCACTGATACGCCATTTGATATAGGAATCAACGATCAGGTCTTTCTTCTCTTTAGTTACAAAGCGATCAGCCTGGTTGTCCATGGTCTGAATACGCGCATCAAGGGTTTTAACCGACTCGATAAACGGTACTTTGAAATGCAAACCTGGCTCGTAGACCACAGGCTTGTTTTCATCATCACGCAGCACTTTACCAAAGCGTAACGTAATTCCACGCTCGCCTTCCTGTACCACGAAGACCGAGGTAAACAGCACCACCAGCACGATGATAATTAATGCAATGACTGACTTACGCATCGTTATTCACTCCCTACGCGCTGGTTATCAGTGCGCTGCGCATTCACGCGGCGCTGGTCCATGATATCGCCCTGACTTGAAGAGGACGATGTGCTGGCGCTACCACTGCTTGAGCTAGATGCCGGAGGCAGACGCAACAAGTTGTTCGCCCCACTGCTGTCACTCTTTGCCGCAGGCTGTGAGCCACCTTTAAGCATCTGATCCAGAGGCAGAACCATCAGGTTGCCACCTTTGTCGTTAACCAAAACTTTACGGGTATGGCTAAGCACTTTTTCCATCGTTTCGATATACAGACGCTCACGGGTAATTTCCGGTGCAGCTTTGTATTCCGGCAACAACTTAGCAAAGCGAGCGACTTCACCCTGCGCTTCTAACACCGTCTGTGTTTTATAAGCGCGAGCTTCTTCGAGAATACGCTGCGCCTGGCCGTTAGCACGCGGCTGAACTTCGTTGGTGTACGCTTCTGCTTCACGGATGTATTGCTGTTCGTTTTCACGCGCGGAAATCGCATCATCAAATGCGGCTTTCACCTCTTCCGGCGGACGAGCAGCCTGGAAGTTGACGTCCAGCAAGGTGATACCCATGTTGTATGGACGAATGGTTTCTTCCAGTTCACGCTGAGTATCATTACGAATAATGGTACGACCCTCGGTGAGGATCTTGTCCATGGTATATTTACCAATAACACCACGCAGTGCGCTGTCAGTTGCCTGACGCAGGCTATCGTCTGCGCTGGTTACGCTAAACAGGTAACGGCGCGGATCGGTAACGCGATACTGCACGTTCATTTCGACGCGAACCACGTTCTCGTCGGAAGTCAGCATCACACCTGACGCTGCCAATTCACGTACTGCTTCAACGTTTACCGCTCTGACTTTATCAATAAATGTCGGTTTCCAGTTCAGGCCCGGCTCAACCAAATGGCTGAATTGGCCAAAACGCGTTACGACACCACGTTCAGCTTCTTTAATGGTATAGAACCCGGTTGCAGCCCAAATAACGACGGCGACAGCGGCAACGATGCCGATCATGCGACCACCAATGTGGGGACGTGGAAGCTGTGAAGAACCGCCACCAGAACTACCGCCACCACCACTTTTCCCGCCGCCCAAGCCACCGAGTTTTTTGCTTAACTTCCGGAAGATATCATCCAGATCAGGTGGCCCCTGATCCCGCCCTCCTTTGTTACCCCCAGAGTCGCCGCCAGGTTTGCTGCTTCCCCACGGGTCGCGGTCCTGTCCGTTATTACCGGGCTGATTCCACGCCATGTTTATGCTCCATATTTGTTGTGCGGTGATATCCCCCGAAGGGGAAAAAGTCTTCAGGACATTCCCTTGACTTGCTAGACAATGTAGTCAGCGAGTGCCGGTTCTTGTTTACAGAGGCGACGCCAGTCAACAATAGGCATACGAATTTGTAAGCCAACACTGCCGTCTTCCTCCATCCACTCTTTTTCTATTGCCTGAAGCTGATAAAAACGGCTCCGCAGTCGTCCTGCCTGGGGGGGTAAGCACAACGTATGCTGTGCAATTTCACCAGATAGACGCTCTGTTAAAGCCTGGAAAAGCAGTGGAACACCGTCACCGGTCTGGGCAGAAAGCCAGACCCGTATCGGCATATTTTCATCATCTCTGTCGATACGCGGAACAAAATCATCCAGCATATCTATCTTATTCATCACCAGCAGCGTAGGGATTTCATCGGCCTCAATCTCTTCGAGAACGGTATCTACCGCGGCAATGTTCTCCTCAATCCTGAGGTCGCTTGCATCAATGACATGGAGTAATAATGTCGCTTGGCGAGTTTCCTGCAAGGTCGCTTTAAACGCCGCCACTAAATCATGTGGCAGGTGACGAATAAAACCTACTGTGTCCGCAAGGATTGTTTCGCCCACATCCACGACGTTAATACGACGCAGTGTTGGGTCTAACGTTGCGAACAACTTATCTGCGGCATAAACATCTGCCGCTGTTATCTGATTAAATAGGGTGGATTTGCCGGCGTTGGTGTAGCCCACCAGAGAAACGGTTGGGATATCAGCCTTGGCACGCGACCTTCGGCCTTGCTCACGCTGTTTTTCGACTCGTTCTAAGCGACCAAGGATCTGCATAATCCGATTGCGTAGTAAACGGCGGTCGGTTTCAAGCTGAGTTTCCCCAGGGCCTCGTGAACCTATCCCCCCTCCCTGACGCTCAAGGTGGGTCCAGCCGCGCACAAGGCGAGTTGCCATGTGACGTAACTGAGCCAGTTCAACCTGCAACTTACCCTCATGGGTACGCGCACGTTGAGCAAAAATATCTAAAATCAGGCCGGTTCTGTCGACGACACGACATTCACACAGCGCTTCGAGGTTACGCTCCTGAGCTGGAGACAACGCATGATCAAATAAAACGACCGATGCCCCAGTGGCTTTCACTGCATCGGCAATTTCAATTGCCTTACCTTCACCAACAAAATACTTCGGGTGAGGAGCTTTACGGCTACCAGTAACCACCTGCAATGCTTCGACACCGGCTGAAGAGACCAGAGATTCAAACTCCTCTAGATCTTCCATGTCTTTGTCTTGCGAAAAATAGATGTGTACTAGCACCGCCTGCTCACCGGCATCATAACGGTCAAACAAGCGTATAACCTCTCAAAAAGACCAGCGGGGAACCCATCATCCCTGGTTCCCCGGCTTGGAAAAACAACGTTACGCCTTATTCAGCGTCTTCGTTATCTTGTTGTGGCGCAGAACCTTGCGCACTTCCACCATGGTGGTAGCTGCCAGAACCGCTAGTACCGGTGTTATTGCTGTGATGAGATACCGGACGTGACGGAACAACAGTTGAAATCGCGTGCTTATAGACCATCTGGCTAACTGTGTTTTTCAACAGGATCACAAACTGATCAAAAGACTCAATCTGACCTTGCAGCTTAATACCATTCACCAAATAAATAGAAACTGGAACACGTTCGCGACGCAGTGCGTTCAAGAACGGATCTTGTAATGATTGCCCCTTAGCCATTCTATCTTTTCCTTATATGCTTGTTGTTTGTAACTCAAGAGCCCTGAGGCTCTGAAAAACTGCGTAAAATATTGCGCACCATAACGATTCAATTGTACACATTCATTGATGCTTCGCACTAACTACCTGTACTACATCGTTGTAAGATTGAGACGGATTCTCACTGTCTAGCCAGTGAACACCTTCCCAACCTCGCAACCAGGTCATCTGTCGCTTAGCCAATTGTCTCGTCGCGCAAATACCACGATAAACCATTTCATCATGTGAAATTTCACCTGCCAGATAAGACCACATCTGCCGGTAACCCACACAACGAATGGAAGGCATGTCCGTATGCAAATCACCACGGGCAAAAAGAGCCCGTACTTCAGCTTCAAATCCGGAAGCTAACATCTGATGAAAACGCTGCTCAATTCGTTGATGGAGCAGTTCACGGCTCGCCGGGGCGATGGCGAACTGATGCACCTGGTACGGCAGAGCTTCTCCTGACGTTTGCGTCAGTTCCGTTAAAGTTTTACCCGAAATGAAAAAAACTTCCAGTGCGCGGGAAAGCCTTTGCGGATCATTTGGATGAATACGTGCCGCGGCCACAGGATCTATCTGTGCTAACTCGCTGTGCAACGCCTCCCATCCCTGCTCTGCTGCCTGTTTTTCTATCCGTTCCCGAACTTCCGGGTCGGCAGATGGCAACGGTGACAAACCTTCTAACAATGCCTTGAAGTAGAGCATAGTTCCCCCGACTAACAAGGGGATACGCCCGGCTGCAGTTATTTCTGCCATTTCAGCCAACGCGTCACGCCGGAAATCTGCGGCGGAATAAGCCTGTGCCGGGTCGAGGATATCAAGTAACCGGTGCGGAGCCTGGGCCAGTTCTTGCGCCGTTGGCTTCGCAGTACCAATGTCCATCCCTTGATAGATAAGGGCCGAATCGACGCTTATCAACTCTACCGGCAACGTTTTACGCAAATTAATGGCTAACGCTGTCTTACCTGAGGCTGTTGGCCCCATCAGAAAAATTGCCTGTGGTAGGCTTTGCTTAACTTCAGTCATGTTTCAGGGCGTTCATCGCCAATTGTAGATCAACAGGTTGTAACAAACCGCCAGGTGGTGATTTCACCAGTTGCGGACAAAGGCGCTCTACATCAGCCAGCAAGGCAATTGCCTGCGACTGATTCCATTGCTCATGCTCACCGTCCATTTGACGAGCAAACCATTGAGCAATTTGAGTGACGTTAACCTCTGTCTGTTGCGCCAAGTATCCTGGCAGTTCGTGAATCAAGATTTGTAAATTTTGTTTACGCAAAGGTAAAGGTACCGCGCGAATTGTTATCTGACGCGACTCTGCAATGAATTCAATCCCCATTTCCAATAATAGTGGTTGAAAATGAACCAACACGTCTTGTTCTTCTTTGGTTACTTTTAAACGCACAGGGATCAACAACGGTTGCGCACGTACCCCATCGGTACCTGGCACTAATTGCGTCAATCTCAGCCAACGTTCTGCTACGGTCAAAGAAAGCACCATAATTTTCCCATCACGTTCCAGTAAGGCAACATCAGGTTGGAGGATAGTCAGAACGCGGCCAAAACTCTGCGAGTGTGCGCTCAATGCTTCCTGAGTTTCCGGCTCTGCAACACTATTGGTCGCTTTTTCCGTGGCAGTTGGTGTATTCAGCAATTCACGATAAAGCATGCCTTCTTTCTTCTGGAAACCCGGAGCGGCATGGGGCCACAAAGGCGGGCTGCTTTTACCCACGCTGCCACCGCTACTTTCGCTCGTATTTACCACAGCGCTACGTGGCGATGGCTCGCGAGATGAAGAAGCAGGTGTCGCAAACTGATTACGACCTGACGCAATGCGGTTTTCCGGCTGCCAGCGCTGTTGCGGTTCTTCCGCCGTTTCTTCCAACGGCAAACGATTTTCTGTTTGCTGCTGCAACACGCTTGCCACGCCCTGGTAGATAAAATCATGCACCAGGCGCGATTGATGAAAACGCACTTCATGTTTGGCCGGATGCACATTCACATCCACCTGGTGCGGATCGATTTCAAGGTAGAGCACAAATGCTGGTTGTTGATCGACACCGAGTTTATCTTCGCACGCCTGGCGAATCGCGTGGTTAATCAATCGGTCACGCATCATACGCCCGTTGACATAACAATACTGAATTTCAGCCAATGCCGAAGTCGTTGCGGACGGCTCAGCAACCCAGCCCTGTAACGCCAGATCGCCGTGTTGCCATTCAATTGCCAGAGCTTGTTCGAGGAACTGCGAACCACAAATTGCGCCAAGACGGCGTTCCCGTGGCGCGCCTTCAGCGACCGCACGATACTGGCGTACAACTTTTCCGTTATGCGTCAGATTGATAGACACATCGAAGCGCGCCAACGCAATACGCCTGACGATTTCATCAATGTGGTTGAATTCGGTTTTCTCAGTGCGCATGAATTTGCGCCGAGCGGGTGTGTTGTAGAACAAATCCAACACTTCAAGCGTCGTTCCAACAGGATGAGCTGCGGGTTTCACTGTGACGTCCTGCTCACGCCCCTCGGCATAAGCCTGCCACGCCTCACTTTGCTCTGCAGTACGCGACGTTAATGTCAGGCGGGCAACCGAGCTAATACTTGCCAGCGCTTCGCCACGAAAACCGAGGCTAATAATCGCCTCAAGGTCATCAAGCGTGGCGATTTTACTGGTGGCATGACGCGCCAGCGCTAGCGCCAACTCGTCTTTTTTGATGCCGCAGCCGTTATCCCGGATGCGGATGAGCTTGGCACCACCGCGTTCGATATCAATATCAATACGCGTGGCGCCTGCATCAAGGCTGTTCTCAACCAGTTCTTTCACCACCGATGCGGGGCGCTCTACCACTTCGCCAGCAGCAATCTGGTTGGCAAGTTGCGGCGGCAGAACCTGAATCGGCATGAAATTTCCTTATTGAGTAATCGCAACCTGATCGAGACTCGCACCTTGCGAACGCGCAGTCTGAGCAGTTCCAGGTGCTGATTGTAACGGATGAGACTGGAAATAATCCCTCAGCCCCTGATAAATCGCGTGGGCAATTTTCTGCTGATAATCATCGCTATCCAGCAAGAGCTCTTCCGAGTTGTTACTGATAAACCCGGTTTCCACCAGAACAGAAGGAATATCAGGTGAACGTAACACGCCCAAACTTGCATGTTCAGGACGACGTTTATGCAATGCACCAACCCGTTGCATTTGGGCCAGCACTTTTGTTGCTACATCATACCCGACGCGCTGTGAATGACCGAA
Organism: Buttiauxella sp. B2; assembly: GCF_006376615.1. Taxonomy (GTDB): domain Bacteria; phylum Pseudomonadota; class Gammaproteobacteria; order Enterobacterales; family Enterobacteriaceae; genus Buttiauxella. Next base: position 149,419 of record NZ_VEXQ01000011.1, read on the forward strand.
TTGCAAATCTAGCACTGCCTGGCTGAGATACGGGTCAGCCTGACTATTTGCCAGCACATCACCCGCACCGCCCAGTAATTCAGACTGTTTCTCGTGCTGCTCGAGCCAACCCGCCATTTCGCTATTTGCGCGGCGGTTTGACAGCACCCATACCGAAGCACCGGTTGCATCCCGGTTCGGTGCAGCATCCGCATGAATTGAAACCAGAATACTCGCGTTTTGCTTACGTGCGACGTCTGAACGTCCCATTACCGAGATGAAATAGTCACCATCGCGGGTTAGCACACCTTTAAACATCGGGTCGTCATTGAGCAATGAGCGCAATTTACGAGCAATCGAAATGGTGACATTTTTCTCTTTCGTACCTCCTGGGCCTATCGCACCCGGATCTTGTCCGCCGTGTCCGGCATCAATCGCCACAACCACGGTATCGGATTGCGTCTCGGTATGTTGAGTACGCGCAGGATGCATCGCAGTATTTGAGCTTATTGCACCAGTCACTGTTTGCGGATTAAAGGGATTTTTTGCCGGTTCCGTTGAACGGATCACTGGCGGAGCTTCCACACGTTTAGCCACAACCGGCGGCGGTGGAGGCGGTGGTATATCAGCATTAATGGTAAATACGACTGTGTAGTTAGCACCGTTTTGCTGCTTTACCGCACGAGTTTTACCAGGCTGCGTGAGATCGACCACCAGACGTAAAGAATCACTGTCTTTCGGTTGTCCGGAACGAATACTTTTCACCAGATTATTGCCGCTAAAAAGCAGCGGTAATCCTTTGATAACACCCGTTTGTTTAATATCCAGAGCAACGTTTTTCTTGCCATCCTGAGAAAATGCATATTCAGGGTCACCCATAAAACTAAAAGTGATTCGTGCCTGAGAATCACCGTTTGACACCTGAATATCCGCTAAACTAGCGGCGCCTGCTTGTGCCGTCAGCATTAGTAAGCACACCGACATCAACCAACTTCTCACACGATAGATCATCCCGTCATCCTTGTTATTTGGCAAACCGCGCCAGTAACGACTCACCAGATGAGGAAACTGCTTTCAGGCACGCTTCACGCCCAAGAGCCTGGTAACTTAGGTGAATTTCGACATCCGGTTCCGGCAGCACACCCTGACCTTGTTGCGGCCATTCCACCAGACTGATTGCGTCATTGGTGAAATAGTCACGAATTCCCATAAATTCGAGTTCTTCTGGATCAGCCAGGCGATAGAGATCAAAGTGATATACCTTCAAATCGCCAAGGTCATACGGTTCCACCAGCGTATATGTTGGGCTTTTAACATTGCCTTTATGGCCCAACGCCTGCACAAAGCCACGGCTGAACGTCGTTTTCCCAGCACCCAAGTCACCATATAGATGAATCACAGTGGCACCAATACAGGCTTTCGCCAGACGGGAGCCCAGTTCCAGGGTTGCAGCTTCATCAGGTAATGCGATAACTCGATTAATCATTTTTTTAGCTATTCAAATCCGGGTTAACAAAAGGGTACAACGTCGATAATAAATCGCTCGCTAACATGCCGCGCATGCCGAAGCGATGAGCTAACACATCAGCGGCAGCACCATGAGCCACACATCCAGCGCAAACTGCATCATACGGGGTTAACTTTTGTGCCAGCAATGCTCCGATAATTCCAGATAGCACATCCCCCATACCACCGCTGCTCATACCAGCATTACCCACATCAACGAGCGCACATTCACCATTTTGGCTGGCAACAACCGTACCGGCACCTTTTAAGACCACAATTCCGCCGTAACGTTTTACGAGGCGGTCTGCGGAAAGTAAGCGGTCACTCTCAATTTGTGATGCAGAGCAATTTAACAGCCTGGCAGCTTCACCAGGATGTGGCGTAATAACGCGATTCTGACGTTTATCGGGATTGATTGCCAGAAGGTTGAGCGCATCAGCATCCCACAACATAGGTTTACGACTGCACTCTACTTTTTGTAAGGCTTTTTTGCCCCATTCTTGTTGCCCAAGACCAGGGCCGATAACCACCACATCGGCCCATTCAAGGCTTTCTTCAAGAGCTTGTGGCGTTAGCTCCTGAACCATTAACTCGGGGCGAGCCGTTAATAGCGGTGCAACGTTCTCTAAGCGAGTTAATACCCGGACCAGGCCTGCCCCTGCACGCAAAGCTGCCTCGCCCGCCATACGAATCGCACCCGCTGTACCATGGTCGCCACCAATAATCACCAGTCGCCCGTTTGTCCCTTTATGCGACGTAGGTTTCCGTGGAGGCAACCAGCCCGCTAATTGCGCACTGTCCACACGTCTTATTGGCGCAGTTTGCCCTTGCAACCAGGCTTCAAGACCAAGCGCATGAAAATGCAATTTGCCTACCACATCTCGCGCCTTTCCGGTCAGTAACCCTGGTTTGAGAGCAATAAACGTTATGGTGTGGGAAGCATTAATCACAGCGCCGGGAGTAGCCCCCGTCTCTGCGAGTAAGCCAGAAGGGATATCCAACGCGACAACAGGTGCCGAATGTTGATTGCACTTTTCGATAAGCTGAGCAGGGCCATTTCGTGGGGAGCTGTTAATCCCTGTGCCGAGCAGACCGTCAATCACGAGGTCAATATCATCAGGCCAGATGTGCTCTGCTGAGTGAATAACACCTGCAGCATCAAGCCACGCTTCACGGGCGCAAGCAGCCTCTTCTGGCAGCGGCTTATCACTTTCAAGCGCCAGCAGCGTGACACGTATACCAGCCGCCTGTGCCAGCCGCGCTACCACGTAACCATCACCACCGTTGTTGCCATAACCGCACGCGACTAACCAATGCTGAGTATGAGGATAAAGTTCACGGGCCAGATTAAATGCCGCAGCACCAGCCCGTTGCATCAATTCATATAACGTTAACCCTAAGTAGTCTGCGGCCTGCTTCTCGGCGGTGCGCAGCCAGTCGGCGGACCAGACTGAATGTGGTATACTTTTGGCGGTTATTTTTAGGCTCAGGTCCGTCATGTCACAACCCCTCGATCTCAATCAATTAGCGCAAAATATTAAGCAGTGGGGTATCGAACTCGGCTTCCAGCAGGTTGGCATTGCTGATACCGACCTCACCGCCAGTGAACCCGCGCTCCAGATGTGGCTGGATAAACAATACCACGGTGAGATGGATTGGATGGCCCGTCATGGCATGATGCGCGCCCGGCCTCATGAATTGCTTCCCGGTACATTGCGCGTCATTAGCGTGCGGATGAACTATCTCCCCGCGAATGCCGCCTTTGCCTCGACGCTTAAAAACCCAAAAATCGGTTATATCAGCCGCTACGCGCTTGGGCGTGACTATCATAAGCTGCTGCGCAACCGGCTCAAAAAGCTGGGCGAAATGATCCAGTCCCACTGCTCCACGCTGAATTTTAGGCCTTTCGTCGATTCAGCGCCGATTCTTGAGCGCACGCTTGCTGAAAAAGCCGGGCTTGGCTGGACAGGTAAGCACTCACTTATCCTTAATCAGGAAGCAGGTTCGTTTTTTTTCCTGGGCGAACTATTAGTGGATATCCCTCTCCCGGTCGATAACCCGATTGAGGAGAAATGTGGGCGCTGCGTAGCCTGCATGACCATCTGCCCGACTGGCGCGATTGTTGAGCCTTACACTGTCGACGCCAGGCGCTGTATTTCCTATCTCACTATCGAGCTTGAAGGGGCAATCCCGGAAGAGTTCAGGCCGTTAATTGGCAACCGTATTTATGGTTGTGATGATTGCCAGCTAATTTGCCCGTGGAACCGTTTCTCACAGCTGACTACAGAAGATGACTTTAGCCCGCGTCGCGTGTTACATGCCCCACCGTTGATTGAGCTCTTTGCCTGGAGTGAAGAATACTTCTTGCGCGTAACCGAAGGGTCGGCGATACGCCGAATTGGCCATCTGCGTTGGCTGCGAAATATTGCGGTGGCAATGGGAAATGCCCCATGGGATGGAGCCATTCTGGATGCGTTGAAACAAAGAAAAGGTGAGCACCCACTTCTTGATGAGCACATTGACTGGGCGATTGCGCAACAATTAACCAAGCGAAGCGCGGATGCAACTGAAGTCCAGTTACCGCAAAAGCAGCGTCTGGTTCGCGTCATTGAAAAGGGGCTAAAACGTGATGCGTGACATGTCCACAGGATGTGAATAAAAATTAGAACGTATTGTCTTCCAAGCGAAAAAAAATCTACAAGCGATCAGCTTAACATTTTCAAACACAAAAAAAATTAACTTAATCAATAGGTTAAAATAATCATGTAAAAATTCAGAAATAATTAGCGACCAAAGCAAATAGAATTGGCTTGTGGATAACTCTGTTCACAATAATTTATCAGGAACGTAAAAACCACCACCGACGCCGCCTGGCGTTGTGGATAATTTGTACTGGAGATAAGAATTTGGAGCGGGAAACGAGACTCGAACTCGCGACCCCGACCTTGGCAAGGTCGTGCTCTACCAACTGAGCTATTCCCGCTTGGGTGGTGCTGGCTGTAAAAGCCAAATCAAATTTTGGAGCGGGAAACGAGACTCGAACTCGCGACCCCGACCTTGGCAAGGTCGTGCT
>NZ_VEXQ01000012.1 GCF_006376615.1 Buttiauxella sp. B2
ATGCGCTCACAATTTAAATTACTATGATTTTTGGCTGTGCAGATGTAAAGCATCAAAACAGTTTCAGGTGAGACGATTCACAGAAATTACTTCAGGCGTGCAACCTGACGCGCAAGTACGGCAAGCGCGTCGGCCAGAGCTTGTGGCGACGTTATGTAAGACTCAGGTGCCGCCGTGGTTTTACGCTCAATAAGTGTGACGGGCAAAACGGTTGTTTTTGTGGGCAGTTCCGCGTCGTGAATCAACGCCAGCAGCCTGTCGACGCTAGCATTACCCAACATTTTAAAATCTTGTTTAATCGTAGTGAGCGGCGGGATAAAACACGCGCTGTCTTCGGTGTCGTCATAACCAATGACCGATATTTGCCCCGGAACGGATAAACCGGACTCGTTTAATGCACGTAAAGCACCTAATGCCATTTGATCGTTTGCTACCAGCAGGGCAGTAAATGTTGTCCCGAGGCTGAGCAGCGCAAGCGTCTGGAGATATCCCGAGAGTGAACCCCAGTCGCCCTGCAACTGAGCCACTGGGCTGAGTTGATGTTTTGCAAGCGCTTGTTGCCAGCCTTCAAGGCGCAAACGAGCGGAAACTGAATTCTGCGGCCCACCCAGTAAGGCTATGTGCTGGTGGCCCTGATGGATGAGATGTTCAACCGCCAGACTCGCTCCAGCTGTGGCATCAAACGTAATACTGTGAGTACTGAGTTCGGATGAAACATCAAGGAACAACGCGGGAACATTGCCACACATTTCGGTAATGGTTTGTGCATGCTCATCTTCAAGTGGGATATTCACAATCAGCCCATCTACGCGTTGTGAAAGCAGGCTGTTCACGGCACTTTTACAGGCGTCGACATCGGGTTGCTCAATCATCGACATCACCACATTAAAGTGGAGTTTGCTGGCCTGTGATTTGATGGCGGCTGCGATTTGCGATGGCGCGTGAAGCGATAAATTGCTGGTTACCAGCCCAATGGTATGGCTCAGTTTCCCCGCCAGCTGCTGTGCCACACGATTGGGAACGTAGTTTAGTGCCAACATTGCCGCTTCGACTTTACGCCGGGTTTTGTCAGAAACATGTTCCGCCTGGTTGATAACGCGCGACACCGTTTGATAGGAAACATTGGCATATTTCGCGACATCGTAGAGCGTTATCGACTTGGATTTCATGGCGAGTTTCCTGTAGCGCAGTAGTTATTCCGGTCAGAGCATTATCGATCATTTGCTATGAAAAAAACGCTTTATAGTGAATACATCAAATTTTAAGGGGAAGGGACGATGACTTTTGACCGACAAGCGTATTTTGCGCGTATTGATTTTGATGGTGAGGCTACGCCGACATTAGAAACTTTGCAGCGTATACACCTGATGCACAGTTGTTCCATTCCTTTTGAAAATTTAGACGTGTTACTTGGGCGAACAATCAAACTCGAACTGGACAATGTATTTGAAAAACTCGTCGTCGCCTGGCGTGGTGGCTACTGTTACGAGCAAAATGCGTTGTTGCGAGCGGCATTAGAGGACATCGGTTTTGCTGTTGAGGACTTAGGTGCCAGAGTATTAATCGCTCAGCCACCAGAAATGCCGCCAAGAACCCATCGCTTATTATTAGTGACAATTAATCAGCAACGTTATCTGGCGGATGTAGGATTTGGTGGGAAAACGCTGACTTCGCCTTTGCGCCTGGAAACGGACGTTGAACAGCTAACCGCTCACGGCATCTACCGATTAACGCATCTGGATGGTGATTACTTGTTGAGTATCAAACAGCAAGATGAATGGATTCCTCTTTATCGATTTGATTTACAACCGCAATATTTTAGCGACTTTCAGGTCGCTAACCATTATGTTTCAACCTGGCCTGAATCGCATTTTCGGCATCATTTAATGCTGTGTTTACACAATATCGATGGCACGACGATGACGCTGAACAACCGCCAGTTTAACAACGGGCAGCAGCGCCAGGACATAAAGGATGAAGCCGAGTTATATCGGATACTACAAGATGTCTTTGGTTTGCACCTGAACCATGCGCAGCATGGCATAAGTCTTGATGAATTTGCGGCTATCTACCCAAAATGAATATCTGTTAACGTAATTTTTAAGGAGAACTGTTGTGCCTCATATCACTGTAAAACACTTTCCGCGTGAACTCACTGATGAGCAGAAAGAAGCGCTGGCTGCTGATATTTGCACCGTACTTAAGAAGCATTTCAATTCAACAGATGAGTCGCTTTCTGTCGCTTTAACGCCTATCCCGAAAGAACGCTGGAAAGAGGATGTGTACGACAAAGAAATCGCACCGGCTCTTGAGACGCTAGCTAAAAAACCGGGTTACAGCATGTAATTTCATGGCAGAGCCGCTTACCTATTGTGAACAGCTCTGCCTGATTAGCTTTGTGCCACATCGCTTAACAATACGGCGATACGCTTGCCACCCTCGTTTTGTTCAAGAGCAATTTTCACAGCAATCGTTAGTGGGACCGACAGCAACATACCCACCGGCCCCAGCAGCCATCCCCAGAATATCAACGATAAGAATACCACCAGCGTGGATAAACCCAGTCCACGTCCCATCATGCGTGGTTCGATGATATTGCCAAAGACCAGGTTGATGGCTAGATAACCGGCAATGACTAACAGCGCGTCATACAAGCCACTGAACACCAGAACCTGTGCCACAGGAGGTATAGCGGCCAAAACAGAACCGATATTTGGAATGTAATTGAGTGAGAAGGCGAAAAGTGCCCAGACAAAGGAAAAACGTACTTCCAGCATGGCTAACATTATCCAGACCACAAGGCCCGTCACCAGGCTGATGGCGGTTTTCAGCACCAGATAACGGCTCACACTGTCCAACGCGCGTTGAATGGCCACCATACCTTCTGCCGGGCGAGACATCAGTTGCTGAAGTTTTAGCGGTAATTGCGGTACTTCAATTAACATAAATACGACTGTCAGCAGCAGCAAAAAGATCGAAGTCATCGCGTTTGAAAGCTGAGTGATAAGATTGGTGACTAGCGTCACCGCGGCATTAGGGTCGATGTATTTGACCAATTCATCAACTGACACGGAGAACCCGATGCGTTTCAGCCACGGCTCCATGGTTTGCAGCGGTGAAATTAAATATGAGCGATATTGCGGCAACGTACGTGTTAACTCATTAAGCGTCGTCCCCAGATAGGCGAGTAGCAGCACGACCAGGAAGATAATCAACGAAATGACAAAAGTAATCGCCAGCACGCGTGGGACACGAATGCGCTCCAGGCGGCATATCACCGGGTTAAGGATGATGGCTATAAACAGTGCCAGAATAAAGGGCACGATGATATCGGCAGCCACTTTTATACCGACCAGAATGATGACTAACATTCCCAGCATAATGACTAATTTTAATCCACTTAACGTAATAATGGGTTTTGCCATTATTGCCGGTCTCCATCTAAATAATGTGTTCCTTAATTATTTGCATAATACGGGTGAGGAACGGATGAATACACATTTATTTTCTTATAGCAGAGCGTAAAGAATTGAAAAGGGGAGGTGGGTAAATCCTAAAATATGGTACAAATTCAGGGTGTTTGACTACCGAGGACAATTTACTATCCGCAACTGATGAGAAGCAACAACGCGGATACGTTGTGAAAATTATGGACATTATGCTTACGAACAAGCTGTTCAGAACGTTAGTAACCCTTCAAGCCCCGTCTTTCTACGCTGCATTTTCGCTTTCTGGCGAACAACACTGGCGTAACGCGCTGTAGATCTGCCTTCCTGAATCCCGAATTACCGCGGGATAAATAAACATTTTTTATTCGGCTTGCCTGCTATTTTTTGTGTATTTGCAAGCTGTGGAACGGCTATTTTCTCTATCGGAGAGAAATCATGATCTATTGGATTCTATTGGCACTCGCTATTATTGCGGAAATCACCGGCACATTATCAATGAAATGGTCGAGCGTCAGCGATGACAACCTCGGTTATATTTTCATGTTATTCATGATTGCATTGTCTTATATTTTACTCTCATTTTCGGTTAAAAAAATCGCACTTGGCGTTGCGTATGCCATGTGGGAAGGGATCGGCATTTTATTTATTACCTTGTTCAGTGTTCTTCTGTTTGATGAGTCAATTTCACTACTAAAAATAATCGGATTGACCACATTGGTGGTGGGTATTGCATTGATTAAATCCGGTACCAGTACCAGGAAAACGCGAACGGTAAAAGTCACAAAGGAGTGTGATCATGCAGTCGTTTGAATGGGTTCATGCGCTGTGGCTGCTAGTGGCGATTGTGCTGGAAATCATTGCCAACATCTTTCTAAAACACTCTGATGGGTTCCGCCGTTTTGGCTATGGCTTGTTATCGCTATTTGCGGTACTGGCGGCGTTTAGTGCACTGGCACAGGCGGTAAAAGGTATCGAATTGTCAGTGGCTTACGCGTTATGGGGTGGGTTTGGGATTATCGCAACCGTGGCGGCGGGCTCGATTTTATTCGGCCAGCGACTTAATCGCAAAGGCTGGATAGGGCTCGCGTTATTGCTGACGGGAATGGTGATAATCAAACTTGCCTAAAGAAAACCGCCGGGCAGCAATGTCCGGCGGTGTGATTACTGGTTGGCCAAACTTTGTAGCTGGTCACGAAAACCGGTAACAGAAATAGCACGGTTATCGGCACGGTAGCGGTCTTTGGCTGCGGGAGCGGAGCTTTGCACTCCAATCAATTGCCAGCCGTTGTCTGTGTTTAGCATCAGCGGCGAACCACTGTCCCCAGGCAACGTATCGCACTGATGCGAGAGCACTGTTTTTTGTGCCCAGCCGGTAATCAGACAGTTGTTATGGGTATAAAGATCGTCAAGATGATCCTCGGGATAACCCGATTGCGTGACTTTCCGGTTCTGGACTTTCAGGGCTTGGGTTAACGCATCGCGGTCGCCTTCAAACAATGGCAACGGCGTGATACCTGACGGCGGATTGTGTATCACAATCAAACCAAAATCATGAGGTGCCGCACCGGCTGGCACAATCCAACCGTCGCCATCAGGTTTAAGGCGATGGCCCAGAGATGACTCAACACGGCCTTCAATGTCATGAATTTCGTAACGCCACTTCCCTTTATTGGAAATGAAACGCAATGCGATAGCTTTATCGGGCGTTCCACGTGGGGGTTGCAGCAGGCAGTGTCCGGCAGTCAGCGCCAGATGGGGGGAGATTAACGTTGCGGTGCACAGATTACCGCTAGCCGTTTCGAGTTGGCCAATGGCATCCCATGGAGGCGTCGCTGGATCGGTGACTTTTGTGCGGTCATCCTTGCCAAAAAACAACGTTTTGACGTCAGCAGCACTTTCGTCATCAGCATGGGTTAGAGCGGGTAAAAGGCACAGCACTCCTAACAGCATTACAACTTTTTTGCGCATATCACTCTCTGACGGGGCGATTAATTTTGATTGTTATATAAACCGACTGAACGGTTTAACTATAGACGGGTCGCACAAAAATTGGGAGTGAAAAGTCATTAAAGCCAGAAGCTTAGCGTAATAATGCCGCAAAGAATGAGCAGCGTTAGGATGATTTCAAAACTATAGCGTCGCAACATCATCCAGACTCCGGAATGAAACACCCGGTAAACCGGGTGTTTTTAGTGTGGCAATGCTTTCGGGTTAACCCCGATAACCTTATGCTGCTGGCTGAGTTGCAGGTTTTGCTGCTTCAGTTTTTGCTACAGGTTTTTTGTGATGTTTTTTAGCAGCCTGGGCTTTCTGCGCAGGTTTTGCCGCGTCGGTTTTCTTCACTTCTTTTTTGTGTTTTTTAGCTGCCTGAGCTTTTTGCTCGGTAGCGGCTTTTTTGTGTTTTTTGTGATGAGTGGTTTTTGCAGCAGGTGCTTTCGCAGCAGCAGAAGTTGCAGCAGGTGCAGGAGCCGCAGTAGTTTCAGCAGCGAAAGCAGCAGAAGACAGACCCATTGCAGCGGCAACAACCAGAGCTAATACTTTATTCATCTCGACATCCTCAGAATTTGTTTATGTTTGAACCCCACTGCGGGGCCGTTGAGATGAACTATAGGCTTGTGGATCAAAGCCTTCAGTGAGTGATTGGTATCGACGTGTAACGGTTTGTACAAAGCCGGGGATGGCTCCCCGGCTTCGGTGTTTTAAAGGTAACGCGCTTCTAAATGTTTGCGGAAATATAATGGGTTAAGGTCTTCACCGGTAGCGTTAGTGATAAGCTCGGATGTTGTGAATCGGCTGCCATGCTGCCAGATGTTCTGACGCAACCAGTCAAACAGCGCATTGAAGTTTCCTTCTGAAATATCGCTTTCAAGCTGTGGCAATGCGAGTTGAGCGGCATTGAACAGTTGAGCGGCGTACATCGCGCCTAACGTGTATGACGGGAAGTAACCGAAGGCACCGTCAGTCCAGTGAATATCCTGCATACAGCCGTTACGGTAGTTGTCTTTTGTAGAAAGACCCAGCCAGTGCTGCATTTTTTCATCCCACAGCGCAGGAATGTCTTCCACTTCTATCTCGCCATCAATCAGCGCACGTTCGATTTCGTAACGTAACACCACGTGAGCCGGATAGCTGACTTCATCTGCGTCGACGCGAATAAATCCACGTTCAACACGCTGGTTAACGGCAATAAAGTTTTCTGTTTCAAATGCGGGTTGTGCACCGAAACGAGTCTTAACCATTGGCAACAGCAGTTTGAGGAACTCTTTGCTGCGCCCTAATTGCATCTCAAAGAACAGGCTTTGTGATTCATGAATCGCCGTAGAGCGCGCCAGCGCAACAGGCTGACCAAGCCATTCACGCGGCAGGTTTTGCTCATAGCGCGCATGTCCCGTTTCGTGAATAACACCAAATAGTGCACTGACCAGGTCGGATTCATCGTAGCGTGTGGTGATTCGCACATCTTCCGGTACGCCGCCGCAGAACGGGTGCGCACTGACATCAAGCCTGCCGCCATTAAAATCAAAGCCCAGCAGCTTCATTGTTTCCAGACCCAATTCACGCTGGTCGTGTGTGGCGAACGGGCCTACTGGTGTGATGACCGACTCTTTCGCTTGTTTATCGACAACCTTTTGCAGCAAATCCGGCAACCAGGTACGCAAATCACCGAACAGCACATCGAGTTTGGCGCTCGTCATGCCAGGTTCGTAAATATCTAACAGGGCGTCGTAGCAGGATTTCCCTTTGGCATCGGCACGCAGCTTTGCCTCTGCACGCGTAACGCGGACCACCTCTTTCAAATTGGTCGCGAAACCTTGCCAGTCATTGGCAGGGCGCTGTGTCCGCCAGCCATGTTCACAGCGAGTACCCACCAGAGATTTTTCTTCTACCAGCGAGGCTGGCAGCAAAATGGCTTCCTGATATTGGCGTGTCATCTCGCGCAGGTTGGCACGTTCAACATCATTTAAATCTTCCTGAACGGCGGCCTGTAGCAATGTCGCGATTTTTTTATCGGTCAGAATTTGGTGCTGCAAAACACTCAGCTCAGCCAGGGCTTCGCCGCGTGCGGTGCTACCGTTGGGTGGCATATTGGTGAACATATCCCAGCCAGCGATGGCGGAGAGATGCCCAAAACGAGAAAGACGCTGGAAGGTGCGGGTGAGGTGGTTGTAGTTTTGCTTTTCCATAGAGCCTCATCAAGGGATGGTAAACGCTGCGAAAATAGCAAAAAGCCATCCCGAAAACGAGGCTGTAACGGGGTTAATGTGCGCGATGATGCAAACGCGTACCCACTATTAATGAAATGACCAACAGTGAGCCAATAAAACCTGCGACACCAGGCCAGCCAAACTGATGCCAGAAAACGCCACCTAACGTCCCGGCGATGCTTGAACCGAGGTAATAGCTAAACAAATATAATGAAGATGCTTGCCCTTTCGCGCGTTTTGCACGCGGGCCAATCCAGCTGCTGGCAACTGAGTGGGCTGCGAAAAATCCCGCAGAAAACAGCAACATGCCCGCAAAGATAATCGTTAGTGGAGAGAAGACGGTGAGCACTAAACCCAGCAGCATGACTGCGGTGGAAACCATCATCACCGGGCCGCGCCCAAATTTGGTGGTCATCGCTCCCGCTTTTGGTGAACTCCAGGTGCCTGTTAAATACGCCACCGACAACAAACCCACCACCGCCTGGCTTAAAAACCATGGCCCTTGCATCAGACGATAACCGATGTAATTAAACAGCGTGACAAATGCGCCCATCAATAAAAAACCCTGGGCAAATAACAGCGGCAAACCCTGGTCCCGCCAGTGCAGGCGAAAGTTTATAAACAAAGTTTTTGGCCGCAACGAAGAAGGGCGGAAATGTTTGGAAGCAGGCAGTATCTTCCAGAACATTAAGGCCGATGCCAGAGCGAAACAGCCGATAGCAGCAACGGCAATGCGCCAGTTAAAAACATCAGTAATCACGCCGCTTAACAGGCGGCCACTCATACCACCAATGGAGTTCCCACTGATATACAGCCCCATCGAAAATGCCACCACGCTTGGGTGAATTTCTTCACTCAGATAGGTCATGCCTACGGCAGCGACACCGCTCAGTGAAAGTCCAATCAAGGCGCGCATCACCAAAATCCCATGCCAACTGGTCATCATGGTGGAAAGCAGGGTACAGCTTGAGGCGAGCAACAGCGCGGTGACCATCACGGGTTTACGGCCAATCGCATCGGAAAGTGGCCCGGTAAATAACAGCCCAATCGCCAGCATCGCGGTAGAAACAGATAATGAGATACTGCTGCTGGCGGGTGATACGCTAAATTCTTGCGACAAAACCGGCAATATCGGTTGTACGCAATAAAGCAGAGCGAAGGTGGCAAGTCCTGCAGAAAACAGCGCTAATGTGACGCGCATAAACTGTGGTGAACCACGTTTGATGTAAGTGACAGGCTGGGGGGAACGTCTTTCGTCAACATCCTGTACCGGTGCGGTGTCGACGAGGGTTGTACGGCTCAAAATGGTTCCTTAATTTACTCGTGAATAGGCGTCTTATTTCAGAGTAGAAAATCGGCAATGTTCTGTCTAATATATTAATAATCTCAATTGATATGTTTAAAGTATGAATATTGAATTGCGCCACTTACGTTACTTTGTTGCGGTTGCCGAGGAATTGCATTTTGGACGAGCTGCGGCGCGTTTGCGCATCTCTCAGCCGCCACTTAGCCAGCAAATTCAAATCCTTGAACAGCAAATTGGCGCGCTTTTATTGGCGCGAACTAACCGCAGCGTGAGCTTAACGGCGGCGGGTAGTCAGTTCTTGCAGGATGCTCGACAGATTTTAAGCCAGGTTGAGACAGCCGCCGGGCGTGCCGCCAGACTGCATCAGGGGGAAACAGGGGAGTTACGCATTGGTTTCACTTCATCAGCACCATTTATTAAAGCGGTATCGGACAGCCTTTCGACCTTTCGTCGTAGCTATCCTGATGTTCACCTCCAGATGCGTGAAATTAACACTCGTGAGCAAATCGCACCGCTAAACGACGGGGAGCTTGAACTCGGACTGATGCGTAATACACATCTACCGGACACGCTTGCCTCATGCCTGGTTCTGCGAGAGCCATTGCTGGCAATGGTGCATCGAGATCATCCTTTAGCTGGGCGTTCGAAAATATCCCTGCAACAGTTGGCAAATGAGCCGTTTGTCTTTTTTGACCCTCATGTGGGTACGGGTCTGTATGACGATATTCTCGACCTACTGAAACGCCACGGCATTTCGCCCTACATTACTCAGGAGGTCGGCGAGGCGATGACCATTATTGGCCTGGTGTCTGCGGGACTCGGGGTTTCGATACTTCCTGCCTCATTCGAACGGATTCGAATATCGGATGTGGTTTGGCTGCCTTTAGAAGAATCTGAAGCGCAATCGGAAATGCTGCTGGTGTGGCCAAAGCATCGTGAACGCTCTGCGGCAGCGCTGCGAATCTCCAGACTGCTAACTCAGTCAATAACGGCTTTAAAAGGCATTTAAAAGAGCAGAATATGTGCGGTAAATCACAACCCTACCTAAATATTTGACTCCTTCACTTGAAGTGTTTCACCATAGCCCAAAGTTTATTTCGAAGCGCGAAAATAAAGGGAGTCGCAAGTGGTTGCTGATAGCCAACCGGGCCATATAGATCAGATAAAGCAAACCAATGCGGGCGTTGTTTATCGTCTGATTGATACCCATGGTCCGGTATCGCGCATCGATCTTTCTCGCCTGGCACAACTCGCTCCTGCCAGCATCACGAAAATTGTTCGTGAAATGATTGAAGCCCATCTGGTTCAGGAGACGGAAATTCAGGATCCTGGTAGCCGGGGCCGTCCTGCCGTGGGTCTGATGCTGGAAACTGAAGCATGGCATTATTTGTCCGTGCGTATTAGTCGTGGGGAAATCTCACTGGGTCTGCATGACTTAAGCAGTAAGTTGATTGTTGAAGATACCGTTTCGCTGGTCATTGAAGACTTGCAACCGCTTATCGAACGGATAATCGCGCAGATAGACCAATTTTTTATCCGTCATCAGCAGAAACTCGAACGACTTACCGCGATTGCCATCACTATGCCGGGCATTATCGATACTAAACGCGGCATAGTGCACCGTATGCCGTTTTATGAAATCTGCGATATGCCTTTGGGCGAGATTTTGGAAAACTATACTGGTGTTCCGGTGTATATCCAGCATGACATCAGCGCCTGGACGATGGCAGAAGGGCTTTTTGGTGCCTCAAAAGGTGCGCGGGATGTTATTCAGGTTGTGATAGATAACAACGTCGGTGCAGGTGTGATTACTGATGGACGCTTACTTCATGCGGGCAGCAGCAGCCTGGTCGAAATTGGCCATACGCAAGTCGATCCCTTTGGTAAACGCTGTTATTGCGGTAACCATGGCTGCCTGGAAACTATTGCCAGTGTCGACAGTGTGCTGGAACTGGCACAGTTGCGAATGAGCCAGTCAATGGGTTCGATGCTGCACGAACAACCGCTGACGGTGGAATCGCTCTGCGACGCCGCGCTGAACGGTGATCTATTGGCGAAAGATATCATTCTTGGCATCGGTACCAATGTCGGTCGTATTCTTGCGATTATGGTCAATTTGTTCCATCCACAAAAAATCCTGATTGGTTCACCTTTCAACCGAGCCGCAGATATTCTGCATCCGGCAATAACTAGCTGCATCCGCCAACAGGCGTTACCGGCATATAGCGAGCATATGATTGTCGAAAGTACCCAGTACAACCACCGTGGAACGATGGCGGGGGCTGCGCTGGTGAAAGACGCAATGTATAACGGCTCGTTATTGATTCGCTTGCTGCAAGGGTAATGTCATTGGCTGATTCACTAAAAATTGCGCTATCTCAATCTGGTCGAATCACTAATCTTTTAGACTTTCACTCCTGAATTAATCAATTTTTAATCACTTTGAGCATTACCTTGGGAGTTAGTCATGCTTACGCGTTTCTTTATAACGGGTACCGATACTGCGGTCGGGAAGACTGTGGTTTCTCGCGCCTTGTTGCAGGCTCTTGCGGCCAGTGGCAAAAGTGTCGTCGGCTATAAGCCGGTAGCCAAAGGCAGTAAAGAAACGCCAGAGGGTTTACGCAACAAAGACGCGTTAGTTCTGCAAAGTGTTTCAAGCATCGAACTCCCTTACGAAGCCATTAATCCTATCGCTTTGAGCGAAGAGGAAAGCAGTGTTAGCCACAACGGTCCGATTAACTACTCGCTACTGTCTGACGGGTTACAACACTTAACCGGGCAAGTTGATCACGTTGTGGTTGAAGGTACTGGCGGTTGGCGCAGCTTGATGAACGATTTACGCCCGTTATCTGAATGGGTGGTTCAGGAGCAGTTACCGGTGCTGATGGTAGTGGGGATTCAGGAAGGGTGCATCAACCATGCCTTGCTGACGGCTCAGGCGATTGCTAATGACGGTTTACCTCTTATTGGCTGGGTAGCGAACCGTATCAATCCAGGGCTGGCACATTACGCTGAAATTATCGACGTATTAAGCAAAAAGCTGCCTGCGCCACTGGTTGGTGAGCTACCTTATTTGCCGCGTGCAGAACAAAGAGATCTCACGAACTACATTGATTTATCCAGACTTCGCGGCGCTCTGACGGTAGACCGTTTGCGGGCGTAACCAGCGCGAAAGTGCAGAAGCAATAACGCACGCCACCAATAAACCGGGGAGTATTGTAAACTCTCCGGTCATTTCACAAACCATCAGTGTGGACATAATCGGAGCATGCGTTGTGGCCGCCAAAAGCGTTGCCATTCCAGTGAGTGCCAGCAGTATTGCAACGTTATCTCCGCTCCACGCCCATAATCCACACCATTGACCCACTAGCATTCCCAGCGCTGCACCAACGAATAATGTCGGTGTGAATACGCCGCCGGGTGCGCCAGAACCGCTGCTCGCCAGCACCGCCACCAGTTTATAGACCAGAACCCCGGCCACGAAAAGCAGCGCTGGAGGTTGTGATAAAAACGATTGCACCACACTGTAACCATTTCCCCAGACTAGCGGCGTGATAAGCGATAAAAGCCCAACCAGCAAGCCACCCAACGCAATTTGTAGGGGAGGAATTAAATGCAAACTCTGAAACAGCTTGCTGCTTTGCGCCATTAGCCAAAGAAACAGTGGCCCGGCAAAACCCGCGAGTATGCCAAGCGATGCCATCAGCAGATATTGGACAGGTTGCGGGGTGCCTAGCGCCCGGACTGTATAAAGCAGCGCTTGTTCATCGTTCAACAAGTGGGTCATCAGCAACGCGCTGACGGCGGCAATGACCACCGGGCCGAGCGAGGCGAGCATTAGTGTGCCAAAGAGAATCTCGGCGATAAACAAGCTACCCGCAAGCGGAGCATGATAAGCACTGGCCATCCCCGCCGCTGCACCGCAGGCAACCCATAATTTCCACTCATCTTTATGCGAGAAACGTTGCGCGAACACTGAAGCGAAGACGGTTGCCAGCAGTACCATCGCCCCTTCACGGCCAATTGCGCTGCCGCTTGCCACAACAATCAGCGAGGCGGCAGATTTGACCAGACTTGCGGATACATCCAACCGCCCATCACCGGTTTCAATGGCTTCCATATAATCGGTTGGCGCTGATGGGCGCTGACGTGTGGCACGCTGCCAACCCCAAAGTAACGCACCGGCAAGCAAGCCGCCGAGGGCCGGAGTGAGTAACCTTCGCCATGGGGGCAATGCCGCAGCGGCGGCAACTAAACTGCCACTGTGATCACCCAGGAATACGCTTTCAAGAAAGTACATCGACTGACGAAACAGCCAGACGATGATTGCGGAGGCGATACCAATCCCGACGGCGAAAATAAGCCGCCGCAACATACCTTTCATGTCCGGGAAGTGATGTAAGCGATGCATTAAGCCTATTGTAGAGTGGGTAAAGCGAAGCGTCACTCGGAAACATCAACGAGTTGTGTAACCGAAGGCGGATGATGGACATCCGCCTTGAGATTTTACGGCTGGTAAATATTTAACACCCGACGAGTACGACCCGAACTCAGGTAGTCGGCAATATAATCTTGCGAAATCTCGCCGCTGTAGCGCCCGTCTTCATCGGTGATAGGCATCCACACCATATTATGCTCGTAGAGTTTCGACAGCACGATACGCAAGTTATCTTCTGCACGCCCTGTAACGCGGAAAGGGTGCAGCAATTCAGAGCATGAGCCTGTGGCACCACGTGCTTCCCGGCGTTTCACAAATCCTAATGGCTTACCTTCACCGTCCACCACGGTAATCGAACGCATGTCGTTATCATCCATGGTGGCAAACGCCTCCGGTAATGATGTGGACTCACGTGCGGTAATAGTCGGTTGTTGGTCCGTTACATCACCTGCCTGAACCAGCAGCAGCCGTTTCAGTGTGCGGTCCTGGCCGACAAACGAGCCGACAAACTCATTGGCCGGTTTGGCAAGCAACTCATCAGGGCTGGCACACTGCACGATTTTCCCCTGACGGAACACGGCGATACGGTCACCTAGCTTCAGCGCTTCATCAATATCATGGCTAACCAGCATGACGGTTTTCTTCAACTGACGCTGCATTTCCAGGAACTCATTCTGAATCGCTTCGCGGTTGATAGGGTCAACTGCACCAAAAGGCTCGTCCATCAGCAACACCGGAGGATCTGCCGCCAGCGCTCGAATCACGCCAATACGCTGTTGCTGCCCACCCGACATCTCGCGGGGGTAACGATTCAGAAATTTAGTCGGGTCGAGCGCAACCATACTCATCAATTCGCTGGCCCGCTCTTTACAACGGGCTTTATCCCAGCCCAACATGCGCGGCACAACCGTAATATTTTCTTCAATCGTCATATTCGGGAACAGGCCGATTTGTTGGATAACGTAGCCAATATTGCGGCGTAAAGTCACGGTATCCAGCTCGTTAGTATTTTTACCGTTAATCAGAATATTGCCGTCAGTTGGGGCAATCAGCCGGTTAATCATTTTGAGCGTCGTGGTTTTGCCGCAGCCGGAAGGGCCGAGCAGCACACACATTTCACCTTCAGGCACATTCAGGCTGACATTATCAACCGCGTTAAAAGTTTGGCCATTCTTCTGAACGAACTGTTTAGTGAGATTTTCCAGTTTAATCATTAGCGAATCCCCTTAGGAGTCAGCACCAGTTGTAGGCGGTGCAATAACCAATCAAGCACAATAGCCAATACACAAATCATGACTGCACCGGCAATCAACATACGAATATCGCTACTACCGATCCCGTTAAGCAATAACAGACCCAATCCCCCCGCGCCGATAACTGCGGCGATAGCCATCACACCAATGTTCATGACTACCGCCGTGCGAATTCCGCCAAAAATCACCGGCAAGGCCATTGGAATTTCTACCCAGCGCAGGCGCTGCCAAAATGTCATGCCAATACCGCGCCCTGCCTCACGCAGGCCAGGTGGCAGACTCTCAAGCGCAGTGTGTGTGTTGCGTACAATCGGCAACAGCGAATAGAGGAATACGGCGGTAATGGCGGGTAAAACGCCAATCCCTTGCCCGACCATCGAAAATAGCGGAATCATTAGGCCAAACAACGCGATAGAAGGAATTGTTAAAACGATGGTGGCGATACCGAGTACCGGGGAGGCGAGCCATTTGTGGCGCACGATTAAAATGCCCAGCGGTACACCAATCACTATCGCAAGACCCACCGCCAGCAGAACCAACCACAAGTGTTGAAGTGTCAGGCTGCCGAGATACCCTGCGTTATCAATCATATAATGCAACGTTTCCATGATGCCTCCTTAGAGTAAACCTTTCTGTTGCAGGAATTCACGAGCCACTTGCTGCGGGGTTTCATGGTCGATATCCACTTTGGCATTCAGCGTGGATATCACGTCGTTGTTAAGCAAACTGGAGAGGGTATCCAGAGCGTCTTCAAGGCCTGGGTTTGCTTCCAGCGTCTCTTTACGCACCACTGGCGTGACGGCGTAACTTGGGAAAAAGCCTTTATCATCGCGCAGGACTTTCAGGTCGAAACCTTTTACTCGCCCATCAGTGGTGTAAATCAATCCGGCATCCACAAAGCCATCACGCACGGCGTTATAGACAAGGCCGGGGTCCATTTGGCGAATCTGTGGTCGGTCGAGTGGCATGTTGTAGGCTTGCTGCAACGGCTTCATACCATCGCTTCGTCCGGCAAACTCCAGGTCCAGGCCGAGCATCCAGTTGTTATCCGGGTCGGTCTGGCGGATGTGTTCAATTTTGGCCACTAGTTCGGACATGGTGTTGATGTTCTCCTCTTCAGCGCGTTTGCGCTGCATGGCGAAAGCGTAGGTATTATTCATATCCGCCGGTTTCAGCCAAACCAGACCCAGTTTTGCATCTAGCTTTTTAACGGTGTCGTAAGATTCCTGTGGCGTCATTCGTTTATTGATGTGGTTAAAAATGATCAGTGAGGTACCGGTATATTCCCAGGTCATATCCACTTGTTTGTTGATCATCGCATTACGGGAAATTACGGTGGCAATGTTGGTTTGGGGCTTAATCTGGAACCCTTTTTTACCCAGGTACTGCGTGGTCATCGCCGACAAAATATGCTGCTCAGTAAAGCTTTTTGTCGCCAGTACGATAGGGTCGGCTTTTGCTATACCTGCGAGCAATATCGTTACGGTAAGTGCAGCTAACAGCGGTATAAATGGCTTCATAAATAGCTCCTTTTTGTTGTTATTTCGCTGTGTGTGGGCTTAACGCACGTCCTAAACCGGCGAGAGCAACATCAAGGGCAAGGGCAAAGAGTGCCGTGGCGGCTGCACCTAAAATTAGCGTCGGGAAGTCGTTGAGATAAATACCCGGGAAAATAAGTTCTCCATAGCTGCTGGCACCAATCAAAAATGCCAACGGTGCTGTACCCACGTTAATTGCTGTTGCAATACGGATGCCCGACAAGATGACAGACCATGCGTTTGGTATTTCTACCTGACGCAAGCGCTGCCATTTTGTCATACCAATCCCATTGGCGGCTTCAATCAGTGAGGGGGAAACGCCACATAAACCGGAATAGGTATTACGAACAATCGGTAGAAGTGATGCGAGGAACAACGCGATAATGGCTGGTTTGTCGCCAATGCCTATGAACACCATCGCCAGCGCCAATACTGCTAAAGGTGGCAAGGTGTTCCCGACATTAAATATCTGCATGACATATTCGGCCCAGCGACGAGCAGCAGGGCGGCTGAGCAGAATCCCGCTTGGGACTCCCACTAACAGAGCCAGTGCCATTGAGCTAAACACTAAAATCAAATGCTGTTGCCCGAGATAAAGTAAATCCACTTTGCGAGCTTGTATTGTTTCGAGGCCAATTCCCCAGATGAGTAAACCAAGCACCACAATAAGTGCCAGAGCGCCTAAAAAAGTGCGCTTAACTAACGATGTATTTTGCATTGCTGTGTGTCTCCCTGGGTGCCACGTTATAGCCGCCTTGTGGGCCGCATGTTGTTATGCCTAGTGTCGGCAGGGTGTTTTGACCTATAGCAACGCAGCGGGAATGATTCCACTTTATGAGAAAATTTATAGGCTAATGATTTGTAGGGGGATTAATGTTTTTCCCTTGTACCGCCTCGCTTGCAGGCGCTACGTAAAGAATTGTCTTAAAATGATAATGCGTAAGTTACACCGTAACTTTTGTGAAATGAGGTTAAGGTGTTTAGCAGGGGGATTAATGCAAGATTATTGGCGGGTGAACCCGCCAAACAATAACTTTTGAATCGAAGCGACCGCTTCTCAGATTCTTAGAAATAGAGCTCTTTGCTGGCAACCGGAATCAGCATTCCATCACGCCAGTTAGCAAGAGTAATTTGGGTTAATTCACCCAGTGCCTTGTAGAACGGATGCTCGGCATTGGCGATGAACAACTCCAGAAAACGTCCGCTCCACTGCAGGATATGCCAGGCGAGCAACTCGTCTACTTTCTGATGCAAGCCTTCTTCGGCAAGCCAGGCTGCCAGCATCAGCAGCAGACCGATGTGGTCATCCGGTTCGTTTGACTCTTGCTCGTTGGAGATATCGTTCTTACGCATCCAGCGGCGCAGCTCAAGCATTGAATCACCAAACAGCACCTGTTCTTTATCAAGGTAGACCGAGCCCCACGGCGAAGCCGGGAGAGCATAGGGGCCAATAAACAGGCGCTGCCAGGCTTCGCTCAACGATTCTGGCTCATAGTTGAATCCGTCTGCCATACGTTGCGCGATAGCTGCCAGTTCTTCATGCTGAACGGGCCATTGTTGGGCCCATACAGGGTCTGCAAGATTGGCGTACAACGTTGCTACGTCCCGGCTGCTGGGCTCTTGATAAAACAGTGCGCCGAGCACTTTTCCTGTCAGGGCGATAGTCGCCATTCTTTGCTTAGTTTCAGACATCGTTCTTTTCCTTGTTGCGCGAAGATGCGCGAGTTTTCCCGCGCATTTTGTACTAATTAACCTGCTACCGCCATGCCGACAGTCATATGCAGACCGTAAAAGATCCCACGTCCAATACATTCACCGGCAACAATCAGGATAAAACCAATCAGCAAGCCGAGAGTTTTGGGCGGGGTACGCCGCACAATTGGGCAAATCCAGCAACCCAAACCCAGCGCCAACAGTGCGATACGCCATACCTGAAGCGAGGCATAGTCAGGAACTAACGCGCTTGCTTGTTGTACAGAACTTTGAATCGCCGCCAGTTCACTACCCTGCAACACGATAACAGCGATGGCGACAAACAGCGCCAATACGCTAAACGTTGCCAGTTTTGTGCTGTGGAACGAATACCCCACAGCCCGCAACAGCAGTGTTCCAAGCAGTGGGCCACCCAGCAATACTGTGATGAAGAAGCTCAGTGTCGTATAGCCATTATGCCAGGTTGGCACAGTATCAATCTGGTACACACGGGTCATCGCCCAGACAAAAACCAGCCCAAGTACCATGGTTGCAGCCAGCCACACTCTACCCATCGCGACAGGCATTTTCTTTAGCACCGCAATTAACCACCAGAAACCACCTACAGCGAAGAACACCGAGCCGCTGGCAATTTCATTGCTTAACGCAGAATGCCCAACGCGATTGAGCGAGTTAAAAGCTCGTAACGGCGAGCCGAGGTGTATAACCGAGGCAAGAAAAGCAATGCCCATCAGAACCCAAATAAAGAACATTGAACGGACAATTTTTTGCTGTAATTCGCTGTTATTACTGGCCGAGTTCCATGCCAGCCCCATCACGATTACCGCCCCGACAACGCACTGGCCCAGAACGGTAAACAACACTAACGGCCATTCATTCCATCCGCTTCCCATCTCACACCTCCTGTGGGTTTGCCAGGAAACCGGTTTTATCCCCACAAGGGCGTCCGTTGGCATTGGGTTTAATTACAATATTTGGCTTGGTGAAATGCGCAGATGGCAACGGTGCAATAGCCGCTTGGGTACCATATTTGTTACGCAATTCTTCAATCGGTGCCATATCCAGTGCTCGCAGTGGGCAAGACTCAACACAAATCGGTTTCTTGCCTTCGGCGACGCGGGAATAACAGCCATCGCATTTTGTCATATGGCCTTTTTCCGCGTTATATTGCGGCGCGCCATAAGGGCATGCCATGTGGCAGTAGCGGCAGCCGATACACACGTCTTCGTTTACTACCACAAAACCATCTTCGCGTTTATGCATTGCTCCACTCGGGCAGACCTTGGTGCAGGCCGGATCTTCGCAGTGATTGCAGGCGATGGATAAGTAATAGGCAAACACGTTTTGCTGCCATACGCCGTTGTCTTCCTGCCAGTCGCCACCTGCGTACTCGTAAATGCGGCGGAAGCTGACAT
The DNA here is from genome assembly GCF_006376615.1 of Buttiauxella sp. B2. Lineage (GTDB taxonomy): Bacteria > Pseudomonadota > Gammaproteobacteria > Enterobacterales > Enterobacteriaceae > Buttiauxella. Next base: position 19,318 of record NZ_VEXQ01000012.1, read on the forward strand.
CCGGAGACAAGTTCTTGTAATCCTTGCAGGCAAGCTCGCAAGTTTTGCATCCAGTGCAGCGGCTTGAGTCTATGTAAAATCCATATTGGGTTGTCATCAGCTACTCCTTAAGCCTTTTGGATGTCGACCAGATTAGTATGTTGTGGATTGCCTTTCGCCAGCGGTGAAGGGCGCTGCGAGGTAAGCGTATTGATGCATGAACCATGGTCGACGCGATCGCCTGTCATATTGGCGTCGTGCCAGGCACCCTGGCCCATAGCCGTCACACCCGGCATGATGCGCGGTGTGACTTTCGCCGGAATACGTAATTCACCACGACCGTTAAACACGCGCACCATATCGCCGTTAGTGATCCCGCGTTTTTGTGCATCAATCGGGTTGATCCACACTTCCTGACGGCAGGCGGCTTTCAACACATCAATGTTGCCGTAGCTTGAGTGGGTGCGGGCTTTATAGTGGAAACCGAAAAGCTGCAATGGGTAAGTCGTGCGTTCCGGTGCATCCCAGCCGTCGAAGGTTGAGGCATAAACCGGGAGTGGGCTAATGGTCTCGTCTTTTTCAAGCTCCCAACTGGCGGCAATTTCCGCAAGCGGGCTTGAGTAGATTTCGATTTTACCAGATGGCGTTTTAAGCGGGTTGGTATCCGGGTCGGCGCGGAACTCTTTATAGGCAACAAAATGCCCGTTGGGATCTTTGCGTTTATAAATCCCCATAGCCCGTAACGCTTCATACGATGGCAACGCAGGGTCTTTTTCCAGCATCTTCGCGTACAGATATTTTAGCCAGTCTTCCTGTGTGCGCCCTTCGGTAAACGTTTGGTAGATGTTCGGCCCCAGGCGACGCGCAATTTCGCTGGTTATCCAGTAGATCGGTTTGCGTTCAAACTTCGGTTTTGTCGCAGGCTGAATAAAGATCAAATAGCCCATATTCCCGGCGTAATCATTGGGAATAATGTCTTCTTGTTCGACGGTCATTAAATCTGGTAACAGAATGTCGGCGTACTTTGCCGATGAGGTCATAAAGTTTTCGATGACCACTATCATTTCGCACTGGCTGTCGTCTTGCAGGATATCGTGGGTTTTGTTGATGTCTGAATGCTGGTTAGTAATGGTATTTCCGGCGTAGTTCCAGATGAACTTAATTGGCACATCCAGTTTATCTTTACCCCGTACACCATCACGTTTGGCAGTCATTTCTGGGCCACGAGCGATAGCGTCTGTCCAGCTAAAGCAGGAGATTTGCGTTTTTACCGGATTGGTAAGCACGGGCATACGTTCAATCGTGATGTTGTAAGTGGACTCGCGTGCGCCACTGTTACCGCCGTTAATCCCGACATTTCCGGTTAGAATCGGCAACATGGCGATTGCGCGTGATGTTAGCTCACCGTTGGCCTGGCGCTGTGGCCCCCAACCCTGAGCGATATAGGCGGGTTTAGTGCTGCCGATTTCACGGGCGAGCTTAATGATTTTATCGACCGGAATGCCAGTAATCGCTGATGCCCACTGTGGGGATTTTTCTACACCATCGTCACCCATACCTTGAATATAAGCTTTGTAATGGCCGTTCGCGGGAGCACCTTCCGGCAATGTTTTCTCATCGTAACCGACGCAATATTTATCGAGGAAGGGCTGATCTACCAGGTTTTCGCTAATCAAAACGTGGGCGATACCAGCAACCAGTGCGGCATCGGTTCCTGGGCGAATGGGGAGCCATTCATCTTCGCGCCCGGCAGCAGTATCGGTATAACGTGGGTCGATAATGATCATTCGCGCATTCGAGCGCTCGCGAGCTTGTTCCAGATAATAAGTAATGCCACCGCCACTCATGCGGGTTTCGGCAGGATTGTTGCCAAACAACACAACCAGCTTGCTGTTTTCGATATCGGAGGTGCTATTCCCGTCGTTGCTGCCATAGGTATAAGGCATTGCGCAAGCAATTTGCGCAGTACTGTAAGTGCCATAGTGGCTTAGAAAACCGCCGTAGCTGTTCATCAGGCGCGCAACCAGCGACGCATAAGGCGAAGAACGTGTGATATTCCCGCCTACAATCCCCGATGTGTAGTTAATGTAAACCGCTTCGTTACCATATTTTTCAACTGTGCCTTTAAGGCTTTTGGTGATGGTATCCAACGCCTCATCCCAGGAAATACGCTCAAATTTCCCTTCACCGCGTTTGCCGACTCGCTTCATCGGGTAATTCAGACGTTCGGGATGATTGATGCGGCGGCGAATCGAACGGCCACGTAGACAGGCGCGGACTTGATGGTTTCCATACACATCGTCGCCAGTGTTATCGGTTTCCACCCAAGTCACTTCATCATCGCTAACGTGTAAACGCAGAGCACAGCGGCTGCCGCAGTTTACGGAACATGCTCCCCAGACCACTTTATCTTCAGGGCTCGGGTTTACCCCAGCGCCCACGGCCGCAGCTGTAGCGCGCAGGCTAAAGGGCAGGGAAACACCACTTACAGCAAGAGCCAGCCCGCTAATGGCGCTGGTTTTCATCAGGTTTCGACGGGTAATTCCTTCAGGGCAACATTGGTTCGACATAACTCACTCCATGATGTGTTATCTCTGGTTGGGAAGTCATTGTTGTTTTTTTGTATTAATGACGGCGCTGCGCAATATTGCTTATCAAGCGAATATTATCGGCAGTAAGGAGTTTTACTCATTTTGGGGTAGGGTTTTTTAATGCGTATCAAAGTTAGCGCGGACTTTTGAATGAAACCTGAAGAGGATGATCGAGAAGCGAAAACGGGGCCATTTCGCCCCGTTTAAATGGCTATTGCGGTTCTGCGGTTGATCCATCTTGAGTATTGCTGCCACTCACGGGATAGTTTCCGCTGCTGGTACGCGTATACAGGATTTTCTGCGTATCATTAGCACAGTGACCAACGACTTGTGCATCCGGTTTATCCGCCTGATCGTTAGGAACAATCGTTAAGCTAAATCCTGATTCCGGGACACCGTTGTTAATGATTTTTTGCTGGATGTCTGCCTTAACTTTGTCGCATGAAGTCTGTGCGGCCAGTGCGGAAGTGGCCGAGAAAACCAGACATATGCCCAGCCAGCTTGAACGTTTCATGGTCTCTTCCTTATATTGAGAGTGCAGTATAAGAATAGTACCTTTAGTGTAAATTGTTGTATTTGCTTATATCATGTCGTTACATTTCAAGTCGGGGACAGGACTTACGTGAATAAAATCATTATCCTTTGTGCGCTGGCAGCCTCTGTTGCTGGGTGTGATAATCAGAACAATACACTCTCCTACACACCTGAAATGGCGAGTTTTTCGAATGAATTTGATTTCGATCCACTGCGTGGGCCGGTCAAAGATTTCAGCCAAACCTTGATCAACGAAAAGGGTGAGGTGATTAAACACGTTGTTGGTTTTGTTTCCGAAGAGGGGTGTTTTAACGAACTCGAATTTCACGATTTGGAAAACAACACTGGCGCCACACTGGTGCTTGATGCCAATTATTATATCGACTCCCTCAGCCGTGAAAAACGAGTCAAACTTCAAGGGAAATGCCAGTTGGCTGAGTTACCCGGTGCTGCTGTCACTTATGAAACTGACGATAATGGTTTTGTGGTATCTGCGCGTGGCAAAGAGACATCCGTTGTTTATCACTACGACATGGACGGATATCCGTTAGGTAAAATTACTAAAGCGCACGATGACACCCTCGCTATCACCGCAAAAGCGGGCAATGACAAAAAGAAAAAACTCGATTACACCTCTGAAAGTACACTTAACGGCAAATCCATCGGGCTGGTAACACAAACCTGTGACTACGACGGCCATTTCAACCCACTGGAATGTGTGTTGAACATCACCGATGAGAGTGTGAAACCGCCAAAAGTTGAAAAGTACACCATCAAAAACAGCATTCACTACTATTGATACACAGGCGAAAGCCCCATGTTGAAGGAAGACAAATGAATTGGTTGCGGCGTCTGAAAATTGATACTTTCTTGCTGATTATGATTGGTGTTGTGGTCGTTGCATCACTGTTTCCCTGCGAAGGTGCTGTAAAAACAGTGTTCGAATATCTGACTACTGCGGCTATTGCATTGTTATTTTTCATGCACGGAGCAAAGCTCTCGCGTGATGCGATTGTGGCGGGGATGGGGCATTGGAAATTACATCTTGTGGTGTTTCTCAGCACCTTTGCATTGTTTCCATTGCTGGGGTTGGCAATGGGTTTTCTTTCGCCAGCGATTCTTAATCAGCCGTTGTATATGGGTTTTCTTTATCTTTGTGCGCTGCCTGCCACCGTGCAGTCGGCCATCGCCTTTACCTCAGTTGCGGGTGGGAACGTGGCGGCGGCAGTTTGCAGTGCTTCTGCATCAAGCATTCTCGGGATTTTCCTGTCGCCAGTTTTAGTCGGCGCATTAATGAATACACAAGAGGGAACCACCGACACGTTGCATGCAATTGGCAAAATCGTGTTGCAATTAATGGTGCCTTTTGTGGTGGGGCATTTTTCACGCCCATTGATTGGCCGCTGGGTCGATAAACATAAAAAACTAATTAGCCTGACCGATCGTTCTTCTATTTTGTTGGTGGTTTACGTGGCATTCAGCGAAGCGGTGGTAGGTGGGATCTGGCAACAGGTCAATGGCACAGCGTTGTTGGGCGTGCTGGGCTGCTCCATTGTTTTACTGGCGATTGTTCTGGTTATCAACACTTGGGTTGCGCGGTTTATGGGGTTTAATACCGCAGATGAAATAACAATTGTGTTCTGCGGCTCGAAGAAAAGCCTCGCAAACGGCGTACCGATGGCGAACGTGCTGTTTCCGGCAAGTGCAGTGGGCATGATGGTATTGCCGTTGATGATCTTCCATCAGGTTCAACTCATGGTTTGTGCTGTGCTTGCGCAACGCTACGCGAGAAAAATGGCGAAGGAAAAAAGAGAGCTTGAATCAGTCTCCTGACCCAAGCTTTTTACGGGGATTAAGCTGCGCGGACTTTAGCGATCAGCGCTTGCTTTTCTGCCTCACTCAGGAAGGCAATTTTTAAACCATTCTCTTGTGCGGTGCGAATATGCGCCGCACTCAAGCCCGCTTTCGGGGCTGCAACCTCGTATTCATGAATGATGTCGATGCCTTGAACCGCTGGATCATCGGTATTAATCGTCGCCAGCACACCTTTATTCAGGAAAGTAATCAGCGGATGTTTATCCAACGCAGCAATGGTGCTGGTTTGAATATTGGATGTCAGACAGGATTCGATACCGATACCTTGCTCTGCAAGGAAATCCATTAATGCCGGATCTTCAACAGCTTTTACACCGTGGCCGATACGTTCGGCACCCAGTTCACGAATCGCCTGCCAGATACTTTCCGGACCAGCAGCTTCACCAGCGTGAACGGTAATATGCCAGCCTGCATCACGCGCGCGGTTAAAGTGGTTCAAGAACAGGCTGCCTGGGAAACCAAGCTCATCGCCTGCAAGGTCAAGCGCGGTAATACTATCGCGATGGCCCAGCAGCGCTTCCAGTTCCGCCAGACAAGCGGCTTCACCAAATGTACGGCTCATAATGCCAATCAGACGCGCCTCAACGCCGAAATCACGGCAACCCTGTCGAACACCCTCAATCACCGCTTCAACCACACCGGCAACCGGTAGGTTGTGGCTCATCGCCATGTAACCTGGGGAAAAACGCAGTTCAACATAATGCAGGCCGTTAAGTGCGGCATCTTCAATATTTTCCCACGCCACTCGGCGACAGGCATCGAGATCGGCCAGGACTTTCACGCCCCAATCCAGTTTTTGCAGAAAACTCACCAAATCCGGCGCGGTTTCTACCACTTGTACATGAGGGCGAAGTGCTTCCAGGGAATCCGCTGGAAGCGGCAAATTAAACTGGCGGCCGAGGTCGAGGATAGTTTGCGCACGAATGTTGCCATCGAGGTGGCGGTGCAAATCAGTTAAAGGCAGGGTGGTATCAATCATGGTTGCACTCTTTTTATTGATTAAAGTGCGCCAGATTATAAAAACAAACGCACCTAAATAGCTACGTTGCGCAAATAAAAAGGGGAGTTTCCTCCCCGTATATTTATTGCAGTGACTTTATTGCCGCAATCAAGCGTTTTACGCCTTCTTCAATCTTAACTCGCGGGCAACCGGCATTCAGGCGCACAAAGCCTTTCCCTTCTTCGCCGTAAGTATATCCCGGCATAATGGCGACTTTTTGCTGCTCAATCAGAGCTTTTTGGAGCGCATTATCATCTATGCCAAGCGGACGTAAATCAATCCATGCCAGATAGGTTGACTCTGGTGGCTGCCAGTTCAGTTGCGCAAACTCGCTGTTCAGCGCATCTGACACATAGTGAAGATTACTTTGCAGATAGGCACGTAATTCATCTAGCCACGGGGCGCCTTCCTGGTAAGCCGCAATATGTGCGATGACAGCGAGAATAGCGGGGGATGAAAGACCATCCTGGCCTTTCAGCACATTCAGATACTGCTGACGTTCATCGGCATCGTTGATTAGGCCGTAAGCACCTGTTAACGCCGGGATGTTGAAGCTTTTTGAACCGGATGTAAACAGCGCCCACTGGCCTTTGCCCACATCACACCACGGCGTATGCTGGTGGCCTTCCCACACCATATCCATATGGATTTCATCGCTGATAACCCTGACTCCATGGCGTTCACACAGCGAAGCCATGGTTTCTAGCTCGTTACGTGTCCAGACTTTACCCGTTGGATTTTGCGGGCTACACAGCAGCATGACTTTGCATTCAGGCTTAGCCAATTGCGCTTCAAGTCCCGCCATATCGCACATCCAACCGCCATCGGTTTTGTGCAATGGTGAGCAATATACCTGGCGCTTGTTACCTTCAATGGCTTTATAAAATGCGTCATACGCCGGAGTATGAACCAGCACCGCGTCGCCGGGGGCTGACCACTGGCGAATAAGCTGTGAAACCATATAGATAACTGATGGACCGTACACCACCGTCTCTTTATCAATCACGCTGTTAAAGCGCATTTGATACCAGTGTGCAATCGCACCGAGAAACTCGTCGTTTTTCCAGCGGCTATAACCCAGCACGCCGTGAGCTAAACGTTGTTGGAGTGCATTGAGAATGACCGGAGCGGTGGGGAAATCCATATCTGAGATGGTAAAGGGTAGGAGGTCGGCGGCACCGAAACGGTCTGCGACATAATCCCACTGAGTACACCAGGTTCCGTGACGGTCAACAGGAGTGGAGAAATCGAACATATCACCTCGCAACAAGCGGGCGCCGAAGCGCCCGTTGTATTTTACGCCTGAGCAGTTTGCATCAGATGCGCCATTTCATCTTTCACCGACTGGACCTGTGGCCCAATCACCACTTGCAGATTGTGCTGATTAAGTTGCACCACACCAATAGCTCGTAGATTCTTCAGTGCCGCACTGTCTACCAACGACATATCTTTCACTGACATACGCAGGCGGGTAATACAGTTATCGAGCGAAACAATATTATCTGCGCCGCCCAGTGCTGCCAGCATCGCCGGAACATTGTAACCGGATTTACCCACTTGGCCGGCAATTGCCTTTTCAGCGCTGCTGGTTGTGTCGATATCGCGACCAGGGGTCTTGATATTGAAACGAGTAATCGCGAAACGGAAGATAACGTAGTACGCAGCAAACCAAATCGCCGCCACCACCGGCACCAGATACCATTTGGTCGCCAGACCGTGCAGGATACCGAACACCACGAAGTCGATAATGTTGCCATCGGTATTACCGATAGTGACACCGAGCACCGCCATAATTGTAAAGCCAAGACCTGTCAGCAGGGCATGGATGAGATACAGAACCGGGGCGACGAACAGGAACAGGAATTCCAGTGGTTCGGTGGTACCGCCGATAACGCAGGCAATAACACCGGAAATCAGCAGGCCTTTAATTTTATGACGATTTTCAGGGCGTGCGCAGTGGTACATCGCCAGCGCAGCACCAGGCAGACCACCAAGGAACGCAGGCATTTTACCCTGCGACAGGAAGCGAGTCGCACTTTCAGAGAAACCGTGCACCGTTGGGCAGCTAAGTTGTGCCTGGAAGATAGTCAACGCGCCGCTCACGCTATGACCGCAGACATCCATTGTGCCGCCTGCATCGGTGAAGCGAATCAGTGCCACGAGGATGTGGTGCAAACCGAATGGTAGCAACAGTCGCTCGCCGGTACCGAAGATCATCGGCCCGAATATACCCGCGCTGTTGATCATATTACCTAGTGCGTTGATCCCTGCCGCGAACACCGGCCAAATCAGAGGGATAACCAGACCAACCATGCCCATCACCAGCGTGGTAATGATTGGCACAAAACGAGTACCACCAAAGAATGCCAGCGCATCTGGCAGGCGCACATTGTGGAAACGCTCATGAAGCAGGAAGACAATCACCCCGACAATCACCGCACCCAAAATACCGGTATCAATTGACTGAATACCGAGGATGCTTTGAATGTTGTTTGCCTTCAGAATTGCAGCGTCGGTAGTCGGCAGAATGCCTTTCGCAGTCAGCCAGAAGTTCACCGCAAGGTTCATTACCGCGTAACCGACGAAACCGGCAAACGCAGCGACACCTTTGTTTTCACGCGCAAGTCCGAGTGGAATTGCGATACAGAACATGATTGGCAGGAAGCTAAATGCAAACGACCCGACCTTGCTCATCCAGGTGAAAATTAACTGTAGAACGGGATTACCTAATGCAGGGAGCAATGTCACCACATCGTGACTGCTTAGCGAACTGCCAATACCCAGCATGATGCCGCAGAACGACAATAATGCCACTGGCAACATAAAGGTTTTGCCAAGGTTTTGAAAAAACTCCCAAAGCGTAATTTTTTGTGGTGTATTAGCCGCCATAACGACTCCTTGACCTTGGTTGATAAGTGAGTAGTGGTACAAAACGAATCGGATGATAAAACGTTTTACCAACCTTTATTGCGCGGTAGCTCACAGATCCTAAGCTCGGTAGAGTGCCTAATATACACATTGAGATTAAACGTTTTACCGCTACATTTCCTTTATGGAGGATTCGTCTCGCAGATGACGACTCAGGAAAAGAAAATAACAATTAACGAAGTTGCTGAAGCGGCTGGGGTTTCTGTGACAACGGTTTCGCTGGTGCTCAGTGGCAAAGGCCGCATCTCACCAGCGACCGGATTACGTGTAAATGAAGCCATCGAAAAATTAGGATTTGTGCGTAACCGGCAAGCGGTATCCTTGCGGGGCGGGCAAAGCGGTGTGATTGGTTTGATCGTGCGTGATTTGTGTAATCCGTTTTACGCCGAGCTCACAGCAGGCCTGACTGACGAGCTGGAAAAGCAGGGCAATCTACTGTTTTTGACACAAAGTGGTTCGAAGGGCCAACACATGCAACGCTGTTTCGATATGTTAGTTTCGCAAGGCGTAGATGGCATTATTGTGGCTGGTGCGGCGGGTCAGGGCGCTGATATGCGCACTGTTGCTGAGCAAAAAAAACTGCCACTGGTTTTTGCCTCACGCGCCAGTTACCTTGATGAAGCTGATATCATCCGACCCGATAATATGCAGGCCGCGCAGCTTGTTACTGAACATCTGATTAAACGTGGTCATCAGCGTATTGCCTGGTTGGGTGGCGATGGTGCGTCATTAACCCGCGCCGAACGTGTTGGTGGTTATTGTGCTACGTTGCTGCAATATGGTTTACCGTTTCACAGTGAGTGGATAATCGAATGCGAACCGAGCCAAAAAAAGGCAGCGGATGCGATTACCACTTTGTTGCAACATAACCCGACTATTACCGCGGTGCTTTGCCACAATAGCACCGTAGCGATGGGGGCATGGTTTGGTTTACTGCGCGCAGGTCGGCAAAGCGGCGAAGGAAGTATCGACAGCTATTACGACAGGCATGTGGCGTTGGCTGCATTCGCGGAAGTGATGGACGATGAACTGGATGATTTACCGCTAACCTGGGTTTCAACGCCTGCCCGCGAAATTGGGCGTAGCGCCGGGCAGCGAATCATTAAAAGAGTGCAAAACGTGGAAGAAGAAACCCGCAATCAGATTATGCCTGCTCGGTTGGTGATTCGGAAAAACTAATAGCCTCCGAAGAAGATTGCCCCCTTGATATATAAATGAGGTCTATAACAATCAATAAGTTAAATTTCAATGTTGAGCTAACAAGTACTCATTAGGATAGTGGCGCTAAATGGAGTGGTCTTAGCGTTAAGACGGCGTACATGGTGGTTTTGAGAGTGCAGGAGCCGAGGGAGAATTCATTACACCAAAGCCAGGAATCAAACTCAATCAACACACCGGGAAAACAAGAAATACTGTTTACCCGGGAAGGTGATTAATCCCGGGCAACAGCATTATTGGTAAAAGGATAACAAAACCTATTTACTCACTTTTTCAACTACCGGCGGGGTCCATGATTTATTCAAAACTTCAGGTTTAGGCCAGTAAGTACGAATCGTCATCTCGAACTCGCTCTCAGGTGCTGGAAGCCAGTTTGCTTCTTTGTCTTTACCCGGCGAATTGTGCTGAATGTAAATAGTTAAAGATCCATCCTCGTTATACTTCATCCCTTTCAGGTTTTTAGTCCCAACCGAGTAGCGTGCAATATCATTCTTTTCAAAGAAATGCTGCGGGTCGTACATCGTCAATGACCAGAAACCATTTACTGGAGGAGTCTTACCTTTAGGGAACGTAATGGTGTAGTTGCTATCACCCTTCAGACGTTGACCATCCTTATCGACTTCAACAAAGAAATAACGCGTTTCTTCCGGCTGGTTAACATACATATTGGATTTTGCAGTTGCAGTACGGGTTAGGTAATCGTAACCCCAGCGAGCACCATTTGACGGCGTATTCCAGCCATTTGGTAACGTCTGTCCATTGGTTTTAAAGTCAAACATCGGGGTGACGATTTCTTTATCAGCTTCAACCGCCGCAGAATTAATCACTTTTTTGATTTCAGGATCGGTTTTAGCCGCCGACAGCAAAGCGTTAATCATCGCATAGCGACTTTCTTCACCCGGTAATGGCGGGACTTTCGGTAGGACTTCCGCTAGTTGATCAAAGAACGTTGTTGGATCAACCCAGCTGATTTCACTGGAGCCCGTGCTGTCAGCAGGGAAGTGTGGTGAGTTTTTCCAATCAATGATTTTGTTTTTGCCGTCGTATTTGCTTAATGGGTAAATTGCTACCTGGTTCAAAACCGTCTGTAGCGCATCCTGATCGGCTTTATCATCATTAACGAAAATGCGTGGGCCCATTGCGACCAGTTCGGTAGGTGCATGAATGACTTTCGTAATCCCGGCAGGAACTTTACCTTTCCAGTTCGGGCCAACTACCAGATAGTTGCCGGGTTTGGTGCCGTACTGTTTTCCTAATTTTGAAAATTCATCGCTACGTGCATCATATAACGCGTAAACCCAGAATCGATCGCCAAAATCAGGTACTTGTAAAACAACGGGTTCATCATCAACCGCGCCAAAACCAAAACCATACACAACATCTTGGTTAGGGTGTGCAACCCAACGCTGCTCTGGGGAAATGTAACCATGCAGCATAGAAACATACCCGGTAGGTGCGACAGGTAAAATACCACCTTTCAAACCCGGTTCTGGTGCTTGTGCAAATGATGCGCGACGGTTAAAAGCATTGACGATAGGCCAGCCCCAAATGTAGGTATCTTTAGCAATCGCCGCAGCGGCTTCTTTAGTAATAACGGTTCCCGCAGGGATTGAATTCAAATGCAAAACATTGCTTTGAGTTGAAGCGCTCTGCGTTGGTGTAGCCCCTGCCATGGGTGAACTGATAATGGCTGTGGCCAATGCGTTAATTAAAAAAAATTTTTCTTTTTTCATCGATGAACCTTTTCGAAATGAGCAATCAGGAGCTGATTTAACTACTTACAGGAATTGTAGTTGAAGGTGTTCATTTGCAGCAGCCAAAGATAAAAAGTTCAAAAATAAGTTCAGGGTGAATGAACAGGAGGTAAACTATTGGGCTTAATGTCAGTAAAAAAACCTTCCATCCTATGGTTTTTCTTTGCAGGATTGGAGCCTGGTTACCAGAAAACCGCTATGAGCTTCTAATCTGTGGGCGTCGGAGTCAAAAAAGCAAATTGATGCATCTTCGCTCTTATTGTCCTTCCACTCCTTAATCCCTGTGGCACGCAATTTTCCCCGGAAGCTGACAATATGCAGATCCGAAATCGAAAATGCGCAGCGGGTACAATCACGTTTGTTATCTACCTCATCTCGGTTCTGATGCTGTCCGTGTCACTCGTACAACTCAATGGCGCAGCGGCGCTAAATCTTCTCGAAAGTGGCGATGTTAGCTGGAGTGATACAGGTGCTCAGACGGCGCTTAATACCTGTCGAGGTCTACGTAAAATGAAAGTTAAAAATCTTATCAATTATTCCAATTTATTAATATTCTCTCCTATCCTTCTGTTAACTACTTTGCGTAATTTCAGAGGGTATAATGAACAAAAAACTACTGGTTTCAGTAATATCAGTCGCGCTTTTAACCTCTGCACCTTTATTGGCACAAGAGCAACAATCGCCCCAGTCCCCTTTAATAAAGCAACTAAATAATGGCAACTGGCTTGCGGCGGATGAAGCACAAAAGCTGAGTGACGAATTATATTACCAGGATGCCATTCAGGCTTATATCACCTCATTGCCTTTACTCAATACCATTGGTCTGCGTGATGGTTCTGAGGCAGCATTTGGCAGCGGTTATAACGTGCTACCTATCTGGAAAGAGCGCATGGACAGCCGCGCTGTAGTGCCCACACCTAATGGTGATGTCATTTATTCGATGAGTTATCTGGATCTGAAAAAAACGGGTCCATTAGTGATTAAAGCACCGGCAAACGTCATCGGCATGTTCACTGACTTCTTCCAGAAAACCATTACCGACGTCGGTGCGATTGGTCCTGACCGAGCGCGTGGTGGGCTATATCTTTTACTGCCGCCTGATTATGAAGGCCCGGTTCCACAGGGCTACTTTGCGTTTAAATCCTCGACCTATAACGTATTCCTATTCTTCCGTACTGTGATGGGTAAAGGTGAAGGTAAACCTGACCCTGTTCCGGCAGTGAAAAATGCCGAAACGACCCGTATTTATCCACTATGGGACGTGGAAAAGGACGTGAAACCGATGGAGTTCCCGGACGCCAGCGGAAAACGAGTGGCGATGATGTATCCGGTCGATAACGAATTCTGGATGAAACTGAAAACCTTCGTTGATTACGAACCGCTGACCGCTATTCCTGACGAAACCCGCACCGCGTTATTAAGCATTGGCATTATCAAAGGCAAACCTTTTAATCCCTCTGATAAACAAAAAGAGTTGTTGAAACAGGCTGTGGAAACGGCACCGAAGATGCTGTTGGCTCGTCGTCAGCTTGGCCGTGACGACCAGCGTCAACTGTATTACAAAGATCGCCAATATGAGAACTCCTGGGCGGGTGCGACAGCCGAATGGATGCAGTACGGCACGCTTGATAAGAACCAACGCGGGGCTTTCTTCCAGATAGCCTATTCAAGCGCTGCCGCAATGGTGATGCATACCACTGGTGCGGGTTCTAAATATCCCTATACCACTCGCGATAAAGACGGCAAGTTCCTGGAAGGTGGCAATACCTATAAATTGCACCTACCGCCAAATCCTCCTGCATCACTGTTCTGGGCGATCACCGCCTATAACATTACCGATGGCACTATGCCGGAAACCGATCAGCTTCTTCCTTCCACCAATGGATATTACGACATCCCGAAAAATCAGGATGGGTCGATTGATATTTGGTTTGGCCCGTCTAAACCGGAAGGGGTGAGTGATAACGCCTTTATTAAAACGATCTCTGGACGCAATTTCCTGGTCGCTCTTCGCCTCTACGGCACTGGCGATGCGTTCTACGACCAAACCTGGAAACCAGATGATGTTGTTCAGGCTAGCAAACCTTAACAATCTTGAAATACATTTACCTGGCCGCGATTGAAGTCGTTGCCAGGTGATGATTTGAATCCAAAGGAAACAGTAATGGAAATGAAATATCTAGCATTGGCAACCGTTCTGGCAATCAGTGCCGGTGCTTCGGCTCAAACAGTACCGCTCACCATCCCACATGCGACCGAGTTTGAAAAGCTCACTCAACCCGCGGCTGGGGTAACGATGCCGGAGTCGTACGTTAAAGCTATCGCACAGCAGGCTTACATCTGGGGTTATCCGATGGTGAACCAGTTTAACCGTCGCGCCACTATTACTCAGGCTCCTTATCCTGCGCTGAACGGCGGTATGGTTCCCGTCGCACCGATGGGCCAGTTGAGTATGCTGACGGATTATATCAAGCCTGAGGAAACCTTCGTCACCTGTCCAAACCAGGACGTGGCTTATGGGCTCGGATACTATGCTTTAGATAAAGAGCCCGTTGTTATTCAGGTACCCGATTTTGGCGATCGTTTCTGGGTTTATGCAATCTATGATGCCCGCACCGATCAGGTTGGCAACGTGGGTAAGCCTTACGGGACGAAATCCGGTTTTTATTTGCTCGTTGGTCCAAACTGGAAAGGTAACACGCCTAAAGGAATTGACGGTGTCATTCACTCGTCAACTGAGCTTGCCAATTTGATACCTCGCATTCAAATGAATGATACGAAGGAAGATCGTATCGCCATTCAGCCGGTAATCAGTCAGGTGATGTCATATCCACTAAGTCAGTTTGACGGCAAGATGAAGTCCTTTGATTACTCAAAACTTCCGTCGATAGGCGATAAACCTGACCCGAATGGGGGCGAAACCAAATGGGTGGTTCCGGAGAAATTCTTCGACCAACTAAATAACGTGCTGGACAATGTTCCGGCACTGCCGGGCGAACAGTCGTTGTATGCGCAATTCCGCCATCTGGTGGAAGCCGGGAAGAAAGACCCACAGGTTCGCCAGTGGATGAACGAAGCCGCTGAAGAGACGAATAAAACCGTTATCACCGATTTCTTCAAGTGGAAAAACAACGGCGTGCCTGCTGGAAATGGCTGGAACCGCTCGACAAATAACGCGCAGTTTGGCGTTGATTATTACAACCGCACCGGCACGTCGAAATCGAATATGTTCGATAACAAACCGGATGAAACACAATACTTCTATACAGATAACGATGCCGCTTCAGCCTCGCTCGACGGCAAGCAAAGCTACACAGTGACCTTTGCCAAAGGCCAGTTACCGCCGGTGAAAGGGTTCTGGTCGCTCACTTTGTATAATGAACGTCATCTGTTCAGTCCGAACGAACTTAACCGCTATTCACTGGGAACCAAGAATAAAGATTTAAAGTTTAATGATGACGGTTCCCTGACATTATTTATCAGCCACAGCTCGCCGGGTGCGGATAAACAGAATAACTGGCTGCCTGCGCCAGAAGGGGCGTTCTCGCTCTACATTCGCGCTTACTGGGGTGAGAAAACGATTATCGATGGCAGCTGGCAGCCACCAAAAATCGAAAAGACTCAGTGAAAACTTTATGAACCACATGATCCATTGATCGTACCTTCAGGAAATGTGTTTCCCGCGAATTCGCCTGCGGGAAACATGATTCTTGTGAATGAGCTGTGACCGGTTCACATTTCTACTCGATGGCAACTGTAGAACCTACATATCTAATCTTAGTGCTGAAGTTGACTGATTCATTGCTAAAAATTGATGGTTTATCGGTCAGCACCAAACATCCAGAAAAACACCCTGCATCGGGAAAACTGAGTAGGGTGTTTTGCTATCTGCAACAAGGTAAGATTTATGTCTCACCACGACACACCTCATAGCTCTAAGCTTTTATTCGGGGAGGGTTATTACCGGGAAGCAAGGAGAAAGCTCAGCCAAGTTGTTTTAAAATGAATCGCCTCAGCTTTTGCTCCAGATTGTGAGCAATTTATGCGAGTTTTGACATGGACATTAAAGTTATTTAAGCAACAAAAATCCATTAAAGCGAAGAAACACGCTGTAGATAATGATTATTAGTTGTGCATGCATTAAGCATTATTTTGCATTCGTTTGATCCAGCAATTATTTTTGCGGCTAAAAGCTATCCAGGTTTATGTGAGCTATTCTGAACCAAATTTTTTAAGTAGGGACACATTCAACATGCAGATTATTGAAAGCGGTATCCGTGATGTCGAACAAGGTGAAAATATCAGGGTAGTCATGCCAGTAAACATTTATGAATGTAAATTGGGTGATGATGTTTTTATAGGTCCATTTGTAGAGATACAAAAAGGATGTGTTATAGGCAGGAGAACTAAAATACAGTCTCATACGTTCATCTGTGGAAACGTTACGTTGGGTGATGATTGTTTTATTGGCCATGGCGTTACTTTTGCAAACGATCTTTTCAAAAATGGCGGTCCTGATTCATCTGCTGAAAACTGGATTCACATTGTATTAGGCAATTCCGTTACGGTAGGGAGCGGAGCAACGATCCTGGCAGCAGAAATTTGCAATGGGGCAGTTATTGGTGCGGGTAGCGTAGTCACAAAGCCTGTACTGCTTAAAGGAATATATGCGGGTAATCCCGCGAAGCTTTTAAGATTGCTTTAGGTGCGGCCACCGCCAAATTGCAGCCCGAAGTCATTTCCCCAGGGCGGTAAGTACGCTCCTCACAGCCAGAAGCGGACATTATGACGGATCTGGAAAACTCCAGCGTGGGAATCAATTTTGGTTGATCACTACCCCCCGATTTTCATACAAGAAGTATGTTTACCCTAAGACCCCATTGCACGATTCTCATAAAAAAACCGCTAAATGAGCGGCTTCAGGTGGTTGCTGTATTATCTGGGGATGTTTAGTTAGTCTCATTCGCGGCAATATCGAGAACCATATCGACTAGACTATTATCCCTTGCGCCCATGTTTGGCGATATGCAGAAACAGGCCGAAAGCCTGGTCGGGAATGTGCAAAGTAATATCGGAGGGCTATTCTAATAAAAAGCCTCCCGAAGGAGGCTTGTTTCAGCTACAACTCGCTATTACTGCTGCGGAACAGCCGGCGCTTCTAGTTCAGGTGCTGGAGCCACTTCTGGTTCGCCAGTACCTGCCATACCAAACATGCCAAACAGTTCGCTGAGGGTCATTTTCTGTCCGTTCAGTGTGACCTGGCCGTTCGCATATTGCAGGCTGGAAACCACTTTGTTGTCTTCCATTGAAGTCACGCGGAACATTTGCCCCATCGCGGCCAGACCTTTGACTTGCTGGTCAGCAAGTTTAGCGGCTTCGGCTGGTTGATACCCTTCAAGCTGCGCAACTTGAGTCATCAGCTCAGTCGCCATGTCCACTGGGATAACCAGTTTGCTATCCAGCGATTTCACTACACGATTAAGCTGTTCTTCCGGAGTTGTTGCTTCGCCTGTTGCTTGAGCGGGATCTTTTAGGAACAACGAAAGGTTAAAACTACTTTCACCTTTTGCATTTGTCCAGCTCAGCGGAGCAACGGTAATCACCGGATCACCTTTCAACAGCAGCGGCAGGTTAGCAGCAAACAACTCAACAATTTGTTGCTGGTAAATTTCAGGGTTTTGCGCGATTGCAGGGTCAGCCAACAGTTTCTGCGACTCTGCGTTATATTTCTGGCTGAATTCATGCACTGCTGCACCATCAAGGTTACCGATTTTGAGCGTTAATTTGCCGCTACCGATATCTTTATTCTGTACTTTCAGTGAGTTCAGGGTGTAATTGATTTGCCCGGAAAGATGCTTTTTATCTTCCTGAATTTCAGATTTGGCATCGATGTTAAACCCTTCCAACACTGCCATTTCTTTGCCTTCGATGGAAACGGCAAGCTTCTCGATAGTTGCTTTTTGGCTACCAATGCGTTCGATAAATTCGCTACGCGTACTGTTGCCTTCGGTTTTGATGCCGTTGAAGGTCATCTGCACGTGCTGGCCGTATTGGTTAACGGTTTTAACCAGGCCACTTTGTGCTTCACCGCTAATAGCAATTTTATCGCCCTGGCCGTCTACTTCAGCCTTGAACTCACCACCGCTAAAGGCCACTTTCTCTTCGCCATTTTCATAGTTCAGAGGCAGTAACGAGATATCGGAAGAGGTATCACCGCTGTAGCCGATACGAGTTTGCGCATCAATAAAGGACTGGCCTTTAGCAATATCAAACAATGGCTTAGTGGTTGGGTTGTTGACCAACGTTGTGTGGACTGATGCCATAGAAGGCAGAAGATTGAATTTTTTTAGCTGTGCAAACGGTAACGGGCCGTGATCGATAGTTTCGTTAAACACGATGCTTTGATCAGGCTTGAGGAGGGCACTCGTCATTCCCGCTGTAGGTTTGAGGACCAACTGCATGGAGCTGTGGAACAGGCCACGATGATAATCCTGGTAGCTTAGCGTCAAGCCAGCTTCCGGCGAGGCTTTGTTTAGTTCGGCATTCGCGTTGCTTATCATCTCCGCCATGCGGCCTTCAAGCTGTTTGCCAGTGTACCAGGATGCACCTGTCCACACCACGCCCAGAGCCACAATAACACTTACAGCAACCAGTGATTTTTTCATTCTGTTGTAGTCCATATTAAGAATACCTGCCGGTCGTCCTCCGACAGATGATTGAAATGCCAATAGGCATTTAATAAAATTTGTGCCCTGAGCATAGCAACCTTTGTCTTAAAAGGTCAGTAGCTGATGCAAAATCAGATTTTAGAATACACGCGTGCAACTCGGCCAACACCACTGATGGAAACCGGTGATTCTTCAGCAGAGATAAAGGCAGATTCACCTGGTTTGAGTACCAATTGTTGTTGACCTTTGCTCAATAAAGCTTCGCCTTCGGTGCAAAATACGATGGCAGCACTAGGTTGCGCGAGGCTGACTTGTTGGGTGCTGAGGTCGTGCAAAGAGAACGCGAAGTCATCAACAGGAATAGGGAAATCCAGGTCGTTATCGTGTTTCTCAGGTTTAGTCAGTAACTCAGCGGCAGGTTTTGGCACAAACTTAACATTTGCCACAAGCTCTGGAATGTCGATGTATTTGGGCGTCAGACCTGCGCGCAGTACGTTATCTGAGTTCGCCATCACTTCTAGTGCCACACCTTTCAGGTATGCGTGTGGTGTTTCCGCGAACAAGAACATCGCTTCGCCCGGCTGCAATTTCACCACGTTTAACAGCAGCGGCGAGAACAAGCCGCTGTCGTCCGGGTAAAACTCAGAAATTACACGAATCGTTTCCCACGGTTCGCCTTGTTGGTTATTCAGTGCGGCTTTCAACACACCCAGCGCGCGGGATTTCTCTGCATCTTTCATATTCAGCAAGCTTGCAAATAGCTGTGACAAACGTTCAGCATTCGGCTCTTGCAGGAAATGTGCGATGGCAGGATGTGCGCCGGAAACAGGCTGGAGCAAAGACACGATGTCGGAAAACTCACGGAAAGCGTTCATTGCAAGGAATGGCGTCAGAGCGAAAACCAGTTCTGGTTTGTGGTTCGGATCTTTGTAGTTACGCTCGGCCGCATCTAATGGAATGCCCGCCGCATTTTCTTTGGCAAAACCAATTTCGGACGCTTTCTTGTTAGGGTGCACCTGAATAGAAAGGGGTTGATCGGCGCACAGCACTTTGAAGAGGAACGGTAACTCACCAAAACGCTCTGCAACGGCCTTGCCTAAAAGCGCAGGTTTGTTAGCCTCAATCACGTCACGAAGTGAACGCTGCTTGCCATTATCAAGAATTTTTGAGCTGCTTTTTGGGTGTGCACCCATCCAGAGTTCCGCCATCGGCTGGTTTTCTGGATTTTCCACACCATAAAGTTCCGTTAACGCAGTTTTACTTCCCCATGCATAGTTTTGCACTGAGTTAATGAGTTTTTGCATTATCAAGCCCTGTTGTAGTCTAGCTAAAGTTCCGACTATTAAACCAATTATCTGAGGTGAAGTAACCAGGGGAGTAAAAAGTCGTATTAGTCTCAGTTTTTGTTAAAAAATTGTGTAGCATATTGTGACTTGTATTGTTAACGCAGCACCTGGTCTTGCGCTAAAAGATAAAAATTAACGTAGCTGATGTCGTAAGTGAGAGAACAATGTCGAATAAAGCCTTTCATTATCAAGAGCCGTTCCCGTTAAAAAAAGATGAAACTGAGTATTACCTGCTAAGCAGCGATTATGTTTCAGTATCCGAGTTCGAAGGGCAGGAAGTCCTCAAAGTTGATCCTAAAGCCCTCACTTTACTCACCCAACACGCCTTCCACGATGCCTCCTTTATGTTGCGCCCGGCCCATCAACAGCAGGTGGCCGATATCCTGAATGACCCAGAAGCCAGCGAAAACGATAAGTACGTTGCCCTTCAGTTCTTGCGTAATTCCGAAATCGCTGCAAAAGGCATTTTGCCAACCTGCCAGGATACCGGCACGGCGATTATCATGGGTAAAAAAGGCCAGCGTGTCTGGACCGGCGGTGGGGATGAAGAGGCACTTTCGCGCGGCGTCTATAACACCTTTATTGAAGATAACCTGCGCTACTCGCAAAACGCGGCGCTGGATATGTATAAAGAAGTGAACACCGGCACCAACTTGCCTGCGCAAATCGATCTCTACAGTGTTGATGGTGCTGAGTACAAATTCCTCTGCATCGCCAAAGGTGGTGGTTCAGCGAATAAAACTTATCTGTACCAGGAAACTAAGGCGCTACTGAGTCCTGGTCGCTTGAAAGATTATCTGGTCGAGAAAATGCGTAGCCTCGGCACTGCAGCATGCCCGCCATATCACGTGGCATTCGTCATTGGTGGCACTTCGGCAGAAGCTACGCTTAAAACCGTGAAGCTCGCCTCAACTAAATACTACGATGGGCTGCCAACTGAGGGTAACGAACACGGCCAGGCATTCCGCGACGTTCAACTCGAAGAAGAACTGTTGGAAGAAGCGCAGAATTTAGGGCTGGGCGCGCAGTTTGGCGGCAAATATTTCGCGCACGATATCCGCGTAGTGCGTCTGCCGCGTCATGGCGCATCATGCCCAATTGGCATGGGTGTTTCATGTTCAGCCGATCGCAACATCAAAGCGAAGATCAATCGCGATGGTATTTGGATCGAAAAGCTCGAACATAACCCTGGAAAATTTATTCCTCAGGAATTACGTCAGGCAGGTGAAGGTGAGGCGATTAAAGTTAACCTCAATCGTCCAATGAGCGAAATCCTTAAACAGTTATCACAATACCCTGTTTCTACGCGTCTTTCCCTTAGCGGGACGATTATTGTGGCACGTGACATCGCCCACGCTAAACTCAAAGAGCGGATCGACAATGGAGAAGGTTTGCCGCAATACATCAAGGACCATCCAGTGTATTACGCGGGCCCTGCCAAAACACCAGATGGTTATGCGTCAGGTTCGCTTGGGCCGACCACTGCCGGGCGTATGGATTCTTACGTTGATCTCTTACAAGCCAACGGTGGCAGCATGGTGATGCTGGCAAAAGGCAACCGTAGCCAACAAGTTACTGATGCATGCCACAAACACGGTGGTTTCTATCTTGGCAGCATCGGCGGCCCGGCGGCGGTTCTGGCGCAACAAAGCATTAAGAGTCTGGATTGTGTTGAATACGCCGAGTTGGGGATGGAAGCCATCTGGAAAATAGAAGTTGAAGATTTCCCGGCCTTTATTCTGGTTGATGACAAGGGCAACGATTTCTTCCAGAAAATACATGCCTCTCAATGTACAAGATGTGTGAAGTAAACATCTCAAGCCGCCCATAAGGGCGGTTTTTTTAGCTCAAAGGAGAATGAAATGGCATCCGTACGTTTTGAAAAAGACTCAATGGGCCCGATCGACGTTCCGGCAGATAAACTGTGGGGTGCTCAAACTCAGCGCTCACTTGAGCATTTCCGTATTTCAACCGAAAAAATGCCCACGGCGCTGATTCATGCGTTGGCGTTAACCAAACGAGCGGCCGCGAAGGTCAACATGGATTTGGGTTTGCTGGCCACAGAGCGCGGAACAGCCATTATTCAAGCGGCCGATGAAGTTCTGGAAGGCAAACATCCCGACGAGTTCCCTCTGGCTATCTGGCAAACCGGTTCTGGCACCCAGAGCAATATGAACATGAACGAAGTGCTGGCAAACCGGGCGAGCGAGATCCTCGGCGGTGTGCGTGGTATGGAGCGCAAAGTTCATCCTAATGACGATGTGAATAAGAGCCAAAGCTCGAATGACGTTTTCCCAACGGCGATGCACGTCGCAGCGGTGATTGCGGTACGCGAGCAACTGATCCCACAACTTAACGTACTGAAAACCACATTGCAGGGCAAAGCTGAAGCCTTCCGCGATATTGTTAAAATTGGTCGTACGCACTTGCAGGACGCCACACCGCTAACTTTAGGCCAGGAGATTTCCGGCTGGGTGGCGATGCTCGAGCATAACCTCAAACACGTCGAGAACAGCCTGCCGCACGTTGCAGAGCTGGCATTGGGCGGGACTGCGGTTGGAACTGGGTTGAATACGCATCCGGAATACGCGGTGCGCGTCGCTAAAGAACTGGCGGAAATTACCCGGCAACCGTTTGTCACCGCGCCAAATAAATTCGAAGCACTGGCAACCTGCGATGCGCTGGTTCATGCCCATGGGGCATTAAAAGGACTTGCGGCGTCGTTGATGAAAATCGCCAACGATGTACGTTGGTTATCTTCTGGGCCGCGTTGTGGGATTGGTGAAATCGCAATTCCTGAGAACGAACCTGGTAGTTCAATCATGCCAGGAAAGGTCAACCCAACCCAATGCGAAGCAATGACAATGCTGTGCTGCCAGGTGATGGGTAACGATGTCGCAGTGAATATGGGGGGAGCATCCGGCAACTTTGAGCTGAACGTTTATCGCCCGATGGTGATTCATAACTTCCTGCAATCTGTGCGTTTACTCGCCGATGGTATGGAAAGCTTTAACGAACATTGTGCTGTGGGTATCGAACCGAATCGTGACCGAATCACGCAATTGCTCAATGAATCGCTGATGCTGGTGACCGCACTTAATACTCATATTGGCTACGACAAAGCAGCAGAAATCGCCAAGAAAGCCCATAAAGAAGGGCTGACTCTTAAAGCATCTGCATTAACACTCGGTTATTTGACTGAGGACGAATTCGATGCCTGGGTGCGCCCGGAAGAGATGGTTGGCAGCATGAAACAGTAAGTTTTACCGTGCCTGCATCTATTCTTCGCAATACAGATGCAGGCGTGGGATCACCAACCGCAGCGGTTGAGCATCCGGCTTATAACGATGGCGAATATTATCCGCGTCATAATTCAGCAGCTCCCCCATATCCGGTGGCATTTCGCCACGGTCAGAGTTACACAATACGACAAGTGGTGAAGGGCAGGCGTGTTGTACCTGCTTTTTGCGCGCCTGATACCAGGCGCGGGCCACAGGCTGCACTTTTACCGGTCGTTTAATCTTCAGGCGTACATTATCTGACAGGCTGCTGATGGCGTTTAGTTCGCGTGTAATCTGTTCGGCCCATTGCTCACGGGTATACGGCGGTACGGCGCGATTAGCCATTAAGCTCTTTTCGAGTATCTCAATAACTTCGCGACGGGTGTAATTCTTGATAATTTGCTTGTTGGCCCAGCCAAAGTTCAGCGTGGTGGGGTTTTCCAGCAGGGTGATTGTGCGGTACGCGTTCAGGGTGATAAGCCCGGGAATATGGCGATGAACCCATTCAAAGCGCTGCACACTGGGTAAACCTGATTCCACACTGATAATGTTTTCAAAATCATGCTTGAGCTGGTTAATTCGGTTAACTAGCATTTGAGTTTGGCTGCGTGCCATATCATCTACTTGATAGCAAACGGCTCCTGGTAGGCGCACTGCGGCCTTGCTGCTGGTTTTTTCTGATTGTTGCTGAATAAACAAACGGGTGAGGTGGGTAAGAGTGGCTTGATGTGCCTCTTTGCCAACCAACTGCTGTACCTCGATTTGAGTGACAGCATCATGCTCTTTGCCTTTATCCACAAGAGGTAACGGGAAGACACGACTCACTAATAATCTATAACTATCGAGCTGCTCACGCAGTTGATGGAGAGCCTGCTCGAGCTCACGAAAAGTTCTGTTCAATCGCTCAATCAAATCATATTTTGCCATTTCGCCACCCGATTAGTTACAACATACTAAAGAATTTATAACACAGAGAGACGAGCCTGACCACCGTCGTTGCAGTTGTCAGGCAGGGGAAGATTCGATTTTTAGCGGCGAGGAGTAATCGATGCTAACGGCAGAGGTGATTCGGTTTTTATCGGCCAGCTAAAGCGGAAACGAGCGCCACCCAGAGCACCGCTGTCTACTGCAACGGTACCTTCCATTGCGGTTGCAACCGAATGAACAATCGCCAGCCCAAGTCCGCAGCCTCCCGTTGCGCGATCACGGCTTGGGTCGAGTCGTACAAAGGGTTCAAACACCCGTTGGCGTTCCTCAGCAGGAATGCCGGGGCCGTCATCTTCAACCTGTAAAATAGCGGTTTGCTCATCAAGCCACAGGCTGATGCGCAGTTTCTCTTTGCTGTAACGAAGTGCATTGTTAACGAGGTTATCTGTCACACGTTCCATCAGGCGTAGGTCAATCAGGCCAAAATCCCCAGCGGGTGGGGTATCCAACAGAATGTCGAGATGCGGATGGATAATTCTGACATCCGCAATATGGTCATTGAGCCAGAGGGGGACATTAACGCTCGCCAGTTGCAACTCGGTTTGTGGGCGATCCAGACGTGCGTAGGTCAGCAGTTCTTCAATTAGTGCTTCCAGTTGGCCAATGTCGCGGTTTAGCGCCAGTGATTCCGCTTCAGTAAGATTATCACTCATCTCCAGGCGATAGCGTAAACGCACGAGCGGGGTTCGCAACTCATGAGCAATGCCGTCTATCAGCATCTTTTTACTGGCAATTTGTGCATTAATACTATCGGCCATCTGGTTAAAGGCGACACCTAAGCGTTCAAAACTTGAAGCACTGTCAAAATGGATTCGTTCATCAAGATGTCCTTTGCCCAACCTTTGCGCTGCCATTTCCAGCTTGAGCATGTCCTTCCAGTGCGGGCGCATCCAGATAAACACCGGGAAGGCGAGGGAGATCGCGATAAACGCCATAAGCATGACATCCAGCAAACGCATCTGGTGTAAGAAAAAGAGATAAGGAATCGGGCCGACCGCCAGTACGTAATGGCTGCGAGGAATGCGCTGAATAAACGTGTATTCCTCGTCGAGCGCGACAATTTCCCCGGCACGTAGATGATGCATGGTCATTTCATCAAGCTTGAATTTTTCTATCGGCTCAATATGCAGCTTGAAGGATAAATTAAGATCAAGATCTTTGATGGTGCGGTTCCAGTCACGTGGGGGAATTTCCCGCAACTCACTGCGCATCAAATATAAAGAACTTTTCATTAAGTCGTCCAGCGACTGGCGACCGGCACGCTCAGCAGTAAATTTATACACCAGGCCAACCAACATGGTCATCACCAGAAAGCAGACGAAGAGTAAAAGATAGAACTGAATAAATAACTTTTTCAACGAAAATCACCGGCTTATCAGTTGGTTGGGTGCTGCATCCTGGTATTCAGGAGCACCAGGGGACATGAATGAGTGAATTTTAGAGTTTTCATGCCCCAACGAGCGGCTATGAAAGCAGGGTTTGCTCCTGCTGACAATATCTGGTGTACATAAGTGTGGTGTAATTAATGACGCAGAGGTTAAACCAGTACTTCTATATTGGGCTGTAAAGGAGGTTGCTGGTTATCATTTTTATGTTGCTCAGCGAGGAGCTGGCAGATGACTTTTCCCGGTAACGGGCGGTGGAACAGAAAACCCTGACAGAATTCAATTCCAGCTAATTGTACCTGCTCTAATTCTTTTTGTGTTTCAACACCTTCGATAAGAATTTCACATTGAACCACCATGCACAATTTAACAACCTGTTGCAGGAAGCTAAATCCATCTGGCTTTGCCAGACCGAGCACCATTGATCTATCGAGCTTTATCTTATCCAGGGGATAACGGGTCAAGTAGTGCAGAGTCGAATAACCAGAGCCAAAGTCATCGAGTGCAATTTTAATACCACGCGAGTGCATATATTCCAGAACTGCGGCGACACGAACCGGTTCCTGAATTTTTTGTGACTCAGTGATTTCAAATTCCAGAGTCCACCCGGCAGGAAGCCGTTTAGCCATCACCTTGTGAACAACGTGTAGTAATCTGTAATCGTTTAGCGTTTGAGGCGAAATATTGACAGACAACGTCATGTTCTGTGCATCAGACATGTTCTCACGAACGTAATCCAGCGCATGTTCCAGTACCCAAAAATCAATCTCTGGCATCAGGCCGGTGCATTCATAGTATTTCAGGAAAGTCGGTGGAGTTATCTTCCCGCAATCGCTTTGGTGGCGAATAAGCACTTCAAGAGCGACAATTTTATTGTCAGATAAACGAATCTGCGGTTGGTAATGGAGGATGAACTGACCTCTGGTTTGCAGCTTCTCAATTTGCCTTTGGGCTTCAATATAGCTGTTTTCTTCAACAACATGACTATAGTTAGGTACCATCTCAAAATCAGTCGGTTGGTTGATTTTCATCTCACCGGTCAGCAAGTCGAGATCGCTATTTTCGGACATTGGCTGTTTTAATGAGCTTCTGACGAACGGCCGATAAATAAACACCCCAAGGATGATAAGCAGAAAGTAAAGGATTTCGGAGCCGGCTGAGTGACCGCTGGCTAGCCACACTTTAATCGGCCCAGGTGTTGACCAACTGACGATTTCAGAAATTGGCGGGATAATGCCAAGATAAGTTGCGCTATATGCCACCAGGTAAGAGATTAATGGCGTTACTACAAACGGAATTATCATGACCGGATTCAGGACAATCGGAAAACCAAAAATCAGCGGTTCGTTTATGTTAAACAGTGCCATGGGTGCAGCGATACTCAGCAAGCGCCGATGCGGGCTTTTTTTCTGCAACAAAATACAGATGATCAAACTCAGCGTATTCCCGGTGCCACCGGAATTGCACCACATATCGTAGAAGACGGGGCTGAGAATATTAAGCGCACCATGTCCTGTATGCCAGTCACTGATATTTACTTTTGTTGCAGCGGTAAAAGCGACATCAATATCCATAAATAGATAGTAGCCATGAAGGCCAAAGAACCATGGCATGCTACGCAGTAATACATAAGCAATGCCATGTAAAAAATCTACTGGATAAAAATAAATAGACAGGTTGCTGAAAAAAGTCATCAGTTTGTTTAGATAACCTTCAGCCCCTAGTTTTATTACACAGCTGAAGAGGGCGATAATCCCTAGTGTAGTGAAAAAAGAAATAATCGTTACGTTATTGTTATCTTTCCATAGACGAATTTTTAGCAAATATTTACTGACAATCTCCTGTAGTACATTGCCAATAATTCCAGATACCAAAGCCATGGGAATACTGATGTCTAAGAAAAACTGGGCATTATCATCAAGGATTCGGCGGAAAATCATCAGGGTACTGATGCTCAGTGCGATACAGTATATTTGCGAAAGACGGTTTCTGACAGCCCAGTGAACGGCAATATAAATGTTCATGACCAGCGGGGCGAGTGCCAGGAAACCAATCTGTAACTGCATGAACCAAATTGCAGCATCGTTGAAGCCTGCTGTTTCACAGATGACCGAAGCGGTAATAACCAGCCCGCGAACAATCGATAAGGGAACAATGGCCATAGTGCTGGCAATAATGGCATGAGCATAGCGATTATTTAATAATCTGATTTGGCTGTTATTTAAGCGATGTAACAGACTGTTGTTGAACCATGCTTTTATCACAAAATTACCTGAAGCAATTACGCTTACGTTAATGGTTGCTTTTAAACAGATGACTGAGGCGTCAAGCTCAGTGGTTCTGGTATTAATGGGGCGTTAAATTATATATTTTCTACAATAATCCAGGTTAGCAATGTCCAAAAATAAAACTTTTAAAATATCTAATTTCAAAAAAAATCAAGTAACACTTAATCAACATTTGAATGTGGCGTAAAATAATTAACGCACTTCTATTTATTTATAAGCATAATTGATAACAAAATAAATACACCGTGATAATAAAACCATTATGATTTTGAAGTGGAAATGTATTTGTCTTACGGGCATTAAAATACAGAATTAAATCTATCATATCAGAAGTATTTATTTCTATGTAGTCGTGTACCGAACTAAGATTTAAGAATTTTTCAAAATTGCATTCAACGCGCATCCAGGATAGATATTTTCTATCACCAGAAACGCGTTGTTGGTCGAAAAGTTCACTTCTGCAATTGAAGCCTTTTTATGTTCCGGGTAACTAAGCTTCACTTTCCCAGGCGTGAGGAGCGAATAGATAGCCTTTGTTGCGTACTGTTTTGATACGGAACGGCTCTGTTGCACTGTCGTAGAGTTTTTTTCTCAGGCGCGAAATAGCAACGTCGACGCTGCGATCCAGGCCGTCGTAGGTCACTCCGCGCAGGTTTTTCAGCAATACATCTCTGTCCATGATTTGCCCTGCGTGAGTCGCCAGTTCCCATAGCAAATCGAAATCAGCGGTGGAAAGAGTGATGTTCTCAGCACCAAGCGTAACCTGGCGGTTTACCGGATCGATGCACAACGTGCCAAAACGCATTGCTTTGTGTGGTTTAAGCATGCTGGGGCTACTTTCAACAGTATGTTGTGCAGAAACCCGTTGGCGCAGGTGAAGACGTAAACGGGCCAGCAGAACGGCGGGTGGGGTAGTTTTGAGAATATAATCGTTAGCGCCCATCTCTAGCGACAAGATATGGTTCATATCGCTGTCCAGGGAGGTGAGTAGAACAATCGGGCCGTCCCATTGCGGACGCAGGTCGCGGCACAACGTCATACCGTCTTTACCGGGCAGCATCACATCCAGCAACACAAGGTCAGGGCACTCCTGCGCAATGGTGGCTTCAGCATGATCTCCACGACTTTCGACAATCACATCAATGTCATGTTTGCCTAAGTAAGCGGCAATCAACGATCCTACTTCCGGATCGTCTTCTACATATACGATTTTATTCATAGCCCAGCACATCGGATCAAAAAGAAAACATACACTGCTAAAGGTTTTTACGCCATAAATCACGGGTAAACAGAACTATCGAAGCGGGCGACCACCATCGACAGAATGCGTTCGGCCAGTGACATATTGGCTACTTAGCAGATACTCGACCAGCGCAATAATCTCTTGTTCGCCTGGCACTATTTTCATCAAAGATTTGTTTAACGCCTGCTTACGGTATTCCGCATCGTCATTCTCATTGAACATAATCATGGCCGGCGCAATAGAATTTACTTTGACTTCGGGTGCCAGTTTGCGGGCAAACGAACGGGTCAAATTATCCAGCGCGGCTTTACTGGCAGCATAGGCGACATGCTTATCGCTTCCGCGCTCAACGACATAATCCGTGAAATGAATAATATCGGCACTGGCATGTCCATGGCCACGCAGCAGAGGCTCCAGATAATGATTGAGCAGGTAAGGAGTATTGACGTGAATTTGAAGCATTGCCGCCAGGATATCAGCCGGAGACGAGTGAGGGGACTCAGCAAGCCAGGCGCTGGCATTATGCAAAATGGCGCGCAGGCCGTCGCAATGCTGCTTCACAGCATCGGCGAATTGCTCAATGCCCTGATTGGTTGAAAAGTCCCCTAACAGGCAAACGGCACCCGCCTGCTCCAGCTCATCTACCACCGGATAACGCGTACGGTAACTAATAATGACCGGATGCTGTTGAGCCAGAAAATGTCGAGCTAACGCCAGGCCAATTCGTTTACCGGCACCGGTAATCAAAATGGGACGTGAAGTTGAAACTTTCCCCATCAATGGCTCCTTGTGATTTATTTCACCAATACCCATGTTGCAGGAAATGCGGCCGCCAGCACCAGTAAAATCACCGTCTTTTCCTTAAGGTTCAGGCTGATGTCATGCGTATGAGTACTGCGTGTATACATAAAGACTAATAAACCCGGCGCATACAGTACCACTGAAAGCAGTAAATGCATGGGACCTGACGCATAAAGCAACCATAGGCCATAAATGCATGCGCCAAGACCAATCGCCTTGTGGAGCGGACGTGTGGAGACCTTCAGCAAAAAGGCACCGACGAGGAAGTAGGGAACCAGAATCATTTCTGATGCAATCGTCAGCAACGTGTTGTAGTCCGAACCGGTTAACCAAATGAGCACCAGGCAAATTTGTACGCTGATATTGGTGAGCCACAGCGAAGCCGACGGTGCATTATTTTTGTTTTGGCGGGCAAAAACTTTCGGAAATGCTTTATGTGTGGCCGCAAGGAATGGCACTTCGGCAGCCATAATCGTCCAGCTCAAATACGCGCCACTTACTGAAACAATCAGGCCGGCTGCGATAATCACTTCACCCCATGGCCCCATCATTTCTACCATCAAACCTGCCATCGACGGGTTACGCATTTCAGCCAATTCCGGACGAGCAAGAACACCAAGAGACAGCAATGTAACCAGCAGATAAACGCCAAGGGCTGCAATAACGGCAAGCAGCGTGGCGCGCCCGACATCATTTTTATTGCGCGCACGGGCAGACACCACAACCGCACCTTCAACACCAATAAATACCCACAGGGTAATCAGCATGGTGTTTTTTACCTGTTCCCAAACCGGAACACCAAGTGCAATCCCGCTGAAATCGAGAGTAAAAGTGGAAAGTTTGAAGGCTATCGCCGCCAGCACCACAAACAGACCCAAAGGTAGCAGCTTAGCTAAGGTGGCAACCAAATTGATACTGGCTGCGGTCTGCACACCGCGTAACACAAGGAAGTGCACCATCCACAGCAGCACGGAAGCACCGATGATTGATTGCCACGTATTACCGTCGCCAAACAGACGCAGTTCTGGTGTATCGGTGAAGAAACTCAAAGCCGAGAAAACGATAACCAGATACGAGACGTTAGCTATTACCGCGCAAAGCCAGTAACCCCAGGCCGAAAAGAAGCCGATGAGTTCGCCAAAACCTTCACGTGCATAGGTAAAAATTCCGCCATCTAAATCGGGACGCAAACGGGTCAACACCAACATAGCCAGAGCCAGCAATAAAATACCCGCCCCTGTAATGGCCCAACCGATCAGTAATGCTGCGGGGCTCGCCACACTCGCCATGTTTTGCGGCAGGCTAAATACACCCGCACCAAGCATAGAGCTCAAAACCAATGCAGTTAATGCGGCGAGGCCAAGCTTCTTTTCCATAGCAGTCCCATAAAATTCAATTAAGGCCCAGCATAATTATCATGTTTTTCTGCATAAAAATGGTGGGTAACACTAAGGCGCGGAATTTTACGGAGTGTTAGAGCTGCTTGCAATGACATGAGCCATAAAATGCTCGGAGTGATAAAAAAAGGGTAGCTAAGCTACCCTTTTTAAGCGCTATGACGGACTAGAACTTATTTATACAGGTCGGCGCTGACTGTCAGGTTGCCACCACGTTCTTCCCATTGACGGGTAATGTGGTAGTACTTCGCACCTTTCTTAGCGGCGCGTTTAGCAACCTGGTATGACACCTCAGTGCTGCTGCTGTAGTGACCGGTGAACTTCACGCTGTCAAATGGAACCATTTGTGCAGCAGTGACTTTGTTCACTTCCTGAATCTTAGTGCCATCCGGAAGCGTTACGGTATAACGGCCACCTTGAGTGGTTTGCGTTTCAAAGAAACGGCCCACATCAGAACTCGGGGCACTGGAGCTTGCAACGCCTGGGATTTCAACCGCTGCTGCGGCCGCGCCACCAGCGGCCAGAGCCGCTTTACCTGCATCGGAGTCAGCCGGAATCACATCTGCGCTTTGCAGAACGCGCTTCTTGGCATCCTTTTTATAGACGAAGGCGGTAATACGCTGATTGCCACCTGAGTTTGCGTCAACCTGGCGCACAATAAAGAACGAATCGGCACCTTTTTGTTTAGCGGCGCGAGTAATTGCATCGTTAACTTCAGGCTGACTGCGATAAAAGCCCTGGATTGTCACGGTATCGAACGGTTCAAGAGCATATGCTTGATCTTTCGGTAACTCAGTTACGCCGTTGATCACGCGATTAGAAGTCTTCTCAGCTTTTGGTGCATCGGCATGATAAACATCAGCGACTACGCGCCAGTTACCGCTGCCGCTGGCATCGTTTGTATCCAAAACGTAAAAAGAGGCAGCGCCCATTTTATCCGCACGACGTGAAACGGCATCGACAGCATCACCAATCGCATTAAAACGGCCAGTGATTGTAATGCGTTCGAACGGTTTAAGAGCAGCAGCTTGATCTGGAGTCAGTTCCGTTGCTGCCTGAGCGGACAGCGTAGTAAGGGAAATCAGTGCTGACGCCAGAAGGGTGTTCTTGAGCTTCATAAAAATAATCCTTCGCCTTGCGCAAAATGAATACAAATACCGCATTCTCTGAGGGTTACCTGTTAGCCGCAGATTATTGCATTGAAACACTACTACTGTCTGCGGCATTTTTCATTCTGCAATCTCTGATTGCAGATCCTTTCCATAACTAAAGTTTATAGGTTATTAAAAGAGTGCTTTGACCAGTAAAAGTGATAAAGCTTACAACTTAATTAGTTAATGTAATGTTAAATACGCATTTAGCAGTGGCGCAGAATCGTGAATTGGTGCGCCGATGAAGCGTATTATCAGGTGTCGTAGGTGAAAATTAGTCGAAAAGAGCTGTCTTAGGAGCTTAACGCTAAGTTTTTACGATAATGATACAAATACTGAGATCCTTTCCTAGATCACAGGCGTTATTTTCAGTAGGTTATAAATAGTTTGTTACAGACGTATTTTTAATTGAACCGGTGACGGAACTGACGATTGCCAAGGCAATGTCTGACAAACCATCAACAAAAAAACAGATGGAAGGGAATACTATGCGTATTGGGGTACCAAAAGAGCGGTGGGCGGGTGAATCCCGCGTGGCAGCCACGCCAAAAACAGTGGAGCAATTGCTGAAACTGGGTTTCACCGTTACTGTTGAAAGTGGCGCAGGCAAACGGGCAAGCTTTGATGACGAGGCATTTGTGCAGGCTGGCGCGACCATTTCAGATACTGCTGAGGTCTGGCAATCTGACATCGTTCTGAAAGTGAATGCACCACAGGACAGCGAAATCGAGCTGATGCGTGAAGGCTCTCAGCTGGTGAGCTTTATCTGGCCTGCGCAGAATCCGGAGCTGCTCGAAAAACTCGCTGCTAAAAATGTCACTGTGATGGCCATGGATTCAGTGCCACGTATTTCTCGTGCGCAATCGCTGGATGCCCTGAGTTCAATGGCAAACATTGCGGGTTATCGTGCAATTGTTGAAGCTGCTCATGAATTCGGCCGTTTCTTTACCGGGCAAATTACTGCCGCGGGCAAAGTGCCACCGGCTAAAGTAATGGTTATCGGTGCAGGGGTCGCAGGGCTTGCGGCAATTGGTGCGGCAAACAGCCTTGGCGCAATTGTTCGTGCATTCGACACCCGTCCTGAAGTTAAAGAACAAGTGCAAAGTATGGGCGCTGAGTTCCTTGAACTGGACTTTAAAGAAGAAGCGGGCAGCGGCGATGGCTATGCCAAAGTGATGTCCGAAGCGTTCATTAAAGCCGAAATGGAATTGTTTGCCGCGCAAGCCAAAGAAGTCGACATTATTGTCACGACGGCTCTGATTCCAGGTAAACCTGCACCAAAACTCATTACACGTGAAATGGTTGACTCCATGCAACCGGGCAGTGTGATTGTTGATTTGGCTGCACAAAACGGTGGGAACTGCGAATACACCGTCGCCGATCAGGTCACCATTACACCAAACGGTGTGAAGGTTATCGGTTACACTGATCTTCCAAGTCGTCTGCCAACACAATCTTCTCAACTTTACGGTACTAACCTGGTTAACCTGTTGAAACTGCTCTGCAAAGAGAAAGATGGCAACACGGTGGTTGATTTTGAAGATGTGGTAGTTCGTGGTGTTACGGTCATTCGCGATGGCGAAGTTACCTGGCCTGCACCTCCAATTCAGGTTTCAGCACAACCTCAAGCTGCCGCTAAACAAGCAGCTGTACCAATCGAAGAGAAAAAACCGGTTTCACCATGGCGCAAATATGCGTTTATGGCGCTGGCAATCATTCTATTTGGTTGGCTTGCTAATGTTGCACCACCAGAGTTCCTCGGCCACTTCACCGTGTTTGCACTGTCGTGCGTGGTGGGTTACTACGTGGTATGGAACGTTTCCCATGCATTGCATACTCCATTGATGTCGGTGACTAACGCCATTTCAGGGATTATCGTTGTTGGCGCATTGTTGCAAATTGGTCATGGTGGCTGGGTTAGCGTTCTGAGCTTTATTGCCGTCCTGATTGCCAGTATCAATATTTTTGGTGGTTTCACCGTCACTCAGCGCATGCTGAAAATGTTCCGGAAGAACTAAGGGGTAACACATGTCTGGTGGATTAGTTACAGCAGCATACATTGTTGCCGCTATTCTGTTTATTTTCAGCCTGGCGGGGCTGTCAAAACACGAAACGTCCAAGCAAGGTAACTTGTTCGGTATGGCAGGTATGGCCATTGCGCTGGTTGCGACCATCTTCGGGCCACAAGCCGGTAACGTAGTGTGGATTATCGTGGCTATGGTTATTGGTGGTGCCATCGGTATGCACCTTGCGAAGAAAGTTGAAATGACCCAGATGCCGGAGTTGGTGGCAATTCTGCACAGCTTCGTGGGTCTGGCGGCGGTACTGGTTGGCTTCAATAGCTACCTTGACCACGCACCAGGTCTTGAGCCGGTTATGGAAAATATCCATTTAACGGAAGTTTTCCTCGGTATCTTCATTGGTGCGGTGACCTTCACGGGTTCTATCGTGGCGTTTGGCAAATTACGCGGCAAAATTTCCTCTAAACCGCTGATGCTCCCTAATCGTCATAAGCTGAACCTGGCCGCATTGGTTGTTTCATTTGCCATGCTTATCATCTTCGTTCGTACTGAAAGCGTTGGCTTGCAGGTACTGGCGTTGCTGGTGATGACCATTATTGCGCTGGTTGTCGGTTGGCACTTGGTTGCGTCGATTGGCGGTGCTGATATGCCAGTTGTTGTGTCCATGCTGAACTCCTACTCCGGTTGGGCGGCGGCTGCTGCGGGCTTTATGCTCAGCAACGACCTGCTGATTGTTACCGGTGCGCTGGTCGGTTCTTCAGGTGCGATTCTGTCTTACATCATGTGTAAGGCGATGAACCGTTCCTTTATCAGCGTTATCGCAGGCGGCTTCGGTACTGACGGTTCTTCTACCGGTGAAGACGAAGAAGTGGGCGAGCACCGTGAAATAACGGCAGAAGATACGGCGGACATGCTGAAACACTCTACCTCAGTGATTATCACTCCAGGGTATGGCATGGCAGTTGCTCAGGCGCAGTATCCCGTTGCTGAAATTACTGAGAAACTGCGTGCGCGTGGCATCAAAGTTCGCTTTGGTATTCACCCAGTTGCTGGGCGTTTACCTGGCCACATGAACGTATTGCTGGCTGAAGCTCGCGTTCCGTACGACGTGGTTCTGGAAATGGATGAAATCAATGATGATTTCACTGACACCGATACCGTTCTGGTTATCGGCGCGAACGATACCGTTAACCCTGCGGCGCTAGAAGATCCGCGCAGCCCGATTGCGGGTATGCCAGTGTTGGAAGTATGGAAAGCGCAAAACGTTATCGTGTTCAAACGTTCTATGAATACCGGCTATGCTGGGGTGCAAAACCCGCTGTTCTTTAAAGAGAATACACACATGCTGTTTGGCGATGCCAAAGCCAGCGTCGAAGCCATTCTTAAAGCACTCTAATTTTTAAAGAGTAAGAGATGCTTCTCAAAACCGCCTTTCGGGGCGGTTTTTTTATACCCAAGTATCACGACTATAAATGCAAAAATACGTTTAACTATATGAATACTTTCAATAATAATGTAAGAAAGGAAGGGCGCGCCCAACAAAAAGCCCGTTCATACACCATGAACGGGCTTTTCTTTTGATGTAACTTTACTGCAGCTATCGGCTAATCGTCTTCGTCGTCATCCATCTCGACCGGTGTCTGGTAATCATCAGGTTTGATGACCAGCAAATCACAGCGCAAATGGTCAATAACTTGTTCAGCCGTATTACCGAGGAACGCCGCGGATAGACCCGTGCGTCCTACTGTACCTAGCACCACGATACCGGCCTGCAAGTGCTCGGCCAAATCGGGGATCACTTCTTCAGGCAACCCTTTCTCGACATGCGTCATCTTCTCATCGATACCAAATTTCTGACGCAATGCTTTCATCGCAACTAAATGCTGGCCACGAATAGCATCGTTATAAACGCTCGGGTCAAAATCAGGGAGCTCGATGGCGATATTAATTGGGGTAATAGGGTAGGCACCGACGAGATGGACTTCGGTGTGGTTGACATCATCAGCCAGGCGAATCGTCTCTTTAACCAGTTTTTCATTTAGTGCGTTGTGGTACTGTTCTTCACTAGCCAGGTTTACCGCCACTAACGCTCGGCCCCCTTCAGGCCATTGTTTTTCATTGACCATCCACACCGGGCTTGGACACTTACGCAGAAGATGCCAGTCGGTTGGAGTAAAAATGACCGCTTCCAGTTTATCGTGCTGGTGCGTCATTTTGAGCACCAGGTCATGACCACCGCTGATAACTTCCTGGATAATCGCCTCAAAGGGACGATTATGCCAAACCACTTTAATTTCAATCGGTATGCCCGAATCGATGTAGTTCTGGGCTTGTTCTTTAATCCAGGCCGCACGTTGGCTAATCACGCCTTTGCGCATAGCTGTGCGTTCGTCTGGCGACAGAAGGGTGGTCATTTCGTAGGAAAAATCATAGATAGGCAGAAACGCTTTGATCCTGCCACCAATCCGTTGATGCAAATAAACAGCACGCCGCAGGGCGGGTTGATCGTCCTGATTGGGATCTATTGCGACTAGCATGTTTTGATACTTTGCCATACAGGTCTCCTTAAAACTGCTTAACCACAGTCTGTTAAGTAAGATTAACCCATATGTGTTGAATGAAACAGGTGATAAGCCTTTGCCGGATCAATAAATCAGGAAAATTTAGCGGTCCGGCACTATACCTGTCAGCTTTCAAGTCGCAAGGGTGTTGGCTGCAACTCGAATGCTAACGGGTATAGAAGGAAGGGGAATCAGGCAACGCTACGCGATTGGCCCGCGAGTTGGGAAAGAATATCGATATTTTCGATAGTAATGTACTTCCCTTTCACCGCCAGCATGCCACTTTTCTGGAAACGACCAAGCAGACGACTGATAGTTTCAACCGTCAAACCCAGATAGTTACCGATATCCCCACGAGTCATGGTCAGACGGAATTCCCGAGGGGAGAAACCGCGCTGCGCAAAGCGGCGTGAAAGATTATAGATAAATGCGGCCAGACGCTCTTCTGCATTCTTTTTGGACAGCAGCAGAATCATATCCTGATCGCCCTTAATTTCGCCGCTCATCAAACGCATCATCTGCTGGCGCAGATTCGGCATTTTACCGGACAAATCGTCAAGGGTTTCAAATGGGATTTCGCAGACCATCGAGGTTTCCAACGCTTGTGCGAAACTCGGGTGCATACCCGTTCCGATAGCGTCAAAGCCCACTAAATCACCTGCCAAATGGAAACCGGTAATTTGCTCATCACCTTGTTCAGTGATGGTGTAGCTCTTGATGGTCCCTGAACGAATTGCGTACAGCGACTTCAGCTCATCACCAGCCTTAAACAGGGTTTGTCCTTTCTGTATAGGCTTCTTACGCTCAATAATATTATCAAGCTGATCAAGCTCATGTTCATTGAGCGTGAAAGGGATGCATAATTGGCTGATGCTGCAATCCTGGCAATGGATAGCACAACCGCCAGACTGAATGCGTCGAATAATTCGCTTTTCAGGGATCATAGATATGCTCGGGCCGTTATTGATATTGGTCAATTTTAACATCTTTTTCCTGAGCACGTAAGTATGATGGAAGCGCATTCAGAATATAACAGCCAATAAAATAGGGGTTATAGACCTATCCTATTGAAAATAATGGGTCTGTATACTAAACCCCATTATTCCTGGATGAATAAAGCACAAAACTCTGCACTCATCGGCTACAAGAGCAAATATCCCTCATGGCGCAGTAACCATTCTTTCCGGCCCACGCCACCCGCATAACCTGTCATGGTGCCATTGCGACCAATCACGCGATGACACGGAACCACCACGCTTACCGGGTTTGAACCGTTTGCTGCACCCACTGCGCGAGCAGCACCCGGTCTGCCAAGCTGTTCTGCGAGTTGCCCATAATGCATTATCTGGCCACACGCAATTGAACGCAGTGCTTGCCACACTTCGCGCTGGAATGCGGTTCCCGCCGTGGCAGTTGGGAGTGTTTCGATTACGGCTAAATCGCCATCGAAATAGTCGCGTAGCTTATTGCTCAGCCCATCAGGATTGGCACAAGCTACTCGCTGATAGCCGCTGACACCATAATGAAGACCCAATAATTGCACCATTCTGTCGCTATGTTCTTCCCATTCCACTGCACGCAAATGGTATTGCTCGTCGCAAATTATCCATAACGGCCCTAACGGTGTAACGATTTTGTCTTCCAGCAGTGTCAGCATTGTTCGCTCCAGTTAATTGAGGTGCGGGTAAACTCCCGGCCCAATAGGCAAGCCCACAAGATACCACGCCACCAGTAGTAGCAACCAGACACCCAAAAAGGTTTGTGGCAGTTACGCAAAGTGGCAGCATTCGCGGAGCCAGTCGGGCGTTGAATCTTTCCCAATCCCGCGCCAGCCATTGAGCCATGGCAATACGGTGGCTATAGTGACGTTTAAATTAGTCTGGAGGATTGCTCATGAACCTTGACGAAAAATCGCTGTTTCTCGATGCCATGGAGGATGTGAAACCGCTGAAAAACTGTAATAGCAGACAGTGGCTGAAACCGGCGAAAGATAAGGTGGTGCAAAAACCCGATACCGAGCAGCTTGATAACTTCCTGACCACCGATTTTCTGGAAATTATTCCGCTCACCACCGCCCTGGAATTTAAGCGAGAAGGGCTGCAAATTGGTGTGCTTGATAAACTTCGGCAGGGGAAATACAAACAGGAAGCAAGCCTTAACTTGATTCATCAGCCCGTCGAAAAATGCCGCCAGATGTTATTTACTTATATTCAGCAAGCTAAGAAAGAAGGGCTGCGTAATTTGCTGATCGTTCATGGTAAAGGGCGCAAAGATAAATCCCATGCCAATATCGTGCGCAGTTATCTTGCCCGTTGGCTGGCAGAATTTGAAGAAGTGCAGGCGTTTTGCGGTGCGATGCCACATCACGGTGGCAGCGGGGCGTGTTATGTGGCGCTCAAAAAATCTGACCAGGCAAAAGCCGAAAACTGGGAACGCCACGCCAAACACAGTCGCTAACGTTATTTCAGTAACAACGACAATTCTTCAGCCGCTTCCTGAAGTTTTGGTAGCACACGGGTGAGCAACTCTTGCGCGGAAACTTGTCCGGCGTGAACGCCAACGTTGAGCGCGGCAACCACCGCACCGTCGGGATTAACCAACGGAACGGCAATTGAACGCAGCCCCATTTCCAGCTCCTGATCGTTAAGTGCGTAACCTTGCTGGCGTATACGTTTTAACTCTTCACGCAGTTTACTCACCGAATCCACCGTTTGTGGTGTATAGCGAATCATCGTGATGCGCCCAAGGAAATCGTTGAGTTGTTCTTCCGGTAAATAGCTCAATAACACACGGCCCATCGACGTTGACCACGCGGGCAGACGGCTGCCAATATCTAAATCAATTGTCATGATGCGTGAGCTGGAAGCGCGGGCGATATACAAAATATCGTCACCATCGAGTGTTGCAATCGAGCAGGATTCGTTAAGCATTTCGCTCAAATGCCGGAGCACCGGCTGCGTAGATTTCGCCAGCGGCGTTGAGGCCAGATATGCATGCCCCAGCGACAAAATTCGCGGGCGCAGTTGGTAATATTTGCCGTCTTCGGCATAGACAAAACCGAGCTTGCCCAGCGTATACAAACAGCGGCGCACCGCAGCACGCGGGATACCCGTTTTCTGGCTGATTTGTGAAATCGACAGTTGCCGGCGTTGAGGCGTAAAAGCCTGAATCACTTCAAGCCCCCGAGCCAATGAAGCCATAAAATTCGGATCACCTTTAAACGGGTCGACTTCTCCCGTCGTTACTTCAT
Source organism: Buttiauxella sp. B2 (assembly GCF_006376615.1). GTDB lineage: Bacteria > Pseudomonadota > Gammaproteobacteria > Enterobacterales > Enterobacteriaceae > Buttiauxella. The sequence goes on from NZ_VEXQ01000012.1 coordinate 59,576, forward strand.
CACGTTGAATTTCCATTCTGTTCTCCTGAAATTTTCGCCGTCGATCACACTTGCGAAACAAAGATACATGATGTTCGATAATCGCACCATATTTCGATTATCGCCCTTGACCAGCTTCGTTAACGGGGTCACATTTTGTTCGAACAAAGCAAACTTGTGCGATATACGCACACCAAGGAGCTCAGTGATGATCAACAAAAGTGTGGCCACGCTTGATGAAGCCGTCGCCGGAATATTCGACGGAGCCACCATCATGATTGGTGGTTTCGGAACCGCAGGACAACCCACGCACCTTATTGATTCCCTGATTGCTCAGGGAGCCCGTGATCTGACCATTATCAATAACAACGCGGGTAACGGCGAAGTGGGACTGGCGGCACTTTTGAAAGCCGGACGCGTGCGCAAAATGGTCTGCTCTTTTCCGCGTCAGGTGGATTCACAGATTTTCGATGACCTGTATCGCCGTGGCAAAGTCGAGCTAGAACTGGTGCCGCAAGGCAATCTCGCAGCACGCATACAGGCCGCAGGTTCAGGTTTAGGGGCGGTGTTCACACCAACCGGTTACGGCACGCCACTGGCTGAAGGCAAAGAAACGCGCGAAATAGATGGCCGTCAGTACGTGCTGGAATATCCACTAAAAGCAGACTTCGCATTAATCAAAGCCTGGGAAGGGGATCGCTGGGGCAACCTTGTGTACCGCAAAGCTGCACGCAACTTTGGGCCAATCATGGCGACTGCCGCGACTGTGACCATCGCCGAAGTCAGCCGCGTGGTGCATTTGGGCGAGCTTGACCCGGAAAATGTCATCACACCGGGCATATTCGTTCAGCGTCTGGTCGCAGTCGAATCCTCACTGGCACAAAGCGCATAAGGAGCCCAAAGTGAAAAAATTAACCCGTGATGAAATGGCAAAACGTGTCGCTCGTGATATTCCCGAAGGCGCTTACGTCAACCTCGGCATTGGTTTGCCAACGCGCATTGCCAACTACCTTCCGGCGGATAAAGAAATCTTCCTGCATAGCGAAAACGGCTTGCTGGGCATGGGGCCAAAACCAGCAGAGGGTGAGGAAGACCCAGAGTTAATTAACGCCGGGAAAGAGTTTGTCACCCTGCTGACCGGCGGCTGCTTTTTCCACCATGGCGACTCTTTTGCCATGATGCGCGGCGGCCATCTCGATATTTGCGTTTTGGGTGCCTATCAGGTTTCCGCCACGGGCGATCTCGCTAACTGGAGCACTGGCGCACCGGATTCTATTCCAGCGGTAGGCGGGGCGATGGACTTAGCCATCGGCGCACGCCAGGTGTTTGTGATGATGGACCACTTAACGCGCGACGGTGAATGCAAACTGGTGGCAGCCTGCACCTATCCGCTAACGGGGATTGGCTGCGTCAGCCGCATCTATACCGATCTGGCGGTGATTGATATCACTGAAAAAGGCCCCGTAGTGCGCGAAATCTTCAATGGTCTGTCATTTGAAGAATTACAACGTATTACTCCGGTCACACTTAGCTTCGAACAACTGGCAGAAAGCGCGTAAGGAACTATGATGAATCAAGCATTTATCTGTGATGGAGTGCGTACTCCGTTTGGTCGTTTTGGTGGGACACTCTCCACGGTTCGTAGCGATGACTTAGCCGCTCTGCCGCTGAAAGCCCTCATGGCACGCCACCCGAATCTGGACTGGTCAGCGGTGGATGACGTGATTTATGGCTGTGCAAACCAGGCAGGTGAAGATAACCGCAACGTGGCGCGTATGGCATTGTTACTGGCAGGAATGCCGGAAACAGTACCGGGCAGCACCATCAACCGTTTATGCGGCTCAAGTCTTGATGCGTTAGGCGTTGCCGCACGGGCAATTAAAAGCGGTGAAACACAGTTAATGATTGCTGGTGGCGTGGAAAGTATGTCGCGTGCGCCGTTTGTGATGGGAAAAGCCGAAACTGCGTTTGAGCGCGGCATGAAAATGGAAGATACCACCATTGGCTGGCGGTTTATCAACCCACTGATGAAAGCACAATACGGTGTGGATGCGATGCCGCAAACCGCAGAAAACGTGGCGGCGGACTTCAACATCAACCGTGAAGATCAGGATGCTTTTGCGTTACGCAGCCAGCTACGCACCGCACGTGCTCAGGAAATGGGCATTTTTGATGATGAACTCATTCCCGTTTCCATCGCCCAACGCAAAGGCGAAGCGCTACTGTTTACCCGCGACGAACATCCACGATCCACATCCATTGAGTCGCTGGCAAAACTAAAAGGCGTGGTTCGCCCGGACGGCACTGTCAGTGCTGGAAATGCATCGGGTGTTAATGATGGAGCTTGTGCTTTGCTGCTGGCCTCCGAACAGGCGCTCAACACACACGGTTTGCAACCGCTGGCACGTGTTGTTGGTGTGGCAACCGCAGGCGTTGCGCCACGAATTATGGGATTTGGCCCAGCTCCCGCAGTACGTAAAGTGCTGGCGCAGACTGGTTTAACGCTCGCGCAAATGGATGTGATTGAATTAAATGAAGCCTTTGCCGCACAAGCACTGGCAGTGATGCGCGACCTGGGTCTGCCGGATGACGCAGAGCATGTGAATCCTAACGGTGGCGCGATTGCGCTGGGGCACCCGCTTGGCGCATCAGGTGGCCGTTTGGCGATGACGGCTGCGTATCAACTTAAGCGTAGCGGTGGACGTTACGCGCTATGTACCATGTGTATTGGTGTCGGTCAGGGGATTGCACTGATTATCGAACGTGTTTAAGGAGCAGGCATGACACTGTTTACCCCGATGTTGCGTCACTCGCCGTTGACCGAAATCTTCAGCGATGGAAACACGCTACAAAGGATGCTGGATTTTGAAGCTGCACTGGCGCGGGCTTGTGCTCAATGTGGCGCGATCCCTGAGTCGGCTATCAAGGTTATTTCCGCACAGTGTCAGGCTGGCAAACTCGATGTACAGGCATTGGCGCAAGCGGCAGCAGCGGCCGGAAACCTGGCGATCCCGCTGGTGAAACAGCTCACCGCCAATGTGAAGCAACAGGATGAACACGCTGCGCGTTACGTTCATTGGGGAGCAACCAGCCAGGACGTCATTGATACGGGTCTTGTTCTGCAACTGCGTGAAGCGTTAGATGCCAGCGAAAGTCTCCTTGAGCAATTGGTGTCCGCTTTAACTCAACAGATTCAACACCACCGACGCAGCGTGATGCCAGGGCGAACCTGGATGCAACACGCGTTGCCCATCACTTTTGGCTTGAAACTGGCCGGAACGCTGGATGCACTATTGCGCTGGCAGCAGCGCCTGCATGAAATAAAACCCCGTGTGTTGGTGCTGCAATTTGGTGGTGCGGCGGGCACGCTTGTTTCACTAAAAGAGCAGGGGATCCCGGTCTTGCAGGCGCTGGCAAATGCGCTGGCGCTTAATCAGGCCGATACACCGTGGCATAGCCAACGCGACAGATTATTGGAAGTTGCCACCTGGTTTGCGGGTGTTAGCAGCACTCTGGGCAAATTTGCAAATGACTTTGCATTGCTGATGCAAACCGAAGTCAGTGAGGTGAGCGAGCCTGTTGCTGAAGGGCGTGGCGGTTCATCCACCATGCCGCACAAACGTAATCCAGTGAGTTGCGCCGCGATTCTCACTGCGACAACGCGGATCCCAGGGCTAATGGCAACGATGTATGCCAGCCAAAACCAGCAGCATGAACGTGCACTTGGCGGCTGGCAGGCAGAGTGGGAAACGCTCCCGCAGCTTGTTACTCTGGCCGGTGGTGTGATGCAAACCGCGCTAGAATTACTGGCCGGAATGCAGGTAAACACCACAAAAATGCGCGCCAATCTGGATATCACCCACGGCTTGATTATGGCGGAAGCGGTCACGCTGGCGCTGGCGAAAGCTATCGGTAAACAGGCGGCGCATCATCTGGTCGAACAGCTTTGCCATCGCGCGCTGGATGAAAATCAGCCGCTTGTGCTGTTACTTTCACAGCATCCAGAAGTCACTCCGCATCTTTCTTCAACACAAATTGAACATTTGCTTGACCCGCAACACGCCACTGGGAGTAACGACGAGTTTATCAACCAGGTTCTGGCGCGGGCGGCACAACAAACCAGGAGGGTAAAATGAGCCTTTATTATCAACTGGAAGGGCCTGTGGGCGCACCAGTGGTGGTGTTATCCAATTCACTGGGTACCACGTTTGACATGTGGCAACCGCAAATGGCGGCATTGCTCGAGAACTTTCGCGTGCTGCGTTACGACACGCACGGTCATGGGCGTACAACGAAGCACGATAAAACCACGCTGCCACAATTAGCGGAGGACGTTATCAGCGTGATGGACGATGCAGGTGTACAGCAAGCGCATTTCTGCGGCATTTCTATGGGGGGCTTAACCGGACTGTGGCTGGCACGTTTTGCGCCGGAACGCTTTCTTTCGGTCACCGTCGCTAACAGTGCGGCAAAAATTGGTGAGCAAACCGGCTGGCTTGAACGGGCGCGAACTGTGCGCCACGAAGGGATGTCTGCCATTGCGAAAAGCGCACCTTCGCGTTGGTTCACGGAAGATTTTGTTAAGCATCACCACGTACCAGTAGACGCTTTATGTGTGACTCTGGGTCAGAGTGATGCCGAAGGTTATGCATCCTGTTGTGAAGCTTTAGCCGCAGCCGATCTGCGTGCAGAAGTAGACGCGATTTCAGTGCCGGTACTGTTTATCGCAGGTTTGCACGATCCGGTTACAACCATTGCTGACAGCGAGTTTATGCACCAGCAGGTCAGTGGTTCGCATCTGGTCACGCTTGCGGCCTCGCACCTTTCCAGCATTGAAGACGCACACGGTTTTAACGTAGCGCTGCTCAACTTTATTCAGCGGGATGACTGAGATGAAGGATGAAGAACACTATCAGCAAGGAATGGACGTGCGTCGTGCGGTGCTGGGTGACAGCCATGTTGACCGCACGTTGTCGCAACTCACGCCGCTCAATGAGGAGTTTCAGAACTTCATTACACGTTACGCCTGGGGGGAAATCTGGACGCGACCAGGGCTTGAACGCCATACCCGCAGTATGATAACCATCGCCATGTTGATTGCACTAAACCGTGAAGCCGAGCTGAAAATGCATCTGCGCGCCGCGTTTAATAACGGCGTCACGCGTGATGAATTAAAAGAGTTGATCATGCATTCGGCGTTGTACTGTGGCTTGCCCGCGGCCAACGCCACCATGCATCTGGCCCAACAAGTCTTTGATGAGATGGATGCGCAGAATTAAATAATGTCGGATGTCGCTGTCGCTAATCCGACCTACAAAGAAACAAGCCTGATTGATGGGTATCGCAGGGTGGATTAGCGTCAGCGACATCCACCTTGATATATCAACCGGGAATCGACTTCCGAATAGACGCCAACAGAATTTGTGCCGCCGCAGACAGTGGGGTATCGACCCGCGTTAAAATGCCAATTGGCTCACCCACACCTTGCGTTGCCACTGGCAATGAGGTCAACGTTCCCTGACGTAAATCCTCCCTCACAGCGCCAGATGGCACAAACCACACGTAGTTATAATCCACGGTCAGTTGGCGAGATAGCGAAGCAGAAAGCGTTTCAACACAGCTAGCCGGCATTTTACAGCCCTGGCTGGAAAGCAGTGACTCGGCGTTTTGGCGTGGAATTGTTCCTTTAGGGGATACGACAACCGGCCACTCCATCACCCGGCTAAGCGTGATATTTTCGTGCAGAAGCGGGTGCCCTGGGCGAACGACCAGCTTTAATGATTCGAGAAAGAGCAGCTCATAATTCAGCCCGGTCATTAACTCAGGATCGGACATCCGGCCAATACCCAAATCCAGCTCGCCGGATTTTAACCCCGACAGCAGCATCGTGTTATTCATGGTGGCCACTTGCAGCGTGACGTCGCATTGCTGCTTATGAAACTGGCCGATAACTTTTGGTAATATGCCTAGCGCCGCGGTTGGTAGTGCACCCACACGAACCACTGTCGTGTTTTGCCCGTCTTTCTGATTGAGCGATTGCCCGGCGTGATTAAGCGCATCCAGCACCTTAACGGCGTGAGTCAGGAATTGCTCGCCCATCAATGTCATCTGAGCACCCAGACGCCCACGGTCAAACAACCGCGTACCGGTTAATTGCTCAAGTTCATTAAGTGTTTTCGACAGTGCAGGCTGGCTAAGATTAAGTGTTTCAGCCGCGCGCCCCAGTGTTCCCTGTTGAGCAACAGCCACGAAAGTATGAAGATGGCGCAAGCGAATGCGCTGACTGAATAAACCGTTTTTTTCCATAACCTGATGTTAAAAACAGACCCGTAGCGCTGACAAGATAAGTTGTTTGATTTTGATAACTTGCTAGCAAAAATTCATTAACAATTAATCTTATTTAATAACAAATGGTGAGGGTGTCAGTTTTTCCGTTTACATCAGTTATGTCGGGTGTCGCTGCGCTAACCCGACCTACTCATCACTTCATCATTGGTGATACATGTTTTGTAGGGTGGATTAGCGTAGGCGACATCCACCGTTTTCAGTGACTTAACTACACATCAAAAAACACGGTCTCCTTCTCGCCCTGAAGATAGACATCAAACGTATATACCACCTCGTCACCACGTATTTCGCGCTTACCCATCAACGTATTGCGCCGAACTTCCCACTCGATAAGATTCAACACCGGGTCAGCTTCGTTCGCTGCTTGCTCGTCGGAAAAATACATCCGCGTGTTCAGGCCGATATTAATCCCACGGGCTACAATCCACAGGTTCAGGTGCGGAGCCATCAAGCGTCCATCTCGTCCGGTGACGGCACCTGGTTTGATGGTGTCAAAACGCCAGACGCCAGTGTCAAAATCCGAACAGGTGCGCCCCCAGCCACGGAAATCCTCATCCAGTTTTTTATCTGATTGCTGATCCGCAGGGTGGTTATAACGCCCGGCGGCGTTGGCTTGCCAGACTTCCAGCAACACATCACGTACCGGCGTGCCGGAACCGTCAAACACGCGACCTTCAACGATAATTCGCTCGCCCAGGGTGTGAGAGTGGGTCAACACATGGCTAAAGTTCTTCTCGAAAATGTTAAAACCGGCAGCTTGTGGGGCCAGGCCAATGTGTACATACGGGCCAGCAGTTTGCGATGCGGTTTCCGCTAAATAATCTTTCATCATCACATGGCTCCTTGAGTGCGGTTTTCAAACAGCGTGGCGCGTTGACCGCGTAATACCAGATCAAAGCGATAGGCCAGGCAGTCGAGTGGCACTGCCGCGTGAGTGTCCAGTTCGGCAATCAGCGTGCGAATGGCGTCGTCGTTGTTGATGGTTTTCACAATCGGACACTGTTTGATAAGCGGATCGCCTTCGAAATACATCTGCGTGATTAAGCGCTGCGCGAAGGAGTCACCGGAAAGCGAAAAGTGGATGTGGGAAGGGCGCCAGTCGCTTGCCTGGTTACGCCACGGATACGGACCGGGCTTGATGGTGCGGAAAAAGTAATAACCATTTTCATCGGTCAACACACGCCCACAGCCACCAAAATTAGGGTCAATTGGGGCAAGGTACTTGTCTTTTTTATGTCGATAGCGCCCGCCAGCATTGGCCTGCCACACTTCCACTAGCGTGTTTTTCATCGGACGGCCAAAACCGTCGCGAACATAACCATGCACAATAATACGTTCGCCAATCGGCAAACCGTCTTTGGCGTAATTCATGATCAGGTCGTTATCGAGTGGGTCTAAATCTTTCGCGCCAAATATTGGGCCTGTGATTTCAGAAAGTGAGTTCTGCAAAGAGATCAGCGCATTTTTCGGCGAGCGTAACACGCTGGTTTTATACCCCGGTGCGAAAGCCGGAGGATGGGAATCATAGTCGCGATGTACAAGCTCACGAGGTTGCCAAATCTGTGACATAGCCAGCTCCAGTTGTGGGATACAGGGGGCGATGCATTCTAGTTTTAAATATCGCCACTGACAGTCTCAGTTAATAGCTTGTTAAATTAAAGTGAATTTAAGCGCCATCAATCATAACCTTTAGCTATGAAAATGGTGGATAAGATTACTTCTGGTGCATGGCTGTATAGTCGATCACAAAACGAAAATTCTTAGCCCTTAACCTCCGCACGACGTCCTACTCTTTCAGCAATATTCACAGGAGTACGACATCATGGCGAACAACATCACGGCTGATGATATTCGGGAAAAATTTTCGCACGCTATGTCGGCGATGTACCAGCAAGAGGTGCCTCAGTACGGCACCTTGTTAGAGTTAGTCGCCGACGTGAATTTGGCGGTGCTTGAAAACAACCCCGATCTGCAGCAGCGCTTAGAAAACGCAGACGAACTGGCGCGCCTGAATGTGGAACGTCACGGTGCCATTCGGGTCGGTAAAGCGGAAGAACTGGCAACGTTACGGCGCGTATTTGCGATAATGGGAATGTATCCAGTCGGCTATTACGATCTTTCTCAGGCGGGCGTTCCGGTGCATTCCACGGCTTTTCGTCCGATTGACGATGCAGCACTTGCGCGTAACCCGTTCCGCATTTTCACCTCGTTACTGCGACTTGAATTGATTGACGACGCTGAGCTACGCAACACCGCTGCGGCGATTCTGGCCGAACGCGATATTTTCACCCCACGCTGTCGTGCGTTGCTGGATATTTACGATACGCAGGGGGCATTTAATGAAGCACAGGCCGATGAGTTTGTGGCACAGGCGCTGGAAACCTTCCGTTGGCACAGCCATGCCACGGTGGATGCGCAAACTTATCAGGCGTTTCACCAGCAGCATCGGTTGATTGCCGACGTGGTCTGCTTCCGTGGCTGCCATATTAACCACTTGACGCCGCGCACGCTGGATATCGACCGCGTTCAGGCGCTGATGCCGGAATATGGAATCGTGCCAAAAGCGATTATCGAAGGCCCTCCACGGCGTACGTTCCCTATTTTATTGCGCCAGACCAGCTTTAAAGCGCTGGAGGAACCGATAATTTTTGCAGGCGTTCATCAGGGGACGCACACCGCACGCTTTGGTGAAATTGAACAACGTGGCGTGGCGTTAACGCCGAAAGGCCGTGCCTTATATGACGAGTTGTTGAATCTTGCGGGTAACGGGCAAGACAACTTCAGCCATCAGCAGCATTTGCAGGAGGTTTTCAGCCGCCTGCCGGACAGCGATACGCTGATGCGCTGCCAGGAGCTTGCCTATTTTCGCTACCGTTTAACGCCAGTGGGTGAAATGCACCGCCAGGCAATTAAACCTGGTGATGACCCGCAACCGCTGATTGAGCGCGGCTGGCTGGTGGCGCAGCCGATTATTTATGAAGATTTTCTACCGGTCAGTGCAGCGGGGATTTTCCAGTCGAATCTGGGAAGCGAAGGCGGGCAACATAGCCACGGGCATTCCAGCCGTACGGCATTTGAAGAGGCATTGGGCGCGCCAGTGGAGGATGAATTTGAGCTATATCAGCAAGCGTCCGATCGCAGTAAACGGCGCTGCGGATTGTTATAGCGGTGATTGATTGCTATGAACTAAGAGGCCGCATCACTGCGGCCTCTGTTTTACAGAAAGATTACGCGGCATCCGCCAGAATAAACATTCCGTAAGGATGGATCTCCAGATAGTAGTTATCGCCCACATCAGGTTGCAATCGTGTGGCGTTCACCTGCAGTAACAACGCCTGCCCATGCCATTCCACCGTCACTTCATATTGTGGCCCCATATACGCCACATGGCGCACCACGCAACGTTGGCTTTCTGCACCGTGTTCGCTCAAGGTAATAGCTTCCGGTCGTACACCCACGGTGCCTGCCGCTTGTGTCACCGTTAACTGAGGTGGACGTGGTAAACGGTAGCCGTGAATCTCGACAAAATCGCTGCCAAAGCGTGCCGGGAACACGTTTGCATCCCCCATAAAACTCGCCATAAAGCGCGACGCTGGTTGGCGATACAGCGTTTGCGGGCTGCCAATCTGCATGATTTCGCCTTTGTTCATGACCAGCACGGTGTCCGATACCGCAAATGCCTCGCTTTGGTCGTGAGTGACATACAGCGACGTGATGTTGAATTGCTTTTGCAGTTCGCGGATTTTGTCACGCATGCTACGGCGAAGGTTGGCATCAAGGTTACTGAGCGGCTCATCAAACAGCAGCACTTTTGGCTTCAGAATCAGCGCACGCGCCAGAGCCACACGCTGCTGTTGTCCACCGGAAATTTGGTCGACAAAACGGTCTTCGAAACCGTCCAAATCCACCATCGCCAGCGCTTCTTTGACGCGGATTTTAATCTCCGAACGTGGAGTGCCGAGCATTTTCAGACCGTAACCCACGTTGTCGCCAAGCGACATATGCGGGAACAGGGCGTAGGACTGGAACACCATGCAAATGTCGCGTTGTTGAATGGAACGGTGCGTCACATCTTCGCCATCAATAAAAATCTGCCCGTCGGAAGGTTTTTCAAGCCCGGCGACCAGACGCAGTACGGTGGTTTTCCCGCAGCCCGATGGCCCAAGCAGTGTCACCATTTCCCCTTTGGGAATCGCCAGATTAATGCCTTCGATGACGGTGTTATTGCCAAACCGTTTCGTGACATTGCGCAGTTCTACAAAATGAGGTTGTGTCATGTTTTGCTCCGTAATCACGCGTTGGTTTTGGCTTTCGAACGCGAAATTCGCGCTTCACCAATCAGCCAGTCAAAGATGAAAATAATGGTTAGCATTACGACGATAAGAATCGAGCCGTATGCAATCGCCACGCCGTATTCGCCATCTTCCACGCGGTTAAGAATGTAGGCGGTGGCGACGCGAGTATCCGGCGTCACCAGGAATACAATGGCACTGACCGTGGTAATCGCTCGCACAAAGCTGTAAATCAGCGCAGACAAAATCGCCGGTCGCAGCAGCGGCAGCAGAATGTTAATAATGGTGCGCATCGAACCGGCACGCAGACTCAGCGACGCTTCATCCAGCGATTTGTCGATTTGCCCAAGCCCGGCAATACCGGCGCGGATACCCACCGGCACGTTGCGCATCACCATTGACATAATCACAATCGCGGCGGTGCCCGTCAGGTAAACCGGCGCACTGTTAAACGCCAGAATGTATGACACGCCAGCCACGGTACCTGGTACGGCAAAGCACAACATGGTAGTGAATTCGATGGTCTTTTTGCCACGGAACTGCTGGCGAACCACAATCCAGGCAATTAACAACCCGAAGAATGCGGTGATCGGCGCGGCAATACCGGCATACAGCAAGGTGTCGAGCAGAGAAGGCCATGCACCATCGCTCATGCCCTGGCCGAACAGCTTGATAAAGTTATCGAACGTTAGTGTGTAATCAACGCCCCAATTCACTGTGAAACTGCCGTAGAAAATGCTGCCGTAAAGCAGGGCGTTAAACGCAATCCAGATAGTCAGCAGGGCGATAACGGCCCATACCAGCGTAACCGGCAGAGGCTGCACATCACCCCGGTTGGATTTACCGGAAACTGTGACGTAAGAGCGTTTCCCAATCCACATGTACTGAATGCAGAACACCATCAGCGAGAACAGCAGCAAGAATGCGCCGAGCGTACTGGCGGCCTGGTAATCCAACTGCGAGCCGGTGATGTAGAAATAGATTTGCGTGGCGAGTACGTCGAAGTTGCCGCCCAGCACCAGCGGGTTACTAAAGTCAGCCAGAGATTGCACAATCACAATCAAAAATGCGTTCGCCAGCGCCGGTTTTAACAGTGGTAAAAATACCCCTTTGAAGGTTTTCCAGCGCGTGGCGCGCAGCGTATACGACGCTTCTTCAAGGGAAGGGTGAATGGTTTTAATCGCACCATCGAGGATCATAAATGCCATTGGCGTGAAGGCCAGAACTTGCGCCAGCCAAATGCCGGTAAAACCGTACAGCCAGTTGGTGTTGGTTAACCCAAACCAGTCCACCATTAATTCGGTGACATAACCTGAACGGCCCATCATCAACGTTACGCCCAGCCCGACGACAAACGGTGGCGTTACGATAGGCAAAATGGAGAAAATACGGCCAATAACGGCGCTGCGTTTGGCAATGCGGGTGGTGTAAATCGCCAGAACCAGGCCGAAAAAGGTGCAGCCAATGCCCACGGCAATCGACAATGCGATGGAGTTGATAATCACCTGGATGATATGCGCCTGGCTCAGAACCGCCATAAACGCCAGTGGGGCAAACTCACCCGTATCAGTGGTGAACATCGGAATGAAAATCGCGATGCTCGGCCAGACAATGAACACGCCAACCAACGCGACAATGGCGACCAGTGAACCAATCACGAAACTGTCGCCACCGAGCCATTCAAGGCGCGTCAGAGCGAGGGTGATAACCATGCCGAGCGCGATAAACAGCACAATGCTGGCGTAGCCCATGCCTCGTTCGGTAACGGTGGCGCTGACAACAATAAAGGCCATGCAAAACAATGCCCAACCGGCATCAAAATAGTGGCGTTGGCGTTTTTCAGGCCCCAGTTCGTTGAAGGGGCGCAGCAGTAACAACGAAGGTAAAACGTACCACAGCAGGCTGATGTTGATTCCAGACCAGCTGTACGCTCCGAGCAGTTCGTCGCGCGTTGATTCGAACAGGCCGTAATCCAGGCTCCAGCTTGGTAGCAAGGCAAAAGCCAGCCAGCATAGTGCCACCCACCAGATAATAGCGTCCCGCAATCGCCGCGTACGCAAAAGTAAAGTTTCAGACATAATTGCCTCATCGGCCAAAAGAAAAAGAGAGCAGCAGGTGGCGTGACACCGTCACCTGCTGGTGGGTTAGTTACCCATCTTCACTTCGCTGACCCACTTGTTAATCAACGCTTTACGCATGTCGGTCGCGCCGTATTTATCCATGTCATAGTTGATTAACTTCAGGTCATCGAGCTTGAGCGACAGCGGCGAGCTTTCGGCAGTGGTGTTGGTCAGGATCTGGTAAGACTTGCCTTTTTTCCATGACAACTCTTGTGCTTCTTTGGACAGCACCCAATCAACAAACAGCTTGGCGTTGTCCATATTGCGCGCCCCTTTCAGGATGCTGACGCCACCAATTTCATAGCCGGTGCCTTCACACGGGGAAATCAACTCCAGTGGTGCGCCATTCTCTTTTTCGAGGGAATAGTCATGCAGGAAACCAATGCCAATGGCCGTTTCGCCACGGGCGGCATTACGCGCAGGCGCAATACCTGATTTGGTGTATTGCGAGATATTACCATTGAGTTTTTTCAAGTAATCAAACGCCTGGTCTTGGCCCCAAAGCTGCGCGAAGGTTGCCAGCGCGGTATAGGCGGTGCCAGAGCTTTGCGGGTCAGCCACCTGGATTTCACCCTTATAAATTGGGTTGGTCAGGTCTTTCCAACACTTCGGTACGGGCAGGTTTTTCTCTTTCAGGCGTTCGGTATTCACACCAAAGCCGAGGATGCCGATATACACCGCCGAGGAGTAGTTACCTTTGCGCTTTGCCGGGTCCTGGAACTTCGGCATGATTTGCTCAAGATTGGCAGATTTGTACGGTGCTAATAAGTCCATTTCGCCCGCCTGTGACTGCGGATCCAGCGTGCCGCCGTACCACACATCAGCCTGCGGGTTTTTCTTCTCGGCATCCACTTTCGCCAGCGTGCTGCCAGAACCGTTGCGGATAAACGAAGTTTTCACATCGTATTTTTCACCGAATGCTTTAGTTTCGGTTTCACACATTTCGTTGGTAGCGCTGCAATACACCACCAGACGGCCTTGTGCATGCGCGGCACCGGACAGGGTAGCCAATGCAACACCAGCAGCAACCAGAGAAGAGAGCACGGTCAGTTTCATATTATTATCCTAAGTGTCCTGAGGTAAGGTGACTGCCGGATCCATGGCACCAACACTCCTGTCCTGCGCGCTGATACCCGCCATTAAGAGGGGCATCAGCAAAAATCCAATTAACGCGGCGGCGACGGTTAACAGCGCAAACATCCCAGACCAGCCGTAATGCTCAATCACTTGTGACAGCGGCCATCCCGCCAGTGCCGCACCCAAATAAGCGAACAGACCCAAAAAACCGGTCACGCTGCCCGCTGCCTGTTTATGACTGCACTCCACGGCGGCAAGACCAATCAGCATCTGCGGGCCAAAAACAAAAAATCCGATGGCGAAAAAGCAGACGGCCAATAGCGCGTAATGGTGAACGGGCGACAGCCAAAGTGCCGCGACGGAAACAAACAGCCCTAATGCAAACAGTAAAATCATCGGCCCACGCTGGCCGCGAAACAGTAAATCCGAGCCCCAACCAGCAAACAATGCACCCAGTAACCCACCCATTTCGAACAACATCACCGTGGCGTTGGCACTGAGTAAATTCACGCCGTGGCTTTCGGAAAGCCAGATATTGCCCCAGTCATTGAGCGCAATGCGAATCAGGTACACCAGCACGTAACTCACGCCGAGCAACCAAATCATTGGGTTTTGCAGCACCGTACTGCGAAACATCTGCCACTGCGGCATCGCTGGGCTGAGCTGTTCCTGGCGCATTTCCAGCGGGTCATGCCGCCAGACACCCACCGAAGGCAGTCCCATTTCTTGTGGCGTGCCGGTCAAACTGCGGCATAACCAAATACCAATGAGTATGCCGATGGTACCCGAGACAAATAACGACGCCTGCCAGCCGTACCACAGCGCCATCAGCGCAGAAATCAGTGGGACTGCTGCTCCGCCAAGGTTGATTGAGGTATTCCAGCATCCCCACCAAAAACCGCGTTCGTTGCGCGAATACCAGTGCGTGAGCAATCGTGCGCAGGGTGGCCAGCCAAAGCCCTGGAAAAAACCGTTCAGTGTCCAGATAACCAGCAACATCGGTAAGTTACTGCCAAAGGCGAACAGAATATTTAAAATCCCGGTTGCCAGCAGACCAACACCCATAAACCAGCGTGCACCCCGGCGGTCATGCCATAGCCCTGCGGCGAATTTTGACAGGCCGTACGACACATAAAACAGCGTACCCAGCAGGCCGATATCGCTTTTGCTTAAATCCAAATCGACCTGCATGGCCGGAAGGACAAAACTGACGCTTTTGCGCGTCAGATAAAACGCGGCGTAGCCAACGACCATCGACAACAGCAAACGTGGACGCCAGTAACGATAATCACGACCGATAGTTTGCTCGGAAATCATGGGATTCCTCCGGATTGAAATGACTATAGAAAACGCGGAAACAAAGCGGATGAGACAAGGTTTTAGTCAACCAGGAATTTTTCCTGGTTATCCCTGAGTTTGTTGAAAAAGTGTGGGCAGGTTAACAATTACGCGCGTGCCAGACTGGCTTTCAAGAACTAAATCGCCACCTAAAGCACGAATGCGTTCAGCGATGCCCTGTAATCCGTGCCCGGTGTGGGTGGAGCCAGTAAATCCGATACCATCATCTTTCACTTCCAGACGCACACCGTTGGGTTGCTGAGTGAGAGAAATCTCAACCTGGCGGGCATCTGCGTGTTTACAGATATTGTTGAGCAGTTCTTGCACCAGTCGATACAGCGTAAACACCACCGGATCGCTGACAGGCTGGCCGGGCAAATCGTAATGGAAACGACAGGTAATGCCACGCTCGGCAAAAGCGAACTCCTGCATCAAATGATGCAATGCTTTATCGAGAGAAATTTCGTCCAGCACTGGTGGGCGAAGCTGGCGCAAAAGATGGCGGGTTGAGTGGTGGATGCGTTGGGCAAGCTGGTTGATTTGCTCGGCGGCGAGCACTGTCGCATCACCGCTGGCGGTGCGTTTCACCAGCATCGACTGAATTTGAATCGCGGTAATGTTCTGGCCAATCTCATCATGCAACTCACGGGCAAGATCCTTGCGAGTGTCTTCTTCGGTATGCACCAATTGCTCCATCAACTCACGGCGAGCCTGTAATTCAACTTCCAACCGTTGACGATAACGGTGAAGATTATTCGCCAGATGCTGCTGGCGGCTAATGGCTATCCCAAGCCCAATGCCCAACAGTGCCTGAGTTGAGAGAAATAGCTCCATCTCCATCAGCCCATTAAACCCACTGCCAATTTGCCGGGCGATGGTAATCATCATGCTGCCCAACAGCGCGGCTAGCACGCCACCTTGCCAGCCAAATTTGTAGGCCATCACCACGTTTGGCAGAAACACCACAATCAGCAATAGCCGTTCGATTTCCGGCGACACCACCATTTGCGCGCCAACACCAATGATGAAAAACAGGCTGCACCAGATAAGCAGCGAAGTGCGCAGCGGTGGATTCGGCGTTTCCTGTGCCAGCAGGCTTTCAAGGTGTTGCTGGCGCAAGTATTCGTAAATCAGATACACGAATGGCGTGAGTACCACTCCACCGGTAAATGCGGCCAGTAATGTTTGCGAGGCAGAACTCGACAAAAATGGCGTCAGCGCCAGCGTGTGCAACAGCGCATCGCTAGTAATCGCGGCCATCAGCAACGACAACCGCTGCCAGTAAAGTGTAAAACGGTGCCAGTAGTGCTGGACGAAAAGCGCCGGAATGGCACTGAGGAACGGAGAAAGCAACATGACCGGCTCGGTCATTAACTGTTGCAGCCAAAGCCAGAAAAGCAACCCGATAACCGGGATGAAAAGGGCGGGCCAGTAGCGGCGATGCAGTAAAATCAGCAGGGCAAGATGTACGCCTTGTGGCAATAGTAGCGTGGCTTGTTGACCGTTATTAGTGAGATAAAAACTGATCGTCCACAGCGCAAGCCAGGTCAGCCCCCAGGCGAAAACGATAAACAGCGATAATAATAGATGCCGCCACGAACGAGACATTTAGTGCCCGGCTAACAGTTGGTGTTCAAGTGCAAAATGCACCAGTTCGATGGTGCTTTCGCATTGCAGTTTGCCAAGGATATTGGCGCGATGCACATGTACCGTCTTGTGGCTGAGGTTAAGTTGCTCGGCAATATGCTTGACGCTTTCGCCTTTGATCAACAAATCGAAAACTTCATGCTCACGCGGTGTGAGGATTTCCAGAACTTTGGCAGGCTGGCCCGCATGGCGCAGCGCACGCAGGGCATCGGAACACAAATAATGCCCACCCATGCCGACCGTACGCACCGCTTGTACTAATTCTTCAGGGCCACAACGTTTGGTGAGATAACCGCTGGCACCGGCATCCAGCGCGCTTTGCACGAAAGCGGTGGTGTCATAAATACTAAGGATGATGGCGCGAAAACCAGGACGTTGCTGGCGCAAACGTTTTAGTAAACTCAAGCCATTTTCGTCAGGCATTGCGACGTCAAGTACCGCCACATCGGGTTGGTTTTTTATCAATGCGGGCCAGGCCTCGGCGGCAGAACTGTACTGGCCAACAATCTCAATATCGTTTTCAAGGCTCAGTAACTGGGCAAAACCAGAACGCACTACAACATGGTCATCAACTAAAGCAACGGCAATCATCATTTTGCTCGCAAGAGGGAGTCTGGCGACATCATGCGGAGGAATCTATTCTGCGCAACGGCTATGTAGGGAATATGTTACAGCGGTTGCAAAAAAGAACGGGTAGGAAGGCTGGCTGGCGATTTAATCGCTCAATGTCAGCAAACTATCCTTAAAAGCCTCAAGCCCCACGCTTTCGTCACTGCCGGGCCGCAGAGCCAGACGGTAACTGGCACCCGTTTTTACATGGCTTGCGAACGGCTGAACCAACCGCCCGCGACGTAAATCTTCCGCCACCAGCGTGGCATCGGCAATCGCAATCCCAAAGCCCTGAATCGCCGCGCTGATTGCCAGGTCCATGGTGTCGAAGTGTTGATTTTTATTCATAGCAGGCGCAATGGCAGTGTTTTCCGCAAGCCACAGCGCCCAGTCGGTTCGGTCGGGGGTTGGGTGCAAAAAGGTGAAGCGGCTCAGGTCTTCCGTGGTTAACGCTTCTTCTGGCAACAAATGCTGGCTTAAAACAGGCGTGAGTCGCTCCTCAAATAGCAACGTGCCGGTATTGTCTGGTTTGCCAAAAATGATTGCGGCATCAAAAGGTTCGTTTTTGAAATTCACGCTGTGTTCCACGGTGGTGGTTAGGGCAACCTGAATATCTGGCGCTACGCTTTCCAGTTGCACCAGTTTTGGTACCAGCCAGCGCATGGCGCAGGTTGGGGCTTTGAGGCGGATTACATTGGATTTATGGCAGGCGTTGCTCGCCACATTCAGCAGGTGCTCAAAGGATTGTTGTAATTCCGGCAGCAGGGCGCAGCCCTGGGGTGTGAGATGTAACCCACGGGCATGGCGGTCAAACAGGGCATAACCAAGCCATTCTTCAAGTGTCGAGATTTTGCGGCTGACGGCGCCTTGTGTCAGACACAGTTCTTTCGCCGCGCGAGTTAGATTCAGGTGCTTTGCCGTCACCAGGAAAGCATCAATAGTATTGAGGGGGAAATTGCGACGCATGTCTGATGGCTCTCCGCTGAGCTATGATTTTTTTGCATGGCTATTATGACAACAATTCGGTTGTGGTCGCAACCCGTTACATATTGAATAGTTATGCAAATCGCGCATTCACAGGAGCGGCCATGACTATGCAAACCCCGGTGCAATTTCGTTCAAAATTACCGGATGTTGGAACCACCATCTTTACCGTTATCGGCCAACTCTCGGCGCAACATAACGCCATTAACCTTTCCCAGGGCGCGCCTAACTTTTCACCTGACCCGAAGCTTATCGCGGGCGTCACCAAAGCGATGCAGGATAATCATAACCAATATGCATCGATGACCGGTTTCAGGCCATTAAAAACCCTGATAGCCGAAAAGGTCGCAACACTTTATGGTTCGCATTACGACGTTGATGATGAAATTTTAATTACCGCCAGCGCCAGTGAAGGGCTTTACTCCGCCATCAGCGGGTTAGTGCATCCTGGTGATGAAGTGATTTACTTCGAACCTTCTTTTGATAGTTATGCGCCGATTGTTCGCCTGCAAGGCGCAACGCCTGTGGCATTGAAACTGGCACTGCCAGATTTCACGGTCAACTGGGATGAAGTGCGCGCAGCGATTACCCCACGCACTCGTATGATCATTATTAACACGCCGCACAACCCAAGCGGGCAGGTGTTTAGCGCACATGATCTGGAGATGCTGGTTGCCCTGACCCGTGATACCAACATCATTATTCTTTCTGATGAAGTCTACGAACACATCGTGTTTGACGGTGCGCGCCATCACGGTATGGCGACACATCCGGCGTTGGCTGAACGCAGCGTTATCGTGTCGTCGTTTGGCAAAACGTTCCACGTTACCGGCTGGCGTGTAGGTTATTGCCTGGCTCCGGCGGAATTGATGACTGAAATCTGCAAAGTGCACCAGTTTTTGATGTTCTCTGCCGATACACCAATGCAATATGCATTTGCTGAATATATGGCGAACCCGGATACCTATTTGTCGCTGGCGGCGTTTTATCAACGCAAACGCGATTTGATGCAGTCATTGCTGGTTGAGTCGCCATTTGAACTGCTGCCAAGCGCAGGCTCTTTCTTTCTGTTAGCCAAATTCGACCATTTCAGCGATGAATCTGACAGTGAGATAGTAAAACGTTTAATTACCCAATATGGCGTGGCGACCATTCCACTCTCCGCGTTTTATACCGACGGGACAGACAACAAGTTGATTCGTTTGTCATTTGCGAAAGATGAAGCTACGTTACGGGCGGGTGCACAGGCACTTTGCCAGGTTAAGCCACGCTGATACGAGGTCATAATGAAAAAAGTTTATGCGTTAAGTTTGTTGGTTGGGATGTGTGCTTCGTTCTCTACATTTGCGGCAAGCGAATTACGCTACGGCGTGGAAGCTGAGTATCCACCGTTTGAAAGCCGTAACTCGGCGGGCGAACTGGAAGGGTTTGATATCGATTTGGGTAACGCGATTTGCAAAGCGGCTGACCTGAAATGTTCATGGGTAGAAACCTCGTTTGACTCGCTGATCCCAGGACTCATGGCGAAGAAATTTGATGCGATTAACTCAGCGATGAACATCACTGAGCAGCGCCGTAAAAGCATCGACTTTACCCAGCCAATCTACCGTATTCCTTCCCAATTGGTCGGTAAGTTGGGTAGCGGCATGGAAGCAACGCCCGCAGGGCTAAAAGGTAAAACCATCGGTGTGCTGCAAGGTTCCATTCAGGAAACCTACGCGAAAGAACACTGGGAAAAAGAGGGCGTAACGGTCGTATCATATAAAGATCAAAATATGGCGTGGGGCGATTTGCTCAATGGCCGTATTGACGCCTCTCTGGTGATGTCAGCAGCGGGCCAGGCTGGATTCTTGAGTAAGCCACAAGGCAAAGGTTTTGGCTTTATTGGTAAACCGGTAAGTGACGACACGATTCTGGGTAGCGGTATTGGTTACGGCCTGCGTAAAGGCGATGAGCAAACCAAGAAACAGCTTGATGCGGCAATCGAAAAAGTCCGTTCTGACGGCACGATTACTACGCTTGCGAAGAAATACTTCCCGGGTATTGATGTTAGTGTGAAGTAAGCGAACCGACCGACTAACGGCTCACATTGTGAGCCGTTTTTTCATCGTATTCTCATGGACATAAAAAAAGTGCGTAACGCTGCGTAAAGGTCGGTGTCGGTGATTGGATTTGTTGTGAATTTTGTCTAGAGTGTGCGGTCGTACTAGTTGCAAAGTTCTGCCCTGGTGGGACGACACTCATCGACAAAGAAGGACAACTTTTCAGGCATGAATCGCAGACGTTTTATCAAAGCCTCAATGGCTATCGCCGCAGTTAGCGGCGCTTCTTCATTTGCCACACTCTTTTCGCGCGCAGCCTTCGCGTCAGAGTCTGAAATTGCCGATGGTCGCACCACCGCGTTCGATTTCACTGTGCTCCAGTCAATGGCCCATGACTTGTCGAAAAAACCGTGGGTGGGTAAACCGCGCCCACTGCCGGACACGTTGGCGAACTTAACGCCACAGGCTTACAACGCCATTCAATATGATGCTGAACACTCATTGTGGAACAACGTGAATAACCGCCAGCTCGACGTGCAGTTTTTCCACGTGGGTATGGGGTTCCGCCGCCGTGTGCGCATGTTCTCTGTGGATCCATCATCACATCAGGCACGTGAAATTCACTTCCGCCCAGAGCTGTTTAACTACAACGATGCCGGTGTCGATACCAAACAACTCGAAGGCCAGATTGATCTCGGCTTTGCCGGTTTTAAAGCGTTTAAAGCGCCAGAACTGGCGCGTCGCGACGTGGTTTCGTTCCTGGGTGCCAGCTATTTCCGTGCAGTAGACAACACTTATCAATATGGTCTTTCCGCGCGTGGCCTTGCGGTCAACACTTATACCGACCAACTCGAAGAGTTCCCGGACTTTACCTCTTTCTGGTTTGAAACAGCGAAAGCCGGTGACACCACCTTTGTGGTGTACGCACTGCTTGATAGCGCAAGCGTCACCGGGGCATACAAATTCACCATCAGTTGTGAAGCCGAACGCGTGGTGATGGATGTCGATAACCATCTGTATGCTCGTGAAGATATTAAACAGCTGGGCATTGCACCAATGACCAGTATGTTCGCTTGCGGCACCAATGAACGCCGTATGTGCGACACCATTCACCCGCAAATTCACGACTCTGATCGTCTGGCGATGTGGCGTGGCAACGGTGAATGGGTTACTCGCCCGTTGAATAACCCGCAAAAATTGCAGTTCAATGCTTATACCGACAACAACCCAAAAGGGTTTGGTTTGCTGCAACTGGACCATGAGTTCGCCAATTATCAGGACATCATGGGCTGGTATAACAAGCGCCCAAGCCTGTGGGTTGAGCCGCGCAATAAGTGGGGCAAAGGGGCTATCGGTCTGATGGAAATTCCAACCACGGGCGAAACACTGGATAACATCGTTTGCTTCTGGCAGCCGGAAAAACCGGTAAAAGCCGGGGATGAGCTGGAGTTTAAATACCGTTTGTACTGGAGTGGGTTGCCGCCAATTCAGTCGCCGCTGGCGCGCGTGTATGCCACTCGTACCGGTATGGGGAGCTTCCCGGAAGGTTGGGCGCCAGGAGAGCACTTCCCTGAGAAATGGTCGCGCCGTTTCGCCATTGATTTTGTTGGCGGGGATTTGAAAGCGGCGGCACCGAAAGGTATCGAGCCGGTTATCACACTGTCTAACGGCGAAGCCAGGCAGATTGAAATACTGTATGTCGAGCCGTTCAATGGCTACCGTATTCTGTTTGACTGGTATCCAACGAACGACTCCACCGACCCGGTTGATATGCGCATGTTCCTGCGCTGCCAGGGCGATGCTATCAGTGAAACCTGGCTGTATCACTACTTCCCACCGGCACCGGATCAACGTAAATACGTTGATGACCGAGTGATGAAGTAAAACATAAAGCCCCGCATGAGAATGCGGGGCTTTATTAATTGGTGGATGTCGCTACGCTAATCTCCCCTATATCGTTGTTTTTGTAGGTCGGATTAGCGTAGCGACATCCGACATCATGGACGGGGCTTTTTTACTCCAGTGGCCCGCCGAGAATCGTTTCGCGCATTCCGGAAAGCACTCGTTCGCCGGTTTCACTTTTAAGTTCTTCATACCAGCTATGGGTGATGTTCATATCTTTTCCGTGGGTCAGTTCACTGCGTTTACGCGCCTTTAGCACCAAATCTTTGACCCGATAAGCGCGTTTTTCCTGATAGCGCAGCAGCGCATCTTCGATGCCCAACGAATTAGTTTGTAACGCGACTGCCAGCACAACAGCGTCTTCCATTGCTGCGCAACCCCCCTGGCCGATATCGGGTGTCGTGCTGTGACCGGCGTCGCCAAGCAATGCAATACGCCCTCTGACTAGTTGCATAAATGGTTCAATATCATGAATTTCTATGCGATTGATGGTTTCAGGATTTACTGCGGCAATAAGTTTTTGTACTGGATCTGCCCAACCGGCAAAGTAACGGGTTAAATCGGCTTTCACCGTGGTGCGATCTTCAGGCAGGCCTTTCTCGAGCGGAACATCAAAAAAGAAGTAAAAACGATTGCCCGCAACTGGCATTAATGAAACGCGCTTCCCTTCACCCACGAACGTCGTCCACTGATTTGCAGGCGCGATAGATTCGTCAATTTCCACCAGACCGTTCCAGTTAACATAACCGGCATATCGGCGTTCTGTCTGGTGACCAAGAACGTAGGGGCGAATCACCGAATGCGTACCATCGGCGGCAATGAGTACATCTCCCTGGGCGACATGCCCATCGTCAAACCAGGCTCGCACGCCGCCATCGAATTCTTCGACACGCACCACGCGCTTACCAAACTGAATGTCACCGCGACCATAGGTATCAATCAACAGATCTTGCAGTTCAGCGCGAGCCACGGGATAGGGGCGCTCACCGACACTTTTGATTAAAGGATCAAGACTAAAACGCGTCAAGGTTTGGCCGTGGACAAACTCTTTGTAGGCCATAAACTCCATCGGCCCACCCAATTGCCGGAGCGGCTCTTTCATGCCGAGCCAGTTCAGGCATTTAACGCCATTGGGCCAGATTGAAATCGCCGCACCGACCGGTTTGATTTCTTTGACTGCTTCATAGACTTCCGTTCTCATGCCACATCTTTTCAGCGCAATTGCTGCCGAAAGTCCACCTATGCCGCCGCCAATTATGATTGCTTTCATCTGAGTCTCCTTTGGGTTACAAAGATGTTAAGCAATATCTGTACCAGGGCGACGACCCGTTCAGCGGCGGTGTATTGTGCGTGTGAAACGTATTTGCACGTCGCCTGGGGGCTTATGTGGTGCAAACGGGTTTTCTGCACCATTATTTTCCAAAAGACCAAACAGAAGGAGAGTTGCGTGCCGGGTTCTGAGCAATGGAAAGATGACGTGATTCAAATTGATGACCACATTTCACTCCATTCAATTAATGAGCGTTATGCGGATGAGATTTTTGCGTTGGTACAAAAAAATAAGCCCTGGTTGCAGCAAGCAATGGACTGGCCGCAGCATGTGATGTCGGTTGAAGACTCGCGCAAAATGGCACAAGGTAATTACCTGCTGCATCATCGGAACTACGCGAAAATGTTTTTGATATTCCGTGATAAAAAAATGGTCGGTGTGTTTTCCTTTAACCAGATTGAGCAAACCAATAAAACGGCTTACATCGGTTATTGGCTGGATAAAAACGCTCAGAGGCAGGGGGTTATTTCCCAGACATTGCAGGCAATTGTCATGAAATACGCCCGCGAAGGCCTGGTTCGCCGTTTCGTTATTCGCTGCATCGTCAGTAATACGGCCAGTAATCAGGTGGCGCTGCGCAATGGTTTCGAGCTTGAAGGTTGCCTGAAACAAGCCGAATTTCTAAACGGTGAATTTCATGATCAGAACATTTATGGGCGGATTGTGGATTAGGGTGTTTCAAAACACCCCATAAAACGGTGACCGCGTTACACGTTGTTCACCGTTAATATCTTTAATGCCGCGAATATGGATAAGCTCGCCGCCCAGGCCATCAACCGCGGCTTTATCGTAAATCTGCACATTATTCTCGATAAGAACATTCCCGGTGACTCGCGCCTGGCCGTAAATCTGTACGTGGTTATCGAGTTGAATCGGGCCACCGATAAGCGTGGCATCATCAAAAATATGTACCTGATGTTTCAGCACACAATCGCCTTCAATCAGAGCATTGCCGTAAACCTGGGAGGAATAGCGAATCGTTGGGATTTGGTCGTCGCCGTGTCCAGCGATAATCCGTGCGTTATCAAAAATACGCGCGCAATCACAGACCCAAATATTATTCTCGTCATTACCTTCAAGAATCGCCTGCCCGAATATTTCAGCACGGTGTTCAATAAACGCGTTGTTCACCACCGCTTTGCCGTAAATCTGCGCTTGGTGAACAACCCGTGAGGCGTTCACGGTGGCGCTGCCGTAAATTTGCAGCAGCGTGTCGTTGTCGGCTGTCAGCCCACGAACCGCAATCACCTGGCTGCCATTGAGAATGCGGGCAGCATCGTAAATACGGCATTCACCGCTGACAAGCGACTGCTCAATAATACTTTGGCCGCTGACGTGCGCCTGGTGGCATAGGGTAGAATTGCCATGGATTTGCGCATCATCATTTACGCTTGAACCGCCGTAAACTACGCAATCACTGCCATAAATCCAGCAGTTCCCACGCTGGCTGAGGTTGTCTTCGTTTTCAATCCAACCGCCGATTTGCCCGGTTTTCACATTGTTGAAATCACGCATGGCAACGACTTGCCACAGTTTGACCTGTTGTTTTTTGCCATCGGCCAGATAATCATACAGCCGTGAATCACCCGTAAATTGATACTTTTTCATCGGTTTTATCTCAGCACTTGTCTTCACTGTGTTTAAACCGTAGCAGGTAAATCCGTTGATGGTGTTATGCGAACGAATCGCATAAAATGCATCTAAAATACATTTTAAGATTTAAACGAAATGAATAAATCAGTGACTCGTACCATGCTCAATCTCCCCGCCGGGTATTTTGGCATGGTACTTGGGACCATCGGTATGGGTTTTGCGTGGCGTTATGCTGCCACGATTTGGTCAATGACACCGGCTATTGGCGAGGCGTTTGAAAGCCTGGCGATTGCTATCTGGCTGGCACTGGCGGTGGCTTTTATTGCACGCCTGGTGAAATACCCACAAACGGTTCTCGATGAAATGCGGCATCCGTTAAAAGGCAGTTTTGTCAGCCTGTTCCCGGCAACCACCATGCTGGTTTCCATTGCTATCGAGCCTTACCTTCGCCCGTTAGCTGTTGGAATGTTTGTCTTTGGGGCAATAGTGCAGTTGGCGTATGCAGCGTGGCAAAGTGCGGGTTTATGGCGCGGTAGCCATCCGCATACCGACACCACACCAGGGCTGTATTTGCCCACCGTCGCCAATAATTTTATCAGTACGATGGCCTGTGGGGCGCTGGGTTATCACGATCTGGGGATCTTATTCTTTGGTGCAGGTGTATTTTCCTGGCTGAGTCTGGAACCGGCCATTTTGCATCGTCTGCGCAGTGCTGGTGAGCTTCCCGAAAGCACGCGGACATCTCTCGGTATCCAACTCGCACCTGCGTTGGTGGCTTGCAATGCTTATCTTAGCGTCAATGGCGGCCAGGCAGATTTCTTCGCCAAAATGCTATTTGGTTACGGACTGCTGCAATTACTGTTTATGTTTCGCCTGATGCCCTGGTATTTGAAACAACCATTTAATGCCTCGTTCTGGAGCTTCTCGTTCGGTATTTCAGCTCTTGCTGCCACTGCGCTGCATCTTAGCCAAAGCAGTAATGACGGGCTTTTCACTGCAATTGCAGTCCCGCTGTTTATCTTCACTAATTTCATTATTGGCCTGCTGCTGGTGCGCACGGTTATCCTGCTTTATCAGGGTAAGTTGCTGCTGCGTGTCGAACGGCCTGCAAAAAGGACAAATTAATATGCATTCTGAAAATTATTACACCGAGAAATATGGCTTAACGCGTACTCATTCTGATGTGGTGAATGCGGCAACGATTGTTCCGCCGGGTAAGACGCTGGATCTTGGTTGCGGTAGCGGTCGTAATAGCTTGTATCTGAATCAAAAAGGGTTTGATGTCACCGCCTGGGATAAAAACCAAATGAGCATCAGTAACCTGAATAAGATTATTGAAGCGGAAGGGCTTAATAACATTACTACTGATGTGGTTGACCTCAACACATTAAAATTCGACGGTGAGTACGATTTTATTCTCTCAACCGTGGTGATGATGTTTTTAGAACGCAATACCATCGAAGGTCTTATCGCTAATATGCAGCACTGTACTAAATCTGGCGGATACAACCTGATTGTTGCTGCAATGGATACTGAAGATTTCCCATGCACAGTCGGCTTCCCATTTGCTTTTAAAGAAGGTGAGCTGCGAAGCTATTACGCGGGTTGGGAGTTGATTAAATACAATGAAGACGTCGGCGAATTACATAAAACCGACGCTGAAGGTAACCGTATTAAATTGCGTTTCGCGACAATGCTTGCTCGCAAAATTTAAGCGGCCGGCCAGGCGCGGTTTTGCAATACCACGCGGTAACCGTCGTTATCGACAAACGTGCGCCCGGCAACATCCCAGTACGGATTAAAACTATTAATGGTCAGAAAGCCTGCATCCAGCATCTGTTGGCAGGTTTTTTGCCATAACGCATTGTCAGGATAGTACAACACCAGCAGGTCATCTACCGTGGCGGCAGGTTCAACCGGATGGCGGTGGCAAACGGTGAATTCCAGGTGCCAGCTTAAATCTTCACGCCCCAGCATCACGCCGCTAAAGCCATCGTGCTCGCTAAACTCACCTAATTCTTGCAAACCTAAACCCAGACAATACATCTCTTTGCTTTGTGCAAGATCCGTAACCGGGCGGGCAATGCGCAGATGTGGAATCATGTTTACTCCAGATTTATGTTGTCGTTTTTCAGACTATCACTGTATGTCGATTCAGGTAATTCGTCGCTGATAACGTCGATGTAAAAAATGAAATGTTGCGGGTATATTCTTATTTTTTAAAAATAGCATTTTTAATGTCATACCGTTGACCTATTTTTTTGCTATAACAGAACGGCTTACATGCAATTTACAGGGATAAAAAATGCGCACTTCTTTATTTGTTAAAGCTGCCTGCTTGACGGGCCTGCTCGCCTTGGCTGGCTGTTCCTCTTCAGTTACTAATCCAGAAAAGTATTCTGGTTTCTTAAAGGATTATTCCGGTCTTCAGGAAACAAAATCTTCGTCAGGAAAAACCATCTTACGTTGGGTTGATCCGAGCTTCAAAAGTAACAACTATGACAAGCTCATCTATAACTCATTGACTTACTATCCAGTGCCGAAACCAACTACTCAGCTTGGTGCTCAGACGTTGGATAAAATTCTTGCGTACGCCAACCAGCAGCTGAAAGCGAGTGCTGAGAAACGTGTCCAACTGGTCACAAAACCAGGACCACGCACTTTGATTTTCCATGGTGCAATTACGGGCGTAGACAGCAGCAAACAAGGTTTGCAGTTCTATGAAGTGATTCCAGTCGCTATGATTGTTGCGGGCACAGAAGCTGCAACAGGCCACCGTACTATGGAAACAAACCTTTATTTTGAAGGGGAGCTTATCGACTCTTCAACCAATAAAGTTGTGATGAAAGTCGTGCGTAAAGGCGAAGGTAAAACGGTGAACAATGAAAGTGCACCTATTACCGTCGACTCGCTGAAATCAGTTATTGATAGCCTGGCGACAGACGCGTCAATGTTTGAAGTTAAGTAATCTGCAATTACATGAAAAAGGGAGCTTAGCTCCCTTTTTTTGTGCCGTTATGCTGCCCGTTTACGCCATGGCAGTGCACTAAACATCCCCGGTTTTGAAAACATCACCAGATTGCCAAGCAGAATCATTACTAACCCAATGATGGCATTACTGTGCCAGACATAACCTTCATAAACCGTTGAAAGACTCAGCGCAACTAGCGGGAACAGCAGAGTGCTATAAGCGGCCTGGCTTGCGCCGATGCGCCCGACAAGGGTGAAATAAGCACCGAAAGCAATGACCGAACCGAAAATCGCCAGATAGAACAGTGAACCGAGGTAACGCAGCGACAGTTCAGGCATAAATGAGTCCCCACGAACCAGTGCCAGCACGCCCATAATAATGGTGCCGTAGAACATCGCGTAGGTGTTGGTGGAAAGGGTCTCAAGCCCACGGCGTTGATGGCGAGTGCTTATCATGTTGCCGAGCGAAAAACCGAACGTGCCAAGTGCGCTTAAACCGATGCCCAGCAGCAATGACGGTGCCAACTGTGTGGTGACTAAATCGTGCCAGAACAGGGCAATAACACCGGCAATTCCGAGTACTGCCGCCGGGAGCAAATTCTTGCTTGGGCGCTGGCGGAAGAAAATCATGCCATTCACCGCGTTAAACAGTACCGCCATGGAGAAAATAACCGATTCCAGCCCCGAACTGATATATGCCGCGGCATGATAAAAACAGAAAAAATTGAAGCCGAAAACACATCCGCCTTGCAGCATACAGAACAAGTGGTCACGCAAACTAATACGGCGCAAACGGCCCAATGCCAGTAGTACAACCAGCATGACAACCGCCGCTACAGCAAAACGCCAGAAAATTGAAACGGGTACCGACACTACGCCTTGCTGCATATAAATCGCAAGCCAGGTTGTACCCCAAATCGCCACCACCGAAATATAAAGTAATGCATTCATTTTGTTATCTCCCTAAACCGATAGTCAGATTATTCAGGAATGCATGGCTCTATGCTTTCATCTGCTTGCGTGGCTTGCATATTCTTGCGGTTTTTTTTTGCGAGCTGGATTGTTAATGGCTGGTAACAGGTGCTTCCACTACATACACTGTCAGTCCCGAACCTTGAAGGTAGTGCGCAATGACCCAGTCGTATCACGCTTTTGACAATCTTCGCCAGCACAATGCGGTGCTGGAGGATAATGTGCAACTGGGGTCCGGGATTCAACTTTCCGCGTGGTCAAATAGCCTCGATCGCGTCACTCAATGCAGCAATCACCACACGTTAAGTATGTATGTGAATGAGGGTTACGAAACCTATCAGAAAACATCATCGGGCTGGAAAAATGGCGGCGGACCAGACCGTTTTTGTCTGATGCCAGAAGACAGTGAAACTACCTGGGATATCCGTAATCAATTTTCGTTTGTGCACCTCTATTGTACGGATGAGCATCTGCGCAATATTGCTGAACAAATCTGGGATCGCAGCCCAGCGGCGATTTCGTTGGATGAGAAAATTTTTAGCGACGATCCACGTATCACGCAGCTTTATCGTCATTTTTTGCTGAGCAGCGACTGGAAACAATCGGCGAATCACTTGATGTTAAGCACCGCGTCTACGCTGTTGCTGACCCATCTGGTTCAAACCTACAGCAACGTACAGTGGCGATTGCCCAATGTGCGTGGTGGGTTGGCTCCGACGGTGTTACGCAATATTCAGGCATACATAGAACAGCATCTTAGTGAGCCATTAACGCTGGCCGAACTGGCGCTGGAAGCAGGGTTGAGCGAGTTTCACTTTGCGCGCATGTTCAAGCAATCAGCCCAACTGGCACCTCATCAGTATGTCATGCAGCAGCGCATGCTCCGCGCGCAAGCGCTGGTGAAAAACAGTCCGTTGTCGCTAACGGATATTGCGATGGCCTGTGGATTTAGCTCGGCAAGCCATTTCAGCAATCGCTTTAAAGCCACGATTGGCGTGACGCCTTCACAACTACGCGCGACGGATAAATGAGAACAAGGCATAACAGATACCACCCGCTATCAGCCCCCAAAACGCAGAACCAACCCCTAGTAAACTGACACCAGATGCGGTGACTAAAAAGGTCACGATTGCCGCGTCGCGCTCACGTTCGTGATTTAGCGCCTGATATAGGCTTCCGGCAATAGTACTCAACAACGCAAGCCCCGCCAGAGTATGAATATAGGCGACAGGTAACGCAGTAAGTAACGTGGTTATTGAGCCGCCAAAAACACCTGCCAGCAAATAAAACACCCCAGCCGCGGCGGCCGCCAGCCAGCGTTTGGACGGGTCTGGATGGGCTTCAGAACTCTGGCAAATTGCGGCGGTGATTGCAGCAATACAAATTGAAAACACACCAAATGGTGCAAGCAGCAGAGCAATGGCGGCGGTGACCACAATCAGCGGCGAAACAGAAATGTTATACCCGGACGCTTTCAAAGTGGCGACACCCGGCGCATTTTGCGAGGCCATGGTGACAAGGAAAAAGGGGATCCCAATCCCCAGCAAGCTGGATAACGTGAAATGAGGCGCTGTGAATTCTGGCATTACCATTGCGACAGGAACACTACCCTGTTGCAGATTCCCGCTCATCACGCAGATAACCAAGCCGACCACCATCGCGACTACGACTGCGTAACGTGGCGCCCAGGTTTTCGCCAGCAGCCATCCGAGCAACATACTCGCGCATAACAAGAAATTACCTTGTAATGAGGTAAACGCATCCAGACCAAAGCGCAGCAGAATACCTGCCAGCATAGCAGCAGAAAGTGTGGAAGGGATAAGGCGCATCAGGCGGGCGAACAGGCCAGTTACACCGCATAATAAAATCAAGAATGAGGCGAAAATAAACACACCGATGGCTTCATTGAGCGAATGCCCGGGAAGACTGGTTGCGAGTAACGCAGCACCTGGTGTTGACCACGCGGTAAGAATAGGTGTGCGATACCAGATTGTCAGTGCAAGCGTACTGACACCCATGCCAATGCCCAGCGCTGTCAACCAGCCCGCTATTTGTAGTGTGTTAGCACCAGCCGCTTCTGCCGCCTGCCAGATGATTGCCGCCGAACTGGCGTAACCGACTAAAACCGCAACGAACCCTGCCAGTATCGTTGGCAATGGAATTGATAATGTGCGCATTTTTTCCCTTCTTATTGATCGCGTCGACGAACTATAGCATTACAAACCGTTAACAACAGACGGGATGATATTGAAAACTCTGCAAGTTCGTCAGGATAAGAGGGCCAGGGAAATGGCTCACCCAAACGGGAGAGCCACAAAGACTTTATTCGGTTTCGCTACAGGATTCTTCTTCAACTGAGTCCTGTTGCACGTTATTCAGATAGTCCAAAGCCTTCTGACGCTCCAGTGGCCGTGAGAAATAATAACCCTGCATATAGGGAACATTGCACTGCGCAAGCAACAGGCGTTGTTTTTCAGTTTCTACGCCCTCGGCTATCACTTTGAAATTAAGGCTTTTTGAGATATTCATCATCGCCTGAACAATTGACAGACCTTTTTGTTCAATATGTTGAATAAATGAACGGTCGATTTTGATGTAATCAATATTCATATTTTGGATAACGGACAGGCTGGAATATCCCGTTCCAAAATCATCCACAGAAAACTTCACGCCACGCTGTTGTAGCAGGCTTACTTTCTGATTGATCATCATTTGTTCCGATTGGAAGATGGATTCAGTCACTTCCAGGTGCAGTAAATGGCCAGGGATTGCATAGTGTTCGATAACCCGATTAACATTATTCACAAACCCTTTGTCGTAAAACTGAATCATCGAAATATTCACGCACATGCAGGTATCCGCATTGCGTTTATGTATTTTCGCAAGCACCTTGCAGGCTTCTTCCAGCACCCAGCTACCTACCTGAACAATACGGCCGCTTTGTTCCATTAAGGGAATAAATTCACCGGGAGATATTTCTTCGCCCTGATAACGCCAGCGAAGCAACGCTTCAAAACTAACGACCTGACCCGCAGCATTCACAATCGGTTGATACACGAGGCGGAATTCATTGCGTTCAAGAGCACCTTTGAGTGCCTCATTAAGCGTAATGTTGCGGTGTAGGTTACGTTCCAGATCCAGATTGTAAAAGGCAAATCGTTCCGGATATTTACCCTTTTGCGAATACATGGCGATGTCAGCCAACTGAATCAGGCGCGTGACGGAGGTGTCATGTTCTGGGCAAACCGAAATGCCGATAGTTGCGTTCAGGGTAACGGCATGTTCATCGAGTTTAATCGGATGAGAAAAGCAGTGAGTTATCTGCTCGGCAAGCAGGCTGGTTGATTCGTACGTTTTATCTTTAACCAGCAGAATAAATTCATCACCGCCCCAACGACACATTAAGACTTCGGCATCATTACAACGTTTAAGCCTGGCACTTAAGGTCATCAACACTTTATCGCCAATGTTATGACCCAGCGTGTCATTGATATTTTTAAAACCGTCGAGATCGATAAAGAAAATGGAAAAATTGGTAATCTTGTGGTTCCGAAAGTCTTGTTCAACGGCCTCTACTGCGGATAAAAAAGCACTCCGGTTATACAGGCCGGTTAGTGAGTCTTTGTTAGATATTTCATAGACTTCTTGCGTTCTTATGCGGATGGTTTCTTCCATATTCGCCACCAGCGTTTTGTTTCGGTAGCGTAATAATATCCCTTCCTTTATATATTTAGCTGAACGCACGGAGGAGACCATCATAATGGCAGTAAAGCAGAAGCCGAGAATACCGAGGTTATGCTTGTAATGCTCTGGTTGCATTATGAGCAACAATGATATCGGCATCAGAATAATAATGTTGTACAGCGAGGAGAGCAGCAGACTACCGGAAAGTATACTTGTCGCACCGCCTGCCATCGCCGCCAGTATCACATTGGTAGTGCTTAATTCTTCGATAGAAAATTGGGGATAAAAAACGACCGCGTACACGCTCCACAACACTGCGGTAAGCAAGCAACCACTGGAAAAGCGCAGTAACCAAATCTTCTCTTTTTTATGTTCTGGTTGGCCTCTCAACCACATTTGGCTATCTATAACACGCAGGCCGAGGAGCAAAGTCATGGCCAGCCACCAGGTGATTTTGGCATGGAGATTCTGGTTATCAATAAAAGTGAAAACCATTATGGTCGCAGCAATAAAGGTAATCAGAATGCCTGGTAATGAATTGGTGTATAAAAGCCGGATGCCTTCCGATAGGTAAAGATTTGAATATTCAGTGTTTTTTGTCATTTTCAGTCATCGTAGCTGAGTAACTCAACGCACTACCACTTCAGTAGGTCTAATATGATCACTCTTTGAAATTATTCTACTTGTAAGTGTAAATTAAAAAATCACGTAATACACCGTTAATTACTAAGGCATTTCAAGTCATGAGAGTTTGCACAGAGCACCATGCGTTACGGTCTATGCTTGCGCGTCTATTCTGACTACAATAGCCACCTTTCGCCCATAACACAGAAAACAGACCTATTATGCGCCTGCACGCCAATCATCTTGAATTACTCAGCCCAGCCCGTGACACCTCCATTGCCCGCGAAGCCATTTTGCATGGTGCGGATGCGGTCTACATCGGCGGGCCTGGTTTTGGCGCACGCCATAATGCCGGTAACAGTCTGCAAGACCTTGCCGAATTGGTGCCGTTTGCCCACCGTTATGGGGCGAAGATTTTCGTTACGCTAAACACCATCTTGCATGATAACGAGCTGGAACCTGCACGCAGGATGATCCACGACTTGTATCAAGTCGGCGTGGATGCACTGATTGTGCAGGACATGGGCGTGCTGGAAATGGATTTGCCGCCGATTGAATTGCACGCCAGTACTCAGTGCGATATCCGCAGTGCAGAAAAAGCGAAATTCCTCTCCGATGCCGGTTTCTCGCAAATTGTTCTGGCCCGTGAGCTGAACCTTAATCAAATCCGCTCGATCCATGAAAACGTCGACGCCACGATTGAGTTCTTCATTCACGGCGCATTATGCGTGGCGTATTCCGGGCAATGTAATATTTCCCACGCGCAGACCGGGCGCAGCGCAAACCGTGGTGATTGCTCCCAGGCTTGCCGCTTGCCGTATACGCTCAAAGACGATCAGGGCCGCGTGGTGGCTTATGAAAAACACCTGCTGTCGATGAAAGATAACGATCAGAGTGCCAACCTGGCAGCGCTGGTCGATGCGGGTGTTCGTTCCTTCAAGATTGAAGGGCGCTACAAAGACATGAGCTATGTGAAAAACATTACCGCTTATTATCGCCAGTTGTTGGATGAGTTAATGGAGCAGCGCACCGACCTGGTTCGCGCCTCTGCGGGTGTAACTTCGCATTTCTTTATTCCTTCGCCAGATAAAACTTTCCACCGTGGCAGCACTGATTACTTCGTAAACGAACGCAAAATCGACATTGGTGCATTTGACTCACCAAAATATGTCGGTTTGCCAGTGGGCGAAGTACTGAAAGTCGGCAAAGATTTTCTTGATGTCAGCGTCACCGACACGCTGAACAATGGCGATGGTCTGAACATATTGATCAAGCGCGATATCGTCGGCTTCCGTGCCAATACCGTGGAAAAAACCGGTAACAACCAGTATCGCGTCTGGCCGAATGAAATGCCGGAAACGCTGAAAAACCTGCGTCCGAACCATCCGCTGAACCGCAACCTCGACCATAACTGGCAGCAGGCGCTAACCAAAACATCCAGCGAGCGCCGTATTGCTGTCGACCTGGAGTTAGGTGGCTGGCAGGAGCAACTGGTGCTGACCGCGACCAGTGAAGATGGCGTCAGCGTTAGTAAAACGCTGGAAGGGCAGTTTGAAGTTGCGAATAACCCAGAGAAGGCGTATTCAAATCTGCGCGATAGCCTGGCAAAACTGGGCCAAACAATGTATCAGGCACGCAAAATTGATTTGAATTTGCCAGCCGCGTTGTTCATTCCTAATAGCCTATTAAACCAACTGCGCCGCGATGTAATCGACGAGCTAACCGAAGCGCGTTTGCAGCAATATCAGCGTGGCACCCGTAAACCGGTAAGTGTACCGCCACCAGTCTATCCGGATGATCATCTCACTTTCCTGGCAAACGTCTACAACCATAAAGCGCGTGGATTTTACCAGCGCTATGGTGTGAAACTGATTGATGCCGCATACGAAGCCCATGAAGAAAAGGGTGACGTGCCGGTGATGATCACCAAACATTGCCTGCGTTTTGCCTTTAATTTATGCCCGAAACAGGCGAAAGGTTCCGTCAAAAGCTGGAAAGCCTCTCCGATGCAACTGGTACATCAAGACGAAGTGCTGACGCTGAAATTTGACTGCAAACCCTGTGAGATGCACGTCATCGGCAAAATGAAAAATCACATCCTGAAAATGCCATTACCTGGCAGCGATGTGGTCGCGTCAATTAGCCCGGATGAGTTGTTAAAGACGATGCCAAAGCGGAAATAACGGGTTTAGTGTCGGGTGTTGCTTACGCTAACCCGACCTAAGAAAGTGGTTGTTGGAGTGGATTAGCGCAAGGCGACATCCACTCAAGTTTGCGCACGCAACTGATCAACAATCCAACGCCCAGCAGGGCCTGGTGGTGTCTTGTTCGACCAAAGAACATCCACATCAATACGCTGTGGCCAGCCGGCAATCGGTAGCTCCTGCAAAATATCGTGACCAAATTGCTCTACCAGCCAGCGCGGTAAAATCCCCCAACCAAAGCCTTGTTCTGCCATTTCCAACAGCATCAATAATGACGGCGAAGACCACATCGGCCCACCGCTTTTATTACGCGTCGGGTCGATAAAGGTGCTCAGACAAAGCTGGCGAACGGTTTGCAATGTGTCCATCTCAACAGCGGGCAGTCGAGCTAACTCATGCTGCCGATGAATATAAATTGCCATTTCCGCACCCACTTGCAAGCGTGACACCGTCACGTCAACAGGGTAGCGAGGTTGTACGCGAAGTACCCCAACATGCGCACGACCTATCTGAATCAGGTCGATAACGTCTTCGTCTTCGGCTATCAAACATTCAAATTCGATATCCGGGAAACGTTGTGAGAAACGCTGGAGAATGGATTCGTGATGTGCAGTTTGCCAGACGTCAGACAGCACAAAGCTCAGGCGTGGTTCCACGTTTCCTGCCAGGCGTACTGACACTTCATTGAGCCGTTCGCTGGCCGCCATTATCGACTGGATGTACGGTAAGACATGTTGCCCTTGCGCGGTTAACGCAGGCTGGCGGCTTTGGCGATCAAATAACGTCACACCCAAATCCGCTTCCAGATTGGCAATTGCGCTGCTTACCGTCGACTGGCTTTTTTTGAGTTTACGCGCCGCGGCTGAAAATGATCCGGTTTCTACTGCTTGTAAAAAGGCTTCGAGAGATTCGGGGGAATATTTCATAATCTATCGCTTTTATCGATGGCTATTCACTTTAGTCTATCAGTAATTACGATGATAATGCGTGGCATAGCCATATTGCTGTAAGAAGACCCGGAGTAGATTATGCAGTCTCAAAAAAGATCATTTGCCGAACGCATCCTGCATGCGGTGGGGTTTGAAGTTATCGCTATTGCGATTTGTGCGCCACTGGCGGCATGGATTATGGATAAGCCGTTGTTCCAGATGGGCGCGCTGGCCATCATGCTTTCGACCGTCGCAATGGTGTGGAACATCATTTATAACGCAGGATTCGACAGAGTTTTCCCGCTTGAGCAAAAACGCCGTATGCCACTGCGTGTGGCCCATGCGCTCGGTTTTGAAGGGGGATTTATTCTGATTGGCCTACCGCTGGCCGCCTGGATGCTCGACATCACATTGTTAAAAGCGTTTATGGTCGAGATTGGTTTTTTCCTGTTCTTCCTACCGTATACCGTGATCTACAACTGGTGTTACGACGCATTACGTGCCCGTCGCTTTCAGTCTTTAGCGCAAAGATAATCCCCGAACGCACCTCTATGGTGCGTTCTTTTTCTACCCATCCGTTTTTCGCGCCACGATAAACAAACGTGGGAACAGCATCAGCACAGTGCCATCTTTTTGCTGCGGGTAAGCTTGCTGCAAAAGCTGGTGATAACGTTCGAGAAAAGCATTTTGTTGAATGCTATCTAAACCGGTGAGATAGGGCCGTAAACCGGTTGAACTCAGCCATTCAATAATGGCTCGTGCCGATGGCATAACGTGGAAATAAGTTGTACGCCAGATATCCACCGTACAGCCTGCATCGGCCAGTAAATCGTAATATTCCTGTGCGGGTAACAGTGCTTCCCGACCAGCGTCCACATTTCCTAACTCAGCAGCCACCTGACGCATTAGCGTATGTGTCGGTTCCTGCCAGTTATCTGGCATTTGCACGGCCAAAACCCCGTTGTTGGCCAATTGCGCTACCAGATGTGGGAACAATTTCCGATGGTTACTCAACCACTGCAACGACGCGTTCGCGTAGACAACATCTTGTTTTACCGATGGTTGCCAGTACGCCACATCGGCTTGTTCAAACTGACAATCAGGAAGTGCCGCGCGCGCTTTTTCAAGCATTGCCGGAGAATTGTCGATACCTGTCACTGTCGCGTGCGGGAAAGATTTATGCAGCAGTGCTGTACTGTTGCCAGGACCACAGCCCAAATCTGAAAGATGTAAAACCTGCTGATGTTGAATACGAGCGGCTAACTCTGCTGCCGGGCGGGTTCGTTCTGCTTCAAACTGTAAATAAAGAGCGGGGTTCCAGTCCTGCATTGATTTCTCCTCAGACTAAACTCACATTAAATCAGGTGATACTTTAAGAAAGTGTCACCTCATACATTACGACAAATTACGCTAACGTGGTGGGTAAAATCAGGTAAGGAAAACCGTTATGAAAGTTACACGCAAACAGGAACGCATCATTCGGCGCACGCTGGAGGGCTGGTGTCAGGAGGGGGTTATTGATGCCACCGAACAACAACGGCTGCAACAAAACCTCTCGGTACAACTTTTTGACTGGCAGCGACTGAGCCGCTATGCCTTCTGGGTTGCGCTTGCCTGCGTCATCATTGCTATTGGCAGCCTGGTAGCCGATGAATATTTGATGGCGTTGCTCTTCAATTTTGGCTACGTCCCACGCGCTATTGGTTTAGGTATTCTCGCCACAGCATTTTATTTCTGGGGATTTCACCGCCAAAAACACGCGCCGGACAAACGTTACAGCAATGAAGCGATTCTATTCCTGGGCGTGTTGTTCACTGCATTATTTTTATGGCAGCTCGGCATGGCGCTGGATAACGGTAGCGGAAACATTGCACCGTTGTTCTTAACTGGTTGTGCGATTTATGGTGCGATCGGTTATTTCGGGCGTTCAGGGCTTATCTGGCTGTTTTGCCTTTTGGCGCTAGGCAGCTACTTTGGTACTTCAACAGGGTACGCTTCCGGCTGGGGAGCTTATTGGCTCGACATGAACTACCCAATTCGTTTTGTCCTATTCGGGGGCGTGTTGCTTGCTGCTTGCTACTTACTGAAAAAACCATTGCAGCAGCGCAACTTGTTTGGCGTCAGCAAAGCGATGGGGTTGTTGTATCTGTTTATTGCCTTGTGGATATTGTCCATCTTCGGGAATTACGACCTGGATATCTGGCAAAGCGTGCGCCAGATTGAGCTGCTGCATTGGTCACTACTGTTTGCGTTAGCGGCATTCGCTTGTATCTGGATAAGCCTGAAAACCGACGACGGTATGCTGCGAGGATTTGGACTCACGTTTATCGGAATCAATCTTTATACCCGCTACTTCGAACTGTTCTGGGACGGCACCAACAAAGTGGTCTTCTTCCTGATACTCGCCGTCTCTCTGGCCCTGGTAGGACGCTACGCGGAGAAGATTTGGCGGCTTGGAGAAGGGCGCTAAAATTACGCCCGCTTTTTCTTTGGGGCACGGATGGGGCATGGCCGACAAAGCTTGTGTTGAGCATATCAATTTGCGCTTCGTCGTTTCCTTTCATTCCTGCCCCATAAACCCACTGAGGGTTGCTATGCCCCATTTGTAAGGCTATGAAGTTAGGCTTGTCAAGCAGCCAAGGACCAGCATGCGAAAGTATGGCGCGACTGATAGGGGGCCGGTAGCGAAGATGATTTCATGTGTTCTGCATCAACTGCCAGATAAGTCGTCGCTCTTTGCCGCGCTTTTGATTTTCCACTCACCTTAGCCCTGTGACATCAATCACAGATGCGCGATTTCACCCCAGGTGAGCGTTAAAACCGAAAAGGGGCCAAAGTAAAATGCTCATATTTATCTCAGTTAATAATAAGTGCATTTCTGGCACCAAATCCAGGGGGTGATTACCGTTATTTATAAAGTCAATAAACCTGCGGTTTTAATGTGTTTTAAAGCTCTCAATGAGCAGTATTTTAAATTCATCTTGCCCAGAGAATGAGAGTGGGGGTTAATTTTTTTAAAAAAAGAATATTAAATTTGAGGTGGTTTTCTCTTAACTCAATATGATAATCTGCTGGGGTGTTTTGATAGTTAACGATCCTCCATTTGCACTTATTCTGTTTTTTAAAATACATTTTTTGCTTGGAGCTCGCAACGAGTTGAACGATAGTGTATGAAGATTAATACATTAAGGGTAGTAAATAGATATGAGTTACACTCACATTATTGTTAAGATGAAAGCTGATGGTAAAAACAAATCTTTGAGCCATACAGAAACTAATCTGGATGAAAGCTTTGTCGTCGAACATATCATTAAGCCTTATATTGCAGGTGAGATTGTTATTGTTGATGGTGCGCGTGCGGAATCCCAGGCGATTGAAAAAATTTCAGTATTCCGTAGTGAAGAGGATATTCAACAGTTAATTGTTGAAACACAAAACCAGGTCAAACCCGGCTCGGCACGTGAGCGCGCCCACCGCCTTTTCGGTGGTCGTATGGCAGGAAATGATGTTCAGTCGGTACTTCGAAGTGAAGGGGTTGAGCAAGTTACCCGCAAAGTGTTCAACCTTGCGCTGGAGATCTGACGTCTTCTTTTCTATACAGAAATGCTAATAGGGAGTTGGTCAAGTATTCAATGTGTTGATCATACGGTAGAATAATTTTTTTGCAGAGTGCATCTGATGGTTAAAGTTGGCGTAAAATGCCCGTTTTGTGAGCAGGCCGAATCCGTTAAAAAGCATGGTATGGGTACTACCGGACATCAGCGTTATCGCTGTCAGTCATGCTGCCGAACCTTTCAGCTCGATTATGCTTATCACGCCTGTCAGCCCGGTATGAAAGAAAAAATAGTCTATCTTGCAATGAATAACGCAGGTATCCGCGATACAGCACGGGCGTTACATATCAGCATTAATACCGTTGTGCGAACCTTAAAAAACGCTCGACGGGATGTATAAAATGAGCGTGAAAATTACCTGCTATGACTTGAGCTACATATTGAATACGCGACCCGGGAGTTTTCCCTGATAATCCTGTGTCGTCATTTTTATTGGCAACGTCAAATCAGTTCAGTAATAGTGCTGTTGAAGGTCAGCAGTACCCATGTATATCCAATATCGTTGAACAGTAAAATACTATAACCCCTCAGCTAAACCTGACAATAAGCTATGGCTTAAAATGTCTTTCATATGTCGTGGCGTTTTTCTCATCAAAAATATAGGGTGGGGTTTCTGCGAGTGAAATGATATTGGGCTGGCACATCAATCACGGTGCTGATTTATTTTTTAAAAAGGATTATTCATGCATGGTTTTTCATTGGTATTTGTCATCCATGTATATTAATGTTTTACATCCGTAAATAATATGCATCTCTGAACAAGCATGTCAGTAGTAGTGCATAATACTATAAAATATAGAGGGCTCATGAACGAGCAAGAACATATTCTTCCATTATTGGAAGGGAAGTTTAGTGAAAATTTATATACCAAATTAGGATGGGCGCTGGGCGAAAACAAAGAGAATGTTTCGCTGGCGTTATCAGCAATTATGCCTGTGTTGTTTGGTCGGATTAAAAACTTTATGGGCCGATCGGACTCCATGGACCATTTTGTTGAAATGATTCGGGCCTCAAAGGACCTTCCTGAAGAAGGGTCGAGCACAGAACATCTGATGTCAGCTGGCGAAAACCCGATGCTTCAGAGCCTGCTTGCTATGATAGCGCCTGAACGTGACGATAATTTGCTCAGCACGGTAGCTTCAGTTGCACATATCTCCGAAAAGTCATCATCAACCTTGCTTTCTGTCGGTGCTGGAATGTTGTTCTCCTTCATCCGAAAATATCTCAGCAATCCATCAAAGGATAGCCATTCGCTAAAAGGGTGGTTACAGGACTTAGGACCTGAGACGGGTGCATTTGGGCCGGTCAAAGCCGTCAGTGGTCTTCATCAGAGGGTAAAAGAACCCGCTGTAAAGACGAAGAAAAGGAAATTTCGTTGGTTGTTTATCGCACTTATTTTACTGCTGCTTGCACTGGCATTTTTGATGCTTCGCGGCTGTAGTCAGTCTGATAAAACGATGAGTGCGACAGCTCAAAACAGTTTCCATTGGAAAAATCTGGGTGAATTTTTTGATCAATTACTGCCAGATGGCTCTAAGATCAA
Source organism: Buttiauxella sp. B2 (assembly GCF_006376615.1). Classification (GTDB taxonomy): domain Bacteria; phylum Pseudomonadota; class Gammaproteobacteria; order Enterobacterales; family Enterobacteriaceae; genus Buttiauxella. Next base: position 101,377 of record NZ_VEXQ01000012.1, read on the forward strand.
CATTCCTCGCCTTGGCGTGGAAAACAAACTGGTTTCATTTATCTCAAACAAGGAACCTGTTGATAATGGTCTTTGGTTTTCTTTTGACCGCTTACAGTTTCAGAAAAACAGTGCATTGCTGGACGACATCTCCCGTGACCAGCTGACCAACATTTCCAAAATTCTCAAAGCTTATCCGAATGTTAAAATTAAATTAGGTGGTTTTACTGATGACAGCGGCGCTGATGATTTCAATATGAAGCTATCGCAAACACGTGCTGATTCAGTAAAAAATGAGTTAATCACATCTGGTATTGCTGCTGATCGTATTAGCTCGGTAGGATTTGGTGCGGCAAATCCGATTGCACCGAATGATACTGATGATAATCGCGCAAAAAATCGTCGCATTGAAATTCAGGTTGTCCAAAAATAATATAGATGATGTGATGCTGCCCCTGATTTTTGAGGTGTTTTTTGCTCATAAACAGGGGCTTATTGTTATTTTTTATAACAAATTCAGTAACTCGCCTCCTTTCGGGGAGGGGTGAAGGCGCTACGCTGAGAAGTTCTGGCGGCTTTGGGGAGCGGCATTAGATTTCGCTCTGGCCGTAGGGTGGATTACCCACCCTAGAAAATTCGCTATGGCGTTGCTGTAAAGGTCAAGTATCCCGCAATACCACCACCGCCATCTTTCGGGTGATGAGCGCCTTGCATAACAACGACAGATGAGAAATCGAAAGGTGAAACACCTTCCAGGCACGCGACATTCACGCCATATTGCTCGGGATTAGAACGGCGCTGGTGGAAGGTGTAAATGCCGCATACCGAACAGAAAAAATGTACGGCTTCCTGGGTGTTAAAACGGTATTCGGTGAGTTTATCTTTGCCTTTGGTTATCTCAATTCCAGACAATGGAGCCGAGACGGCAATTGCACCGCGCATTCGGCAAAATGAACAGTTACAGCGCCGGGCGGTGTTTAACCCATCGCTGAGTTCGACGGTGAACGCAACGGCACCACAATGGCATTGAGCAGGCATTTTCTTGTTCATATCAACCTCAGTTATGGTTTGATCTCTCACCAGCTTAGTGTTTACGGGGTGTTTGTCATCACACTTTGGCTGTCTTTTCGCGCTATCTTTTGCGAGGATAGCGCGAAATTTCCTGCTATGAACAAAAAGGGTAACGACATGGCTAAGCATCCTACTGGTAAGCACTTGCGCGCGCCGATCACTTTCAACGATAAAAACCTGTTGGTTTATGTGGTGCGTGGTTCAAAAATTGAAGATATGCCAGCGGACGAAGATGAAGACTATCCTGGTGATATGCAGATGCTGATGCCGCAGTTATCTAAAGATTTCGATACAGAATTAAACGAAACGCTGGAAGAGTGTGCATCGGGTGATGTGATTGTCTTTATGTGTACCACTGACATGATTTTTGAGTACGGTTACACGAAAATTAAAGCGATGCGTTGCGCATAAATTAGCAGGCCCTGGCGCAAAACCAGGGCCTGTATTTTTAATGCTGATAAAAAATCTCACCTTTCATAGCGCGCAAAACTTTCCCTTCTGCATCGCTAATCAACACATAGTTCCCACCCATATACGTCCAGTGACTATTGGCTTCTGGTGCAGGCAGGTTTCTGATTTTCCAGGCATCAATCTGATAAGGTTTGGTCCGGTACAAATCTGGCACGATGTCGCCAATTTTGTATGGTTTGTAATCTGCGTGGAATTCCTGAATTTCATAGGAAGAAGCTGGAGATGCAGGGGCCGGGGCTGCAGCAGGTGCAGCAGGTGCATCCTCAGCTTGAACAGAAAACGCCATTGGCAAAGAACCCGCCATCAGGGCCGCGGAAAATAAAAGCACATTCAATTTACGCATACTTACTCCAAATACATTCATTTGCTGAACCTTAAAATAATGCCGTTATCTCTATCACGTTGTTTCGCGTGAGGTAATAAATTTTTCGTTACCTGAAGTAAATGTCTTGCGGTATGCCGCCGGTGTGGTTGATAACTTCGCGCGGAAATGATGACGCAGGGTAGCCGCACTACCAAAGCCAACAAGCTCGGCAATTTCGTCAATGGATAAGGTGCTGCTTTCCAGCAAATCACGGCTGCGAGTCAGGCGCACATTCAACAGCCAGCGGGCAGGAGTACTGCCCGCTGCTGCGGCAAAACGGCGTAAAAAAGTACGTGGGCTCATGCCGGTGAAAGCCGCGAGTGATTCCACGGTATGTTCATCAGCAAGATGAGTTTGCAGGTAATCAAATAGTGGGCTCAGACGCTTGCTTTCATAAGCGACCGGAACAGGCTGTTCGATAAACTGCGCCTGGCCGCCAACACGATGGGGCGGTACCACTAACCTGCGAGCCACGCTGTTGGCGGCAGCCTGGCCATAGTCGCGGCGCACCAGGTGTAAACTCAAATCAATACCCGCCGCACTACCGGCAGAAGTCAGCACTGAACCATTATCGATATACAGCACATCTGGCATCACCTGAATTTCAGGGTAGCGTTGCTGAAGTTTTTCGGTGTAACGCCAGTGCGTGGAGGCCGATAAACCGTTAAGTAAACCTGCAGCGGCCAGCACAAACACACCCGAGCAAATCGACATTACCCTCGCGCCACGCAAATGTGCCGCTTGTAATGCCTCGCACACCTGTTGCGGCACCGGTTCATCGGCACCACGCCACCCGGGTACAATAATTGTTCCTGCTTGTGCCAGTAATTCAAGCCCGCCATCTACTGCCAACCGTATGCCACCAGTAGCACGCAGAACGCCTGGTTCGATACCCGCCACCGCAAAGCGATACCAGTTCTCACCCATTTCCGGACGCGGAAGACCAAAGACTTCCACAGCCACACCAAATTCAAACGTACACAAGCCGTCATACGCTAATGCAACAACAAGAGGGTTTTGCAACGGAGTCGTCCATTAGTTTGTCATGATCTTAACGTTATCTGTCATTTCTGCCACACGTCAAGTTACGCGCAGCACTCTATAGTGATAGCTCACCATCGTGAGGAGTATTTATGAGTTACGTTACTGATTATCCCGCTGCTGCCCCAGAAATCGCCGCTGCTCATTTTCTCCAGCGCCTGAGCCTCGAAACAGATTGTGATGATGTGCATAGTGCGATGAAAGAGCAGGACATGGACTTTGTGCTACTGCATGTCGTTGGTTCGCCGGATGCCTTTGCCCGCAACCATATTTCAGGGGCGCTGCATTTGCCGCATCGTGAAATTTCCGTTGAACGCATGGCACAGTGGCCAACCGATACTTTATTTGTGGTTTATTGCGCAGGCCCGCATTGCAACGGGGCCGACCGTGCAGCTTTAAAACTGGCGCGTCTTGGGCGTCCGGTGAAAATTATGATTGGTGGAATGACAGGTTGGGCAGACGAAGGATTTAGCTTTGCCTGAGCGGTGAATTCGCTATCTGCAGGTACTAACTGAGTGTAATCTTGATTTACTTTTGTGACGATTAAAGGAAGTAACAATGTCTATTTATAGCGAAACTAATGCACAGTTCATCCTCGGTTTAACTAACCTTTCTGCCATTCTTGATAAAGCGGCAGTCTGGGCGAAAGAGAACGGCAAATCTGAAGAAAGTCTGTTACAGGCAGCACTTGCTGAAGATATGTATCCGCTGGTGCGCCAGGTGCAAATCACGACTGATATGGCGAAACGCGGCGTTGCACGTCTGGCGGATGTAGACGCGCCGGTGATGGAAGATAACGAAACCACCATCGAACAACTTCAGGCACGTATCAAAGCCACCGTAGAGTTCATGAAAGGGATTACCGATGAGCAACTGGATGGCGATGACGAACGCCCAATCGTAGTGATGGCTCGTGATCACGAACTGCGTTTCACCGCTCGTAGCTACGTGTACAAATTTGCTACGCCGAACTTTTACTTCCACTTCACCACCGCCTACGACATCTTGCGTCAGGCGGGTGTGCCGTTAGGTAAGCGCGACTTCGTCGGCCCGATTTTCTAATACTGATTGCGCCCGTTAACTCAGTCGATAATGGCGGTTCGGGCGCAGCTTCTCAGGCAATTGCTCACCTTCATTCATATCCTGTAAATCCCGCTCTATAGTGTTGCAGATAGCGTCCAGTGGCAGATCGTTATCTTCGGTGCCAAAAGGTTCTTCCAGCTCTTCTGCCAGGGTATCGAGCGAAATAAAGGTATACGAAACAAACACCGACAGGAATGGCGTCATGTAATGAAGGTCGGTCACCAGTGCAAACGGCAACATGATGCAAAACAGATAGACGGTACGATGCAAGATCAAGGTGTAGGCGAACGGCACCGGCGTACCCGCAATGCGTTCACAACTCCCGGCAACTGTCGAAAGATCGTTAAGATGATGATTCAGGCTGCTCCATACCACATCAGAAATCAGCCCTTGTTTGCGCTTATCGGCCAACCAATCGCCCATCAGCAGCAATATGCGATTACAGGGCGCATGGCTTTTCATTACCCACTGCAAATCTTCAGCGCTCAGGTATTTCTTTAATGTCTCTTCTACGGCACGTTTGCGCAATTTCAGCCTAAGTGCGTGGCAAAAGGCAATCTGCAAATTCGCGAAAGTTTTAATCTGGCTTTCATGTTCGCCGAGCAGACTTTTTACTTCGCGCAGAAACGAACGCTGGGTAATCGCCAGGTGCCCCCACAACGTGCGAGCCTCGTTAAAGCGGGCGTAACAGGCGCTGTTTCTGAATCCCAAAAAGATTGCAATCGCCACGCCAAGAATACTGAATGGCGCAATAGTCAGTTTCAGTCCGAGCGTTTCATACCACGGTAAAAAGAAAATAACGCTGATGGACAGCGCCACGTTCAGCAGCAGGCGAGAATAGATTTTTTGCAGTACCGAACCGTGCCAGACAAAGAGGCGGGTAAACCAGTGTTGATGCGGGCGAACAATCATAATTGTGAGGCTCAAAAACAGGACGTCATATTTAACGGCAAAGTGTGATGTAGATCAACTTTGTTTTCACATGACATTAACAACATGAATAATTTTCAATAGCCATGAAAGATCTTCGTTTGTCGTCACATTCGGCATCTGCCATTCTCCATGACACGATAGCCATCCAGATGGCTAAATATTCAAATAATGAATTATCACCTTGCTAAATTAGTTAGGTCAGCGGAGAAATCACATGTCACAGTCACTGCCTCATCGCGCTCCTTTCCGTGCCGACATCGTCGGTAGCTTCTTACGCCCGGTCACCATCAAAAATGCGCGTCTGGCCTTTGCCGTGGGTGAAATCGACGCCAGCCAGTTGCGCCAGGTTGAAGATGACGCCATTCGTGCCTCGGTTGAGCAACAATGTGCTTGTGGCCTGCATGTGGTGACTGACGGGGAGTTTCGTCGCGCATGGTGGCATTTTGACTTTTTTGACGGTCTGCAAGGCGTGGAGCGCTACGAGTCAGAGCAGGGAATACAATTTAACGGCGTGCAAACCAAAGCACACAGTGTGCGCGTGGTAGGCAAACTTGGTTTCGGTACGCACCCGATGCTGGAAGATTTCCGCTATCTGAAAAGCGTTAGCGGTGACGCGGTTCCTAAAATGACCATTCCAAGCCCGAGTGTGTTGCACTTCCGTGGTGGCCGAAATGCCATCGACAGCGCAGTTTATCCTGATTTGAAAGAGTATTTTGACGATCTCGCCACCACCTGGCGCGATGCGATTCAGGCGTTTTACGCAGCAGGCTGCCGTTATCTGCAATTAGATGACACCGTATGGGCTTATTTATGTTCCGATGCTCAGCGCAAAGAGATCCGCGAACGCGGCGATGATCCAGACCAACTGGCACAAATTTATGCGCAGGTGCTAAATAAAGCACTGGAAGGGAAGCCAGATGATTTGATAATCGGCCTGCATGTTTGTCGCGGTAATTTCCGCTCAACGTGGATTTCAGAAGGTGGTTACGAGCCGGTCGCAGAGGTGTTGTTTGGTTCAGTGAACGTGGATGTGTTCTTCCTTGAGTACGACAACGACCGTTCCGGTGATTTTGCACCGCTGCGCTTTGTGCGTCCAGGGCATCAGCAGGTGGTTTTAGGCCTGATAACCACTAAAAATGGTGAGCTGGAAAATCCGCAATTGATTCAGGAACGAATCAACGAAGCGGCGAAATACGTTGATATCAACCAAATTTGCCTGAGCCCGCAGTGCGGTTTTGCCTCAACTGAAGAGGGAAACAGCCTGACGCCGGAACAACAGTGGGATAAAGTCCGCCTGGTGACGAAACTTGCCGAAATGGTTTGGTAACCCTTTATTGTCGGGTGTCGCTACGCTAACCCGACCTACAAAATCGTAGGGTGGATTAGCGCCAGCGACATCCACCAGATTTAAGCGAGCTTAAACACCGCAACAGTTTCATTGAGTGCTTGCGACTGCTCTTGCAACGACATCGCTGCGGCGGAAGCTTGTTCAACCAACGCGGCATTCTGCTGTGTTACCACATCCATTTGCACCACGGCCTGGTTAATCTGCTCGATACCACGGCTCTGCTCACCGGTTGAAACCGCAATTTCTTCCATCAGCTCGGTTACCTGCTTAATGGCGTTAGAAATACGCTGCATACTTTCACCCGCACGGTTCACCAGATTACTGCCAATGTTTACCTGCTCACCAGAAAGCTCAATCAACTCTTTGATTTCCTTGGCGGCCACCGATGAACGCTGTGCCAGGTTGCGCACCTCACTGGCAACAACTGCAAATCCACGGCCTTGTTCGCCTGCGCGAGCGGCTTCTACGGCGGCGTTCAGCGCCAGAATATTGGTCTGGAAAGCGATATCTTCGATGATGCTAATAATGTTATCTATTTTGCTCGAGCTTGATTCAATATTGCGCATTGAATCAATCACTTCACTGACAATCTCATTGCCGTCGTTTGCCGCAACCAGCATTCCACTGGCCAGTTTATTTGCTTGATGGGAATTGTCAGACGTTAGCTTCACCGTGACGGTAAGCTGTTCCATGCTCGCAGCAGTTTCACCCAACGATGACGCTTGCTCTTCTGTTCGCGCAGACAAATCCGTATTCCCTGCGGCGATTTCTTCAGAGGCATAAGCCACAGTCTGGCTCGATTCGCGTACCTGGCCAATAATGTTTGCCAGTGACACGCGCATTTGCTCCAGCTCGCGCATCATTGCTCCAATTTCATCATTAGCTTTGGCGACAATCGGCCTATGCAGCATGCCATTGGCGATTTCAGTGCAATGCTCTTTGGCTTTATCCAGCTCCGTTAATACACGTTTTTTCAGTAGCCAAAATACGGTACCCAGAATCACGGCAAAGATCAGGGCAAAAATAGCGATGCTCAGCAGGCTTTGGTTGAAACCGGATTGCGCATCTTTATTGAGCTGCTGCGCGTACTGCTGACGAAATGCCAGCAGCTTATCCAGTGCCACTTCAAACTGCTTATCCAACTGCGGTAGGGTGGTCGTTACCAAAGCGCGTGCACGCGCAATATCATTGGCTTTGACGGCATCCAGTAGCGGTTGCAAACCTTGCTCGCGATAATTCACAAAAGCGCTCTGATAAGCATCTGTTAACACTTGTTCACCGGGTTGTTTTGGCGCTTCAAGATAGGTACGAAATGCGGCATTCGCTTTATCCAGCACCGACTGCGCACTGTTTAGTGCCATTTGCCCTTGCTCGGCTGAACCTTGCTCATGTTCTTCTAAGGCTTCCATGGCGCGAACACGCATGGTTCGGCTGTGGTTAATCGGATCGATAACCGATAACACCACACGAATTTCTCGGTTTACGTTATCCAGAGATTGGTTACTGCGGGTTAAGGACCAGATGTTGGAGGTGGTACTGGCTAAAAAAATAAGCAGTAACGTACTGAAAACTAAAATCGAAAAACGCCTGACTGACATGCAATACCCTTATATTTGGAAAATGACCTGACTCGTTTCAGCCAGTGCTGGTTGAGTTATCGGCAAGGGGAGCGGGATGTTTAGGGCGTGTTGATAGTCATATTTGTGTCACATAGCTGCTTTATACATTGGTGACCAAAATGAGTGACCAAACCTAAGGACACGAAACACCATGAAATTAAAACCTTTTGCGCTGTTACTGGCCTCTTTATTTCCTCTGGCAAGCCTTGCGGCACAACCGCAAGTAGACCGTTACGTTGTCACATTCCCACAAGGCGATCATGTCGAATATAAAGGGGCATTTGCCAGCAACTTCCCAGACGGATTACCGGTTGGTGTAGGCTCTGGTCTGCAATTTGTTGGCAAAGAAGGCGACGCTCTGGTGTTCGCTACAGTGACGGATCGCGGCCCTAATGCTGACTCGCCAAAAGCAGGGAAAAAAGATTCGAAGATTTTTGCTAACCCGAAATTCACGCCGTTGTTGATGACTATCCGCGTTGCTGGTGGCAAAGCCGAAGCCACTGAAGCGCACGCACTGCATGACGAGAACGGCCCAATTAGCGGCTTACCGCTGCCGGACGGTTTAATTGGCGCGACCAATGAAATCGCTTTAAGCGATACGTTGCAGCAATTGTCGAGCGATAAACGTGGCCTTGATACCGAAGGGATAACACCGGACGGTAAAGGGGGCTACTGGCTGTGTGACGAATATGGCCCGTTCATTATTAATATCGACAGCGGCGGTAAAATCCTCAAAAAATATGGCCCGCAGGCAGAACAAGGCGAGCAGGGCGTGGCGGGAGGTTTGCCGAATATCATCAAATGGCGCCAGGCTAACCGTGGTTTTGAAGGCATTACGCGGATGCCGGATGGGCGCATTATTGCCGCGGTACAAAGCACGTTGGATATTGACGGGAAAAGTAAAAACACGGCGCAGTTTACTCGCCTGGTAAGCTTCAACCCGGAAACCGGAAAAACTGAAATGTACGGTTATCCGATTGATGTTGATGTCTATAAGAAAGCCAAAGACGCCAAAATTGGCGATATCGTAGCACTCGATAACAACCGCCTGTTGTTAATTGAACAGGGCGGCGATAAAAACAAAGTGATGCGCAACCTGGTGTATGTGGTTGATCTCAGCCAGGCCAGTGATTTGAGTGCATTCGACAAAGAAAAAGCACCAGAATTTGATGACGCCGCACAACTGAAAGCGCGCGGTATTAAACTGGCTGAGAAAAAAGAAGTGGTTGATCTGCGTAAACTGGGCTGGCAGCAAGAGAAAGCTGAAGGTATGACACTGATTGATAATCAAACCATTGCGGTCATCAACGATAACGATTTTGGCCTGCAACCGGTGCTGGAAAACCCAGACGCCGACGCCAAAAAAGCGGACGATTATGAAGTGGATGGCAAAGGACATTTGCTGCGTGATGGCAAAGAAGTCGCGACTAAAATCGCCTTAAAACCGCTGGAAAAACCAGAATCACAAAACGAGCTTTGGGTTATTAAGTTGCCGGAAGCGTTGAAGTAAGGCTCTCGTTCACAGGGCGGGTAGCTATAGCGTACCCGCTGCTTGCTATAGCTACACCGACCCCCGTACCACTAACTTCCAATCCAGAATCTCATTCACGGTTTCGCCTTCGGGGTTATCTATGCGTTCGAGCAGCAACTGCACACTGCGCACGCCGAGTTGGTGCATGGGCTGTTCGATAGTGGTCAGCGGTGGGTGGGTCACTGCGCCAAACGGGACGCCATCGAAACCCATAATTGCCACATCTTCTGGCACTCTTAAACCCTGCTCATGGGCGTAATGCAGCGCACCACCGGCCAGTGCATCGGAAATAGCAAATACTGCATCGGGTGGCTCGGGGAGAGTAAACAGCTCCGCCATAGCCTGCACACCGGCCTGGTATTCCAGGCTGTCTGCATACACCACTGCTTGCCAATTTTTGTCGCAAGCTGCGCGATAACCGGCTTCCCGTTGTTGCGAATAGAGGTAACGCAAATCGCCGTTGATAAGAGCGATGCGTTTATAGCCTGCTGTTGTTAAATGAAAGACCGCCGCGGACGCCGCTTTAAAATTATCAATTGTGACCGACGAAGCCCGATACCCAGGGTCGCCTTCACCGCATTGTACCCACGGTGAATTTCCAATTAACGTGGTCAGTCCTGGTAAACAACTAATCGCATCCATGGTGATGACACCGTCGACCACTTTGCCACTCAACAACTGCAAATAGGCCGATTCCCGCGTCAGACGTGATTCGGAATTACACAGCAAAATATGGTAACCGTTTTTCTCCGCTTCCTCTTCAATGCCGCGTACCACGCGGGCACAGAAAGGGTTGGTGATATTTGATACCAGCACCAGCAACATACGGCTGCGCGAAGTACGCAACTGGCGCGCCAGCAAGTTAGGTTGGTATTCACAAGCCTCAATCGCCGCCAGCACTTTGTCACGCGTATCCGGTTTTACGGCAGGGTTACCGTTCAAAACTCTGGAAACGGTCGCGGTAGAAACTCCGGCAATGCGCGCCACTTTATCTATCGACATGTTGATCCTTTGAACGATCGGTTGAATTGTGAACCACATTCCAGATTTGAATTGATAGTACCAAATAATTCATCAGCATGATGGAAACCCCGCTGAAATCGATTACATTTTTAATGATCTGTTAATGTAATCGATTACAAAAATAACCTTTTACCCTTAATCAATACCCTGTGTTGTGGAGGATTTATGTCTTCTCAGTCGGCAGTTGGTACACAAGTGGTGACCCATAAATGGGTTATTCCACGCCTTTCCTTAATGATGTTTCTCGAGTTTTTCGTCTGGGGAGCCTGGTATGTCACGCTGGGCGTGGTCATGGGTAAATACGGCCTAAGCGCGTTAATTGGTGATGCGTATTCTACCGGGCCGATTGCCTCAATTTTATCGCCGTTCGTGCTCGGTATGTTGGTTGACCGTTTCTTTGCCTCTCAAAAGGTACTCGGCGTGTTGCATCTGGTGGGTGCGGCGTTGCTTTGGTGGTTACCTGGCATGTTTGAGAGCGGGCAGAGCGGCTTACTGTGGATAATTTTCGGCTACATGTTGTGCTACATGCCAACCATCGCATTAAGTAATAACGTCGCCTTCCATAGCCTGGCAAACAGCGAAAAAGGATTTCCGATTGTGCGCGCCTTCGGCACCATCGGCTGGATTGTGGCGGGGCTGATTGTCGGTACAAGCGGCCTTTCAGATAGCACCAGTATCTTCACGCTGGCGGCCATCGCCTCTGTGGTGTTGGGGATTTACAGCTTTACGCTGCCGAATACACCCGCGCCGGATCGTGGTAAGCCACTATCAATGCGTGACTTGGTTTGTGCCGATGCGTTCGCCTTGCTTAAACAGCGCCACTTTATGGTGTTCATCATTTGCGCCACGTTAATTTCTATTCCTCTGGCGGCTTATTACGCTTACGCCGCACCGTTTATTTCAGCGGTAGGGTTTGAAAATGTCAGTGGCGTGATGGCGTTCGGGCAGATGTCTGAGCTGCTGTTTATGTTGCTTATCCCGTTTTTCTTCCGCCGCCTGGGCATCAAAGTGATGCTGCTGATTGGCATGTTGGCGTGGTTCTTGCGCTATGCGATGTTCGCGCTGGGTATTACTGAAGAAACGCGTTGGATGATCTACATCGGGATCATTCTGCATGGAGTTTGTTACGACTTCTTCTTTGTTATCGGTTTTATCTACACCGATAAAGTGGCGGGAAACAAAGTGAAGGGGCAAGCGCAAAGTCTGTTGGTGCTGTTTACCTATGGCTTAGGAATGCTGATCGGTTCGCAAATCAGCGGCGCGGTCTTTAATCGCTCAGTCACAGCCCAGGGGCCAGAAGGCCTGCTGCAATGGCAACAGTTCTGGTGGATGCCAGCCATTGCGGCTGTCGTGATTGCCGCCATCTTCTTCTTCACCTTCAATTACAAAGAGGGTGAGCAGCATGGCAAATAAGCCGCTGCGCGTGCTGGTTGTGGGTTGCGGAAATATGGGGGCCGCCCACAGCCTCGCGTATCAGCATTTAGACGACTTTACTCTCTGTGGGTTGGTGGCCCGTGGAGAGTCTAAAACGCACCTGAAAGCACAATTGTCGGCCGACATTCCCCTGTTCGATGACCTGCACAAGGCCATTAAACAGACCCGGGCCGATGCCGTTTGTATTGCAACCTGGCCGGACAGCCACGAAGAACTGGCGTTAATTGCACTGGCTGCGGGCTGCCATGTTTTTCTCGAAAAACCGCTCGCCACCACGGTGAGCGGGGCAAAGCGAGTAGTCGCAACCGCTAATTTGGCGGGTAAGAAATTGGTGGTGGGGTACATTTTGCGCCATCACCCGGCCTGGCAGCAGTTTATCCAGTTTGCACAAGAGCTTGGTAAGCCTCTGGTGATGCGCATGAACCTCAACCAGCAAAGTAGTGGACGTGCCTGGCATACCCACAAAATGCTGATGCAGTCGCTTTCGCCGATAGTGGATTGCGGCGTGCATTATCTCGATGTGATGTGCCAGATGACTCAATCCAGCCCGCGCTCAGTCAGTGCAATTGGTGTGCGTTTGAGCGAAGAAATTGCCGCTGACCAGTTCAACTATGGTCAGTTGCAGGTGCGTTTTGACGATGGCTCTGTGGGTTGGTACGAAGCTGGCTGGGGGCCGATGATGAGCCAGACCGCATTCTTTATTAAGGATGTGATTGGCCCGCAAGGTTCGGTGTCTATTGTGGCTCGTGAAGCGGGTGGCGAAGGGCAATCTGCCAATGTTGAAGCACACACTCGCACTGAATTTCTGCGCGTTCACCATTCGCAATTAAACGCGCAAGGTGAGTTTGTTTATCAGGATGAATGGATTACGGCTCAGGGTGAGCCGGATCATTTTGCTCTGTGCCAGTTAGAGCAGCAGTTTTTCGCCAACGCAATTCTGGAAGATAGCGATCTTACACTGCACCAACAGCAGGCTATCGATAGCCTTGCGGTTGTGCTGGCAGCAGACCTTGCTGTACGTGAACAGCGCATGGTTTTGATTAAGGAGATGTTGTAATGAAAACCCTGAAGGGGCCATCCATTTTTCTCTCACAATTTATTTCGGATATTCCGCCGTTTAATTCGCTCGATACGCTGGCCGCCTGGGCTGCGGGGCTGGGTTTTAAAGCAGTGCAAATTCCTACGCATCTGCCACATATTTTTGACCTGGAAAAAGCGGTACAAAGCCTGGAATATTGCGCGGACATTCGTAGCATTCTGGCGAATGTCGGGCTGGAAATCAGCGAACTTTCAACCCACCTGCAAGGGCAACTGGTCGCCGTGCATCCCGCTTACGATGTGGCATTTGCCGGATTTGCACCGCCAGAATTGCTGCACGACGCTGCTGCTCGCCAACAGTGGGCGGTCAATAGCCTCAAACAAGCCGCTCGCGCTTCGCAAAATTTGGGGCTTACCGCTCACGCGACGTTTTCAGGTGCGCTGGCCTGGCCGTATTTTTACCCGTGGCCACCGCGTAATGAGCAATTGATTGATGAAGCATTTCGTGAGCTCGCCACACGCTGGAAACCAATCCTCGACTGCTTTGATGAGGCGGGTGTGGACGTCTGTTTTGAACTACATCCGGGTGAAGATTTGCATGATGGCGTCACATTCGAGCGTTTTTTGGCACTGGTCGATAACCATCCGCGCTGCAATATTCTCTTCGATCCAAGCCATATGCTGCTGCAACACATGGATTACCTCGGATTCATCGACCACTACCATCAGCGCATTAAAGCCTTCCATGTTAAAGACGCCGAATATTTACCTTCGTCAAAAAGTGGTGTGTACGCAGGTTTCCAACCGTGGATAGACCGCCCTGGTCGTTTTCGCTCGTTAGGCGACGGGCAGGTTAATTTCAACGCTATCTTCAGCAAACTTGCGCAATATGACTATGGTGGATGGGCTACGCTTGAATGGGAGTGTTGCCTGAAATCAGGTGAAGCAGGCGCGCGCGAAGGAGCCAGATTTATCGCTGACCATATTATTCCGGTTGCCGATTATGCCTTTGACGACTTTGCGCTGCACGAAAGCGAAGCGTCTGCTGTGCGTCGCATGCTCGGGCTGGAGGAATAATCATGAAACGACTTCGTTTAGGTATGGTCGGCGGCGGTGAAGGCTCATTTATTGGTGGTGTGCATCGTATTGCGGCACGGCTTGATGACCAGTTTGAACTGGTCGCCGGGGCGTTTTCATCATCGCCTGACGTTGCCAAACGTTCAGGTAATGCGCTGTTTATCGATGATGAGCGAAGCTACGCCAGCTGGCAGGAAATGGCAGAACGCGAGGCTGTACTCACGGACGGCATAGAAGTGGTGGCGATTGTCACGCCTAATCATCTACACGTTCCCGTCGCTAAAGTTTTTCTGGAACACGGTATTCACGTCATTTGCGATAAACCACTGGGCGTCACACTTGCTCAAGCGCAGGAGCTGGCGACGGTTATCGACACCACGGGCCGCCATTTTATTCTCACCCACAACTACAGTGCATTGCCGATGGTACGCGAAGCCCGTGCCCGCATCGCCAATAGCGAAATTGGCGATATTCGTGCCATAGAAGTGGAGTATTTGCAGGGCTGGTTGAATGACCGCCTGGAACTGACCGATAACAAACAGGCGAGCTGGCGTGGCAATCCGGCGTTGGCTGGAGCAGGTGCGATTGGCGATATTGGCACTCATGCCTGGCAACTGGCGGCGTTTGTCAGCGGCATGGACCCTGAACGGGTGCGTGGTGAGCTCCTGACGCGTATTCCAGGGCGCGTGCTGGATGACGAAGTGTACGCCGAAATGCGTTATGCCAATGGCGCACGTGGGCGTTTATGGGCAAGCCAGGTTGCACCGGGTTTTGAAAACGATCTGCGTCTGCGGATTGTTGGCAGTAGGGCGAGCATCAGCTTCCGCCAGCAACAGCCTGAAATTCTTGAAATTCATCCACATCACGGAAATAGTTACACCGTCACGCGAAATGGCGTCAATAACCACGATTCTGTGCGCCACCAGTGCCGAATCCCAGCCGGGCATCCCGAGGGATATCTGGAAGGATTCGCGCAAATCTACCGCGAAGCCGCCATTAAAATTCGCGGTGGTGAAGCACCATGGTTGCCGGGTATTGAACAAGGTATCGCAGGCATGAAATTTATTGAGACAATACGTGAAAGCAGCCTGCGGGGCGGCGAGTGGCTAGCGTGGTGATCAGCACCACGTAGCGTGTCTTGCCCGAAAGTGAAATAAATAATAACGATACGTGCACCAGGTCGAGAATTCGCATAAAGGTTAGGGCGCTAAGTTGCTGCTGTGGTGAGTTATTAACTAGCTTTTTTATTTGTCCCCTCCGTTTTGGTTTGAACAAAAGAGGAAATAATGAAAAAGCTGACGTTAAGTCTTATTACCTTAGCGCTCGCGGGTGTTTCAAACGCCGCGCTTGCCGATACCCTGCGTATGGAATGCCCGATCTCCCCTGGCGGTAAGGAATACTGCAACTACGTCAAAGACCGTTTTGAAAAACAAACCAGCAACAAGCTGGAGTTCATTGAATTCCCGGCGGCATCTGATGAAAAGCTGGCATTGCTTCAGCAGCTGTTTGCCGCCAAAGATGAAAAAGCGGTGGATTTGTTCCAGTCCGATACCATCTGGGTGGGGCTGCTCGATAAGCAAACGCTCGATTTAACCGATGCTGTTGGGGATATGAAAGGGGATTTCTTCCCAGGCTCTTGGGCGAACGACACGGTGAACGGCAAAGTTAAAGCGATTCCGGCTTATCTCGATACCGGTGTGCTCTATTACCGCAAAGACCTGCTGGAGAAATACAAAGAGCAGCCGCCAAAAACCTGGGAAGACCTGACGCGTATCGCCACCAAAATCCAGGAAGAAGAACGCAAGGCAGGACACAAAAACTTCTGGGGGATGATCTTCCAGGGCAAATCCTATGAAGGGTTAACCTGTAACGCGCTGGAGTGGATTGATTCCTACGGCGGTGGCACGTTCATCGATGAAAAAGGGAACGTGACCATTAACAATCCGAAAGCGGCGGCAGCATTAGATATGGTCGCGGGCTGGATGGGTAAAATCACGCCAAAAGGGGCGTTAGGCTACAAAGAAGAAGAATCGAGAGCCGTATTCCAGAACGGTGACGCGCTGTTTATGCGCAACTGGCCTTATGCGTATCTGCTATCGCAAGGGGCCGATAGCCCGCTGAAAGGCAAAGTGGGCGTTGCACCGCTTCCGGCGGGGCCAGATGGTAAATCGGCTAATGCGTTGGGTGGCTGGCAATGGTCGGTTAACGCCAATACCAAAAACAAAGATGCAGCGATTGCGTTGCTGAAAATCCTCACCGATGCTGATTCGCAAAAAATGCAGCTGAAGTATCTTGGCTTTGCACCAACGCGTTCGGCATTGTATGAAGACAAAGCTGTGCTGGAAACCGCGCCGCATCTGACAATGTTTAAAGAGATCTTCGCCAACGCAGTCCCGCGTCCAGCAACGGCAACTAAAAGCCAATATCCACGCGTATCGAATGCCATCTTTAACGTGACCTTTAAAGTGCTTAACGGCAGCAGCGATGGCAAAACGGCTGTGGCGGATCTGCAAAAACGTCTGGAACGCGTCAAAGGCAAGGACTGGCATTAATTGGCGCATTTAGGCTACCAACAGCGGCGCCGCCGTATCGCATGGATACTGGTGGCGCCCACACTGTTACTTCTTGCACTGGCGGCGGGCTGGCCGCTGGTGCGCACCTTCTTTTTCAGTTTCACCAACGCGATGCTCGACAACCCTTCTGAATACCAAATGGTGGGGTTGGCAAACTATTATGCGACGCACGACGGTGAAAGCTCTGGCGTGTTAGTCGATCCGCTTTGGTGGCAGGCTGTCGGAAACACGCTTTGGTTTACCGTAGTGTCTGTGGGTTTTGAGCTGGTTTTTGGCATGTTGCTGGCGCTGCTGATGAATCAGAAATTTCATGGTCAGGGGTTGGTGCGCACCGCCATTCTGGTGCCCTGGGCGATCCCGACAATTGTCAGTGCCAAAATGTGGGGCTGGATGTTCCACGACCAATATGGCGTGATTAACGACTTACTAGACAGAATTTTTGGTTATCAGGCGCATCTGGCGTGGATAGCCGAACCGTCGTTATCGATGTGGGCAGTGGTGATTGCCGATGTCTGGAAAACGACTCCGTTTATGGCATTGATGTTGCTGGCGGCGTTGCAACTGATACCCAATGATTTGTATGAAGCGGCACGTGTCGATGGCGCAAGTGCCTGGCAGCGTTTTAAACGTATAACATTACCGCTGATTATGCCTGCGATGATCGTGGCGTTGATTTTCCGCGTGATGGACGCGATGCGCATCTTCGATCTGATTTTCGTGTTGACCTCTAACAGTGAGGCAACCATGTCCGTTTCCGGATACGCCCGTGAGCAAATCATCTCTTATCAGGATATGGGGATGGGCTCGGCAGCGTCGGTACTGGTCTTTATGATGGTGGCGGGCATTGCCGCCTGCTTTATCCGCGTCTCACGCTTAAATGAGAAGGAGAAGCGGTGATGAAAACCACCCGTCGGCAACGCAAAGTTGCTCATAAGCTGGTGATTTATTTTGGCGCGACGTTAGCCGTGCTGTTCTGCGTTTTCCCATTTTATTACGCCATTATTACGTCGCTGCGCACTGGCCAGGAGCTGTTCTTACCAGCTTATCTGCCGAGTGGCTGGCACTGGCAAAACTACGTGACGGCACTGGTGGCTAACGGCATCGCCCGCAGTTTGCTCAACTCTGTGCTGGTGGCGACGATAACCGTCGGTATCTGCCTGCTGGTTTCCATTACCGCCTCTTTCGCGCTGGCGCGAGTGCCGTTTCGTGGGCGCAAATTTCTGTTGTTCACCATTCTGTGCGTTTCAATGTTCCCGCAGGTCGCGGTGCTGACGGGCATGTTTGAGCTGGTGCGTTTTCTGGGATTGTATGACTCGCTCGGCGCGTTAGTGCTTTCGTACACCACGTTTTCGCTGCCGTTCACCGTTTGGGTGTTAACCACTTTTATGAAGTCGATACCGGTTGAGCTGGAGGAAGCAGCGATCGTTGACGGTGCGAAAACCTGGACCATTATCCGCCGCGTATTTGCGCCGATTCTGGCTCCCGCGCTGGTCACAACTGGGTTACTGGCGTTTATCGGCGCCTGGAATGAATTCATGTTCGCGTTGACGTTTATTATTTCCAGCGGCAAACGTACGGTGCCAGTGGCCATCAGCATGTTCAGCGGTGCGTCTACCTTTGAACTGCCGTGGGGCAGCATTATGGCGGCGTCGGTGATGGTGACACTGCCGATTATCGTGTTGGTGCTTATCTTCCAGAAACGTATTGTCAGCGGGCTTACCAGCGGAGCGATTAAAGGATAACCATGGCGCAACTCGTACTCGATAAAATTCAAAAACGCTACGGCTCGTCATCTGAGGTGATTAAACCTCTCGATCTGGAAGTGAACAGTGGGGAGTTTGTGGTGGTGGTTGGGCCGTCCGGCTGCGGAAAATCCACGTTGCTGCGTATGGTTGCGGGCCTTGAGGAAATCAGCGGCGGCGAAATGCGCATTGACGGTATTTGCGTGAACGACGATTCCCCATCAGAGCGCGGCATCGGCATGGTGTTCCAGTCATACGCACTCTATCCACATATGACGGTGTACCAGAACATGGCGTTTGCGCTTGAAATGGCGAAATTACCCGTAAAAGAAATCGACGAAAAAGTACGAGAAAGCGCACGGATTTTGCAACTGGAGCATTTACTCGACCGGCGGCCTAAAGATCTCTCTGGCGGCCAACGCCAGCGCGTGGCTATCGGGCGGGCGATTGTGCGCGAACCGAGCCTGTTTCTGTTTGATGAACCGCTGTCAAACCTCGACGCGTCGCTGCGTGTGCAGATGCGTATGGAAATCGCCGCGCTGCACAAACGTATCAACGCCACGATCTTGTACGTCACCCATGATCAAGTGGAAGCGATGACACTTGCCGACAGGATCGTGGTGCTAAACCAGGGGCAAATAGAACAGGTAGGAACACCGCTTGAACTTTACGACAGCCCGGCCAACGTGTTTGTCGCCCAGTTTATTGGCTCGCCAAAAATGAATCTAATTCCTGGCTTATTGACTCACACAAGTGAGCACCGCTGCGAAGTACTATTGGAAAATCGCCAGCAAATTACGCTGCCAATAGCGGGGCGCGGTGATGGCCAGGCAGTGCGGCTGGGGATTCGCCCGGAGCATGTTCAGTTAACCGAAATTGTGCATGCGGATATCGAAGGAGAAGTACTGTTTGTTGAGCATATGGGCAATGAGACGTTGCTGTACGTTAACAGTGGTTACGGTAGCGAACCGCTGGTGATACGCCAGACTGAAAGACTTGAAATCAGACCTGACCAACGTATCGGCCTGCGTTTACCGCCGGAAAGTTGTTATTTGTTTGATGCGCAGGGGAATGCTTTTGAACGGTTTTTGAAGCCGTAGACATTCGGTAAAAAGGAGAAAGTGGTGGAACAAAAATGGTGGCACAATGCGGTGGTGTACCAAATCTATCCGCGCAGTTTTATGGACAGCAATGGGGATGGTATCGGTGATATCAACGGTATCATCAGCAAACTCGAGTATCTGCAACAGCTTGGTATCAACCTGATTTGGCTCTCACCGGTTTACCGATCACCGATGGACGACAACGGTTACGACATCTCTGACTATGAAGACATTGCCACCGAATTTGGCACCATGGCGGAGATGGAAACCCTTATCCAGCAGGCAAAACAGCACAATATTCACATCCTGATGGATTTAGTCGTCAACCACACATCCGATGAACACGCCTGGTTTATCGAAGCACTTAAATCTAAAAACAACCCTTATCGCGATTTCTACATTTGGCGAAAACCTGCGGCAGACGGTGGCCCACCGAACGATTTTCGTTCCTACTTTGGCGGCAGCGGCTGGGCATTAGACGAAGCCTCCGGCGAATATTATCTGCACCAGTTTTCAGTACGCCAGCCAGATCTCAACTGGGAAAACCCTCGTGTCCACGACGAGGTTCACGCCATGATGAATCGCTGGTTGGCTAAAGGTATCGGTGGTTTTCGCATGGACGTTATCGACCTTATCGGCAAAGAAGTGGATAAACAGATCATGGCGAACGGCAAAAATCTGCACTTGCTGATTCGTCAGATGAACCACGCCACATTTGGTAGAGGGGATTACGTCACCGTTGGGGAGACCTGGAGTGCCACGCCTGAAGACGCACTGCTGTATAGCGCAGAAGAACGCGAAGAATTATCGATGGTTTTCCAGTTTGACCATATCAAACAGTTTTGGGATGAACTTGCAGGGAAATGGCGCAGCAAACCGTTTGAACTGATGAGCTTTAAAGCGGTTATCGAAAAATGGCAGTTAGCACTGGCGAATCAGGGTTGGAATTCGTTGTTCTGGAGTAACCATGATTTACCACGGGCAGTGTCGAAATTTGGTGATGAAGGTGAGTTTCGCGAACTTTCTGCAAAGATGCTCGCCACTGCGCTGCACTGCCTGAAAGGCACGCCGTATATTTATCAGGGTGAAGAAATCGGCATGACCAACGTACGCTTCGACGACATTGCCCAATATCGTGATATCGAAAGCCTGAATCTTTATAAAGAGCGGGTGGCGCAAGGTGTCAGCCATGAAGAAATGCTGCTTGGCATTCATGCTAATGGGCGAGATAACGCGCGCGCACCGATGCAGTGGAACGGTAGCCAAAATGCCGGCTTCACGTCGGGAACACCATGGATTGCGGTTAACCCAAACTACCGTGAAATCAATGTGGCCGCAGCGCTTGAACAACCGGATTCAATTTTATGGCATTACCAAAAACTGATAGCGCTGCGTAAGCATTATCCGGTGTTGGTTTACGGCGATTTCCAGCCGGTGCTGTCTGAACATCCACAGGTGTTTGCCTGGCTGAGAACGTTCGATGAGGAGCGGCTGTTAGTGGTGAACAATTTCACCGCCGAATATCTCACGCTTGAAATACCGCAAACCATGCAGAATTGGCACGGTGAATGTTTAATAAGCAATTATGCGCCGCGTGACCAATTGGCGGTAAGCCTTGAACTACAACCTTATGAATCTTTTGCTTTATTAATCGGGAGGTAAACGATGGCAAACTGGTGGAAAGAAGCGGTGGCCTACCAGATATATCCGCGCAGTTTTAAAGACAGCAACGGTGATGGCATTGGCGACCTGAATGGAATCACTGAAAAACTCGATTACCTCAAAGATCTCGGTATCAATCTGATATGGATCTGCCCGATGTACAAGTCGCCTAACGACGACAATGGCTATGACATCAGTGATTATCAGAACATCATGGCGGAATTCGGCACGATGGCGGATTTCGACCGGCTTCTGGAACAAGTTCATGCTCGAGGGATGCGGCTGATTATCGACCTGGTGGTTAATCACACGTCGGATGAGCATCCGTGGTTCCTGGAGTCCCGTTCTTCGCGAGATAACCCAAAACGCGACTGGTATACCTGGCGCGACGGTAAAAATGGCGCGGAGCCAAACAACTGGGAAGGGATCTTTAAAGGTTCAACCTGGGAATACGACCGGAAAACCGGGCAGTATTATCTGCATCTTTTTACCCGCCGTCAGCCCGATTTAAATTGGGAAAATCACGATGTACGCCGTGCTGTGTACGGCATGATGCACTGGTGGCTTGATAAAGGCATCGACGGCTTCCGCATTGATGCTATCTGCCATATGAAGAAAGAACCGACGCTTGCCGATGTGCCCAATCCCGACAATCTCCGTTATGTGCCATCTATGAAAAGCCATCTTAACTACGATGGGTTGCTCGATTACGTCGATGACATGAGTCAGCAGGTGTTTCAACACTACGATATTGTGACGGTCGGTGAAGTAAATGGCCTGAATGCGCCACATGCCGAAGAGTGGGTGGGTGAACATCGCGGGCGTTTGAATATGGTGTTCCAGTTTGAACATGTGCGTTTATGGGAACCGGAGGCAGGTTTACGCCCAGAACCCGCGGTGCTGAAGAAAATTTTCACCGCCTGGCAGAACGTGCTGGAAGGTAAAGGCTGGAATGCGTTGTATGTGGAAAACCACGACCTGACGCGTATTACCTCGCGCTGGGGAGATACCGAACACTACTGGCGGGAAAGCACCACCTGTATTGCCGCACTCTATTTCCTGATGCAGGGCACGCCGTTTATCTACCAGGGGCAAGAAATCGGCATGACTAATACCCGTTTTGAAGGGTTAGACGATTTTGATGACGTGTCAGCGAAAAATATGTGGCGTGAGCTGGCCGCACAGGGCAAAAGCGAAGAAGAAATTATCGCTTTTCTGACCAACACCGGACGCGACAATTCCCGCACACCAATGCAGTGGAATGCCTGGCCGAACGCGGGCTTTAGCGACGCCAGACCGTGGCTCAAAGTGAATGCCAATTTTGAGATGATAAACGTAGCCAGCCAGCAGCAAGACCCGGATTCGGTGCTGAATTTCTATCGTGCACTTATCCAGTTACGCAAACAGGAACGAACGCTGATTTATGGACGCTATGTGCTAGAGCTGAAAGACCACACACAGATTTATGCGTACCGCCGCGTACTTGAAGGCGACGAATTCGTGGTGCTTTGCAATATGTCGTCGAAATCTTCCCGTTGGTCAGGTGCTGATTTGCGCCTGGAAGGGGCTAAGTGTGTGTTGGGGAACTATCCGCAGGCGGATGAAACCTATCGGCTGCATCCTTGGGAAACGAGGATTTATCAATTTTCTTAGCCATTAACCCAAATCGCATTCATCTTGCTGAGTTCGTCGAGGAATGTGCGGATAAGGGCGGGTCAGGACTCAGACCCTCCCTATATAGCCTGCAGTTAACCTGCGTTATGATGTGCGCTGGTTTTTAACAAGGAGGGGTTATGTTGATGACAACATTTCCAGCTTTGCAGGCAACGACCATTGAGGCTATTAATACGTTGGGTAAGTGGCTTTCTCACAATGAGTTTGCCGCACCACCTGCAGTTTCTGATGCAGACCTTATTATTCTCGCAGGCAATGCCGTTATCCCCACCATTGATGCGGCATGCCAGCTTGCTGCCAATACCGAAATTCCGCTGGTAATAACGGGTGGTATCGGGCATTCAACCACCTTTTTGTATGGTGCCATTGCTAAACACCCGCTCTATAACACCATTCCCACCACCGGGCGCGCAGAAGCGGCAATTATCAAAGACATTGCCACTCAGTTCTGGAAGATCCCGGCGGAAAAAGTGCTCACGGAAGAGAAATCCACCAACTGTGGTGAGAACGCGCGTTTCACTCATCAGCTTTTGCAACAGCAGAACATCACACCCGATCGGGTGATCATTATTCAGGATCCGACCATGCAATTGCGCACAGTGGCGACGTTTGAACGCATCTGGCAGGATGACGCGCATATCCCGCAGTGGCGAAGTTGGCCTGGTATTATTCCGGTGCTGGTGAGTAATAAATCCCAGACCACGTTTACCCTGAATGAAAAGGGTTTATGGCCGGTTGCACGCTACATTTCTCTGGCGCTTGGGGAAATTCCGCGAATCAGAGACGATGTACAGGGTTATGGGCCGCAAGGCCGTGATTTTATTACCCATGTTGAAATCCCAGCGGCAGTCATGCATGCATGGGAAATTCTCGTCAGTGATACTGCGCTGGCGCGTTTAATGAATGAACGCGGTTTATAGCGCGCTTTGCTAATTGCTGTAATTTCCCCTCAGATGACCGTTTTCTGCCGAGTGCGCTGAAAACGGTCATTT
Source organism: Buttiauxella sp. B2 (assembly GCF_006376615.1). Lineage (GTDB taxonomy): Bacteria > Pseudomonadota > Gammaproteobacteria > Enterobacterales > Enterobacteriaceae > Buttiauxella. The sequence continues at coordinate 125,135 of NZ_VEXQ01000012.1, forward strand.
TTATGTTTCTGAAATGTAGCAAAAGCGGCTCTTTTCCATTGTTTTTATTGAGAGCCATCACAGTTCATGACCATTTTGCCCGAGTGGCTGTTTTTGATGCTTAGAGTGTTCACAAGTATTTTACATAAATGAAACAAACACAGTGAACACAAAGGAGCCGGTCATGACAGCACCTGTACAACACCCAATGTATATTGATGGTCAATTTGTTCAATGGCAGGGCGAGCAGTGGATTGATGTGATTAATCCTGCCACCGAAGCGCTGATTTCACGTATTCCTGACGGCTCCGCTCAGCAGGCGCGTGATGCGATTGATGCAGCAGCAAAAGCGCAGGCGGGTTGGGAGGCTTTACCGGCTATCGAACGAGCGGGCTGGTTGCGTAAAATCGCGGCGGGAATCCGTGACCGCGCAAAAGAAATTAGCGCGCTGATTGTTGCTGAAGGCGGTAAAACGCAACAGTTAGCCGAGGTGGAAGTGGCGTTTACTGCTGACTATCTCGATTACATGTCTGAATGGGCGCGTCGTTATGAAGGAGAAATCCTACAAAGTGACCGTCCTGGTGAAAACATTCTGGTGTTTAAACGCGCGCTCGGCGTGACTACCGGGATTTTGCCGTGGAACTTCCCCTTTTTCCTGATTGCCCGCAAACTCGCGCCAGCGCTGATTACCGGTAATACCATCGTTATCAAACCCAGTGAATTCACGCCAAACAACGCCATTGCGTTTGCTGAAATTGTTCATGATATCGGGCTGCCAAAAGGGGTATTTAACCTGGTTTTAGGCCGTGGCGAAACGGTAGGCCAGGAGCTGGCTGGCAACCCGAAAGTGGCGATGGTCAGCATGACCGGAAGCGTGGGCGCTGGTGAGAAAATCATGGCCGCAGCGGCGAAAAACATCACTAAAGTTTGTCTGGAACTGGGCGGTAAAGCACCCGCCATCGTGATGGACGATGCTGATCTGGATATTGCGGTGAAAGCGATTGTCGATTCTCGAATGATTAACACCGGGCAAGTGTGTAACTGCGCTGAACGCGTGTATGTACAAAAAGGTATTTACGATGAGTTTATTACTCGCCTGAGTGAGGCCTTTAAACAGGTGAGCTTTGGTGATACCGGCGAGCGTAACGATGTGTCGATGGGGCCATTGATTAACGCCGCTGCACTGGAGCGCGTAGAGCAGAAAGTTGCTCGTGCAGTCAGTGAAGGCGCGCGTGTAGTGTTGGGTGGCAAAGCACCAGATGGGAAAGGGTATTTTTACCCGCCAACACTGCTGGTGGATGTGCGCCAGGATATGACCATTATGCATGATGAAACCTTCGGCCCGGTGCTGCCAGTCACAACGTTTGATACGCTGGAACAAGCGCTTGAGATGGCGAATGACAGCGATTATGGCCTGACATCTTCGGTTTATACACGTGACTTAAATGTTGCGATGAAAGCGATTAAGGGTCTGAAATTCGGCGAAACCTACGTTAACCGTGAGAACTTTGAAGCGATGCAAGGTTTCCACGCCGGCTGGCGCAAATCGGGCATTGGTGGGGCGGATGGACGCCACGGGCTTAATGAGTACCTGCAAACTCAAGTGGTTTATTTACAGGTATAAGTTTACAGGTGTATTCCGCATCCAGAATGAACACTTCAGGGGGGCCATCGCGCCCCTGAATTCTTAAGTATTCAGCCCATCTATCCCACCAAACTCCTGCTTAAGAATATAAGTTTATCTGCCTCTGCCCCCTGTTTATGTCAAGTTTTGCAATGGCATTCAAAGAGTATTAGCTTGGGGTTATTTAAATGAGAATCATTTACTTTTAGCGGTGAAAATGATAATTAATATCAACAACAAGATTTCACCTCTTTAGTTAACGGATTGTTAGCTAAAGAGATTCACCTGCTGTTGATAAGGATATTTATGTCTGCTTTACCACAAACCCGTTTACGCGCACTGCCTGCTTTAATGCTCACTAGCCTGCTGTTTTCCAGTTCACTATTTGCTGACACCTCTTTCACGATGGAAAGAAAGCCAGTTGGCAAAGGTGCCTATGAAATGGCGTACAGTGCGGACCAGTCAGCTTTGTATGTTGCAACGTCCCAGAGCCGCAAACTCGATAAAGGCGGGGTAGTTTATCGCCTTGATCCGGCAACGCTTGAAGTAACACAGGCAATTCATAACAACCTGAAGCCGTTCGGTGTGGCGTTCAACAAAACCACGGGTACGCTGTTCCTGGGCAACACCACCAGCAGTGCGGTGACGGCCATCAACAGCAAAACGGGCGATGTGATTAAGCAGTTAGTGGTGGATGACACCAAACGTACAGAAACCACGCGCCCGCTAATGCCGCGCCAGTTAGTGGTTAACGAAGGCACCAATACGCTGTATATGGGCGGTTTGGGTGATTCAAGCGTGTTGTGGGTGATTGACGGCGCAACGCTTACGTTGCGCGATACGATCAAAGATCTGGGCAAAATGGCGACGGGCCTTGCGATTGATGAGAAATCTGCACGTATCTACATGACCAACGCCGACAACGAATTTATTGTTATCGACAGCAAAACCAACAAGGTTATCTCGCGCACCAAACTCGATACCGAAGGTGAGCATTTTTATCTGAATATTGCGCTCGATCCTGCAACTAACCGCGCATTTATCAGCGATTCCCAAACGCCGCAACTCTTGGTTGTCGATACCAAAACCAGCAAAGTGCTGAATAAAGTTGATGTGCCGTTCGGTCTGGATGTGTTGTTCAACCCAGTGCGTAATGAAATCTACGTGACGCATCGCAAAGAAGGTAAAGTCAGCGTGATTGATGCGAAAAGCTACAAAGTGCTGGAAACAATCGATACGCCTGCACTGCCTAACAGCCTCGCACTTTCGCCAGACGGACAGCAGTTGTTCGTTAGTGTGAAACAGCCGGGCAGCCGTGAAAAAGAACCGACCAGCCCAGACGATGTGGTGCGCATCAGCTTTAAGAAGTGACACGAGTGGTGGATGTCGCTTGCGCTAATCCACCCTACGTTTTGACATAGTAGGTCGGATTAGCGTGAGCGACATCCGACATTACCCAATTACTCGCTGTCGGCTTTTTCCGCTTTACCTGCCATTTGGGCCAGGAAATCGTAGCGTTTTTGCAAATCGACAGCGGCGTCTTTCCATAACTGCTCGGCAACTTCTGGCTGCTGCGCATTCAGGCGACGGAAGCGCTGTTCTTTCATCAGCGTATCGGCCAATGCATCGGACGGTGGACGGGAATCCAGCGCCAGCGGCAGTTTTCCTTCATCGGCACGACGCGGGTCGAAGCGATAAAGTGGCCAGAAACCAGTGGCGGTAAGTTGACGCATTTGATCGTGACTGAGCGCCAGATCGTAGCCGTGTTCTTCACATGGGCTGTAGGCGATAATCAGTGATGGGCCAGGATAAGCCTCAGCTTCCTGAATCGCTTTCACAGTCTGGTTTAACTGCGCGCCCAATGAAATCTGTGCCACATAAACATGCCCGTACATCATCATGCTGACACCGAGATCTTTACGCGCTTTGCGCTTGCCATGTTCGCCAAACTTAGTCACCGCGCCAAGCGGCGTGGCTTTCGACGCCTGACCGCCTGTGTTTGAATAACACTGTGTATCCAGCACCAGAATATTGACGTTCTCGGTCAGGCTCAACACGTGGTCGAGGCCGCCAAAACCGATATCGTACGCCCAACCGTCACCGCCAATCAGCCAGATAGATTTCTCTACCATCGCATCCGCATCGGTTATTAACTGGCGTGCGTCCGGGTCGTCGATATTCGCCAAATGCTGGCGCAATGCGACAATCTGCTCGCGGCGCACTTCTGGTGAGGCTTGAGCGTGAAGCTGCTCATTCAACTCCGCTGGAAGTTTATCAGCAAACTTATCGACCAAACGCATCACGCGGGCACGATGCTGATCGACGGTCAGACGGAAACCAAGGCCAAATTCGGCGTTATCTTCAAACAGTGAGTTTGCCCAAGCTGGGCCGCGCCCATTGGCATCGGTGGTATACGGCGTTGAAGGCAAATTACCGCCATAAATCGACGAACAGCCAGTGGCGTTGGCAATCAACATGCGGTCGCCATACAACTGGGTCAGCAGCTTGATATACGGTGTTTCGCCACAGCCAGAGCACGCACCGGAATATTCAAACAGCGGCGTCAGCAATTGGGAGGTGCGGATATCAATACGCTCGAGACTGGTGCGGTCCATTTCCGGCAGTTTGAGGAAGAAATCGTAATTTTCTTTTTCTTCTTCTACATGTTCAAGGCGCGACATCATGTTGATGGCCTTGATTTCGGGGTTCTGGCGGTCTTTCGCTGGGCAAACTTCCACGCACAGATTGCAGCCGGTGCAATCTTCAGGTGCAACCTGCAATATGTATTTCTGCCCACGCATATCGCGGGACTTCACATCCAGCGATTGTAGTGAGGCAGGGGCATTTTCCATGGCTTCTGGCTGCACGACTTTAGCGCGGATTGCCGAGTGCGGGCAGGCAGCAACACAGTGGTTACACTGAGTGCAAATGTCCGGTTTCCAGATTGGAATTTCTTCGGCGATATTGCGTTTTTCCCACTTCGTGGTGCCCATTGGCCAGGTGCCATCGGGTGGAAGCGCGGAAACGGGCAGTGCGTCACCCAATCCGGCAAGCATCGCGGCGGTAACAGTTTTAACGAAATCAGGTGCTGCGTCAGAAACTACCGGTGGACGCATCGGGCTGGTTTCGTTCACGTCTTGCAACGTCACTTCCGCCAGTGATTCACGCGCAAGTGCTAACGCCTGCCAGTTGCGTTCCACCAGCTCCTGACCTTTGCTGCTGTAGCTTTTGGCTATCGCACCCTGCAACTCCGCGAGTGCGCTGTCGCCGGGCAGAATATTGGTGAGATGGAAAAACGCCATTTGCATAACGGTGTTGATGCGCGCACCAAGATGGCATTCACGGGCAATTTTCGCCGCATTGACGACAAAGAAACGGGCTTTTTTCTGATTCAGTACCGCCTGAACTTCTTGCGGTAGACGGTGCCACACTTCGTCCGCGCCGTAAGGCGTGTTAAGCAGGAAAATACCGCCGGGTTTGAGCCGTTCGGCCATTTGATATTTGTCGATAAACTGCAACTGATGGCAGCCAACAAAATCAGCGCGGTCGATAAGGTAAGTCGAGTTAATCGGATGTTCACTGACACGCAGGTGGGAAACCGTCAGGCCACCTGCCTTTTTCGAGTCGTAAACGAAATAACCCTGGGTGAAAAACGGTGTCGAATTCCCAATGATTTTGATGTTGTTTTTGGTTGCCGAGACGCTACCGTCACTGCCCAGGCCATAGAACAACGCTTCGAGTTTTGCGCGGTTTGGCAGGGTGTTTTCGGGTAACGGTAACGACAAATTAGTGACGTCATCGTAAATCCCAACAGTGAAACGTGGGCGCGGTTTCGATTGGCTGAGTTCGTTGAATACGGCCAACACACACTCTGGGCCAAATTCTTTGGAAGAAAGACCGTAACGTCCGCCAATCACGCGGGGCAGTGTTTCACGTTCACCACGATTAAAGGCTTCGGCAAGTGATGTCATGACATCGAGATACAGCGGTTCTGCCAGCGCACCCGGTTCTTTAGTGCGGTCAAGCACAGCAATCTGACGCGCAGTTTCCGGTAGAACCGCTAATAAATGGTCGGCTGAGAAAGGGCGGAACAGGCGAACTTTAAGCACGCCCACTTTTTCGCCTCGAGTCAGTAATTCATCGACTACTTCTTCACACGTGCCAATGGCTGAACCCATCAGGATAATGACGCGTTCGGCCTGCGGGTGACCGTAGTATTCAAACGGACGATATTGGCGGCCTGTGGCAGTGGCAAAGCTGTCCATCGCTTGTTCAACATGCTCATACACCGCGTCATACCACAAGTTGCTGGCTTCGCGGGACTGGAAATAGGTATCTGGATTGGCAGATGTGCCGCGAATCACCGGATGTTCAGGATTCAGTGCGCGGGCGCGGTGTTCATCTATCTCTTTTTGCGGCAATAATTCCAGAATCGTACTGTCGGCCAGCGGGACGATTTTGTTGATTTCATGCGAAGTGCGGAATCCGTCGAAGAAATGAATAAAAGGTACGCGGCTTTTTAGGGTGGCAATGTGTGAAATTAGCGCGAAGTCTTGTGCTTCTTGTACGCTGCTGGCACATAACATGGCGCAACCGGTCTGACGAATGGCCATCACATCTGAGTGGTCGCCAAAAATAGATAGCGCGTGGGTTGCGATAGTTCGCGCCGCCACATGCAGTACAAACGGCGTTAATTGCCCTGCCAGTTTGTAGAGCGTCGGGATCATCAGCAGTAAACCCTGCGATGAAGTAAACGAGGTGGAAAGGGCACCGGTTTGCAGCGCGCCGTGAACCGTGGCAATCGCGCCCGCTTCAGACTGCATTTCTACAACACGTGGCGTATCGCCCCAAATGTTTTTAAGGCCGTCACCAGACCAGGCATCAGCAAGTTCTGCCATGGTAGAACTGGGAGTTATCGGGTAGATGGCGATGACTTCGCTGGCGCGATACGCCACAGAGGCCACTGCACCATTGCCGTCGATTGTGATCATTGAGACACCCTTACATTGCGCAACAATAAAAGCGAAAAGGCCCACATGACAGAGGCGAGCCGAAGAATAATCTTTTAATTCTAGCAAACCCCACAAAAGGTGATTTTCGCTTTTGTGTCCTGCGTTTGGCTTTGATTGAGGTCGTGTAAAGAGTGGTTGGCGAAGTTTTATGCAATAAAGTGATCTGCCTTGCAAAATCACATACTTTTTATTGCTCTGCGGCCTCGACGGAACACAGCGCGAGCGCTTATGATTCTTAGGTTTTGCAACGTTCAGGGGGAGAAGAGTAATGCGCGCTGCGTTTTTAGCGGGTTGTGCCGCACTGTTGTTATCAACATCAATGCTTTCTGCATGCAGTAGTAATGAACCACCTCAACAAGCCACCGCGGCTCACGTGCCACCGGGTATGCGCGCGGCAATGTCTAATCAAGGGCAGGCGAGTTGTGCAATGATTGGTGGGACGCTGAGTGTTGCTCGTCAGTTAGATGGGTCGGCAACCGGTATGTGCGCGATGCCCAACGGCAAACGCTGTAGTGAGAATGCGCTTGCCGCCGGAACGTGTGGTGCGTACTAGTCGAATCAGTTGACCAGATCGGCCAGTTTATAAACTAAGGTATGCTGGCTGGTTTTAAGCGTCAGTTGTTGCGGATCCAAACCGACTTTTGCACCTGTGGTTAGCATGTCGTTAATCATGTGGTCCAGCCCGTTAAGCTGCGGCTCAGCACACATCATCATGGTCATTCCCAGACCTTTTGCTTTTAGCGTATCGCCTTCAAGCGTCGCCTGACCCATAAAGCGGTTACACATCGCACCCGAAATATGCATATTTTCACCGAAGCTCAGCTCAGGCATACGATTAATGCCAGTGAGCGGTTTGCCGTCTACGGTTTGCAGCACATAGCGATGATGTTGCAGATCTTGCGCGGTGACTGTCGATTTATCACCAGATTGTGCGCAACCTGCCAACACCATGGCAGCCAATGCGAGGGAAGCTAATTTTTTCATTTCTTTTCCTTAAGTTATTCGTTTCATCAATGAGTTGGTGCCACTTTGGCAAAAAGCGGGGCGTGATTCTTTAAGGATTATCTTAAAACTCCCTCATCCCGGCGTTCTCCCTCAGGGAAAAGGAGAACACAAAACCAAAAAGCCCTCGAGCGAGAGGGCCTTGGTGATGGCGTTCTGGATGAAACTAGTTTACCTGGTTAGGGCAAGGTTCACCGTTTTCTAACTGCCGCAAGTTTTCCAGAGTTGTTTCAGAAATACTGGTTAACGCTTCCGCAGTCAGGAATGCCTGGTGGCCGGTAAACAGCACGTTATGGCAGGCCGACAGGCGACGGAATACGTCATCCTGAATCACGTCATTAGATTTATCTTCAAAGAACAAATCGCGTTCGTTCTCGTAAACGTCCAAGCCCAACGCGCCAATTTTTTGGTTTTTCAGTGCATCAATGGCAGCTTGCGAATCAATCAACGCACCACGGCTGGTGTTGATGATCATCACGCCATCTTTCATTTGCTCAAACGCAGAATGGTTGAGCAAATGGTAGTTTTCTGGTGTCAGCGGACAGTGCAATGAAATAATGTCTGACTCCGCAAACAACGTTGGCAAATCGACATATTCCACACCGAGCTCAAGTGCTGCTGCACTCGGGTATGGGTCAAACGCTAACAAGCGCATACCGAACCCTTTCAATATTCTCAGCGCAGCAATACCAATTTTCCCGGTGCCAATCACACCTGCGGTTTTGCCGTACATAGTAAAACCGGTCAGCCCTTCAAGAGAGAAGTTAGCATCACGGGTACGTTGATAAGCGCGGTGAATACGACGGTTCAGGCACATCATCATGCCGAGAGCATGTTCTGCTACGGCTTCAGGTGAATAGGCCGGAACGCGTACTACGGGCATTCCTAATTCTTTGGCGGCATCTAAATCAACGTTGTTAAAGCCCGCGCAGCGCAGTGCGATAAACTTCACACCCTGCTTTTTTAACTCTTCAAGTACAGGGCGGCTGCCGTCGTCATTAACGAAGATACAAACCCCTTCGCAACCATGAGCGGTTTTGGCTGTTTTTTCAGTTAACAAGAAGTCATAAAATTCAAGATCAAAGCCATATTCATTGTTAACCTGCTCCAGATACTTTTTGTCGTACTGTTTTGTGCTGTACACTGCCAGTTTCATGAGACTTATCTCCAGAATGATATTAGTGTAAAATTAGCATGCTTAAAAAATTCTTACAATTTCTAAAATTTATTTTTAAGCAGGAAATTCTACTGCTAACTCAAGGTTGGCTGCGCTTAAACCAGGCAATGTCTTCACGCCCGGTCCGAATAATGCAAGAATCATCGCATATGTCGTCTTAAATTGTCGCTGAATCAGGATATTAACCGCCCATGAAGGGTAAATATAAAGCCATTATTGCGTTGGTGCTGATACTCATTCTGCTGCCGTTAACGCTCTTGATGACTATAGCCCATTGGCTACCTACGCTTGCCGGAATCTGGCTGCCACAAGGGACGAAAATCGCCATGGAAGCGAGCCCGCGATTTACGCGTGGGGCGATAATCGTTCCTGATCTGCGCTATCTGGCCGGGGACTGCGAACTTGCGACAATTAAGGATGCAACGCTCAGCCATCCACAGCGTTGGCGTCTTCATCTTGATCAACTTAATCTTAATGTTGATTGCATCAGTAAAATCCCTCTCGACTCGTCAGCGCCAGCCGCGCCGAGAACGCTGAATGAGTGGCAATCGTTATTACCCGAAAGTCTCTTAACTATAGATAGGGTCAATATTACCCCGTTTCAACAATTCTCCGGTGCCTTGCGCCTTTCCCTCAGGCCTGAGCAACAATCTGTGCACTATGACGGCCCATCATTAAGCGTTGATGCGCAGTTAAACGGCCAGATCTTAGCGTTGCAAAAATTAAAAGTTCAGGCGCTGGCAGGTATGGAACCGCTGGAGTTGGCAGGTACGGTTACGTTGCCGGCTATTACTGACAACTTACCGGAAAAGGGCCATCTCGCCACGAAATTGCGTATCCCACAGGAATCTGAGTTGGTTGATGTCGTGCTGGACTGGAATGAGGCACAAGGGGCAATCAGGGTGGCTACACCGAATGCGCATGAGCCTCTCCTTGCGCTGCCCTGGACCGTCAGCAACACTATTTTTGAAGTTAATGGCGGGCAGTGGTTCTGGCCGTATGCCGGTTTCCCGCTGCGTGGCGGTATTTCATTACAGGTTAATGACTGGAGACAGGGTCTGGAAAATGCCGTGATTAGCGGGCGGATGAATGTCATCACACAGGGCAGTGCTGGGAAAGGAAACGCGGTATTAAATATTGGCCCCGGTAAAATCAGTACGATTAATAGCTCGCTGCCGTTGCAATTAACCGGCGAAGCCAAACAAGATGGAATGGTGTTTTACGCGGTGTTGCCAGGGGAACTTAGCGGCGCAATTGCCGACCCTAAATTGTTGTTCAAACCAGGTGCGCTGTTACGTTCGCGTGGGCGCATTATCGACTCGCTTGATGTCGATGAAATTCGCTGGCCGCTGGCGGGTGTTAGCGTTTCGCGGCACGGTGTTGACGGGCGATTGCAGGCCATCGTCCGCGCTCATGAAAATAAGATGGGCGACTTCGTGCTCCATCTTGACGGCAAAGCGGATAACTTTTTGCCGGATGCAGGTTTATGGCAGTGGAAGTACTGGGGAAATGGCGCGTTCACTCCGATGCAGGCCAAATGGGATGTGCGCGGGCAAGGGGAATGGCGCGACAACCGGATTGAACTTAGTTCTCTATCAACAGGTTTTGACAAGCTCGAGTACGGCTCGATGCTGATAACCACCCCGCGACTGAAACTGGATGGCCCGCTTCATTGGCAACGCGCGCAGTCAGCACCATCGTTCAAAGGCGCGTTTACGCTCAACGCAGGGCAAACCACCTTTAGTGGTGGTAGCACACTTCCACCGTCAACATTATCCTTCAGTGTCGATGGCATTGACCCGTCATTTTTCCAGTACAAAGGTGAACTGCGAGCAGAAGCAATTGGGCCGGTGCGCGTCAATGGCCGCTGGGATGGCATTCGTCTGCGCGGTAACGCCTGGTGGCCGCAGCAAGGATTGGCGGTATTCCAGTCGCTTATTCCAGCCGACTGGAAAATGACTTTAAAAGACGGCTCATTATATTCACAAGTCGCATTTTCTGCCGCGAGTGGGCAGGGGTTTGAAGCCGGAGGACATGCTGTGGTGAAAAACGGCAGTGTCTGGATGCCAGATAACCAAATCAACGGTGTGGACTTCGTCCTGCCTTTCCGCTTTAGCAACAGTACCTGGCGCCTGGGAACGGACGGCCCGGTAACGTTACGCATTGCCGAAGTGAAAAATCAGGTCACTTCCACCAATATTACGGCTGATCTCGAAGGCTGGTATCCGTGGAGTGAGAAACAACCGCTGACGCTCAGTGACGTCAACGTCGATATTCTTGGTGGAAAACTGCGTATGCAGCAGTTACGCATGCCACAACATGACGCGGCCTTGCTACGCTTAGAAAATATATCTTCAAGCGAATTGATAACAGCGGTTAACCCTAAACAGTTCACGATGTCCGGGCGGGTGAATGGCGGCTTGCCGCTGTGGCTCAACCATCCTCAATGGATAATTAAAGACGGTTGGCTGTCAAACCCTGGGCCACTGACATTACGCCTTGATAAAGACATGGCGGATGCCATTGTTGAGAATAATATTGCCGCTGGTGTGGCAGTTAACTGGTTGCGTTATATGGAAATTTCTCATTCCTGGACCAGGATAAATTTAGATAACCTTGGTGGGTTAACGTTACGGGCGAATGTGCAGGGCACAAGCCAGGTTGAAGGGAAAAGGAATGTGGTACGGCTGAATTACAGCCATCAGGAAAACCTCTTTACGCTTTGGCGCAGCCTGCGTTTTGGGGATAATTTGCAAACCTGGCTTGAGCAACATACCGCACTGCCGGATGTGCGTTGTCAGATACGCGATAAAGCTTGTGAGGAAACACAATGAGAATCGTCATCGCCACACTGCTGGCAACAGGCATTTCAACGCTAACAGGGTGCACGCCGCGAATCGAAGTTGCGGCACCCAAAGAACCTATCACCATTAATATGAATGTAAAAATTGAGCATGAGATTCATATTAAAGTGGATAAAGACGTTGAGACGTTGCTTAAAAATCGCAGTGACTTGTTCGGTCAGGAGTGAGTCTCATGAAAAATATCGTGAAAGGTGTTTTACTGGCGAGTTTAATGTTTAGCCAACCTTTAATGGCATTGACGCTAACCGAAGCACGCCAGCAAGGGCGTGTAGGGGAAACATTAAGTGGTTACATTGCGCCAATCAAACAAGACCAGGAAACACTGGCCTTGGTGAAAAGCATTAACGAAGCGCGCGCTGAAAATTATCAGAAGCTGGCTGACAGCAACAATATCTCGGCGGATCAAGTTGCTGAACTTGCCGGGCGGAAACTGGTGGCACGGGCACCGGCAGGTGAATATGTGCGCGGACTTAACGGCCAGTGGATGAAGAAGTAATTCAACTCATCATCCTAAGAACTAGATGTTTGTTATGTTTACGTATTATTAATGTGCGTTGACATAACATTTAAAATAGAAGGTTATTTCTCAGCCATTCAATTCAAACAATGACAGCGTTTAGTTTTTATTCTATTAAAGCCTTTCCTCTTATAATTTTTAAGGGATTATTTCTCTTCAGAATGATCTGCCCACTAAAAATTGTGTTTATCTGTGTCTTAACGCACAAAAATGCTTGTTTGTGCCACACCTCGCTCGCGTAAAAGATGCTGATTTACGCTTCAAAATGGCTAATTTGCAATTTTTATATCTTCACAAATGAAAATTTTCAGCATTTACGGCTGATTGGTGGATAACGCTATGATTTTCATATAATAAATACAAGATAAAAACATTAAGACAACATAGTGACGTGAGTAAAATAAAATATTGAGTAGAGAGAGAAAAGAACCTATATTGGCGGCGTTTTTTACACAGTGCTCAGTTTTTCTACATTCATTACATCAACTGCTAATAAACGATCTAGCGGTTGTGGGAGAGATATGATGACGGATAAAGTCCGTATTGACAGTTTAGGTGCTAATTCATTAAATGGTAGCAATGAAACATATTTAGCCAGACAGGCTGAATTTGAATCGAATGTTCGCAGTTATCCACGCAAATTGCCGTTAGCAATTGCGAAGGCCAATGGCGTCTGGATCACCGATGTTGAGAATAATCAATATCTTGATTGCCTGGCTGGTGCCGGTACGCTTGCACTTGGACATAACCATCCTGACGTGCTGCAAAGCATCCAAAATGTCATTACCAGCGGCTTGCCGTTACATACACTGGATCTGACAACCCCGTTGAAAGATCAGTTCTCCGAATATCTTCTCTCTTTATTACCTGGACAGGGTAAAGAGTATTGCCTGCAGTTTACTGGCCCATCCGGTGCGGATGCGGTAGAAGCTGCGCTGAAACTGGCTAAAAAAGTGACCGGCCGTGCAGGTATCATCAGCTTCTCCGGCGGTTATCACGGCATGACTCATGGCGCGCTTTCAGTAACAGGTAACCTGTCACCGAAAGAAGCGGTTGATGGCATGATGCCTGAAGTCCAGTTTATGCCTTACCCACATCAGTACCGCTGCCCGCTGGGTATTGGCGGTGAAGCTGGCGTTAAAGCATTAACCTATTACTTCGAAAATCTGATCAACGACGTTGAGAGTGGCGTGCGTAAACCTGCTGCAGTCATTCTGGAAGCGGTTCAAGGTGAGGGCGGTGTTAACCCGGCTCCTGCTGAGTGGTTGCAGCGCATTCGCAAAGTGACTCAGGAACACGGCATTCTGCTGATTATCGATGAAGTTCAGGCTGGTTTCTGCCGTACCGGTAAACTGTTTGCTTATGAACACGCGGGTATTGAGCCAGACATCATTGTTATGTCTAAAGCAGTTGGTGGCGGCTTACCACTGGCAGTCTTGGGTATTAAGAAAGAGTTCGATGCATGGTCACCAGGCCATCACACCGGAACTTTCCGTGGTAACCAACTGGCGATGGCAACCGGCCTGACAACGCTGAAGCATCTGACTGAAAACAAGATTGCTGACAAAGTTGCTGCGCAAGGCGAGTGGCTGAAAGGCAAACTGGCTGATTTGCAGAAACGTTACCCGGTCATCGGCCAGGTTCGTGGTCTGGGCTTAATGATTGGTATTGAGATTGTTAAACCGAACGAAGCTAAAGATCACATGGGTTGCTACCCAGCTGATGCTGAGCTGTCCGCATTGCTGCAGAAAAACTGCTTCAAAGCTGGGCTGATTCTGGAACGTGGTGGCCGTAATGGTTGCGTACTGCGTCTGTTGCCTTCGTTGCTTATCACCAACGATGAGCTGGCTATTTTCCTCGATAAGTTTGAGCAGGCGCTGTTAGCGGCTGGCATCAAACCTGTTTGAGTGGAGCGAATGACCACGATGTCTGAATTAAACCCAATTCTGGCAGGCTCAGCGCAAAGCACTGAAGCCTACCAGCAAGCGATTGCACAAAGCAGCGCGGCTGTCGTGCAATGGCTACAGCAACCTGAGATGTACCAGGGTAAATCCGTGGCTGAACTGCGTGAACGCATTCAACTGGATTTTAATCCTCAGGGCCTGGGCAACCAGGCTGCGATTGAACGAGCTATCGAATATTTTTTAAAAGACAGCCTGTCAGTGCACCACCCGCAGTGTGTCGCGCATCTTCATTGCCCAAGCCTGGTCGTAAGCCAGGCGGCGGAAGTGCTGATTAATGCCACCAACCAGAGCATGGATTCCTGGGATCAAAGCCCGTCTGCGACCATCATCGAGATGAAACTTATCGAATGGCTGCGTACTCAGGTGGGTTATCAGGCAGGTGACGCTGGCGTATTCACCAGCGGCGGCACCCAGAGCAACCTGATGGGGCTGATGTTGGCACGTGATGCTTTCTTCGCGCGTCAGGGTCACTCTATTCAGCAGGATGGTCTGATTGGCAACCTGAGAAAGATTAAAGTGTTCTGTTCTGAAAATGCCCACTTCTCGGTGCAAAAGAACATGGCACTGCTCGGTTTGGGCTATCAGTCAGTAACGCTTGTGAAAACCGATGAGTTTGCTCGTATGGATCTTAACGATCTTCGCGAGAAACTGGCGCAGGCGCAGGCTAATGGTGAGCAAGTCCTGGCGATTGTCGCAACTGCCGGTACTACCGATGCAGGTGCTATCGACCCGCTGCGTGAAATCGCAACACTGGCATCACAGCACCAGATTTGGGTGCATGTTGATGCAGCGTGGGGCGGTGCATTGCTGATGTCCGAAAAATATCGCGACTATCTGGACGGCATTGAATTAGTGGATTCCATCACCCTGGACTTCCACAAGCAATTCTTCCAGACCATCAGCTGTGGTGCGTTCTTGCTCAAAGAAGCACGCCACTATGAATTGATGCGTTACCAGGCGGCTTATCTGAACTCTGAGTTCGATGAAGAAGCAGGCGTGCCAAATCTGGTGTCTAAGTCTTTGCAGACTACTCGTCGTTTCGATGCGCTGAAACTGTGGATGGGCCTGGAAGCATTAGGGCAGAAACAATATGCTGCGATCATCGACCACGGTGTGACTCTGGCACAAGACGTTGCGCAGTATGTAACTGAACAACCGTCTATGGAACTGGTGATGGTGCCACAACTGGCAAGCGTTCTGTTCCGTTACCGTCCTGAGCAACTGGCAAACAGCAGTGATGCTGCTATCGCGTTGTTGAACCAGAAGATTGGTGATGCATTGCTGGATTCCGGTCGTGCCAACGTGGGTGTGACCGAGCACAACGGTGTTACGTGTCTGAAACTGACGTTGCTGAACCCGACCGTTACGCTGGATGATATTAAAGTCCTGCTTGATCTGGTTGAGACTACCGCACAGCCGTTGCTGGTAAACTAAGTTAAAACATAAAGGGGCGAGTTTAAATCGCCCCTTTTATTTCTCATTAAAAAACCACTTAATATAGTTTGTTTCTTGAATGTATTATTCAAATAATATTTTCCGCAATTATTTCCCCTCGCGCTATAAATGACAACTCACAGCTGTAATCAGCTGTCCTGCCTTCCCGCTACGAACACGATAAGGTGAAGAGAGGGCTCTTTTGCGGCAGACGATAAATCAGCTCCGTTCCCTGAAGTGAGCCTTGATATAACAATAAAAAACGGCAAACAAATGTTTGCCGTTTTGAATACTAAATTGAAGTGATAATTAAGCAGTAACGAGGCTATCAATCGCCGCTTTTGCGTCAGTCTGCGCTTTACCTGCCACTTCTGGGCCGTAAGCGATACCTTCAGCAAACACGTAGTTCACATCGGTAATACCAATGAAACCAAGGAACAGGTTCAGATACGGTACCAGCAGGTCGGTTGGGGTATCTTTATGGATGCCACCACGGCTGGTCAGAACCACAGCACGTTTACCGGTAATCAGGCCTTCTGGGCCTTTCTCTGTGTAACGGAAGGTCACACCCGCACGCGCAACCAGGTCGAAATAGTTCTTCAACTGTGTTGGAATGTTGAAGTTGTACATTGGTGCGGTGATAACGATAACGTCATGTGCTTTCAGTTCAGCAATCAGTTCGTCAGAAAGTGCCAGCGCTTCTTGCTGACGCGGAGACAGTGCCGCATCACTTGGACGCAGTGCGCCAACCAGTTCACCATCCAGTACTGGGATTGGGTTTGCCGCCAGATCACGTACGGTTATCTCATCTGCACTATGCTGTTCACGCCATTGCTCAACAAAATAGTCAGACAGTTGATTTGACTGAGAGTAACCTGCCAGGATGCTGGACTTCAGGACTAATACTTTGCTCATGGGTGATTCCTTTGTTTTGTTCATTCGGACAGATTGCCCGTTCGCTGAGATGTACTTTATTCACAATCCGATTGCAGAGATAGCGCAATATATCGAACCCAATGTTCGATTTTATTGAACAAGGCGTCAAAAGGTGCGATGTGCTAATCTAGCGCTAATTGATAAAACAGACTTACCAGGCAGTGCGCTGCCGTGATGATTACGTAATGGAAAATATAAAACCCTCACTGTCCTCATTATTCTCTCGTCTCGATGGGCTAATGCTACGCGACAGACAACGCCTTTCACGCCGCTTGCATGGCGCTAAGAAGGTGAAAAATCCTGAATCGCAACAGGCCGTGTTTGATGCGCTGGCTGTGGAAATCGAAGCGGCTGCCGGTAAGGTTCTGCTGCGCGAAGCGTCACGCCCGAAGATAACTTATCCAGAAATCCTGCCTGTTAGTCAGAAAAAACAGGACATTCTCGAAGCCATTCGTGACCACCAGGTGGTTATCGTTGCCGGGGAAACGGGCTCGGGTAAAACCACGCAGCTACCCAAAATCTGCATGGAACTTGGGCGCGGTATAAAAGGTTTGATTGGCCATACACAGCCTCGTCGTTTAGCGGCGCGAACTGTCGCCAACCGTATTGCGGAAGAACTACAAACCGAGCCGGGCGGTTGTGTTGGCTATAAGGTGCGTTTTACTGATCACGTCAGTGAAAATACCATGGTCAAACTGATGACTGACGGCATCTTGCTGGCTGAAATTCAGCAAGACCGACTATTGATGCAGTACGACACCATCATCATCGATGAAGCGCACGAACGCAGCCTGAACATTGATTTTCTGCTTGGCTATTTGCGTGAACTGCTGCCGCGTCGCCCAGACCTTAAAATTATTATCACGTCTGCAACCATTGACCCGGAACGTTTCTCGCGCCATTTCAATAATGCGCCGATTATCGAAGTTTCAGGCCGAACTTATCCGGTGGAAGTGCGTTATCGCCCGATGGTAGAAGATGCCGATGATACTGACCGCGACCAGTTGCAGGCGATTTTCGATGCGGTAGATGAACTCGGCCATGAAAGTGCCGGAGACATCCTTATTTTCATGAGTGGTGAGCGCGAAATTCGAGACACCGCTGATGCACTGAACAAACTGAATTTGCCGCACACCGAAGTGCTGCCGTTGTATGCACGCTTGTCTAATAGCGAGCAAAACCGCGTATTCCAGTCACACGTTGGACGGCGCATCGTGCTGGCCACTAACGTGGCTGAAACCTCGCTGACTGTGCCAGGCATTAAATACGTTATCGATCCAGGTACTGCGCGTATCAGCCGATATAGTTATCGCACCAAAGTGCAGCGGTTGCCGATTGAACCGGTTTCACAGGCTTCCGCAAATCAGCGTAAAGGCCGTTGTGGGCGTGTCTCTGACGGGATTTGTATTCGTCTTTATTCCGAAGACGATTTCCTGTCGCGCCCAGAATTTACCGACCCAGAAATTCTGCGTACCAACCTTGCTTCCGTTATTTTGCAGATGACGGCGCTTGGTCTTGGCGATATCGCCGCGTTCCCCTTCGTCGAAGCACCGGACAAACGCAATATTCAGGATGGCGTGCGCCTGCTTGAAGAACTTGGCGCAATTACCAGCGAAGCCGATCTTAGCGTGTATAAGCTCACGCCGCTTGGCCGCCAGCTTTCACAACTACCTGTTGATCCCCGTCTGGCGCGTATGGTGCTGGAAGCGCAGAAATTTGGCTGCGTGAGGGAAGTGATGATTATCACCGCAGGCCTGTCGATTCAGGACCCGCGCGAGCGCCCGATGGACAAACAGCAGGCGTCGGATGAAAAACATCGTCGTTTCCATGACAAAGAGTCTGACTTCCTTGCCTACGTCAATTTGTGGAATTACCTCGGTGAACAGCAAAAAGAGCTGTCCTCAAACCAGTTCCGCCGCCAGTGTAAACTCGATTATCTGAACTACCTGCGCGTGCGCGAATGGCAGGATATCTACACTCAGTTGCGCCAGGTGGTAAAAGAACTTGGTTTGCCAATTAATAGCGAACCGGCGGACTTCCGCTCAGTTCACTGCGCATTACTGACGGGTTTGCTTTCGCACATTGGCCAGAAAGATGCTGATAAACAAGAATATACCGGTGCGCGTAACGCGCGTTTTTCTATCTTCCCAGGATCCGGTTTATTTAAGAAACCACCAAAATGGGCGATGGTTGCCGAACTGGTAGAAACCAGTCGTCTATGGGGACGTATTGCTGCGCGTATTGACCCTGAATGGGTTGAGCCATTGGCGCAACACCTGATTAAACGCTCGTACAGCGAGCCGCACTGGGAAAAATCACAAGGTGCGGTGATGGCGACGGAAAAAGTCACACTCTACGGTTTGCCGATTGTGGCAGCCCGTAGTGTGAACTACAGCCAGATAGACCCGGCGCTGTGTCGTGAGCTGTTTATTCGCCATGCGTTGGTTGAAGGGGACTGGCAAACGCGCCATGCGTTCTTCCGTGACAACCTTAAACTACGCAATGAAATCGAAGAGCTTGAGCATAAGTCCCGTCGCCGCGACATTCTGGTGGATGACGAAACATTGTTTGAGTTTTACGACCAACGTATCGCTCACGATGTAATTTCTGCGCGTCACTTCGATAACTGGTGGAAAAAGGCCAGCAAAGAGACGCCGGATCTGCTCAATTTCGAAAAGAGCATGTTGATCAAAGAGGGCGCGGAACAGGTCAGCAAGCTCGACTATCCGAACTTCTGGCATCAGGGCAACCTCAAACTGCGTTTGACCTACCAGTTTGAACCGGGTGCGGACGCCGATGGTGTCACGGTGCATATTCCGTTGCCACTGCTAAACCAGGTGGAAGAGGCCGGTTTTGAGTGGCAAATCCCCGGTGTGCGCCGTGAACTGGTGATTGCTCTAATTAAGTCTCTACCGAAACCGGTGCGCCGCAACTTTGTGCCTGCCCCGAACTATGCCGAAGCATTTTTAGGTCGTGCGACGCCGCTGGAATTGCCGCTGCTGGAGAGTTTAGAGCGTGAATTTCGCCGAATGTCAGGTATCACTATCGATCGCGAAGACTGGCATTGGGATCAGGTACCCGATCACCTGAAAATGACATTCCGCATTGTTGATGAGCACAACAAAAAACTCAAAGAGGGCAAAGACCTCACCGAGCTCAAAGGTGGCCTTAAAGATAAGGTCCAGCAAACGCTCTCGGCGGTGGCGGATGACGGCATCGAACAAAGCGGTCTGCATATCTGGAGCTTTGGATCGTTGCCGGAAAGCTACGAGCAAAAACGTGGCAACTACCGCATGAAGGCCTTCCCGGCGCTGGTGGATGAAAAAGAGAGCGTGGCTATCAAGCTGTTTGATAACCCGCTGGAACAGCAACAGGCGATGTGGCGTGGTTTGCGCCGTTTGTTACTGCTCAATATCCCATCACCCATTAAGTATCTGCATGAAAAATTGCCGAACAAAGCCAAACTGGGTCTGTACTTTAACCCGTATGGCAAGGTGCTGGATTTGATTGATGACTGTATTTCCTGCGGCGTGGATAAGCTGATTGCTCAGGCCGGTGGCCCGGTGTGGAGTGAGGAAGGCTTTGCCAAACTGCATGAGAAAGTGCGAGCAGAACTCAACGAAACCGTGGTGGATATTGCAAAGCAGGTCGAACAAATTCTGACGACCGTTTTCAGTATCAACAAACGTCTGAAAGGGCGCGTGGACATGACGATGGCATTAGGTATGTCGGATGTGAAAGCGCAATTGAGCGGGCTGGTGTATCGCGGTTTTGTCACTGGCAACGGGTACAAACGCCTTGGCGATACGCTACGTTATCTGCAAGCTATTGAGAAGCGCCTCGAGAAAATGGCGGTCGACCCGCACCGCGACCGTGTGCAAATGATGAAAGTGGAGCATGTACAGCAGTCCTGGCAACAGTGGCTCAACAAGCTACCGCCAGCTCGTCGGGTTGATGATGATGTACTCGAAATTCGTTGGATGATTGAAGAGCTGCGCGTCAGTTTCTTTGCCCAGCAACTGGGTACGCCGTATCCAATTTCAGATAAGCGTATTTTGCAGGCAATGGAAGCCATCACGGGGTAAAACTGCCTGATGAATAAAAACCAGAAAGCTCGAAGGCGGGCTTTGTGGTTATTCAAATAAGGCACAATAACAACGTTATTCTCTACGCCGTTGGGCGCAATTATGCAGTATCCAGCCATTCGTACCATACTCCTGATGCGGTCAATTTGTGACCGCTTCACTGGGGTTTTCTCATGAAACGTTTAGCCGATAAAGTTGCCATTGTTACCGGAGCCAGTTCTGGCATCGGGTATGTCACCGCGAAACTGTTTGCTGCCGAAGGGGCGAAAGTGGTGGTAGGCGCCCGACGAGAAGCCGAACTTGCTCAATTAGTTGATGAAATTAAGGCTGCGGGTGGGGATGCCGTCGCGGTTACCGGTGATGTGCGCGAAGAATCCTACGCCAAAGCGCTGGTGGCAAAAGCGGTAGAAACGTGGGGGCGGCTGGATATTGCGTTTAACAATGCAGGCACACTTGGTGAGAACGGCCCAAGCACTGAAGTCTCTGCGGAAGGTTTTGCTAATGCGGTGGCTATCAATTTGACGGGCTCATTTCTCGGTGCCAAACACCAGATTGCTGAAATGCTCAAACACGGTGGTGGGTCGGTTATCTTTACTTCAACTTTTGTGGGATACAGTTTTGCGTTTCCGCAGGTTGCCTCTTACGCCGCCAGTAAAGCAGGGCTGATTGGTCTGACGCAGGCGCTAGCCTCCGAATTTGGTCCGCAGAATATCCGTGTTAATTCAATTTTGCCAGGAGCAGTTGATACCGATATGTACCGGGATATGAATAACACCGCCGAGTCGCAAGCTTTTATTACCGGGCTGCATGCTCTAAAACGTGTGGCACATCCGGAAGAAATAGCGCGAGCGGTGCTTTGGCTCGCATCTGATGAATCGTCATTTGTGACCGGCACCGCCTCACTAGTGGACGGTGGTGCGTCAATCAACGGGGTTTAGTCTTTTACGCGAGCAATCGAAAAACCATCCCAGCCTTTACTGCCCACCGTTTGCAATGCGGTGGCAGTAAGGCGTGGGTTGTTGCCAGTCATCTCGATAAACGCTCGCGTTCCCTGCACACCGGGATCGTTGTTGGCAGGATCAGTTACGCGACCATTTCGCACCACATTGTCACCAATAATCAGTGTGCCAGGGCGTGAATATTTTAATGCCCACTCCAGATAAATCGGGTTTGAAGGTTTATCGGCATCAATGAAAACCATATCGAAGGGTGCAATTCCTGCGAGAAGTGGCAGGGTTTCGACCGCTGGGCCAACGTGCAATTCGATAATCGCTTCAAGGCCAGCAAGTTTGATATTTTTCTTTGCGACGTCGGCATGATATGGGTCAGCCTCAAGTGTCACTAGCTTGCCGTCAGTAGGCAAGGCACGCGCCATCCATACGGAGCTGTAACCCCCTAATGTCCCAATCTCAAGAATGCGTTTAGCCTGGGCAATCTGCACAAGCAACTGGAGAAACTGTCCTTGGTTGGGCGCTACATCGATGGCGGGAAGCCCGGCGGCACTATTATTAGCGAGGATTTTTTCAAAAATACTATCGTCGGGGATTAGGGCGTTCACAAGATACTCATCTACAGCAGACCATTGTTGTTGCATCTCTTAAATCCTCGCGTTTTACGGGTAAATGCCGCAGCGAATACCCGCAATATTTATTATTTAGCGGCCAACAGACACAGTTTCAATGCCACGTTATACGACGCCTCAAACGCCCTTAGCGGTAAAAATTCAAACTTAGAATGGAAGTTATGCGCGCCAGTGAAGAAATTAGGCGTTAATAAGCCTTTTGCAGAAAGAGCCGCGCCGTCGGTACCCCCGCGCATAGGAATGATCTTGGGTTCAATATCCAACTCTTTCATAGCGTCGAAAATCAAATCAATGGCTCGACGATCGTCTTTGATTGCATTACTGATATTACTGTAGGTATCGGTAATTGAAATATCCACTTTCGCGGCAGGGTATTTAGCGGCAATTGTAGCTGCGACATCGCAAATTAGCTGTTTACGCTGCTCAAACGTTTGCGTATCAAAATCGCGAATATTAGCTTTCAGGATCGCTTCATTTTGCGTTGTGTGCATCCCGTTAAACCAGATATAGCCCTCGCGGCCTTCGGTATTTTCTGGTGTTTGGCTTCGGTCAAAATGGCTGATGAAATCGTGAGCCATCAACAGTGGATTTACCAACACGCCTTTGGCTGACATTGGGTGCGCTGTTACACCAGTAAAACGAATTTCAGCGTGGGCGGCATTAAAGTTTTCATAAACGACTTCGCCTAATTCACAACAGTCGATAGTCCAGGCGAAATCAACGTTAAAGCGCGCAAGATCCAGCGCTTTTGCACCACACAGGCCAATTTCTTCATCGGGAACAAAGGCCACGACAATATCGCCGTGTTTCATATCAGGCGTTAGATTTTCCAGCAACGTCATCACTACCGTAACGGCAGATTTATTATCAGCACCCAACACACTGGTTCCATCACTAAAAATAATATCTTCGTTCGGATAGGCGAGAATTTCCGGGTGTTCAGTGGTGCGCAACCAGATATCTTTTTTCTGATTAAGGCACAAATCCTCGCCAGTAAAGCGCAAAATTTGCGGGTGAATATCGGGTGAAAGACCCACATCAACAGTATCAATATGCGTGATAAACCCAACGCGTGGCGCACCGGTAACATTACCTTTTTTGACCGCAGTGACGGTGGCATGCTCGTCGATAACCACGTCATCCAAACCCAGTTCACGCAGTTCGTGCGCCAGTAATTTCGCCATCTCATGCTGGCCTGGGGTGCTTGGTAAAGTAGCGGCACCGGCCAGGCTTTGGCTGGTAATGGCCAGATAGCGGAAAAAGCGTTGCGTTAATTGAGTGGCTAGTTGTGATGACATCGACATTCCTTCTTGTGGAATCTGTTGGATATATTTATTTGTTTGCAATTATCATTTAATGTTATTTATTAAGCTGCTTAATACAAGAATTATTCTGGGTAAAAATTATAAATAAAAGGGCAGGCATGAAAACTTCTATCACAACAAAAACCACAAAACTTGCATTGATAATAGCTGCACTGACAGTCAGTTCCACTGTCGCGGCTAAAACTTTAGTTTATTGTTCCGAGGGTTCGCCGGAAAACTTTAACCCGCAGTTATATACGTCCGGAACCAGTGTGGATGCTAGTGCTGTGCCAGTATATAACCGTTTGGTTGATTTCAAAGTGGGCACAACCGAGTTGCAGCCTAGCCTGGCGGAAAGCTGGGACGTTAGTGAAGATGGCAAGGTTTATACCTTCCATTTGCGCAAAGGGGTTAAATTCCAGAGCAACAAATATTTTAAACCAACACGTGATTTTACCGCTGATGATGTTATTTTCTCATTTATGCGGCAAAAAGATCCAAAGCACCCTTATCATAATGTTTCCAGCGGAAACTATTCCAATTTTGAAAGCCTTGAGTTCGGGAAGTTAATAACCGCGATTGATAAAATTGACGATAATACGGTCCGCTTCACATTAGCCCACGCCGAAGCGCCATTTATTGCCGACCTCGGTTGGTATTTTGCTTCAATTCTTTCTGCTGAATATGCCGATGCGATGCTCAAGGCGGGAACGCCTGAACGCGTTGATATGGACCCGATTGGCACCGGCCCATTCCGTCTGGCGCAGTATCAAAAAGACTCGCGCATTTTGTTTACCGCTTTCCCGGAGTATTGGCAGGGGAAAGCAAAAATCGACAAGTTAGTATTCTCCATCACCCCGGATGCCTCCGTGCGTTACGCAAAACTTGAGAAAAACGAATGCCAGGTGATGCCATTCCCGAATCCTGCGGATTTGCCGCGAATGAAAGAAAACGCCGACATTAATTTGATGCGAAAAGCAGGGCTGAACACTGGCTTTCTGGCGTTTAACACCCAAAAAGCGCCACTGGATAATGTAAAAGTTCGCCAGGCGCTGGCAATGGCAATCAATAAGCCTGCCATTATTGAAGCGGTGTTCCGTGGCACGGGAACAGCGGCTAAAAACTTGTTACCACCGGGAATATGGAGCGCTGACGATACACTTAAAGATTACGAATATGACCCAGAGAAAGCCAAAGCGTTGCTTAAAGAGGCGGGCTTTGCCGATGGCATGACTATCGACCTGTGGGCGATGCCGGTTCAGCGCCCTTATAACCCTAATGCCAAACGCATGGCTGAGATGATTCAGGCTGACTGGGCGAAAATTGGCGTGACGGCAAAAGTCGTGACTTACGAATGGGGCGAATATTTAAAACGCGTAAAAAGCGGTGAACATCAGGCGGCATTGATGGGGTGGACGACAGCAACCGGCGACCCGGATAACTTCTTTGGCCCGCTATTTACCTGCCGTGCAGCAGATGGCGGTTCTAACTCGGCGAAATGGTGCTATCAACCGTTTGATAAGCTGATTTTGGATGCCCGTACTTCAAGCGATCACGAAAAACGCGTGGCGTTATATAAAGAAGCACAGCAGATGATGCATGACCAAATGCCGGCGGTGATGATTGCTCACTCGACGATATTTGAACCGGTGCGCAAAGAAGTCTCTGGCTACGAAATCGATCCGTTTGGTAAGCATATTTTCTATCAGGTAGACACAAAGTAGATAGATGAATGGATCGTGTAGGGGGGATTAGCGTAAGCGACATCCACCAAAATTTGACGTGATATTGTCGGATGTCGCTGCGCTAATCCGACCTACGAAGAGGTTTGTTATCATCGTTAAGCGGGTGCAATGTGCACCCGCTTTTTTTCGTATTTCTTATCTGATAAGCAGATAGATTGGCGTGACGCTGCCTGTGTCATTTGGCACTCAGAGCATTAAACGACGGTGAGCCACCACAGAACTGCATTATTGCTGGCGTTTTAGCGTATTCTCCACAACAAGATATAATCATAAAATCACCAGCGTCAGTTACTTTGAGGTCGTCAAGTGTATGGTTCAACTCTATCTAATCAACAAATATATTGAGTTCTGGCCGTTAGAACATCGCCTCTCTCATCGCGAAAATGCGCTCTTGAGTCACAAACTTAACGCACCTGTGAGCCGCTGCCTGCAATTATTGCTGGAAAAACGCCCTGAACTTGTGATGCAAAAAGATTTCTATCAGTACGTCTGGGGGGAACAGGGAGTGGGGGTATCCATTAATGCGCTGTATCAGAATATCACTCTGCTGCGTAAAGGGTTGCGTTCGCTCGATTCACAATTGGATGCAGCTATTATAACCGTCCCTAAAAAGGGGTTTAAATGGGATGAGCGGATTAGCGTGGAAAGTTTTAGTGAAAATGAGATTCAGCTTGTTCCCGAACCTCCACTTATTCTTGCCACCGCTGAAAATAAAATTCCTGTATCTGTGGTAAGTCATCCTTCCTTCAAATATTTTTCGACGGCTAATCTTGCTGTATTCACGGGCGTTATCATCACCGCATGCATTATCTCTATCAGCCAGGTCGGGTTTCCTTCATTGTACGATAACTATTTTAAGGATTACACGGTTAAAACGAATGCTGGTGGATGCAGTTACTTTAGTGTCAATCAAATGGGTGTGGAGGTGATGGTGAATAATTTAAAAAACGAAAACCTCCCTGATTGCCAGGCATTTCCTTATCGCTACCTTACATTTGATCAACCGCATTCACCCAATTCGTTGATTGTTTGCGACCGACCAATGCAATCCAATCCCCACCCTACATGCACAGCTTATATTCAGTATGGGAGTTCGACACCGTGAAGACCTTATTACGTAGAGGGGTAATGCTTTCCACCCTGGTGGCGGTATGTTGTTTTGGGTTGCTGATAGCGATTAACTATAATAAAACGCATTTTACTTGTAACGGCAATATTGTTATCCATGGGAATAACGTTCTCCTGAAAGCCAACGTGATGTACCATTTTCAAGGAGAAGAAGGTAATGCGAAGATTAACGGTGAAGTCGTTTATGGCAATAACCAGAGCACGAAATTAATTCAAGTCTTTTTATTTGATTTCACCCGGCATGGTAATACTTATTATCTTAAAGGAACAGGAGCAACACCTGCGCTGGGGAATATGACTGATTTTGAGCAGCTCAAAAAAGTGATGAACTATAATTTCCTTAGCCAGGGGAGCGAGATGCCTTATACCATTATCTCAATGGGCCATCAGGTGTACACCATTAGCAATGGTGACCTTCCTTTAATGTACTGCTCCCGCTAATTTGTATACGCCAACTCTCGCTCTTATCTGTAGCCCTCTCTTCAACAGGTTGGTCAGCGGGTCCTTAGTTGTTTATCTTCCTGAAAGGGCATTCAGCGAGATGTCTGATGCCCTGGGTTGCCCCCAATTGCCCAGGCTTGGGTAAATTGCAGGCCAAAAAACCTGATTCAGGTTTTTTTTTCATTTAATGCCACGAATTTACTTCAGTCTGCGGGGGAAAACGTCGTGGTATTACCAGGTCTGTCGCAGGCACACTGAGAAAGATAAAAACTTTAACTAACAGTAAATTATCTTTCACGTTTACTCTTCGTTTACTCCCGAACAGCAGGCAAGGTACTGAACCCTGGTGCGACAAGAATTATCTTAGTTAAAATCAGATTCTGATTACACTCCTTTAACTTTAAGCCAAAAATAAAAGACCTTATTCTGTGTCTCAGCAACGTAGTACCTGTTGATACGCCAGATAGGATGTGAGGTTTCCCGGTTTATGGCATAACCCATACCCATCAGGAAAATGTGTCAGCATTGTTAAATGGTGGCGGTACCCTTATAAACAGTAAGTGGATTGTTCTGTCGACCCTGAAAATTCGATACTTATATTTTGATGAATTGATGGCGCGGCATGGCTGAGAGTTACCCTGTGTTTTAGATTGTTATTCATATTGTTTATGCTTGTTTTTGTGACTTTATAAGATATATATGCTTTATTTGTTTGTTTAAATAGATGAATAATCCAACATAAACTGATGTTGCATACTTTATGTCTTTTACGTTTAAATGCGCATCACAACCAGAGGTGACTCCGAATCCCCAACAGTTAACCGCCTGCATACTGGAAGACATGAAGAGAGAGCAGGATGTCGATAGAGACACTTTTGAGTCAAGAAAAGGAGCTTTTTGGCTATATCATCGGTGATGTACAGATAGATATAACTAGCAGGAGGCTTATCAGGTTGAGCACACCGCGACAGCGGGCAATATCAGTACAGGTGATGACATTAAGGGTAACCATGATGCGACTACTTGAGTATTTACTGACGCACGGGCAAAACCGAATAATACTTAACGATGAAATACTGTCCCATGTCTGGGATAAAAATAAACTG
>NZ_VEXQ01000013.1 GCF_006376615.1 Buttiauxella sp. B2
AAATAGTGGTGCCCGGACTCGGAATCGAACCAAGGACACGGGGATTTTCAATCCCCTGCTCTACCGACTGAGCTATCCGGGCAACGGGGCGCATTAAACCGTAAAGGGCGTTTGGCGTCAATGATTTTGTATGATTAAGTCGTGCGTTTGCATGAATAGTGTGCTCTACGCGGCAACCCTATCTTGAACCCATGTACAGAAGGTGCCATGATTGCGCGAAATTTCACACATCCAGAACGGGGCGTTTATTGATGTTTATAGTCAATGTTCACCAACATCGCTCGATAACGCTCGTTCACCTCTTTGTAGTTACCCGAAGACCCTTGCTCACCATGCGGTGAGGGCAACGCACGCTCACAGCAGGACATCAGTAAAACCAGGTGATGCCTGGTTTTACTGATGTCTGGCGGTTAGAGTGGGTATCATCCATTAGACCATCAAGACACATTCACCGGGGAATGCTCCCTTTGCCGTGCCACCAGGCACTCACTCATCCTTGAACTCTGGGATTTGTGCATATGAAATCTTTGAAAATTGCTGCCAGCCACGATGTGGTTGCCACACTTGAAACACATCGTGAAATTGTCACGCTTGATAGCACTGACTTTACTAACATCGCCGCCGTTGTTCTTTCTGTGGCTGATAGCCGTAGTGGTATCCTGGCGTTGCTTAAACGCACGGGGTTTAATCTTCCAGTCTTTTTAGTTTCAGAAACTCAGCCGGATGAACAAGTTGCTTTTACCGGTGTTATAACGGGTAAAGCGCAGGATTATCTAGAGCTGGAAACCGCTGCGACTGAGTATGAAGAGAGCCTGTTACCGCCGTTTTTCAATACGCTGACTAAATATGTGGCGATGGAAAACAGCACGTTTGCCTGTCCTGGCCATCAGCACGGCGAGTTTTTCAAGAAGCATCCGGCAGGGCGTCAGTTTTATGACTTCTTCGGTGAGAATCTGTTTCGGGCTGATATGTGCAACGCCGACGTTAAGCTCGGTGATTTGTTGATCCACGAAGGTTCAGCAAAACATGCACAGAAGTTTGCCGCCAAAGTCTTTAACGCAGATAAAACCTATTTCGTTTTAAACGGTACGTCGGCTGCGAACAAAGTCGTGACGAATGCGCTGCTGACTCGCGGTGATCTGGTACTGTTTGACCGTAACAACCATAAATCTAACCATCATGGTGCGTTAATTCAGGCGGGTGCGACACCGGTTTATCTCGAGGCGGCTCGCAATCCATTTGGTTTTATTGGTGGTATTGATGCCCATTGCTTTGATGAAAATTATCTCCGCGAATTGATTGCTGAAGTTGCACCTGAAAGGGCGCAAGAACAACGGCCATTCCGTCTGGCAATTATCCAACTTGGTACTTACGACGGTACGGTATATAACGCCCGCCAGGTGGTGGATAACATCGGCCATCTTTGCGATTACATTCTGTTTGATTCTGCATGGGTCGGTTATGAGCAATTCATCCCGATGATGGCTGACTGTTCGCCATTGCTGCTGGATCTTAATGAAAACGATCCGGGGATATTTGTTACTCAATCGGTACACAAGCAGCAAGCGGGCTTCTCGCAAACTTCTCAGATCCATAAAAAAGATAACCATCTTCGTGGCCAGGCGCGTTTTTGCCCGCATAAGCGGTTGAACAATGCGTTTATGCTGCATGCTTCGACCAGCCCGTTCTATCCGTTATTTGCTGCACTTGATGTGAATGCGAAGATCCATGAAGGGGAGAGCGGTCGGCGTCTTTGGGCAGAATGCGTTGTGCAGGGGATTGAAGCGCGTAAAGCGATCATTGCCAACTGCAAGATGATCAAACCGTTTATTCCGCCGGTGATTTCTGGCAGGCCGTGGCAGGATCATCCAACGTCGATCATCGCGCAAGAACGTCGTTTCTTTAGCTTTGAGCCGGGTGAAAAATGGCATGGTTTTGAAGGGTATGCGCAGGATGAATATTTTGTTGATCCTTGCAAGTTGCTGCTGACCACACCAGGTATTGATCCACAAACTGGGCAGTACACAGAATTTGGTGTCCCTGCGGCGATCCTCGCAAATTACCTGCGCGAAAACGGTATTGTTCCTGAGAAATCAGATCTTAACTCGATTCTTTTCTTGCTGACACCTGCTGAAAGCACCGAGAAGATGGCTCATCTGGTGGCGATGCTGGCGCAATTTGAACAGCATATTGAAGATGATACTCCGCTGGTGAATGTCCTGCCGACTATCTATCAAAAGTATTCACAGCGCTACAAAGGCTACACGCTGCGTCAACTTTGCCAGGAAATGCATAACCTTTATGTCAGCTTTGAGGTGAAGGATTTGCAAAAAGCGATGTTCCGTAAAGAGAGCCTGCCTGCGGTTGCGATGAACCCGCAGGATGCTCACAGTGAGTTTATTCGTGGCAACGTGGAACTGGTGCGTTTAAGCCAGTCAGAAGGGCGTATTGCTGCTGAAGGTGCACTGCCGTATCCACCGGGTGTGTTGTGTGTAGTACCAGGAGAAGTATGGGGAAGTGCTGCACTGCGTTATTTCCTCGCTCTTGAGGAGGGCGTGAACATGTTGCCGGGCTTCTCGCCTGAGTTACAGGGTGTTTATAGCGAAACGGATGCCGACGGGATTAAGCGGCTTTACGGATATATGGTTAAGGCGTAATAAAATGTTCCCCGTTCCTGAACAGAGACGGGGAACATTGGTTATCAGGCAACTGGCTGGATAACAGCTGGTGTTCTGACGTGTTTATATTTGAAGAGTGCGACAAATGCGAAGGCCAGCACCAGCGAGTAGCCGGCGAAAATCAGCCAGACGCTTTGCCAGTCAGTGATTCCTTCGACGGTGAATTTTTCCACGACTTTACCGCTGACTATCCCACCGATGATGCAACCAAAACCGTTCGTCATCATCAGGAACATGCCCTGTGCACTGGCACGAATCTCTGGTTTCACTTCTTTTTCAACGAATACTGAACCAGAGATGTTGAAGAAGTCGAAAGCGCAACCGTAGACGATCATCGACATTACCAGTAACACCGTGCCCATTGGCGACGGGTCGCCAAAGGCAAACAGACCAAAGCGCAGCATCCACGCAACGATACTGATAAGCATCACGTTTTTGATGCCATAGCGGATAAGGAAGAACGGGATCGTCAGGATAAACACGGTTTCAGAAATCTGCGAGATAGACATCAGCACTGACGCGTGTTCGACAATAAAGCTGCTGGCGAATAGGGGATCTTTATCAAAACTGTGCAGGAAGGTGTTACCAAACATATTGGTAATTTGCAGCTCGGCACCCAACAGCATGGAGAAGATAAAGAAAATTGCCATGCGTTTGTTTTTGAACAGCGCGAACGCATCCAGCCCTAACATCGAAGTCCAGCTTTGGGTTTTCTGCGCGTTGGCAACTGGAATCGGGGCCAATGTCAGAGTGAACAAAGCTAATACCAGTGACAATGCAGCGCCAATGTAAAGCTGCATGTGGCTTAATTCAAAGCCTGAGAAACTCACGCCCCACATGGCGAAAATAAAGCCAATGGTTCCCCAGATACGGATTGGTGGGAAGTCGCTTACTATATCCATTCCCGCTGATTGCAGACGATAGTAAGAAATCGTATTCACAAGCCCAAGCGTTGGCATATAGGCGAGCGAGTTCAGCAAAATCACGACAAACATGGCACTTGGCGAGGTGACCTGTGCGGCGAAATACAACGTGATGGCACCTACCAGATGACAGCCCGCATAGAGCCAACGTGCACTGATCCATTTGTCCGCAATAATACCGAGCAGCGTAGGCATAAACACCGCCGCAATACCTAATGAACTGTAGACCGCACCGATGGCTGCGCCATCAAATTTGAGGGTAACGAACATATAGGATCCGAGCGTGGTCAGCCAACTTCCCCACAGGCAGAACTGCAGAAACGAAAGTATTTTTAGCTGCAGCTTAAGGTTCATCTAAATTTCCTCACAGGATTTGAAATCAAATGTTAAATTTCTAACATATATGCTTGGATATGTTGTGATCGTAACATTAGCAGTGCTGTGGAGTTATTTTTGCTACATTCGCCAAATAAATGAAAACATCCTCTGGTTACATTTGAGAATAGTGACGGTGATTACATTTTCTTTATCAAGAGTGAAGAAAACAGGAAGGATGTTGCCTCTCTCATCTTAAAACAGCGGGTGAGAGAGGCAATAAACAGGGGGAGTTAACGCCTGCGATAGCTCTTTTGCGCGGTATTCACTTTGTAGAGATAATTACGTGATTCCGCAGAAGGGTGGCGTGTGGTCAGGGTCTGGTACACATCCCCCGGTGCCATGCTATTAATAATATTGAATGCACGGTTTTTATCGCTGTTGAACACGCGTAACACGCTACCTGCACCGCCGTTATAAGCCGTTATCATTGCGTAACGACGTGATGTCGGATTATCAATCCCGTTCAAATAGCTGTTTTGTAAGATTGCCAGGTAGGCAGTACCGGTGTCGATATTACTTTCTGGATCAAACAAATAGCTGCGGCTTGGCTTGCCCCATTTCCCTTGTGATTTAAAGACATCAACCCCGGCGCTGTGCTGCACAACCTGCATCAGACCTAGTGCGTCAGCATGGCTGACTGCATACGGGTTAAAGCTCGATTCAGTTTGCATGATTGCCAGAATCAGCGATTCATCGACACCGTATTTTTTCGACGCTTTGCGCACCATGCCGATATATTTATGAGCACGTTTATCGAGGTGGTTTGGCACCAGATTAATCGTCACGCTATAAACAATTTTAAGCCCAGTGCTACGGCTTTTCAGGCGAGTTGTCAGCAAATAATCAGCAAACTTCGACGCGCGACCTTCCCAGCGAATAGCCTGACCGGTGTTATCAACAACCTGCCCATACAGGAACGGCTGTTTGGAGATCAGTACATCATTGGCATCGGAATAAAGATCGATCGAACCTGGATCGTCGCCCATTAGCAAAGTGGTGATGATCGCCTGGCGCAAGTGGGCCGCAGGATCAGTACCAGCAATGGTTTCAATGGTAATCGTACCGTCGTCAAAGTTGATATGGCTACGGGTCAGATATTGGTCGGTGTATTTTACGTAGTCTTTTGGACCGGCAATCAACACTTCCTTCATGCCCCAGATATTTTCAATGTTATGAGCAAATTGCCCCATCAAAATATCGAAACCATTGGTGTCCTTAACAAAAGCCTCGTTATAGGAGTCTTCTTTTTTGCTCGAACATGAGATGAGCAAAGGGACAACCAGAGCTAGCGCGAGAAATTTTTTCATCGTTCCATGTATGCGTTGTGCTTGAAGTTGTTTGCATAAGGGCCGGAGGCCCCTGTGTTTTTATTTTTCTGGCGGTGTGTAGCCTTCAATGTGGACTTCTTTGCCTTCGAACAGGAAATTGACCATTTCAGCTTCCAGTTCTTTGCGGTGCTCAGGGTTCATCATGCTCATTTTACGTTCGTTAATCAGCATGGTTTGTTTGGTCTGCCACAACGCCCAAGCTTCTTTAGATATTTCGTTATAAATACGTTTGCCGAGTTCACCTGGATACAGTTGGAAATCCTGGCCTTCTGCATCACGTTGCAGGTATGTACAAAAAATAGTTCTGCTCATCATTATTCCTCTTCAACAGCTCGGGCGGATTTAAGTACCACCGGCTCGGCGTGTAATTGCTGTAATAGACGTTCTACAGGGGCGGCCAGTCCCACGGACGGTGGCTGCGCTAAGTTATACCAGAGAGCGGTTCCTTCATCCATGCACCCGCTAAACGAAAGCACCGGTAGCCACATAGGGACGATATCCAAATGGAAGTGGCTGAATGTATGACGGAAGGCGGTTAATTGCGTGAGGTTATCCGCAGGGATCTGGCGTTCTGCCAGCCAGCTACGTAACTCTCCTTCAGTAGTAAACTGTGGGAAGCAGTACAAACCACCCCACAGGCCAACGGCTGGGCGCTGGGCAAGCAGGATACTTTGTTGGTGCTGCATCATCAGGAAGTAACCGGTGCGTTCGGGTAGCGTCACCTTCGGTTTTTTACCAGGATAGCTGGCCCAACTGTTATTGGCATAAGCCACACAAATATTATTCACCGGGCAAAGCTCGCATTTTGGTTTTGAACGAGTACAGACCATCGCTCCAAGATCCATCATGGCCTGGTTAAACTGGCTCACACTTTTCGCGGGTGTGACTTGCTCGCTAATATCCCACAGCTTTTTCTCGACGTCTTTTTTACCAGGCCAGCCTTCGATGGCATAACAACGTGCGAGCACGCGCTTTACATTGCCGTCGAGAATAGGAAAATGTTTATCGAGAGAAAGTGAGAGAACCGCACCCGCAGTTGAGCGCCCAACGCCTGGCAGTGCTGCGACTTCTTCAAAAGTTTCTGGGAAGACCCCCCCGTGCAGGCTCGCCACCATTTGCGCGGCTTTATGCAGATTACGGGCACGGGCGTAATAACCCAGGCCAGTCCACAGATGTAGCACTTCATCAAGCGGGGCGTTGGCAAGGTCGTTTACGGTTGGGAAGCGCGCCATAAAGCGTTCAAAGTAGGGTATGACGGTGGCAACCTGGGTTTGTTGCAACATCACCTCAGATAGCCATACTTTATAAGGCGTTTTTTCGAGTTGCCATGGCAGAGTTTTGCGCCCGTATTTTTGGTACCAGCCCAGAACCTGGCGAGAGAATTGCGGCGCTTGTGTCATTGTTGCCAGGCCATCCGATAAATGTGTGAATTAGGGGGCTGATTCCAGCACAGACGACTCCATGCTGTAAACCGGAACTTTCTGGTGCTTGCTTCTCATCATTAACTTTGGATAATGCCCGTTTCCCAAACACTAACTCAAAGCCTAAACCATGAAAAATGACGTCATCTCACCGGAATTTAATGAAGAAGGCCGCGCAATGCGCCGGATTCGTAGTTTTGTGCGCCGCCAGGGCCGCCTGACCAAAGGGCAGGAGTTCGCACTGGAAAACTACTGGCCGGTGATGGGCGTTGAATATGAAACCGCGCCTGTCGATTTTGCTGCCCTGTTTGGCCGCGAAGCGCCAGTGACGCTGGAGATTGGTTTTGGCATGGGAACTTCGCTTGTCGCTATGGCGCAGGCTAATCCACAGCAGAACTTTTTGGGCATTGAAGTTCACTCACCAGGCGTGGGTGCATGCCTTGCGACGGCGCATGAAGAAGGTGTCGAAAACCTGCGAGTGATGTGTCACGACGCAGTAGAAGTGCTGGAAAAAATGGTTCCTGACAATTCTTTGAGCATGGTTCAGCTATTTTTCCCTGATCCGTGGCACAAAGCGCGTCATAATAAGCGCCGTATCGTTCAAGTGCCGTTTGCAGAACTTGTAAAAAGCAAACTGAAACTGGGTGGTGTGTTCCATATGGCGACCGATTGGGAACCTTATGCGGAACATATGCTCGAAGTGATGTCCTCTATTGATGGTTATAAAAACCAGTCAGAGAGTAACGACTACGTACCGCGTCCGGATTCACGTCCGCTGACCAAATTTGAACAACGTGGCCATCGTCTTGGTCACGGCGTATGGGACTTAATGTTCGAGAGGGTAAAGTAATGGCAATTAATCGTAGCCGTCGTTTGCGTAAGAAAATGCACATCGAAGAATTCCAGGAAGTAGGGTTCTCAGTGGCATGGCGTTTCCCGGAAGGCACATCCGAAGAACAAATCGATAAAATCGTTGATGCATTTATTGTTGAAGCTATTGACGCCAACGGTCTGGCTTTTGATGGCGGCGGCCACCTTTCCTGGGAAGGCTTAATCTGCCTGCAGGAAATCGGAAAATGCACCGAAGAGCATCAGGCTCTGGTGCGTAAATGGCTTGAAGATCACAAGGCTGAAGACGTTCGCACCAGCGATTTGTTTGATGTCTGGTGGGATTGAGTAACGAGTAGCAGCGGGCCGGTTTAACCGGCCCGTTTTTATATCAGGATCAGGAGTAACTATGATTCGTAAGGCTCTGATGGGGGTTCTGCTGCTTACAGCGATGCAGGCACAGGCTGACTATAAATGCAGTGTCACGCCTCGCGATGACGTGGTAATCAGCCCGCAAACCGTTCAGGTTGTTGGCGAAAATGGCAATCTGGTTATTGCCCCAGATGGCAGCCTGCAATTTAACGGCAAGCCACAAACTTTAAACGCAACGCAACGCCAATTGGCGGTGAACTATCAGAAAGCGTTGCGTAGCGATCTCCCATGGATTAACAACGGCGCATTGGCCCGCGTTGAAAAAGGGCGTGTTGCACTGGATAAAATCATCGCCCAGGAAGCCGGTGAGAGCAGCAATATGCGTGGGCGTCTGACTAAACTCGACGCACAGCTTAAAGAGCAGATGAACCGCATCATTGAAACTCGTCAGGATGGCTTAACCTTCCACTACAAAGCGATTGATCAGGTGCGTGCCGATGGGCAGCAACTGGTGAATCAGGCAATGGGCGGCATCTTGCAGGACAGCATCAACGAGATGGGTGCTAAAGCCGTTCTGAAAGGTGGCGGTAATCCACTGCAAAATGTGCTGGGTAGCCTTGGTGGGTTACAGACTGCGATTCAGAAAGAGTGGAAAAATCAGGAACAAGATTTCGAACAGTTTGGACGCGACGTATGCAGCAAAGTCGTGACGCTGGAAGGCCAGCGCAAAGGGCTGGTTGAGACTCTGAAGTAATAAAAATGGCGGGTGATGTCATGCTTCACCCGCCTCGATAATTAACGCATAAACACGGGTTGTTTCTGCTCGTAAGCAGAAATGGAACCTTCGTGTTGTAGCGTCAGGCCAATGCTATCCAGCCCTTCTAACATGCAGTGGCGGCGGAACGTATCGATAGTAAACGAGTAACTTTTCTCACCAGCAATCACGGTTTGCGCTTCCAGGTCGACAACGAATTTAATCCCCGGATTTGCCGCGACCAGTTTGAACAGTTCATCCACTTCTTCATCGCTTAACGTAACCGGCAATAACTGGTTGTTGAATGAGTTGCCATAGAATATATCTGCAAAGCTTGGCGCGATAACCACTTTAAAACCGTAATCGGTTAGTGCCCACGGTGCGTGTTCCCGTGAAGAACCACAGCCAAAGTTTTCACGCGCCAGCAAAATAGAGGCACCTGTAAACTCAGGGTAGTTCAGCACAAATTCTGGGTTTGGTTGTTGGCCTGCATCATCCAGAAAACGCCAGTCGTTAAACAAGTGTGCGCCAAAACCTGTGCGCGTCACCTTCTGCAAAAACTGCTTCGGAATGATTGCGTCGGTATCAACGTTTGCGGCATCCAGCGGAACGACCAGGCCGGTATGTTGGATAAATTTCTCTGCCATGGTGTTTCCCTTATTTCAACGTGCGGATGTCAGCAAAGTGACCTGATACAGCGGCTGCCGCTGCCATTGCCGGGCTAACCAGATGCGTGCGGCCACCCCGGCCCTGACGGCCTTCGAAGTTACGATTGCTGGTGGAGGCGCAACGTTCACCTGGTTCCAGTCGGTCGTTGTTCATCGCCAGGCACATAGAGCAGCCCGGTAAGCGCCATTCAAAGCCCGCTTCGATGAAAATTTTATCCAGACCTTCAGCTTCTGCCTGTGCTTTTACTGGGCCTGAGCCCGGAACGACTAACGCCTGCACACCTGGTGCGACTTTACGGCCTTTGGCTATTGCCGCCGCAGAGCGTAAATCTTCAATTCGCGAATTGGTGCATGAGCCGATAAATACTTTGTCGATAGCGACTTCGGTCAACGGAATGCCAGGTTTCAGGCCCATATAGGCCAGAGCTTTTTCAGCAGACGCACGTTCTACAGGGTCAGC
Organism: Buttiauxella sp. B2; assembly: GCF_006376615.1. Lineage (GTDB taxonomy): Bacteria > Pseudomonadota > Gammaproteobacteria > Enterobacterales > Enterobacteriaceae > Buttiauxella. The sequence goes on from NZ_VEXQ01000013.1 coordinate 9,811, forward strand.
GAAGGATTCTGGGCTAGGGATATTTTCGGTAATGGGAATAACCTGACCTGGATTAGTACCCCAAGTCACTTGAGGTGCGATTTGTGCCGCATCCAGTGTCACAGTGTTATCGAATTTAGCGCCTTCATCGGTGCTGAAGGTTTTCCAGTAGGCAACGGCGTTGTCCCAGTCAGCCTCTTTCGGGGCGTGTAGACGGCCTTTCACATAGTTGAAAGTGGTTTCGTCTGGCGCAACGATGCCCGCTTTGGCACCCATTTCGATGGCCATGTTACACAGCGTCATGCGGCCTTCCATCGACAGCGCCTGAATTGCGCTACCACAGAATTCTACTACATGCCCGGTGCCGCCAGCGCTGCCAGTTTTACCGATAATTGCCAGTACGATGTCTTTTGCCGTAATGCCCGCAGCGGCGGCGCCGGTTACTTCAATCTTCATTGTTTTGGCACGGCCTTGTTTCAGCGTTTGCGTCGCCAGAACATGTTCAACTTCGGAAGTGCCGATACCAAATGCGAGTGCACCGAATGCGCCGTGTGTCGCGGTGTGGGAATCGCCACAAACAATGGTCATGCCCGGCAAGGTAATGCCTTGTTCAGGACCCATTACGTGGACGATACCCTGGAGTGGATGGTTCAGGTCATACAACTCAACGCCGAACTCTTTGCAGTTTTTCATCAATTCCTGCATTTGAATGCGGGCCATTTCACCAGAAGCATTGATGTCTTTAGTCTGCGTAGAAACGTTGTGATCCATGGTCGCAAACGTTTTGCCAGGCTGGCGCACAGGGCGGTTATGTGCACGCAAGCCATCAAATGCCTGCGGGGAGGTGACTTCATGCACCAGATGACGGTCGATATACAGCAGTGGCGTTTCATCCACTGCTTGGTACACGACGTGGGCATCGTACAATTTCTGATATAACGTCTTCGCCATGATTATTTCCCTTCTGCCACAAAACGAGCAATGGTATCGCCCATTTCGTCGGTGCTGATTGCGTTGCCCGCGCGGGCCAGATCGCCGGTACGGAAGCCTTCTTCCAGCGCGAGGTTGATTGCGTTTTCGATGGCCTGAGCGGCCTCTTCAGCATCCAGGCTGTAGCGCAGTAACAAAGCCAGAGACAGAATCTGCGCAATAGGGTTAGCAATATTCTTACCTGCGATATCCGGTGCGGAACCGCCAGCAGGTTCGTACAGACCAAAACCTTGTTCGTTCAGGCTTGCGGAAGGCAGCATGCCCATAGAGCCGGTGATCATTGCGCATTCGTCAGACAGAATATCGCCAAACAGGTTAGAGCACAGCAGCACATCGAACTGGGATGGATCTTTAATCAGCTGCATGGTGGCGTTGTCGATGTACATGTTTGACAACTCAACGTCCGGGTATTCTTTTGCGATTTCACCGACGATCTCGCGCCACATAACAGAGGTTTGCAGCACGTTGGCTTTATCAATAGATGTCACTTTATTGCGACGTTTGCGAGCTGACTCGAAGGCAATACGTGCAATACGTTCAATCTCGAAGCGGTAATAAACTTCGGTATCAAAAGCTTTTTCGTGCATGCCGGAACCTTCACGACCTTTTGGTTGGCCGAAGTAGATACCGCCAGTCAATTCGCGTACGCACAGGATATCGAAACCGTTAGCGGCGATGTCAGCTCGCAGCGGGCAAAACTCTTCCAGGCCTTGGTACAGACGGGCAGGGCGCAAGTTGCTGAATAACTTAAAGTGCTTACGCAATGGCAATAATGCACCACGCTCAGGCTGTTGGGCCGGAGGCAGGTGTTCCCATTTCGGGCCACCCACAGAACCGAACAGAATGGCATCAGCCTGCTCACAGCCTTCGATGGTAACAGGTGGCAATGGGTGGTCGTGACGGTCGATGGCTATCCCACCCACGTCGTATTGGCTGGTGGTAATGCGCATATTGAAGCGCGTACGAACTGCATCCAGCACTTTCAGCGCTTGAGCCATAACTTCTGGGCCAATGCCGTCACCCGGCAATACTGCTATATGATGAGTTTTTGACATGTCACACGGTTTCCTGATTATTTTCTTTATTATGAGCTTTGCGTTGCAATTCTTTTTCGACGATGCCAGCGCGCCAGATATTGTTCAGTACGTTAATCATTGCTTTTGCTGATGATTCCACGATATCGGTCGCCAGACCCACTCCATGGAAGCGACGGCCTTTATGGGTCACAACGATATCTACCTGACCCAGAGCATCTTTACCCTGACCTTTCGCAGATAACTGGTATTTCACCAGCTCAACATCGTAATTTGTGATGCGGTTAATCGCCTGGTAAACCGCATCGACCGGGCCGTTACCCGTGGCCGCTTCTGAATGTGTTTCTTCACCGCAATGTAACTGAACGGAAGCGGTGGAAATCACACTTGAGCCAGACTGCACGTTGAAATATTCCATGCTGAAATGTTCTGGCTCTTCTTGTTGTTTACCGATGAAGGCCAGCGCTTCCAAATCGTAATCAAAGACCTGACCTTTTTTGTCGGCCAGTTTCAGGAAGGCGTCGTACAAAGAGTCCAGGTTGTAATCAGCTTCTTTATAACCCATCTCTTCCATGCGGTGTTTTACAGCGGCGCGGCCGGAGCGAGAAGTCAGGTTCAGCTGTACCTGATTCAGACCGATGGTTTCTGGTGTCATGATTTCGTAGTTTTCGCGGTTTTTCAGCACACCATCCTGGTGGATACCTGAGGAGTGAGCGAAAGCATTCGAACCGACAACGGCTTTGTTAGCTGGAATTGGCATGTTGCACAGTTGGCTTACAATCTGGCTGGTGCGGTAGATTTCATGGTGATTGATGTTGGTATGTACGCCCAACATTTGGCTGCGCACTTTGATAGCCATAATGACTTCTTCCAGTGCGGTGTTACCGGCTCGTTCACCGATCCCGTTCAATGTGCCTTCAACCTGACGAGCACCTGCCTGAATTGCAGCGATGGAGTTGCCAGTCGCCATGCCTAAATCGTCGTGGCAGTGAACGGAGATAATGGCTTTATCAATGTTTGGAACGCGATTGTACAGGGTTTGAATGATGCCGCCGAACTGAACTGGCGTGGTGTAACCCACAGTATCTGGGATGTTGATAGTTGTAGCGCCTGCGCCGATTGCGGCTTCTACGATACGGCACAGGTTGTCGATTGGTGTGCGACCAGCGTCTTCACAAGAGAATTCGACGTCGTCGGTGTAGTTACGGGCACGTTTTACGGAATTGACTGCGCGGGCTAAGACATCATCAAAGGTACTACGTAATTTGGTTTCGATGTGCATGGTTGAGGTGGCCAGGAACACATGAATACGAAACGCTTCGGCAATTTTCAACGCTTCAGCAGCAACATCGATATCTTTATCTACACAACGAGCGAGGCCACACACACGGCTATTTTTGATATTGCGTGCGATGGTTTGCACAGATTCAAAATCGCCAGGAGAGGAAACCGGGAAGCCTACTTCCATCACGTCAACACCCATACGTTCCAGCGCCATCGCGATTTGCAGCTTCTCTTTTACACTCAGACTTGCCTGTAATGCCTGCTCACCATCACGTAAGGTGGTATCGAAAATAATGACTTGTTGGCTCATGTTGTGTTCCTTTCTCGTCTTTGGGGCCGTTGCTACGAGCATAAAAAAACCCGCGCAGTGGCGCGGGTTTTTTATATCTGATGGCTTGAATCAACGCTTGATGTCGCCCACCAGTCTACCGCGCAATAAAGTTGCGTTTAGTAGTAGTCCTAGTAGGCGGTTGCTGCGAATCATGTTTCAAGCCCCAAGTGAATTTCGTTATGCATTTATTGGTACTTGATCTGTCTTGCTGTGTCAACACTCGATGCTATCAGACATGGATTTAGTGCTAGTAAAGGATGCGAGCTCGTTAGTTCTTTATTCTGAGATATGAGAATTTTATAATATATCTAAAAAGTATGAAAAAGGATTGCTTACTTCTTTTTACGGAATTGAAATCGTTAGAAACAATTAAAAATAATATGCTCCCTATTGGTATCATTCACTGGAATTATGATTCTGGTGCAATAATTACTACTTTTATTCAATTTTAGGAATTTATCATCTTTCTTTATTGCTTGGTTATTAGTAGGGCATATGTTTCCGAATGCGAGATGTTATCTATACTTAATATATTATTCACAGGGCGAATTATTGTGCGAGGAGTCATTTTGTGATTTGATGAGCACGATCCAGTAATCAACTGACGAAAGAATAAAAACATATAGGACTTTTCTTGTTTTACTAGGTTTGTCAGTCGCTGAAGTCGTGTTGGTATGTTAGTGAACATTAATTAATAGTTAATATTTTGAATGATGTTTTCTATTGTAATAATCAGCATGTTCTGCTTAGCAAATGATAATAGGGGTAGCTCGCAGGGTTCATCTGCGAAAAGGAATTGCAATCTTAGTGGAGTTAGTCATGTCTGATAATTATGTAGAACAACCGGTAGCCAATGAAGGTTTTAAACCTCAATTGCGTTCTGTTGATTTAAATTTATTAACTGTATTTGATGCTGTTATGCAGGTGCAGAATATTACCCGTGCGGCTCAGTCTTTAGGAATGTCTCAACCCGCAGTAAGCAATTCGGTCGCCCGCCTAAAAATTATGTTCAACGATGAGCTCTTTGTTCGCTGTGGCCGCGGTATACAACCTACAGCTCGGGCCTTTCAGCTGTTTGGTTCTATCCGCCAGGCATTACAGTTGGTGCAAAATGAACTACCTGGTGCCGGTTTTGAGCCGAGCAGCAGCGAAAGGGTATTTAACATTTGTGTCAGTAGCCCGTTAGACAATTTGTTAACATCCGTCATCTTTAATAATATGAAGCGCTTTGCTCCGGGTATTCAGTTACTCTTTAAATCAGCGTTAAATAAAGACATTGAACATCAATTGCGATATCAGGAGACAGAGTTTGTTATTAGTTATACTGAATTTCGCCGTCCTGAGTTCACTTGTGTACCGTTGTTTGAAGATGAAATGGTGCTGGTAGCCAGTAAGAAACATCCGCGTTTAATTAAACCAATTACAGAAGATGATGTTTATAACGAAAAGCATGCTGTCGTGTCGCTTGAGCGTTTTGCTTCATTTAGTGCACAGTGGTATCAAACTCCGGAAAAACAAGCCTGCGTTGCCTATCAGGGAATGGCGATGACAAGTGTTTTAAATGTCGTATCGCAAACACAACTGGTTACCATCGCACCGCGTTGGTTAGCCGAAGAGTTTGCTGATTCACTTAACTTACAGACATACACATTACCGCTGAAAGATAATCTATTGACCTGCTATTTATCGTGGCACGAAGCTGCCGGGCGCGATAAAGGGCATCAGTGGATGGAAAAACTACTGACGAGTGTTTGTAGTAAATAGATTCATAAGCTTATCTCGAGTGGGCCGGATCGTGAAAAGGATCCGGTTATTCTTCTTTTCTTCTTTTTCTTGGTATTTTACGCTGTAATGGTTTTTAAGTTTTCGTTCCAGATAATACAATAATTCCTGCCTAAATTAGATTTAACCTGCAAAGTCAGCTTTCATAATATTTTCAATCATAATCTTTACTTATGCTCAGAGCATAACTCCGCCAGATAAGGGTTTTGTAGTGTTCGTAAGGAAACCCTCTTTTGTAACCTGAAGATTGGCAATTGATTGCCTGATTTTCAACGGTTATGTTAGGCGGATTATCAAAAATAAAAAGACATATGCAGGGCGCAACAACCTGCCTCAACGACTAAGCCGAAATGATTTCTGCTGTCGGTCAAACACGTAAGCCGGGAGGCAAACCATGGAGATGTTGTCAGGAGCCGAGATGGTCGTCCGATCTCTTATCGATCAGGGCGTTAAACATGTATTCGGTTATCCAGGAGGCGCTGTTCTCGATATTTATGATGCGCTCCATACTATTGGCGGCATTGATCATGTGCTGGTGCGCCATGAACAAGCGGCAGTGCATATGGCTGATGGTCTTGCACGTGCAACGGGTGAGGTTGGCGTAGTTCTGGTGACTTCAGGGCCTGGTGCTACAAACGCCATTACCGGTATTGCTACGGCTTATATGGATTCCATCCCAATGGTGGTGCTGTCCGGCCAGGTGGCGACATCCCTCATTGGTTATGATGCATTTCAGGAATGCGACATGGTGGGGATTTCTCGTCCGGTCGTAAAGCACAGCTTTTTAGTCAAACGAACAGAAGATATTCCTGGCATCATCAAAAAAGCCTTCTGGCTTGCTGCAAGCGGGCGTCCAGGGCCAGTGGTTGTGGATTTGCCTAAAGACATTATGAGCCCGGCAAACAAACTTCCATACAGCTACCCTGAATCTGTGAGTATGCGTTCTTATAACCCGACAACACAGGGCCACAAAGGGCAGATTAAACGCGCGTTGCAAACTTTGCTGGCGGCGAAAAAACCGGTGATGTATGTCGGCGGTGGGGCGATTACTTCTGCTTGTCATGACGAATTGCGCGAACTCGCGCAGAAACTGAATATTCCGGTCGTCTCTTCGTTAATGGGATTAGGCGCATTTCCTGGTACACATCGCCAGGCGTTAGGCATGCTGGGAATGCACGGGACTTACGAAGCCAACATGGTAATGCATAACTCCGACGTTATTTTCGGTGTTGGCGTGCGCTTTGATGACCGTACCACCAACAATCTGGCGAAGTACTGCCCGAATGCGACTGTGTTACATATTGATATCGACCCAACCTCCATTTCCAAAACGGTTGGCGCGGATATTCCAATTGTTGGTGACGCACGACAGGTTCTGCAGCAAATGCTGGAACTGTTGGCTCAAGAAGATACTCAACAGTCTTGTGATGAAATCCGTGACTGGTGGCAGCAGATTGAGCAATGGCGTGCGCGTCAGTGCCTCGAGTTTGATCGCACCAGCGATAAAATTAAGCCACAGGCGGTTATCGAAACTATCTATCGACTGACGCAAGGCGAGGCGTACGTTACGTCTGATGTCGGCCAGCACCAAATGTTTGCTGCCCTCTATTACACCTTTGATAAACCACGCCGTTGGATTAATTCTGGTGGTCTTGGCACGATGGGATTTGGTCTGCCAGCTGCGTTGGGGGTTAAACTCGCATTACCGGAAGAAACCGTAATTTGCGTTACAGGCGATGGCAGTATTCAGATGAATATTCAGGAGCTTTCTACTGCATTGCAATACGGGTTGCCGGTGTTGGTGCTTAACCTTAATAACCGCTATCTCGGCATGGTGAAGCAGTGGCAGGATATGATTTATTCTGGTCGTCACTCCCAATCTTATATGGAGTCTTTGCCTGACTTTGTGCGAGTGGCGGAAGCCTACGGCCACGTTGGGATAAATATTAATACTCCCCAAGAGCTGGAAAGCAAGCTGACTGAGGCTCTGGAAGCCGTTCGTAATCAGCGTCTGGTATTTGTTGATGTAGCAGTTGATGGCACTGAGCATGTGTACCCGATGCAGATCCGTGGCGGTGGTATGGATGAGATGTGGCTAAGTAAAACGGAGAGAACCTGATCATGCGCCGGATATTATCTGTATTACTCGAAAATGAGTCCGGGGCGCTGTCCCGCGTTATTGGTTTGTTCGCACAACGTGGCTACAACATTGAAAGCCTGACGGTCGCACCAACTGACGATCCCACGCTGTCTCGTATGACTATCCAAACGGTAGGTGACGAAAAAGTGCTTGAGCAAATTGAAAAGCAACTCCACAAGTTAGTGGATGTTCTGCGTGTCAGTGAGCTAGGGCAGGGCGCGCATGTTGAGCGTGAAATCATGCTGGTGAAAGTGCAAGCGAGTGGTTATGGGCGTGAGGAAGTGAAGCGCAACGCAGAAATCTTCCGTGGGCAAATCATTGATGTCACACCAACGCTCTACACGGTTCAGCTAGCAGGAACCAGCGACAAACTGGACGCATTCCTGAATACCATCCGTGAAGTGGCAAAAATTGTCGAGGTGGCACGCTCGGGTATTGTAGGCGTTTCCCGCGGCGATAAGATCATGCGCTAGCCCTAAAAGACATTTGAAAAGCAACCCGGTAACCTGTGCCGGGTTTTTTTTTGCAAATTACGCAACAACTGCCAGCAAAAGCGGTTGCCCGAGTTATTATTCTGCGCTTAGATGATAAAAATGAAACCATGACCAGGGCATGGTTATGGAAATCCTAAATAAGGGGCTACTGTGAAATTGGATGAAATCGCGCGCCTGGCTGGAGTTTCGCGCACCACGGCGAGCTACGTCATCAACGGTAAGGCAAAGCAGTATCGCGTCAGCGATAAGACCGTTGAGAAAGTCATGGCGGTTGTACGCGAACATAACTACCACCCGAACGCGGTGGCCGCAGGATTACGTGCCGGTCGTACGCGCTCTATCGGATTAGTTATTCCCGATCTTGAGAACACCAGCTATACCCGTATTGCGAACTATCTGGAGAGACAGGCTCGCCAACGCGGATATCAACTGCTGATTGCTTGCTCTGAAGATCAGCCCGATAACGAAATGCGCTGCGTTGAACATCTGTTACAGCGCCAGGTGGATGCAATTATCGTTTCAACGTCATTGCCACCTGAGCATCCTTTCTATCAGCGTTGGGCACATGATCCGTTCCCCATCATTGCGCTTGATAGAGCATTAGATCGTGAAAACTTCATCAGCGTAGTGGGTGCTGATCAAGAAGACGCAGAAATGTTGGCCAGTGAGTTACGTACTTTCCCAGCCGAAACAGTTCTTTATCTGGGCGCATTACCTGAACTTTCTGTCAGCTATTTGCGTGAACAAGGGTTCCGCACGGCCTGGAAAGATGATCCGCGTGAAGTGCATTTTTTATATGCAAACAGCTACGAACGCGAAGCTGCAGCCCAGTTATTTGAGAAGTGGCTTGAAACGCATCCGATGCCGCAGGCTTTGTACACCACTTCATTTGCATTGCTACAAGGTGTTATGGATGTAACGTTGCGCCGTGAAGGTCATCTACCGTCTGAGCTGGCGATTGCCACGTTTGGAGACAATGAACTGCTCGATTTCCTGCAATGCCCAGTATTGGCTGTTGCGCAGCGTCATCGCGATGTCGCTGAGCGTGTGCTGGAATTGGTGCTCGCCAGCCTTGATGAGCCACGTAAACCAAAGGCCGGACTAACCCGTATTCGCCGTAATCTATACCGTCGTGGTAGTTTAAGTCGTCACTAACAAGACATGGCAGTTGCGGCTGCCATTCTTAATTAAGAATATTCCAGTTTTATTTCCCTTATTTATTAAGGTAATTATTTTTCATCAGTAATGGATAATCCTTTAATTTCTGAATCGATATAATTCCCGTCTTTGTATTATTTTGTTACATAGCAATATGTAAAAATGCCGGATAATTAAACAATAGCGACCTGATGTAAATCAAACTTACCCGCCAGCCCGCGTTTCGCCTACATCGGACGCTGTTATCCTGTCGAGAAATACCTTAAAATGCCGACCGCGTCGCAAACTGAACACTTCATATTTTACCTGTCAGGTTTTCAGTCGATTTAACGATATTTATGCTTATTGGTCTTTTTTCTTTCAAATATTCATAACGTTAATTTTGCATCGTGGATGTAGTGCCTTTTCACGTCAGTCATTTATCAATCGCTTAGGAGATGAAAATTATTTCCATCAGCGTTGTAGCTTGCTTGACAAGGTTTTCCTCCGCTCCGTAAACTCCTTTAGGTGGGATTTTGTGGGTCAAAGTGGTGGAAAGGGGAATTTAAGGGTGAGGCTGGCATGTTCCGTGGGGCAACATTAGTCAATCTCGACAGCAAAGGGCGGCTTGCCGTACCTACCCGTTACCGGGAAAAGCTTGTCGAAACTTCTGAAGGTCAGATGGTCTGTACCATCGACATCCATCACCCATGCCTGCTGCTTTATACCCTTCCCGAGTGGGAAATTATTGAACAAAAGCTAGCTCGTCTGTCGAGTATGAACCCTGTTGAACGTCGCGTGCAGCGATTGTTACTGGGCCATGCCAGTGAATGTCAGATGGATAGTGCCGGGCGATTGTTGCTTGCACCAGTTTTGCGCCAACACGCTGGGCTAACCAAAGAAGTGATGCTGGTTGGGCAGTTCAATAAGTTTGAACTGTGGGATGAAACGACCTGGCATCAACGGGTCAAGGAAGACATCGACGCTGAGCAGGCTACGACGACTACGTTGTCGGACCGTCTGCAGGACTTGTCACTATAAATAATGATGGAAAATTTTAAACATACTTCGGTGCTGCTTGATGAGGCCGTGAACGGTCTGAACATACGTCAGGATGGCATCTACATTGATGGCACATTTGGTCGCGGTGGCCATTCTCGTTTGATTCTTTCCCAACTGGGACCAGAAGGACGACTGCTGGCTATTGACCGCGATCCACAAGCAATTGCGGTGGCGCAGGCCATTGACGACCCACGCTTCTCCATTATTCATGGGCCTTTCTCTGAATTAGCTGAATACGCACGCGAACGCGACTTGCTGGGAAAAATTGACGGCATCCTGTTGGATCTTGGCGTTTCTTCCCCACAACTTGACGACGCCGAACGTGGTTTCTCATTTATGCGTGACGGCCCGTTGGATATGCGTATGGACCCGACTCGTGGGCAGTCTGCCGCAGAATGGTTGCTCAATGCAGAAGAAGCTGACATCGCCTGGGTGATTAAAACCTTTGGTGAGGAGAAGTTTGGTAAGCGTATCGCGCGCGCTATTATTGAGCGTAATCGCGAACAACCGATGACCCGCACCAAAGAATTGGCAACAGTTGTGGCTGCGGCAATGCCGGTAAAAGACAAATTCAAACACCCTGCTACGCGTACATTCCAGGCTATTCGCATCTGGATTAACAGCGAACTTGAAGAAATTGAACAGGCCCTTAAAGGTTCGATTGAAACACTGTCACCGGGTGGCCGTTTGTCGATTATCAGCTTCCATTCTTTGGAAGACCGCATTGTTAAGCGTTTTATGCGTGAGAACACCCGTGGGCCACAGGTTCCAGCGGGCATTCCCATGACTGAAGCCCAGTTGAATAAACTCGGCGGCAGGTATTTAAAATCAATTGGCAAAATGATGCCAGGTGATGAAGAAGTGGCGGAAAACCCACGCGCGCGCAGTTCTGTATTGCGCATTGCTGAAAGGACAAACGCATGATCAACAAAGTGGCAGAAGCCCTCAGTAAAGTTACTGGCCAGCTAAGCAGTGGCGAGCGACATGCACTACCAACAGTGATTGGTGGTGACTTATTGCGTCACGGGAAAATGCCACTGATCTTGTTCGCCGCCATTATCATTACCGCCATTTTTGTTGTGACCACCGCGCACCACACCCGCCTGCTTACCGCGCAACGTGAGCAAATGGTGGTGGAGCGTGATGCGTTGGACATCGAATGGCGCAACCTGATTTTGGAAGAAAACGCACTGGGCGATCATAGCCGAGTGGAGCGGGTCGCGACGGAAAAGCTGCAACTGCAGCATGTCGACCCATCGCAGGAAAACATCGTAGTTCAGCAATAAGGAATCGCGTGACAGATGAGAGCAGCGGCCAAAACGCTTAAACCGAAACGCCAGGAAGAACAGGCCAACTTTGTAAGTTGGCGTTTTGCGTTGCTTTGCGGTTGCATTTTGCTGGCGCTGGTTTTCCTGTTGGGGCGCGTTGCCTGGCTGCAAATCATCGCGCCGGACATGCTCGTTCGCCAGGGTGATATGCGCTCGTTACGTGTGCAAGAAGTTTCAACTTCCCGCGGCATGATTAGCGACCGTGCAGGCCGTCCACTGGCTGTCAGCGTGCCGGTAAATGCGATTTGGGCAGACCCGAAAGAACTGCATGATGCAGGTGGCATTACGCTGGATAATCGCTGGAAAGCGTTGGCGGATGCTCTGAAAATTCCTCTCGACCAACTTGCTTCCCGTGTTAACAGCAATCCAAAAGGTCGCTTTATTTACCTGGCTCGCCAGGTAAACCCTGATATTGGCGACTACATCAAAAAACTGAAGCTTCCTGGGATTCACTTACGCCAGGAATCCCGTCGTTATTACCCTTCTGGCGAAGTGACCGCTCACTTGATTGGTTTCACAAACGTGGATAGCCAGGGTATCGAGGGCGTGGAAAAAAGCTTCGACAAATGGCTAACCGGCCAACCTGGCGAGCGCATTGTGCGTAAAGACCGTTTCGGTCGCGTCATTGAAGACATTTCATCAACCGATAGCCAGGCTGCTCATAACCTGGCTTTGAGCATTGATGAACGCTTACAGGCTCTGGTTTATCGTGAACTCAACAACGCGGTTGCTTTCAATAAAGCAGAATCAGGCAGCGCAGTGTTGGTGGATGTCAGCACTGGTGAAGTATTAGCGATGGCGAACAGCCCATCCTACAACCCAAATAATTTAAGCGGAACCCCGAAAGATGTGATGCGTAACCGCACCATTACGGACGTTTTCGAGCCGGGTTCAACAGTCAAACCGATGGTTGTCATGACAGCGCTGCAACGCGGCGTAGTGCGTGAAAATACCGTTCTGAATACCGTGCCGTACCGCATTAATGGTCATGAGATCAAAGATGTGGCGCGCTATAGCGAATTGACCCTTACCGGGGTGCTACAGAAGTCGAGTAACGTCGGGGTTTCCAAACTGGCGTTAGCGATGCCCTCCTCAGCGTTGGTAGATACTTACTCACGTTTTGGACTGGGAAAAGCGACCAATTTGGGGTTGGTCGGAGAACGCAGTGGCTTATATCCGCAAAAACAACGGTGGTCTGACATAGAGAGGGCCACCTTCTCTTTCGGCTACGGGCTAATGGTAACCCCGTTACAGTTAGCGCGAGTCTACGCAACGATTGGCAGCTATGGCGTTTATCGCCCGTTGTCGATAACGAAGGTTGATCCACCGGTTCCAGGTGAGCGTATTTTCCCTGAACCGCTGGTCCGTACCGTCGTTCATATGATGGAAAGTGTGGCATTGCCTGGTGGTGGTGGTGTGAAAGCGGCCATCAAAGGCTACCGCATTGCAATTAAGACCGGTACTGCGAAAAAAGTCGGGCCGGATGGAAAATACATCAACAAATACATTGCTTACACAGCAGGCGTTGCGCCAGCCAGTAACCCGCGTTTCGCGTTGGTTGTGGTAATTAACGATCCGCAAGCAGGTAAATATTACGGTGGTGCCGTCTCTGCACCTGTGTTTGGTGCCATCATGGGCGGCGTTCTGCGCACCATGAATATCGAACCGGATGCTCTGGCGACAGGTGAAAAAAGTGAGTTTGTAATTAATCAAAATGAGGGATCAGGTGGCAGATCGTAATTTGCGCGACCTTCTCGCTCCGTGGGTACCAGCGCTACCCGCGAGAGCTCTGCGAGAAATGACACTCGATAGTCGCGTGGCGGCATCGGGCGACCTTTTTGTGGCTTTAGTAGGCCATCAGGCAGACGGGCGTCGATATATTCCGCAGGCAATTGCACAAGGCGTAGCTGCGGTCGTAGCTGAAGCTGAAGGCGAAGCAAATGATGGCGAAATCCGTGAAATGCACGGAGTACCGGTTATTTACCTGAGCCAGCTGCATCAACGTCTCTCAGCTTTGGCAGGGCGTTTTTACCGCGAGCCTTCAAGTGCATTGCGCCTGGTTGGCGTAACCGGCACTAACGGTAAAACCACCACCGCTCAACTGCTTGCTCAGTGGAGCCAGTTATTAGGCGAAACCAGTGCTGTGATGGGTACTGTGGGTAATGGTCTGCTCGGGAATGTAAAACCAACCGAAAATACCACGGGTTCCGCCGTCGACGTACAGCAAGTGCTTGCTAACCTTGCTGAACAAGGCGCGAGCTTTGCCGCGATGGAAGTTTCCTCACATGGTCTGGTTCAGCACCGTGTTTCCGCTTTGAAATTTGCTGCCAGCGTGTTCACCAACCTTAGCCGTGATCATCTCGATTACCACGGTGATATGGCGGGATACGAGGCCGCAAAATGGCTGCTGTTCTCCGAACATGATTACGGCCATGCAATCATCAATGCTGATGATGAAGTAGGACGCAATTGGTTAGTGCGTTTACCTGACGCAGTTGCCGTTACGATGGAAGATAATTTGCAGCCTGGCTGGCGTGGCCGTTGGTTGAAAGCAACCAATGTGCATTATCACGATGGCGGGGCAACCGTTCGCTTCAGTTCTTCCTGGGGCGACGGTGAAATCGAAAGTCGCCTGATGGGGGCCTTTAACGTCAGCAACTTGCTGTTAGCGTTGGCAACCTTGTTAGTGCTTGATTATCCAATTGAAGAATTGCTGAAAACCGCGCCAAGCCTGCAACCTGTTTGTGGTCGTATGGAAGTTTTCAGTGCCCCGGGTAAGCCGACAGTAGTGGTGGATTATGCCCACACGCCGGATGCTCTGGAAAAAGCATTGCAAGCCGCCCGTTTACATTGCAGCGGTAAGCTGTGGTGTGTCTTCGGTTGCGGTGGCGATCGTGATAAAGGCAAACGCCCAATTATGGGTGGTATCGCTGAACAATATGCGGATGTGGTGGTAGTCACTGACGACAACCCTCGTACAGAAGAGCCGAAAGCGATTGTTGCCGACATTCTGGTTGGCATGCTGGATGCGGGTCGTGCACATGTGGTTTCTGGTCGTGCAGAAGCGGTAACCAACGCGATTATGCAGGCAAGTGAAAATGATGTGGTTTTGGTAGCAGGCAAAGGGCACGAGGACTATCAGATTGTTGGTACGCGCCGCCTGGACTACTCAGACCGTGTTACTGTCGCCCGCTTGTTGGGGGTTGTTGCATGATCCGCGTTTCATTGAGCCAACTTGCCACTGTCCTTAATGGCGAGTTGCACGGTGCTGATGCTGATATCAACGATGTCACCACCGACACACGTAAGTTAACGCCGGGTTGCCTGTTTGTCGCACTGAAAGGTGAACGTTTTGATGCGCATGGTTTTGCGCAAGATGCAGTCAGCGGTGGGGCAGGGGCGTTGCTGGTTAGCCGTAAGCTGGACGTTAACGTTCCTCAGCTCGTCGTTGCAGATACACATCAGGCCTTCGGTGAACTGGCGGCATGGGTTCGCCAGCAGGTGCCAACGCGAGTTGTCGCACTAACCGGATCTTCTGGTAAAACCTCTGTTAAAGAGATGACTGCAGCAATTTTGCGCAAGTGCGGTAATACCTTGTATACCGCTGGGAACCTGAATAACGATATTGGCGTGCCAATGACGTTATTACGCCTGACACCAGAATATGAATATGCGGTCATCGAGCTTGGTGCAAACCATCAAGGTGAAATCGCCTGGACGGTTGGTCTGACTCGCCCTGAAGCTGTGTTGGTGAACAACCTGGCGGCTGCACATCTCGAAGGTTTTGGCTCGCTTGCGGGGGTTGCGAAAGCAAAAGGTGAGATTTTCACGGGTTTACCGGCAAACGGTATCGCGATTCTCAATGCGGACAATAATGACTGGCTGAACTGGCAAGAAATTATTGGCGATCGCAAAACCTGGCGTTTCTCCCCGAACGCAACTGGAAGCGATTTTACCGCGACCAATGTGCACATCACCGCTCATGGTACTGATTTCACCATCAAAACGCCGGTTGGCGATATCGATGTGACGTTGCCGTTGCCGGGTCGCCATAATATTGCCAATGCTCTGGCTGCAACATCACTTGCGATGGCTGTTGGTGCATCTTTGGAAGTGGTTAAAACAGGTCTTGCTGACCTTGAAGCTGTTCCCGGTCGTTTGTTCCCGATTCAACTTTCCGAAAACCAACTTCTACTCGACGACAGTTACAACGCCAATGTGGGGTCAATGACTGCCGCAGCGCAGGTCTTGTCTGAAATGCCGGGTTTCCGCGTGATGGTTGTTGGGGATATGGCCGAGTTGGGCGCTGAATCTGTTGAGTGCCATCGTCAGGTCGGCGAAGCAGCAAAAGCGTCAGGCATTGATTGCGTACTGAGTGTGGGCACTCTGAGCGAAATAATCAGTCTTGCTTCTGAAGTTGGTGAACACTTTACCGATAAGCCTTCTTTAATCGTGCGTCTGAAAGCGCTTATCAAAGAGCATTCAATGATTACCATTTTAGTTAAAGGTTCACGTAGTGCCGCCATGGAACAGGTAGTACGCGCATTACAGGAGAATGGAACATGTTAGTTTGGCTGGCCGAACACTTGGTCAAATATTATTCCGGCTTTAACGTCTTTTCCTATTTGACGTTTCGCGCCATTGTCAGCCTGCTGACTGCTCTGTTTATCTCGTTGTGGATGGGGCCGCGTATGATTGCTCGTTTGCAGCAACTTTCCTTCGGTCAGGTTGTGCGTAACGACGGCCCTGAATCTCATTTTAGCAAACGTGGAACACCAACGATGGGCGGGATTATGATCCTGACTTCTATCGTTATTTCCGTCTTGATGTGGGCTTATCCGTCAAATCCATATGTCTGGTGCGTATTGTTCGTACTGGTAGGTTATGGGGCGATTGGCTTTGTCGATGACTACCGCAAGGTCGTCCGCAAAGACACTAAGGGGTTGATTGCCCGATGGAAATACTTTTGGATGTCTGTCATCGCGCTGGCTGTTGCCTTCACGATGTACAGCGCAGGGAAAGGAACGCCAGCCACCGAGCTGGTTGTGCCGTTCTTTAAAGACGTGATGCCTCAGCTTGGTCTGTTCTACGTACTGCTGGCGTACTTTGTTATTGTCGGCACCGGTAATGCAGTAAACCTGACTGATGGTCTCGACGGCCTGGCGATTATGCCAACCGTGCTGGTTGCATCTGGTTTTGCGCTAGTGGCCTGGGCTACGGGTAACATTAAATTCGCAGAATACCTGCATATCCCTTATTTGCGTCATGCAGGGGAGTTGGTCATCGTATGTACGGCTATTGTTGGCGCAGGGCTTGGTTTCTTGTGGTTCAACACCTACCCAGCACAAGTCTTTATGGGCGATGTCGGCTCGCTTGCTCTGGGCGGTGCGCTCGGAACTATCGCTGTGTTGTTACGCCAAGAATTCCTGTTGGTCATTATGGGCGGGGTGTTTGTGGTTGAAACACTGTCTGTCATCTTGCAGGTTGGCTCCTTCAAATTGCGCGGACAACGCATTTTCCGTATGGCCCCGATTCATCACCATTATGAATTGAAAGGCTGGCCGGAACCGCGAGTCATCGTGCGCTTCTGGATTATTTCACTGATGCTGGTCCTGATCGGCCTTGCTACCCTGAAGGTGCGATAGCTATGACTGATTACCAGGGTAAAAAAGTCGTTATTATCGGATTAGGCCTTACTGGCCTGTCTTGCGTGGACTTCTTCCTGGCCCGTGGTGTTACGCCACGCGTAATGGACACACGCATCTCACCACCGGGCCTGGAAAAACTGCCAGAAGCGGTGGAGCGACATACTGGCTCACTCAACGAAGACTGGTTGTTAGCGGCTGACTTGATTATTGCCAGCCCTGGTATTGCTGTAGCCCATCCTGCATTGAGTCGTGCCGCAGATGCTGGTGTTGAAATCATCGGTGATATCGAACTTTTTTGCCGCGAAGCGCAGGCACCGATTGTGGCGATTACCGGTTCTAACGGTAAAAGTACCGTTACCACATTGGTCGGTGAAATGGCGAAAGCGGCGGGTGTGAATGTAGGCGTTGGTGGAAACATTGGCCTGCCTGCATTGATGCTGCTTGATCAAAACTGCGAGCTGTATGTTCTTGAGCTATCTAGCTTCCAGTTGGAGACCACCTTCAGTCTTAAAGCGGCAGCGGCAACCATCCTTAACGTGACTGAAGATCATATGGATCGCTATCCATTTGGTCTGCAGCAGTATCGTGCGGCAAAACTGCGTGTTTATGAAAACGCTGCGGTTTGCGTTGTGAATGCAGATGACGCGTTAACAATGCCTGTGCGCGGTGCAGACAGCCGCTGTGTCAGTTTTGGTGTGGACGTCGGCGATTATCATCTGAATAACCAGCAGGGTAGCACCTGGCTGCGGGTGAAAGGCGAGAAGGTACTGAACACTAAAGAAATGAAAGTGGTGGGGCGTCATAACTACACCAACGCGCTTGCAGCATTGGCGTTGGCTGATGCGGTGAAACTTCCACGCTCCAGCAGTCTCAAAGCGCTCACTGCCTTTACCGGTCTTGCTCACCGTTTCCAGCTTTCATGGGAGCGTAATGGTGTGCGTTGGATTAACGATTCCAAAGCGACCAACGTCGGCAGCACTGAAGCTGCGCTGAACGGTTTGCAGGTCGATGGGACGTTACATCTGCTATTAGGGGGTGATGGCAAATCAGCCGATTTCTCATCATTGGGTCAGTACCTGCAAGGTTCTGCCATTCGCCTTTACTGCTTTGGCCGTGATGGTGCAGAACTTGCCGCATTGCGCCCGGACGTTGCCGAGCAAACTGAAACTATGGCTCAGGCTATGCAACTCATTGCCGCTCGAGTACAGCCTGGTGACCTGGTTCTGCTTTCACCAGCTTGCGCAAGCCTCGATCAGTTCAAAAACTTCGAGCAACGTGGCGACCAATTTACCCAACTTGCGAAGGAGCTTGGCTGATGCGCTTATCTTTCCCTCGCCTGCGTATGCCTCGCGTGCCTGGATTTGCCATCCTGGGCTGGTTGGGATCGGCGCTTAAAGGCTGGGTGATGGGCTCCCGGGAAGCGGATTCCAACAACATAGTCATGTACGACCGTACCATGTTATGGCTGACTCTCGGGCTGGCCGCGGTTGGTTTTATTATGGTGACATCTGCGTCTATGCCTGTAGGGCAGCGCCTGGCAAACGACCCATTCCTGTTTGCGAAACGTGATGGGTTGTACATCATTCTGGCGTTTGTATTAGCGATGTTCACATTGCGTTTGCCGATGGATTTCTGGCAGCGCCACAGTACTGCCTTGTTGCTTCTATCTATTGCGATGCTGTTGATTGTACTGGTTGTGGGTAGCTCGGTTAACGGTGCATCACGTTGGATTGCTTTCGGTCCATTGCGCATTCAGCCTGCTGAATTCACTAAGTTGTCGCTGTTCTGTTATCTCGCCAACTACCTGGTACGTAAAGTTGATGAGGTGCGTAATAACCTGCGCGGCTTCCTCAAACCGATGGGCGTTATTCTTGTATTAGCAGTTTTACTGCTGGCGCAGCCTGACCTTGGTACGGTGGTTGTGCTTTTTGTTACTACGCTGGCCATGTTGTTCCTGGCGGGTGCCAAACTCTGGCAGTTCCTCGCGATTATCGGCATGGGGATCTCCGCCGTTGTGCTGTTGATCCTTGCCGAACCCTACCGTATTCGCCGCGTAACATCCTTCTGGAATCCGTGGGATGACCCATTTGGCAGTGGCTACCAGTTAACACAATCTCTGATGGCGTTTGGCCGCGGTGAATTGTGGGGACAGGGGTTGGGTAATTCAGTCCAAAAGCTCGAGTATTTACCAGAAGCGCACACTGACTTCATCTTCTCAATTATCGGAGAAGAGCTGGGATATATCGGTGTGGTGCTCGCTTTATTGATGGTATTCTTCGTGGCTTTTCGTGCGATGTCCATCGGTAAACGGGCATTAGAAATGGACCAACGTTTTGCGGGTTTTTTAGGCTGCTCAATCGGGGTTTGGTTTAGTTTCCAGGCTCTGGTAAACGTAGGGGCTGCGGCGGGTATGCTGCCGACCAAAGGTTTGACATTGCCACTGATCAGTTACGGTGGTTCGAGCCTGTTAATTATGTCTACAGCAATCATGATGTTGCTGCGTATTGATTATGAAACACGTCTGGCTAAAGCGCAGGCGTTTACGAAGGGTGTGCGATGAGTAACCAATCCCGGCGGTTAATGGTGATGGCTGGTGGAACCGGCGGGCATGTGTTCCCGGGTCTGGCAGTAGCACATCACTTAATGGCTCAGGGCTGGCAAGTACGCTGGCTCGGTACCGCCGATCGTATGGAAGCAGACTTAGTTCCTAAACATGGGATTGAGATCGATTTTATTCGTATTTCAGGTTTGCGTGGTAAAGGCCTGAAAGCGATGTTGCTGGCGCCAGTACGTATTTTCAATGCCTGGCGTCAGGCGCGAGCCATCATGAAAACCTATCGTCCGGACGTTGTTCTTGGCATGGGTGGGTATGTATCAGGGCCTGGCGGCCTGGCGGCCTGGTCGCTTGGTATCCCCGTTGTGTTGCATGAGCAAAACGGAATTGCTGGGTTAACCAATAAATGGCTGTCAAAAATTGCGAAGAAAGTGATGCAGGCATTTCCAGGTGCATTCCCGAATGCTGATGTAGTTGGCAATCCGGTTCGTACCGATGTGTTGGCTCTGCCATTACCTCAAGAACGCTTTGCAGGACGTGAAGGCCCGGTGCGGGTCTTAGTCGTTGGTGGTTCTCAGGGAGCCCGTGTGCTGAACCAGGCTATGCCGCAAGTTGCTGGTCGTATGGGCGAAGCGGTCACCATTTGGCACCAATGTGGCAAAGGTGGTCAGGAAGCGGTGCAGCAGGCCTACGTTCAGGCCGCACAGCCTCAGCATAAAGTGACCGAATTTATTGATGATATGGCTGCCGCTTATGCGTGGGCCGATGTCGTGGTCTGTCGTTCCGGAGCTTTAACCGTCAGCGAAGTCGCGGCCGCAGGATTACCTGCACTGTTTGTTCCTTTCCAGCACAAAGATCGGCAGCAATATTGGAATGCGTTGCCACTTGAAAAAGCTGGAGCGGCAAAAATACTGGAGCAACCGCAGTTTACCGTGGATGCCGTAACCCAAACTCTCGCCGGGTGGGACAGAGCGACGTTATTGGCAATGGCCGAGCGTGCGCGAGCTGCATCCATTCCTGATGCCACAGAGCGGGTAGCAAATGAAGTGAGCGCCGCAGCACTAGCGTAATCATGGTGGGTGGCGGTGATGTTGCTGCCCATGAATATTTGAAGTAATGGCGTTTGACGCTGTAGGTTAGAAAATGAATACACAACAACTGGCGAAACTGCGTTCTATCGTGCCCGAGATGCGTCGCGTCCGGCACATTCACTTTGTTGGCATCGGCGGCGCCGGTATGGGCGGTATTGCCGAAGTTTTAGCTAACGAAGGTTACCAGATCAGCGGGTCTGATTTGGCACCGAACCCGGTCACTCAGCAGTTGTCGGCGCTGGGCGCCACAATTTATTTTAATCATCGCCCTGAAAACGTACTGGATGCGAGCGTAGTGGTGGTTTCTACCGCTATCTCTATGGATAACCCAGAAATTGTTGCCGCTCATGAAGCGCGTATACCTGTTATCCGCCGTGCCGAAATGCTGGCTGAATTGATGCGCTTTCGTCATGGCATTGCCATTGCCGGTACGCATGGCAAAACGACCACTACAGCGATGGTTTCTAGTATTTATGCAGAAGCAGGTCTCGACCCTACTTTTGTTAACGGTGGTCTTGTTAAAGCGGCTGGAACACATGCGCGCTTAGGTCACAGCCGTTACCTGATTGCAGAAGCTGATGAGAGTGATGCGTCATTCCTCCATTTACAGCCGATGGTTTCTGTGGTGACAAATATCGAAGCTGACCACATGGATACCTACCAGGGCGACTTCGAAAACTTAAAGCAGACGTTTATTAACTTCCTGCACAATCTGCCGTTTTATGGTCTGGCGGTGATGTGCGTGGACGATCCGGTTATCCGTGAGCTGTTGCCACGTGTAGGCCGCAAAATTACTACTTACGGTTTCAGTGAAGACGCAGACGTTCGCATCGAAAGTTATCAGCAGAAAGGCCCGCAGGGACATTTTACGATTGTGCGCCAGGACAAACCTGCTTTGCATGTCACGCTGAACGCACCGGGTCGCCACAATGCGTTAAATGCGGCTGCCGCGGTGTCTGTTGCTACTGAAGAAGGCATTGATGATGCTGACATTCTGAGTGCGTTGGAAAGTTTCCAGGGAACGGGGCGCCGCTTTGATTTCTTGGGCGAATATCCACTCGCACCTGTGAATGGAAAAGAGGGGTCTGCCATGTTGGTGGATGACTATGGCCACCATCCGACAGAAGTTGATGCCACCATTAAAGCTGCACGTGCGGGCTGGCCGGATAAAAACTTGGTCATGATCTTCCAGCCGCACCGTTTCACACGTACCCGCGATTTGTACGATGATTTTGCTAACGTATTGTCACAAGTGGATTCGTTGCTGATGCTAGATGTTTATTCTGCTGGCGAAGCTGCAATTCCAGGGGCCGATAGCCGTTCGTTGTGCCGTACCATTCGTGGCCGCGGAAAAGTCGATCCAATTCTGGTACCAGACGCCAGTCAAATTGCGGACGTTTTAGCACCACTTTTGTCGGGAAATGACTTGATCCTGGTGCAAGGTGCAGGAAATGTCGGGAAAGTTGCCAGAAACCTGGCTGAATTTAAATTGCAGTCCCACACTAAGGAGGGCGAACAAAATGGTTGATAAAATCGCTGTCCTGCTGGGCGGGACCTCCGCTGAGCGTGAGGTTTCATTGCAATCAGGTGCTGCCGTACTTGCAGGCCTCAGAGAAGCAGGAATTGATGCGCACGAAGTTGACCCGAAAAATACGCCAGTTACTGAACTGAAAGCACTGGGTTTTGACAAAGTATTTATTGCCTTACACGGTCGCGGCGGAGAAGACGGGACGCTGCAAGGCTTACTTGAACTCCTAAAGTTGCCTTACACCGGTAGTGACGTGATGTCTTCTGCTGTCACTATGGATAAACTGCGTACCAAATTGCTGTGGAAAGGTGCGAATTTACCTGTTGCTCCATGGGTTGCGCTAACACGCCGAGATGTAGATGCAGGGATCTCCGGTACAACAGTAGAACATATTGCAAGCTTAGGGCTTCCAGTCATCGTTAAGCCAAGCCGTGAAGGCTCAAGCGTTGGTATGTCTAAGGTTGATAGCGTTGCAGCACTGCCAGCAGCGCTTGAATTAGCCTTTGAGCATGACGAAGAAGTGCTGATCGAGAAATGGTTAAACGGCCCTGAATATACCGTTGCGATTCTCGGCGATGAAATTTTACCGTCAATACGTATCCAACCCGCTGGAATTTTCTATGATTATGAGGCGAAGTATCTCTCTGATGAGACACAATATTTCTGCCCGAGCGGTTTAATCGAGCAGCGCGAGCAAGAATTACAGGCTTTAGTGCTGGAAGCCTGGCAAGTTTTGGGCTGCAGTGGTTGGGGGCGTGTAGACGTCATGCTGGATAGCGACGGGCAGTTTTATCTGCTGGAAGTGAATACGTCGCCTGGCATG
This sequence comes from Buttiauxella sp. B2, assembly GCF_006376615.1. GTDB lineage: Bacteria > Pseudomonadota > Gammaproteobacteria > Enterobacterales > Enterobacteriaceae > Buttiauxella. The sequence goes on from NZ_VEXQ01000013.1 coordinate 33,016, forward strand.
ACTAGCCATAGTCTGGTGCCGATGGCGGCACGTCAGGCTGGGATGACCTTCTCTCAACTGGTAGTGCGAATTCTGGAGTTGGCAGACTGATATGTCGCAAGCAGCTCTGAATACGCGTAATCGCCAGGAAGAAGAGGAAACCAGTTCTCGTCGTAGTAACGGTGGGCGACTGGCCGGGATTATTTTCCTGAGTGCAGTACTGTTTACGGTATTTATCGGCGGCTGGATAGTGGTTGGCTGGATGGAAGATGCACAGCGTCTGCCACTCTCCAAGTTGGTGGTTACTGGTGAACGGCATTACACCCGTAACGATGATATTCGCCAGTCGATTCTGGCTCTTGGGCCGCCAGGTACTTTTATGACCCAGGATGTGAATATCATCCAACAGCAAATTGAACGTTTGCCATGGATTAAACAGGCGAGTGTTAGAAAGCAGTGGCCGGACGAATTGAAGATTCATCTGGTTGAATATGTACCCATAGCGCGCTGGAATGATCAGCACATGATTGATGCGCAAGGAAATTCGTTCAGTGTTCCGGCAGAACGCGCCGCAAAGCAGACTTTACCTATGTTATCCGGGCCTGAAGGCAGTGAAGGTGAAGTATTGCAAGGCTATCGCGCAATGGGCGAAGTGCTGGCAAAGGATAAATTTACGCTAAAAGAAGCGGCGATGACCGCTCGTCGCTCCTGGCAATTAACGTTGAATAACGGCATTAAGCTCAATTTGGGCCGAGGCGATACGATGAAACGCTTGAGTCGCTTTGTAGAACTTTACCCTGTTCTGCAGCAACAAGAGCAAACCGACAATAAAAGGATTAGCTATGTCGATTTGCGTTACGACTCAGGTGCGGCAGTGGGTTGGCAACCTGCTCCGGTAGAGGAACCTAATCCTAATCAGCAACAGAATCAGGCACAGGCAGAATAACAATGATCAAGGCGACGGACAGAAAACTGGTAGTAGGACTGGAGATCGGTACCGCAAAGGTTGCCGCTTTAGTAGGGGAAGTTCTGCCTGACGGTATGGTCAATATTATTGGCGTGGGCAGCTGCCCATCGCGTGGTATGGACAAGGGTGGCGTAAACGATCTCGAGTCAGTCGTAAAATGTGTTCAGCGTGCAATTGATCAGGCTGAATTAATGGCTGATTGCCAGATATCTTCGGTCTACCTTGCGCTGTCAGGTAAGCATATTAGCTGCCAGAACGAGATTGGCATGGTGCCAATCTCAGAAGAAGAAGTGACGCAGGAAGACGTTGAGAACGTTGTTCACACCGCAAAGTCAGTGCGTGTACGTGACGAACATCGTGTTTTGCACGTTATCCCGCAAGAATACGCAATTGACTACCAGGAAGGCATCAAAAATCCTGTAGGTTTATCGGGTGTGCGTATGCAGGCTAAAGTGCACCTGATTACCTGTCACAACGATATGGCGAAAAACATCGTCAAAGCAGTTGAACGTTGTGGCCTTAAAGTTGACCAACTGATCTTTGCAGGGCTTGCGGCAAGCTACGCAGTATTGACCGAAGATGAGCGTGAATTAGGGGTCTGCGTGGTTGATGTCGGTGGTGGTACTATGGACATCGCGGTATACACTGGCGGTGCATTGCGCCACACCAAAGTTATCCCTTATGCAGGGAACGTGGTGACCAGTGATATCGCCTATGCCTTCGGCACACCGCCGAGTGATGCAGAAGCCATTAAGGTGCGTCATGGTTGTGCGTTGGGTTCGATTGTAGGTAAAGACGAAAACGTTGAAGTGCCAAGTGTGGGGGGGCGCCCACCGCGAAGCCTGCAACGTCAGACGCTCGCTGAAGTTATCGAGCCCCGTTATACCGAGTTGTTGAACCTGGTAAACGAAGAGATTTTGCAATTACAAGAGCAACTTCGCCAGCAAGGTGTGAAGCACCACCTGGCCGCGGGGATTGTACTAACGGGTGGCGCGGCGCAAATTGAAGGCCTGGCAGCCTGTGCGCAGCGTGTGTTCCATACGCAAGTGCGTATTGGACAACCGCTAAATATTACTGGCCTGACTGATTATGCCCAGGAGTCCTATTACTCCACCGCAGTCGGCCTGCTGCACTACGGGAAAGAAACACATCTCAGTGGTGAAGCAGAAGTGGAAAAACGAACCTCTGTCGGCTCATGGATTAAACGAATCAACAGCTGGCTGAGAAAAGAGTTTTAATTTTTATAAGAGACCAGACAAAATTAGTGGTCTCAGGCGACAGGCACAAAACGGAGAGAAACTATGTTTGAACCTATGGAACTGACCAACGACGCGGTGATTAAAGTCATCGGCGTCGGTGGTGGCGGCGGTAATGCCGTTGAACACATGGTGCGTGAACGCATCGAAGGTGTTGAATTCTTTGCAGTGAATACTGACGCTCAGGCGTTACGTAAAACTGCGGTAGGCCAGACTATCCAGATTGGTAATGGTATTACCAAAGGTCTGGGAGCTGGAGCGAACCCTGAAGTGGGTCGTACCGCTGCGGAAGAAGACCGTGACGCGTTACGTGCCGCACTTGAAGGTGCAGACATGGTATTTATCGCCGCAGGTATGGGTGGCGGTACAGGTACAGGTGCAGCACCTGTAGTTGCAGAAGTTGCCAAAGATCTGGGCATCCTGACCGTAGCTGTTGTGACTAAGCCTTTCAACTTTGAAGGTAAGAAGCGCATGGCTTTTGCGGAGCAGGGTATTGCCGAGCTTTCTAAGCATGTTGACTCACTGATCACCATCCCTAACGACAAACTGTTGAAAGTGCTGGGCCGTGGTATTTCTTTGCTAGACGCTTTCGGTGCAGCAAATGACGTATTGAAAGGCGCAGTACAGGGTATCGCTGAACTGATCACTCGTCCGGGTCTGATGAACGTCGACTTTGCTGACGTGCGTACCGTAATGTCAGAAATGGGTTATGCCATGATGGGTTCTGGTGTTGCAAGTGGTGAAGACCGAGCAGAAGAAGCGGCAGAAATGGCAATTTCCAGCCCACTTTTGGAAGACATCGATCTGTCTGGCGCTCGTGGTGTTCTGGTTAACATCACCGCTGGCTTTGATCTGCGTCTGGATGAGTTCGAAACTGTGGGTAACACTATCCGTGCGTTCGCTTCTGATAACGCCACTGTAGTAATCGGTACTTCTCTGGACCCAGAGATGAACGACGAACTACGTGTGACCGTGGTTGCAACCGGTATTGGTATGGACAAGCGTCCAGAAATTACTCTGGTGACCAACAAACAAACTCAGCAGCCTGTTATGGATCGCTACCAGCAGCACGGCATGGCTCCGCTTCAGCAAGAGCAAAAACCTGTTGCTAAAGTAGTGAACGACAATACGCCACAAACGACGAAAGAGCCTGATTATCTGGATATTCCAGCGTTCTTGCGTAAGCAAGCTGATTAAGAATAAACCGGAAGTTGGGGATTTTCGCTCTTTGTGCTAAACTGGTCCACCGATTGTGATATACACTTCGGTTGGATAGGTAATTTGGCGAGATTATACGATGATCAAACAAAGGACACTTAAACGTATCGTTCAGGCGACTGGTGTCGGTTTACATACCGGCAAGAAAGTCACACTGACGTTGCGCCCTGCGCCGGCAAATACCGGGGTCATCTATCGTCGCACCGACTTGAATCCTCCGGTAGATTTTCCGGCAGATGCCAAATCTGTGCGTGATACCATGCTCTGTACTTGCCTGGTGAACGAGCAGGATGTGCGGATTTCTACCGTTGAACATTTGAATGCCGCCCTTGCGGGATTGGGTATTGATAACATCATTGTTGAAGTCAATGCCTCAGAAATCCCAATTATGGACGGCAGTGCAGCGCCATTCGTTTACCTGCTGCTTGATGCCGGGATTGACGAATTAAACTGTGCGAAGAAATTTGTTCGCGTTAAAGAAACAGTTCGCGTTGAAGATGGCGATAAATGGGCTGAATTCAAGCCGTACAATGGTTTTTCGTTGGATTTCACCATCGACTTTAACCACCCGGCGATTGATGCAAGTACCCAACGCTACAGCATGAACTTCTCTGCAGATGCATTTATGCGCCAGATAAGTCGTGCTCGCACCTTCGGTTTCATGCGTGATATCGAATATCTGCAGTCCCGTGGTTTGTGCCTGGGCGGTAGCTTCGATTGTGCCATCGTTGTTGACGATTATCGCGTACTGAACGAAGACGGCCTGCGTTTTGAAGATGAATTCGTTCGTCACAAAATGCTTGATGCAATTGGTGACTTATTCATGTGCGGCCATAACATTATTGGCGCATTTACTGCCTATAAATCTGGTCATGCACTGAATAACAAATTGCTTCAGGCAGTTCTGGCGAAACAGGAAGCCTGGGAATGGGCAACCTTCGAAGACGATGCCGAACTTCCGTTAGCGTTCAAAGCACCGAAAATGGTTCTGGCATAACACCAGAATTATTTATTACGACTGGTTTTGTTGGTACTCTCTCCGGCCAATGATGCCAGTCGTTCTATTATTGCCTTTAACCTCTCTGGGCTACGTTCCGCCACCATTCTTAATGCCTCTGCACTTTGTTGGCTCAGCACTCTGTTAACCCCTTCAGTTTTAACTTTCATTGTCTGAATGCTGTTTTCTTGTACGGATTCTTGCCCAATTGCAGCCAGTGATGGATTAATCCTGATGTCGATTGATGTCAATGATGGTAATATTTGTGCTCTTAATGCACTCAGTAGCGTGGCTTGTTCGTAGCGTAAACGCATCAGCCAGCTAGCATTTGCAGTTTCAAGTACGAGAATGCCTTGTCGGAAATTTGCTACCCGGCACCAGGGATGCAGTTGAGCGGGTAATATCCCTTTCACTGCCCTGTTAAGCCGTAGTAGAGCAGTGGCGCGTTGCTGCACGTTTTGCAACACGCTTTCGGCACCAGCATCATCGAACAAATGCTCTAAAGATTGTGGGCGACTATCACGCATACATAATGCTCCGGCGGATAAAGTGATTGGTATTCTAAATCGTTGGCGACAGTTTGGCAGACGTTATTTCTGGCCGCATCTCATATTGGGGATGGTCGCGGCGAGTTTTGGCATGCCTGCGCTTAGCCAAAATACTGAGCCAACAGCCCCGGCGGAAACCTCCACCAGTAGCCACGATTACCTCAATAAGGTTAGCTTTAATAGTCTGGCATTATTGCAGGAAAGTACTCGTCGACCATCATTTAGTGTCGATTACTGGCATCAGCATGCTATTCGCACAGTTATTCGTCACCTTTCTTTTGCTATGGCACCTCAAACCCTGCCAGTAGCCCAAGAGAGTTTGCCTCTTCAGGCACATAAACTCGCATTACTCGATACGCTCAGCGCGCTTCTTACCCAAGAAAGTAAACCGCCTGTTATCGTACGTCGTACCACGCTTTGGCAGCCACCTGCTGTCGAGGCCTTCAGTCCTGCCATTTGGATTAGCCAGGTCCAGGGTATCCGCGCAGGTCCTCAACGCCTCAGCTAAATCCACTTCCTTTAATTATAACGTTATTTTAGCTCTGCCCAGATGGTAGGCGTTTGAGAATTTATTATGCTAATCAAATTATTAACTAAAGTTTTCGGTAGTCGTAACGATCGCACCCTGCGTCGTATGCGTAAAGTTGTCACCCTGATTAACAGCATGGAACCGGAAATTGAAAAACTTTCCGATGATGAGTTGAAAGCAAAAACTGGTGAGTTCCGCGCGCGTCTTGCGAAAGGCGAAGTGTTGGAAAATCTGATTCCAGAAGCTTTTGCTGTTGTTCGTGAAGCAAGTAAGCGTGTTTTCGGTATGCGTCACTTCGACGTACAGCTGCTTGGCGGCATGGTACTGAACGATCGTTGTATTGCAGAAATGCGTACCGGTGAAGGTAAAACACTGACTGCGACACTACCTGCTTATCTGAATGCCTTGAGTGGCCGTGGTGTCCACGTTGTTACTGTGAACGACTACCTGGCGCAGCGCGATGCTGAGAACAACCGCCCTCTGTTCGAATACCTGGGATTAAGCGTCGGTATCAACTTACCTAACATGCCAGCATCTGCAAAGCGCGAAGCTTATGCAGCTGACATTACTTACGGCACTAACAACGAATACGGTTTTGACTATCTGCGTGACAACATGGCGTTTAGCCCAGAAGAGCGTGTGCAGCGTAAACTTCACTACGCATTGGTGGATGAGGTTGACTCAATTCTTATCGATGAAGCGCGCACACCACTTATCATCTCCGGCCCTGCTGAAGACAGCTCCGAGATGTATAAGAAAGTAAACAAAATCATCCCAAGCCTTATCCGCCAGGAAAAAGAAGATTCTGATACTTTCCAGGGTGAAGGCCACTTCTCCGTGGACGAAAAATCTCGTCAGGTAAACATTACGGAACGCGGTCTGGTGCTGGTTGAAGAGCTGCTGGTTCGTGAAGGCATCATGGAAGAAGGTGAGTCACTTTATTCACCAACCAATATTATGTTGATGCACCACGTGACTGCCGCGTTGCGCGCACATGTTCTGTTCACCCGTGACGTTGACTACATCGTGAAAGACGGCGAGGTTATCATCGTTGATGAACATACCGGTCGTACCATGCAAGGTCGTCGTTGGTCTGATGGCCTGCATCAGGCAGTCGAAGCCAAAGAAGGTGTCGATATTCAGAACGAAAACCAGACTCTGGCATCCATCACCTTCCAGAACTACTTCCGCCTGTATGAAAAATTAGCAGGTATGACAGGTACTGCGGATACCGAAGCGTTCGAGTTCAGCTCTATCTATAAGCTCGATACCATCGTTGTGCCAACTAACCGTCCAATGATTCGTAAAGACATGCCTGATTTGGTCTACATGACTGAAGTAGACAAGATTGCTGCGATTATCGAAGACATTAAAGAACGTACTGCCAATGGTCAGCCAGTGTTGGTGGGTACCATTTCTATCGAGAAATCTGAGGTCGTCTCTGCTGAGTTGACCAAAGCTGGTATCAAACACAACGTTCTGAATGCCAAATTCCACGCGAACGAAGCAGGTATTGTTGCTCAAGCGGGTTACCCTGCTGCGGTGACCATTGCGACGAACATGGCAGGTCGTGGTACGGATATCGTATTGGGTGGTAGTTGGCAGGCAGAAGTTGCTGAGCTTGAAAACCCAACGCCTGAACAAATTGCGCAGATTAAAGCTGACTGGCAAATTCGCCATGACGCGGTTCTGACGTCTGGTGGTCTGCACATCATCGGTACAGAACGTCACGAATCTCGCCGTATCGATAACCAGTTACGTGGTCGTTCTGGTCGTCAGGGTGACGCGGGTTCATCTCGCTTCTACCTGTCTATGGAAGATTCCCTGATGCGTATTTTTGCATCGGATCGCGTTTCAGGCATGATGCGTAAACTGGGCATGAAGCCAGGCGAAGCCATTGAGCACCCATGGGTGACCAAAGCGATTGCTAACGCACAGCGTAAAGTTGAAAGCCGTAACTTTGATATCCGTAAACAGCTTCTTGAATACGATGATGTGGCAAACGACCAGCGCCGCGCGATCTACAGCCAGCGTAACGAATTGCTGGATGTGAGCGACGTTAGCGAAACCATCAATAGCATCCGCGAAGATGTCTTTAAAGTGACTATCGACGCGCACATTCCACCGCAATCGCTGGAAGAAATGTGGGATGTTGAAGGACTGGAAGAACGTCTGAAAAACGACTTTGACCTCGAACTGCCAATTAAAGAGTGGCTGGATAAAGAGCCTGAACTGCACGAAGAAACTCTGCGCGAGCGTATTTTGCAAAACGCTATCGAAGTGTATAAGCGCAAGGAAGAAGTTGTTGGCATTGAAATGATGCGTCATTTCGAAAAAGGCGTCATGCTGCAGACACTGGACTCACTGTGGAAAGAGCACCTGGCAGCAATGGATTATCTGCGTCAGGGTATCCACTTACGTGGTTATGCACAGAAAGATCCGAAGCAAGAATACAAGCGTGAATCCTTTGCTATGTTTGCATCCATGCTTGAAGCGCTGAAATATGAAGTGATCAGTACGCTCAGCAAGGTGCAGGTTCGTATGCCTGAAGAAGTCGAAGCAATGGAGCAACAGCGTCGTGAAGAGGCTGATCGTCTGGCACAGATGCAACAGCTGAGCCATCAGGATGACGACACGCTTGCTGCTGAAGCATTGGCTGCGGAAACGGGTGAGCGCAAAGTGGGTCGTAACGACCCGTGTCCATGCGGTTCTGGTAAGAAATTCAAACAGTGTCATGGTCGTTTGAGCTAAGAACTTTAATTGTCGACGAAGGCGCAGCTTGCTGCGCCTTTTTTCTATGGAGCACCTGAACAAAAATGAAACAATTAGAAATCGCCATTGGCATCATTCGCAACGCGCAGGGTGAGATTTTTATTACTCAACGAGCGGCAGATGCTCATATGGCAAATAAGCTTGAATTTCCCGGAGGGAAAATTGAGGTAGATGAAACGCCGGAACAGGCGCTAGTTCGTGAGCTTCAGGAAGAGACGGGCATAACGGCGAATGAGTTTACTTTGTTCGATAAATTGTCTTATGAGTTTCCGGACAGACACGTGACACTGTGGTTTTATATAGTAAAAAGTTGGGAAGGTGATCCGTGGGGCAAAGAAGGGCAACCGGGGCAGTGGATTGCGCAAAATGCGCTGGTGGCTACAGATTTTCCACCAGCTAATGAACCTATTATTAGCAAATTACAGCAACATTAACGCAGGTCTTCTTCACTCCAGTCGTCGCTTTCAGACAGATCGCCGCTGCTTGGAATTCGTTTTTCCTCGGCGGCCCATTCACCTAAATCAATCAGTTGGCAGCGCTTGCAGCAAAATGGACGATACGGGCTGGTTTCATTCCAGACAACTATTTTACCGCAGCCTGGGCAGTTTACTTTTGTAAGTTCAGTCATATTTGCTCCTTAACAGCATGCCAGCTCAAAATCGAGACGCTCAGGGATGATTCCGTTTTCGCTGTCGAGTGGTAAGAAACGAATCGCAAAACGGCTTTTATGGCCCGAAACCTGAGGGTACAGCTGCGCGGAAAGGTCTAATTGTAGACGCAGCAGATCGGCATCATCTCCGTTGTCCTGATAAAAACCGTTCAGACTGGTGTGCTTACGTAATGGCGCAGAATTACGAATAATATCCAATACCAGTTCCAATGCGTGTTTTAACGGCTGCAAACTTGCCAACCAATTATTAATTTGCGCATCACGCTGCGCCTGTGGCGAATACAACCAGATATGTAATGTCGGCAAATCAAAGCTACAGCATCCACCTGGAATGCTAAGACGCTGGCGAACCAGCGCGATTAAGCGATCTTCACGTAAGACTTGCCCCAGGCGCGGTGCTGCCATTAAAACACCGCCCCGTTCTTTTAGTTGGTTGCGCAGTGAGTCAATTCGCTGCATATCCACACCTGGAACTTCAGACCAGCTCAGTAATTTACGCTGTTGACGTTCCAGTTCTTTGAGAATATCTGTACGAATTTCTCCCCGCTCAAAGACATCGAGCAGATCACCGACGTTGCGGAAAAAATGAAGTGCTTTGGAGGTTTCATTCACCGGTAGTGAACTTTCGAGTTGTTGGATTAGGAACTCGATACGCAACCAGGTACGCATTTTTTCATTCAGTGGGTGCTCAAAAAGAATCTGGGTGCTCATTATTCGTTTTCCTGCTGTGCGGCCTGGGACGCCAGTTCAAGATACTGGCAATGCAGACGGTCAACATGTGCGGCCACTTGTGCAGTGCCACCATCATTATTAATTACATCATCGGCAACGGCTAAACGTGCCTCGCGTGTCACCTGCGCAGCAAGGATTTGTTGCACATGTTGGCGGCTGACTTTATCGCGCGCAATAGTACGTGCGATTTGCACTTCTGGCGAGACATCAACAACCAGAACGCGATCGGCCTTTTGTTGTAGGTTATTCTCAATTAATAAAGGAACAACCCACAAAACGTAAGGAGAAAGAGCTTGGTTGATTTCAGTTTGGGTTCGCTGGTGGATAAGTGGGTGTAGCAGTTCATTGAGCCATTGTTTCTGTTCTGGAGAAGAAAAAATTTTTTCACGAAGGACCCGACGATTTAGGGTGCCATCCTGAAGGAGGATCTCTGTACCAAAATGCTCAGCAATAATGCTAAGTGCGGGCTGTCCGGGCTCAACAATCTGACGCGCTATCACGTCTGCGTCTACAATGGTAATACCTAAGCGGGAAAAGTTATCAGCGACAGTACTTTTGCCACTTCCTATCCCACCTGTTAATGCCACCGTATAAACCATAAAAACTAGACCTTAAATCTGTGTTTCGTCAAAGAGATAGATAGCTAACTTGCACCAGGCGTATTTCTGGAAAGCATGGCTTCGCTGGGAAAAGTGACACCCAAGTAACAATTTCCTGTTACACAGGTAAATTTCATCGATTGTAGCGTAAAAAAGACTGTTTTCGCAGTCTTGCAGCGGCATTAATAGTGCGTATGATAACACCACTGGAATTGGTGGTTACTTCGCCAATTGCGTTCACGCGTCCTTCGCCATTCGACCCAGGAATCTGCAACATGCGTATTGAAGAAGATTTGAAGTTAGGTTTTAAAGACGTTCTTATTCGTCCAAAACGTTCCACACTGAAAAGCCGCTCTGATGTAGAGCTTGACCGCCAGTTCACTTTCAAACACTCCGGTATTGCATGGTCAGGTGTTCCGATCATTGCTGCTAACATGGACACCGTTGGCACCTTCGGTATGGCCCAGGCATTGGCCTCGTTTGATATCCTCACCGCAGTTCATAAACACTACTCTGTTGAAGAGTGGAGCAACTTCGTTAAGTCTGTTTCAGACGACGTACTGAAGTTCGTTATGGTTTCAACGGGCACATCAGATGCTGATTTCCTGAAAACCAAGCAGATTCTTTCTCTTCATCCTGCACTGCAATTTATCTGTATCGATGTGGCTAATGGCTACTCCGAGCACTTCACTCAGTTCTTGTCAAAAGCGCGTGAAGCGTGGCCGGATAAAGTTATCTGTGCAGGTAACGTCGTCACCGGTGAAATGTGCGAAGAGCTTATCCTTTCTGGTGCTGACATTGTTAAAGTCGGTATCGGTCCGGGTTCTGTATGTACCACTCGCGTGAAAACCGGTGTTGGTTACCCGCAGCTTTCTGCTGTTATTGAATGTGCTGATGCGGCTCACGGCCTCGGCGGCCAGATTGTTAGCGACGGTGGCTGTACTATGCCTGGCGATGTTGCTAAAGCATTCGGCGGCGGCGCTGACTTCGTGATGTTGGGCGGTATGCTGGCAGGTCATGAAGAGAGTGGCGGCACAATTGTTGAAGAAAACGGTGAGAAATTCATGCTGTTTTACGGTATGAGCTCTGAGTCTGCAATGACCCGCCACGTTGGTGGTGTTGCACAATATCGTGCGGCAGAAGGCAAAACGGTGAAACTGCCATTGCGCGGCCCTGTAGAAAACACAACCCGTGACATTCTGGGTGGATTGCGTTCTGCATGTACCTATGTTGGTGCTTCTCGCCTGAAAGAGTTGACCAAACGTACCACGTTCATTCGTGTTGCTGAGCAGGAAAACCGCGTTTTCAATAGCCTCTAAGCTATCTAAACGGCGTGGCTTAGGCCGCGCCGCTATCTACTTTACTATCCCGTACTCATTGCATCCCCTAGCTGGAAAATAGGCAGATACATTGCGATAACCAGCGTTCCAATAATTATTCCGACCACTAGCATCATTATCGGTTCCAGAGCGGCCGCTAGATTATCTGCCAGCTCCTGAGTATTGTTATGATGCCAACTCGCCAGCTTCTCCAACATCAAATCCAGAGCGCCAGACTCTTCACCAACACGCACCAACTGACAACATAGTGGTGTGAATCGCCCGCTATCATTAAGGGCCTGCCAAAGTGGTATTCCCTGAGTAACCTGAACGCTGATTTGTACAATAACCTTCTTCCACAATAGTTGTGTCAGTGTGCTTTCTACTGCCCCAAGTCCCTGTAGCAGGGGAATTCCTGCCTGTTGGGAAAGTGATAATGTCGTGTAGATTTGGCTGAGGATTTGCCCACGCCACAGTGGTGCAACTAGTGGAATGCGCAGCATCAGGTTTTGTTCGTATTCTTGCCAGTGAGGTTTTCGTTGTCGTAGAAAATACCCGCAAGTCATTAGCATAATGCCAGCCAATAACCAGCCAAACCCTTGTGTTGTCACCCAGTTTGAGATTGCCATTACTGCCACCGTAACGGCAGGTAGAGGTGCATTAAAAGAGCGGTAGATATTCGCAAATTCCGGTAATACAAAACCCATCATCCCGATAGTCACAATTAAGGCGACCACTATGATAAATAATGGGTAACGTAGTGCTTTCATGACTTTTTTACGCAACTGGTGCAGTTTTTCTTGTTGGTCAGCTAGCCTTTTACAGCATTCATCCAGCTTCCCGGTTAATTCACCAATATGAATCAAGGCAATGAATAAGCCTGGAAATATTCCAGGCCATTGCTGCAATGCCGTTGAGAAGGAAGTACCGTTAGAAACACGTTGTTCAATATCTTTTAGCAATACACGCCATTCGCAGAAAGGGTGCTGCTGTGCGATAAGTGACAATCCGTCGGATAAAGAAATTCCTGCCTGAAGTAATGTCGCTAGCTGGCGGAAGATTTGTATTTTTTGCTGGATATGCCAGCAACCTCGCCGTGTCAGTGATGTTTTTCGTAGCTGTAATAGTTGAAGATCGGCATTGAACAGTTGATCACTGACGGATATTGCATCGTCCGCCAACATTACACCTTTTTGTACTTGGCCGTGCTGATCAATAGCTTTCCAGCGCCAGAGCAAAAACTTAGCCATGAGGAACACCAAGCACACGATATAACTCTTCAAGTGTGGTTAAGCCCTGTTCAACGGCCAGGCAGCCACTTTCGAATAGCGTCATCATGCCATGCTGTTGTGCAAGAATTTCGAGATCGTGAGCAGCCATACCCTTGATAATGGCGGATTGTAGGGTGAAGTCGACCAGCAGGATTTCAAACAATGCACTTCGCCCGTAGAAACCGCCATAACAGCGTTCGCATCCGACTGCCTGCCAGTGAGGTAATGCACCCGCCCAAAGCTTTGTAGGTAAGCTAATATCGTCGGGGTGCCGCTGTTTGCAGTGAGGACAGAGCTTACGTACTAATCGCTGTGCGACCACCATATTCAGTGCCGAAGCCAACATCCAGCGTTCGACACCCATTTGCTCAAGGCGGACGACAGTTTCAGCCGTTGAGTTGGTATGTAGAGTTGAAAGTACCAGATGCCCTGTTTGTGCGGCTTTGATGGCAATTTCTGCCGTATCGCCATCGCGGATTTCACCCACCATGATGATATCCGGGTCCTGGCGCAATAAGGCGCGCAATACACTCTGAAAATTCAGCCCTGCTTTAGTGTTAATTTGCGTTTGATTAAGCCCGCGCATGGGGATTTCTATTGGATCTTCAACGCTACAGAGGTTGGTCGAGACCTGGTTGAGTATCTTCAATGCGCTGTAAAGCGTGATGGTTTTCCCGCTTCCGGTTGGGCCAGTGACCAGAATCATGCCTTGTGGGTTGGTTAAGGAGTGTTGAAACTTGGCGCAGTCATCAGGCGACATACCTAAATCTGATAACTCAAATGTTTGGGTTGTTTGTGTCATCAGGCGCAAGACAACTTTTTCGCCGTGATAAACCGGCAACGTCGCTATCCGAAATGAACACATATGTTGTTCGACAGAGATCTCCATTTGCCCATCCTGAGGAAGGCGACGTTCCGCAATATCCAGATTCCCCAAAACTTTGAGCCGTGCGGTTAACGGTGCAGCTAAATGAACGGGCAGCAACGGTTGTAATTGCAACACGCCATCGACACGAAAACGAATCTGATATCCGTGCTCAACGGGTTCAAAATGAATATCTGACGCACGCAGCTGAATGGCTTTGTAGAGTGTTTCGTGCAGAAGTTGAACCACTGAAGCGCTGCGTTCGGGTTGTTCATCTGTACCAGCCGATATACGTGAATGCCGAGTTTTTTCCAGTTGTTCGGCTGGCCAGTACTCAATATTTACCGGTTTATCACAGATAAAACGCAATGCTTCGAAAAACTCTGCTGGTGGATTTGGCGCAATAGCGATGTGTAGTACGGGGGCTTCACAAAGCAATAGCGCCTGATATTGATTACAAAGCGCGAGAATCTGCTGATCACTCATGGCTTAATTTCCCGCTTGATTGTTATCAAAGCGGAATACTTCTTCACAAGATTGTTGCAGCGAACCATTATCGGTAGCCGCACATGTTCGTGACCAACCTTCAACACCTTCGCTGTCAGTCCAGCGAGGTGATAAAGAGACGGTGAGTCCATTAAGGCTTTCTTGCCCTGTCAGCGTGACCACACCTTGTTCAACACTCATCCCACTAACATAACGGGTCGTTTTAGACGATGGGATGCTGTTGCTGCCTGCATCACATCCACTGATTCCACCACGCTCAATAGCACATAGCTCGACGGCGGTTCGGTAAGGGATAAAGGTTTGTAGCATATCGGTGAGCGCTGCTTTGCGCAGATAGTTTTGGTATGAGGGGATACCAATGGCGCTAAGAATCGCAATAATGCCGATGACCACCATCAGCTCAATAAGTGTAAACCCTTGTTGTTTGTTCATATGCCGCTCCTGATTGAGATTGCGGCACTTTGCTCCGTTTAAATGACTCAGGCGAGTGTGAACGAAAGCTTAAGGAAGCCACCTTCCAGGATATTTTTATGGTTTGCACTGAGCTGCAATGAAAATGCGAGAGTGGCCGTAACAGAAGGAAAAAGGCAGATGAATTTTAGCTCATCTGCCTCGCAGGAATTAACGGAAGCGCATGGAAAGGTCGAGTGCACGAACATGTTTTGTCAGCGCGCCTACAGAGATAAAGTCGACACCGGTCTTGGCAAATTCGCGGATGGTTTCTTTGGTCACGTTTCCGGAAACCTCCAGACGTGCTTTGTCTTTGGTGATGGCAACAGCTTTGCACATGTCTTCAACGTTGAAATTATCGAGCATGATAATGTCAGCTCCAGCATGCAGTGCCTGTTCCAGCTCTTCAAGCGACTCTACTTCTACTTCTACAGGCACATCCGGATGCAACCAGAAGGCTTTTTCCACCGCCTGACGAACTGAGCCTGAAGAGATAATGTGGTTCTCTTTAATCAGGAAGGCATCGGACAACCCTAAACGGTGGTTACTGCCACCGCCGCATAACACTGCATATTTCAGTGCAGTGCGCAGTCCAGGGAGGGTTTTACGGGTATCCAGCAATTGCGTTCTTGTACCCACGAGCAGATCAACATAGGTGCGGACTTCACTGGCAACGCCCGAGAGTGTTTGCACGAAGTTAAGTGCCGTACGTTCGCCAGTCAGCAGCACGCGTGAAGGGCCTGTTAATTCAAAAAGTGGTTGGTCAGCAGTAATGCTTTGGCCATCTTCTACATGCCACACCACTTTTACATCCCCGCCAAGTTGGGTAAACACCTCTTCAACCCAGCGCTTACCGCAAAATACGCCATCTTCACGAGTGATCACCACGGCATGAGAACGGTGGTCTGGATCCAGTAATTGTGCGGTTATATCGTTATTAGGATCGACATCACCACCAAGATCTTCACGCAAAGCCTGAGCAACTGCCTCGGGAATATCCAGGTTAATACGTTCAAGAAGCTCGTCACGACGGCGGTCTGGGTTATAGCGGCGAGGCGGCATGATAAAACTCCGAATTGGCTTAGTTAATGTGGAAACATGCTACATTGATGCGACGTCAAGTACCACTCTAAGGAGACTGCGGATGCAGCTAAAAAACGGCTGGCTGGTGGGTGTAAAGCATGTTCCTTCCCCACATTACGATTGCCGACCGGAGGATGAAACCCCTTCGCTGCTGGTGGTGCATAACATCAGTTTGCCGCCGGGTGAGTTTGGTGGCCCGTGGATTGATGCGCTATTTACGGGAACTTTGGACTCAGAAGCTCATCCGTACTTCGCGGGAATCGCACATTTGCGAGTCTCAGCACATTGCCTTATTCGTCGTGATGGTGAGATTGTTCAGTATGTTCCCTTCGATAAACGCGCCTGGCATGCCGGAGTTTCTTTGTATCAGGGTCGCGAACGTTGTAACGATTTTTCCATCGGTATTGAGCTGGAGGGCACTGATACGCTGCCTTATACTGACGCGCAATATCAAAAGCTTGTTGCGATTGCTGATGTTCTGATTCAGGTTTATCCGGCAATCGCTGACCATATGACGGGACACTGCGATATTGCACCGGAACGTAAAACAGACCCAGGTCCAGCATTTGACTGGTCGCGTTTTCGTCATTCGGTTGAGGTAACGTCAAATAAGGAGATGAAATGACGCTGTTTACATTGCTGCTGGTGATGATTTGGGAACGGTTGTTCAAGTTGGGTGAGCACTGGCAATTAGATCACCGCCTGGAAGTCATCTTTCGGCGGGTAAAAAGTTTTTCGTTGTTACGTACCATTCTGATGACTGCCCTGTGCATGCTGTTGGTTTTCCTATGTATTCGTGCATTACAGGGATTGTTCTTTAATGTGCCGCTGCTGGTTTTCTGGATTGCACTTGGCGTGTTGTGTATTGGCGCGGGCCAGGTTCGTTTGCATTACCACGCATATTTGCAGGCCGCGAGTCACGATGATAGCCACGCTCGTGATGCAATGGCGAATGAACTGACGCTTATCCATGGAGTACCGCCAGATTGTGATGAGCGCGAGTATCTGAAAGAGCTGCAAAATGCGTTGCTGTGGATTAACTTTCGTTTCTACCTCGCCCCACTTTTTTGGTTTATCGTCGGTGGCCCTTGGGGACCGGTGACGTTGGCGGGCTATGCTTTCTTACGTGCATGGCAGACGTGGCTTGCTCGCCATCACACGCCTCAACAGCGTTTACATTCGGGCATTGATACTATTTTACATGTGCTCGACTGGGTGCCAGTGCGCCTGGTAGGTGTGGCATATGCGCTGCTGGGCCACGGTGAAAGGGCGCTTCCAGCTTGGTTTGCTTCTTTGGCCGATCGCCATTCTTCTCAGTACCAGGTACTGACCCAACTGGCGCAATACTCTCTGGTACGCGAGCCTCATCTCGATAAAATTAATACCCCGAAAGTTGCGGTTTCCATGGCGAAGAAAACCTCTCTGGTGATTTTAGTCGTGGTTGCGTTACTGACAATTTACGGCACTCTGGTTTAAGTTTGAATATGTAGCCAGAGCACCGTAATCGTTTAACGATTATCCGCAGGCGGTATGCCAAACACTGGCATACCGTTTTCATCCCATTCGAGAGTTTTCAGGCGCGTATGGCGATTTGGGTCATACAGCGGGTCACCTTCAATTTCCGTATAGTTGCGAGCGTGATAAACCAGTACATCTTTCCCGTCTTTCCTTTTAGTAAAGCTGTTATGACCTGGCCCAAACTGCTTGTTTTCATCGCTGGTGGTAAAAACGGGTTGCGTAGATTTGTGCCAGTTCTCAGCTTTAGTCGGATCGGCGTTCAAGTCTATCCACAGCAACCCAATACAGTAATTTTCGTCAGTGGCACTGGCTGAATAACTGACAAACAGATTATTGCTGTGGACAATCACCGCTGGCCCTTCATTGACCAGAAAACCACGACATTCCCAGTCTAACTCTGGCTTGCTTAACATCACCGGATGGCCTTTTATTGCCCATGGCGTTTCCAGTTCGGCGAGATAGAGATTGGAGTTGCCTGGAATGTTCGGATCCTTCTGCGCCCATAAATACCACTGCTTGCCCTGGTGCTTAAAGGTTGTCGCATCAAGGCAGAAGCTATCGAACTGCGTTTTCACCTGGCCTTTTTCTAGCCACTTACCGGTTAACGGATCGGCATCCGCACATTCCAGCGCAAACATTCGGTGCTGGAACATATTCAGTTGATCCAGTTCCTTCGTGTGAGTAGCCGCAAAGTAGATGTACCATTTCCCGTCAATATGATGCAGTTCCGGGGCCCAGATAAGTTCGCTCATTGGGCCGTGCTTCGGCTTACGCCAGACAACGGCGGGTTTTGCATTTGGTAGTTCGCTGATTGTCGTCGCGCGGCGGATCTCCAGCCTGTCGTACTCCGGTACTGACGCAATAAAGTAGTAGCAATCTTCATGCAGCAAAATAAACGGGTCGGCACGCTGCTCAATAAAAGGATTTGGCCATTGCTCCTGATTCATAACGCTTTCCTTACAGTTTGGCTTCAATTGGTTTGCTGTCGTGAGACTCGTTCAGTTCACGATAGTTGATACGGCGCTTTTCCAGGTCTTGCTGAATGCGTTGCATCAATTCACGGTCAACTTTCAGCATACGCACCACGCCTGCGGTGATCAGATAGCCGACGCCAGGGATGATGGTAAACAACATCACAATACCGTTAATTGAATCTGGGCTTTGCTGTTTTGCACCAGCGTCGTAACCGTACCAGGAGAGCAAGAATCCTACCATTGCGCCAGCAATCGCCAGGCCAAGTTTCAGGAAGAATAAGTTGCCAGAGAAGCTAATACCTGTGATGCGTTTACCGGTTTTCCACTCGCCGTAATCATCTACGTCGGCCATAAGTGACCAATGCAGCGGGGATGGGATCTGGTGCAGGATATTGAGCAGGAAATACATCACCATAATCAGCGTTGTGGCATGTGGGTCGAGGAAGTAGAAACCACAGGAGAAAATCGCCAGTGCTATGTTGCACCAGAAGAATACTTTCAGTTTGCAGATGCGGTCAGTCAGCACTTTAGCCAGCATGCTGCCGCCCATCATGCCAACCACGCCAAGGCTAATGAATATCGTGGCGAAACTGGTGCTTTGACCCATTACCCATGTGACGTAGTACATCGTGGCTGCCATGCGAATAAAACCGGGGCAGACGTTGCACAATGTCAGCAGAAGAATGCGTACCCACTGGTCGTTTTTCCAGACATCTTTAAGGTCAGATTTTAGTGCGTCATTGCTTTGTACTGCCGGGCGAACACGTTCTCTGACAGTCGAGAAGCAGAACAGGAACATGCACATTCCCAGCACCGCCAGGACGCCCATCGCCATTTGGTAACCTTTCGCTTTGTCGCCGCCGCCAAACCAGTCAACCATTGGTAGCAGGGACAGTGAGAGGATTAACGTGGCAATACCGACCATGACAAAGCGATATGACTGGCAAGCCACGCGCTCTTTCGGATCATTTGTAATGACGCTTCCCAACGAGCAATAAGGAATGTTGATGGCGGTATAGGTTAAAGAGAGCAGGAAATAGGTGACAAAGGCATAGATAACTTTGCTGCTATAAGCCCAATCAGGTGTGGTGAACATTAAGTAACTGAAGAAGGCAAAAGGGGCGGCCATCCACAAAATCCATGGACGAAAACGCCCCCAGCGAGTCTGCGTTCTATCGGCGATAGCACCCATAATCGGGTCTGTAATTGCATCAATGACCCTAATGGAAAGTAGCATCACGCCCACTAATGCTGGGGCAAGACCAAAGATGTCCGTATAAAAATAGTTAACAAACAACATAATGGCACCAAAGATGATGTTGCACCCGGCGTCACCCATGCCGTAGCCGATCTTTTCTTTAATCGATAATTTGCTGCTTTCCATAGGAAATGCTCCAGACCAGAATATGGACAAGAGTATTGGGCTGTTAGGAATAATTTGCGTGCCTGAAAACCGTCACAGAGATGGACAATACTGTCATTGTTAAGGAAGTGTGAAGCAGCTAACAAAGCTATGCCCGTCATACTTCAAGTTGCATCTTTGTTGGCTACGTTCACTCACCCGAATCACTTACTTATGTAAGCTCATCGGGATTCGTTCTCTTGCCGCCGTGATGCACCTCGAATTACTTAGGGCATAGGTAAATCAAAATTACGCTTTAACGCTTTTCAGATTCTGTTGCTTGATGAAGTAACCAATACCGAGAATCACTACCCATACTGGAATCAGCCATACGGAGATGGCCATGCCTGGGGTGATTGCCATGATGACCAGAACTGCGGCCATAAACAGCAGGCAGACATAGTTACCCAATGGATAGAACAGGGCAGGGAAACGAGTTTTCATGCCTTGTTGCTGTTTTGCACGACGGAACTTGATGTGTGCAAGGCTAATCATCGCCCAGTTGATAACCAGTGCAGAAACCACCAAAGCCATCAGCAGGCCAAAGGCTTCAGCTGGTGCAAAGTAGTTGATCAAGACACACAAGGCGGTGAACAGGGCAGACACCATAATGGTATTCACCGGTACGCCACGTTTATCAACTTTCTGCAGTGCTTTCGGTGCGTTGCCTTGCTGAGCCAGACCAAACAGCATTCGGCTGTTGCAGTAAACGCAGCTGTTATAAACAGACAGTGCAGCGGTCAAAACAACCACGTTGAGCGCGTTTGCTACAAAGGTATCACCCAGTTCGTGGAAGATCAGTACGAACGGGCTGGTATCAGCGGTAACACGAGTCCACGGCATCAGAGACAGCAGAACAGCCAGTGATCCCACATAGAAAATCAGAATACGGTAGATAACCTGGTTAGTCGCTTTAGGGATGCTGACCTGTGGGTTATCTGCTTCTGCGGCTGTAATACCAACCAACTCCAGCCCGCCGAAGGAGAACATGATAATTGCCATCATCATTACAAGACCGGTCCAGCCATGTGGCAAGAATCCGCCTTGTTCCCAAAGATTGCGAACGGTCGCTTGTGGGCCTGCGTGGCCGCCAAACAACAACCAAGCGCCAAACACAATCATGGCAACAACGGCGATGACTTTAATTATCGCAAACCAAAATTCCATCTCACCAAAGACTTTTACGTTAGTCAGGTTGATGGCATTGATAACAACGAAAAAGACAGCGGCAGAGGCCCAGGTTGGGATCTCCGGATACCAGAACTGAATGTATTTACCTACTGCGGTCAGTTCTGCCATGGCTACCAGTACATACAGCACCCAGTAGTTCCAGCCAGAAGCAAAACCTGCAAATCCACCCCAATATTTGTAAGCAAAGTGG
Source organism: Buttiauxella sp. B2 (assembly GCF_006376615.1). Classification (GTDB taxonomy): domain Bacteria; phylum Pseudomonadota; class Gammaproteobacteria; order Enterobacterales; family Enterobacteriaceae; genus Buttiauxella. Next base: position 54,053 of record NZ_VEXQ01000013.1, read on the forward strand.
CTAAATGAACCTGCTACTGGCTCTTCAACAACCATCTCACCCAGTTGGCGCATGATCAGAAAGGCAATAAAACCCGCGATCGCGTAGCCAAGAATAATCCCAGGCCCTGCGGACTGGATGACAGACGCACTGCCCAGAAACAGACCTGTCCCAATAGCTCCACCCAGCGCGATGAGCTGGATATGGCGGTTTTTAAGGCCGCGTTTAAGCGTGTCGCCTTGTTCCATCTTTTAACCTCGTGTGTGGTTATTTTCAGGGCGTTGATTACGCCTCTGTAAGTTTGTAATTCCGTAATGTGTAGTATTTATTTTACGGTTTTAAATTCCAGTATTTTGCGCATTGGACTACCGCAGCGAAAAGAATAGTGGTAAGCGAGAATGTTTGCACCTGCTTTCTATTCTTGTCGTGACGAGTTGAATAAAAAGAAACCAGTTGCCAGTCTGCCTGCGTTATTCCCGCTGATTAATATTTACTCGAATTAAGCGAGTTCGATGAATTAATATTCATATTTTAAACTGATGAATCGGTTCAAATTGCTTTGAAAGGCAATTTTACTGTTTCGTAAAAGTTAAATGTGTCGAGGTGCGAGTAAATGTGACATTTGTGCAAAGTTACAACTTTGAAACGTCATTTCTGTAATGTTGTTAAAATGTGCTGGGTTTAATGATTTCAATCAAAACCAATATGGACAGAAGGTGAATACTTTGTTACTTTAGCGTCAAGAATGTGAAATTGGTCATACCAATTGACTACAGGCTAATGGCAGAGACAGGGAATAAATGGCCTACAGCAAAATCCGCCAACCAAAACTATCCGATGTGATTGAGCAGCAGTTGGAGTTTCTCATCCTCGAGGGAACCTTGCGTCCCGGCGAAAAACTCCCACCAGAGCGCGAATTGGCTAAACAATTCGACGTTTCTCGTCCTTCATTACGCGAGGCCATTCAGCGTCTCGAAGCGAAAGGGCTCCTGCTTCGTCGTCAAGGCGGCGGTACTTTTGTCCAAAACAGCCTTTGGCAAAGTTTAAGCGACCCGCTGGTCGAACTGCTGTCTGACCATCCTGAATCCCAGTTTGATCTGCTTGAAACCCGCCACGCACTTGAAGGTATCGCTGCGTATTACGCTGCATTGCGTGGTACGGACGAAGATCTCAAACGTATAGGCGACTGCCATTTTGCAATTCAACAAGCGCAAGAGTCCGGCGACCTGGATGCGGAATCTGATGCTGTTATGCAGTATCAAATTGCCGTAACTGAAGCCGCCCATAATGTTGTGCTACTACACTTGTTGCGCTGTATGTCCCCAATGCTTGAACAAAACGTTCGCCAGAATTTTGAATTGCTCTACGCGCGCCGCGAAATGTTGGCGCAAGTGAGCAGCCATCGCGCCAGCATTTTTGCGGCGATTATGGCTCGCCAACCGGAGCAGGCGCGCGAAGCGTCGCACCGTCACCTGGCATTTATCGAAGAAATATTGCTGGACCGCAGCCGCGAACAGAGTCGTCGAGAACGTTCTCTGCGGCGCTTACAGCAACGTAAGGAATAAGAGTCTGAAATTCAGACCTCTATAAGCGCCATTTTTTAGAGCGCGGCAACTAAACGCAGAACCTGTCTTATTGTGTTTTTTCAAGGAAAGCGCAATGGGACAGGTTCCAGATAATCAACGTATTAGACACAGATAAGGAATACCACCCATGTCAGAACGTTTCCCAAATGACGTGGATCCGATCGAAACTCGCGACTGGCAACAGGCGATCGAATCGGTCATCCGTGAAGAAGGTGTTGAGCGCGCACAGTACCTGATTGATCAGTTATTGAGCGAAGCCCGTAAAGGTGGAGTAAAAATCGCAGCAGGTTCTGCAGCCCGCCAGTACGTAAACTCCATCGCCGTTGAAGATGAACCGGAATACCCGGGGAATCTGGAGCTGGAACGCCGTATTCGTTCTGCTATCCGTTGGAACGCCATCATGACTGTCCTTCGTGCGTCTAAAAAAGACCTCGATCTGGGCGGCCATATGTCCTCTTTCCAATCTTCTGCAACCGTGTATGACGTGTGTTTCAACCACTTCTTCCGCGCTCGCAATGAGAAAGATGGCGGCGATCTGGTTTACTTCCAGGGCCACATCTCCCCAGGCGTATACGCACGTGCTTTCCTTGAAGGCCGCCTGACTGAAGACCAGATGAACAATTTCCGTCAGGAAGTTCACGGTAATGGTCTGTCCTCTTATCCGCACCCGAAACTGATGCCTGAATTTTGGCAGTTCCCGACTGTATCTATGGGTCTGGGTCCAATCGGTGCTATCTATCAGGCTAAGTTCCAGAAATACCTGGAACACCGTGGTCTGAAAGACACCTCCGCACAGCGCGTTTATGCGTTCCTGGGCGACGGTGAAATGGATGAGCCAGAATCCAAAGGTGCGATTACAATCGCTACTCGTGAGAAGCTGGACAACCTGTGCTTCATCATCAACTGTAACTTGCAGCGTCTTGATGGCCCGGTAACCGGTAACGGCAAAATCATTAACGAACTGGAAGGTATCTTCGCGGGTGCTGGCTGGAACGTTATCAAAGTGATTTGGGGCTCTCGTTGGGATGCTCTGCTGCGTAAAGATACCAGCGGTAAATTGCTGCAGTTGATGGGCGAAACCGTTGATGGTGACTACCAGACCTTCAAATCTAAAAACGGCGCTTACGTACGTGAGCACTTCTTCGGTAAATATCCAGAAACAGCTGCGCTGGTTAAAGATATGTCCGACGACGAGATTTGGGCTCTGAACCGTGGTGGCCATGATCCGAAGAAAATCTACGCTGCACTGAAAAACGCACAAGAAACCAAAGGCCGTGCAACTGTAATCCTGGCTCATACCGTTAAAGGTTATGGCATGGGTGAAACTGCCGAAGGTAAAAACATCGCGCACCAGGTTAAGAAAATGAACATGGACGGCGTGCGTTATGTACGTGACCGTTTCAATGTGCCTGTGACCGATGCTGAAATCGAAAAACTGCCATACATTAAGTTCGAAGAAGGCAGCGAAGAATACAAATATCTGCATGGCCAGCGTGAGAAACTGAACGGCTACCTGCCGACTCGTCTGCCAAAATTCACCGAGAAACTGGAACTGCCAACGCTGGCTGACTTCAGCTCCTTGTTAGAAGAGCAGAACAAAGAAATCTCTACCACTATCGCTTTCGTTCGTGCCCTGAATGTGATGCTGAAGAACCCGTCTATCAAAGACCGTTTGGTTCCAATCATTGCCGATGAAGCGCGTACTTTCGGTATGGAAGGTCTGTTCCGTCAGATTGGTATTTACAGCCCGAACGGCCAGCAGTACACCCCGCAGGACCGTGAGCAGGTTGCTTATTATAAAGAAGACGAGAAAGGTCAGATCCTGCAAGAAGGTATCAACGAACTGGGCGCAGGTTCATCCTGGTTGGCCGCAGCGACTTCTTACAGCACCAACGATCTGCCAATGATCCCGTTCTACATCTACTACTCCATGTTCGGTTTCCAACGTATTGGCGATCTGTGCTGGGCTGCAGGTGACCAACAGGCTCGTGGCTTCCTGGTCGGTGGTACTTCCGGTCGTACAACGCTTAACGGCGAAGGTCTGCAGCATGAAGATGGCCACAGCCATATTCAGTCTCTGACTATCCCGAACTGTATCTCTTACGACCCGTCTTACGCTTACGAAGTGGCTGTCATCATGCATGATGGTCTGGTGCGTATGTACGGTGAAGCGCAAGAGAACATTTACTACTACATCACTACGCTGAACGAAAACTACCACATGCCAGCCATGCCGGAAGGCGCGGAAGAAGGTATCCGTAAAGGTATCTACAAACTGGAAACTATTGAAGGTAGCAAAGGTAAAGTTCAGCTGATGGGCTCTGGTTCTATCCTGCGTCACGTACGTGAAGCGGCACAAATCCTGGCTCGCGACTACGGCGTTGGTTCTGATGTATTCAGCGTAACTTCCTTCACTGAGCTGGCTCGTGATGGCCAGGACTGTGAGCGCTGGAACATGCTGCACCCAACAGCAGAACCACGTGTACCGTACGTTGCTCAGATTCTGAGTGATGCACCTGCTGTGGCATCTACTGACTATATGAAACTGTTCGCTGAGCAGATCCGTAACTTCATCCCAGCAAGCGATTACCGCGTACTGGGTACTGATGGCTTCGGTCGTTCAGACAGCCGCGAAAATCTGCGTCACCACTTCGAAGTGGACGCATCTTATGTGGTTGTTGCGGCACTTGGCGAACTGGCTAAACGTGGCGAAATCGATAAGAAAGTGGTGGCTGACGCTATCACCAAATTCAACATCGATGCAGATAAAGTCAACCCGCGTCTGGCATAAGAGGTAAAGAATAAAATGGCTATCGAAATCAACGTACCGGACATTGGTGCAGACGAAGTTGAAGTCACCGAGATCATGGTGAAAGTGGGCGACAAAGTTGAAGCTGAACAGTCGATCATTTCCGTGGAAGGTGATAAGGCTTCAATGGAAGTTCCTTCTCCGCAAGCAGGCGTGGTCAAAGAGATCAAAGTTGCGGTGGGTGACAAAGTTGAAACCGGCAAACTGATCATGATTTTCGAATCCGCCGAAGGTGCAGCGCAAGCTGCACCTGCAACGGTCGAAGAGAAGAAAGAAGCAGCGCCAGCGGCCGCTCCAGCAGCAGCGAGCGCAAAAGAAGTGAACGTGCCAGACATCGGCGGTGACGAAGTAGAAGTTACCGAGGTAATGGTTAAAGTTGGCGACGTCGTCGAAGCAGAGCAAAGTCTTATCACCGTTGAAGGTGACAAAGCTTCTATGGAAGTTCCAGCACCGTTTGCAGGCGTTGTAAAAGAAATCAAAATCAGCACCGGTGACAAAGTGTCTACAGGTTCTCTGATTATGGTCTTTGAAGTAGCAGGTGCTGCACCGGCTGCAACAGAAACCAAAGCTGAAGCCGCTCCGGCAGCAGCACCAGCGGCATCTGCTGCGAAAGAAGTTAACGTGCCAGACATCGGCGGTGACGAAGTTGAAGTGACTGAAGTGATGGTTAAAGTGGGCGATAAAGTTGCCGCTGAACAATCACTGATCACCGTAGAAGGCGATAAAGCTTCTATGGAAGTCCCGGCTCCGTTCGCAGGTGTTGTTAAAGAAATCAAAATCAATACTGGTGACAAAGTGTCTACCGGTTCCTTGATTATGGTCTTCGAAGTTGAAGGCGCAGCACCGGCTCCAGCAGCTAAGCAAGAAGCTCCAGCTTCTGCACCAGCAGCTCAGAAACCAGCAGCAGCCCCAGCTGCGGCTTCCGGCAAAACTGAATTCGCTGAAAACGACGCTTACGTCCATGCAACTCCACTGATTCGCCGCCTGGCGCGTGAATTCGGTGTGAATCTGGCGAAAGTGAAAGGGACTGGCCGTAAAGGTCGTATCCTGCGCGAAGACGTTCAGACTTACGTGAAAGACGCAGTTAAACGTGCTGAAGCGGCACCAGCGGCTGCAACTGGCGGCGGTCTGCCAGGCATGCTGCCATGGCCGAAAATTGATTTCAGCAAGTTCGGCGAAATCGAAGAAGTTGAACTGGGCCGTATCCAGAAAATCTCGGGTAGCAACCTGAGCCGTAACTGGGTGATGATCCCGCACGTTACGCACTTCGACAAAACTGATATCACCGATCTCGAAGCGTTCCGTAAGCAGCAGAACGACGAAGCTGCTAAACGCAAGCTGGATGTGAAGTTCACCCCTGTGGTCTTCATCATGAAAGCCGTTGCGGCTGCTCTGGAGCAAATGCCACGTTTTAACAGCTCTCTGTCCGAAGATGGTCAGAAGCTGACGCTGAAAAAATACATCAACGTCGGTGTTGCGGTTGATACGCCAAACGGTTTAGTGGTTCCGGTATTCAAAGATGTGAACAAGAAGAGCATCTCTGAACTGTCTCGCGAACTGATGGCTATCTCCAAGAAAGCTCGTGATGGCAAGCTGACTGCTGGCGAAATGCAGGGCGGTTGCTTCACTATCTCAAGCCTTGGCGGTATCGGGACGACTCACTTTGCGCCAATCGTTAACGCGCCAGAAGTGGCTATCCTGGGTGTCTCTAAATCTGCTATAGAGCCAGTCTGGAACGGTAAAGAGTTCACTCCGCGTCTGATGATGCCGATGTCTCTGTCCTTCGACCACCGTGTGATTGACGGTGCTGATGGTGCGCGCTTCATCACCATCATCAACAACATGCTGGCCGATATTCGCCGCCTGGTGATGTAAGCCAAAAAGCCGGCCTTTCGGTCGGCTTTTTTCTGGTAATCTCATGATGCTGTTTGAGATTATCAGGTGCAAAATACAAATCGTTTGCCGTTTGTTGTTTCAAATTTGTTAACAATTTTGTAAACTGCGGGCGGATAGAACGTCCCGGTGGATGATGGGCGTTAAGACATAAAAATGACGTCAGACCCGCCGGAAATAAATTAAGAGGTCATGATGAGTACTGAAATCAAAACTCAGGTCGTGGTACTTGGGGCAGGTCCTGCAGGTTATTCTGCTGCCTTCCGTTGCGCTGATTTAGGTCTGGAAACTATTATTGTTGAACGTTACAGCACCCTTGGTGGTGTTTGTCTGAACGTTGGCTGTATCCCTTCTAAAGCCCTGTTGCACGTTGCTAAAGTTATCGAAGAAGCGAAAGCTTTGGCTGAGCACGGCATCGTTTTCGGCGAGCCGAAAACTGACATCGACAAAATCCGTACCTGGAAAGAAAAGGTTATCAACCAGTTGACTGGTGGCCTGTCCGGTATGGCAAAAGGTCGTAAAGTTAAAGTGGTGAATGGCCTGGGTAAATTTACCGGTGCTAACACCCTGGTTGTTGAAGGTGAAAATGGTCCAACTACCATCACCTTTGATAACGCAATTATCGCTGCGGGTTCCCGTCCGATTGAATTGCCGTTTATCCCACATGAAGATCCGCGCGTTTGGGATTCTACCGACGCACTGGAACTGAAAACCGTACCAAAACGCCTGCTGGTTATGGGTGGCGGTATCATCGGTCTGGAAATGGGTACCGTTTACCATGCGCTGGGTTCAGAGATTGACGTGGTTGAAATGTTTGACCAGGTTATCCCGGCTGCCGACAAAGACGTGGTGAAAGTCTTCACCAAGCGTATCAGCAAGCAATTCAACCTGATGCTGGAAACCAAAGTGACTGCCGTTGAAGCCAAAGAAGATGGCATCTACGTCACAATGGAAGGCAAAAAAGCCCCTGCAGAACCACAGCGTTATGATGCTGTGCTGGTTGCTATTGGTCGTGTACCTAACGGTAAACTGCTGGATGCAGGTGCTGCTGGCGTTGAAGTTGACGATCGCGGCTTTATCCGTACCGACAAGCAAATGCGTACTAACGTGCCGCACATCTATGCTATCGGCGATATCGTTGGCCAACCAATGCTGGCACACAAAGGTGTCCACGAAGGCCACGTTGCTGCAGAAGTTATCGCGGGTATGAAGCACTACTTCGACCCGAAAGTGATTCCTTCTATCGCGTACACTGAGCCAGAAGTTGCATGGGTAGGGCTTACCGAGAAAGAAGCGAAAGAAAAAGGCATCAGCTACGAAACCGCCACCTTCCCGTGGGCTGCTTCTGGCCGTGCTATCGCTTCCGATTGTGCAGAAGGTATGACCAAACTGATTTTCGACAAAGAAACTCACCGTGTTATCGGTGGTGCGATTGTCGGTACTAACGGCGGCGAGCTGTTGGGCGAAATCGGTCTGGCTATCGAAATGGGTTGTGACGCAGAAGACATCGCTCTCACCATCCACGCGCACCCGACTCTGCATGAGTCTGTAGGTCTGGCTGCTGAGATCTTTGAAGGTAGCATCACCGACATGCCAAACCCGAAAGCGAAGAAGAAGTAATCGTTTGATGGTTAAGAAAAAAGCGGCTTAGGCCGCTTTTTTTTATTTCACTATTGCTGCACGTCCTGCCAGCTCTTATCCGGGTTGAACTGTTTTATTGCCTGTACTTTTTCAGCAGTCTGCTCACCCAAATCCTTCTGATAAATCATCCCTTGGTCATTCACCATAAAGGTAGTGATTCCAGTTTCTCCATACTCAACAGGCCAGGCAATTAACGCAAAGCCATTTGCCATTTTCCCGTCGCTGATATAGCTCTTCTCGCCACCCGGTGCGGCTGCGCCCTGGGATGTAAGGATACGGAAGTGATAGCCGTGATAACCCATACCCGGTTGTACCGGGCTGAAACTTGGGCCAAGTGGGCTAGGGGCTTCACCTGGAGAAACGGGCCAGTACAAACCATCTTTCTTACCTTCGCTGCTGGCAAATTTTTGGGCGTACTGCTTATCTAACTGATAGTAATCCTGTTGCGCGTCAACATAAGCATGGATTGCCTGAATCGCGGAAAGCTCATTCAGGCCAATGGTGCGCGTAAGAATTTCATCAGCAGCACGCTGCATATCGAAATGCCAGCCTGCATCAGATTTCACCATCGGAATGGGCAACTGCCAATTTTCCTGCCCGACGTTCAAATGCGCAGTATCTCCCTTTTGCTCGATGTTATGACTGACTTTCCAGTCACGAATAAAGCGGGCCACGGCTTCTGGGTCGGCTTTTTCATCCGGGAGATACTGTCGCCAGTCATCACCAAGCACCTCGGTAAGCTCCGCTTCATTCTGGTTAATTACTGCCTTGGCAAATGAAGCCGCCGCTTGCTCAGGTGTGGAGAATTGCTGCTGTGCCTGAACAAAGGCAGGTAGCATCAGCATTACTAGTGCACTTAACTTCATATAATTTTTCATGATGCCTCCCTTTAGCGACGATGAATTTCACGATGTTCAGAACTACGGGCAGCGGCGCGTGGCTCGTTACTTCTTGATGAGCGATTAAGACTTTGTTGCCCACGCTGGTTTTGTGCCTGCCAGGACGGAGAGCGACTGTCATTACCGCTTAATGCGTTGGAATGTGCCGGTTGCACACGTTGCTGACGCTGCTGCGGATTTTGCTGGTGCGTTTCACGGCGCTGTTGTTGTTGCGCTGTTGGGTGGTTTAACTGATTTTTTGCCGTATCTCTACGTTGTTGCTGTTGTTGATTGTTGGAACGGTTTACTTGTTCTTTCGCCGTATTCCTACGGGCATCAGTACCTTGCGAATCATAGCCTCGGTAGTTATTGCGCTGGGCAATCTGATTGAGTTGTTTAGATGAAGCCTGACGTTGAGCATCTCGTGAAGCCAGTTGCGGGGAAGCTGCGTCAATTTTCCCTTTGTTCTGTTGCAGCTGTGTCGCTGCCGCTTGCCGTTGGGCATTACGATTGACTGGAGCGTTTTGAGTTGCACTCAGGCCACCCGGGACATTGGTCTGATGGTAGCGTTGGGCAATGTTGTTGTCGTGGTACGGAACGCCGTTACGGTAAGCCGGATTGTGCTGCCAGGCCACATTGTTATTCTTGAGGTTTTGCCCAGAAATACGGTTGAAGTTATTCACGTTGTTAATATTGATGTTATTGCCACCGCCGCCGTGATAGCCACCATCGTGATGGTAATCGTCGTCATCGCCCCAATCAACGTCACTGAACAGCGCATAAGTGGTGGCGACCCCAAGGCTGAAACCGAGGCCATTCATAAAGCTACTACCAAACTGCTCCCCTGGAGGCGGCGGGAGATAAACTGGTGGATAGGCGGTGTTTGGCCAGGTGCCATAAACCGTCGATGGGTTGTAAGTCGGGACATACACCACTTGTGGATCGGTTGGCTCGATTTTAATAACCGTTTGCGCAGGTGCCGCAGCGGCGGTGTTTGATGAAGATGAACTGCTGCTGCCGGGAGCGGCTACCGTTGTATTCTGGTTGACCGTCACGGGCGTAGTGGTCACAGTTTGTTGTTCTGTGGATTTTAAAGAGCCGGTTTGTTGTGCCAGTAAACGCAATTTCTGCACTGAATCCATGACATCTTTCGGTTGTGCTAAAAACGCGTCCCCCAGATTTTGTACCCATTCAGGGTTTTCGCCCATCAGCACCATTAATTGCGGGAAAGCGACGAGGGATTTCACGCTTGGATCCCACGGTTGATTCGACACGGCCTGAATGGCGGCGTCGCCTTGCAGCGTTGGGTTATCACGCGACCATTGTACCGCCTGCACGACGTTTGCTGGGTAGGTCGCCGCCATTAATACCTGTGACATCAGCGAATCTGGATACAGTGCAATGGGCGCAACCCACTGGTCGAGCTGTGCTGTGGTAAAAGTCGGTGTGGCGACAGCGGCTACAGGTGTCGCCGCTGTTGGTGCCGGTGTTGCGACTGGAGCAGGCTGTGCCACTGGTGCTACTGGTGGTGTCACAGGCGCTGGTTCGGCCGTCTGGCTTTTCACGTATAGCACTCCAGAAACCGCTAAAATCCCGGCACTGCCGATGAGGGCAAGAATATGAGGCTTGAATGGCAACTTCATTTAACTTCTCCTGGTGTTCAAAAGGACACCTTTGTTTTGAGAGCCGTGCCGGTAGGCTGCTACATCGCGGCGAGTATAGAGAGCTGATAGTTTAATTTTTAACTTAAACGGTGATTTTTGCCGGAAATGTTATCTGAAAGCGTGAAAGAATGTTTCGGATCGCACTGAATGGGCGTTGGATAAGTAAGCGATCTGGAGTTATGTCATAGAAAAGTTTCAGGTATTTGTGTACCCAAGCCTTGTTTTACATTGCACTATTTAAAAGGTTATTACCACCATACTTCTGCCTGAACTCCGGCCATAAATTCATTTTTGCTGTCGTCATTAAATTTGAACTGCGAAAGCTCGTTATCCACAATATTAAGATAGGTACCGTAAAAACGGATTTCCGGACGTGAACCTAGCAAGCTTGGCCCCACTTTCAGTGCGTGATACAACGTTGTTTTATAACCTGATTCTTTCAGGTCGATGCCTTGTTCGGTTTTGTTTTTCTGAGCAAACCAGCTTAACTCAACACCGGTCTGATTCCAGGTATCCCAAATCCACGCTGGGCGAATAACCGCGCGAAGGCTGTTGAAATCACTGTGGGCACCGCTCTCATAACTATAAACGTCTTCGCCATGGGACCAGACCAGTGCATTCGCCATGATGATTTTGTCTGCCAGGTATAATTCCCCTTGGGAAATCAGACGCCAGGCAATGCCATCAGAATGATCGCCATAATAATAACGTCCTGCCGCCATAGAGTTACTGGCTCCGGAGAAGTTGGAGAAGCTGCTGGCATAGGAATTGTTGGCAACCTGGAGAGTAAACTCATTGAAGGCATCACGCGGCAGTTCCTGACGGACGATGGCGGTGGTCATCCAGGCATCCTTCAATTTAAAGAAGGAACCATTATCTTCATTGGTTTGCTGATCGTCGGTTTTATTGGCAAACGCGTACTTACCCATCAGCGATAAAGAACCATCTCTGCCAGAGAGGAATATTGCGATAGCGTAAATCCACTGAGTTGGTGTTCATCTGCGTGGTGTGGCTGAAATCACGTGAATACACGTCTACGTCATTACGGCTTACGGACGCATCCAATTGTCCCGGTCCCAGATCCCAGTTTTGAATACCCACGGCGGCGGCAACATCGGTGGTGAGTGTTTTCCAGTCGAGCATCTGGATTTCATATTCAGGTAGTTTATGTTTACCTACCCAAAAATCTGCTTCTGGTGCGAATGGAAGGAAGCCTCTGGTAGTCAGGAAAATATCGCTGAACTGCATAATATTTTCATTATCGCTGTCACCAAACCAGGCATCATTATATTGCTCACCAACGTTACCATCGTAGGTAACAATAGCGTTGGCTGTCCTACCATCCTGGTTATATACCCGCTGATTCAGGGTTAAATCTAACCAGCCACTCATCTCATTACCAAAACGCCCAAGTGACCCGGCTGCATAAGTTTGCGCCGAACCGCGGTTAGAGGCTGCCCAGCCTGAGCGGAAGTAACCCTGGTAGCTAAAGCCGATATCATCTTTAATAAATTTGCTGATATCTTTCAATGTGACGCTTTCAACACTGTTTTTCCCATTCTCGTTATTAATGACGGCAACTTTCTGCGCTCCCTTCACAAGAGATTGCCAAAATGCTCCACATCAGTGTTCGTGACCCCATTATTAAAATGGAGACGCAATCAATAGATGAGAGTAACAACCCCATCGATTATTCGATTCTCTACACCAATGTGTTCGAGTTTCAGGTGAAATACTTCTTACCTCGTAAGATGCCGCAATCCGCAATCTGACATATGTTGCGGGCCGGGGCGCTAATTCTGTATGGCGATCACACTTCCCGGCAAAAAAGTTGTTCAGAAAACTCAGAATAAATGCACATGTCGTCGTGATTATTTAAAAATAGCCTCTAACCCTCTGTGTATTGGCTTTTTTAATAGGTTCAAAAGTGGTTCAGGTTCTTATTGGGGGATGGCTTGCTAATTGAACTCCTGGTTTATTAAGATTGTTTTGTCTTCACTTGATAATTAAAAACTGAATCAGAACAGTTATTTTTCACTCCGCTTACCGGGTAATTCTGAAGGAACGAACCGCATGAAAATTGCTGCATTTGATATCGGTGGTACGGCACTCAAAATGGGGGTTATTAACTCCGATGGAGAAGTGTTGGAAAAGGGAAAGCAGTCTATTAACGACAGTGACGGTGAGCAAATTTTGCAGGCTATCCTTTCATGGATTGCGGCACATTCGGAATGTGAGGGGATAGCGATCAGCGCCCCGGGCTACGTAAATCCACACACTGGTTTTATCGAAATGGGCGGTGCTATCCGCAAGTTTGATAATTTCGCTATCAAAACGTGGTTGCAGGAACAAACCCACCTCCCTGTTGCCATTGAAAACGATGCTAACTGCGTGCTCCTTGCTGAGCGTTGGCAGGGCAAGGCGGCTGAGATGGCCAATTTCCTCGTGTTGACCATTGGAACTGGTATCGGTGGGGCGATTTTCTGTAATAACCAATTGGTACATGGGGCGCGTTTTCGAGCGGGGGAGTTCGGCTATATGTTGACCGAACGTGCTGGCTCGCGTGATGTCCCCAACTACACGATGAATGCAACCTGCACTATGCGCGTCCTGCGTCAGCATTACGCTGATTACGTAGGTAAACCGTTGGAAGAAGTGACCGGCGAAGAGGTTTTCGACAGTTATGATGCAGGCGATGTTATTTGCCAGCGTCTGGTTGCAGAGTTTTTTAACGGTATTGGGACAGGTCTCTATAACCTCGTCAATTTATTCGATCCGCAAAAGATTTTGGTGGGCGGCGGGATTGTCGAACGCCCTGGGTTTCTTGCACTGCTTCGCGAACATCTGGCCTGGTTCACGATTGGCGAATATGTCGATACCGTCAGCCATGGCAATGACGCCGGACTTATCGGTGCGGTCTACCATTTCAATCAGCAATACCGGTCGCAGGCTCGCGATCTCTAATTGAGGGAAAGAATATGTCCGGATTTAAAGATGGGTTTCTGTGGGGCGGAGCGGTTGCAGCTCATCAGTTGGAAGGCGGCTGGAAAGAAGGTGGTAAGGGGATTAGCGTTGCCGATGTGATGACCGCTGGCGCTCATGGCGTTCCACGTGAAATTACTGACGGCGTGCTGCCGGGGAAAAACTACCCGAACCATGAGGCGATAGATTTCTATCATCGCTATAAAGAAGACATCAAATTGTTTGCTGAAATGGACTTTAAATGTTTCCGCACATCCATCGCCTGGACGCGCATCTTTCCGCTAGGGGATGAGCTGGAACCAAATGAAGCGGGTCTGCAATTTTACGATGACCTGTTCGACGAGTGCCTCAAGTACGGTATCGAGCCGGTCATTACTCTGTCGCACTTCGAGATGCCTTACCATCTGGTAACCGAGTACGGCGGCTGGCGCAATCGTAAGCTTATCGATTTCTTCGTACGTTTTGCCAAAGTGGTCTTCACTCGTTATCAGCATAAAGTGAAGTACTGGATGACCTTTAACGAGATCAACAACCAGGCTAACTTCCATGAGGACTTTGCACCGTTTACCAACTCTGGTCTTAAGTACGAAGCAGGCGAAGATCGCGAGCCGGTGATGTTCCAGGCCGCACACTACGAGCTGGTCGCCAGCGCACTGGCGGTTCGCGCAGCACGAGAGATCAATCCAGATCTGCTGGTAGGTTGCATGATCGCAATGTGTCCAATCTACCCGCTGAGCTGTGCGCCTAACGATATGATGATGGCGATGAATGCCATGCATCGCCGTTACTGGTTTACCGATGTTCACGTGCGCGGCAAATATCCTCAGCATCTGCTGAATTACTTTGAACGCCGTGGCTTCGAGCTAGATATTACTCGTGAAGATATCGCGGCACTTGAGCAGGGTTGTGTCGATTACATTGGCTTTAGCTACTATATGTCGTTTGCCACCAAAGCCACGGACGATAACCCGCAGCTCGATTACGATGAATCTAAAAGCCTCGTTTCTAACCCGTATGTCCAGAAATCGGACTGGGGTTGGCAGATTGATCCGGTCGGGCTTCGCTACTCACTGAACTGGTTCTGGGATCATTACCAGCTGCCGTTGTTTATCGTTGAAAACGGCTTTGGTGCGATTGATGTACAGGGAAGCGATGGTGTGGTGGATGATCAGTACCGTATCGACTATATGTCTGCACATATCGCCGAAATGAAAAAAGCAGTGGTTGAGGACGGCGTCGACCTGATGGGTTACACCCCGTGGGGATGTATCGACCTGGTTTCTGCGGGCACCGGCGAGATGAAAAAACGATACGGCTTTATCTACGTAGATAAAGATAACGAAGGTAATGGAACGTTGAACCGCAGCCAGAAGAAATCCTTTGCCTGGTATCAGAAGGTGATTGAGTCGAATGGTGAGAAGCTTTAATACGTTTTTTACGGCTAGTTAGTACGAAATTTACTTGAGGGCTGATGGTTTTTTAACATCAGCCCATTTTGCATTTATAGGGTAAAAATCTCGAAAATAAGGCGAAAAAAGCCGACTTGTTAACACCCAAAAAGAGGCTCGAAGGTCATATCGAAAAGTAATATTTTGCCCTTAACGATTCAGCAAGTATTTAATGTTGCTTTTTTGTAAACACATTAACACCCCCTGAAAATCCTGCTATGCTGCCGACGCGGAACCGGGCATTTACCCTACAACTGCTGTCTCACAGGAGCGTGAAGAGAATAGCCGGAACCGAAATGACAATGAGAGCGAGGAGAACCGTCGTGCTAGAAGAATACCGTAAGCACGTAGCCGAACGTGCTGCAGATGGGATTGTTCCAAAACCTTTAGAAGCATCCCAAATGGCCGCACTGGTCGAGCTGCTGAAAACCCCGCCAGCGGGTGAAGAAGAATTCCTTTTAGATCTTATTACCAATCGTGTTCCGCCAGGCGTTGATGAAGCCGCCTATGTTAAAGCTGGTTTTCTGGCTGCCATCACTAAAGGTGATGCCACTTCCCCGTTAATCTCCCCTGAGAAAGCTGTAGAACTGCTTGGCACCATGCAAGGTGGCTACAACATTCATCCGTTGATTGACGCGCTGGATAACGAAAAGCTGGCACCGATTGCAGCCAAAGCGTTGTCTCATACGCTGCTGATGTTCGATAACTTCTACGATGTGGAAGAGAAAGCAAAAGCCGGGAACATTCACGCGCAGCAGGTTCTGAAATCCTGGGCTGACGCCGAGTGGTTCCTGTCTCGTCCTAAACTGGCTGAGAAAATTACGGTTACCGTATTTAAAGTCACTGGTGAAACTAACACCGATGACCTGTCTCCAGCACCTGATGCCTGGTCACGCCCGGATATCCCTCTGCACGCCCTGGCGATGCTGAAAAATGCTCGTGAAGGTATCGAGCCGGATCAACCTGGAAGCGTCGGCCCGATCAAACAGATCGAGGCGTTAAACAAGAAAGGTTTCCCTCTGGCCTATGTTGGCGATGTAGTGGGTACCGGTTCTTCACGTAAATCTGCTACTAACTCCGTGCTGTGGTTCATGGGCGACGACATCCCGAACGTGCCGAACAAGCGTGGCGGTGGTGTGGTGCTCGGCGGCAAAATTGCGCCAATCTTCTTTAACACCATGGAAGATGCCGGTGCGCTGCCAATCGAAGTTGACGTAAACGACCTGAACATGGGTGATGTTATCGACATCTACCCATATAAAGGTGAAGTGCGTAACCACGAAACCAACGAATTAATCGCTAATTTCGAACTGAAAACGGATGTGCTGCTGGACGAAGTTCGTGCCGGTGGACGTATTCCGTTGATCATCGGTCGTGGCTTGACGACTAAAGCGCGTGAAGCTTTGGGTCTACCACACAGTGAAGTGTTCGTGCAGGCGAAGGATGTTGCGGAAAGTAGCCGTGGCTATTCGCTGGCGCAAAAAATGGTTGGCCGCGCCTGCGGTGTTGAAGGCATTCGCCCTGACCAATATTGCGAACCAAAAATGACGTCAGTTGGTTCTCAGGACACCACTGGGCCAATGACCCGTGATGAACTGAAAGACCTGGCGTGCCTGGGCTTCTCGGCTGATTTGGTTATGCAGTCCTTCTGCCACACTGCCGCGTATCCTAAGCCGATTGATGTGAACACGCATCACACGTTGCCTGACTTCATCATGAACCGTGGTGGTGTGTCGCTGCGTCCTGGTGATGGTGTTATTCACTCCTGGCTCAACCGTATGCTGTTGCCTGATACCGTTGGTACTGGCGGTGACTCTCATACCCGTTTCCCAATCGGTATTTCCTTCCCGGCGGGTTCTGGTCTGGTGGCGTTTGCTGCAGCAACTGGCGTTATGCCACTGGATATGCCTGAGTCTGTGTTGGTGCGCTTCAAAGGTAAAATGCAGCCGGGGATTACCCTGCGTGACTTGGTTCATGCCATCCCACTGTACGCTATTAAGCAAGGCCTGCTAACGGTTGAGAAGAAAGGTAAGAAAAACATCTTCTCTGGTCGTATCCTGGAAATTGAAGGTCTACCAACGCTTAAAGTTGAGCAGGCATTTGAACTGACCGATGCTTCCGCTGAGCGTTCTGCTGCGGGTTGTACGATTAAGTTAGATCGCGAACCGATCGAAGAGTATCTGAGCTCCAACATCGTGCTGCTGAAGTGGATGATCGCAGAAGGTTACGGCGATCGTCGTACGCTTGAGCGCCGTATTCAGGGCATGGAAAAATGGTTGGCCGATCCTCAGTTGCTCGAAGCGGATGCCGATGCGGAATACGCAGAGATCATTGAAATCGATCTGAACGATATCAAAGAGCCAATCCTGTGTGCGCCAAACGATCCTGACGATGCTCGTCTGTTGTCTGATGTGGCTGGTGAGAAGATTGATGAAGTATTCATCGGTTCTTGCATGACCAACATCGGCCACTTCCGTGCGGCGGGTAAACTGTTGGATAGCCACAAGGGTCAGTTGCCAACTCGTCTGTGGGTTGCTCCACCAACGCGTATGGATGCCGCTCAGTTGACTGAAGAAGGCTACTACAGCGTGTTTGGTAAGAGCGGTGCGCGTATCGAAATCCCTGGCTGTTCACTGTGCATGGGTAACCAGGCGCGTGTGGCCGACGGTTCAACCGTGGTTTCAACCTCTACGCGTAACTTCCCTAACCGTTTAGGTACTGGCGCTAACGTCTTCCTGGCCTCCGCAGAACTCGCAGCAGTGGCTTCACTGCTGGGCAAACTGCCAACGCCTGACGAATACCAGACCTTTATGGCGCAGGTTGATAAGACAGCGGTTGATACCTACCGTTATCTGAACTTCGACAAACTTTCTCAGTACACCGAGAAAGCCGACGGAGTGATCTTCCAGACTGCGGTATAACATTTACCCAATCTGCGACAAGGGAGGCTTCGGCCTCCCTTTTTATTTGCTTCACACGGGCTTACGCGCTGTTTTTCGCCGGCTTTGCTGCGATAATTATCTTATAGCTAAGGGGTACTGTATTTCCCCAGGCCGGGTAGAGGAAAACACCATGGAATATGAATTTTTGCGTGACGTCACCGGATTGGTGAAAGTGCGTATGTCAATGGGCCACGAAGTGGTGGGCCATTGGTTTAACGAAGAAGTAAAAGGCAATCTTGCCTTGCTCGATGAAGTAGAAGAAGCGGTAAATTCAGTTAAGGGCAGCGAGCGCCAGTGGCAACGTACCGGACACGAATACACACTGTGGCTCGATGGTGAAGAAGTGATGATCCGCGCCAATCAACTGGAAATTTCAGGTGATGAAATGGAAGAAGGGATGAACTACTACGACGAAGAGAGTTTATCATTCTGCGGCGTTGAAGACTTTATGCTCGTCATTAACGCTTACCGGGAATTTATCGCTCAGAACCGATAACTGCATCTTCAATGCGATGTCCCAAAAGCCTGGTTGAGGACTCTTGGGACGACACGATTTGCAGCATAACGGCTTAAGAAGACGGGCTATTTCACGTAGGCGAGCAAGCTTAACGAGTCCCGGGCAAGGGATTTACATTTGTTTGCTGTCGGAATGGCAATACCGCTAAGATCGCGATAGCTATCTTCGCCGAGCGCTTTCATATTGAAGGTGTCGTAATTGCTCAAATCCCACTGGTTTTGCTGGGCAAAAAAGACCAGAGCGCGACGAATTTGTCCGTTAGGTAGGTTTTGGTAGCCACAATCATTTTTCAGGAATACAAATACCGCAGTAAGATCGGCCATATCTTCTGCTTCAGATTCGCTAAGTGCCTGACTGCTAGTGGAAAAAACCAGTAACAACCCCAGCAATAATGCCCTAACTCCCATCTTCATCACATCTACCACTTTTTATTAGATACGAAACGTTAACACAGTTAAATGTGGCACGACGAGATTTATTCGTTGCTCTAAACTTGACCTTCCCGTAAGGGCAGGGTTTATGCTTAATGGCACGCCTGCAACCTAAAGGAATTGAATATGCATCGCCGTGATTTTCTGAAATATTCTGCTGCCATTGGTGCTTTCAGTGCACTGCCGCTCTGGAGTAAGACTGCACTGGCGGCTCAAAGGCCCGCATTACCGATCCCCGGAATTCTCTCCCCTGATGCAAAGAATAGTATTCGTTTAACCGTGCAAGCGGGTAAAAGTACATTCAATGGAAAAACTGCCACCACTTGGGGTTATAACGGCAATTTGCTGGGGCCTGCTTTGCAACTTATGCAGGGCGAAGAAGTCACCGTTGAGATTAATAATCGTCTGCCTGAAGAGACCACGGTTCACTGGCACGGTTTAGAAGTGCCGGGAGATGTCGACGGCGGACCACAAGGTGTGATTACCGCCGGTGGCAAGCGTACGGTGAAATTTACCCCGCAACAACGTGCGGCAACCTGCTGGTTCCACCCGCATCAGCATGGCAAAACAGGTCATCAGGTCGCAATGGGTCTTGCAGGACTGGTATTAATTGACGATAACGAAAGCCGCGCACTGCGTTTACCAAAACAATGGGGCATCGACGATGTACCGCTGATTATTCAGGACAAGCGTTTTGGTGCCGATGGGCAAATTGATTACCAATTAGATGTTATGAGTGCCGCCGTAGGCTGGTTTGGCGACACTTTGTTGTGTAACGGCGCGGTGTATCCGCAACACGCCAACCCGCGCGGTTGGTTACGCTTGCGCTTGCTGAACGGCTGCAATGCTCGCTCGCTCAATATTGCGGCAAGCGACAACCGTCCACTGTATGTTATTGCAAGTGATGGTGGCTTGTTGTCCGAACCAGTAAAAGTCACCGAGCTATCCATGTTGATGGGTGAGCGTTTCGAAGTGCTGGTGGATACGCGTGACGGTAAGGCATTTGATATTGTCACACTGCCCGTGAAGCAAATGGGCATGACCATTGCGCCTTTTGATAAACCACAACCCGTGGTGCATATCCAACCATTGACCATTCAGGCATCGGGCGAGCTGCCTGATAAATTGGTTACCGTTCCGGCATTACCAAGCCTTGAGGGGCTCACCGAGCGTTGGCTGCAACTGATGATGGACCCCATGCTGGACATGATGGGGATGCAGGCACTGATGGACAAATATGGCCAGCAGGCGATGGCGGGCATGGGTGGGCATGGCCAGATGGGCAATATGGACCATGGCAAAATGAATCATGGCAGTATGAATCATGACAACATGAACCATGGTAAACAGAGCTCAGGCTTTGACTTCCACAATGCCAACAAGATTAACGGCAAAGCGTTTGATATGAACACGCCAGCTTTTGCCGCCGAGAAAGGCAAATACGAGAAATGGACGATTTCCGGTGAAGGCGACATGATGCTGCACCCGTTCCATATTCATGGCACGCAATTCCGCATCCTGAGTGAAAATGGCCAGCCTGTTGCCGCGCATCGGCAGGGTTGGAAAGATACCGTTCGTGTCGAAGGTGGACGTAGTGAAGTGTTGGTGCGTTTTGATCATGTAGCATCGAAGGATCAAGCGTACATGGCGCATTGCCATCTGCTGGAACACGAAGATACCGGCATGATGCTCGGATTTACCGTGGCTTAAAAAAATACGGGTGACGCAAGCGCCACCCGTCATTATTTTTACTTAGCGTCGTCCGGTAAAGCATAAGCGACAATGTAATCGCCCATTTTGGTTCCGAAGGAGCCGTGGCCGCCCGCAGAAATCACGACGTACTGTTTACCATTCACTTCATAAGTCATTGGCGTTGCCTGTCCGCCGGCTGGCAGACGCGCTTCCCACAGTTTCTCACCGTTGCTCATGTTATAAGCACGCAGGTAATTATCTGCGGTCGCACCGATAAACAACACATTCCCTGCGGTAGAAATTGGGCCACCCAGCATTGGCATCCCCATTTTAAACGGCAGTGGGAGCGGTGAGCTATCACGCACAGTACCGATACGTTTTTTCCAGACCACTTCGTTAGTTTTCAAATCTACCGCAGAAATGTAGCCCCACGCAGGTTGCTTACAAGGTAAACCAAACGGAGAGAGGAATGGATTGAGCGTAACGCCATACGGCACGCCGTACTGCGGCTGAATACCGGTTTCAGTACCTGAACCTTTGGCATCTTTCGGCGGCTCCATCGGGTTGCCTGGGCCGCGTGGCATTAGCTTAGACACGAACGGCAGCGCCATCGGGTTAGCAATTGCTACCTGGCGGTTAGGATCGACAGAAATCCCACCCCACTCAAACATCCCCAGGTTGCCCGGGAACACCAGCGTGCCTTGTTCAGACGGCGGCGTGAAAATGCCTTCATAACGCAGTTTGTGGAAAATAATGCGGCATACCATCTGGTCATAGAGAGTCGCGCCCCACATATCCGCACCGCTCAGGTCTTTCTTCGGACGGAAACTTAACTCCGAGAATGGCTGAGTTGGCGTCACGTAGTCGCCTTTTGCTGCACCTTGTGGAACCGGTTTTTCCGGAGCCGGAACCACCAGTTTGCCGTCACGACGGTCGAGCACAAAGATGTTACCGGTTTTCGCAGGCGCGTAGATAACCGGAATCATGTTGCCGTTCTTATCGCTAATATCGGCAAGTGTTGGCTGCGACGGCATGTCCATATCCCACAGGTCATGGTGAACCGTTTGATAAGACCAGGCCAGTTTCCCGGTAGTTGCGTTCAACGCCACAATGCTGCTGGCATAACGCTCTTGTTCCGGTGTGCGATTACCGCCCCAAATATCAGGAGTGGTCACACCCATCGGCAGATACACCATATCTAGCTTCGCATCGTAGGCGGCTGGCGCCCAGGAGTTCGGCGAGTTAAGGGTGTAATGATGCTCATCACCCGGAATAGCGTTGGGATCTTTTGCACCCGGATCGAATGCCCACAGCAGTTTACCGCTGTTCACATCAAAACCACGAATAACGCCAGAAGGCTCGCGAGTGGAATAGTTATCCGTTACCGCACCGGCAATTACGATCACTTTATTAGTGATAATTGGCGGTGAGGTTGGCTCATACATGCCCGGTGTAGTCACTGGCATGCTGGTTTGCAGATTCAGAATGCCTTTGTTAGCAAAGCTTTCGCAGAGCTGACCGTTATCGGCATTAATAGCAAACAGGCGGCCATCATTCACTGGAAGGATGATTCGACGCGGGCAGTCGGAAACCACATCCGGACTTGCGTTATCAGCAGTCGCTTCGTGGTAAGAAACACCACGACAGGTGACATGCTGGAACGACGGGTTGGTATCAAGACGCGGATCGAATTTCCACTTTTGTTTACCGGTTGCCGCATCCAGTGCAAATAACTGTTGGTGCGCGGTACACAGGTAAAGCGTATCGCGGATTTTAATCGGTGTGACTTCGTTAGTGATTTCACCCGGATCGGTTGGGCGCTTTACATCACCGGTCTGGAAAGTCCACGCTTCTTTAAGCTGACTAACGTTTTTATCGTTGATCTGTTTTAAAGGAGAGTAGCGCTGTCCTTCTTGATTACGACCATAAGCAGGCCAGTCGGCATCAGGAATGGTGGAGCTTGCCACCGCAGGTGTTTGCGCATCAGCACTAAGCGTACCGTTGATTTCCTGAGGATCGTTAAATACCGCCCAGGCCAGTGCAACGACGGTAATCGCAAGCACGGCACCCAGAGCAGGAGTTGCACCCGCAGACGGTACAATAAGGTGGCGATAAACAAACGGTAGCAGTAGCCATACGCCGAAAAAGAACAAAACATCTAAACGCGGTGTCAGCGCCCAGAAATCGAAACCGACTTCCCACACGCCCCATGCCACGGTGCAAAGCAGTAATGCGGCGTAAATCCACAGTGCCAGAGCTTTGCGTTGCCAAAGTAACCATGCGGTGATTAACATCACCACCCCTGCAATTGGGTAGTACCAGGACCCACCAATTGCCACTAACCATATCCCGCCAATAAGTAAATACAGCCCAGTCAGTACCGCAAAAAGGGCTGTTAAGGTTGCGATGACTCGCGAACCTGAGTTATTTGTTTTCACAATTATCACGCTCTTAAAAGTTTGATAGCAATTCATTATAGTTATTAACAAGTGTGACATTCATCACATAAATGGCTTTTTTACAGATAGCGGATGCGAATGTGTTTTGCTGTTATACTGCTGGCCTGAATATTTCTTGTCGGCTGAAAGTTAACCTTCATTAAATAATTTGTTTTAAATCATGTGGTTATAAATATGAAACATACTGTTGAAGTGATGATCCCCGAAGCGGAGATCAAAGCCCGTATCGCTGAGTTGGGTCGTGAGATCACTGAACATTATCGTGATAGCGGTAGTGATATGGTGCTGGTTGGCTTGCTGCGGGGCTCATTTATGTTCATGGCTGACTTGTGTCGTGAAGTGCAAGTGCCCCATGAAGTCGATTTTATGACCGCATCCAGTTATGGCAGCGGCATGTCCACCACCCGTGATGTGAAAATCCTCAAAGACCTTGATGAAGATATTCGCGGCAAAGACGTGCTGATCGTCGAAGATATTATCGACTCCGGTAATACTCTGAGCAAAGTGCGCGAAATTCTTAGCCTGCGTGAACCTAAGTCACTGGCTATTTGCACGCTGCTGGATAAACCAGAGCGTCGTGAAGTAAGCGTGAACGTTGAGTGGGTTGGTTTCGCTATTCCTGACGAGTTTGTGGTGGGTTACGGCATTGATTACGCTCAGCGTTATCGCCATCTACCTTACGTCGGTAAAGTTGTTCTGCTGGACGAATAAGAAAAGGGCCTTTAAGGCCCTTTTTGCTATCTGTCTTACTGTGAAGGTGTTCTATTCTTGTGACTGCGGTGGGACTGTTTGAGATTCGAAATCCCGCTACGGTAACCCTGCTCCAGCGATTCGCGGCTGGTGGCTGTCACTTCCAAATTGCGTAGGCGACCATCGTGAATACCATAAGCCCAACCGTGTACAGTGACTTTTTGTCCGCGTTTCCACGCTGACTGCATAATGGTTGAATGGCCGAGGTTATAAACCTGTTCCATTACATTGAGCTCGCAAAGTGTATCCAGGCGCTGTTCCGGTGGGAGTTCTCCCAGTAGCGAACTATGCTTGAACCAGATATCGCGGATGTGCAGCAGCCAGTTGTTGATAAGCCCTAAATCTGGATTCTCAACCGCCGCTTGTACACCACCGCATCCGTAGTGACCGCAGATGATAATGTGTTCAACTTCAAGAACATCTACCGCGTACTGCACAACAGAAAGGCAATTCAAATCCGTATGAATGACCAGGTTTGCCACATTACGGTGAACAAACAATTCGCCAGGCTCAAGGCCAGTCAGCCGCTCTGCAGGCACGCGGCTATCGGAACAGCCAATCCACAGGAAGCGCGGTTTTTGAGCCTGAGACAAACGCTCAAAAAAGCCCGGATCTTCATCCTCCATCAGTTTTGACCAGACCTGGTTATTGCTGATGAGGGTATCAATGTCTTTCATGGAGGTTAACAACCTGTAACGGAGGAAGTGCGTTGGGGTAATATAGGGGAACTGGATAAATTTTAAAACAGCTTAACTTTTTTGCACCGGACAAGGTAACCGTATATCCATGACAATTGCATTAGAACTGGAACAATTAACGAAAACCTATGCAGGCGGTGTTCAGGCGCTGCGCGGCATAGATCTTCGTGTTGAAGCAGGGGACTTTTATGCTCTCCTGGGGCCTAACGGCGCAGGCAAATCCACCACTATCGGTATTATCAGTTCGTTGGTAAATAAAACCTCCGGTCGGGTACGCGTATTTGGTTACGACCTGGAAAAAGACGTTGTTAACGCTAAACGCCAGCTTGGCCTCGTTCCGCAAGAATTTAACTTCAACCCATTTGAGACGGTGCAACAGATTGTTGTTCATCAGGCGGGTTACTACGGCGTTGAACGTGATGAAGCTATCGCTCGTAGCGAAAAGTACCTGAAACAGCTCGATTTGTGGGAAAAACGCAACGAACGTGCTCGTATGTTGTCCGGTGGCATGAAGCGCCGTTTGATGATTGCTCGTGCCTTAATGCATGAGCCAAAATTGCTTATCCTTGATGAGCCTACTGCAGGTGTGGATATTGAGCTGCGTCGTTCAATGTGGGGCTTCCTGAAGGATCTGAACGACAAAGGCACCACCATCATTTTGACTACTCACTATCTTGAAGAAGCAGAGATGCTGTGTCGTAACATCGGTATCATTCAAAATGGCGAGTTAGTCGAAAATACGTCAATGAAATCATTGCTCTCCAAACTGAAGTCAGAAACTTTTATCCTCGACTTAGCGCCGAAAAGCCCGCTGCCACAGCTTGATGGTTACCAGTATCGCCTGGTTGATACCTCGACTCTGGAAGTTGAAGTGCTGCGCGAGCAGGGAATAAACAGCGTATTCAGTCAGTTGAGTTCTCAAGGTGTTCAGGTGTTAAGCATGCGTAACAAAGCAAACCGTCTTGAAGAGCTGTTCGTCACGCTGGTTAACGGCGCAAAAGGAGACCAGGCATGATGCATCTCTATTGGGTGGCGTTAAAAAGTATCTGGACCAAAGAAATCCACCGTTTCACCCGTATCTGGATCCAAACGCTGGTACCGCCGGTCATCACCATGACCCTGTACTTTATTATTTTCGGTAATTTGATTGGCTCACAGATTGGCTCAATGCATGGCTTTACCTACATGCAATTCATTGTGCCCGGGCTGATTATGATGGCGGTGATTACCAACTCTTACGCTAACGTCGCATCCTCGTTTTTTAGCGCAAAATTCCAGCGTAACATTGAAGAGCTGCTGGTAGCGCCAGTGCCAACGCATATCATTATTGCCGGTTATGTTGGCGGTGGTGTTGCGCGTGGCTTGTGCGTGGGGATTTTGGTTACTGCCGTTTCATTGTTCTTCGTGCCATTCCAGGTTCACTCCTGGGTCTTTGTCGCGTTTACACTGCTGCTGACGGCAATTTTGTTCTCGCTCGCAGGTTTGTTGAACGCGGTGTTTGCGAAAACCTTTGACGACATTAGCCTGATCCCTACCTTCGTGCTGACTCCGCTGACCTATTTAGGTGGCGTGTTCTACTCTCTGGCGCTTTTGCCGCCGTTCTGGAAGGCGCTGTCCCACCTTAACCCGGTGGTGTATATGATCAGTGGATTCCGTTACGGTTTCCTCGGTATCAACGACGTACCGCTGCTATTCACCATTACGGTGCTGGTCGGCTTTATAGCCGCATTCTATATCTTGTGCTGGTATCTGATTCAACGCGGGCGCGGTCTGCGTAGTTAATTCTTGAGCCCCTCCCCGAAAGGGGAGGCAAATTGAGAACTTTCTTACCCACAATTGATTAGCATCACATTGCTGACTTTTCCCTCTGGCACACTTGCGCTCTGCGAAAAGGAGAACGCCATGTTAGGTTGGGTTATTGCCGGTCATGACTACTATGCTCAGGATATGCTGGATGCTATTGAGCGACGTTTTGGGCCGCAACAGCAATGTTGTGCTGTGAATTTCTGGAAGGGGCTTAGCACCAACATGTTGAGCCGCATGATGTGTGATGCACTCTACAATTGTGATTCCGGAGATGGTGTCGTCTTTCTGACGGATAAAACCGGGGCCGCACCTTACCGTACAGCCGCATTAATCAGTCACCAACATCCTCACTGCGAAGTCATCTCAGGCGTTACGTTGCCTGTTTTGTTCGCCATGCGTGCTCAGCGCGAAACGCTGACCAGTGAAGAATTCCGCGAACGTATTGTTGAACAGGGTGGGGATGACATCACCAGCCTTTGGCATCAGCAGCAAAAAAATCCGCCGTTTGTATTACTCCACCAATATTGATTTGAAAGGTTGGTATTGGACGGGCTTTTGTTAGAATAAGGCCCTATTCTCGCCATTGAGGCATTTAGTGCCATCAAATACGTTATGCTAACTCGCCTTATCTTTGCCGTAATCATGCTGATTTGTGGCAGTAGCGCTAATGCTAGCCTGCTCAGTAGCAATCACACTCCCGCGCAATATATGCAAACCACTGAAGATGCTGATATCTGGGCGCAGGTGGGGGATAAAGTCATTTCTGTCGGCACTATTCAAGAAGGTCAAATTCTGGCGGTCGTGCCAATGGCGGCAGATTATTACGAATTTAATTTTGGATTTGGTACCGGTTTTATTGATAAAACACATCTACAACCCGTTGCGGGAAAACAGCGAGTAGAAGACCGTCTGGGTGACCTGAATAAACCGCTGAGTAACCAAAACCTGGTCACTTTTCGTGATGTCGCCGTATATAACGCACCCGACAATGGCAGCGCTCCATTTGGGACTCTGGCCGACAATATTCGCTATCCTATTATTGCCAGCCTGAAAGACCGCTTAAACCAAACCTGGTTTCAAATCCGTATTGGTAACCGCCTCGGATATGTCAGCAGCCTTGATGCGCAGCAGGACAATGGCATTCCGGTTCTAACCTACCATCATATTTTACGTGATGAAGAAAACACCCGTTTCCGTCATACATCGACCACTACATCGGTGGTGGCATTCAGCAACCAAATGACTTGGTTGCGCGATATGGGTTACACCACGCTGACGATGTACCAGCTCGAAGGCTACGTGCGCAACCGTATGAACCTGCCCGCGCGATCGGTGGTGATTACCTTTGATGATGGGCTGAAATCGGTTTATCGCTACGCTTACCCGATTCTTAAAGAATATGGCTTCAAGGCGACGTCATTTATTATTTCATCGCGAATTAAAGCTCATCCGCAAACCTGGAATCCGAAGGCGCTGCAATTTATGAGTATTTCGGAATTAGAGGCCACCCAGGATGTGTTTGATATTCAGTCCCATACCCATTTCTTGCATCGTGTTGATGCCAACCGCCAGCCGATTCTTTTAAGCCGCAGCTACCATAACGTGCTGTTAGATTTTGAACACTCAAGACGCGCTCTGGCACAGTTTAATCCGCATGTCTTATACCTTTCTTATCCGTTTGGTGGCTATAACAATAATGCGCTGAAAGCGGCGAATGAAGCGGGGTTCCATATGGCGGTGACGACGGTGCGCGGAAAAGTGAAACCAGGAGACAATCCGTTTTTGCTAAAACGGCTTTATATCTTGCGAACCGATTCACTGGAGGCCATGTCGCGGCTTATCACCAACCAGCCGAAATCATAAGATAAAAAAGGCCTGCTTAACAAAGCAGGCCTTTTAATTAGCATTTGGAGGTCAGGCAACCTGAACTGGCACGGCTTTCGCCAGGCGTTTCATTTCGTTGTCGCCATCGAAATAGGCCACTTTGGGCTGCCAGCTACGCGCTTGCTCGTCTGGCATAGTAACGTAAGTGGCGATGATCAGGATGTCACCCACATCGGCACAATGCGCGGCGGCACCGTTAACCGAAATGATTTTGGAACCACGTTCGCCAGCGATTGCGTAGGTTGAGAAACGCTTACCGTTGGTGACGTTATAGATATCAATGGCTTCATATTCCAGAATGCCAGCCGCTTCAAGGAAGTCCTGATCGATGGCGCAGGAACCTTCATAGTGCAAATCCGCCTGAGTCACTTTGACACGGTGAAGTTTGCCTTGCAGCATGGTGCGTATCATAGCTTAAACCTTCGTCACTATTGAGTTACATAGCGGTAAACATTGAGTTTGCCGCCGGAAGTTAGTCGGGCAGTATTGCCCGATTTCGCCAGGCTGTCTACTGCGCCAGCTCTACCTGAACATTATCAATCAAACGTGCTTGTCCAAGCCAGGCGGCCATTAAGACAACCGCACGTTTGCTCTCAACACCCAACTCCAGGAGTGTATCGGCATCGCGGATTTGCAGGTCGTCTGAGCGGAAACCTTTTTCATTGAGCTCAGTTGCTGCAATCGCCAGCATCTCTTCGGTATCACGTTCACCCGCGCGAAGTTTATCCGCCAGGGACTGCATCACTTTATGCAGGCCAGGTGCAATTTTGCGCTGTTCAGCACTCAGATAACCATTGCGTGAACTCAGCGCCAGGCCGTCTTTGGCGCGAACAGTTGGCACGCCAATAATTTCTATGTCATAGCCCATATCCGCAACCATCTTGCGAATAACGGCGAGTTGCTGGAAGTCTTTCTCACCAAAGCAGGCGATGTCAGGTTGCACCATGTTAAACAGCTTGCTGACAATGGTGGAAACCCCCCTGAAATGGCCAGGACGGCTTGCGCCTTCGAGCATAGTCGAAAGTCCAGGGACTTCGACGAATGTCTGTGATTCCAGACCTTTTGGGTAAATATCTGCTGGGGCTGGAGCAAAGACTAAATCTACTTTGCGGCGATTTAACTTTTCACAATCTTCCTGCAAGGTGCGCGGGTAGCGGGCTAAATCATCCGGGCGGTCAAACTGCATCGGATTAACAAAAATAGTGGTTATCACTATATCGGCGCGGCTCTTTGCATCGTCGACCAGCTTCATATGGCCGTCGTGCAGGTTACCCATCGTCGGCACCAACGCAATGCGTTTACCTTCCTGGCGCCAGCGGCGGATTTGCTGACGTAACAGCGGTATCGTTTCGATAATCAACACAACCCTTCTCCTGTCAGTGGAAACTGTGTTCTTCACCTGGGTAGGTACCGGATTCAACTTCGGCGGCGTACTGGCGAACCGCAGCACGCATGTCTCCGGCTCCAGCGAGGAAGTTTTTCGCAAATTTTGGAATATGACCACCGGTGATACCGAATGCATCGTGCATCACCAGAATCTGACCATCAGTGACACTGCCTGCACCAATACCGATAACCGGAATGGTCAAGGCATCAGTAATGCGTTTTGCCAGCGCAACCGGCACGCATTCCAGTACCAGCAACTGTGCGCCTGCGGCTTCGAGTGCCACGGCATCATCAAACAATGTTTGTGCAGTGGCCTCATCGCGGCCCTGGATTTTGTACCCGCCGAAGATGTTCACGGATTGTGGCGTCAGACCCAAATGGCCACATACCGGTACGGCGCGTTCGGTCAGCATTTTGACGGTTTCTACCAGCCAGCGGCCACCTTCAATTTTGACCATATTGGCCCCAGCGCGCATAACGATGGCTGAATTAGCAAACGCCTGCTCTGGTGTGGCATACGCCATGAAAGGTAAGTCGGCCAGCAGCAAACAATTTGGCGCACCACGGCGAACAGCACGCGTATGGTAGGCAATATCTTCTACTGTGACAGGCAATGTGGAGTCATGGCCCTGAACGGTCATCCCTAATGAATCGCCAACCAGCATCACACCGATGCCTTCATCGGCAAACAGTTTTGCGAAGCTGAAATCATAAGCTGTGATGGTTGCGAATTTGCGTTGAGCCTGTTTCCATTGGCGCAACTGAGACATGGTGATTGGTTTCATGGCAGTCCCTGAGAATAAAGGGTGAGGCATACCCTTCATCTTTCAAGCTGTAGGCGCGTTGGTTGTACTCACTCACCCAGTCACTTACTTAAGTAAGCTCCTGAGGATTCCTGAGTTTGCCGCCTTCCTACAACTCGAAACCTATCGGGTATAACAAAATGAATACGTCCGTGATTACCAGAGCGTAATCCCATCCTGGGAGAGCGTTTTCAACACTTCAGCTACCTGCTGGCCATCCGGGAATGCGCAATCAGGCGCAACTTCCAACAAAGGAACCAACATAAACGCGCGGTTTCTCATATCGTAATGCGGCACGGTAAGTGTTGGCGTTGTAACGGTTAGATTACCGAAAAGCATAATGTCGAGATCCAGCGTGCGCGGCCCCCAACGTTCAGCTTTGCGTACACGGCCATGTTCTAACTCAATACGTTGAGTATGGGCCAGTAAAGCTTCAGGAGACAGTTCCGTTTCCAGTACCACGGCGGCATTAAGATAATCAGGTTGGTCTTGCGGGCCGAGCGGTGGAGTGCGGTAGTACGAAGAGGTTGCAACCACCCGGCTTTGCGGGATGGTTGCAATGGCGTCCAACGCATGAGTCACTTGCTCAAGCGGGACGGCCTGGTTGCTGCCAAGGGCGATATACGCCAGTGTCATGCATTTCCTCCGCTACGCGGTGCACGTTTACGCGGACGGCGATGGCGGCGGCGTACGGTGGGTTCATCACCTAAAACATCGAGCATATCTTTTTGCGCAGGTGGAGCGGCAACCTGGAACTCACCCCACCATTTAGTCAGGCGCAGTAACTCCTGGTTATTTTCCACTTCAGCACGCAATGCCAGCAGGTCGTAAGCTGCGCGGAACTTAGGATGTTCCATCAGCTTCCAGGCGCGTTTACCCTGACGGCGTGACAGACGAAGCTGCAAGCCCCAGATATCACGTACCAGCGTGGTAATACGTTTTGGAATAGCCAGGGCACGACAGGCTTCATCCAGCACTTCGTTCATCGCCAGAGCGAAGGCGTCCATATAGGCAAGGCCGCTTTCCTGAGTCAGCTTTTGAGCCATCTCCAGTTGCGGATACCAGAATATGGCGGAGAACAAGAAGGCCGGGTTAACGCGCATATCGTTTTGAATGCGGTTATCGGTATTCTTCAGCACCAGAGCGATCATGCGCTCCATTGGGCTGTCACCCTGCTCGGTAAAGTAACGAGTGATGGTCGGGAATAACGGCTGGAACAGCTGATATTCGCGCAGTAATTCGTACGTAGGGTAACCGTGACCAGCTTGCAGAAGTTTCAATGATTCTTCAAACAAACGGGCAGGTGGCACGTCGTTAATCAAGGTAGCTAAACGCGGAATCGGCTCGCCTGTTTCCGGGCTAATCGTCATATTCAGCTTGGCGGCAAATCGCACGGCACGCAGCATGCGCACTGGGTCTTCACGGTAGCGCGTTTCAGGATCGCCAATTAAGCGGATAACACCATTGCGTAAATCACGCAGGCCACCGACATAATCGCGAACGGAGAAATCAGCCACGCTGTAATAGAGGCTGTTGATAGTGAAATCGCGACGCTGAGCATCTTCTTCGATAGAACCAAAGATATTATCGCGAAGCAGCATGCCGTTCTGGCCTGTTTGCGAAGTCTGTTTATCAGATGTTTGCTCTTCGTGGTGACCACGGAAAGTGGCGACCTCGATGATTTCCGGTCCAAACATGACATGTGCCAGACGGAAGCGGCGGCCAACCAGGCGGCAGTTGCGGAACAGTTTGCGTACCTGATCCGGCGTGGCGCTGGTTGTGACATCAAAGTCTTTTGGCCGTTTGCCGAGCAACAGGTCACGCACACCGCCACCCACGAGGTAAGCCTCATAGCCCGCTTTGTTCAGACGATAGAGCACCTTGAGGGCATTTTCACTGATATCTTTGCGGGACAGAGCGTGCTGGTCACGCGGAATTACCGTGATTAGCGGGAGATCTTCATTCTCCTCGACCACGACATCATCGCGGTTAAGCACCTTGCGGCAAAAATTAGCGACTCGGGTAAAAATAGTACACCTCGGCAGTGTCAATCATAAGGACAAAAAAAACAGCGGCTAATCATAGCTCAGTGTGTGGCATTTGAGAACGACCTATTCACGACGAGCTGGACACAACGGTATTCAGTGACCAATTTTGCACCGCCTGAGAGAGCAACTCACTTAGCGTTAAATCTTGCCAATGGAAAATTTCAGGTTGATTCAAAAATACCAGCGCAGCATGAATAACTGGGCGCGGATCGCCTTGTGGTAGGGCTGGTGCGTGATTCTGCTTGGATAACTTGGCACCATTCTCATTGAGCACCAACGGCAAATGAACGTAATCAGGCACCGTCCAGCCAAATTGTTGATATAGCGAAATTTGTCGAACTGTAGGCTCAATTAAATCCGCACCACGTACTATTTCGCTTACGCCCTGGAAATTATCGTCCACCACTACAGCAAGATTATAGGCAAATAACCCGTCACGGCGATGAATGATAAAATCTTCACGCGCCAGTTGTTCGTCGGCAATTAGTTTACCGTGCAGCTTATCTTCAAAACTTAATACTGGCTGGTGCTGTACGAAACGCAGTGCTGCATTATTTGGCCCATGGTTTAAGTCGCGGCAATGGCCATCATAGAAACCACCGATTTGCTGAATACGACTGCGGGTACAAGTGCAGTAATAACTTAACCCTTGCTGTTGCAGGAAGGAAAGGGCTTCGCGATAGGCTTCGTGTCGTTGGGATTGCCATAGAACTTCACCATCCCAGTGCAGCCCGTAATGTTCTAACTGCTGCAATATGGTGGTGGCTGCACCTGGAACTTCTCGCGGAGGATCGATATCTTCAATGCGCACCAGCCATTGGCCTTGTTGCGAACGTGCTTGTAGATAACTGCCGAGTGCGGCAATGAGCGAACCAAAATGGAGTTCACCTGAAGGCGAGGGGGCAAAACGCCCAATATATTGAGATGTGTTCATATGTGTTGCGGCAGGCCAGAAATGAATAAGGCGGGAGAGACTCCCGCCATTATGAATATTCTGAAATTGCGAGCCGTTAGCCGGCCATTTGTTTTTCGCGAATTTCTGCCAACGTTTTGCAGTCAATGCATAGATCAGCTGTCGGGCGAGCTTCGAGGCGGCGGATGCCGATTTCAACACCACAGGATTCGCAGAAGCCGAAATCTTCGTCTTCAACTTTCTTGAGGGTCTTCTCGATTTTCTTGATCAGTTTACGTTCCCTGTCACGGTTACGCAGTTCGAGGCTGAATTCTTCTTCCTGGGCTGCACGGTCTACCGGATCCGGGAAGTTAGCTGCTTCATCCTGCATATGCGTTACTGTGCGATCAACTTCATCCATAAGTTGGCTACGCCAGGCTTCAAGAATAAGCTTGAAGTGCGACAGCTGGGCTTCGTTCATATACTCTTCGCCCGCTTTCTCCTGATATGGCTCCACCCCAGCGATGGCGAGGATACTCAGGGACGATGTTTTACGCTTTTGCCCTTCTTGCATGTTGTTTCTCCTTAACACGCACTATCGGTCCCCTGGTAGGGGGAAAATCAGGCCGCTATAAATAGCAGATGCTTTTCAGGATGGCAATTATATAAATTCCTCTCTTGACAAGCCTGTGAAGAAAAGCGTATTTACGCGAACCGCCAGCACACAAAACAGACAGACGTTAACAGCTCTTTATTAAAAAATTATAAACAGACTGGCAACGGCGAAATTAGAGTAAGCCCTTGTGCAGAAAGTTCTGCCTTATAGGCAATAATCTCTACTCCACACTGTTGCGCCTCGACTAATAATTGCGCATATTTTGCGTCGATGTGGCGTGCCGGGGAAACCTGGGTGATAGCGGAATGCAATACTGCAAACAGCAACACGGCGCGTTCGCCCTGCATTACCACGTTCATCAATTCTCTCAGATGCTTCTGCCCTCGCAGGCTGACGGCATCCGGGAAATATCCACATCCTTGTTGTGATAACGTGACTGATTTCACTTCAATATAGCAGTTAACCTTGCAATCTGCCTGCAACATAAAATCAATCCGGCTGCGTTCTGTGCCGTATTTCACTTCACTTTTTATTGTTGTGTAACCAATTAATTCTGCAATGCTTTCTGCGTTTAATGCTTCCTTGACTACCGTATTGGCACGCAACGTATTAACGCAAATAAACTCCCCATTTTGTGTCTGAGTTATTTCCCAGGTGTGGGGATATTTGCGGGTAGGATTATCTGACGTGGAATACCAAACGGTATCGCCAGGTGTTGCACAACCGGTCATCGCCCCCGTATTTGGGCAATGGAGCGTCAATTCTTCGCCTGAAGGAGTAACGACATCAGCCAGAAAGCGTTTATAGCGTTTGATTAGCGTGGCCTGCATGAGCTGCGGGGTAAATTCCATTCACTCTTCCTTATTACTTAATGACCAACGTTGTAGCGCCTCGTAGCGCGTTCGTCCCTGCCTGAAAATAGATTCATACAGCACGAACTCATCAACGTTGTATTGCCAACGAAAATTTGGCTGAGGGATAGAGACTGCGTGCGGCGTGTTGCGATACAGCGTAATGTGCGGATGAAACGGCTGCGGGCTTTGGTAACAGCCGCTACGGGCCGCCTGAGCACGTAACATATTCGCCAGTTGTATCAGGCCCAAAGGAGCATGGCGAGGGCCAATCCACACCACGTTTGAGCGCAACCACTGCCCAGCATCATCCAGCGTCAGGGTAAAACCGCTTTGGCGTATCCGTCCGGCAAGTTGGCTGAGCGCTTTTTGTTTTTCAGCGCTGATATCACCTAAAAAAGCGAGTGTCAGGTGTAGGTTTGCAGCGGTTACCGGGCGTCCGGCGTCTTCCGGAAACTGTGTGGCGCGCCACTGGATAATCTGCTTTTGCATTTCTTCAGGTAATTCGAGGGCAAAAAACAGACGGCGAGTATCGGCCATGGTCGGGTCTCTCGGTTATATACCCGTCATCCTTCAAGCTGCAGGGGTGTTGGCTGCACTCACTCACCCCAGCCACTTACTAAAGTAAGCTCCTGGAGATTTCTGAGCTTGCCGCTTACCTGCAACTCGAATGCTAACGAGTATAGATTGGCGTGATGCTACAATAGCGAACTTTTGATAATACCCTTTTGGAGCCGTTCGTGCCGTCATTACCGGTCGCCGCAGTGCTACCCGATATTCTTAATGCCTTGCAAAATGCGCCGCAGGTTTTACTGAGCGCGCCGACTGGTGCAGGTAAATCGACCTGGTTGCCGTTGCAGATATTACAGCAGGCGAACTTGGGCGGCCGCATTCTGCTTTTGGAGCCGCGTCGCCTGGCTGCGCGTAATGTGGCGCAACGGCTTGCCGAATTACTGGGTGAAAAACCGGGTGAGACGGTTGGTTATCGGATGCGCGCTGAAACCTGTGTCGGACCAAATACACAACTTGAAGTGGTGACCGAAGGGATCCTGACGCGCATGATTCAGCACGATCCGGAACTTGAAGGCGTGGCGTTGGTGATCCTCGATGAATTCCACGAACGTAGCCTGCAAGCCGATCTGGCATTAGCACTGTTACTCGATGTGCAGCAAGGTTTGCGTGACGATCTCAAATTGCTAATTATGTCGGCAACACTTGATAATTCGCGTCTTCAGCAGTGTTTGCCCGATGCGCCGGTTATCAGTTCCGAAGGGCGAGCATTCCCCGTAGATCGCCGCTACAGCACGCTTTCCACTCACCAACGCTTTGATGAAGCGGTTGCGATAGCGGTGGCAAACCTGCTGCGCGAAGAGTCGGGATCACTGCTGCTATTTTTGCCTGGTGTCGGGGAAATTCAGCGTGTTCAGCAGCAATTGCAAGAGCGCGTGGCAAGCGATATTCAGCTTTGCCCATTATATGGAGCATTGCCTTTAAGTGAACAACGTAAAGCGATTCTGCCAGCGGCGAACGGTATGCGCAAAGTAGTGCTGGCGACAAACATTGCCGAAACCAGCCTTACCATTGAAGGAATTCGTCTGGTGGTGGATACAGCGCAAGAGCGAGCGGCTCGCTTTGATGCTCGCACCGGATTGACGCGGCTCATCACCCAGCGCATTAGCCAGGCGTCAATGATCCAGCGTGCAGGGCGAGCAGGCCGTCTGGAACCGGGAATTTGTTTGCACTTAACCAGCGCAGAACAGGCAGAACGAGCGGCTATACAAAGCGAGCCGGAGATTCTGCAAAGTGATCTGTCTGGTTTGCTGCTCGATTTACTGCAATGGGGCTGCAACGATCCGACTGAACTGACCTGGCTTGATATGCCTTCTGCCGTCAATCTTGCGGCAGCACGCAGTTTGTTAAGTCAACTCAATGCGCTTGATGAGCAAAACCGTCTTACGCCTATTGGCCAGAAAATGGCGAACCTTGGTAACGATCCTCGCTTTGCAGCCATGTTAGTTGCGGCCAAAACAGCGGATGAACAGGCGACAGCAGCACGCCTGGTGGCGATTCTTGAAGAACCGCCGCGTGAACAGGATGGCGATTTACGCAACGCATTTAGCCGACGCCAGAATAACTGGCAACAGCGCAGCTCTCAGTTACTTAAGCGGCTTAATAGTCGCGGTGGCGAAGCCGATTCTTCGCTTGTCGCCCCATTGTTAGCGCAAGCCTTTCCCGATCGAATCGCGCGGCGTCGTGGCCAGGATGGTCGCTATCAATTAGCCAATGGCATGGGTGCGATGCTTAATCAGGACGACCCATTAACGCGCTACGAATGGCTATTAGCGCCTCTATTATTGCAGGGCAGCAATACGCCGGATGCGCGAATATTGCAGGCTATTCCTGTGGAAATTGATGTGCTGGTGGCTCAATGTCCGGCGCTGCTGACGCAAAGCGATTCTGTGGAATGGGATGAAACGCAGGGTACACTCAAAGCGTTTCGTCGCACGCAGATTGGCAGATTGGTCTTGAAAGTCCAGCCTTTGGCAAAACCATCTGAAGACGAGCTGCATCAGGCGATGCTCAACGGTATTCGTGATAAAGGTCTGGCGGTGTTGAACTGGTCGCCCCAGGCGCAGCAATTCCGCCTGCGGCTGGCCTGTGCGGCAAAATGGCTACCGGAACTGAATTGGCCCGATGTTTCGGATGATTCCCTGCTGCGCAATTTAGACCGTTGGTTATTACCTGAACTGCATGGTGTACACTCGTTGCGCGCGCTAAAAAACATTGATGTCACAAGAGCGTTACAGAATCTACTCGACTGGAACGCACGCGTTCGTCTGGATAGTGCGCTGCCAACTCATTACACTGTGCCGACTGGAAGCCAGATTGCGATCCGCTATGATGATGAAAATCCGCCCGTTCTTGCTGTTCGTATGCAGGAAATGTTTGGTGAAGCGCGAACGCCGGTCATTGCCGAAGGGCGTGTACCACTGGTTCTGGAACTGCTCTCCCCGGCACAGCGCCCCTTGCAGATAACGCGTGATTTAACCGCTTTCTGGAATGGTGCGTATCGGGAAGTGCAAAAAGAGATGAAAGGACGTTATCCAAAGCACGTCTGGCCGGATTCGCCAGCAGATGCGTTGCCAACGCGGCGTACTAAAAAGTACCAATAACTTTGAGAGATTTCCTCTTTCGCCTTTGGCGGAAGAAAGGAGAATCAGGCCGTGCGCCTTATTTTTGGTGGAGAAAGAAATGGCGGGGAATGACCGCGAACCGATTGGACGTAAAGGTAAACCTTCACGTCCCGCAAAAGAGAAAGTAAGCCGCCGTCGAGTCCGGGATGAGGAGTATGACGAGGATTACGACGATGATTATGATGACGAGGAACCGATGCCGCCACGCAAAGGAAAAGGCAGTGGCAATGGCCGCCCGCCACGTAAAAAGCGCCGCTGGTTGTGGTTCTTAGTAAAACTGTTTGTTGTCTTCGTCGTGTTGCTCGTCATTTACGGCGTCTACCTCGACCAGAAGATCCGTACCCGCATTGATGGCAAAGTCTGGCAACTCCCGGCGGCAGTGTATGGTCGTATGGTGAACCTTGAGCCAGATATGCCATACAGCCAAAAAGAGATGGTTAACCTGCTGGAAGCGACCCAGTACCGCCAGGTGACGCGCATGACGCGCCCGGGTGAATTTACGGTACAGGGCAACAGCATCGAGATGATCCGTCGCCCGTTTGATTTCCCTGACAGTAAAGAAGGGCAGATCCGCGCACGTCTGATATTTGATGGTGATCATCTGGAATCCATCCAGAATATGGATAGCAACCGCAGCTTCGGTTTCTTCCGTCTGGATCCACGTTTGATAACCATGTTGTCTTCACCGAACGGTGAACAGCGTCTATTTGTGCCACGCACCGGTTTCCCGGATCTGCTGGTTGATACGCTGATCGCCACCGAAGATAAACACTTCTACGAGCATGATGGGATCAGTTTTTACTCCATTGGCCGTGCGGTACTGGCGAACCTGACCGCCGGCCGTACCGTGCAAGGTGCGAGTACGCTGACGCAACAGTTAGTTAAGAACCTGTTCCTGTCGAGCGAACGTTCATACGTGCGAAAAGCGAATGAAGCGTACATGGCGCTGATCATGGACGCCCGTTACGGTAAAGATCGCATCCTTGAGTTGTATCTGAACGAGGTCTATCTCGGCCAGAGTGGGGATAACGAAATTCGCGGTTTCCCTCTGGCGAGCCTGTACTACTTTGGCCGTCCGGTAGAAGAGCTGAGTCTCGATCAGCAAGCGTTGCTAGTGGGTATGGTGAAAGGGGCGTCAATTTACAATCCATGGCGTAACCCGAAACTGGCGCTCGAACGCCGTAATCTTGTGTTGCGCTTGCTGCAAGAGCAGAACGTCATCGACAAGGAACTTTACGACATGCTGAGCGCTCGCCCTCTGGGTGTGCAGCCGCGTGGCGGTGTGATTTCGCCACAGCCTGCATTTATGCAGATGGTGCGTAATGAACTCCAGACCAAGCTTGGCGATAAAGTTAAAGACCTGTCAGGCGTGAAGATCTTTACTACTTTTGATTCCGTTTCCCAGGATGCGGCAGAAAAAGCGGTCAGCGAAGGTGTTCCGGTGCTGCGAGCATCCCGTAAGCTGAAAGATCTTGAAGCGGCAATGGTTATCGTTGACCGTTCAACCGGTGAAGTTCGTGCGATGGTTGGCGGGGCGGAAACGCAGTTTGCTGGCTTTAACCGCGCGATGCAGGCACGCCGTTCTATCGGTTCTTTGGCAAAACCTGCGACCTATCTGACGGCATTAAGCCAACCAGATTCTTACCGCCTGAACACCTGGATTGCCGATGCGCCAATTGCGCTGAAACAGCCAAACGGGCAAGTGTGGTCGCCACAAAACGATGACCATCGCTACAGCGGCCAGGTCATGTTAGTGGATGCGCTGACTCGTTCGATGAACGTACCGACGGTTAACCTGGGTATGGCGCTGGGCTTGCCAGCAGTGACTGACACCTGGGTAAAACTTGGCGTGCCGCAAAACCAGCTACATCCGGTTCCTGCTATGTTGCTGGGTGCGCTGAACCTGACGCCAATCGAAGTGGCTCAGGCATTCCAGACCATCGCAAGCGGTGGCAATCGCGCAACGCTTTCGGCATTGCGTTCGGTTATTGCTGAAGACGGCACCGTGCTGTATCAAAGCTTCCCGCAGGCCGAACAGGCTGTTCCTCCGCAGGCGGCGTACATGACGCTGTATACCATGCAGCAGGTCATGGCTCGTGGTACGGGGCGTGCGTTGGGTGGAAAATACCCGAACCTGCATCTGGCCGGTAAAACCGGTACCACGAATGACAATATAGATACCTGGTTTGCCGGCATTGATGGTAAAGAAGTAGCGATTACCTGGGTTGGGCGTGATAACAACCAGCCGACCAAACTGTACGGGGCGAGCGGGGCGATGTCGCTCTACCAACGTTATCTTGCTAACCAGACGCCAATTCCGTTGGTATTGAATCCACCGGAAGATATCGTCGATATGAGTGTTGATAGCGCGGGTTACTTCCAGTGCGGTGGTGGTGGAGACCGTGTGTTGCCTGTATGGACGACTAATCCAGACGGACTGTGCCAGCAAAGCCAACAGGCTGAGCAGACCAACAATCCGTTTAGCCAGTCACAACAGCCGCAAACTCAGCAGCCGCAACAGCAGCAACAACAACCACAGCAGCAGCCAGAGCAAAGTAGCGATGGTGTTGCAGGTTGGATTAAGGACATGTTCGGCAGTAAATAATCCGCGTTGTTTTCCAATAAAGCCTCCGTTTGTAACGGGGGCTTTTCTTTTTTGTTAAGCCCTTGCAATAACTCTGGTTAATT
Source organism: Buttiauxella sp. B2 (assembly GCF_006376615.1). GTDB lineage: Bacteria > Pseudomonadota > Gammaproteobacteria > Enterobacterales > Enterobacteriaceae > Buttiauxella. Next base: position 94,590 of record NZ_VEXQ01000013.1, read on the forward strand.
ATTATTCCCTCGTACTTTTAAGGGGTGTGATCTGCTTGCCATGCACTTTCCGTTTCGTCTATTATTCTGCGGCATAATAATAATTATCGTTTACGTTATCATTCGTCACTTCATCAGAGAAATAATAATGGCGCGTTCAACCACTGGACAACCAGTCAACACCTCAGTCCGCAAACTTGCATTCTTCGTTGCAGCCGCAGTAAGTGGCGTCAGTGCACCAGCGTTTGCCGCAGACAACAACACAACCGCAAAAGAAGATACCATCACCGTTTCCGCCAGCATCGCTGACGAAAATGCGTGGGGCCCATCTCCAACAATTGCTGCTAAGCGTACGGCTACCGCCACAAAAACTGACACCCCGATTGAGAAAACACCTCAGTCTGTTTCTATTGTGACCCGTGAAGAAATGGATACTCACCAACCTTCATCCGTTAAAGAAGCGTTGGGCTATTCGCCAGGCATCACCGTGTCTACACGCGGTGCTTCTGATACTTATGATGCGGTTAAAATTCGTGGTTTCGGTTCTGTAAACCAGAACAACTACCTTGATGGCCTGAAGCTTCAGGGTGATTTCTATAACGAAGTGATCATCGACCCGTACATGCTGGAGCGTGTGGAGCTGATGCGTGGCCCAACTTCCGTTCTGTACGGAAAAAGCAGCCCAGGTGGCATCATCACTATGGTGAGCAAGCGCCCAACGACTGAACCGCTGAAAGAAGTGCAGTTCAAAATGGGTACTGACAACCTATGGCAAACTGGTTTTGATTTCAGCGATGCGCTGGATGACGCTGGCGTTTATTCCTACCGCCTGACCGGTGTGGCTCGCTCCAACGATGACCAGCAGCAGTTCTCTAAACAAAAACGTTATGCGATTGCTCCATCGTTCTCATGGCGTCCTGATGACAAAACTAACTTCACTTTATTAGCGAACCTGCAAGATAGCCCGGAAACAGGTTACTACGGTTGGTTGCCGAAAGAAGGTACCGTTGAACCGCTGCCAGACGGTTCTCGTTTGCCGACTGATTTCAACGAAGGTGTGCCAAATAACACCTACTCGTTATCCCATAAAATGGTCGGTTACAGCTTTGACCATGAGTTCAACGACACTTTCACTGTGCGTCAGAACCTGCGTTATGTTGAATCCAAAACTAACCAGAAAAGCGTTTACGGCATAGGTGTTGATTCAACGGGTTACATGCTCAATCGCGGTACGGTCGTTGATAACGAAAAACTGCATAACTTTGCGGTTGATACTCAGCTACAAAGCAAATTTGAAACTGCCGCAGTGGAACATACTCTGTTGACGGGTGTTGATTTCCAGCAGATGCGTAACGATGTAAATGCCAACTTTGGTAGTGCGCCGCCACTGGATTTGTATAACCCAGTATATGAAAACTTCGATTTCGGCGATGCGTCTCCGTATCAGCAAAACAAACAGAAGCAGACTGGTCTTTACGTTCAGGATCAAGCTGAGTGGAACAAGTTTGTTTTGACTCTGGGTGGTCGTTATGACTGGCTGAAACAGTCCACTCGAGCTTACCAGGTGAACAACTACACCGAGCGTAGTGACGAGGAATTCACAGGTCGTGCTGGTCTGAACTATCTGTTTGATAACGGTGTTTCACCGTATATCAGCTACAGCGAATCCTTCGAACCGAACTCCGGTGCGGACTACTACGGCAATACCTTTAAACCATCTAAGGGTCGTCAGTACGAAGCGGGTGTGAAATATGTGCCGAAAGACATGGCTGTTGTTATTACGGGTGCTGTTTATCAGCTGACCAAGACTGACAACCTGATGTCTGACCCTGATACCTCACACGGCTTTGCATCCGTACAGGGCGGCGAAATCCGTTCACGCGGTGTGGAACTTGAGGCGAAAGCTGCCGTTAATGCCAACATTAACGTCACTGCGTCTTACACCTATACCGATGCGGAATACACCGAAGACAGTACGTTGAAAGGCAACACGCCTGAGTCAGTACCAAAACACATGGCATCTTTGTGGGGTGATTACACCTTCAACGAGGGCGTGCTGACTGGCCTGACTTTGGGTACTGGTGGCCGCTTCCTTGGTAAGAGCTATGGTGATCCCGCGAATACCTTCGAAGTGGGTAGCGCTGCGATACTGGATGCCGTGGTCAAATACGACCTGGGCCGTTTCGGTATGAATGGCTCAAGCGTTGCTGTGAATGTGAACAACCTGCTTGATCGCGAATACGTCGCTAGCTGCTTCCAGACTTATGGTTGCTTCTGGGGTGCTGAACGTCAGGTCGTTGCAACTGCAACATTCCGCTTCTAAGTGTATCCGGGCACGGTTCGCCGTGCCCATCAACAAAGATGGCTATCATGCAGGACAAACACCTTCATCCCGATACCACGTTTAGCCTTACTGACGTTACCTTCCGCGTTCCTGGTCGCACGCTTCTCCACCCTCTGTCTATTACCTTCCCCGTCGGAAAAGTGACTGGTCTCATTGGTCACAACGGTTCGGGAAAATCGACATTGCTGAAAATGTTGGGCCGCCATCAGAAGTCCTCGGATGGGGACATCAATCTTAACAACCAACCGCTGGATAGCTGGAGCAGTAAGGAATTTGCGCGCAAAGTCGCTTACTTACCGCAGCAACTCCCAGCAGCGGAAGGGATGACGGTGCGTGAGTTGGTGGCAATTGGTCGTTATCCGTGGCACGGCGCGCTCGGTCGTTTTGGTGCGGCAGACAGAGAACTGGTTGAAGAAGCCATTTCACTGGTCGGGCTGAAACCTTTTGCCCATCGCCTGGTAGATAGCCTGTCAGGTGGTGAGCGCCAACGTGCGTGGATTGCCATGTTGGTGGCGCAAGATAGCCGTTGTTTACTATTAGATGAACCCACATCGGCGCTGGATATTGCCCATCAGTTTGATGTGTTGGCGCTTATTCATCGGCTTAGCCAGGAACGTGGCCTGACGGTAATTGCCGTTCTGCATGACATCAATATGGCCGCACGCTTCTGCGATAACCTCGTGGCATTGCGCGGTGGTGAAATGATTGCGCAGGGTAGCCCAACTGAGCTGATGCAAAGCGAAACGCTGGAAAAGATATACGGTATTCCTATGGGGATTTTGCCACATCCTGCGGGTGCGGCTCCGGTGAGCTTTGTTTACTGATGCCAGAATTGATTAATCCTTTGCTGAGTCGCCGTCAGTTGCTAACCGCGCTGGCACTTTCACCTTTATTGCTCAACATGGGCAATGCAAAGGCGGCCAGCCTCGACCCCCATCGCATTGTGGCTCTGGAATGGTTGCCGGTTGAACTGATGCTGGCACTCGGTATTACGCCTTATGCAATGGCCGATATCACCAATTACAAAGCATGGGTTGGCGAACCGAAATTACCAGATGGCATTATCGACGTCGGTTTGCGCACCGAACCTAATCTTGAACTTCTTACTCAATTAAAACCGTCGTTGATTCTCTATTCCGCAGGCTATGGCCCGTCACCAGAAAAGTTGTCCCGTATCGCGCCGGGTATAGGGTTCAGTTTTAACGATGGCTCAGGCAAACCGCTGATGGTTGCTCGCCAGTCGCTGACTGAGCTTGGTGAGAAACTGGGCATGCAGCAAGCGGCTCGCGATCACTTACTGAAATTTGACCAATTCATCGAGCAAATGAAACCTCGCTTTAACGCACGCGATGGTAAGCCTGTATTGCTGATGACATTGATGGATACCCGCCACGCGTTAGTTATCGGGAAAAACAGCCTGTTCCAACAGGTGATGGATTTGCTGGGTGTGAAAAACGCATGGGTTGGTGAAACTAACTTCTGGGGAAGTGCGGTGGTGGGCCTTGAGCGCCTGGCTGAAGTGAAAGATGCTGATGTTATCTGCTTTGATCATAATAACGATGCTGAAATGGCACGCGTGATGGCCACGCCTTTGTGGAACGCGATGCCTTTTGTTCGTCAGAATCGTTTCCAGCGTGTTCCTCCGGTATGGCTTTACGGTGCGACACTTTCCGCAATGAGCTTTACTACTACACTGGCTAAGGCCATCGGGAGCAAAGCGTGAGATATCGTTATGCCTTGTTCCCCGCGCTGCTTTTATTGCTGCTTTTTGTCATTGCCTGCGCGTTAACGTTACACAATCTGAATGCTCAGTTGCCTTCTGTACTCTGGAGTACCGCCTGGGCGCAGCCAAACATTGATGACATCAATCAGATGTTATTCCACTACAGCGCACTACCGCGGCTTGCTATCTCTTTGTTGGTCGGGGCAGGGCTTGGATTAGTCGGCGTGCTGTTCCAGCAGGTATTACGCAACCCACTTGCCGAACCGACGACGCTTGGCGTGGCGAGTGGCGCACAACTAGGTGTGACCGTTGCCACCCTGTGGGCGCTACCTGGTGGCTTTGCGACACAACAATTTGCTGCACTTGCGGGTGCAGGTGTTGTTGGTTTGCTGGTGTTTGGCGTTGCCTGGGGCAAGCGTTTATCGCCAGTCACTCTGATTCTTGCAGGGCTGGTACTTAGCCTGTATTGCGGCGCGGTAAACCAGCTACTGGTTATTTTCCACCACGATCAATTGCAGAGCATGTTCTTGTGGAGCACCGGTTCGCTCAACCAGCAAGACTGGAGCATCGTTAACGGCCTGTGGCCGCGTCTGGTCGGTGGTTTGTTGTTAACTCTGTTGCTGCTGCGCCCGCTGACGCTAATGGGGCTCGACGACGGTGTGGCGCGTAATTTGGGGCTGGCACTTTCGATGGTGCGCCTGGCGACGCTGGTGTTGGCGATTGCCATCAGTGCGTTACTGGTTAATGCCGTCGGGATTATCGGGTTTATCGGTCTGTTTGCTCCGTTGCTGGCAAAAATGCTCGGTGCACGACGTTTGATTGCTCGGTTGTTCCTGGCACCGCTGATCGGTGCGTTAATTTTATGGCTATCCGACCAATTGGTTATCTGGCTCACTAGCGCCTGGCGTGAGATTTCGACCGGTACGGTGACGGCTCTGATTGGTGCACCTTTACTGCTTTGGTTGCTGCCCCGTCTGCGGACCGTTGGCCAGCCTGCAATGAATCAAGGTGATAACACTCCTTCTGAGCGCCAGCATCTTGGGTGGTGGGCATTAATTGGCAGCGGTGTGTTGGCTATGGTTATCGTCACCGCGCTGACGCTGGGGCGTGATGCATATGGCTGGAACTGGGTAAGCGGTTCATTATTCCACGACCTGTTGCAGTGGCGCTGGCCACGCGTATTAGCGGCACTGACGGCGGGTATGATGCTGGCGGTTGCCGGCAGCATTATCCAGCGTCTGACTGGAAATGCGATGGCTAGCCCTGAAGTACTGGGTATCAGTTCCGGAGCGGCATTTGGTGTGGTGGTGATGTTGTTTATCGTGCCAGGAAATGCCTTCGGTTGGTTATTCCCTGCGGGCAGTCTTGGGGCGGCAGTGACACTGTTAGTCATCATGGTGACGGCGAGCCGTGGCGGTTTTTCCCCGCAGCGTATGTTGCTGGCAGGGATGGCGCTGAGTACGGCGTTTACCATGTTATTGATGTTACTGATGGCGAGTGGCGATCCCCGCATGGCGGGAATATTGACCTGGATTTCCGGCTCAACGTATAACGTTACCGGCGATCAGGCGGTCAGAACGCTTGTTCTGATGGCTATCTTATTTGCTCTTACGCCGCTGTGCCGCCGTTGGCTGATGATTTTACCGCTGGGCGGAGCAACCGCGCGTGCTATCGGCATGGCTCTTACACCATCACGCTTTGCGTTGTTGTTACTGGCAGCGACCTTAACCGCTGCGTCAACCATGATTGTTGGCCCACTGAGTTTTGTTGGCTTAATGGCTCCGCATATTGCGCGAATGCTTGGCTTCCGGCGGGCGATGCCACAACTGATTATGTCGGCGTTATTCGGCGGGATGTTGATGGTGGCGGCAGATTGGTGCGGAAGGATGATTATGTTCCCGGATCAAGTACCTGCCGGGTTGCTGGCAACGTTTATCGGTGCGCCGTACTTTATCTATTTGCTGCGTAAGCAGACTCGCTAGTTAATTTCGCCCTCTTCATTGAAGAGGGCGAAAGCGTTACAGCTTCGCGAACACCCGACGTGCCGCGTCGATGGTCTTCTGAATATCTTCTTTCGAATGCGCAACTGACATAAAGCCTGCTTCAAAAGCAGACGGTGCCAGGTAAACGCCTTCTTCCAGCATCAAGTGGAAGAACTTCTTAAAGCGCTCAACATCACACGCCATCACATCCTGGTAGCATGTCACCGTTTGAGCGTCAGTGAAGAACAAACCAAACATCCCACCTACATTATTGACGACCAGCGGAATGTTCTCGGCTTTGGCAGCTTTCAGTAGCCCATTCGCCAACATTTCGGTCAATTCAGTTAGCGTCTGGTGAATACCCGGTTGCGAAACCTCAGTCAGGCAAGCATAGCCCGCGGCCATGGCGATTGGGTTACCAGAAAGCGTACCAGCCTGATAAACCGGGCCAGTAGGTGCCAACGCATCCATGATTTCACGACGGCCACCAAATGCACCCACAGGCATACCGCCGCCAATGATTTTACCCAGGCAGGTTAAATCAGGCTCCACATCGTAGTAAGACTGCGCGCCAGCCAAAGCAACACGGAAGCCCGTCATCACTTCGTCGATAATAAACAGTGCGCCAAACTCGTCACACAAGGCACGTAGACCCGGCAAGAAATCTTCGTTTGGTGGAATGCAGTTCATGTTGCCGGCGACTGGTTCAACAATTACACAGGCGATATCTTGCGGATATTGCTCAAACGCGGCGCGTACGGAAGCAAGATCGTTGTAGGTGCAGGTGAGGGTGTGTTTGGCAAAGTCTGCCGGAACACCTGGTGAATTCGGCTGACCCAAGGTCAACGCGCCAGAACCCGCTTTTACCAGCAGGCAGTCGGCATGGCCATGGTAGCAGCCTTCGAATTTAATGATTTTGTCACGACCGGTGAAACCGCGGGCCAGACGAATAGCACTCATGGTGGCTTCCGTACCGGAGTTAACCATGCGAACCATATCCATGGTCGGAACCAGTTCTGTCACCAGTTCCGCCATTTTCACTTCCATCTCAGTTGGCGCGCCAAAGCTCAGACCGCGCTCAACTGCTTCAATCACGGCGTTGCGAATTGCTGGATGATTATGGCCCAGAACCATCGGACCCCAGGAGCCTACATAATCGATATAGGCTTTACCGTCAGCATCATACAGGTAAGCCCCGTCAGCGCGTTCGATAAACAGCGGTACACCGCCGACTCCGGTAAAAGCACGAACCGGCGAGTTCACCCCACCAGGGATGACTTTGCGTGCGGCAGCGTACAGGTTTTCAGACTTACTCATGAATCGGCTCCTGATTCGTGGAAATAGTGGCAACACGCTATTCTAAGGGAAACTCCCGGAGTTATGAAAGTTTTGCCCAAATGCTTCGAAAGAGTAGAATGCCCCCTCAATTCGTATTACCAGTTAATGATTAGCCTAATGAATCACTCCCACCCCTCTTTTGAAGCACAACAAGTTGTGCGCTTACGCAGGGGCGACATGGTGCGTCGCCTAATTCGACAGGATAAAACTCCGGTCGCTATTCTATTCATGGCCGCTATAGTAGGGACATTAGCCGGTTTAACGGGTGTCGCTTTTGAAAAAGCGGTTACCTGGGTACAACAAAATCGCCTTGTGATGCTGGTTAATGTGGCTGATCACAGTTTGATCGTCTGGCCGCTGGCATTCATCAGTTCAATGCTTTTGGCGATGATTGGCTACTATTTAGTGCGCCGTTATGCACCCGAAGCAGGCGGTTCTGGCATACCTGAAATTGAAGGTGCGCTGGAGGAGTTACGTCCGGTGCGTTGGTGGCGTGTTATCCCCGTTAAGTTTATTGGCGGTATGGGAACGCTCGGTGCCGGTATGGTTCTTGGGCGTGAAGGCCCAACGGTGCAATTGGGCGGAAATATCGGGCGTATGGTGCTGGATATTTTTCGTTTGCGTGGCGCAGAAGCCCGCCATTCGCTATTAGCAACAGGTGCAGCAGCGGGTTTGTCTGCCGCGTTTAACGCGCCTTTAGCGGGTATTTTGTTCATCATCGAAGAGATGCGCCCGCAATTCCGTTATAACCTGATTTCAATAAAAGCTGTGTTTATCGGCGTAATTATGTCGAGCGTGGTTTTCCGTATTTTTAACGGTGAAAACGCGGTTATTGAAGTTGGGAAACTCTCTAATGCGCCGGTTAACACGCTGTGGTTATACCTGGTGCTGGGCATGGTATTTGGCATTGTCGGTGTATTTTTTAACGCGATGGTGTTTCGTACCCAGGATATGTTCCAGCGCCTCCACGGCGGTAATCTCAAAAAATGGGTGATAATTGGCGGCCTTTTGGGTGGTATTTGCGGTGTATTGGGGCTTATCCAGCCAGCTGCAGCAGGTGGTGGTTTTAACTTGATCCCTATTGCCGCTGCTGGAAACTACACTTTAGGTATGCTGCTGTTTATCTTTATCGCTCGCATGGTTACCACGCTGCTGTGTTTTTCTTCTGGTGCCCCGGGTGGGATTTTTGCACCGATGCTGGCATTGGGCACATTGCTGGGCACGGCATTTGGTATGGCGAGCGCGGCCTGGTTCCCGGCCTATCATCTTGAAGTTGGGACATTTGCGATTGCGGGAATGGGTGCATTGTTTGCCGCATCGGTGCGCGCGCCGTTGACGGGGATCGTGCTGGTTCTGGAAATGACTGACAATTATCAGCTCATTTTGCCAATGATTATTACCTGCCTTGGCGCGACACTATTGGCACAATTCCTCGGTGGTAAACCGCTATACTCCTCGATTCTTTCGCGCACACTTGCCAAACAAGAAGCCGAAAAGCAGGCTAAAGAACAACAAACCCCGAGCGGGGAGAATACTTGAACGATTTACTCGGGTATTAGATAATGGCGCTAAAGATCGGGTTGTCCCCGTCATACTTGAAGCTGTATCTGCGTTGGTCGCAGGAGCTTAACCCAGTCACTTACTTAAGTAAGTAACTGGGGATTCTCTCCCTTACCACCTTGATACAACTCTAATTATTTAGGGTATGACACTTACCTGATTTCTTATTTCGTTGGGAGCAAAAAATGAGTGATGACGTAGCAGTGCTGCCCTTGCAGTTTACAGAAGCCGCAGCCAATAAAGTAAAAACCCTGATCGCGGATGAGGAAAACCCAAATCTGAAACTGCGCGTTTACATCACCGGTGGTGGTTGCAGCGGCTTCCAGTATGGATTTACCTTTGATGATCAGATTAACGATGGCGATATGACTATCGAGAAGCAAGGCGTTGCGTTGGTTGTTGACCCGATGAGCCTGCAATATCTGGTAGGTGGCGCGGTGGATTACACTGAAGGCCTGGAAGGTTCTCGCTTTGTGGTGACAAACCCAAACGCGAAAAGCACCTGTGGGTGTGGTTCTTCCTTCAGCGTTTAATTGCTGATTCAAAAGAAAAAGCCGTGTTTTCTAACACGGCTTTTTTATTGCTTATTGTCTGTCATCCAGCGCAAATGTTGGCAATTTCAGATGCCAGCGAATCGCGGCAAGACGGATAGCCAGGGTGACTACCATTCCAATCATACTGGCCTGCTCTAGCGGAACGTGGAATGTGTAATACGCAGTGGCATGTACGATGCCACCAACGATACAGGCTGTGGCGTAAATTTCAGTTCGCAGAATCATTGGAATTTCACGCGCTAAAACATCGCGAATAATTCCACCGCCAACGCCGGTCAACACGCCCATGCAAATAGCAACCAGCGGGCTGGCGCCAGCCAAAAATGCTTTGTTTACCCCAATGCCCACGAAAACTGCAAGACCGACTGCATCCAGTACCGGCAAAATCCATTTCGGCAGACGACGCGGCTGACGTATCAGCAGGATAGTTAGCATACATGTCACCATCGCGACGACTAAGTCTGTTGGGTCTTTAACCCAAAATACCGGGCCGTTATCAAGTGCCATATCGCGTATTGTTCCGCCGCCCACGGCTGTAACCACGCCCAGCACCAGCACGCCGAACGGGTCCATACGAAGTTTTCCAGCCAGCAGCACGCCGGATATTGCAAAGACGGCTGTGCCAATGATGTCCAGCCAATAAACAAGCATCTAAGCTATCCTCATCAGATAAATATTATTTTTCTGCCAGCTCCTCACAGAGCTGTTTTGCGGCGAGGATAATACGTGGGCCCGAGCGACTAAACCAGTCATCATTCACAGCAATAACCGGAATTTTTAGCTGGGTATTCCAGAACTGTTTGACCGGAGGAATTTGGGCGTCATCGCCGGTGATAATAATAGCTTGCGGACGACGGCTCAGCACTTGCTCACGGCTAACTTGTGGCCAGGGAACTCGGCTATCAGCAAAGATATTTTGCCCGCCGCACACTTCCAGAATTTCGTTCTGAATCGAACCACGTCCTGAAGTAAACAGCGGCTGCTGGCCAAATTGCAGGAATACCTTTTTCTTTGGGTGTTGGGAGTACTGTGCTTTCAATGCGGCAAACTCTTCTGCCAGTTTGTCTGCGGCTTTGTTGGCTGCTTCCTGTGTTGGGCTGTATTGCCCTAACTGGCGCAGAGCTGCAACCACACCTTCAACGGTGGTCGGATCAAGCCAGACAACTGTGATACCCAAAGCCTGGAGTTGATTGACCTGGCGTTCTGCATTCCCACCACGCCAGGCAAGCACCACATCAGGTTTCAGCGCCACGATGCGTTCTAGGTTCATCCCTTGCCAGTTTGAGACTTGCTCAAGCTTTTTGGCGGCTTCCGGATAGTCCGACCAGGCACTGGCTGCCACAGGGGTTATTCCGGCGGCAAAGGCCAGCTCGGTGTTACTCGGCGATAGTGAGATAACCCGCGGCGCAGCAATGAGCAGCGCCGGGAGACAACACAGTAGCGCGATGAATCCGCGCAAGATGTTCTTATTAACCACGAGCCAGTTTCTGCACCAGGTTTTCAACCATCAGCGTGGACTGCTTAGCTGCAACGGCGAGGAACTCATCAAAGCTCAGGTGAGATTGTTGGTCGGCAACATCAGAGATAGCGCGAACCACCACAAATGGCGTACCGAAGTTGTGGCAAACGTGAGCAACAGCGGTCGCTTCCATTTCAACTGCAACAGCCTGCGGGAAGTTATGGCGAATTTTTGCCAAAGCAACAGAACCGTTAATAAACGCATCACCACTTACAACCAGGCCGCGTACCGCATTCAGATTTAGCTCAGCGATACAAACTTCTGCGGCGGCAATCAGTTTAGCGTCGGCGGCGAAACCTGCCGGACAGCCTGGCAGTTGGCCATACTCATAACCAAAGGCGGTAACGTCTGCATCGTGATAACGCACTTCATCGGAGACCACGATATCGCCAACTTTCAACGTTGGGGCGAGGCCACCAGCGGAGCCCGTGTTAATCACAATATCTGGCTTGCAGTGTTCAAGCAGAAGCGTTGCACCCATTGCTGCTGCAACTTTACCGATGCCTGATTTCAGCAATGCCACTTCAACACCATTCAGCGTACCGGTGTAAATTTCACACCCTGCCAGGGTCAGAGTTTGGCGGTTTTCAATTTTGTCACGCAGTAGCGTAACTTCTTCTTCCATTGCACCAATAATGCCTGCTTTCATAGTGATTCTCGCTAAAGTGTTAAATTACCTTCATAGTCTACCATGGCAGGCACCAAGGAATTAATCCGCTATTTCAAAGGCGCAGGAGAGGGCATGAGTGAGATAGATTTCCGTAAGAAAATTAATTGGCATCGCCGTTTCCGTTCACCTGAAGGCCAGAAGAACGAGCATGAGATCCTGCGCATTTTTGAAAGCGATCGCGGGCGGATCGTTAATTCCCCTGCAATTCGCCGTTTGCAGCAGAAAACACAGGTCTTTCCGCTGGAGCGTAACGCGTCTGTTCGCACCCGTTTGACTCATTCAATGGAAGTTCAGCAAGTCGGGCGCTATATCGCTAAAGAAGTGTTGAGCCGCCTGAAAGAACAACAAGACCTTGAGCGGTATGGGTTGCATGAACTGACCGGCCCATTTGAAAGCATTGTCGAAATGGCGTGCCTGATGCATGACATCGGCAATCCTCCATTTGGTCATTTTGGTGAATCTGCCATTAATGACTGGTTCCGCCAGCGCCTCTTTCCCAATGATGCGGGAAGCCAACCGCGTAGTGACGATCGCTGCAAAGTCGCGACATTGCTCCTGCATGAAGGCGAGGATCAGTTAAACGGTCTACGCCACAAAGTGCGCCAGGACCTTTGCCAGTTTGAAGGAAATGCACAAGGTATTCGTCTGGTGCACAGCTTGCTGCGCATGAATCTGACCTGGGCGCAGGTGGGTTGCATTCTCAAATATACTCGCCCTGCCTGGTTCGTGGGTGAGCCGCCCAAAAGCCATGCCTATCTGATGAAGAAGCCGGGTTTCTATCTTTCTGAAGAGGCATACATTGTACGTTTGCGTGCGGAGTTGGGGCTCGGTGAGCACAGCCGTTTCCCGCTGACATGGATAATGGAAGCAGCAGACGATATCTCCTACTGTGTGGCAGACCTGGAAGATGCTGTCGAGAAGCGAATTTTTAGCGTTGAACAGCTATATCAACACCTGTGCGGCGCCTGGGGTGAGCATTCTGAAGGGGATCTTTTTGAGCAAGTGGTAAACGAGGCCTGGGAGAAATCCCGTTCGAATCAGATGCGCCGCAGTACCGAAGATCAATTCTTTATGTATTTACGAGTCAATACGCTAAACCAATTAGTGCCTTACGCCGCACAGCGTTTTATCGATAATCTCGGCGATATATTTAGTGGCGAGTTTAATCATGCGCTGCTCGAGGACGACAGTCCTTTTGCTCGCTTGCTGGAATTGTATAAGCAAGTGGCGTTTAAACACGTATTTAGCCACCCAGAGGTGGAGCAGCTCGAATTGCAGGGTTATCGCGTAATCAGTGGCTTACTTGATATTTACAGTCCCTTACTCAATATATCAGGTGAGGATTTTGCTGAACTGGTGGAAAAAGAAAGTTTACGCCGTCTGCCGATTGAGACTAGGCTGTTCCACAAATTATCAACAAAACATAGGCTTGCCTATATAGAGGCTGTCAATGATTTGACGCCGTCAGCCAGTGACTTTCCAGTGTGGGAATATTACTACCGTTGCCGCTTGATTCAGGATTATATCAGTGGAATGACGGACTTATTCGCCTGGGATGAGTATCGCCGCCTGATGGCCGTGGAATGAGTGAGTCGTGGAGTTTTGTAAAGACGGACAATAAATTTTTACGTTTTCCAGTGACTTATCGGCGGAACTTAGCGCCTCAATTGTCACTCTATATTGGCCTACACAGCAATTTTGCGTGACTTATTAACTTGAGAATGAAATCGATGAAAAAAACAACTTTAGCAATGAGCGCGCTGGCTCTTAGCCTGGGTTTGGCGCTGGGCCCTGTATCTGCAATCGCCGCAGAGACGGCTTCTTCTACTCCTGCAACGGCTGCGCAGCCGCTTCCAAGCCTTGCACCAATGCTGGAAAAAGTGATGCCTTCCGTAGTGAGCATCAACGTTGAAGGTAGCACTACCGTTAATACACCGCGCATGGGACGCAACTTCCAGCAATTCTTCGGTGATAACTCACCATTCTGCCAGGAAGGTTCACCGTTCCAGAGTTCTCCATTCTGCCAGGGTGGGCAGGGTGGCCCAGCTGATCAGGGTGATCAAGGTGGTGCTCAGCAGCAGAAATTTGCAGCTCTGGGTTCCGGTGTCATTATTGATGCAGCAAAAGGCTATGTGGTAACAAACAACCACGTTGTTGATAACGCAACAAAAATTCAGGTTTCATTGAGCGATGGCCGCAAGTTTGAAGCGAAAGTCGTGGGTAAAGATCCACGTTCTGATATCGCATTGTTGCAGCTGCAAGACCCGAAAAACCTGACTGCCATTAAAATGGCCGACTCCGACGCGTTGCGCGTAGGTGATTACACCGTGGCAATTGGTAACCCATATGGTCTGGGCGAAACAGTGACCTCCGGTATTGTTTCAGCGCTGGGTCGTACTGGCTTGAATATTGAAAACTACGAAAACTTTATCCAGACGGATGCGGCAATCAACCGTGGTAACTCCGGTGGTGCATTGGTGAATCTTAATGGTGAGCTTATCGGGATTAATACCGCGATTCTGGCACCGGACGGTGGCAACATTGGTATCGGTTTTGCCATCCCAAGCAACATGGTGAAAAGCCTCACTGCGCAAATCGTGCAGTACGGACAGGTTCGCCGTGGTGAGCTGGGTATCATGGGGACTGAGCTGAACTCTGAACTGGCAAAAGCGATGAAAGTCGATGCGCAACGTGGCGCATTTGTCAGCCAGGTCATGCCGAACTCTTCTGCTGCGAAAGCGGGTGTGAAAGCCGGTGATGTGGTGGTTTCAATGAACGGTAAGCCGATTACCAGCTTTGCCGCATTGCGTGCTGAGGTCGGTTCTATGCCTGTTGGCAGCAAACTGACACTCGGCCTGCTGCGTGATGGCAAACCTGTTTCGGTCAGTCTGGAACTGCAACAAAGCAGCCAGACTCAGGTTGACTCTTCAACCATCTTTACCGGTATTGAAGGTGCTGAAATGAGCAACCGCAGCGGTAAAGATGAAAAAGGGGTTATTGTTAATACCGTGAAAGGTAATAGCCCTGCCGCACGTATCGGCCTGAAAAAAGGTGACATTATTATTGGTGTTAACCAGCAGCCGGTGAGCAATATTGCTGAACTGCGCAAAATTCTCGACACAAAACCGTCGGTGATGGCGCTCAACATTCAGCGTGGCGATAGCACTATCTACCTGCTGATGCAGTAATCGTCACCGAGTTATTTTCAACAAACTATTAGGGCCGCAAATTGCGGCCCTTTTTTGTGAGCCTTTCCACAACTCCATATTCTTCATCAGTGCTTTGTGCATTTGCACAATGATGTAGGGAATCAACTCGCCTATGCTAGGCCATTAGCACGATTCAGGAGAGAGCATGGCTGGCTGGCATCTGGATACCAAAATGGCGCAGGACATCGTGGCGCGCACCATGACCATCATTGATACCAATATCAACGTCATGGATGCGCGTGGCCGAATTATTGGTAGCGGTGACAAAGAGCGTATCGGTGAATTGCACGAAGGTGCATTGCTGGTGCTCTCTCAGGGACGTGTGGTTGATATTGATGATGCGGTTGCCCGACATCTGCATGGCGTGCGTCAGGGGATTAATTTGCCGCTGCGTATCGACGGTGAAATCGTTGGTGTTATCGGTTTAACGGGTGAACCGGGTTCACTGCGAAAGTACGGTGAACTGGTATGTATGACCGCGGAGATGATGCTTGAACAGTCCCGCTTAATGCACTTGCTGGCGCAAGACAGTCGCTTGCGCGAAGAACTCGTAATGAATTTGATTCAGGCCGAGGAACAGACGCCAGCGCTGAGTGAATGGGCACAGCGTTTGGGTATCGATCTGAACCAGCCTCGCGTGGTTGCGGTGGTGGAGGTTGATAGCGGCCAGCTTGGTGTGGAAAGCGCTATGGAAGAGCTGCAACAGTTACAAACCGCGCTAACCACACCGGAGCGTAACAATCTGATCGCCATCGTGTCGTTAACGGAAATGGTTGTGTTGAAACCGGCGCTCAATCAGTTTGGCCGTTGGGATGCTGAAGACCACCGCAAACGTGTTGAACAACTGATTAGCCGCATGAATGAAAATGGTCAGTTGCAGTTTCGTGTCGCGCTGGGAAACTACTTTACCGGACCTGGCAGTATTGCGCGTTCGTATCGTACTGCTCGCACAACGATGATGGTCGGCAAGCAACGGATGCCTGAATGTCGCGGCTATTTTTACCAGGATTTGATGTTGCCGGTGCTGTTGGATAGTTTGCGCGGCGGATGGCAGGCGAATGAGCTGGCGCGTCCATTGGCTCGCCTCAAATCAATGGATAACAATGGACTGTTGCGCCGAACGCTCAGCGCATGGTTTCGTCATAATGTGCAGCCGCTGGCAACATCTAAGGCATTGTTTATTCATCGCAATACGCTTGAATATCGGCTTAACCGGATCTCGGAATTAACAGGGCTTGATTTAA
This sequence comes from Buttiauxella sp. B2, assembly GCF_006376615.1. Lineage (GTDB taxonomy): Bacteria > Pseudomonadota > Gammaproteobacteria > Enterobacterales > Enterobacteriaceae > Buttiauxella. The sequence goes on from NZ_VEXQ01000013.1 coordinate 110,712, forward strand.
GTAATTTTGACGATCGTTTGTTGCTGTATGTGGCGTTGCAACTGGACGAGCAGAGATAAGAAAGGGCCGGAAATTCCGACCCTTTTGGGACTATTTGTTGCGGGTTAACTTTTCCAGATCGGATTCGATCTCGGCAATTTTGTTAGTTACCACAGATTCCAGATGGCGGAGATCGTCGAGGATTTTGCGTTTTAGATCAACTTCAGTGCGATCACGCTGGCAAAGTTGATCTAATTCATCAATCACATAGCGCAGATTAGGGCTAATTTCCTGCACTTCTTTGTAGCCCTGGCCTACACCATCAGCAACGACGGTTTTACGCTGGCGTGGGTATTTAAACTTCACGCTTTTAGCAAAGAACTCGCCTTTATCCTTCTGAAAATAGATCTTAAGGATATCGTTGTTGGCTTCCTGCCGGAGGCTGTAACGATCGATTTCATCAGGATTGGTAATACCCAGACTTTTCAAGTTATCGTACATAGCGTTACCTTTTTCCATACTATTAATCGACTGATAATCAGCGGGAAACTCTTTTTCCGCCAGTCCCGGATGCTAAAAAGGCGAGTTACCCCGCTTTTTGAACATTTATAATTAGTCGATGGTGCGAAGCAGCTCGTTAATGCCAACTTTGCCACGCGTTTTAGCATCGACTTTTTTCACGATGACTGCGCAGTACAGGCTGTATTTACCGTCTTTAGATGGCAGGTTGCCAGAAACGACAACGGAGCCTGCTGGCACACGGCCATAATGCACTTCACCGGTTTCACGATCATAAATACGCGTGCTTTGGCCGATGTAAACGCCCATGGAAATCACTGAACCTTCTTCAACGATAACGCCTTCCACAACTTCTGAACGTGCACCCACGAAGCAGTTATCTTCAATGATGGTTGGGTTAGCCTGCAATGGTTCCAGAACGCCACCGATGCCTACGCCACCAGAAAGGTGAACGTTTTTACCGATCTGCGCACAAGAGCCTACAGTCGCCCAGGTATCAACCATCGAACCTTCATCAACATAAGCACCGATGTTAACGTAAGAAGGCATTAGAACAGTGTTACGTGCGATGTATGCACCCTGGCGTACTGCCGCTGGTGGCACAACGCGAAAGCCTTCTTTCTGGAAGCGAGCTTCGTCGTAGTTGGCGAATTTCATCGGTACTTTGTCGAAGTAGCGGCTTTCTGCGCCATCGATAACTTGGTTGTCATTGATACGGAAAGAGAGCAGAACGGCTTTTTTCAGCCATTGGTGAGTAACCCACTGGCCATCAATTTTTTCAGCAACGCGCAGCGCACCGCTGTCGAGCAGGGAGATGACCTGGTTTACCGCTTCACGAGTGACGGTATCAGCGTTTGCCGGAGTGATGTCGGCGCGGCGCTCGAAAGCGGTTTCAATGATATTTTTTAGCTGCTGCATTACATTTTCCTGATTGTGACGAAATTAACAGATTGTTATTTATCGTTTGGATTAAGGGCCGCTGTCAACCGTTGCTGTACTTCCTGTTGCAACTCATTATTAAGTGCACGCCGGTCGGCGGTGGCAATTATAAATAAATCTTCTACTCGCTCACCAATTGTCGTAATTCGTGCACCATAAAGCGAGATCCCAAGGTCAGCAAAGACTTCCCCTACGCGTGCAAGTAATCCTGGTTGATCCAAAGCAATCAGTTCCAGGAACGTTCGCCTGTCAGTATGCGTCGGTAGAAAATTCACTTCGGTATCGACAGTAAAGTGGCGCAGTTTGGCTGACTGGCGGCGTGGCTGAGGTGTCTGCCAGCTAGCTTGTGTGATGGCCTGTTCAATACTGTGGCGAATTAACTCATGGCGATCGGCTGAAAGCGGGCTGCCATCCGGCTCAAGCACGATAAATGTGTCCATCGCCATGCCATCACGTGTGGTAAAGATTTGCGCGTCATGCACGCTGAGATTACGCCTGTCCAGCTCGGCGCAAACGGCGGCGAACAGATGTGGCCTGTCAGGGCTCCAGATGAAGATTTCTGTGCCACCGCGTGTTGCCTGCGGGCTGAGCAAAATCATCGGTTTGCTGAGATCATGTTTCAGCAAATGGCGAGCGTGCCAGGCAATTTGATTCGGCGTATGGCGGACAAAGTAATTCGCCCGGCAGCGACGCCAAATGTTATGCAGTGCTTCCTCGTTGATATTATCCATGCGCAGCAATGCCAGTGCCTGAAGCTGATGGTGGCGCACACGCTCACGCATGTCCGGGCTGTTTTGCATCCCGCGACGTAGCTGTTTTTCGGTAGCGAAGTAAAGCTCGCGCAACAGACTCTGTTTCCAGCTATTCCACAAGGTTTCGTTAGTGGCACAAATATCGGCAACGGTCAGGCAAACCAGGTAACGCAGACGGTTTTCTGTTTGTACTTCTTCGGCAAATTGCTTGATAACTTCCGGATCCTGAATATCACGGCGCTGTGCGGTGACTGACATCAGCAAATGCTGACGTACCAGCCAGGCAACCAGCTGAGTTTCGCGAGAGTTCAGCCCATGTAGCTCGGCAAATTTTAAGATGTCCTGCGCGCCGAGAACCGAGTGATCTCCACCACGGCCTTTGGCGATGTCGTGAAATAGGGCGGCAATCAGAATCAGTTCCGGATGCGCCAGGCGCGGCCAGAGATCCACGCATAAAGGATGTTTAGGGCGAGTTTCTTCTTTCGCGAAGCTTTCCAGTTTTTGCAATACGCGGATGGTGTGTTCATCAACGGTATAAGCGTGGAACAGGTCAAACTGCATTTGGCCGACGATATGTGACCATTGCGGCATGTACGCCCATAACACGCTGTGGCGGTGCATTGGCAGCAATGCGCGGCTCACAGCGCCAGGATGGCGCAAGATAACCAGGAACAGTTCACGCGCTTCGGGAATGTAGCAAAGTGGCTGTGCAAGATGGCGACGCGCATGACGCAAATGGCGCAATGTGGTCGAGTAAATCCCTGTGATGTCGCGGTTACGCACCATCATGTAAAACATTCGCAGAATAGCTTGCGGCTCACGCATAAAAAGCGTTTCGTCGCGCAGGTCAATCAACGTGCCGCGTAGCTGGAAGTCATCATCCAATGGGCGTGGTTTTTCGCTGGCATCCAGCGCAAGAATGGCTTCGTCAAATAACTGCAACAGCATCTGGTTTAGCTCGCCAACACGGCGCGTCACACGGTAGAAATCTTTCATCATGTGCTCGACCGGTTGATTACCTTCACCGCTGTAATTCAGACGCTGGGCGACACTTAATTGCCGGTCGAACAGCAAACGGTTGTCGTAACGATTGACCTCAAGGTGCAATGCAAAACGAATGCGCCACAGCAAGTGCTGACACTCATCCAGCTCATTTCGCTCAGCTTCAGTTAGAAAACCAAAATCGACCATTTCGCTCATGGACGTTGCGCCAAAATGGCGTCGCGCAACCCATTGCAAAGTATGGATGTCACGTAAGCCACCAGGGCTGCTTTTAATGTCGGGTTCGAGGTTATAACTGGTGCCGTGATAACGACGGTGGCGCTCTTCTTGTTCTTCGATTTTTGCAGCAAAGAACTTAGCCGATGGCCAGAAACCATCGCTAAAAATGTGTTTCTGAAGTTCGAGGAACAGAGCGACATCGCCAATCAGCAAACGTGATTCAATTAGGTTGGTGGCAACGGTTAAATCAGACAGACCTTCGAGCAAACACTCTTCAAGAGTGCGCACGCTGTGGCCGACTTCAAGTTTCACGTCCCACAGCAATGTGAGTAACTCACCGATTTTCTGCGCTTGCGACTCGGTTAGCCGTCCACGGCTTAGAATCAGCAAATCAATGTCAGACAAAGGATGTAATTCGCCGCGCCCGTAGCCACCCACCGCGACCAGCGCGATTTCAGCAACATCGCCAAAGCCGTAACTCAGCCACAATCGGTGTAGCAATTGGTCGATAAATTCAGTGCGTGCATCAATCAACTTTTCGGCAGAAATGCCATTGTCGAAAGCCAGCCCCAACCATTGCTGAAAGACGTCGATACGCGCTTTAATCTGGCTACAATTGAGCTCTGAATCTGGCCAGTTGACGGGGTATTCAGGTTGCCCGGAAATCTCAGGAAGCACCGTGGTCGCGTACTGCTCGGGTAAACTCTGTGTCATGTCGCCATCCATAAAAAAAGCCGGCATAGGCCGGCTTCGATTGCTGACTTTCGCCAAGCGAATCACTCGTTATGCGAAATCACATTCGGGATGGTGTCATCTTTACGCAATGTGAGAATTTCGCAGCCGTTATCTGTCACCACAATAGTATGCTCGTATTGTGCAGACAAGCTGCGATCTTTGGTTTTCACCGTCCAGCCGTCTTTCATAGTGCGGATACGATAATCACCGGAGTTCACCATCGGTTCGATAGTGAATGTCATGCCTGGTTGCAACACTATGCCGCCGTCATCAGCGTCATAATGCAAAACTTGTGGTTCTTCGTGGAATACGCGGCCAATACCGTGTCCACAGTATTCACGCACCACAGAAAAACCTTCTGCTTCAACGAATTTCTGAATTGCCGCACCAAGGGTGCGCAGGCGGATACCTGGTTTTACCATGCGCAGTGACAAATACAGGCTTTCTTGAGTGATACGGCACAGGCGCTCACCCAAGATTGTCGGTTTGCCAACGATGAACATTTTTGAGGTGTCACCGTGGTATTCATCTTTGATTACGGTGACGTCAATGTTGACGATATCGCCATCTTTCAGAATTTTAGCGTCATCAGGGATGCCGTGGCAGACCACTTCGTTAATGGAGATGCACACGGATTTTGGGAAGCCGTGGTAACCCAGACAAGCAGAAACTGCCTGCTGCTCATTAACGATATAATCGTTACAAATACGGTCCAGCTCGCCAGTACTGACGCCGGGTTTTACGTAGGGTTCGATCATTTCCAGCACTTCAGCGGCAAGTCTGCCCGCGACGCGCATTTTTTCGATTTCTTCAGGTGTTTTAATTGAGATAGCCATTAATTCGATCCGCAGGTGTTGTCATTATCGACAATAATTGAGCAGTGTTGGTTAATGTTATCAGGGCGTGCGAACGGTGCCAAATCGAGAATCAGTGTGCACACTACCCGCTAACAACTATTGGAGTCCGTGGCTGTTTTATGGTATAAAGCGCGCCGGACTTGTATTTCGATTTTTCGGATACAGCCAACACTCTCACTATGTGTAAATAACACACACGTATCGGCACATATTCCGGGGTGCTCTTCGGAGTCGGTAATATGGGATACGTGGAGGCTTAACCCCATACTTTTATATAGAGGTTTTAATCATGGCAACTGTTTCCATGCGCGACATGCTCAAGGCTGGTGTTCACTTCGGTCACCAAACCCGTTACTGGAACCCGAAAATGAAGCCTTTCATCTTCGGCGCTCGTAACAAAGTTCACATCATCAACCTTGAAAAAACTGTACCAATGTTCAACGAAGCTCTGGCTGAATTGAGCAAGATTTCTTCCCGTAAAGGTAAAATCCTTTTCGTTGGTACTAAGCGTGCTGCAAGCGAACCAGTAAAAGAAGCTGCTCTGAGCTGCGATCAGTTCTTCGTGAACCATCGCTGGTTGGGCGGCATGCTGACTAACTGGAAAACTGTTCGTCAGTCCATCAAACGTTTGAAAGATCTGGAAAGCCAGTCTCAAGACGGTACCTTCGACAAACTGACCAAGAAAGAAGCACTGATGCGTACCCGTGAGCTGGAGAAGTTAGAAAACAGCCTGGGCGGTATCAAGGATATGGGCGGTCTGCCGGATGCTCTGTTTGTAATCGACGCTGATCACGAACACATTGCAATCAAAGAAGCGAACAACCTGGGTATCCCAGTATTCTCTATCGTTGATACTAACTCCGATCCAGATGGCGTTGATTTCGTTATCCCTGGTAACGACGATGCAATCCGTGCTGTAACCCTGTATCTGGGTGCTGTAGCTGCTACCGTTCGTGAAGGCCGTTCTCAGGATCTGGCTTCTCAGGCAGAAGAAAGCTTCGTAGAAGCTGAATAATAAGGTTCGCTCTTATTTGAGCCCTTATTAACCAGGTATTGAATAGTTTGGTTAGGGGGCCTGTCTCAGGCCCCTTTTTATTTTGAGCCAGGGTTCGTCTGTACCGTGGACCAGGGCTTATCTCTCTCTACGAGATAACCGAGGATTTTAGAATGGCTGATATTACTGCTGCTCTGGTAAAAGAACTGCGTGAGCGTACTGGCGCAGGCATGATGGATTGCAAAAAAGCACTGACTGAAGCTAATGGCGACATCGAGCTGGCAATCGAAAACATGCGTAAGTCTGGTGCGATCAAAGCTGCTAAAAAAGCGGGCAACGTTGCTGCTGACGGCGTGATCAAAACCAAGGTCGCTGATGGCTATGCTGTGATTCTGGAAGTTAACTGCCAGACTGACTTCGTTGCTAAAGATGGTGGTTTCCAGGCATTTGCTGACAAAGTGCTGGACGCTGCAGCTGCAGGCAAAGTAACTGACATCGAAGTGCTGAAAGCACAGTTCGAAGAAGAGCGTGTTGCACTGGTTGCTAAAATCGGTGAGAACATCAACATTCGTCGCGTTGCAGTTCTGGAAGGCGACGTTCTGGGTAGCTACCTGCACGGTGCTCGCATCGGTGTTGTTGTTGCGGCTATTGGCGCTGACGAAGAGCTGGTTAAGCAAATCGCTATGCACGTTGCTGCAAGCAAGCCAGAATTCGTTAAGCCAGAAGACGTGTCTGCTGAAGTTGTTGAGAAAGAGTACCAGGTTCAGCTGGACATCGCTATGCAGTCTGGTAAGCCGAAAGAGATCGCTGAGAAAATGGTTGAAGGCCGTATGAAGAAATTCACCGGTGAAGTTTCTCTGACTGGTCAGCCTTTCGTTATCGAACCAAGCAAAACTGTTGGTCAGCTGCTGAAAGAGCACAATGCTGACGTGACTGGCTTCATCCGCTTTGAAGTGGGCGAAGGCATCCAGAAAGTTGAGACTGACTTCGCAGCAGAAGTTGCTGCAATGACCAAGCAGTCTTAATTTTTAAAGGAGCCGCCAATTGGCGGTTCCTTTTTATCTGGCTTTAAAAATCAGTCTGCTCTGATACAGATCTTGCTGATATGCGACACTATGTCGCCTGAATGAACCATCCCCATTCGTTGACTGCTCCCAGGAAAGAATCATGGCTACCAATGCAAAACCTGTCTACAAACGCATTCTGCTCAAGCTAAGCGGCGAAGCGCTGCAAGGTACCGAAGGCTTCGGTATTGATGCAAGCATCCTTGATCGTATGGCTCAGGAAATTAAAGAGCTGGTTGAATTGGGTATTCAGGTCGGGGTGGTGATTGGTGGTGGCAACTTATTCCGCGGTGCAGGCCTTGCGAAAGCAGGTATGAACCGTGTTGTGGGCGACCATATGGGCATGCTGGCTACCGTTATGAATGGCCTGGCAATGCGTGATGCACTGCATCGCGCCTATGTGAACGCTCGCTTGATGTCCGCGATTCCATTGAATGGCGTGTGTGATAACTACAGCTGGGCAGAAGCTATCAGCCTGCTGCGTAATAACCGCGTAGTTATCCTGGCTGCGGGTACCGGCAACCCATTCTTTACCACTGACTCTGCTGCGTGCTTGCGTGGTATTGAAATCGAAGCCGACGTAGTATTAAAAGCCACAAAAGTAGATGGTGTGTTTACTGCTGATCCAGTGAAAGATCCTACCGCCACGCTTTGTGAGCAATTGACCTATACCGAAGTGCTGGAAAAAGAACTGAAAGTGATGGATTTGGCGGCATTTACCCTCGCCCGTGATCACAAAATACCGATTCGTGTTTTCAACATGAATAAGCCTGGTGCGCTTCGCCGTGTTGTTATGGGCGAAAAAGAAGGCACATTAATCACTGAATAATTTCAGTCGATGCTTAATCAGGGTAAGATTCGGTTTCAAGTATTCAGAACAATTTGAGTAACAGGCAACCCCAACGGGCGCCATGAATAAACAGGGCTATACTTAGCACGCAGCGTCTGCGTCGCGGCGTGAAGTGTGGTCTGCCCTAATACCTGCTTTCAAGGATTCGTAACGTGATTAGCGATATCAGAAAAGATGCCGAAGTGCGTATGGACAAGTGCGTCGAAGCATTCAAAACCCAAATCAGTAAAATCCGTACTGGCCGCGCTTCTCCGTCCCTGCTGGACGGGATCATTGTGGAATATTACGGAACACCAACTCCACTTCGCCAGCTGGCAAGTGTGACAGTTGAAGATTCACGCACTCTGAAAATCAACGTGTTTGACCGTTCTTTGAGCCAGGCCGTTGAGAAAGCGATTATGACTTCTGACCTGGGTCTGAACCCAAGCTCTGCTGGTACCGACATTCGTGTTCCGCTACCTGCACTGACTGAAGAACGTCGTAAAGACTTGATCAAAATTGTACGTGCTGAAGCTGAAGGCGCACGTGTTGCGGTTCGCAACGTTCGCCGTGATGCTAACGACAAAGTAAAAAATCTGCTGAAAGATAAAGAAATCAGTGAAGATGACGATCGTCGTTCCCAGGATGACGTTCAGAAAATGACTGATGCTGCTATCAAGAAAGTAGACGCAGCTCTGGCTGATAAAGAAGCTGAGTTGATGCAGTTCTAATCCGTTGAGATGACGGATCAAACGCCGTATACAGGCTGTGACTCACGTCGCGGTTATTGTTTACGGCGTTTTGTTTTTGGCTCGAAAGTGGTGGCAGATTCACTTGTGTCGCAACAAACTTTTACCTGATTGTTAAAACTAAAACTCCAGAGCACCTCATGAAGCAATTGACCATTCTTGGCTCTACCGGATCTATCGGTACCAGTACCCTTAGTGTTGTTCGTCATAATCCTGAGAAGTTTTCCGTCATGGCGTTAGTCGCTGGGAAAAATGTCACGCGAATGGCTGAACAATGTCTGGAGTTCAAGCCTCGCTGGGCTGTGATGGATGATGAAGTTTCTGCAGGCCAGTTACGTCTCTTGCTTAAAGAGCAGGGGAGTATCACTGAAGTCCTGGCAGGGCAGCTGGCGGCCTGTGAAATGGCTGCGTTGGATGAAGTTGATCAGGTTATGGCGGCGATTGTCGGTGCGGCAGGTTTGTTGCCAACACTCGCGGCAATTGCAGCAGGCAAGCAGGTTTTGCTGGCAAATAAAGAAGCGTTAGTGACTTGCGGGCGCCTGTTTATGGATGCCGTGCAGCTGAGTAAGGCTCAGCTGCTGCCTATCGACAGTGAACATAACGCGATTTTTCAGAGTTTACCGGAAACAATCCAGCAAAACCTCGGGTACGCTGAACTTGAGAGTAATGGCGTTTCGTCGATTATTCTTACCGGATCAGGTGGTCCATTCCGTGAGACTCCATTCAGCGAACTGGCAAGCATGACGCCGGACCAGGCATGTAGTCATCCGAATTGGTCGATGGGACGTAAAATCTCAGTCGACTCCGCCACCATGATGAACAAAGGTCTCGAATACATTGAAGCCCGCTGGCTATTCAATGCTTCAGCTAAACAGATGGAAGTACTGATACATCCACAATCGGTTATCCACTCGATGGTTCGCTATCGTGATGGAAGCGTGTTGGCGCAGTTAGGTGCACCAGATATGCGCACACCTATCGCGCATGCTATGGCATTCCCTGAACGTGTGCCGTCAGGTGTGGAGCCGCTAGACTTTTGTAAGATTGGTACTTTCACCTTTATGGAACCAGACTATCATCGCTATCCTTGTTTGAAGCTGGCGATGGAAGCATTTGAGCAAGGGCAGGCTGCAACGACGGTACTGAACGCTGCCAATGAAGTGGTTGTCGAGGCGTTCTTGCGCGAGCAGCTACACTTTACAGATATTGCGGCTTTAAATCGTGCGGTTCTTGATACTGTGGAATTGACGGAGCCGAAGAGTGTAGACGAAGTGCTGGCTATGGATGCAAAAGCGCGCGAGGTTGCCCGAAATCTAGTGACACGTGCTGCTTCCCGATGAATATTCATTCGGCTGATGTGCCTCTATTTGTTAGCTCTGTGCTTCAGTGATATAGTCTGCGCCATCTTTCGGTCAGGAATAACTGGCTGAATGGTTGGTAAGCCGTGTTATAGCACGGCTTTTTTATGTAAAAGCTGAAATCATTCTGAGTACCGCTTAATCCTTATCTGGGAATAATTACGCGTTATGTTGTCTGCAAACCAACAATTAAGCGAATCACAATCTGACCATGGCGCACGTCATGTTGCCATTATTATGGATGGCAATGGCCGTTGGGCTAAACAGCAAGGGAAGATGAGGATTTCAGGCCATAAGGCAGGGGCGAAATCCGTACGTCGAGCTGTAAGTTTCGCAGCAAATAACCGTATTGATGCGCTTACTCTTTATGCCTTTAGTAGTGAAAACTGGAATCGCCCGGCTCAGGAAGTTAGCGCATTGATGGAATTGTTTGTGTGGGCTTTAGACAGCGAAGTCAAAAGTTTGCATCGCCACAACGTCCGTCTGCGCATTATTGGTGATATCAGCCGATTCAACGCTCGCCTGCAAGAACGTATCAATAAAGCCGAAGCCTTAACCAGTGCTAATACCGGTTTGACACTCAATATCGCCGCGAATTATGGCGGTCGTTGGGATATTATTCAGGGAGTGCGGCATCTCGCCGAACAGGTACAAGAAGGCTTATTGCGCCCGGACCAGATTGATGAAGAAATGCTGAGTAAGCAAATCTGCATGAACGAACTGGCTCCCGTAGATTTAGTAATTAGGACAGGGGGAGAACATCGCATTAGTAATTTTCTGATTTGGCAGATTGCCTACGCAGAACTTTATTTCACTGATGTTCTTTGGCCTGATTTCGATGAACAAGACTTTGAAGGTGCATTACATGCTTTTGCAAATCGAGAGCGTCGTTTTGGCGGCACGGCACCTGGTGGTGAGTAAGCCTGTTGGGGGTCACTTTTGCTAAAGTATCGCCTGCTTTCTGCGTTTATTTTAATCCCGGTAGTGATAGCCGCGCTGTTTTGGCTTCCACCCGTAGGATTTGCGATTACAACCCTGGTGGTCTGTATGCTCGCAGCCTGGGAATGGGGACAACTGGCCGGCTTTAAAGCGCGTTCACAACGTGTCTGGCTGGCAGTGCTGTGTGGTCTGTTATTGGCGCTGATGCTGTATGCGTTGCCCGAATACCAGCGTACGGTCCATATTCCGTTAGTTGAAGCATCACTGTGGGCTTCACTCGCCTGGTGGTTCGCAGCACTGCTGCTGGTGCTATTCTATCCGGGGTCTGCAACCTTCTGGCGTAATTCTAAAACGCTACGCCTGATATTCGGCGTGTTGACGATTGTGCCGTTTTTCTGGGGCATGATTGTACTGCGTAACTGGCATTACGATATCAACCATTACACCGGCTCAATCTGGTTATTGTATGTGATGGTACTGGTCTGGGGCGCTGACTCAGGCGCTTATATGTTTGGCAAGATGTTCGGCAAACATAAACTGGCTCCAAAAGTGTCGCCGGGTAAAACATGGCAGGGCTTCTTTGGTGGGTTATTCACTTCTGCGATTATCTCCTTGCTGTTTGGCATGTGGGCGAATCTGGATGTCGCACCGGTTATCCTGTTGACCTGTTCGGTCATTGCTGCCCTTGCGTCTGTGTTGGGTGACTTAACCGAAAGTATGTTTAAGCGCGAAGCTGGGATTAAAGATAGCGGTCACCTGATCCCCGGTCATGGTGGTATCCTTGACCGCATTGATAGCCTCACAGCAGCAGTACCGGTATTTGCCTGTCTGTTATTGCTGGTATTCAGGACGATTTAACGGAAGGTTATATGCTGAGCTTACTCTGGAATTTGGCTGCATTTATCGTTGCACTGGGTGTTTTAATTACCGTGCATGAGTTCGGCCATTTTTGGGTTGCTCGCCGCTGTGGCGTCAAAGTAGAGCGCTTTTCCATTGGCTTTGGTAAAGCGCTCTGGCGCCGTTGCGACCGCCACGGTACCGAATTTGTAATCGCTCTAATCCCGCTGGGTGGTTATGTCAAAATGCTTGATGAACGTGTTGAACCGGTGACTCCGGAACTGCGTCATCAGGCCTTCAATAACAAAACCGTTTCTCAACGAGCTGCAATTATTGCCGCCGGCCCAATTGCCAACTTTATCTTCGCTGTGTTTGCGTATTGGTTTGTGTTTATTATTGGTGTCCCTGGCGTTCGTCCGGTTGTTGGTGAAGTAATACCCAACTCGATAGCCGCAAAAGCACAAATTGCACCAGGCATGGAACTTAAAGCGATAGATGGTATCGAAACGCCTGATTGGGAATCAGTTCAACTCGCACTGATGGGCAAAATTGGCGACGACAGCGTCAATGTGACGATGGCACCGCCAGGCTCTAGTTTGCGTAGTGAAAAAACACTCGATTTGCGCCACTGGCAGTTTGAACCAGAGAAGCAAAACCCGATAACCTCATTGGGTATCGGGCCTCGTCGTCCGCAAATTGAAACGGTATTACAAGAAGTGCAGCCAAATTCCGCAGCTAATAAAGCGGGTTTGCAAGCTGGAGACAGGATCGTTAAAGTCAACGGTGCGGCACTGACTCAGTGGACAGAATTTGTTAGTAAGGTGCGTGATAATCCAGGTCACCCACTGGCGCTAGAAATAGAAAGACAAGGTGCTATCTTGTCTTTAACGCTGATACCGGATACAAAACCGGGTGGCGAGAAGGCTGAAGGGTTCGCGGGTGTAGTACCAAAGGTTATCCCGCTGCCTGATGAGTACAAAACAGTGCGCCAGTATGGGCCGTTTGCTGCAGTAGCAGAAGCCACGGATAAAACCTGGCAACTGATGAAGCTGACGGTCAACATGCTGGGAAAATTAATAACCGGTGACATCAAACTGAATAACCTCAGTGGGCCAATCTCTATAGCTCAAGGGGCAGGGATGTCAGCGGAATCTGGGTTGATTTACTATCTGATGTTCCTGGCGCTAATTAGCGTCAATCTGGGGATTATCAACCTGTTTCCGTTACCCGTCCTGGACGGGGGGCATCTGCTCTTTTTGGCGATTGAAAAGCTGAAAGGTGGACCGGTTTCCGAGCGAGTTCAAGACTTTAGTTACCGCATTGGCTCTATATTGCTGGTGCTGTTGATGGGGCTTGCACTTTTCAATGATTTCTCTCGGTTTTAGAGAGCAGGTTAGGAAGAACGCATAACAACGATGGCGATGAAAAAGTTGCTCATAGCGTCGCTGCTGTTTAGCAGCGCCACCGTATACGGTGCAGACGGGTTCGTAGTGAAGGATATTCATTTCGAAGGCCTGCAGCGAGTCGCCGTCGGTGCGGCCCTCCTCAGTATGCCGGTTCGCGTAGGCGATACTGTCTCTGATGAGGATATCAGTAATACTATTCGTTCACTGTTTGCTACCGGGAACTTCGAAGATGTCCGGGTACTTCGTGATGGCGAAACGTTAGTTGTTCAGGTGAAAGAACGCCCGACAATCGCGAGTATTACTTTCTCCGGTAACAAGTCCGTGAAGGACGACATGCTGAAACAGAACCTCGAGGCTTCTGGTGTGCGTGTCGGTGAATCATTGGATCGCACAACCCTTGCCGATATTGAAAAAGGGCTGGAAGATTTCTATTACAGCGTTGGTAAGTACAGTGCCAGCGTGAAAGCCGTTGTTACGCCACTGCCGCGTAACCGTGTTGACCTGAAACTGGTATTCCAGGAAGGTGTTTCAGCCAAAATTCAGCAAATCAACATCGTAGGCAACCATGCGTTTACTACCGACGAACTCATTTCGCACTTCCAGTTGCGTGATGAAGTGCCATGGTGGAACGTGGTGGGCGATCGTAAATATCAGAAGCAGAAACTTGCCGGTGACCTCGAAACACTGCGCAGCTACTACCTGGATCGTGGTTACGCTCGATTTAACATCGATTCCACACAGGTAAGTCTGACACCTGATAAGAAAAGCATTTACGTTACCATCAACGTTACCGAAGGCGATCAGTACAAGATTGCTGGTGTGACGGTGAGCGGTAATCTGGCTGGGCATTCAGCAGAAATTGAAACGCTGACTAAGCTGAAACCTGGCGAGCTTTATAACGGCACCAAAGTGACCAAGATGGAAGACGACATCAAGAAATTGTTGGGTCGTTATGGTTACGCCTACCCACGAGTGCAAACACAACCTGAAATCAACGATGCAGACAAGACTGTTAAACTGCATGTGAACGTTGATTCTGGTAACCGTTATTACGTGCGTAAGATTCGTTTTGAAGGCAACGACACCAGTAAAGACTCCGTCCTGCGCCGTGAAATGCGCCAGATGGAAGGGACTTGGTTGGGTAGCGACCTTGTCGATTCAGGTAAAGATCGACTGAACCGTTTGGGTTACTTCGAAACCGTCGACGTTGATACACAGCGTGTGTCAGGAAGCCCTGACCAGGTTGACGTAGTGTACAAAGTTAAAGAACGTAACACCGGTAGCTTCAACTTCGGTGTGGGTTACGGTACTGAAAGTGGTATCAGCTTCCAGGTCGGTGTCCAGCAGGATAACTGGTTAGGAACGGGTTACTCAGTCGGTATCAACGGAACCAAAAACGATTATCAGACTTATGCTGAATTGTCGTTAACCGACCCATACTTTACAGTTGATGGTGTGAGCCTTGGCGGCCGTCTCTTCTACAACGACTTTAAAGCAGATGATGCGGATCTTTCTGACTACACTAACAAAAGTTATGGTTTAGATGGAACACTTGGCTTCCCGGTTAATGAAAACAATACGTTGCGTCTGGGGTTAGGTTACGTACATAACGACCTGTCCAACATGCAGCCGCAGGTGGCGATGTGGCGTTATCTGGATTCAGTCGGTCAATCGACTGATAAAAACTCTGATAACAATGGTTTTGCCGCAGACGATTTCACAATGAACTATGGCTGGACATATAACAAACTTGACCGTGGCTACTTCCCAACAGAAGGCTCACGTGTGAACCTGAACGGTAAAGTTACCGTACCAGGCTCTGATAACGAGTTTTATAAAGTGACGTTGGATACGGCAAGCTACTTCCCAATCGATGAAGATCATACTTGGGTAATGTTAGGTCGTACTCGTTTGGGCTACGGTGATGGCCTTGGCGGTAAAGAAATGCCGTTCTATGAGAACTTCTATGCCGGTGGTTCCAGTACCGTCCGTGGTTTCCAGTCCAATAACATTGGTCCGAAAGCGGTATATTACGGCGGCAACAATACAGATAACTGTAACAAGCCTTCGTCAAATGAAGTATGTGGTTCTGACGATGCAGTCGGTGGTAACGCAATGGCAGTGGCAAGTTTGGAACTTATCACGCCTACGCCATTCCTTAGCGAGAAGTATGCGAACTCTGTTCGTACCTCTTTGTTCGTGGACATGGGTACCGTCTGGGATACTAACTGGCAAAACACTGCAGATATGAGAGCTGCTGGGGTGCCAGATTATAGTGACCCAAGTAATATTCGTATGTCAGCAGGTTTAGCTTTGCAATGGATGTCTCCGTTGGGGCCGTTGGTGTTCTCTTATGCCCAACCGTTCAAGAAATACGACGGCGACAAAGCGGAACAGTTCCAGTTTAACATTGGTAAAACTTGGTAATTGTTCTGCGCAAAGGAACTGCGTAATAGCAGTGTAGCGATGACGCCAGTTCGCAAATGCAGAACTGGCGCACGCAAAAAGAGTGTCTTAGGACACATACGGGATGGTAAGGAGTTTATTGTGAAAAAGTGGTTATTTGCTGCAGGTCTTGGCATCGCTATGGCTGCATCAGCTAGTGTTCAGGCAGCTGACAGCATCGCTGTTGTAAACATGGGTAATCTGTTCCAACAGGTTGCACAGACTACCGGTGTGTCCAAAACTCTGGAAAACGAGTTCAAAGGCCGTGCGAGCGAATTGCAAAATATGGAAGGCGATCTGCAATCCAAAATGCAAAAGCTGCAACGTGATGGTTCTACCATGAAAGCTGCTGACCGTAGCAAAATGGAAAAAGACCTGATGGCTCAACGCCAACAGTTCCAGACCAAAGCACAAGCTTTTGAACAGGATCGTCAACGTCGTTCTAACGAAGAGCGTGGCAAACTGGTTACTCGTATTCAGAGCGCAGTGAAGAAAGTTGCTGACGACAAAGGCTACGACGTGGTGCTGGATACTAACACCGTTGCTTATGCAGGCAGCAGCGTAAAAGACATCACTTCAGATGTACTGAAACAGGTTAAATAAGTAATGTCTTCAATTCGACTGGCTGATTTAGCCCAGCAGTTGGATGCAGAATTGCACGGTGATGGCGAACTTGTCATCACCGGCGTTGCATCTATGCAAACGGCCCAGGCTGGCCAAATTACTTTTATGGTAAACCCGCGTTACCGTGAGCAATTGGCTGTTTGCCAGGCTTCTGCCGTCGTGATGACTGAAGCCGATCTTCCTTTCGCACATAGCGCAGCTTTGGTAGTGAAGAATCCCTACCTGACTTATGCTCGTATGGCGCAACTTCTTGATTCCACGCCGCAACCTGCTCAAAATATCGCGCCAAGCGCTGTTATTGATGCGAGTGCGACGCTGGGTACCAATGTAGCCATTGGTGCAAATGCTGTTATCGAGTCTGGCGTAGTGCTGGGCGATAATGTCGTAATTGGCCCTGGCTGCTTCGTCGGTAAAAACACCACAATTGGTGCTGGCACTCGTCTGTGGGCGAATGTCTCGATTTACCACGAAATCCAGATCGGTGAGCAGTGTCTGATTCAGTCCGGCACCGTCATCGGTTCAGATGGTTTTGGTTATGCTAACGATCGTGGCAACTGGGTGAAGATCCCTCAGTTAGGCCGTGTGATCATTGGTTCCCGTGTTGAGATCGGCGCCTGTACTACAATTGACCGTGGTGCACTGGACGACACGATTATTGGCAATGGTGTTATCATAGATAACCAATGCCAGATTGCACATAATGTCGTGATTGGCGACAATACTGCCGTCGCTGGCGGTGTAATCATGGCAGGCAGCCTGAAAATTGGCCGCTACTGCATGATTGGCGGTGCCAGTGTAATCAATGGCCATATGGAAATCTGCGATAAAGTCACCGTGACTGGAATGGGCATGGTAATGCGCCCTATTACAGAGCCGGGGGTTTATTCCTCAGGTATTCCATTACAACCGAACAAAGTGTGGCGTAAAACAGCCGCGTTGGTGATGAATATTGACGAGATCAGCAAACGCTTGAAATCCGTTGAGAAAAAAATCAATCAACAAGACTAAAGTCACCCGCCCAAGACGCGTTAGTGCTTACTGATTTGCGGCCTGCTAGCTATCCTGAGATAGTCGCAGGCCGTGTTATTATTGTCATTTGGTACATTTAGACAGGAAGAGTATCTTGACTACCGACACTCATACTCTGCACATCGAAGAGATTTTAGAACTTCTGCCGCACCGTTACCCGTTTTTGCTGGTTGATCGCGTGCTGGATTTTGAAGAAGGGCGTTTTTTACGTGCAGTAAAAAATGTCACAGTAAATGAGCCGTTTTTCCAGGGCCACTTCCCTGGTAAACCGATTTTCCCAGGTGTGCTTATTCTTGAAGCGATGGCACAAGCCACAGGTATTCTTGCGTTTAAAAGCGTGGGCAAACTGGAACCTGGTGAGCTTTACTACTTTGCTGGTATCGATGAAGCGCGTTTCAAACGTCCTGTCGTGCCAGGTGACCAGATGGTCATGGAAGTTACTTTCGAGAAAACCCGCCGTGGTCTGACGCGCTTTAAAGGCGTAGCAACTGTTGACGGTAAAATTGTCTGCGAAGCAACTATGATGTGTGCCCGCAGCCGGGAGAGTTAATACGTGATTGATAAATCCGCCTTTATTCATCCATCTGCCATTGTGGAAGAAGGTGCCGTTATTGGTGCTAACGTTCATATCGGCCCGTTTTGTGTTGTTGGTCCGCATGTTGAGATTGGTGACGGCACCGTTCTGAAGTCTCATGTTGTGGTAAATGGTCATACGACTATTGGCCGTGATAACGAGTTTTATCAGTTCGCCTCCATTGGTGAAGTTAACCAGGATCTTAAATACGCTGGCGAACCAACCCGTGTGGAAATTGGCGATCGCAACCGCATTCGCGAGAGCGTCACCATTCATCGCGGAACAGAGCAGGGTGGTGGGTTGACGAAGGTGGGTAGTGATAACTTGCTGATGGTCAACGCCCACGTGGCGCATGACTGTACCGTGGGAAATCGCTGTATCCTCGCAAATAACGCAACACTTGCTGGTCACGTTTCTGTCGATGATTTCGCAATCATTGGTGGTATGACCGCTGTACACCAGTTCTGCATTATTGGTGCGCACG
Organism: Buttiauxella sp. B2; assembly: GCF_006376615.1. GTDB lineage: Bacteria > Pseudomonadota > Gammaproteobacteria > Enterobacterales > Enterobacteriaceae > Buttiauxella. The sequence continues at coordinate 129,046 of NZ_VEXQ01000013.1, forward strand.
TTATGGTGGGTGGTTGTTCCGGCGTTGCACAAGATGTTCCGCCGTATGTTATTGCTCAGGGCAACCATGCAACACCTTTTGGCGTCAACATCGAAGGGCTTAAACGCCGTGGTTTCACCAGAGAAGCAATACACGCGGTTCGTAACGCGTACAAAATTCTCTACCGCAGCGGAAAAACCTTCGAAGAAGCTAAACCGGAAATAGCTCAGCTTGCCGAGCAGCATCCAGAAGTGAACGCATTCGTTGAATTTTTTGCGCGTTCAACGCGTGGTCTGATTCGCTAAATGAAACCTGGTCGTCCGCTTACGATTGCCCTGGTCGCCGGAGAAACTTCCGGCGATATTCTTGGTGCAGGTCTTATTCGTGCCCTGAAAGCTCGTGTACCTGATGCTCGTTTTGTGGGTGTTGCTGGTCCATTGATGCAGGCCGAAGGTTGCGAAGCCTGGTATGAGATGGAAGAACTGGCAGTGATGGGCATTGTTGAAGTGCTCGGTCGCCTGCGCCGTTTACTCCATATTCGTGCCGATCTCACGCGCCGCTTCAATGAATTACAGCCAGATGTTTTTGTCGGTATTGATGCCCCTGATTTCAATATCACGCTGGAGGGTAATCTCAAAAAACAGGGTATTCGTACCATTCATTACGTCAGCCCCTCCGTTTGGGCCTGGCGGCAAAAACGCGTTTTCAAAATTGGTAGAGCAACGGATCTGGTACTCGCATTTCTACCTTTCGAAAAAGCGTTTTACGATAGATTTAATGTCCCGTGCCGGTTTATCGGTCATACCATGGCTGATGCCATGCCGCTTGATCCCGATAAAAACGCCGCTCGTGCGACGCTCGGTATTTCCCCTGATGCCAAATGCCTGGCTTTGCTGCCTGGAAGCCGTGGTGCAGAAGTGGAAATGCTCAGCGCAGATTTCCTTAAAACGGCTCTTTTGCTGCGTGAACGTTTTCCTGGGTTGGAAATAGTTGTTCCGCTGGTTAACGCCAAACGACGTGAACAATTCGAACACATTAAATCCGAAGTCGCCCCAGATCTGACAATGCATTTGCTCAATGGGCAAGGGCGAGAAGCGATGGTGGCAAGTGATGCCGCATTGCTGGCATCAGGTACCGCTGCACTCGAGTGTATGCTGGCAAAATGCCCGATGGTCGTGGGTTATCGTATGAAACCCTTTACCTTCTGGCTGGCTAAACGTCTGGTAAAAACTGATTACGTTTCACTACCCAATCTCTTGGCTGGCCGTGAACTCGTCAAAGAGTTATTGCAGGACGAGTGTGAACCAAATGCGCTTGCGAAGGCACTTGCTCCGTTGCTTGAAGACTGTGCGCAGAGCCATCAAATGCATGATACCTTCCGTGACTTGCATCAGCAGATTCGTTGTAATGCCGATGAACAAGCGGCAGATGCTGTGCTGGAGCTCGCACAATGATTGAATTTATTTATCCTCATAATCAATTAGTTGCTGGTGTTGATGAAGTTGGCCGTGGCCCGCTGGTTGGTGCCGTGGTGACTGCTGCGGTCATTCTTGATCCCGCAAACCCTATCATTGGGCTTGCGGATTCGAAAAAACTCTCTGAAAAACGCCGTAATGCGCTATACGATGAAATTATCGAAAAAGCGCTTTCCTGGAGCCTTGGCCGTGCTGAGCCGGAAGAGATCGATCAATTAAACATTTTACATGCCACGATGTTAGCAATGCAGCGTGCCGTTGCTGGCCTTTCCGTTGTCCCTGAATATGTGTTGATTGATGGCAATCGCTGCCCCGCATTACCGATGCCCTCGCTGGCAGTGGTGAAAGGTGACAGTCGTGTGGCAGAAATTAGCGCGGCATCAATAATTGCTAAAGTGACACGTGACCGTGAAATGACAGAGCTTGATCTCTGTTTTCCGCAATATGGTTTTGCCCAACACAAGGGCTACCCTACCGCTTTCCATCTCGAAAAGCTGGCAGAGCATGGTGCTACTGAGCATCACCGTCGTAGTTTTGCTCCGGTCAAACGCGCTCTCGGGCTGGCGTCCTGATTTGCAGACGTACGTTACACTTCTAATCGGAATGAGAAATGGCTGAACCACGTTTCGTACACCTTAGGGTGCACAGCGACTACTCCATGGTTGATGGCCTGGCAAAAACAGCTCCGCTGGTGAAGAAAGCCGCGGAGATGGGGATGCCAGCAATTGCTATCACCGATTTTACCAACCTTTGTGGGCTGGTGAAATTCTATGGTGCTGCGCATGGCGTAGGGCTCAAGCCGATCATCGGGGCTGATTTTAACGTTGCGAATGAATTACTGGGTGATGAACTCAGCCATTTGACTGTGCTCGCCGCTAACAATACCGGTTATCAAAACCTGACGCTGTTAATCTCAAAAGCCTACCAGCGTGGGTATGGTGCCGCAGGCCCGATTATAGATAGAACCTGGCTTGCCGAGCTAAACGAGGGACTGATCCTGCTCTCTGGCGGGCGTATGGGGGATATTGGCAAAAACTTGTTACGTGGAAATACGGCACAGCTTGATCAGTGTCTGGAGTTCTACCAGCAATATTTTGCCGATCGCTTCTATTTGGAACTGATTCGTACCGGCCGTCCTGACGAAGAAAGCTATTTGCACGCCGCTGTAGCGCTGGCGGATGAACGTGGCTTGCCAGTCGTGGCAACCAATGATGTTAGATTCATTGAGGCTACCGATTTCGATGCCCATGAAATTCGCGTCGCCATCCACGATGGTTTCACGCTCGACGATCCCAAGCGCCCACGCAACTATTCTTCTCAACAGTATCTGCGTACCGAAGAAGAAATGTGCGAGCTTTTTTCCGATATCCCGGAAGCGCTGGAAAACAGCGTAGAAATCACCAAACGTTGTAATGTCACAGTACGTCTGGGCGAATACTTCTTACCCCAGTTCCCAACCGGTGAGATGTCTACCGAAGACTTCCTGGTGATGAAATCCAGAGAAGGGCTGGAAGATCGTCTGGAATTCTTGTTCAAAGATCCTGAAGAGCGTGCGGTAAAACGAGTGCCGTATGATGAGCGTCTGGAAATTGAGCTTAAAGTTATCAACCAGATGGGATTCCCGGGCTACTTCCTGATCGTAATGGAATTTATCCAGTGGTCGAAAGACAACGGTGTGCCAGTCGGACCAGGTCGTGGTTCGGGTGCAGGCTCGCTGGTTGCTTATGCTCTGAAAATTACCGACCTAGATCCGCTGGAGTTCGACCTGCTGTTCGAACGTTTCCTTAACCCAGAACGTGTTTCAATGCCTGACTTCGACATCGATTTCTGCATGGAAAAACGCGACTGGGTTATCGACCACGTGGCAGAAATGTACGGGCGTGAAGCGGTATCACAAATTATTACCTTCGGTACGATGGCGGCAAAGGCGGTTATCCGTGATGTGGGTCGTGTACTGGGGCACCCTTACGGTTTCGTCGATCGTATTTCTAAACTGATCCCGCCAGATCCAGGTATGACGCTTGCGAAAGCGTTTGAAGCTGAACCGCAGCTCCCTGAAATCTATGAGGCTGATGAAGAAGTTAAAGCGCTTATCGACATGGCGCGTAAGCTTGAAGGTGTAACGCGAAACGCTGGTAAACACGCTGGTGGCGTGGTGATTGCGCCCACAAAAATTACCGACTTTGCACCGCTTTACTGCGACGACCAGGGCCAAAATCCGGTCACTCAGTTCGATAAAAACGACGTGGAATACGCCGGTCTGGTGAAGTTCGACTTCCTCGGTTTGCGCACACTTACGATCATCGACTGGGCGTTGAAGATGATCAATCCGCGTCGGGCAAAGCAGGGATTAGAGCCGATTGATATCGCCGCTATTCCGCTCGAGGACAAGAAAAGCTTCGACATGCTGCAACGTTCGGAAACCACTGCGGTATTCCAGCTTGAATCTCGCGGCATGAAAGATTTGATTAAGCGTCTGCAACCTGACTGCTTCGAAGATATGATTGCATTGGTTGCGCTGTTCCGCCCAGGCCCACTGCAATCAGGTATGGTAGATAACTTTATTGACCGTAAGCACGGGCGTGAAGCTATCTCTTATCCGGATATTCAATGGCAGCATGAAAGCCTGAAACCGGTACTGGAACCGACCTATGGCATTATCCTGTATCAAGAACAGGTTATGCAGATTGCGCAGGTACTGGCGGGTTATTCACTCGGCGGCGCAGATATGTTGCGTCGTGCGATGGGCAAAAAGAACCCCGTCGAGATGGCGAAGCAGCGTGGTGGCTTTGAAGATGGCGCGAAATCTCGTGGTATTGACGGCGAATTGGCGATTAAGATCTTTGACCTGGTAGAGAAATTTGCCGGTTATGGGTTTAACAAATCTCACTCAGCAGCTTATGCGTTGGTTTCTTACCAGACGCTATGGTTAAAGGCACACTATCCAGCAGAATTCATGGCCGCGGTTATGACCGCAGATATGGATAACACCGAGAAAATTGTAGGGCTGGTGGATGAATGCTGGCGCATGGGCCTGAAAATTTTACCGCCGGATATCAACTCGGGGCTGTATCATTTTCACGTTAATGACGACGGTGAAATTGTTTACGGTATCGGCGCAATTAAAGGTGTCGGTGAAGGCCCAATTGAAGCGATAATCGAGGCGCGTAACGAAGGCGGTTATTTCCGCGAATTGTTCGACCTCTGCGCGCGTGTTGATACCAAAAAGCTTAACAAGCGAGTACTTGAAAAGTTGATTATGTCCGGGGCATTTGACCGCCTTGGGCCGCATCGTGCCGCACTAATGAATGCGCTGGGTGATGCGCTTAAAGCTGCTGACCAACACGCGAAAGCTGAAGCGATTGGTCAGGTGGATATGTTCGGTGTGCTGGCTGATGAACCGGAGCAAGTTGAACAGTCCTATGCCAGCGTTATTCCGTGGCCTGAACAAGTGGTGCTGGACGGTGAACGTGAAACGTTGGGTTTATACCTGACAGGCCACCCAATTACCCAGTACCTTAAAGAAATTGAGCGCTATGTCGGTGGCATGCGCCTGAAAGAGATGCACCCGACAGAACGTGGTAAAATGACCACGGCTGCGGGTCTGGTGATTGCTTCGCGGGTGATGATTACTAAGCGCGGCAATCGCATTGGCATCTGTACTCTGGACGACCGTTCTGGTCGTCTGGAAGTGATGCTATTCACAGATGCGTTAGAAAAGTACCAGCATCTGTTGGAAAAAGACCGTATCCTGATCGTCAGCGGACAGGTCAGCTTTGATGATTTCAGCGGCGGCCTTAAAATGACCGCTCGCGAAGTAATGGACATTGACGAGGCCCGCGAAAAGTATGCGCGTGGGCTTGCTATCTCGCTGACGGACAGGCAAATTGATGACCAGCTTTTGAACCGTCTCCGTCAGTCCCTGGAACCCCATCGTTCGGGGACCATTCCAGTACATCTCTACTATCAGAGAGCGGATGCACGAGCGCGTTTGCGTTTTGGCGCAGCATGGCGTGTATCCCCGAGTGATCGTTTGCTCAATGAGCTGCGTACGTTGATAGGTGCAGAGCAGGTGGAACTGGAGTTTGATTAATACAGGAATATTATGAGTCTGAATTTCCTCGATTTTGAACAGCCGATTGCAGAGCTGGAAGCGAAAATTGATTCCCTGACTGCTGTTAGCCGTCAGGACGAAAAGTTAGATATTAATCTCGACGAAGAAGTGCAGCGTCTGCGTGAAAAAAGCGTAGAACTCACACGTAAAATCTTTGCCGATTTAGGTGCATGGCAGATTGCTCAACTGGCGCGTCATCCGCAGCGCCCGTATACGCTTGATTATCTGCGTCTGGCTTTTGATGAGTTTGACGAACTGGCGGGTGATCGCGCGTATGCTGACGATAAAGCTATCGTTGGCGGGATTGCGCGTCTTGACGGCCGTCCGGTGATGGTTATTGGCCATCAGAAAGGCCGTGAAACCAAAGAGAAAATTCGCCGTAACTTTGGTATGCCAGCACCAGAAGGATACCGTAAAGCACTGCGTTTGATGGAAATGGCTGAGCGTTTCAAAATGCCAATCATTACCTTCATTGATACCCCAGGTGCTTATCCTGGCGTGGGTGCGGAGGAGCGCGGTCAGTCAGAAGCTATCGCGCGCAACTTGCGTGAAATGTCTGGTCTGAAAGTACCAGTCATCTGTACCGTAATTGGTGAAGGTGGCTCTGGTGGCGCGCTGGCGATTGGTGTGGGCGATAAAGTGAATATGCTGCAATACAGCACCTATTCTGTTATCTCTCCAGAAGGCTGTGCGTCAATTCTGTGGAAAAGTGCTGATAAAGCGCCTATCGCCGCAGAAGCAATGGGTATCATTGCTCCACGCCTGAAAGAGCTGAAGCTAATCGATTCAGTTATCCCTGAACCATTGGGTGGTGCGCACCGTAACGTTGAAGCCATGGCTGCTTCACTGAAGGCTCAATTGCTGGCCGACCTGGCCGATCTGGATGTGTTGAATACCGAAGAGCTGTTGGCTCGTCGTTATCATCGTCTGATGAGCTACGGCTACGCGTGATAGCGTGATGTATGACAAAGAGAGGTCAGAAGAAATTCTGGCCTTTTTTATTGCCTGAACTCCACACTTTATAAAGCTTTACACCCTAACGCTTGTCCTAAGTGCGATTTCAATAAACTATGCTTACCTGAAGTATTTTTGCCAGGAGGTGAGCATTGAATATTATTGCAATCATGGGGACGCACGGCGTTTTCTACAAAGATGAGCCGATCAAAGAGCTGCATCAAGCGCTGGAAGTGCAAGGTTTCCGGCTCATTTATCCCACAAATGGCGCCGACCTGCTCAAACTCATCGAACATAATCCGCGTATCTGTGGTGTCATTTTTGACTGGGACGAATACAGCCTGGATCTTTGCAGCGAAATTAATGCCCTGAATGAATATTTGCCACTGTATGCGTTTATCAATGCGCATTCTTCGCTGGATGTTAGTGTCAACGAAATGCGCATGGCGCTGTGGTTTTTTGAGTACGCGCTGAGTGCCGCCGATGACATCGCCTTGCGAATCCGCCAGTACACTAATGAATATCTGGATAACATCACTCCGCCGTTAACCAAAGCGTTATTCAACTATGTTAATGAAGGGAAATATACCTTCTGTACACCAGGCCATATGGCGGGTACGGCCTATCAGAAAAGCCCGGTAGGTTGCCTGTTCTATGACTTTTTTGGCGCGAATACGCTCAAGGCGGATGTTTCGATTTCAGTGACCGAACTTGGTTCGTTGCTTGATCATACAGGCCCCCATCTGGAAGCCGAGGAATATATAGCCCGCACATTCGGTGCGGAACAAAGCTATATGGTGACCAATGGTACATCGACGTCGAATAAAATCGTCGGCATGTACGCCGCACCGTCCGGTAGTACGGTTCTCATCGACCGTAACTGCCATAAGTCGCTGACTCATCTATTGATGATGACGGATTTGGTTCCCATTTGGTTAAAACCAACGCGCAATGCTCTGGGGATTTTGGGTGGCATCCCGAAGCGGGAATTTATGCGTGAGAGCATTGAAGCAAAAGTAGCCGCTACGGAAAACGCACAATGGCCAGTGCATGCGGTTATCACTAATTCAACCTACGATGGTTTGCTCTATAACACTGAGTTCATCAAGCAAACGCTGGACGTTCCCTCAATTCACTTTGATTCAGCCTGGGTGCCGTATACCAATTTCCATCCTATTTACCAGGGGAAAAGCGGGATGAGCGGCGACCGTGTACCAGGGAAAATCATCTATGAAACGCAGTCCACGCACAAATTACTGGCTGCGTTGTCGCAAGCATCCCTCATTCATATCAAAGGGGATTATGACGAGCAGACGTTTAACGAAGCCTACATGATGCATACCACCACTTCACCCAGTTATCCGCTGGTAGCGTCTATTGAAACAGCGGCTGCGATGCTGCGTGGTAACCCTGGTAAGCGTTTGATCAACCGTTCTGTAGAACGTGCTCTGCATTTTCGCCGTGAGGTTCAGCGCTTGCGTGAGGAATCTGAGGATTGGTTCTTTGATATCTGGCAGCCAGAATTCATTGATGAAGCTGCATGCTGGCCAATTTCGCCAGTCGAAGAAGACTGGCACGGTTTTAAAGATGCCGACGCTGACCATATGTACCTTGACCCGATTAAAGTCACTATTCTGACCCCCGGTATGGATGAGTTGGGAACGATGGCGCAAGAGGGGATTCCTGCGGCGCTGGTGGCGAAGTTCCTCGATGAACGTGGCGTTGTGGTCGAGAAAACAGGGCCGTATAACTTACTGTTCCTGTTCAGTATTGGTATCGATAAAACCAAAGCATTAAGCTTGTTGCGGGGGTTGACGGAATTTAAACGCTCTTACGACCTCAACCTGCGTGTGAAAAACATGCTGCCAGATTTGTATGCAGAAGACCCTGATTTTTATCGCAACATGCGTATTCAGGATTTAGCACAAGGCATCCACAAGCTGATTAAGCAGCACAATCTTTCTGACCTGATGTTGCGTGCTTTTGATGTGTTACCTGAAATGAAAATGACACCGCACAAGGCTTATCAACAGCAAGTTAAAGGCAATGTTGAAACGGTAGAAATCGAACAATTATTGAACCGTGTTTCTGCAAACATGATTTTGCCGTACCCGCCGGGTGTGCCGGTAGTCATGCCTGGGGAGACGATCACCAATGAAAGCCGTGCGGTGCTCGATTTTTTGCTAATGCTGTGTTCTGTCGGGGAGCATTATCCCGGCTTTGAAACGGATATCCATGGGGCTAAACTTGGCGAAGATGGCATTTACCGGGTTCGGGTCTTAAAAACGGTTTAGCGTATTGATTTACTGATGCATGATAGTAAGCGCACGAAAAAGACAAAGGAGCATTTATGCTGGGTTTAAAGCAAGTTCACCACATCGCTATCATTGCGTCGGACTACCCAATCAGTAAACATTTTTACTGCGATATTCTCGGTTTTACGCTGCAAGCTGAAGCGTATCGCGAGGAGCGAGATTCATGGAAAGGAGATTTGGCACTGAACGGGCAATATGTCATTGAGCTGTTTTCATTTCCTTCCCCGCCAGCAAGGCCGAGCCGCCCGGAAGCTTGCGGTCTGCGCCATTTAGCGTTCAGCGTTAACAATATCGACAACGCTATTTCTCATCTGGAAGATAATGGCGTGAAGTGCGAGCCAGTTCGTATCGATCCTTTCACTGACAAGCGTTTTACTTTCTTTAATGACCCGGATGGTTTGCCCCTCGAACTTTACCAACAATAGTTTTACCCACAGTAACGCTTGCCTCATATGTCGTTGCCCAGTAACGTGCTGGGCAAATCCTTATTTAAATTGCTGACTATGCAACTTCGTCCTCTACTCAGATTGCTGCATCCGCACCCACATTTGCTGGTGGCTTTTAGTGGTGGCCTGGATTCCACGGTTTTGCTCCATCAGTTGGTCACGCTTCGTGATACTCATGCTGCGAATTTTCACATTCGCGCAATGCATATTCACCATGGTCTAAGTCCTTTTGCCGATGAATGGGCGAAACATTGCCGGAAAGTCTGTGAGCAATGGAACGTGTTATTTGAAGTAAAACGAGTACAACTGGCTGACGATGGGCTAGGTGTTGAAGCTCACGCCCGTGTGGCGCGTTATCAGGCGCTGGCGGAAACATTGCGCCCGGAAGAAATGCTGCTAACGGCACAACATCTTGATGACCAATGCGAAACGTTTTTGCTGGCCTTAAAGCGGGGGAGTGGCCCGGCGGGATTAGCTGCCATGCCACAACGTTTGCCTTTTGGTTCAACGGAGTTGATCCGACCGCTGCTTGGGCAAACTCGTAAAGAACTGGAAGCCTGGGCCAATGAGCACCAATTAACGTGGATAGAAGACGAAAGTAATCAGGATGATAGCTACGATCGCAATTTCTTGCGTCTGCGTGTACTACCTGAAATCCAGCAACGCTGGCCTCATTTTCCTCAAAGTGTTGCCCGTAGCGCTGAGCTGTGTGGAGAGCAAGAACAGCTCCTTGATGAGTTATTGGCAGAACAGCTTGATGAGTTAGTTCAGGACGATGGTGCGATATTCATTGAACCTATGTTTTCTCTCAGTGCTATACGTCGTGCGGCATTGTTACGCCGGTGGTTTGCTTTGCACAAAGCCTCCATGCCGTCACGAGCGGCACTTGAGCGTTTGTGGGATGAGGTGGCTACGAGCCGTGAAGATGCCAATCCACGCCTGAAATTTGGCGACTATGAAGTTCGTCGTTATCAGGGTGCATTGTATTGGCTGCCGATAACAAATCGGTTAGGCGATGAAATTGTTCCCTGGCCTGCACCTTTTGCACCATTAACGTTGCCAGACGGTTTGGGAACTCTTCAATGCGTGGCTGAAGGGTTGGAAATTCGCGCACCTCTCGATTACGAACCTGTGACTGTACGCTTTAAAGCTTCCGGACAGTTCCATATCGTTGGGCGTGAACGCAGGCGAAGCCTGAAAAAAATCTGGCAAGAGTCAGGGATCCCGCCGTGGCAGCGGGAAAGAACACCACTGTTATATTATGGCGAACAACTGATTGCGGCTCTGGGAGTTTTTGTCACCCAGGATGGGAAAGCAACGGACCAATCATGCTGGCATGTCGACTGGCAAAAGGAGAATCAGCAATGAAGAGAATAATCATTTTGGCGGGAATTTTATTGTGTGCCCAACCGGTACTGGCAAAAGGGGATGCGCAAGCTGGTGAGCAAAAAGCCATGATGTGTGTGGCTTGCCATGGTGCGACGGGGAAAGTATCGGTGCCGATGTATCCGAATCTTGCTGGTCAGAACGAGGCTTATCTTGAGCATTCACTACAGGCATATAAAAAGGGTGAGCGTAGCGGTGGGCAAGCTGAAGTGATGAAGGCGTACGTTAGCGGCTTGTCGGATGAAGATATTAGCAATCTGGCGGCTTATTACGCTTCAATGAAGCCATAAAAAAACGGGCAGCTCAGAGCTGCCCGCGCATGCGGATACTTTGCGTATCAGGACTCGCTAACTACGACAGTACCAATTTCAGGATGGCTGAAGCTGGTAATTTTATCGAGGCGAACTTCGCGGGTGGCACCGGCATCGTCGAGAATCAAATATTCGATGTTTTTACGAGATACCAGGTCACTGGCTTTCGCCTTGAAAACTTCTCCGCTCTTTAACTCCAGTGTCAACAATAAGTGATTCTGGCAGGCGAGCTCGAGATTGTCATAATCATCACAATTGATGGGTTGATAGGCATCATTCATTGACATAATCGCTCACCAGTAAGTTCGCGGCAGCGTACGCCGCCTGTTCCCTAATAGATTCTGGTTGTGCTTCATCGGAAGCCACTTCGTTTAGCACCTTCAAGACGCAACCCAGTGCATCCGGAATGTAACCCAAATCTCCGCTGGCTATTTCCGCATAGCGCTGCCGTACTAATACACAATACTTTTCCACACGCCCTCCTTTCAGAGTCCCGACCTCAGACTTAATCGTGGGATGCCAGTTAAGCCTACGAAGATAAACTCTGTTTAGCAAGGTGACTATACCACAGGCATGAAACCGATATCAGCAGCCTGACTCTCTACTTGAGTGAATACATAACAGCGTTTTAGTGAGGTTTTCGCTACAATGAACGCCTAATTAGTGTGGAGAAGTGTGATGGCGTTAAAAGCGACAATATATAAAGCGATGGTGAATGTTGCCGATCTCGATCGCAATCAATTCCTGGATAGCAACCTGACGCTTGCGCGCCATCCTTCAGAAACTCAAGAACGAATGATGCTGCGTTTATTAGCGTGGATTAAATACGCTAACGAACGGCTGCAATTTTCACGCGGATTAAGTGCTGAAGAAGAACCAGAAATCTGGCAGCGCAATGATCACATGGGCATCGACCTGTGGATTGAACTGGGTTTACCAGAAGAAAAACGCCTGAAAAAAGCCTGTAGCCAATCTGCTGAAGTTGCACTGTTTACCTATAACAGCCGTGCGGCTGAAATCTGGTGGCAGCAGCATCAGAATAAACTTAAGCAGTATCAGAATTTGTCTATCTGGTATTTGGATGACGAGCAGTTGGCTAAGCTAAGTGAGTTTGGTACGCGTTCGATGAACTTGCAGGCCACCATTCAGGATGGGGCAATTTGGTTGTCTGATGCTGAGAATAATCTCGAAATTCACTTTACGGCCTGGCAGCATCATTGATGATAGAAGTATCCCGCGCGGTAGCAATACCGGACAGTGAAGTCACCATTACTGCTATCCGCGCACAAGGTGCGGGTGGCCAACACGTGAATAAAACCTCTACGGCAATCCATTTGCGTTTTGACATTCGTGCCTCCAGCCTGCCAGAGTATTATAAAGAACGTCTATTGGCGGCCAGTCACCATCTTATTACTCCAGATGGTGTGGTGGTGATCAAAGCGCAGGAATACCGTAGCCAGGAAATGAATCGTGAAGCGGCAGTCGCAAGGCTTATCTCATTGATTCAAGAATTAACCGTAGAACAGAAAAGTCGACGAGCAACCCGGCCTACACGTGCATCAAAAGAGCGTCGTTTGACATCAAAATCTCAGAAATCAACGACCAAATCGCTACGTGGAAAAGTCCGGCGTCCTGAATAACGAACGGCAAAGATATTGACCAGAAGAAGGAGGAGATGGTGAAAAAGATTCTATTGTCAGCGGTTGCTGTGTGCAGCTTGTTTGCACTTTTTGGCTGTAATAACCGAGCTGAAGTGCAAACTTTGCAGCCGACACAAGCAGCAGAACTGCAGCCGATGCAGCAAAGCTACCGTGGTGTTATACCTTGTGCGGATTGCTCAGGGATTGAAACCTCGCTGTTTTTGGAAAAAGACGGTACCTGGGTAATGAATCAACGTTATCAAGGGGCAAAAGAACCGGCAGTATTTGCATCCTACGGTAGCTGGGCACGTACCGCGGATAAATTAGTTCTGACAGAACGTGATGGTGAAAAACTCTATTTCCGTCCGAAAGGTGATAGCCTGGAAATGTTGGACCGGGCAGGGAATTCGATCGAGTCTCAGCTTAATTACACCCTGAAGCCAATAAAGGAAGCTTTGCCTGCGACGCCAATGACGATGAAAGGCATGTATAAATACATGGCTGATGCAGCGATTTTCCAGGATTGTGCAACAGGTAAAACCTTTAATGTTGCCAGCAACGCTGAGCTTGAGCGTGGATACGCGGCAGCACGTGGAGAAGATTACCAGCCGGTTCTGCTGGTGGTTGATGCCCACTTTACTTTGCAGGCTTCACCAGACAGTGGTGAATTGAAAAAAACAGTCGTTACCGACCGGGCCGCTAAGTTTGAGCCTAAGAAAACCTGTCAAGATTGATAAAAAAATACCCCGCTAAGCAACTAGCGGGGCATTTTTCTTAGTGCAGCAAGGTTTAGCGTTTAATCTGTGCCAACAAGAAATCAATGATTTCGTTGGTTTTGATCATCTGCTTCTCGCCTTCACGACGGTTTTTGTATTCAACTTCTTCGCTATCAAGGTTGCGATCGCCAATAACGACAGTGTGTGGAATACCAATCAGTTCCATATCAGCAAACATCACGCCTGGACGTTCTTTGCGGTCATCCATCAATACGTCGATACCTTTTGCACGCAGAGTGGAATACAGCTCTTCGGCTAACTCCTTCACGCGGAAAGATTTGTGCATGTTCATTGGCAGAATGGCAACCTGGAACGGTGCAATTGCATCTGGCCACACAATGCCGCGCTCGTCGTGGTTCTGCTCAATAGAAGCCGCGACTGCACGAGTCACGCCAATACCGTAGCAACCCATAGTCAGAATCTGGTTACGGCCGTCCTCGCCCTGAACAGATGCTTTCATCGCTTCGGAATACTTAGTGCCGAGCTGGAAGATATGACCCACTTCGATACCACGTTTAATCAGCAGCGTACCTTTGCCATCTGGGCATGGGTCGCCTTCAACTACGTTACGGATATCAGCAACTTCTGGCAGCGCAACGTCACGTTCCCAGTTAATACCAACGAAATGTTTGCCGTCGATGTTTGCGCCAGCAGCGAAATCGCTCATTGCAGCAACGGTACGGTCAACAACCACTGGAATTGGCAGATTGACTGGGCCAAGTGAGCCAGGACCTGCATTAACTACCGCGCGAATTTCTTCTTCGGTTGCGAAAGTCAGTGGGCTGGCAACTTGTGGCAGTTTTTCTGCTTTAACTTCATTCAGCGCATGATCGCCACGAACCAACAGAGCAACCAGTGGGTAAGCACTGCCTTCAGTTGCTTTAACCATCAGGGTTTTAACTGTTTTCTCGACTGGCAGGTTGAACTGCTCAACCAACTCAGCAATGGTTTTGGCATTTGGGGTATCAATCTGCGTCATTTCAACGGTCGGTGCTGCACGACCGCCTGCTGGAGCTACAGCCTCAGCAAATTCGATGTTAGCTGCGTAGTCAGATTCGGTTGAGAAGATGATGTCATCTTCACCGCTTTGCGCCAGCACCTGGAATTCATGAGATGCGCTACCGCCGATAGAACCTGTGTCAGCTTCTACTGCACGGAAATCCAGACCCATACGGGTGAAGATTTTGCTGTAGGCCTGATACATCGCATCGTAAGTTTCCTGCAAAGATTCCTGAGTCGTATGGAAAGAATAAGCATCTTTCATCAGGAATTCGCGGGAACGCATCACGCCGAAACGTGGGCGAACTTCATCGCGGAATTTGGTTTGAATCTGGAAAAAGTTCAGCGGCAGCTGCTTGTAAGAGCTCAGCTCGTTACGAATCAGGTCTGTGATGACTTCTTCATGAGTTGGGCCGAGTACAAATGGGCGTTCGCCGCGATCAACAAAACGCAGCAGTTCTGGGCCATATTGCTCCCAACGACCACTTTCTTGCCATAATTCAGCAGGCTGAACCACAGGCATACACACCTCGATTGCACCGGCGTTGTTCATTTCTTCACGCACGATGTTTTCGACTTTTTTCAGAACACGCAAACCGGTCGGTAACCAGGCATATAAACCGGAAGCGAGTTTGCGGATCATCCCGGCACGCAGCATCAGTTGGTGACTGATGACTTCGGCATCGGCTGGTGTCTCCTTCAGTGTGGAGAGCAGATATTGGCTAGTACGCATGTTGTTACGGTTCCATTTGAACGGCAGATAACCGGCTACCTGAGTAGCCTGATGCAAAATAAGTGTTTTAGTTTACCAGTGTGGCAAGGATGTCAAAAGAGAAGGGCGATAAATTAACGACTCTCAATAGCAAACACTTCTGAACCCTGTTCGGTTACACGCCAGCGGACGTTGAATTCCAGCAATAAAACGGCGTAAGTTTTACCGCTATCCTCACCCTTACGATAAGCCGGACGGGGATCTTGTGCCAGCACTTCGCGGATGAAACGTTCAATGTGCGGGTAACGTTTCTCAAGCTGTGTTAATTGCGGTTGTAATTCAGATGTGAAGTAAACCGGCATATCGGCTGCGGGGGCATTCTGAGCGTAACCTGCAACGGCTTCTGGCACCGCTTCAGCAAACGGTAAGTAAGGTTTGATATCAACTATCGGAGTGCCATCAACCAAATCCAGACTACCAAGCTGCAAAATGACCTGATCTTTCTGGCAGCGAATACCTTTCAATTCGACCAATGACATACCAATCGGGTTTGGGCGAAATGTTGAGCGTGTAGCAAACACGCCCATGCGAGCATTTCCACCTAAACGAGGCGGACGAACCGTGGGCCGCCAGCCACCTTCCATCGTTTGATGAAAGACAAATAGCAGCCATAGATGACTAAAACCTTCGAGGCCACGAACAGCATCCGCCATATTAAAAGGTGGCAGTAAATGCAATTCGCCACCGCCATCAGTTACCAGACCTGGTTGGCGGGGAACGGCAAATTTCTCTTTATACGGGGAGCGAATGACACCAATTTGCTCAAAGCTAAATGCTGTCATTTTGCCGAGACATTTAATGCCGAACCTACACAAACAGCCTGACGGTAACATCCTGGCGTGCCGCTGGTGACATCGCAGCTATGTAATAATACGGCGTTAGCTTTCATTTTTGATGCATTTACTTGCAAGCGTTTACGCGCCGTAGGGATATTGGGTGGAGAATCCTGATTGCTAACCTGGCATGAGTCACCGCTCACTTCACCGAGATCACGGAAAGGTTTACCTACTAATTCTTCTGCATTGGTATAGATTTTTACTGGCGCAGGACGAACAGGTTTCGGTTTAGTCGGTTCTGGAGCCGGCGGTGTTGCGGTGCTTTGAACAGGTTCAACGGGAGATCTGCTTAGCATCGTACAGCCGCTCAGCATTACTGCTAATAAACAGATCGGTAAAGCACGCATAATTTTTCCTCAATGAATGATAAAACGCGATTATTGAACCAAGCTATCGCACAAATAACAAGACGGGCATTCGCCCGTCTTAGAATATTTACGTACAAATAGAAGAATAGAAACTTACCAGCCTTTTACTGCGCCGCCATTGAAGACTTTGTTTGCTGCTTCGTAAACTTCGTCAGACTGGTATGCCTGAACGAATTTCTTCACGTTTTCAGCGTCTTTGTTATCTTCGCGGGAAACGATCAGGTTTACGTATGGAGAATCTTTGCCTTCAACAAAGATACCGTCTTTAGCTGGAGTCAGGCCAATCTGGCTTGCATAGGTGGTATTGATGATTGCCAGAGCAATCTGAGCATCATCCAAAGAACGTGGCAGTTGTGGTGCTTCCAGTTCAACCAGCTTCAGGTTTTTAGGGTTTTCAGTAACATCCAGAACGGTTGGCAGCAGACCAACGCCATCTTTCAGTTTGATCAGACCTTGTTGTTGCAGCAGCAATAAAGAACGACCAAGGTTAGTTGGGTCGTTTGGTAGAGCAACCTGCGCGCCTGCTTGCAGTTCATCCAGAGATTTGATTTTTTTGGAATAGCCAGCAATCGGGTAGACGAACGTGTTACCTACAGCAACTAGTTTGTAGCCACGGTCTTTGATTTGCTGATCCAGGTATGGCTTGTGCTGGAAGGCGTTAGCATCGATATCGCCTTTGCTCAGCGCTTCGTTAGGCAGAACGTAATCGTTAAAGGTAACCAGCTCAACATCCAGGCCGTATTTCTCTTTTGCGACTTTCTGTGCAACTTCGGCAACTTGCTGTTCAGCACCGACAATAACGCCCACTTTGATATGGTTTGGATCTTTCTCGTCCTGGCCACAACCCACGAGTGCCAGAGAACCAATCAGAGCACCAACTGCCGCAAAGGTTTTAAATTTAAAAGACATATCCCTTCCTTACTATGTATAAAAACGATGTTGTGTTGAACGTATTATTTGTGAGTTACAGTCCGGACGATACGATCGCCAGAGACTTGAATTAAATACACTAATACTACCAATAACACTAATACCGTATTCATCACGGTAGCGTTATATCCGATATAACCATACTGATAGCCAATCTGGCCCAGACCACCGGCACCAACAGCACCGCCCATAGCAGAATAGCCCACCAGGGTAATTAGCGTAATGGTTGCAGCGTTCACAAGACCTGGTAGTGCTTCTGGCAGAAGTACTTTGCGGATGATTTGCAGCGGTGTTGCGCCCATAGCGCGTGAAGCTTCAATCAGGCCCGATGGGATTTCCAGCAAGGCATTTTCTACCATACGTGCAATAAAGGGTGCTGCACCGACGGTTAATGGAACGATAGCCGCTTGCAGACCAATTGAAGTTCCGACAATTGCACGGGTAAAGGGAATCATCCACACCAGCAATATAATGAATGGAATAGAACGGAAGATATTCACCAGTGCAGAGAGGATGTTATACACCTTCGCATTCGCGCTGATTTGCCCTGGGCGGGTAATATAAAGCAATACGCCGACAGGCAGGCCGAGCACAAAGCCAAAGAAGCCAGATACAAACGTCATCGCCAGCGTTTCATACACGCCTTTTAACAGTAACCACATCATTGGCTCAGACATAACCCAGTACCTCTACTTTTACATGTTGCTGCTGTAAATATGCGATAGCAGCGTCCATATCTTGATGTTCTCCATGCAATTCGCACAACATGATGCCGAATTTCACGCCACCGGCGTAATCCATCTGCGCGCTGATAATATTGCTGTTCACATTGAAACGGCGGGCGGTTTCGGAAAGAAGAGGTGCATCCACAGACTGACCGGTAAACTCCAGTCGCAGCAACGGAACGGTAGTGTCGCTCTTGTTGATGCTCAAACGCTGTGCGTAATCTTCTGGAATATCCAAATGCAGAGTGGATTGAATAAACTGTTGTGCAAGTGGCGTCTTAGGATGAGAGAACACCTCGCTCACGGTATCTTGTTCTATTAATTCACCATCGCTGATAACCGCGACGCAATCACAGATGCGTTTTACGACATCCATTTCGTGAGTAATCAAAAGAATAGTCAGACCAAGGCGACGGTTGATGTCTTTCAACAGCTCGAGAATCGAACGAGTGGTTGCCGGGTCGAGTGCGCTGGTGGCCTCATCACATAAAAGTACTTTAGGATTGCTTGCTAAAGCACGTGCGATAGCAACACGCTGCTTTTGCCCGCCAGACAGGTTGGCAGGATAAGCATCATGTTTATCGCTCAAACCAACCAAATCGAGTAATTCGGACACGCGGCGTTTAATTTCTTCGCGAGGAGTGTTGTCCAACTCTAAAGGCAATGAGATGTTGCCATAAACTGTACGGGAAGAAAGCAAATTAAAGTGCTGGAAAATCATGCCAATCTGGCGGCGTGCTTTAGTAAGTTGGCCTTCAGGAAGCGTCGTTAGTTCCTGTCCATCGACCAGTACCGAGCCTTGCGTTGGGCGCTCAAGCAGGTTTACGCAACGGATAAGGGTGCTTTTCCCTGCACCTGATGCGCCAATCACGCCATAAATTTGCCCAGCAGGAACATGCAGGCTGACGTTATTCAACGCCTGTATGCTGCGATTTCCTTGTTGGAACACTTTGGTGATATTCGAAAGTTTAATCATTAGGTTATTTATTATCGTATGAGTGTAAGCCGTGGCATTTTCTGCTGCCGATAACGGGCGATGACCGTTATCAATATGGATGTTAAGGCATCCAGACGTCTAAATCAATCTGCGAATGATTGTCTGTTCTCGCCCAGATAGAAAACCATGCGATACTACACCAAATCCCCAGTTTCAGGAGTTACCAAGTGGCACAGTCTGTTCCAGCTATTTTTCTCGATCGTGATGGCACCATTAATGTTGACCATGGTTATGTCCATGAAGTTGACCAGTTCGTGTTCATTGATGGTGTGATTGACGCAATGCGTGAGTTAAAAGCAATGGGCTATGCATTAGTTCTTGTCACCAACCAATCAGGCATTGCCCGCGGCATGTTCACAGAAGGTGATTTTGAGAATCTGACAGAATGGATGGACTGGTCTTTAGCAGACCGTGGCGTTGACCTTGATGGTATTTATTATTGCCCGCATCATCCGGAGGCAATAGTAGAAGAGTTTCGCCAAACCTGCGATTGCCGCAAACCGAAACCGGGCATGCTGCTCTCAGCTCAAGAGTTTCTTCATATAGATATGGCTTCTTCTTATATGGTTGGAGACAAACTGGAAGACATGCAAGCAGCATCAGCGGCACAGGTAGGGACAAAAGTACTGGTTCGTAGTGGTAAGCCAGTCACTGAGCAAAGTGAAGCTGCGGCCGATTTTGTCATTAATAGCCTCGCAGACCTGCCAAAAGCGATAAAATCGCGCCAAAAATAGACGTAGCGGTTATAAAATGTGCGCTTGGTAATTATTTTGAAATTAGGGGTTGTCAGCGTCCAGAAAATCCCTATACTGCGCCTCCACTGACACGGCACAACGGCTTACAAACCGGCCCGTCAGCCAGATGAAAAGC